>NZ_CP071849.1:0-1200000 GCF_023716565.1 Vibrio sp. SCSIO 43136 | reverse complement strand
AAAAATGCGCTATAGAGGTTATCGTCACTGTTGTTTAGGCGCTCAACAAATGAGGCCACATCACTGAACTCGCTCTCATTCCAGTATTGGTTGGTTTGTCGCGCTCGGTCGCGTGCGTAGTCACGGACTTCACTGCTCGCAAGAAAAGCGTCGGCAAGAGATTGGTAGCGAGTAATGTAGCCAAGTGTCATTTCAGCCTTTTCGCTAACTTGTGCAGCAAGGCCATTTTGAGTTTGATTTTCGACAAGTTCGGTAACTTTTTCGACACTAAACCATGAAAAAGCGGCAAGGACAAGAAAGGCGACAAAACTGGTACTTAATACCAGCCTTCTTGCTAAAGATATATGGGTCATACTAGATGCTCAATTCGGTTAAAAGACAATATCCACCTGTACACCAGCGCAAACCAACCGTGGTTCCACCAATTGTCCTTTAAGCTCACTGAGAAAGAGTGGGGAAAAGAATAGTATCATTAATCATTTGTTACATCCATAGGTTTTATATAAAACCTACGGTTATTTTTTGTGCTTGGATATTTGTTAAAGGTAACAGTTATATCGAGATAATTTTCGCTCCAAGTTAACGGTTTAGGTTGATTTGAAGGCTTTAGCAAGGTAAAAACGAACTTCCATCAATAAAAGGAAGTAATGATGATTAAGGAAAATACCTATTTTGAAGGCGGCGTGAAATCTTTGGGCTTTACCCAAGCAGACAATGACCTTAGCGTTGGTGTGATGGCAGCTGGTGAGTATACCTTTGGTACTCAAGCGCCAGAAAAAATGACGGTAGTGAAAGGTGAACTTGTAGTTCGCTTAGCAGGTCAAGAAGAGTGGGTAAGCTACCCAAGTGGTTCTTCGTTTGATGTGTCAGGTGATTCTTCATTTGATCTTAAGGTTGCAGAGCCAACCGCATACCTATGTGAGTATTTGTAGCAACAAAGGAGGCGCTTCGCCTCCTTTGTGGTTTATGTTTGTTCGCCTATTGAGCTCATCGTTAAAGCTAGTAGGTTTCAAACAGCCCTTTCTGATATTCTTCAATGGTTTGTTCAATTTCTTCCATCGTGTTCATCACAAATGGTCCATAGTGAACAACTGGCTCATTGATTGGCTGTCCAACTAAGATCAATGCGCCGCTGTGAACACTTGCAGATAACTCCAGAGCTTCGCCTAAGCTAAACAGCGCCATCGTCCCTCGTTCGATTGCTTGACCATTTGATTCAATGCTGCCTGCATAGACATACACTAGCACTTGATCACTGGTTGCTGTGTTGAGTTGAATGCTTTGTCCCTGATGTGCACGCCAATCCATCACTGAAAGTGGAACTCCCGTCTTGTCTAATGGACCAACAACGGTTTCTCGACCAAGGTCAGCGCTCCCAGCGATTACCGATAGTTCACCAAGCTGCTCATTTTGTACATGAGTTAATTCTTCCATAGGTAAGTTCATATATTCCGCTGGCTGCATCTTGTTCTTTGCCGGTTGGTTAATCCAAAGTTGAAATCCGTGCATAGCGCCATCTTCCATCATTGGCATTTCACTGTGGATCACGCCTCGACCAGCCGCCATCCATTGCGCACCGCCACTACGCAACTCGCCAACATTACCCATATGGTCTTTGTGTTGAAAGTGACCTTGGCGCATGTAGGTAAGTGTCTCGATGCCGCGATGAGGGTGGGGTGGAAACCCACCGATATAACCTTCTTTGCTCTCGGCATAGAGTTCATCGAGCATCAAAAATGGCGAAAACTTCTTGTTGTTGAACCCTGCAACTCGCTGAATTGCCACTCCTGCGCCATCGGATGTCGCATGAGACTTGATCAATTGTTCAATATTTCTTGTGGTCATAATCGCCTCCTTTTTTCTCAGTATATGAGGGCTGCTAACGGGGTTGAGCTGGCAAAATTTGTCCATCTTGGTCGAATTCTTTGAACATACAGGGTCAATAGAATGGTTTGAGCGTTCAAAAAAGCAGCAGTTGAACAGTAAGTTTGGCTAAGTCACTTAAATTTCAAACATTTGTAGCTACACTGAAGAAAAGTGTTTTCCTAAGCTAGGATTGAGTGAGAAGTGCATTAAGAGCTTAGATAACAAAAACTCCCAATAAGAAGTACGACAAGGAGGGGGCTATGGCAATTTCAACATTACCGGCAACCAAGTTATACAAAGCAGCAGATCTTGATAATCTGCCCTGCAAATCGACTAAAGAACTTGCGCCGATAGATGAAATCGTTGGACAAGAGCGAGCGCAAAAAGCGGTCGAGTTCGCGATGTCGATTAAAGAGAAAGGTTACAACATCTACGCTATTGGCCGTAATGGCCTTGGAAAGCGCACCATGATTTTGCGCTATTTGAACCGCCACCCAGTTAATAATGTGGCATTGAGTGATTGGTGTTATGTAGCCAACTTCGAAGATATTCGTACGCCTAAGGTTCTTAAACTCCCGGTTGGTGTCGGTACCAAGCTGAGCAAAGACATAGAAAAATTGATGACCAAATTGGTCAAAGCAATGCCGCTGGCTTTTGATAATGAAATCTACTTTAGCCGAGCTGAGAAACTGAAAAGTCAGCTCTCTACTAAGCAGCAAAAAGAGCTCGATCAGATCAGCAAATACGCCAAAGAGCGTGGTGTAAGTCTGACCATAACCAATCAAGGCGACTACCAGTTTGTCGCAATGAATGGTGAGGAGATGCACACTGAAGAGAGCTTTGACGAACTGACTCGTAAAGAGCAAGAAGCTTTTAATAACACCATCGATGAGTTGGAAGTCTCCTTGCGAACCATGGTTCGCCAGCTTACCGAGTGGGAAGATGCGTTTACGGAAAAAATTGCGAAGTTAAACAGCGAAGTCACACTGGATGTGATCAGTCACTTCATCAAGGCATTGAAGGAAGAGTATGCCGATTACCCAGAAGTAAAACAGTACCTGATTGACCTCCAGCAAGACATTATTGATAACGTCGATATTTTCCTTGAAGAAGGAAACGAGCAAGGTGAAATTGCCTCGGCGTCACTCGATAAAAAACTGCCACGTCGATATAAGATCAATGTGCTAGTGAGTCACAATGATGAGCAGTTGCCTGTCGTGGTGGAAGATAACCCTAACTACCACACCTTATTTGGCTACGTTGAAACCGCAACCTTTAAAGGTACAGTGTTTACTGATTTCTCGCTGATCCGCCCGGGTAGTTTGCACAAAGCCAATGGTGGTGTGTTACTTATGGATGCGATCAAAGTGCTTGAGCAACCGTATGTCTGGGATGGACTAAAACGTGCACTTCGTTCACGCCAACTCAGCTTGACGGCGCTGGAAAAAGAGTTGACCTTAAGTGGTGCGGTCTCCCTTGACCCACAGCCCATTCCACTGGATGTAAAAATCATCTTGTTTGGTGACTATCGTACCTACCAACTATTGCAACATTACGATCCAGAGTTTGCCGAGCTATTTAGAGTGACAGCCGACTTCGAAGATGAAATGCCAAGAACCAATGAGGCTGAGCTGCATTATGCTCGCTTTATTTCTAGCATCGTTCACGACAACGGCATGCTGCATTGCGATAAGAAAGCAATTGGTAGAATTATTGAACATAGCTCTCGAAGAGCTGGGGATTGCAGCAAGCTATCACTGCATTCTGCGCATATTGCCAATTTACTGCGTGAGTCTAATTATGTGGCGTCGGCTGCGAACTCAAACCTTATCCGAGTCAGTCATGTTGAGCAGGCTTTGGCGAATCAGGAGATGCGTGTTGGTCGTCTAAAAGATGGTGTCATGGAGAGTTATAGTAACGGCACCACATTAATAAAAACCGAAGGCGAATCGGTGGGTACGGTTAATGCGCTATCTGTGTTGAGCACTAATGAGTATATGTTCGGAGCGCCTAATCGTATTACTGCATCGACCTCTTACGGAGATGGTGACGTGATAGATATCGAGCGCAATGTTGACCTAGGGGGGAGCATCCACTCAAAAGGTGTGCTGATTCTGTCGGCCTATCTGGCATCTGTGTTTGGTCGCACGGCAAGAGTCCCGCTTACCACCCACATCACCTTTGAACAATCTTATGGTGGTGTTGATGGTGACAGTGCAACCATGGCGGAAGTGTGTGCGATTGTTTCTGCTTTTTCACGCCTGCCCAATAGGCAGGATATCGCCATCACTGGTTCAATGAATCAGTTTGGTGAGGCGCAACCGATTGGTGGTGTAAACGAGAAAATAGAAGGCTTCTTCGACGTGTGTGCAATCAAAGGGCGCAATAACCAGCAGGGTGTTGTGATCCCTAAATCCAATGTTCATAACCTGATGTTAAGACAAGATATTGTCAAAGCGGTGGAAAAGGGCGAGTTCCATATTTGGGCGATTGAACACGTCAGTGAAGCGATTGAATTGTTTACTGGTAAAACTGTCGGGGAGCCTGAATTGGATGGTAGCTACCCTGTAGACTCAGTGTTTGGAATTGCGCAAGCTAAGCTAAACGCACTCAAGAGTTAATCTTGCCAAAAACTTGCTTAAGCCCTCGTCATAGAGGGCTTTTTGCTATCTGGAATATGCACCCAATAGATTATTGTTCTAAACGTAACACGTTGTGAGACAACGCACATAGTTTGGTGAGAATTTATATATTTTCTAAGGTACTGTTCTTATTAGATTATTTTAATAAGGATAGGACTATGCCGACGTTAAAACCTTCCCCGACACTCAGTGACTTGCAAACCTATGTGAGTGAATTAGAAGTAGAACGAGGTTTTGCACAGCAAGGCCCTCAAGACAAGTGTTTGTTACTTGGTGAAGAAATTGGCGAGCTATTTAAAGCCGTGCGTAAATCGCAAGGTATTGCTATTGATCCAAGCTCTAAAGTAGGTGAGATCGGTGATGAACTGGCGGACATCTTCATATACGTTTGCTCAATCGCAAATCGTTACGACATCGATTTAGAGCAGGCATTCTTGAACAAAGAAGAGAAAAACAAACTAAGAAACTGGGAATAACTAATGGCACGTTCATTTGACATTATCGGTGCGCTTTTTAATCAATTGAGTTCTAAATGGAATACAAACTAGAAATATACTGTCCCGCTTCTTCAGTGATACCGTTGCGAGATGCCCTTAATGAGGTTGGTGCAGGCGTGGTTGGTCACTACGATAGCGTCATGTCAGTGATACAGATCCAAGGCTTTTGGCGGCCAACTGATGGTGCAAATCCAGTCACTGGCGAAAAGAATGTCATCAATAGTGGTGAAGAGGTTCGCCTTGATGTTCGCTGTCACGAATCTCTGGTCAAGCAGGCTATCGCCGCAATTCGGCAGGTTCATCCTTATGAGGAGCCCGCTATCAATATCGTTCCATTAGCCAATCATCACTTTGGATTGTAATTGGGATAACTTGCCTCAGTTGAGCACTATGAATAGGAAAAACATGGAAGAAAAACTTACCCAGTATCAAGCCTATCTATTTGATATGGATGGTACGCTGGTGGATTCAGAACCTTTGAAAGGTAAAGCTTTGGCGCTGGCTTGTGAAGCATACGGTGCATCAGTGGATTATCACTGTTACAAACAGGTAATGGGGGAGAGTTGGGCTGTGGTTACAGGCCATTTCTTTACTCAAGCAGGTATCAATCCGGATTTAAAAGAGTTTAACCAACATTTTCGTCATCACTATGAGCAGTTGTTGTCACAGCAGCTAACCGTACATAAAGGCGCTGAAGAGTACCTATGCCAGTTAAGGCAGAATGGAAAACGTAGTGCACTGGTCAGCTCTGCCGCAGGTTGGATGGTTGAAACCATTCTTAAATCACTCCAACTAGAGCACTGTTTTGAAGTGGTGATCACGCAAGAAGATGTCACAAAACATAAACCTGATCCTGAAGCCTATTTGCTGGCGTTAGAAAGAATGAAGCTCTCTCCAGCACAGGCAATAATATTTGAAGACTCATATGCTGGTATCTGCGCTGCAAGGGACAGCGGTTGTGAAGTTGTGGCAATCAAACATCAATTTAATCCTCAAAACGACCTATCGTCAGCTTTGTTAGCCATTGATGATTATTGCGATTTACTTGTTTAGTATGAATGGGTACCACTGAACCATGGGTATGTCATTGATGATTAATAAAAGCGCCTAGAAAAATAGGAGAAAGCTTTTCGCTTATGGATAAGCAAGCACGCAATGCGTTTCGACGCTATTTCGAATTTAATAACCTAAGAACACTATCAACATCTGCACCGAGTCAACTCACGGTACGTTCAACACCGAGTTACACTTTGTACTCAGATCCGACTCGACGATACGATAACCAAATAACGGTTCACACTGGCATCTCACTTGAAATCTTAGGTAGTGCGATAAGTCAATATCGCACAGAACTCGCCCCTCAAATCAATTTTGAACAGAGTGAACCTAGCGCCGAAATGGCTCAGTACTTGGCGCATTTGGGGTACCAGCAAGTATTTGAACATGAGTTTCTTTCTTTGTCGGTCAAGAAACAGGTATCGGCTCAAACACATATGCGGATAGAGCGTTGGGGCAACGAAAAAGCAGATGATTTTCTGGCCTTGCTCAACGCCTCGGGCGTTGTTTGTTCACCACAAGTTTGGCAAGCAAAAAAGCACTTATACTGCAGCGATAGCTTTCGCTGTTTTGTCGCATTTAGTGAGGGACAAGCGATCGCATGGGCGACTTCTTACGTAGATGGTCATAGTGTCACGTTAGCTAATGCATACACATTGGAAGAGCGCAGAGGCCTTGGGGCGCAAACCCAGTTGCTAGTGGCCCGGTTAAATGATGCCTATCAATTAGGTGTGACCACAGCCTACACTGACGTTGAGCGTGGAAGTATCAGTGCTCGAAACTGTGAAAAGCTAGGATTTATGCGCTACCAACTAAATTACGTGTGGGAGCGCACTTAGTCAGTATGTAACTGTATGTAATTAAAGGAACACTAGTAAAATCTTATCTATGCTTTATATGAGTGAGAGCAGTACAGGAGTTTCATCGATGCGTAAGATAGTGTTGGTTATTGCAATGTTTGTCCTGTCAGGTTGTTTAGGCATGCCAAAAGGAGTGACTCCAGTTGATGAGTTTGAACTCGAAAACTATCTAGGAACTTGGTATGAAATTGCCCGACTAGACCACTCTTTTGAAGAAGGACTGAGCAAGGTAACGGCTGAATACCGACTTAAAGATGATGGCGGTGTGCAGGTGATAAACCGAGGGTTTAACGCACAAGATAACGAGTGGAGCCAAGCAGAGGGCAAAGCGTATTTTGTTAACGCACCTGATGAAGGGTATTTAAAGGTTTCTTTCTTTGGTCCGTTTTACGGATCCTACGTGGTATTTGAACTAGACAAGCAGCAATATCAATATGCTTTTGTCTCTGGTCCAAACAATGACTACCTGTGGCTACTTGCTCGTAAGCCCACAGTGTCTTCTGAAATCAGGGAAAGGTTCGTAGAAATGTCTAAACAGCGTGGATTTGATACCAAAGCGCTGATTTTTGTCGATCATGACTAAGTGTGTGAACCCCATACTTTCTACAGAAACCCAGCATGGGGCTATTCACACTAACCATTAAGCAGCGCTTTTTGCAACTTCGTGTGGGTAAACGCGCATACCGCTTAGAGTGTGCTCGTATACTGATTTATCTTTTAGGTAAGACCAAGCATGGATCTCAGTACCTGTTTGTGATGCTAAGCGTAGGATCACCGCATCGATGTTACGGCCAGCGTAGTCTTTCTCAGGGATAAATAGATCTTTAATTACAGATAACATAAGCAATCTCCGTTTTGTAATAAACTTTCATTTCTGTATGTTCTAAACATAGCGTAAGCTCGAAATGTGATCAAGCTCTAATTAAAAGTTTCATAATAATTTTGTATTTGTAATTGAAATTCATATGGAGTGTTTCTGCTCGGCCTTGCCTCTTTACGCATTAACATCGACTATATAGTTGTCGATAAGTCATGTAAGTGCATAAAAATACATAGCTATAGACTATTGTCGCTAAGGTGGTTCTGAAGTAATAATTTTGGGCTTTGTTAAAATTTGGTTGCCAAAGTGGCCTGTGAGTGCGGTAGTAGAGAAGTGAAAGTTGTTCTCGCATATATGGTTGTTGAAAATCTTTTTCGTACTAAAATTTCATTTTTGGTGGAAGTGTCGTGCTATAGCCTAGTCATGCAATTTTTGTCAGTGACACGAGTACGTTAACTAGCTCCTTTTATCCAAGTGGAACTGCGAGTTTTCTCAAGGTAGATCAAAGCTAAAGAAAGACGTGTGGGCAATAACTGCGCTGATACTGTAAACTTGGGCGATCCCGATGGGTCAAATTATCTAATAGAATAATGACTTAACTGAGGAAAGCTATGGAAAGGCAACAATTAGCAAAAGAGATATACCGAATTTCTAATATTCGTGGCCAATTCACACTCCGTTCTGGTGAAGCAGCAACAGAATACTTCGATAAATACTTGTTCGAAGCGAATCCCCAAATATTGTCAGCAATCGCTGAACACTTATCTAAGTTACTCCCCAACCAGTTTGAACAACTAGCTGGGCTTGAGATGGGCGGAATACCCATTGCGACTGCATTATCACTAACGACATTGAAACCTGTACTATTTGTTCGTAAAGAAGCCAAAACCTATGGTACTTGTAAACTTGCCGAAGGCGGCGAGATCGAGGGTAAACAGTTAGTCATTGTCGAGGACGTCGTAACTTCTGGTGGTGCAATCATCGACGCTGTAACTGAGCTACGAAAGCGTGGTGCTATTGTAGAGCATGTAGTCTGTGTTATTGACCGAGAAGGGTCAGGCAGAACTAACCTCGAAGCTCTTGGTCTTGAGTTTACACCGTTATTTACTAAATCAGAGCTTGAGATAGCAAAATAACCACTATGATCACGAGCATAAACCACATTACTTTAACGGTAAGCTGTCTTCATACTTCACTAGCGTTTTACTCGGATTTACTTGGCTTTAAACCACGAGTGAAGTGGAAAAACGGAGCGTACCTCACCTCTGGAGACGTATGGTTATGCCTTACGTTAGGAAAACCTGAGCCAGCGAACGACTATAGTCACATAGCATTGATAGTTAATGAAGAAAAGCTTCATAAGTTTAATGTAGATCTATGCGAAAGCTCGGTTAGGCAATGGCAAGAGAATAGCAGCGAAGGCTGCTCTATCTACTTACTAGACCCTGATGACCATAAATTGGAGCTGCATGTTGGCGATATCAATACACGTCTTCTTGCCCTGAAAAATGAACCTTATGAAAACTTAGAGTGGTTATAGCAATGTCACAAGTGATCATTCTCAATGGAGCAAGCAGCTCGGGTAAAAGTTCAATTGCCGTCGAATTGCAAAAGTTACTATCCGTTCCATATATGCACTTAGGCATTGATCACTTCATCTCCATGATGCCTGCCAACCAGAATGTTTTAGATAAAATAAATTTAATCTCAGAAGGTTTCTATTGGACCACCAATAACGAAGGTTTGCCTCGCATTTCCAGCGGTGAATACGGCAAGCAGGTGAATGCGGTATTTCACAGCACAGTTAGGCACCTTGCGCAAAGCGGTATCAATCTTATTGTTGATGACGTGATGGATGGCTCTAGAGAGCAGGCGCTTTGGGGAGAAATGCTTACTGGCATTAATCACCTGTATGTCCAAGTTCAATGTGATGTTGCAGAGTTGGAACAAAGAGAAGCGAAACGCTCAGACCGCATGAAGGGATCTGCAAGGGAACAAGCGATGCGGGTTCATAGCGGCGTTCAATACGACTTTTCAGTCAATACTCAGGACAAATCTTCAGCCTATTGTGCCCGTCAAATTATGGATTTTATTTGCAGATAAGCAAATTTGTATACGAATAACGAAAATTCGTTTAACGACCCCATCTGAAGAAGTTTTTACACTGTCTCCATACTTTGGACCCAAAGCATAGCTTTTGGCGACTTGATTGGATGAAAGTGAGGAAACTATGAAATCAACTGCAATTCTGGCATCTGCCATCGTATCACTAACGGCAACCATGAATGTGAATGCCGAGGAATTTAAAGCCGCTGATCTCGCTAATACTCATTTGGCGAAAGCCCAGTATTACCGTTGGTTTCAGCTCTATGAGCGCGATTTATCTCAGCTAAGAATAGAAAACCAACTGGATATCTTGTCGGATGATATTCAAGTAAAAAGCGGTGCGGGCCATCGCTCGGGTAAGCAAGCTTACACACAAGCACTCTCCATGTACCAAGGCTGGCAAAATGCCCACCATGTTGAGCAGATAGAGGTAATGGATAGCTCAGACGGTTTAAGACTGTCCGCAGCTATCGAGTATCAGGGGATCAAACCCAATGGGGAGCGTAATGCCTATCAAGTTGAATACCAAGCGTTGTTGGCGCAAGGCGAGGGTACGCTGCCACGTTTTTCGAGCATCGAGTTAGCACCTACAGGTAAGCGAGACGTGAAGTTCGTTGATGCTTATCCAGAAAATAGAGCCCGCTCTTTAACACACTACTGGTTAGGCTTAATTGAAAAGCTTGACGGTAATATCGAGCCTTTTAAAGAGATACTCGCCGATGAATTTGAGATTAATTTTCCGTCGCAAACCATCACAAGTTTGGGGCAATTTGAGCAGTGGAGTCAGGGCATTCCCAGTCAGATTGCGTTGAGTACCCATTATATTGATGCATTTGATGTGTCAGTAATTGGCCCCGATCAGTATCAGATTGTGATGGAGTTTGATTGGTATGGCGTAACGAAAGATGACCAGAAACTGCGTTATCGCACCAAACACACTTGGCAGATTGTCGACGATATTAACCAGCGATTTGCCCGAATTACCAAGATAGATGTTGAAGCGCTGGAACCTCTTCGAGTGGTTGAATGATATTGCTACACAAGTGGTTGATAAATTAACGTTAAATCAGTACCTATACTCTATATTGCAACGTACTTCCTGTTTCCTTGGTTGTCATATTCCCGTCATTTGTCGGTGATACCGTGCGGGCTTAACAAGGAAATAGGGGTACGTAGTGGCCAGTAATATATCAAAGAAATGGATGTTCTCATTTACCATCGGGGCACTGGTAAGTGCTCTGTTAGTGACGTCTATTTTCTATAACCGCTATGTCACTCAACTTCAAAAACACAAAGAGCAACAACAGATTGAGCAGGTGACCAAACTAGGTGACGTTTCGCAAAAAATTAAGGGCGAAGTTAAAGGCATGCTGGCGTCGGCTTCTTTGATGCTTACCAATGGACAGCTGCACCAGTTTGCACTTTCTGGTACTGAGCTGGATCGAAAGCGCTTATACGATGTGTGGCAACTTTTGATGCTCAATCACCCAGCCATCAAAAATGTGGCTTACTTAGACCAAAATGGATTTGAGTTGGCTCGAATGGAGCGCATACAGCAAGGCAGTGTGGGCTTTGATGACGATGAGTTACGTATCCATGAATCGCTGCGAAGCTTTGAAATGATGCAAGGCGTAGGCTTTGGAGAAATTCGTCGCATACGCTCCAAAGCGATTGATGGTGAGCACAATCCTGAAAGCATTTTATATGGGACTGCGATCCAGATACTTTCTTTCCCTAAAGGCATGTTGCTATTTGAAGTAGATACCACCCAACTGATGTCTCCACTGCTCAATGTGACCGATGAGGTACACAAAGCCTTGTTGTTATCATCTGACAATCGGATCTTTGAGTTGTTGTCGGTAAAGGGGGTAACCGAGCTCCATCGTGTGCCTAAGAGCCATTACTCTGGGGTCGAACTGCTCTATCAAAAAGCGATTAAATATGGGACAGGCATGGTGGCGGAAGGGAATTTCATCTACTACTTTGTCCGTTCGAATGTTGATGAGTTGCCCGACATGGCCGATTTTTTCGTCGTCCAGCAGTCTCGGCAAGCCTATGCTGGGTATCAGTCTGACTTAATTACTCAATGCGTCACGATTGCCTTAAGTGTTTGGCTGATCATGCTCACCTTACTGGTGCCTCTGGTAAACCGCATTACCAAGGCGCAGCAAAACCTCATCGAGTCACAGTTTGCCAAAGCGGCGATGGATGGCGTGTCTGCGTTAATCATAACTGATGAACACAACCGCATCGTGCGGATCAACGACGAGCTGACAACACTTACAGGTTATTCTCTGCAGCAGTTATTTAAAAAGTCACCGTTACGAACCATTTTTGATTATGGTGGTCATGAAACGACCTTGCGCATCTGGGGATGCTTGAACCAAGAGCTGGTTTGGTCCGGTGAAATTACGGGCAGGGACAAAAAAGGCAATGAGCGCCACTACTTGGTACGGATCAAGATGGTGATGGGCCAGCGTAGAAAATCTAAGTATTACATCTACTCTTTGGTCGATATTACGGCTCGCAAGAGCCTAGAGCGCCAATTGGTTGATCTTAGTGAGCGCGACTCGTTGACAAGTTGCTACAACCGTAGAAAGTTCGACCATGCGATGGAACAAGAAGCGAGGTTGCGTCAGCAGAGTAGTCATCACAATGCGGTGTTAGCCCTTATCGATATTGACCACTTCAAAATGGTCAATGATCGCTATGGGCATGACGAAGGCGATAGAGTGATACGTAGGGTTGCGGAGCAGATAAAGGTCAACTGTCGACGAGATGACCTTGTCGCACGAATCGGGGGAGAGGAGTTTGCATTAATACTCAGTGATACCACGGTTGAAGAAGCAAAAATCATGTGTGAACGCATTCGCCTTCAAATTGAGAGTAACCACAACGTGCCGACCAGCGTGAGTATTGGTATTGGCCGTATCACTCGTAGTGTTAAGCAAACCTTTAAGTCTGTCGATAAGTCGCTTTATGAAGCCAAAAGTCAGGGGCGCAATAGGATTTGTCTAGACGGTTACTCTGAAGTTGCTTAAATGCTTGTCCTTAAAGGGCTGTGGCACTATGATGACTGGCAAGCATTAATCTAGCCCCTAACCTGTGTTTAGGGCAACGGAAGTATTTTGATGACAGATATTGCCCAGCTTGTAGAAAAGAAAAATGCTTGGCTCGCCAGTCAAGTCGACGTTGAATATCCTACCAAAGAGAGCTTACAAGGAAGAGATCTCTATCTGTCTCGCCAGCAAACGGCTCATGCCGTTGAATATAAGAATCCGCTGCACCCAGACGACATTGAGATGGAAATCTATGTGATTGACTTCCATCGCTTAACGATTATGTTTGCAATGCTTCAGGCGAAGTTTTGGCAAGCAGAATCCGAGCAGTCTTTGATCGTTGAGTTCTTAACCCAGATCATCTTTGACGAAAATCACCCCATGTACATCGCATTCGCTGAAGGTGAGCCATGTGCTTGTGCTTTAACGACTCCTGGTGATGGCATTGTGCTAATCAGTGACCTGTGGAGCTTAGACCCAGCGCACGAAGCGGCATTTATCGCTCAACTGTTTGATAGAATTAAACTAGAAACTCAGATTGATGCACCAATCTGGGTCGAATTTATCGACTAACAACCGTACGGTAAATAGGGTTTAATCTTGGTTAACGTGATCGCTGTGCTGATTTTAAGCGCAAAGTTTGGCGCAGCTAGCACTTTTCATCACCCTAACTTTGCATTCTGAAGTTACTGATTAACACTGGATTTATTGCAGCCACCGCGAGATATGAGATGCAAGAAAAACCACAGTGTGTGATCTTCGATTGCGAAGGAACCTTAGTCGACAGTGAAAGCTTATGTTGCCGAGCTTTGGTCGATGTATTTGCTAAGTTTGATTGCCAAGTCTCCATTGTTGATGCCCTGCGTCATTTTCAAGGTGGTAAACCTGCGGATATCCTATCTGAAGCTTGCCAACGCTATGGTCTTTCTGTCTCTTTAGACGTCTTAGAGCCTCTTTATCGAGAACGCAAACAGACCCTTTACGAAGCGGAATTAGAGCCTATGCCCGGCGTCGTGACACTGCTCGACCAGTTGGTGGCCCAAGGTGTTGTGTTATGCATAGCAGCTAACAGTGAGAAAGATAGGGTAGAGCACGCATTAGAATTAACTGAACTGACGCACTATTTCCCAAACGCCGTATTTAGCGCATTTGATACTAACAGCTGGAAGCCCGACCCAGACCTTTTGGTTTATAGCGCCATGAATATGGGGTTTTCGCCAAGCGAATGTGTTTATGTTGATGACACCTTAAAAGGCGTTAAAGCAGGGATAGAGGCGGGGATGCGAACCTATTATTTCCGTCCTAACTTATCAGACATCCTTATTGAACACCCACAGGTCTCTACAATCTCTAGAATTGATCAGCTCTCTTCTGCCGTGCTTGGTACGCAAAGTGAAAAAAGCCTAGGGTAACTGTTCAGACCAGCCTCTAGAACCCGCTTTCTAGTTAGGCCTATTCCATAAAATGACGTCAATTTGACGTAATTAACGTCATTCTTTTCTTGCGTAAATTAAGTTTTATGTCGTAGCATCTCGCCAAATTTTTGGAACAGAGATCAAATTATGCCTTCAATTCAACGTGCTAGAGGTGTTGTCAGCATCGAATTTGCGCTGAGTTTTATGGCGTTGTGGCTTGTCACCATTCTACTCATGGATGTTGGGCTAAGAAACTACAGCACCTCCGTGCTGAATTTTGCTGTGTCTGAATCGGCTCGTGACGTTAAAGTCCTTGATATCAAATCAGAGCAAGAATTTGAGCGACATTTCGTTGAAATCATTAAGCAGAACAGCTTCTCTCTGTGGGCATTGTTGCTAAAGAAGGGCTCACTTGATGTTGACGTCAAGCGCTATGCCAGTATTACAGCACTTGCTGCTAATCAGCCAATGAATGCAAGGGATCGTAAGACTGCGCCGATCGCTTGTTATGAAATTGCCTATACCTATCAACCTTTAATGAGTTTTAGCATTATTCAACCGAGCACCATTAAACGCCGAGTCATTGCGGTGCAAGAAGGAGCAAAACATGCAGAAAGTTAAGGGCGTAATTGCGATTGAAATGGCGTTCATATTGGCAGCACTGGCACTTTGTGCGGGCTTTGCTACCGATCTCAGCCATAAAACCAGTTTACAAGGTGATTTGGATAACCTGAGCTATTCGGCGGTGAACTTGCTCAGTGAGCGAGAGCTACTGTTTAATCACAAAATCGATACTGTGACAGATAGGCCGCTTACTTATCGAGATGCTCATAAAATCCATCAAGTGGTTGAAAGTCAGATTAAATTGAGCCGGGATAACTTCGATCCACGCCACTATGCGATTCGAGTTGAAGGCATCACCATGACTTCTAGCCAGAACCCAAAACATCTTCGTCGTCACGCTCAGTTTGTTTTTGGCAATCGCTCTCTGATAGGGAAAAAAGAGTCTGTTGCTGACTTGGTAAAACTTGCACCATATACCAACAAGCAGCGCCATGCCCCTATGTATCGGGTAACCGTCTTTTACCGCTCTCAAGGGCTGTTTGAGCGAATTGTAGGTAAAAAGGCTCAAGGAAGCGTTATTGCCTCTTCAAGCTTTAGTGTAGGTAGATAGTCATGATGAAAAAACAACAGGGGGCGGCAGCGATTTGGTTTGTTGGTGTGTTTGTCGTACTGGCAGGCTTTGCCGCACTCGGTGTAGAAGGTGCTAGATATCTCAACTACAAAGCCCGACTGGGTGATGCTTTAGAGACCTCTTCACTATTACTTGCCGCCGATCAGGCGGAGAAAGTACTGACTCTAGAAGGTAGCGAGAAATCTCTCAGACATAAACAATCAACGCAACTGGTAGAAAAGACCATTCAAAGCTACCTAAAAGATAGTCAACAAAACCCGGAAACATCGATTCAAATCAGTAAAGGTCCCGAGCGCCACAGCTTTGATTACCGCATTGCAGCTAAGACAACGCACTCAAGCTGGATGTCTTATTCTAGCGCGCCATCTTTTGCCAAGACTCAAGGCGTAACTAACTTTGCTGCTGCGCAAAAAGCGAATACAGGTTCAGGGGCAGGGGATATTTCGGATGTTGTTTTGGTGATCGATCACTCGATGTCGATGAACCAAGAGACCTGTACTGAGTTTATTACTCCAGGCATTAAGCGTTTGCAGAGCGCAAAGCTTGCAGTTGCACATCAAATGACACGAATGTTTATCGAGCAAGTGCGCAAGCCCGATGAAACGGACTTAGATAAACTTGGACGAGTAGCGGTTATTCCTTTTGAAAACGGCACTCGCAGCACGATGCGAAGTGGTACACCTAACTCTGTTATGTGTGAGAACCATTTGGTGTTTAAAAAAGCGGGTGGTGCAGGGCTGGATGAGTTCAATTGGCGACAAGAACTTGCGCAGGTTAGGCGTAAGAGTGAAGACTCACCAGCGAAAATTGCGAAAGGTAACTCCAAGATGCAGCCTTATGTCGAACGAGCACTGTTCACTGAGGGCAATATGGTCAAAGATGCGTGGGGAAATGAAAAGCGCATCGATGACTGGCTACCTTTCAATATGGAAGAGGTGGATATAGAAGCAACCATCCAGCGAGCGTTGCAGTTATCGAGCAAACGAAATTTAAATGCGGATTTACCTGTGGATGAGTTTCAAGCCATGCACATGCCGTTTAACCGGATTTGTCGTGGCAATATGCAAAGCATAGGCTTTGAACACAAATGGAATAAAGGGTTTTTGCCTAAAGGCGGAAACAGCTTGGACCCATTTACAAGTCGAGTGAGAATGTTCAACTCAGGCAGTAGATGGCAAGAGGCCACTGATAATCAACCTGCCCAGTATTTAGGCTCTTGGACCTCATCGTTTCAAGGCATATTGCGAGGCGTGAACGAACTTAGACACCATGAAGGCAACAAGCCATTGCTGTTCGTTCTCATCGCTGGTGGTAAAGACACGCCAAACCTGGACAGTCAACTAAAGCGATTGGGGAGAGACTATTCCGACCAAGCGTTTCGACAAGATTTGTTGACTGAGCGATTGATAGAAGGCAAGACTGGTTTGTTTGCTGGGTTGAAACAGAAGTTTCCTCATATCAAATTTGCACTGATCAAACTGCAACCAGATGAGCCGAGCAAGCAATTTTCACTCAATTATGAACAAGCATTTGATCTAGTGGTCGATGTTAAGTATCAAAAAGCTTCTGGTAATACTATGGTCGGCCGATGTTTAAACATAGACCAAGAGACTAACGATTACCGTTTTGATCCAAGCGAAATGGCAGCGATGAATGCTCAAGTTAGTCAGTTACTTAGCCTAGCAGGAGATGCCTTTGGTGGGCATTCAGAGATAGGTGGGTTGACGCCAAGGCGACAATAAATAATAAAGCCCCTTACGGGGCTTTATGGCGTTAATGCACGGTATCTTCAAGTGTGGCTGGCGTATCATCAATGATGGGTAGCTCTTGATGAAACTTCGGATTGAAGTATCCGCAACTCTCACACAGAAATATCTTCCCGCTTTCGGAGATCATATAGTCTTCTCCCCCGCATTTTGGGCACTGTTTTAATGGCTGCAGCGTAAAAAATGTAAGGGGCTTTTCGGTGACTTTTGTAGGCATAGTACCTCGCTTAATTATAAATACTGCCTCTTGGTGATTTGGAGTCTAAGCCCCTTCATCACACAGCAGTTGTTGCGTCACTGTAGCGCTCAATAAATATACCAACCACTCATAAATCTTGCCCAAATAGCGGGTTGTTATACAGCGCACCTCAAATTTTTGGGTTTAAGTCGCCGATGTTGACCTCGCATTGAGCTGAATACGAAATAGCATACGGTCAAGAGTGTCCTTGTGTACTAGTTCAAACTGTTGGTTAGGCCAAGAGATAAAGCAATCTGGGCTGCAACCACCAAACAGCCAACGGCATTGACTAAGTGCAAGGACAGACGACCGCCTGCGACTTGGTAATAGAGATCTGATGTCGATTGTTGTCTTGCCCTTTTGACCATCGTTGTCGGTAGAAAGATTGCTAGTACCGCCAGTGCGATTGCAGCGTAACCCAGGGCTGTAATAAACCCTTGCGGGTAAAACAACGCAAAGCCAAGCGGTGGAGTAAAGGTGACAGCGGCGACTAGGATTCGACCTTTTACCGTACCACTTTTATTCAAACTGTCGGCGATAAATTCAAACAGCCCTAGGCTTACCCCTAGAAATGAGGTGAGTAGTGCAAGGTCAGCAAACAGATTGATTGCTTCTAGCAAGCGACCGCCGCCAGCGGATTGGCTCAATGTAGAAATGAAGTGCTGTAAACTTGGTGAGATACCGAGTTGATTTGCGGTAATGACACCCATCGAACTTATTTGCCATGCTAAGTAAACGAGCAGAGGTAAAAGTGAACCGACAAGAATCGCAACTCTAAGCGCCTTAATCTCTTTACCCATGTAGTTAACGATGGCTGGAATACTGCCGTGAAAGCCAAATGATGTGAAAATGACAGGCAGTGCGGCGATAACCAAGCCTTTTTCAAGTGGCATAGCGGTTAAGTTTTCGATTCGAACGCTTGGTGTCAAAAAGTAGAGCACACTGAGCAGCATAAGGATTTTGGCGACAAATAATAAGCGATTGACACGATCTACTGATCGGGTGCCTAGTGCGACGATCGCCGCAATGAGTAGGGTAAAGAGAACAGTAGCTGACTCCTTACTGATATCCATCCATGTCTCGAGTCTTAAATGGAACTGGCTGCCACCGCCGGCAACGTACGCTGAGCACAAAGCATAAAACAAGAACAGCATAGAAAGCGTGGTGATGATTTGTCCTTTGCGACCCAAAAACTGTTGAGCAAGGGTATGCAAAGTAGCACTAGCAGGAGCATGTTGATGAAGCTCCAACATGAGTAGAGCGGTAAATGCCATGACTGCCCATAGGCCAAACATGAGCATGGCGGCGACTGGAAAGCCAATTGCACTTGAAGTGATCGGCAGCGCCAGCATCCCTGCGCCTATAGTTGTGCCAGCGATGATCAATGTACTTCCGAATAGTTTTGACGTCATAAGGGTGTTCAATAAAATTTACAGTGGATGGGTGGTGAGGATTGGAACTAACCACTCTATAAGGCTTGAATCGGAATGTGCCATGCATTGCCTGACAAAGCAATTTACTGGTGAACACTAAAATTTACGCCTACTGTAAATCTTTAATTACAGTGCGCTCAATCCAATATGGGATGTGAGTCAAACTTCTATGCGTATTTGGTGCAATAAGCTTATAAAAGTGTGGTTTATGACGTATAAATGATGTGCAACAACTTTTCATGGAGTGATTAAATGAGTGAAGAAAATAAGCATGAGCTCGAAATGCTTGATGCACTTGAAATTGGCTTAATCTTGGCGGATTACGTAGAGCCTGAGAGAGTAACTGAGTCAAATGAGGTTACGCCAGATAAGTAATCGGTTTAAGCTAAAGGTGTTGAAGCGCCCAATTTAGAAGCAAACAATGAATTTTTTAGCCCACTTACATATCGCCGAGCATAGTAATAGCAGCTTGCTAGGAAACTTGCTCGGTGATTTTGTTAAGGGGGACCCTGACAAACAGTACCCAGCAACAATCTCCCAAGGCATTCGATTGCATCGTTTTGTGGATAGCTACACCGATACTCACCCCATCGTCAAACAAGCCAAGCTTTGCTTTCCATCAGAATTGAGACGTTTTGCTCCGATAGCGTTAGATATGTTCTGGGACCATTGCCTTGCATCGGATTGGCAGCGATACCATCAAGGTACACTATCAGATTTTTGCGACTACGCTTACGAGCAGACTCGAACCGAACTGACACTTCCAGCGCGCTATACCCAAGTGTCCGACGCCATGTGGCAAGGCCGTTGGTTAGAGTCTTATGCGCACTTTGATAATATGAGTTATGCCTTATCTCGTATGGCAATGCGTTCGCCAAGAATGGGCGCTTTAGCAAATACTAGCCATTATCTTCATAGTCACTATCACCATCTTACTGAGCTCTTTACTGCTTTATATCCTGAGATTCTAGCCGCGGCTAAAGCACAAAATGAGCGTTTGAAATAACGACCGCTGCTTGTTGTGGATTGGTTCAATTTGAGCTGTTACAATCCCGCGCTGTTAAATCAGAGGACAGCATCATGCCATTTCAATCACTCGGCCTAAACGCATCACTATGTGAGCACCTATCATCATTGGGTTTCGAGCAACCAACACCGATCCAGCAACAAGCGATCCCACATGTGTTGGATGGAAAAGACGTTCTTGCGGGTGCGCAAACAGGAACTGGCAAAACCGCAGCCTTTGGTTTACCTATCATTCAAGCATTTACCAATGCGCCGATGCACCGTGATGACAATAGCCATGACGTGAGAGCGTTAGTGTTGGTGCCAACACGAGAACTGGCACAACAAGTGTTAGAAAGCCTGACCAGTTACGCTAACCAAACACTTAAAGTGGTTGCTGTGTACGGTGGCACGAGCATCAATGTACAAACCAGCAAACTTAAGGGTGGCTGCGATATTTTGGTGGCGACGCCAGGAAGACTCTTGGACCATATGTTTCAAGGTAATATTTCACTGGCAAAAACTGAAGTATTGGTGCTTGATGAAGCGGACCGAATGCTAGATATGGGCTTTATGCCTGATATTAATCGCATCATGAAGCGCATAAATTCGGATCGACAGACCTTGTTCTTCTCGGCAACGTTCGCCGGTAAGATCAAAAACATCGCTTACAAGTTGCTTAATAATCCTGAAGAAGTACAGGTATCGCCGCAAAATACGACTGCGGAAACGGTTAAACAGATGGTTTATCCGGTAGATAAACATCGTAAAGCCGAGTTACTGGCCTATCTCATTGGCTCTCGAAATTGGCAGCAAGTGCTGGTGTTCACCAAAACAAAGCAAGGCAGTGAACAACTGGCGAAAGAGCTAAAACTGGATGGTATTAAAGCAGAAGCGATCAATGGCGATAAAAGCCAAGGTGCACGCCAAAGAGCGCTTGATGGTTTTAAAGAAGGAAAGGTAAGAGCCCTCATCGCCACTGACGTCGCCGCTCGTGGACTAGATATCCAACAGCTTGAACAAGTGGTGAACTTCGATATGCCTTTTAAAGCGGAAGATTACGTGCACCGTATTGGTCGAACCGGACGTGCTGGTTTGCAAGGGCAAGCGATCTCTTTGATGAGCCCTGATGAAGAGTATCTCCTAACGGCTATTGAATCACTATTGGACGAGCGCTTGCCGCAAGAGTGGTTAGCGGGTTACGAGCCAAGCCCTGATGCGCCAAAGATGGATGACAAAGCGCCACGTCGTAAGAGTCGTTCTTCTGAGAAACGTAAGATGAAGGCAAAAATGAAGATCCACGCAGGACGTGGGAAGAAAAGATAATTAGGGCAACACGCCCTAGTAATACCAACAAAAAAGCGAGTGACAGTCAGTCACTCGCTTTTTTGTTGTTCAATTAACAAGGATTACTTAGCGTGAAATATTTGATCAGCATCGAGCGAGGTCATAGATTTCACTTGTCGCCACAGGTAATAGAAGATACCAAACATCATCAACATACTTGGGATAGCAATCATTGGGTAACTGTAGAGAGTTAACTTACCTAGCTCTTCATTAAAGGCAGCAGTACCCGCAGGGCTTGTCACGATCCAAGTCGCAAGGAAGTAGTTCATCGCTGAAGAGAATGCGAACGTACTGGCAAACAAGTAGTTGGACGAAGTTAAGCACCGAGCAAACTCAGCCGATTTGCCATTTTCTTCTAATCGCTTGTTGATAAGATCTAGGTTCAAGATGGTGTCATTGAGCAGCATCTTTTGCATAAATGGGTAGCGGGTAAATGTCGAGCCAAGCACTGCTAAACCAATCAAGCCAGGGATCAATGCCTCTTTAAGTGCTAACCAACGGGTATCGAGTTCTAATAGGCCGATTCCACCGGTCAATAGTATGCTGACAAAGCCAAGCGCTGCGATAAAGTTAAACTTCTTGTTGCGGATAAGATCCATACCACCATAAGCAATAGGGAACATCAAGGCGACAACAAGGCCCATAGTGGTGCCTAAGTGTTCTTCACCACTAAACTTCATCAAAATAAAAGACGGAATGAATACGTTAAACAGTATCTCAAATAGAGGGTTCGGCTTTTTGGCGGTGGTGCTGTTCATAATGGTACTAGATCTACTTTATTGGTATAGGTGTTACATCGACAGGCAGTGTTAATTGCCTAGCACCATATGTAAAGGAGTATGATGCTCGGTTATGTAACGACTTATTAATTCTTTAGTCAATGTATTTTAGCTGACAGTGATAGCTAGACTAAACCGCACAGTTTGGCTTTGAATAGACAAGCGATGGTTTTTGCGTCGCTGATCTCACCATTGGCAATGGCGGTTTCGACCCAATCGAGTGAACGAGGCTGCAAATTAATCACTTCGTCATCGTCACACAGCAGGCGGTCAGTTTTTGTTAATCCTTTAGCGATAAACAAGTGCTGGATCTCGTCACAAAATCCGGCCAGTGGCGTGACTTGCCCCAGTGAGATCAATTCGCTCGCACTGTAACCTGTTTCTTCTTCGAGTTCTCTCTGCGCACATTGTGTTGGGTCTTCTTCACTTTCCATCGTACCTGCAGGGAGTTCGAGTAACCATTTTTTTAACGACGGGCGAAATTGGTGAATCAACAATATCTGACCATCATCCAGGACAGGAAGGATGACGGCTGCACCGGGGTGGGAGATAGTGGTGTGTGAAATAGTTTTGCCAGTAGGGAGTGTGACGTCTTCTTCACACAGCTCGATATTTTTCCAGCGATGAATAACCCGATCCATAGTTCCGCTTAATTGTTGTTTTTATTGATACTGCCCGCCAAACGCCGTTTTTGTAAAGGGCTTTCACTCAAATCGACGATGAACGCTGCATTTTGCGGCGCTTTTTAGTTGTCACCAAATGTAACGATATCTATGAAATCACACACGTAATGTGCGCTATTTACCGTTTTTGTAAGCATAGTTTACTAAACATACGCCATTTTTGTGATCTGGTATAAAGGCAGACCCTACCCAAAAGTAGGGGTTGTAACAAAATTATAACAACTGTATAAAGTTATTAAGGGCAAATGGAATGCCTAGGATTGAGGGAACAGTATGCTAAACACCCAAGTGCGCTCGCATGCTCAAAAAGCGCTACTTTCTGAAAGAATTAATAAACTCGCCGAGGCCCTGTCAGATGGGGTCTATGAACGAGAGCATACCATCAAATTATGCCTACTTGCCGCACTCTCTGGTGAAAGTGTATTTCTTCTTGGCCCTCCGGGTATCGCCAAAAGTCTAATCGCTAAGCGTCTAATTCAAGCGTTTGATAACAGCAGCTACTTCGAATATTTGATGACTCGTTTTTCCACGCCAGAAGAAGTGTTCGGCCCGCTTAGCATTCAAGAGCTGAAAGACAACGGCAAATACGTACGATTGACTAAAGGCTACCTACCTACCGCACAAGTCGTGTTTCTCGATGAAATTTGGAAAGCTGGCCCAGCCATATTGAACACACTGCTTACCGTGGTGAATGAAAAGACGTTCAAAAATGGTAATGAGATTGAAAAGGTGCCAATGCGCCTACTGATCACGGCATCTAACGAACTGCCGGATGAAGATAGCGGCCTTGAAGCACTGTATGATCGGATGTTGGTTCGAGTGTTCGTTAACCGTATTCAAAATAAGCAAAACTTTCGTTCGATGCTAACAGTCGGTACGGATCAAGAAGCTAAAATTCCCGAAGGCTTAGCTATTACAGACAGTGAATATCGTCAATGGCAGGCAGAACTAGACACACTGGAGCTTAGCGATCAGTGTTTCGAAAAACTCTATACCCTCAAAACGCTAATCGAGCAAAAAGCAGAGCAGCAAGGTGAGCAACTCGGACAGTCAGAGTTGTATATTTCGGACCGACGCTGGAAAAAAGCGGTGAAACTTCTAAAAGCGAGTGCGTATTTTTGCGGTCGTGACACCATTAACCCGCTTGACCTATTGCTGTTGCGTGATTGTCTATGGCATAGCCCAGAATCTAGGCTTCTGGTCAATGAAGTGTTGCAAGATTTCGCCCTACACCACGCTTTCGACCAATCTGAAATCAGTCTACAAATAGAAACTTGCCAAGATGGTCTCAGTACCATTCAGGGCGAACTCGAAGCGCAATATTCGATGACGCTTATCCATGAAGTTGCGAGCAAAATCCTACGTAAAGAAGGCTTTAGCTACGATCTTTCTCAAGGTAAGAAGTATCAAGTGGGCAGCACTTCGGGACTTTATAAGCTGGTGTTGTTACAGAGCAACATGTCTGTGTCTGAGTCTGAAAAAGGCGATAGCCGTTGGGTCTATGTCTCTGCTGATGAGCTTGAAAAAGCGATTAAAGAAGGCGGTGGCGATGCTTATGGCTTTGTTAACCAAAATACCAATATGTGCCGATTGCGGTTTGATGTTGATGCCGATGAGCGACTCGTGATTCGCGACATCGCTAACCGTGCAGTGTTGGTATCACTGGTGACGCACAAAGGACTCGATGAGCAACAGCACCAAGATTGGTGTGAACAAGCCAGCAGTGCTCGCGAGCAGTTAAGCGATGCGGAACATCACCTGCGTAAAGTGAAATCCGATTTTCATGGTGCTTTACCACATGGTTTTATCGAGCCAGAAATTCCGACCCAGATGGAAGTGACCATTCAATCACTGGCGCAACAGCTTGAAAAAGCCACGGTGGAGAGCGAGAAAGTCGCTCGTCGAATTCAAGGTTTGAGCGAGTTTTTCGCATAAGAGGTGAATGATGTTAGGTGCTGATGGACTCAACTTAGCCATTATGGTTGCAGATTCAGGCATTGTTGACGCTGCAGTGAATGACTTGTTAGGTCGTTCGCAGGTCATGATGGTGGCAAAGAACAATCGAGGCATGAAGTCATCGATTAAAAACCACCTGATAAAATGGCGTGGCAAAGTCAAACATAAGATGACTAAGGTATGTGAGACCGAGCGCTTTCAACAGGAATTGGCTTTGTATCAAGAAGTGATTTATTGGGATGAGCCAACCTTCTTTAGACAGATCCCCGAAGTCGTAAAAAAGCTTGAATGGCACTCTTCATTTTATCTAGAAGCTCGCCGTCTACTGGATAAAAATAAGGGTAAGCAAAATCCTATGTTTGCCCACTATTTTTGTGATCAGTGGTACCAAAGCTTAAGTGATGCAGTTAAGCAAGCACAGATGAATGAGCTCGAGACCGACAAAGAAAAACTGCTAGCCGATCTTTATCAACGTATTGAAACCATGAAGGAAATGGACGCCGTCTCCGAAGAGGGCAGTGTAGCCGGAATGGGGCGCTTGTGGGATATGGCGTCGGCGAAGTTGTCGAAATCTGACCTAGGTAATATCAAGCAGTATGCCGACTTTTTGAAAAAGAATGGTGAACTGCAAGAGATTGCTCGTAGACTAGGTCGTATGGCGAGTGATGTTGATGACCCAAGTTTGAACAAAGCGCCAAATGAAGACCTTAAAATGGTCGAAGAGCAAAGTGATGAAGCGACAGATGACATTGTCGGTATTCACGAAAGTGACGACTTGAGTAAATTGCTACCCAATGAAACTATGTTCTTGGCCTACCCAGAACTTGAGGTGGTTTTTTACAAGCACCTCGTTGATAAGCGATTGATGAACTATAAAACTCAAGGGAAACGACGAACGCTACGCAAGGTTAAAGCGCAATCGGCAGATAACAAGCAAGTGGACAAAGAAAAAGGGCCATTTATTATCTGTGTGGACGCTTCTGGCTCCATGTCAGGGTTCCCAGAGCAGTGCGCCAAAGCCATGGCTTATGCTTTGATGCAAATCGCGCTTGCTGAAGAGCGCGACTGTTTTGTGATTATCTTTTCAACCGAACAAATCACCTACGAGTTGACCCGCCAAGATGGCCTTAGAGAGGCGAGCGATTTTCTCTCCTATCGTTTTCATGGCGGCACTGAAGTCGAACCTGTTCTGGAGCAATCTATCGAATTGATGTCGACGGATCGCTACCGCAATGGGGATCTGTTGGTGATCTCAGATTTCATTGCACCTAAGCAACCAGACCATATTTTGGAGAGAGTCGAACAACTCAAAACCCAATCCAATCGCTTCCATGCAATTTGCCTGTCTAAGTACGGTAATCCACAATTGATGTCGATGTTTGACCATTGTTGGACTTATACCCCTAACGTGATGAATCGATTACTAAAACGCTGGTAATTGAGTCAAAAAAGCGGTTGGGCTTTTTCTCAACCTGAGTTACTTTGTTGGTTAATCAATCATCAAGGTCCTCAGGAGGGAATATGAGTGAAATAGTCGTTCGCCGCGCACAACCAAGTGACGCATCCGCTATCGCTGCTATCTATGCACAAGGTGAAGCTTGTGCTCAAACCCTCCAACTGCCAATGGCTAATGAACCGCTGTGGCAATCTCGTTTGCAAAATATCCCAGACAATGTGACCAGTTTGGTCGCAGAATATGATGGAATCGTGATTGGCAACCTAGGACTTGAGTTATGTCCTCAGCTTAGGCGTCGCCACGTGGCGCATTTTGGTATGGGTGTCAAAGATGAGTTTCATGGAAAAGGGGTCGGTTCAGCATTGATTAAAGCGGCGCTTGATTTGGCAGATAATTGGTTAAACGTGCGTCGATTGGAGCTAAACGTATACATCGATAATCGTGCTGCGATTGCTTTGTATGAGAAGCACGGCTTTGTGATTGAAGGGGAAAGCAAGGACTTCGCTTTCCGTAATGGTGAGTATGTAAACGTGTTCCATATGGCACGGATTAAACAGGGAATTTAACATGGTAGAGTTATTGCCTTATGAACCTCAGTGGCGTGACCAGGTGTTAGCACTATCGGTCAATGATGACCAAGTCGAGTTTACCGTCGCTAACATGAAAGATGCCATTGACCTTGCCGAAGCTTTCGAGCGTCTGGTTTTGGTGATCGAAAACCATAATGTGGTGGGCTTCTTTAAGCTTGATATGACTTATAGCGAGCGATATGACTTTTGTCCAAATACTGCCATAGGCTTGCGCTCAATGCTCATTGATAGCGCACATCAAGGTCGTTCGCTTGGGAGTATGGCGCTCAAGCAGCTTGCCGAATACGTGTCGATGCGGTGGCTAACGGTTGAGTACGTCTATCTCACCGTGAATTGTCGTAATAAAGGGGCGTACAAAAGTTACCTGAAGTCAGGCTTTATGGATACAGACACCTTGTATCATGGTGGACCAGTAGGACCACAGCATGTAATGCGCCTGGCGATAACCTAGCAGGTGAAAGGGTTCGGTGGATTTGTCACCGTTTTGAACTTATTAGCGCCAAGATGATGCTTATATGTCCGAACGGTTGTTCTATTTCAGAAATATTGTTGACTCTCTCTGGGGATGGGGTAAAGTACGCCCCGTTCCCGAGACAAAGGGAACACGAAGGCGTGTTGGCAGAGTGGCTATGCAGCGGATTGCAAATCCGTGGACCTCGGTTCGACTCCGGGACGCGCCTCCATTTGCGACACTAGCTCAGCTGGTAGAGCGCAACCTTGCCAAGGTTGAGGTCACGAGTTCGAACCTCGTGTGTCGCTCCAAATTAGAAAAGCCCGACTCTTTGAGTCGGGCTTTTTGCATTCTCTTCTCCAATTCAGGACAGGCACCTCTAGCTTTCTTCTTTTCTTTATTGGGGACACACACCTCAAAAGTTGGATTTCAACTAGTAGTTCGATTCAGGACAGTCGGGCTAGGAAACGCTAAAGTTTGGGGGTTATATCTTTCATACCTGCCACTTTCTTTGTGCCAAATTGCTTTAATCACAGAAAGTATCGTACCAGTTAATAATTTAGCTGGGCTGTTTTCTTAATTTGACATTTAACTTTGATAGGCTTCGCCATCGGCTCAGCACGAATGACCAGCTTGAGCTGGCATCATTGTGACACAGATGAAAAGAACTTTATTCGAGAGGATACAAGTGGATTTTAGACTTACTCAACGCACATTTTGCATGTTCCACAAGCGAAATACCGCCTATAGCGGTAGTGTTCCTTTTCTCTAACTGTGTACAAGCTTTGAACCAGCATTCGTGATTGATGTTGAGCCGAACCAATATTGGAGGAGATGAGCTTGGTATCGAGTACTTTCCATCCCTCAATTGCTTAGCACTCCAATCAACCAATTCGATATAATCAATCAGCTTAAAAGGCAGGCCGTTAAGTTCCTTTTTTGCAGTACCAACGAACGGGTAGAGACACTGGGCAGCCTTAGATTTTTGCCTTAGTGCTTTGATTCGTAAGTTAATTGACGTGAACTCAGAGCTTTCTGGATCTTTGGCAACGCCAGCGCGAACTGGGTTGAGGTCTACATAAGCCATAGCAGCTGCAAGTGCTTTTTCATCCAATAGCGCTTGGCTTTTAAATCGACTCTCCCAGAAATGCCCTGAGCAGTTGTCTTCCTGGTTGGCTTTGCACGCAATGTCATAATTGAGCTCTTTCATAAACCAACTTAGTGACCACAATCGCTTTCGCCAGTTTTCTATAATTTCGGAACACTTTAGCTCTTCAGCCTTACTCGAAAGCTGTTTCTGTTGCCACCGTTTAATCAATTCAGGAAGTTTATGAAGAAGTCCCCATCGTTCAACGACCTCCTCAAGAGTCAGCGCAGAAGCCTTGTCACGATTGATGTGAAGCACTACGTGGAAATGGTTGCTCATCACAGCGTAAGCGCAAACATCAATACAGTATGCGCTTGTCAGAGATAGAATTTTGTCTTCTATCCAAGCCCTTCTATGCTCGTAACTAATATTCGTGAGCTTGTCGATACCACACAAATAGCTACGCCGCACACAGCGAGAAACGCAGTGATAATAAGGTGTAGCATCTACAGAGATGAGGTTTTTCCTAGCAGTGGTCATAATCGTTAGTAACGGTGGTTTTTAGCTAACTTAGCAGTCGGGCTAGGGACAAAATGAGAGCTTAGGCGGCTTAGTCAAAAAATCAGTCTAGAATCATACTTTTGGTGTGTGTCCCAAATAGAGGAGGTTGGAAAGAATTTGGTGTGTGTCCTTAAGTAAATTTACTTTTCGCCTTTGGGTTCTAGTTGGTTGGCGTGTATGGCTCTGGAGCGGCCTTGATCTTTGGCTTGGTAGAGTGCCATGTCTGCTATTTTGATAAACTCTTGCTCGTCAACCTGAATATCTGGGTAGGTGGCGATACCTGCTGATATACCAAGTTTACCAAGTGACTGTCCTCGATGCTCTAAGTGCAATTGGCTTACCTGTTCTACAACAATTTCGGCAAGTGCTATTGATTCCAGTACCGCCATGTTGGGGCATATGATGGCAAATTCTTCGCCGCCAAGGCGACATACATGGCTGTTTTCATTGGCGGCATGTAGAAGTAGATTACTTATCTCTTTGAGCACATGGTCGCCAGCGTCGTGTCCAAAGTCATCGTTGAAGTGTTTGAAGTGGTCGAGGTCAAACATCAAGAGTGATATCGGAGTATGGCTATGTGCCGAGATGGACCACTCGCTTTCAAATTTTTCTTCAAAGTATCTGCGATTAAACAGGCCTGTTAAGGGGTCTCTCATCGCTTGCGAGCGTAGTTCTTCTTGAAGACGGAGGTTTGCTAGTGCCAACCCTAAATGCTCTGCAATCGCAAATGCAAGTTGCTTGGCTTCGTCATCGACTACAACGTCAGGGTCACAATAGTAGAGATGCAATATACCCACGGAATTACCGTGGGCTGTTAGAGGAACGCACAGTGTCTTGGTACGCTCATCTAAGCCGTGCATATGCTTACATACGAGGTGTTGATTTGCTTCGTGAGACAAATGGTATCGCCCCTTTCTCATCGCCCAGCAGTCATGAGGGGCGTATAAATGCTCTCCAATCCAATCTCCCCCCCAGTCGAGATTAACTTCGAGCAAATTTCCTGAGTCTCTCATCAAAGAGACACAACCGTTTGTTTTACCTAACAGTCGAGGCATCAGGTCTTCTACAACGGATTGTGCTTCATTGATGTTGGTGCAGGCGGCCAAGGTAGTGGCTAGCTGTCGCAACAGTTCAATTTCATGGGTGCTTTTATCAATTCTCGATTGCTGAAGCGATCTTTCTTCATCGATCACCTGTTTGATTTTTTTCTGACTAAAGACCGTAGATGCGATTAGAACCAACATCGAGAAAGCCATCAGGATATATATTATGAACCTAAGATCTTGTGCCATATTGGCAAGCTGTATCGTAGGTGTTGCCATCCGAACGATATAGATCGAGCTGTGGTGCGTATGGGAGTGGTGATGTTCATCGTCGATGATTTCAAATCGCTTGGCAACGTAGAACAGATTTTGATCTAAGGTTGAACTGAATCGTTTGCTCATTCCTTTGCCACGACTAAGCGCCTCAACGATTTCAGGCCTGTTAGCATGGTTGTCCAGTCTCTTGACCTCAGTAGTGCTGAGTTGTGTGTCAGCGAGAACAGAACCATCTTCATGAATAATCGTGATGCGCTGTGTCGTAGAAGATTGAGATAAGTTGTCTAAAAATACAGCAATTTGAGCTGGCGATAAGTCGTATACGTGTACTTTATCCGTTTGGATTTGGTGTGCTACATCATCGACAATGCTAAACATATACCCGCTGACTATATCAGTGAGCCACTCATCTAATGTTTTGTTGTAGAAATACCCCCCAATAAGCAAAGAAATTGCTAGGGTTAAGATAGGGAAGTACTGAATGCGGCTGATTGAGTTGCTAAACATGAGCTTTCCAGAAACGCTTTATGAATTAAGCTTAGTTAATGGGAAGCGGATTGCTATCTAGCGCTTTGACTTTTTTGTTAGTAACAGTGGCACGATGGCACTAGCGATGATGAGTCCTGCGCCGAAAAATGCCAGTGTGTTGGGGAGTTCGTCAAACAGCCAATAACCTAACGCCATGGAGTAAACCATTTTGGCGTACTCAACGTTGGAAACTACGTTAGCTTCTCCCCATTTGTACGCAGTGATGCCAATCCATTGAGCGCATGATGAAATGATCCCAACTAGGAGAAGTAATGCCCACTGTTCAGCATTCGGCGTTTGCCAGTTCAATATTGCAGGGAAGAGAGCAACAGCACCGACGAATACGGCTTGGTAAACTAACAGAATCAAACGACTCTCAGTCTGCGCCATCTTTCGTACGCTAATCACTGCTGCTGCAGCACCTATCGCTGCAATCAGGCCGAGTAATATGAAATAAAAATCCTCATCAGAGAATTGGGGCTGAACCACTAACATCACGCCAATAAATCCGACACCTATGGTCACAAGTCGTCTTAGGTTGACTTGCTCACCCAAAAAATAGCTCGAAATTACGGCGACAAATAGCACCTGGGTAAAACTTAGTGCAGTCGCATCTGCAAGTGGGATGTGCGCCACGGTGACAAATCCACCGTAGAGAGCGATGAAAGCGCCCACAACACGATAGCAGTGCAAGGCGACAAACTTAGGTTGGAAAAGGGCTCTACCTGCTTTGAGCATAGCTGGCAGTAATACCACCATAAACACCATTTGGCGAAATAGTAATATCTGGAATACATCGAGGCTTTCGCTTAGCCAGCGGACCAAAACTCCCACAAGCGTAAACAGTGCCGTTGATATCAATGCCAACCACACACCTTTGGCGGTATTAGGCATCGCTGAGATGGATTGACACAACGCTTTAGGTAACCACTTTTGTGCAGCTTGGTACAACATAAAAACCTCAAATAAATCGAAGCGATAAAATACCCTTTATGTTGGCTAAATACCAACATCAACCCATGTAAATTTCATAATATTTGTAAGATCATCGCTGGTGTATTGTACACGCCCGCTCTCGAATAAATTGTTTTGTGAACTAGACCAAATTATCCATGAATAAGTAAATTATTTAACATCAAAAATAGTTACGATGAATTCATGTTGTCGAGAGTGAGTCCACTTCATTACTAAGGGCTGGACCGCCTACAACTGAGCAAATTTTAAGGTAAGGATTATTGATATGGAAATGGCTTCAGGTTTAATCAAACTGCGTGATGGTGTAGAGCAAAACGTCACTGATTGGCAATTGACAATGGCCTCACGACTAGAGGAAGTGCGCGCTTCTCTTGTAGAAGAAGGTGTAGAGTTTGAGTCTTGGTTTCGAGTGAATATTGATGGAGCAGAGTTCCTGCTTTGGTACATGCGCGCTGAGTGCATGCAAAAGGCGAATGAAGTGTTCCAAAACTCAGAAAACGCTATAGATAAAGTTCACTACGAGTTCCTCGCAAGAGTGACAGAAAACAATGGTCATTATGACGCAGAGCCACTGCTAGATTTATCAACGGTAGTTCCAGCCGATTGTGAATAATTGCCAATTTGTTGCAAGAAGCCCGCAGTGTGCGGGCTTTATTGAAACGCTCCCTTCAGACATTGTTTACCCATCTACAATCCAATCTCGAACCCTTTAAATTAAAGCGCACAATCGTCAGTAATTGCATTTCTTAATCACACTTTAAATCGAGATATTACCTCAGATAGGCTCACAGCTTGAGCTTCAACATGCTTAGAAGACTCGGTGTTGAGCTGAATTGCTTTAGTGTTTTCCAATGCAATATCGCGGATATTATTGATATTGCGAGCCACTTCCTCAGAGACTAGACTTTGCTCTTCAACGGCCGACGCAATTTGCGTGCTGCTGTCTAATATCTGCTGCATATCTGTCAGTATGGTTTGCACCTGGTCAAATGCAGCGTCTGAACTGTGAGTACTGTTTTTTCCTTCTTGATGGCATACACCCATGCTGTTGACGACTCGCTCCGTTTGGTTATGGACGGACTGAATGATCTCAGTGATTTCTTGGGTGGAGCTTTGGGTTCGGCTGGCTAAGGTTCTTACTTCATCTGCTACCACGGCAAAGCCACGACCTTGCTCTCCAGCTCGTGCCGCTTCAATCGCCGCATTAAGTGCGAGCAAATTGGTTTGTTCAGCGATGTCTCGAATGACATCCAATACCGAACTTATCTTGGCCGACAATTGCGACAGGTTGCTGACTTCATTTCCGGCATCATCGAGCTCTTGTGCCAATGTACTTATGGTGTTTTTGGTCGCTTCTATTTCAGAAAGTCCTTTTTGTGCGCTGTCGAAGCTGTTCTTGGTATTGCTTGCAGCTCTGTCAGTGGTTGAAGCGACCTCGCGAATAGTTTCGCCCATTTCTGTCATTGCTGTAGCGACACTGTCAATTTCTAATTGCTGCTGAGACTGCGCCTCAGATGTCTTACTGCTACTTTGTTGAAGAGAGCTAGAGGCCGTAGAAAGCTCATTAATGGTTGTTTTAACGGAATGAATAAGTGTCTGCATACTTTCAAGCAAAGTATTAAATTGGCCAGACATAGTAGTGATCTCATCACTGCCACTCACATCAGTTTTGAGTGATAAATCGTGTGTGTCACTGACGTTTTGCATTGTGTCACTAAGAGCTTGCAAACGGCTTGATATACCATTTGATACCCAGACAGAAAGTGCAACCAACACTATCGTAACTAAGGTGACAGAGGTCAAAATTGTCCGTTCTATCGCCTGTTGGTTAGCGTTGATATCTTGTTCTAAGGTCTGCTCAATATTAATGAAAATCGACATTATGTCGTCAAAAAGTAGCTTCATATCTTTGATGAGGTATTGGTCTTGCTTCGCATCCTTACCATATCCAGTGACTAAGGCGGCAAAGTCTTTTTCATAGAGCTTTATTTCTTGATGCAATTTAGAGAGGCTTGAAATGGTTAGCTTAGATTCGAGCAGCTGTGTTTTGAGTATTGCTAAGTTGGCTTCAAATTTGGCCGCTTCTCCATTGAATTCGTTCAGTTTGTTGCTGTCTTGGCTAATGAGAAACTCAAGCTCTAGGCGATTAAGATCAAGTAACGAGACTTCCAGCGCTTTAACATTAACCAATACTTTCTCTTCTTTGAGTAGTTTTATGTTAGCAATCTCAGTGATTAGGACAATCGAGATTAAGGCAAATAGAGATAGAGCTGTCAGCCCATAAAGCTTGTGTTTTATTTTCATGGCCAAGTCCAATGTAGAGTATGATCATCCAGTACAAACAAAACCCAAAGTTGATCTAAGTGATAACTATTATTGGTATTGTAGTAAAGGAAAGTTCAATTAGCCTGAATACACTAGATAATTCGTTAAGCAGGGAGACAGGATGTCCGAAAATCGTCGAAAGTTCTATCACCTATCAAATTCCCCAACACCCACAGCAGACTCGGGTGAAACACTGCTAGTCACGCTGGTGGGGTATATCTTTAATCACTGGAAATCAGGGCTTAAATATCTGCATGAAGTTGAGATCGATGGGAGAGTCGTTGATTATCAAGAGCAAGGTCATCACGATATGGTGTCCAACTTCACCACTGATGAAGCATGGTTTTGTACATCGATTAAAGTGGTAAATAGCTGGGCACTGGATGATATCGCAGGTTTAACTCGTCTTGTTGAATCAGGGGTTGTTGAGCAGATGGAAGCGGGCTTGTTTACACGCTCGATCAAGTTTTACGGTGCCATCATAGAGCTAGCAACTCCTGAAGTTATTCCTCAACTGGTATCTATGTTTAATTTGGTCGATGCAGAAAAGTTACGTTCGCTAAGGTTCCATAACAAGAAAGCTTTTTCTAAGCTTCTCGATGCTATCAAACTTAACGAAACACATTTGGAAGCGCTCATTGATTTATCACTGTTTTCAAACCGAGTCATTTTGGATCAAAGTTCGCGAACGTGTATCGAACGACATATTCGCTCGCTCGATGAGATTCAAACGCCAAAACTAAGACAATCACTGAGTGAAGTCATTGTTGAAGGGCAGCTAGATGAGATCGCTTTGGGGAGTCAACCCATCGAGTTGTCTTCTCAGTGGGCAGAAACTTTGGTGCGAGAGAAGAAGACGCAAAGACTGGTAGAGTTGCTGGACGAACACTCAAACTTGAAATTGTCTTGCACACAATCAGTGGTTAACCTCGCAACTTTGTACCAGCAATGGTCGCTCTTAGACTGGCTAATGCTGCACAATACTTCTGCCAATGCGCAGCGGTGGGTCCAAACCATTCAGTTGTCAGCCTTCGGAGATTGTAATGGTTATCCGCTAGCACAGCTTTGTACAGATGAAGAACTGCTTAGCTGGCAAGAGAAGCAAGCCGATAATCTTTTAGACGCGTCTCGATTGGGATTGTCTTTATTGGTTCAATCGCTACTTGAGCGCCAAGACTACACCCAACAGGCGTTGGATAACGCTTTGGTTGAAGCCTCTCAATATGGGTTTACCCAAATAGTCAAAATGCTTGCTCAAACGGGTGGGTCGCTAGAAGCGGAAGGCTATTTTCCGATGAAGTATGCAATGAGGCATGGTTACGACTCATTGCGACTCTATTTGCTCGAATCAGGGCAGATAGAAAGGCGATTTAGATAAAAAAGTCCAACACCTAGGTGTTGGACTTTTTCAATACTTACTGCGGCTTTGCTTGACCTGGTTGAGGCTTGCGGCGACGTGGGCGGCTCGGCTTGCCGGTTGCGTTTTGTGGACGACCAGATTTATTGGATTGTTGCCCAGTTTTGCCTTGTTCGTTATTCACTTTACCCTGAGAGTTGTTGCGAGGCTTGTTCGGGCGAGGTTTACGCTTGTTGTCCTCGCTAGCGTTTTTGCCAACGTGGCGCATATTCTTACCTGCCGGTTTATGTCCACGTGAATTGTCTCCTGAGCGCTGACCATCGGCGTGTTCACTCTTAGGTTGCTTGGGCTTTTTCGGCTTCTTAGGTTTTTTAGGCTTGATTGGTCGAGTATCAAGTTTCGATTCAGGGAGTTTATTGGTTGGTTCAAAGCCTTCAAGCTCGATGCGAGGCAGCAGTTCTTGAATCAATCGCTCAATACCAAATAGATCACTTGCTTCATCCGCACATACTAGTGAAATTGCCTTACCTACTTCACCTGCACGACCCGTGCGGCCAATTCGGTGTACATAATCTTCAGAAACGTTTGGCAGATCGAAGTTAACAACCTGAGGTAACTGAGGAATATCGATACCACGAGCGGCGATATCAGTGGCAACAAGCACTCTTACCTCACCTGATTTGAAGTCTGCTAACGCACGAGTTCTAGCACCTTGGCTTTTGTTGCCGTGAATTGGAGCAGCGGTGATCCCTTCTTTATTTAGAAAGTGGGCAAGACGGTTTGCTCCGTGTTTAGTGCGGCTAAATACCAATACTTGTCGCCAGTCACCTTCCTTGATCAATTTGACCAGCATGGGTGCTTTTTTCTTTTTGTCCGCTGGGTATATGCACTGTTCAACGGTACGAGCGGTAGAGTTGGCTGGGTTAACCGAAATCTCGATTGGGTCGTTCACTAGCCCTTTTGCTAGCTCGCGAATTTCGTCAGAGAAAGTGGCGGAAAACAGCAGGTTTTGACGGCGCTTTGGTAGCAGATCCAAAATCTTTCGGATGTCACGGATAAAGCCCATGTCGAGCATACGGTCTGCTTCGTCGAGCACTAATACTTCAAGGTCTGAAAACTTCACCGCATTTTGGCAATATAAGTCCAATAAACGACCCGGTGTGGCAACCAAAATATCGCTACCTTTGCGTAGCTTTAGCATTTGAGGATTAATCTTAACGCCACCAAATACCACGGTTGATGAAACTTTTAGATGACGGCTGTAGTTCTCGATGTTGTCTTGGATCTGTGCAGCCAACTCGCGAGTAGGTGTCAGGATAAGCGCTTTAACGTGGTTACCTTTCACTCGACCGCCACGGCTTAGGTGCTCAAGAATTGGCAGGGTAAAGCCTGCGGTCTTACCAGTACCTGTTTGGGCAGCCGCCATGACGTCTTGACCTTTCAATACCGCAGGAATAGCCTGCGCTTGAATAGGAGAAGGTGTCTCATATCCTTGCTCTTCAATCGCTTTCAGGATAGGGGCAGATAAGCCGAGTGAGTTAAAACCCATAATATTTGATTCTCAATAAATGATGTGGCTCTTAAGGTCCCAGAGAGGGAAGCTTGCGAGAAAAGTGGGCTATTCTGAAGCTTTTTAACTCGAGTAGCAAGCCAAGTATAGAAGCTTTACTTTCTTCGGATGGTGATGAGTTGGTTGATTGTCCATGTAGTTAATAGGCTGTATCGGTGATAGCCCTCCAAACTACCCATTGATATTTCTCATAGCGATTTATTTGTGGTAGTTATGTAAGCGATTGATATTAATGGAGTGGTTTATCATGAAAAACGGTGATTTTGAAATTGATGGGGTAGAGCTTAGATTTAAGAAGGATAAGTATCCGCTTAAGCGCCTAAGACGAGCTCGGGTAAAAATCAATCACTTATCCGACCATATCACCAAAGCGCTTATTGTGGGGGCAATATTTTCGAGCATCGTTTGGATCATTTGCCCTGAAGGCTTTGCCACTGTCACAGCACCTGCTGCTTTTATTGTTGGCGTAATTTATACCGTGTTGTCAGCTGGCAAGTATGAGTTACAAGTTGAGTTTGAGCATGTTGACGAAACGGGTTTGCAATGGGTGTCTGTTGTTAAAAGCAACAAGAATCTAGACAAAGCCTTGCTAGACGACAAGGCTGAGCAAATTAACACTAAGCTCGCTACTGCAGATCTTTAGCGATTTGTTGCCATGAATCTAACTCGCCGATTAGATGTTTACGCTGTTTGGGCGTCAGCGAGTTTAAAGTATCGGCGACCAGTTGACGTCCCAACGGTCGGTTGTGTTTGATTAGAGCATCGAGCTCTTGGGTGTAGTAGCTTTCCGGCTGGTTGAGCATTTTGGTTAAGGTCAGTTGAAAATAATTGGGGTTATCACGTTTGGCAAGGAGCGTCGAAAACTCTTGATGCATGCGAACGTTCTGACTGATCCTAGCTTGATAAGTGACCATGACCTGCTGTGACCAGTCAGTCATCAAAGCTTTTTGTTCTTTGGTCAGTGAGCCCACCCATTTCTCGAGGCCTTCTTCCATTTTCTCCAAGTAGACCTGTCTAATTTCTTGCTCGGATTTGTCGTCGTGTTCCTCTAAATAATCTTGATGTTTTTGTTGTAGATTATCGAGCAGTTCTGCGACTTGCTTGTCATCAAGTTGGGTAATCAATGCATAGATGCTAGGTGCTGCTTTATTGACTAGTTTGTTTGAGTAAAGGCGCATCCGCTCTTGTTCGTTGGTGACCCAGTCCACATCTACCACACTGTAGTCGACCTGCTTTAGTTCCTCTAAATGCGCAATGTATTCAGGAAGCTCACTGACTTTATGCCATTCACTCAACCTTTCAATAGAGAGTTCGACCATGCGCTCTTGTTCTGAGCTCAGACTGACAAAATCATCGATGTAGGTGGTGGCAAGCCAATCGATATTGCGATAAAGAAACTTAGTCGTACATCCTGCTATGAAGAGGGCAATGAACAGTAGGGCAACAGTGCGTTTGATGTTTTGCATTCCAACGTCCTTGGTGAGAGTGCAGTCTTGGTAATTATGACTCAGATTGTAGCAGTTAAGTTCCAAGCGCTAATGAAAGATACGAGACGAATGGGTTATATGATCATTGTAAAACTTCTAAAACCTAGGTGGATAGGGAATATCAAACTATGTTGCACAGGCTTTAAAACGTAACCCTCGCTAGTGAGGTAGGTATCAATAACCTTTGCAAAATGCATCATTGGCCGGTTAATTGCAATTTGCAAATGCACCATGCAAACTGGTGAGTATAAATGGTGGATTATGTCGAGACACAACACAAAAATCAGACACTTAAAGTTGGCACGCAGAATGCAATACTAAAAGTGACCCTTTAAAGCCGAGGGTCACCTAGCCAACTGACGTTTTAGTGAATAACTTGTTCACACAAAAAATTAAGCCACCCGCAGATGCGAGTGGCTCTTTTTTTATCTGATGAATGCCGCTAAGCAATCATTTTGCTAGTTTGGTGATTACAGACATGAGTAGACGGATACGTGGCTCAATAGACTCAAGCAGCAGATACTCTGCATCACTGTGGAAGCCAGCACCGATAGGACCAAGACCATCTAGAGTCGGTACCCCAAGAATTGCGGTGTTATTGGCGTCGGAACCACCGCCAGCTTCTTTCCAATTGATGTCGATGTCGAGCTCATTTGCTGAATCTTCAACTAAGCCCATCAACTGTTTAGTTTCCTCGCTTGGCACCATTGACGGTTTATAGGCCTCGCGGGTGAGCTTGATTTCTACACCTTCAACAAAAGGTGATGATGTCATTGTGTTCAACTGCGTTGCGATTTGATCAAACTCTTGGTTATCCCAAAAACGAACATCGACGATAGCGCTAGCGTAATCGGGAACGATATTAGCGCCATTTCCTCCTGAAACAATACCGACATTGAGCGTGGTGCCTGTTTCGAAGTTGGTCATCTCGTTAATAGCAAGAATCCAATTAGCCATCTCTGTGATGGCACTGCGACCATTTTCTGGCTCATTGCCTGCGTGGGCGGCACGTCCATGGAAATCAAATTTGTAACGTGCCATCCCTTTACGTGCTTTAACTAGCCCGCCATCGGCACGAGCCGCTTCTGCGACTAATACCACTTTGGCTTGTTTGGCAACAGTCTGTAACCATTCTACCGAATCAATTGAGCCCGTTTCCTCGTCAGGGTTCATGCAAACGCAGATCGAGAGTTTATCCAACACATTTGGATCCAAGTTTCGCATGGCGTACACGATATTCAGCAGGCCAGATTTCATATCAGAGACACCTGGGCCATACGCTTTCTTACTATCCACTGTCATAGGACGTTTGGCTGTAGTACCTAGTGGGAACACGGTGTCCATATGGCCAACGAGCATGACATCAATCTTTTGATTGTCTGGTTTATTGCGGATCTCAAGACCAACCCCAGCACGGCCACAGTCTATGCGTTTAACCTGCCAATCGATTGCTTCATACTTGTGAGTAAATTGGTTGGCAATATGTTCGATGCCCTCCAAGGTGTAGGTACCACAATCGACGTCAACGAGTGGGCGAAGCTCATCCAAGTAGCTTTCGAGGCAAAAATTCATGGCGGTTTCCTTACATTAAAATATTCATGGCAAACATCGCACCGAAGGCGTTGATGATAGAAATAATTACCATCACTGGCAAATGGCGACCTTCGATATTAACTGGACCTAACACTCGGCCGATGTATTGAACTTGAGAGCCCATTAGGTAGATTGCTGGAGCAAGAATTGCAATATGATCGCCATTCAGTAACCCTTGGTCAAAAAGGCTGATCACAACGCCAACGCCGCCGCCCATAGACATCCAAGCGCCAATCAATACCGCAGCAGCTTCTCCAGGAAGACCAAAAACAGCCATCACTGGCGCAAACACACTGCCCATCATTTCTAGTGCGCCAGTAATTTGCAGCGCTTTAATGAGGACAAACGCCATTAATACATTGGGTACGGTCGACATAGTGGCGATGGTCCAACCTTTCTTCGCACCCTCGACAAAGATGTCAGTGATCATCGGTTTTTTAGTGGTGCTCATTATGCATTCTCCTCAGACAGAGTTTCACTCTTAGTTGGCTTGCGGTCAGTGATATTGAGGTAAAGGCGGAATAAGTTTGCGCCAACAAATTTGAAGATGAAGATCATGCCAATCGCAAGTCCAATCGATGAGGTCACAGCCATTGAGCCATCGGCGTATGCCAAAGTGAATAGCACTGCGCCAGAGGAAAAGAAGTTAACAATGGTTGCGCCTGCGCTAAATTGAAACATGGCAAAAATGCTAGCTTCACGGTCATTTATTTGCTTTTCATCTTTGAGCTGACGAGTCATCGCAGCACCAGCATCGGCACTTTGAAGGGAAGCAATTAGAGCAAGGCCAGAGCTGCCAGGAATAGTAAGAAGAGGGCGGAGAAGTGGGGTAAGAAGCTTGCGTGCTGCGTCAAGTGCGCCGTAATGTTCAAGGACGTTAATCATGCCTAACGCAAACATCACAGTAGGTATCAAAGTGAGCGCAAATAAGAAACCGTCTCTTGCACCATGACCGCCTTTACCTCTTAAGGTCGTTGTCATCGCTTCAACGCCGTCGGCAGTCTCCTGAACGCCATAGGCTACTTGGCCAAATGCGCCGTTTAGAGTGGTGAAATCAAAAACGCCATACCATTGCTCAGACTGCATAAGTCCTGAGAAGAATACAACTGCGAAGGCTAGCGCAATATAACAGCCTATAGAGACTTTGCGCTCGGTAGTCGTCGAATGTGACATGCTTACCCCATTGCTTGATGTTTAAGTTGGTCGCTTTCGATGAGAGATAAGGCAGAAGTAGTGTAATTGGTCTTACTTTATCTTTCATTTACTCGCAAGGGGCTGCATTATTCCGTGTATTAGCTTTATAAATTAATGATCTATATCAAGGTTTGATATTTTATATGATGTTAAACCAATGCATCGCAAGAAACCTGATAATAGGGTGTGAAAAAAGATAGCTACCACTTTCGGATAGGTAAAATCCATCACTTATGCCTATAGTGTGGTGAGATTGACTTCTGGAAAGGCGACATCTACCTTTAGTTTATGAATTTAAAAATAAAACCTGAACTCGACTATGTTTTTATGGCGCTGAATGATGAAACTCGGCGCGCTATTGTGCACCAATTAGCAAAGGGTGAGTGTGCGGTCAAAGATTTTGATTTGCCTAATCCACTGTCGAAGTCCGCAGTGACAAAACATCTAAAGATCCTTGAAAGGGCTGGGTTGTTACGGCGTAACATAGTGGGGCGTGAACATATATGCTCACTGAATCGAGAACCGATTGTCGCAATCAATCAATGGCTTTCTATTTTTGAACCTTCATGGGACGACAGTGAAGAAGCTTTAACTGCGTATATGGATATGCAGTTGCAAGAGAATTGATATAAATTTTAGGTTTAATAGTAGAAAAAGGGGCAATGCCCCTTTTTCTATGCGCCCAAACTATTAGTCTGGATAAGAGTTTCTAATTTGTTGAAGCTCATCAAAATTTTCGAGGAAGATATCAACCAACCTTGGGTCAAAGTGCTTTCCATGTTCCGATTTGATCAAATCATAGATCTTCTCAGCAGGCCAAGGGTCTTTATAGCACCGCTTTGAGGCGAGAGCGTCGAAGACATCGGCTACAGCGGTGATACGTGCTTCAATAGGAATGTCTTCTCCCGAAATCTTAGTCGGGTAGCCCGAACCGTCCCATTTCTCATGATGGTAGGCTGCGATATTCGCCGCAATGTTTAAGATCTCTAAGTTTGAACCTCTTAGGATCTCTGCGCCTACTTCAGCATGAGACATCATCACATTCCATTCGTCCGAGTCCAGTTTACCGGGCTTATTTAAAACCGCATCTGGAATAGCTATTTTTCCGATATCATGCAGTGGTGATGCCAGCCGAATTTTGGCGGCAAACTCTTCACTGAGACCGTATTTTAACCCAAGGAACATGGAAATTTCTGCAACACGTTTAACGTGGCTTCCTGACTCCTTAGAGCGTGTTTCAACCACTTCACCTAGACGGTAAGCGATCTCTTTTTGTGTATCTCGCACCTCGTTGAGCAGAATAACTTTTTCGTAGGCGATGGTGATATTTCGGATAAACAGATCCAAAATCTCAATGTTTTCATTAAGACGTTTTTCCGGGCAATGAACGACAAGCAAACCCACGCTCTTATTGACTTTAACTGGGATCAAAAACTCTTCTTCCCCAGCACGGATATATCTTTCAGCGCTGTTGGCGACATCTTCGATGGAGCATGAAATAAACTCATTGAGATTCTTTCCAATCAACGCTTCACCGCCTTTAGACGAAGCAACTACCTGCCATTTCCCCTGAACTTCTTGAGCTGCAAAATTGAATGCGTGCACCTCCCCTAACTGAAGCAGCGCACTAAGTTGTGACAAGATACCGTCTAACCAATGTGTGCCGTCTGCTTCAACCAATATAGAAGCAGACGAGTTAATGATGGTGTTGAGTCCCTTTTTAGTGTTCTCAATTACCATGATGTCTCGATAAGAACGCAGCGCCGCACAAAGAGTGGTATTGAGTTTTGTTGCCGTTAGTTCGGTCTTGTTCTTATAGTCATTGATCTCATATTTTTTGATCACTTCAGACTCTGGTGCGTCACCAGGTTGGCCGGTACGCAATATGATTCGGCTGGTGGTATTTCCAAACTCCATTCTAAGCCAATCGACAAATTCTAACCCTGCATGGTTGGATTCCATGACAACGTCAAGAAATACCACTGCAATATCTGTGTGGGTACGGAATATTTCTCGCGCCTCTTCTGCTGAATAGGCATTAATAAAGTTCAGAGACTTACCTAGATAATTGAAATCACTTAAAACGAATTGAGTTACACGGTGGATATCTTTGTCGTCATCAACGATTAAGATATTCCACTGTTCCAACTCTTCACTCACCAACTCATCTTCTGCTTCAGAGAATAGAAACTGGTCGTCATTTCCCATTACTCACCTCATAACTCCGTGTGAACAGTACACTTTTAGCGCATTTTTTGATTATGTATTGAGTGTAGTAGAGTTTTTTCTCTCTGGCACAAGCGTTATTGATTTTTTGAACAACTACACAGCCTGTTGGTATTTATCCTACTTCACGCACATAAAAAGTTATGCATTTTCAAGAAAGTCTGATACTTGGGTCTATACTGGAGAAGAACGTCAGGGCTTTTTTCTTTAGCTCGTTAACTGAGTAAGGTGACAATGGATACGCACAAAACCGAATCTCAATTTAACGCTCGCGAAGAGCAAGGAATGGAAGTTGAACGAAAGCGTAGTATTGCGGTTCGTTTGTTCTTCTATACGCTGGTATGCGGCTTTTTAATGGCACTGGGTATCGCCAGTATACAACTCGTTTGGGAACTTAAAGCTGAGAAGGAAGAGCTTAAGCACTCCATCGAACGAATCGATACTACGGTGACGTCCTCTATTGCAAATAGTCTTTGGAACTTGGATGAAGAGCAGATGAGCATCCAAGTTAACGGGATCAAAAACCTGCCTAGTGTGGAGTACGTTGCCGTTTACTCTTATCACAACGGCGATTTAAGCTTATCAGTGGATACTGGCGCTAGCGCTGAGACCAACGAGCTCAAGAAAAGTGTTGATCTCACGCACAGCAACGAAAAAATCGGGGTGCTGGTGATCGAAGCCTCATATACGTCGCTCTACGATAAGTTGGTGAAAAAGGCTTGGGTGATTTTGCAAACGCAATTGCTAATAAACCTAGTCGTAACGTTCTGTGTGCTTTTTATCGTTTACCAAGTGATGACGCGTCACATCAACCGTATTTCTCATTTCTTCCAAATCAATAGCGACTCGAGTGAAGAAGAGTTAACGAAAAAACTCAAGCTGCATCGTAAAACCCAACACGATGAAATAGACATTTTGGTCGAGTCGATTAACAAGTTGCACGAAAACGTCTCCACGCAGTTGGAAAAACGTAGAAAAATGAACGGGCAGTTGGCGTATGAACGCGATTTTACTAAAGTCATTATCCAGTCATCGCCATCGCTAATTTGTTCTTTGACCGAAGACTTTATTATTCAATTGGCCAACCGAGAAGTTGAAGATCTACTCGGTGTTCCTGAGGCAGAGCTATTAGATAAAAATTGGTTCGATTACTTTGTCGATGAAGATATCGACCGCCAGAGTCGTTTCGAGTTGCTTGAAAATATCCCTGAGTTCGAGTTGGTACTTAATATGACCGATTGCCGAGGTGAAGAGCGGTACGTGCAATGGCGATTGATTCGAAACAGAGAGTTGAGCAGGGTAATTTGCTTCGGTGTAGACGTGACTGAGTTGACCAATACTGAAAATGCATTGATTACGCTCAACCAGCAATTAGAGCAAAAAGTGACGGATAGAACCCTTTCACTAGAGCAAGCTAACCTTGAATTGTCGACTACGCTATCAGAATTAGAAAACACCCAAGCATCTTTGATTGAGGCAGAAAAAATGGCTTCTTTGGGTGGACTCGTGGGCGGTGTTGCCCATGAAATCAATACTCCACTTGGTATTAGCGTTACTGCAACAAGTTTCATAGAGGAGAAACTGCGCGTACTTCAAGAGGGATTTGATTCAGGTAAGTTGTCTAAAACTCAGTTTTCAGCAGCGCTTGGTTCACTTAAGGAGTCGACAGACATTCTTACTTCAAATTTGTCTCGGGCAGAGCAGCTTGTGTCGAGTTTTAAACAAGTTGCTGTGGACCAAACTAGCCAAGAGATATATTCGTTTAACGTTCGAGATAACTTGGACAAAGTTTTGTTGTCACTTTCCCATGAGTTGAAAGTCGCTCAGGTTAAATACGAAATAGAGTGTCCAGACGATATCGTGATTGACAGTTACCCTAGTGGGTACATCCAGGTTTATACCAACCTGATCACTAACTCTATCAAACATGGTTTTGAAGACTGGGATGGAGACAGAATCGTATCTTTCAAGATCTCCAATGACGATACCCATTTGCATATCGAATATCGCGATAGTGGTAAAGGCATCGACCAAAAACTGGTTAACAAGATATTTGAGCCTTTCATTACCACCAAGCGGGGCAAAGGAGGCAGCGGGCTAGGAGCGAATATTATCTATAACCTGGTAACCCAATTGCTTCAAGGTAAGATTGAGTGTCACTCCGAACTTGGACAAGGAGCGGTATTTAACATCTCGGTGCCTTTGGTGTTAGCGACCGACAAAGAAATGGCAAACATTTGATAGTGACTTTTAACTCAGAGTGAGTATCGAAAACTAAAACGAAGAAGCCATCACTCAATGTAGTGATGGCTTCTTCGTTTTAGTGGGTGGAGAGAAGTGTGTTTAGTTAAGCAATTTTTTCATCTATACCATGTTTAGACACTGTATCCATGCGGCTGGCGAGATATTGGTCTAACCGTGCGATTTGATCTTGGCTGAATCTAAGCCCTAGCTTGCCCCGGCGCCAAAGAAGATCCTCACTGAACACGACCCACTCGTTATCGATTAGGAAGTCTACTTCGGATTGATAAAGACCATGGCCAAAGTGTTCGCCCAAATCATTTTCATCGTTAACACCCTCGAGTAGCTGATGGGTACGAGAACCGTAGTAGTTTACCCAGCGCTCAATGAGCTCATCTTCCATCCAAACATATCTAGACTTCAATTTGGCTTGAAGTGCTTCTCTTGATTCGATATCGCCGCCTGGAAGTGGCGTGTCTGCAGTCCAATCTAAGCCCATTTGTGGGAAGAGATCTGCGATCTTGTTCACCGCAGCTTGACCTAATTTACGATAGGTGGTGATTTTTCCACCGAAAATGGAAACAATTTCTGCACCATCGATTTGCTCGCGTTCCATGGTGTAGTCACGCGTCACTTCTTGCGCGCTATCTGATTCGTCGGCCAGCAAAGGACGTACACCCGACCAAGTCGTCACGACATCTTGTGGGGTGATTGGGTTCGTGAAGTGCTGATTGACAACTTCACATAAATACTCAATCTCATCATTATCAATCTCCACTTTGGCCGGATCGCCTTTGTAATCCACGTCTGTGGTTCCTACCAGAGAGAAATCTTTTTGATAGGGAATAACGAAAACAATGCGTTGATCTTCATTTTGCAGGATATAGGCCTGAGGTTGGTCATGGATCTTTGGCACAACAATATGGCTTCCTTTGACCAATCGGATCTGATTCGGCGAAGCTTGATGGATCTGGTTTTGATACAAGCTAGCAACCCAAGGACCTGCGGCATTGACCAGAACTTTTGTTGTTACCGTAAAGGTTTGACCATCTGGCTTTTGTAATGTCACTACCCAACCATTGTTGCGAGGCTTGGCATCGATGCACTTGGTCTGAGTGTGAATCTTTGCACCATTCTGCTTCGCTGAAACGGCATTGGTAACGACTAAGCGGGCGTCATCAACATAACAGTCTGAGTATTCGAAACCCTTCTTCATTTCGGGTTTGAGCGGGTCTTGACTAGTAAAGCGAACATTATGACTGCCCGCCAGCGATACTCGTTTACCGAGATGGTCATACATGAAAAGACCAGTACGAATCATCCATGCTGGGCGTAGGTGAGGGCGATGTGGCAGTCGAAAGCGTAGTGGTGAAACTAAGTGCGGCGCATTTTTTAATAGCACTTCACGCTCTGCCAATGCTTCACTCACTAATCGAAACTCGTAATGTTCTAAATAACGTAAACCACCATGAATGAGTTTGCTGCTTGCTGAGGAAGTTGCAGAGGCGAGATCGGACATTTCAAATAGGGCCACATTCAAGCCGCGTCCTGCTGCATCTGCCGCAATAGCTACACCATTAATGCCACCACCAATAACCACTAGATCATGTTCAAATTGATGTTCCACTTTTGTTCTTCCTCGGTTAATTTGCTCGAATGAGTAAACTATATGCTCAAACGAACAATAAGGCGAGCATTTTGCGATCAAATGTTACGTGTTTTATGGTGGTTTAATCAAAATTTCACATTTATAACCAATTTAAATGATCAGTCCATGAAAGTTATGAGTGTTCGAAAATAAAAAAGCCCCTAACTTCAAACGAAGTTAGGGGCTTTGAAAGCCAGTGGTCCTATTAGAAAATCAGGTGTGCAACACCAGCAATAACAGGCAGTGTGATTAAGGTACGCAAGATGAAAATCGCAAATAACTCAAAGATGTTCACTGGGATCTTACTGCCGAGTAGCAGTGCGCCGACTTCAGACATGTAAATAAGCTGAGTTACCGACATTGCTGCAATGACAAAACGTGTCAGTTCACTGTCGATTGAAGCTGCCAGAATTGCTGGTATGAACATATCTGCAAAACCGACAACAATTGTTTCCGACGCTTTCACCGCTTCAGGAATTTGCAATAGCTCCAAGAATGGTACGAAAGGCTTACCTAGGATTGCAAAAACAGGTGTGTACTCCGCGATAACTAGTGCGATTGTGCCTAACGCCATGACTACAGGTAGAACACCAAATACCATATCAACGGCGTTCTTCAATCCTTCTGTTGCGACTGATTTAGCCGACTTCACTTCAGAAGCTCGTTTTACAGCCAACTTCATCCCCCATGAGAAGTGAGTATGTCCTTCTGGAATATCACTGGCTTTTTTGTCAGCAGGTGTACCATCAAAGTAAACATCTTTCTTGCGGCTTAGAGGTGGTAGGCGAGGGATAATGACCGCAGCGACCAAACCTGCAAGGCAAATAGCGCCATAAAAAGGCAGGAATAGATGCTCAAGTTCTACTTGGGCGATGATGACCAAGCTGAATGTGATGGATACTGCAGAAAACGTTGTGCCTACTACTGCTGCCTCGCGCTGGGTATAAAAGTTGTTTTCATACTGCTTACTGGTCAACAAGATACCAACACTGCCATCGCCAAGCCAAGACGCCATACAGTCGATCGCACTACGACCTGGTAGGTTGAATAGTGGACGCATCACTTTACTCAACAAAGTACCCATAAGTTCAAGTAGGCCAAAGTTAAGCAAAAGAGGTAAAAGAAGGCCTGCGAAAATAAATACAGCAAATAACGTTGGTAGCAGTCCCTCAAGTACGAGTCCCCCTGTATTCTCCTCCCAAATAGCTTCTGGGCCAACTTGGAAGAAAGTAAGAAGCACCGCAATACCCCCAATGATTCGAACGGCAAACCAAAGGGGACTTGGGTTAAATAAGGTATCTAAAAACGGGCTGTTTGCGATAAATGCAGGTTTAGCTACTTTGTTATAGATAGTTGCCACAGACATAAATGCAATCACAGTGGTTACAATCGCAACCAAGCTGCCTTCTAACGCACCCGTAAGGAATTTGGCTAAAATCGCAACCGGAATGGTGATGTTACCGTCATAGCTAACTGGTGCCATGAAAAGGAACAAACCAATAAGCGATGGGATCAAAAAGGTTAAAAATGTGCCTTTTGAGCTAGGCGGCAAAGCAGTTTTTGTTGGTGTATCCATAGTGACTATCTCTGTGACTGCGAGAACGACCCGTAAGGGACTTATTATGCACTTATTGGTGCTACTTATTCATTATTGGCAAGAATACCTGCAATGAAGATTAAATGAAAGACTATTCAATAAAAAATACTAAATATTCAGTTTTAAGCACTGTTGATTGTGTAATGAATAGTCGATTGTAAATTTATTGTTAATCTATCAGGGCGGTAAAAGCAGTGGTAATGCAATCATGGTTGTAAGAGATCTGCCCTTTAGAGTGTAGGAAAAAATGCTGCTGAGTTACTGAGAAAATCTATTGATTGTTTTTAGTTACTGAAATTTCGTGATTTTTTTGGATGTATGAATCTATAAGCATTGAAAAAAGTGAACTGAGCGGATTTTTTTGTGCTAATGAATAGGTATTATGTTCTTAACGTTAGGACGTTGGTTAGGACACTTTCAGGATGAAAGCCTATTCGAATGACTCGGATAGAGAAGGATTATTTCAGGACACCGCTTAGGATGGCGCGTAAGGAAAGCTTCCAAGGAAAGGTGGTATTCGTACGGACATTTTTGAATACAGATAAATAGCAACAATAAGCTATAAGTGAATCTTTACCCCACTTCTCGTGAAGTGGGGTTTTCTTTTTCTGCGCTTATGTCACGGATAACGTAACCATTCTTGCCTAGGTTTTTGGCTTGATACATTGCCTCATCCGCCTTTTGCAACATACCCTCAAAGCCACTTGGGTGTTGAGACATTACCACTCCGATACTTGCCGTTACGCAGCTTTCACTTTGCTCTGGGCATACTTCTCGGCATACACCACGCAGACGCTCCATTAGCGGTCTTAACACTTCTTCCAACTGCGCTTCGCAACCAATTTGCTCAATGACAAAAACAAACTCATCACCACCAAGTCGAGCAACAAAGCCAATTTTGTTGAGTTCCTTGTCAAGGGCCCGAGCGATTTGTCGTAGAAACAGATCGCCTGTTTGGTGGCCATATATATCGTTAATGAACTTGAAGTTATCTAAGTCGATTAAACCAACCGCATACCCAAACGTTGAGCGTTCCATCGCTTGTGTCGCTTTGTGTTTGAGCAGTAATCGATTTGGTAGGCCAGTGAGGGCGTCCGTCATCGCCAATTGGTGAAGCTCTTGTTTTTGTATTTCAAGTTTAGAGTTGGCTCTTGTCACCATTGCCGTCTGGCGGAAACTGATTGCAATGGCTGATACAACTACTAACGTCAACAAACCAAAAGCGACCAGCACTAAGGTAGGGGTCCAGGCTGCGACTTTGGGTTCTGGCAGATTCAGATGCAGTGCAAACTGACGATTTCCTAGGTGTAGGTCAAAGCGATATACCCCTTGTGGTAACTCGCTAGCAGCCAATGCATGTTCGGGGGTATTGGCCACATCAACTAAAGAAATCGTGGCGTCGGGTAGTGGGAGTACTCGGTTAATAATGTCATTTGGATTGATGAGGGCCACAACAAAACCGCGCAGATTGGCTGGGGGAAAGCTTACTTGGCTATTGATTTCTTGCAGCGCTTTACCATGATAAATCGGGTAATAGAGTGCTATATATTCACTATGGTCTTTGGCTTGGATAGGGGTAAACAAAGCAGACGTTGCAATCTCGCCATAGCGTGATGCGTAGTCCATCGCCTCGATAGACCCACTACGCTGATTGAGGTCAAGACCAATCACCGAACCGTGTAATTTCACCGGTTCGGAGAATAAAATCGGTACATGGAATGATTGTTCTTCGGCAGGCGTGACACTTAAAGCACCCTTATCCACAGCGACAAAACCTTGATGTGCAAAGCCTGATTGTTGTAGTTCTTGCTCAAGTTCAGAACGGTTTTCAGCCTTGATCACAGGAGCCCATTGAATAGCTTCGATGGTGGAGTTTTTTGCGAGAAGTATTTGAGAAAACTCAGAAAACTCCTCGCGAGTAATGGCTTGTTGTGAGTAAAACAGTCCAGCGTAAGAAGAGAGCACTCGACTTGATATATCTAGGAAGTGCTGCGCTTTCTCAGCAGTCGCTTTGGATATTTTATGCTGCTTATCATCAACAACTTGTTGTTCTGATTTTAGAGTGACACCAAATAGTAGTGACGTGATCATGCACCCTACAAAAAAGGTTACAACTATCACAGTAATTTGAATACGGCTGAACAACTTCACTCTAAGTCTTTGATTTAATGATTTATCAAACGGCGATTATTTCATGTCCGAATGTAACATGGTAGTTGGATTTGTAATTTGTATTGGTAGGTTATCATTATTAATACTTGTAACGTGAGTTGCAGCACTTTCGGTGACGATAAAACAGATATGTGAGCTCATGCGTACTTGTTGAGCGCATGTGGAGTCGTTACAATGCGCGCAATTCAATGGGGAGACCATAATGGAACAACAACAGTTCGAAACTCTAGTGACGTCACTATGTGAATGTGAAAACTTACCACAAGCGCTAGAGCTACTTAAGCAGTGTGAAGATGAAAATGTCTCGGAAGCCGCTCAATCTTTAACTGGCCAGTTCGCACTTGCGGAAGTTGAAGGTGAAAAACGTATTTACCACGTGACTACTGACCAGAATGATGACGGTGTTGAGCAAGAGTATGTTGAACACGTCATGAATGAAGACGAAGATGTAATCGTGTTTGTCGCTTGGTTCTTCTACGCTATGTTCGAAATTAAAGCAAAAGACGTTTATCAAGCGGCAGGTCGTACCTATCGCCAGCCTAAGCGTCGCTAACGCTCAAGTGCGTAAAACGGAACGGCCGCTGCAGAATTTGGAGCGGCCGTTTTCGTTATAGAAATTTGTTCCCGAGCTCTACCGAAGCAAGCTTATAGCCTCGTTTAATCATTTCTCTAGAACGTTCAAATTCTAGGGTTCCACAAGCATTACGGGGAACTTTAAGAGTGATGTCAGCAGGGTAGGCTGCAAGCTTTTGTCGTGCAATGGTCGATTGCATTGCATCAAATGCCTGGTTAGCTATGTCATAAGCTGCGAAGTTGAAACTCATTTTGTTTTTCACACTGATACTTAAGTTATCGATAAACTTTGAAATTTTCTGATGAAGTTTGCTGTCATTGTGCTCTTGCAGTAATTGAGGGAGTGCTGTTGGTTTTATTTCTGGTTCACCTCCCAAGTTCACAGCGATAGTTAGTTCAGTTTTATCACCAAACGTTGGCGCAATGGGCACAGGGTTGAGCACGCCACCATCAATGAGCTCAACACCATTGATGGTATGGGGCGTGAAGAACAGTGGCAGTGAGATCGAAGCACGAATGGCATCAAATAGAGACCCAGACTGTATCCATACTTCTTTCTCTTCAGCGACATTAGCGGCAACTGCGGTAAATTTGATCGGTAGATCTTCAATGGCGATATCACCGATGAGATCTCTAAGTGTCTCGATGATTTTGTCACCTTTAAACATGCCACTGGACTCCCAAGAGAGGTCAAGAAGCATTGCCATGTCCATTTGATCGATATTGGTGACCCATTTTTCGAATTCATCAAGCTTTCCAGCGGCATATACTCCACCGATGAGTGCCCCGATAGAACAACCTGAAATCGATTGAATCTCGAAGTCGTGCTCTCTTAACCAATGAATGATCCCCACATGAGTCAACCCTCTTGCGCCACCACTGCCCAAGACTAGTGAAATATTCTTTGCCATCGTTAAATTCCTATTTATCTCAGAGGATCATCTCGAACCAGCTCATAACTCGAATTAAATCCATTTAATGTAATTTAATTACATAATTAATGTGATCTATGTCTTGTAATTGATGTAATTCGGCGTAAAATTCACGTCATTGAAAGCAAATTACAAAATATAGAGGTAAATGATGGGTTTTGATCTAGGTTCTGTATACATCGCAAACCACGTTGCTCAACAAATGCTACACGAAAAACTTTACGGAAAGCCAGTTGTGCGTAAGCAAGGTTCTACTTTGCTAACAAAGCTGAAAAAAATGCTTAAAAAGTAAGGTAAAAATGATGATCAACGGAATGATAAAGAATTGAAACCCTCGGCAAATGCTGAGGGTTTATTTTTTGTAGAGAGGAAGAATTAACTTACTTTGGTTTTGTCCAAGTCGACCACGTTATCTGGTGGTGTCGCAACCTTTCCCGACGCTACATGCGCCTCTAAATTATCAAAGCCGCCAACATATTGCCCATCAAGCCAGATCTGCGGCACCGTCACGGGGGTCTTCTGACCAATGATCGCTTTGACTTCTGGAATCATGCGATACAGTGCCGCACTGTCTTTAACAACATCATAGTATTGATAGCGAATACCCAACTCATCGAGTTTAGCTTTGGCTTTCACACAATACGGGCAAGTTGCTTTACCAAAAACAATATTACCTTTTAGAGAATCGCGTTGGGTCCACTGTTCTATGATGGATTGTACCAACACACCTCGATTAAGTGCTTCACCTTGGCTAATGACTTTGCCCTCAACCATAACAATCGGGGCATGCCATGCACCTACTTTTAGCGGCTCCCACCAGTGTGATAACCAATCTTTTGTCTCTATCTCAACTGGGATACCTGCAAGTTCATTTTCCAATGTATCTGCAAGGATATCTTTAGTGAGGGTACACTCCCCACACGGTATTTTTACTTTGAATGGACCCCATTCGCCACCCCAGCGATATAAAGTGATTTTGATTGGATTGGTCATATGCACCTCTGGATTTTAAGTTTCTTATATCTATAGAGCGCTTCGTTGCATGGAATCTTTCAAGTGTAGCGAAAAATATTTGGGGAGTACTGAGCTTTTATGGACAATTTGGCCTCGCCCTAGCTATCAGCAACTTGTTGTAGCCTTAGATCACCGCATTATTTCAAGGTGCACAACATGAGATAATGGGCAGTTCGCATCTATTTATGCTCAGAATAATTTATCACATGGTTTTATTTGTGTGATCTAGTGGTAGGGATATTGTTTCAATTGTGTCTTATTGATGGCTTTTTGTTATGTATTTCGGTTGATTTATTGGTGTTAAGTGCTATTTATATGGCTTTAATTGACTTTTTATTCTGTTTGGACGATATTTCCTGCCATCTTTAACTAACGGCATGGAATGATGAGCCAAACTGTTACTCCTATCGAAAATCAAACCGAGACTCAGAACAAAACCTGGCAAATGCCAGACACTTTGATCTTGATCTTTATTGTTGGCCTAATCGCTGCCGCAGTGACCTACATTGTGCCTGCGGGTCAATTTGAAACCCAGCAAGTAACTTTTGTGGTTGATGGTGCAGAAAAGAGCCGAACGGTTATCGACCCGAGTTCATTTGCGTATGCAACAGATGAGAACGGTGAACTGGTTTATAAGTCAGTTAGCTTGTTCGCAGCCCACGGCGGCATTGGGTTGATGAACTTCACTTTTGAGGGCTTGGTCTCAGGCTCAAAGTGGGGTAGCGCTATCGGCGTTATCATGTTCATGCTAGTGATCGGTGGTGCGTTTGGTGTGCTTATGCGCACAGGCACGATTGATAACGGTATTTTGCGACTGATCGACAAAACCAAAGGCAGTGAAGCGCTATTCATTCCAGTATTATTTCTTCTTTTCTCTCTAGGTGGCGCTGTTTTTGGTATGGGTGAAGAGGCGATTGCGTTTGCCATTATCATCGCACCACTTATGGTTCGTCTTGGTTATGACGGTATCATTACCGCCATGGTGACCTACGGCGCTACCCAGATTGGTTTTGCATCGTCTTGGATGAACCCATTCTCGGTTGCTATTGCTCAAGGTATCTCGGGTATTCCAGTGTTGTCAGGCATGCACTTGCGTATGGTGCTATGGGTTATTTATACCCTGATTGGTATTGCATTTGTGATGCATTACGCAAGCAAAGTGAAGCGTGATGCCAAGCAGTCGTTTAGTTATGAATCTGACCAATACTTCCGCGATAAAGCGCTTGAGCAAACACAATCCCGTTGGAACTTGGGTGATACGCTCGTCATTCTAACCGTGATTGCAGCGATGTCTTGGGTAGTGTGGGGTGTTGTTTTACACGCATGGTATATTCCGGAAATCGCCTCTCAATTCTTTACTATGGGTATTGTTGCGGGTCTGATTGGTGTTGTATTCCGTCTAAATGACATGACACTTAATGATATTGCCGCATCCTTTAAAGAAGGCGCTGGCATGATGTTGGCACCAGCGCTACTTGTAGGCTGCGCCCAAGGTGTGCTGCTACTTTTAGGTGGTGGTGCAACAGATGAAGCAACAGTGCTTAACTCATTGCTGAATGGGGCTGGTGGTATGATTGCAGGCCTACCGGATGTTGCTTCTGCATGGTTGATGTATGCATTTCAGTCTATCTTTAACTTTTTCGTGACCTCTGGCTCGGGTCAAGCGGCGCTAACTATGCCACTTTTAGCGCCTCTTGCTGATATCGCAGGAGTATCTCGCCAAGTTGCAGTGCTTGCTTTCCAATTGGGAGATGGTTTCACTAACTTGATTGTTCCGACGTCAGCGGCGCTAATGGCTACTTTAGGTGTATGCCGCATCGACTGGGGCAACTGGGCTCGATTTGTATGGCGATTTGTGCTGCTTTTATTCGTGATTTCGAGCATCGTAGTGATGGGCGCACAGGTAATGGGTTACAATTAATCCCAATAGAAAAAAGTTTTGAAGGCGGGTTATCCCGCCTTTAGTTTGTAAGGAATATAGCTTTGACTCAAACAACTCATTTGCAACCATTGGTAATCGATAAGCTCGATGTTGATTCACTCTCAGTAGGCAGTCATCACTTTTGGTTCACCGTCGCCCAAAATGCCTTAGGCCAAGCTCAATCAATACCTGTTATCGTGCATAAAGCCTCAGATGAAGGCCCACGAATTATGGTCAGTGCAGGTGTTCATGGTGATGAGCTTAATGGTGTGTTGGTCGCACAGCAGATTGCACGCGAAATCGGACATGAGGTCGTAGCAGGGTGTATTGTGGTGGTCCCAGCGATAAATCTGTCAGGCATATTAGCCAGCAGTCGCGACTTTATAGGCTCTGACCCAGATGCATCCCCAGCCAACTTAAATCGTTTCTTCCCAGGCAAAGCCGATGGTGATGCCGCTAATCGCTACTTACATAAGCTTTGGAATCACTTGCTGCATGGCAATGCTGACATGGTAATCGATCTACACACCCAAACTCGAGGCGCAACCTATCCGTTATATGTATTTGCCGATTTTCGCATCCCAGCTGCGCTAGAGATGGCTCGTTTGATGCAGCCTGATGTTATTTTAAATGATCCCGGTGACGCTGGTGTGTTGGAAACCGTGTGGAATGAAAATGGTGTGCCTTGTATTACTGTCGAGGTTGGAACGGGTAAAGTTACCCAGCCACAATATATTGCTCGTGCCGTTGAAGGGGTTAAGCGTATCTTGATTCAACATGGCGTAATAACTGGTGAGAAAATTGAGGTATGTGCAGCGCCGATTGAAGGAGATACCATTACCTCAATTCGAGCCATGCAAGGTGGATTGACATTAAGTCGAGTTGAAATGCTGCAAAAAGTAGAAGAGGGTGACTTAGTTGCTGAGCAGTATGACGCTTTTGGTCAGTTAGTACAGCAGTACAGAGCGCCTCATGCAGGAACAGTGCTTAGCTATAACTCTGATGCGCTGAGAGATGCTGGTGCTTTAGTGGTGAGACTGATTTCGTAGCAGGATCACTTTAAAAAAGACCGAGCCTTTCGGCTCGGTCAAAACTGGAAGTTGTTTCCATTAGTTAGAAATCGTAGCGCAGACCTAGACGTAGGTTGTTGTCTTTGTTCTTACGATTATCAACCTTGTATGCTGCGTAAGTTTTCATGCTCTTATTGAACTTGTACTCGCCAGTCACTTCAACAAAATCCGACGTAGCGTCTTGGTCTTTGTCTTCTTTTTGATTCTGGTAAGAGCCAATGAGTGAGAATCCACCGTCAAACTTGTATTTAGCTGCCACTTCAACACCTGTGAACTCAACGTCAGTGGTGTCATTTTGCTTGCCTTGCGTGTAGGTAGCACCAATGTAAAGAGCGTCCATCGAGTAGTTCACACCACCGATGATTTGATTGCCTTTACCTGCATTCTCACCACGATCTTGAGTTGCGTAACCTAGACCAAGACCTAGACCCATAGGTAGTTGGTAAATAGCTGAAATACCGTAACCATTGTTGCTCTTGGCTTCAGAAGCGATGAAAGAACCTTGAACAGTCAGTGCATCAAATTCGCCTGAGTATAGGAAGGTATTGTTGATTTGCTCGTTACCTGCCGCAATGAACTCTTTTTGAGCGCCAGTATAAGTACCGATGTCAGACATGCCTGAAATCTGTACTGGTGCAGTGTCTTGTTTACCAAAAGAAACATCACCAAAGTTTGTGCCAAGACCTACGAACATGTAACGCTGCTTGAAAGAGCTGTTAGTATCGTTTTCTTCTGTTGTGATCTCCGACGAATCACCACTTGAGCCTGTAGATTGCTCCGCTTCCCACTTAGCAAAGCCAGTAAGGTCTTCAGTGATTTTGGTTTTACCCTTAGCATTCAGACGAGCACGGCTTTTATTTTCCATCGTGCCTTCAATGCCAGAGCTGAAGTTGCCACGAAACTCTGCGCGACCGCCGATTTTTAGTTCCGTTGTGTCATCTGAGTAAACGGTTGCTGCCATTGCAGAACTTGTACCTAGTGCCGCAAGCACTGCCACTGCTAAAACTGCCTTGTTCATTTTTGTATTCCTCACAAGATAATAGATGTTGTTTGAACGCAGACAAATATAGAGAGGCCGTTTAAAACTTTTGTGACGGAAACATGAATCAATTGTGTAACTTGGAACTAAAAATGCATTACTTTTCGTGACTTATAAATATGAGTCTGATTGTCAACTGAGTGTTTTCTTAGTTATTTTCCGATGTGAAGTGCGTCTTAAGAGTTAAAGTTGCAAACAGTGGGTCAAGGATTGTGCGGCACAGCTCAAAATAAGCACTAAATCTCATATTTCTACATCTATTTAGCGAAATTAGCAGAAATAGATATACAAGACTCGCAAACTTCCGTAGAGTGAACCTCGCCCTGTCATCAGAGCTATTTATATGAAAACAGATTTTAGAAGTTTTTCTCTACGACCTACTGTACGCAGTTAGTTTGGCGATAAGAAGTATTCAGAATTATGTTCCATTAAGTAACACTTGATTACTTGGCAAACTAAAAGCGCTAGGCGCATAAGATATACACGTACAGAATTAGGAAATACCCATGTCTAAGACAATTGGCACAGTAAAATGGTTTAACGAAGAGAAAGGCTTTGGCTTCATCACTCAAGAGAACGGCGGCGCAGACGTATTCGTTCACTTCCGTGCTATCCAAGGTGACGGTTTCCGTACTCTTAAAGAAGGCCAAAAAGTAGCTTTCGAAGTTGAGCAAGGCCAAAAAGGTCCTCAAGCTGCTAACGTTGAAGTTCAGTAATTTACTGTGCTACTGACATAGTAAACAGCCCTACCAATTGGTAGGGCTGTTTTTTTATGTGCTATGTAAACTAAGTTGGGCTATTTCAAGGCCAACTTTGTTCCATCAAATTTCAAGCAACTTAGCAGTTTCTTCACGTTTTCTCTTCCTAGGTCATCGAAGATTAACCCATACTTTGCACAGTTCTGAGAACGTTGCAAATTACATACTTTTCCACTCATTGCTGGCAAGGTTTGTACTGACTGCGCTTTTTCGGTCAGTTCAATGCGAATCACATCATCGATTTGGAAATTACGAGCAAGTGGAGAGGTTTCGATACGACAGCCGCCTTTCGATAGATCGCGGATTTCGGCTTCAATCTTACACTCTTTACAATGCAAAATGGCATGTAGAGCGACGTCATAGCGAGGTTCTTTTCGCAGTTGAAGAACCTTCATAGTTGAAGGGATCGATAGCATAAGCATAGGTACAGGGTCGTAAACCACATGAACCATTTGACTACGAAAGTAGAGAAGGGCGCCTTCACCACGAGGTGATATGGCACGTACATTTAGCCAGAAACCGTCTTGAAGAAAGTACTCCTTGTCTTCATCAGACATGTCGGGGATTTCTAGCAGGATAAGGTCATTACCGTGGGTACCAATAAAGTTGGTGGTACCTTGGTATTTAATACCCACCGCAGTTGTGATGTTGATGGTTACTTCACTCGAGTGCGCAACCATGGTCAGCGCATCGGTACTTCGCATTACGCTCTCTGTGCCGCGCAGGGCCTGAGAGTCTACTTTGTCTTTGACTGAATGAGCCACATTTTGCACAACCATAGGATCCTCAATGGTGTTCTGCCAACAGCCGACGAAGACGGCGAATTTAAGTGCTTTCCAAGTCGAGCGGTTTATTCATAACGGCTAAGTGACTTTGGAAGCAAGATCAAAGATATGGCGTGAATTGATAAGTAGTTATTATATTTAACCGCTTAAAAATACCATAAGCAAATTATAGTCGGGTATGCAAAAAATGTGATTTTTGTAGGCAAATTGCTTTTAAACTAAGCTCATTGTACAACCATCGAATGTCATCATCGCCAATAGACGTTCACCTTGTGCCTGACAGGCGAGGGCATACTCGACACCGTACTGATAGCCCGATAACGTTTTTCGACGATTTCGGACAATCGCTTGTAGCGGTGGCTCTAAGGATAATCTTGGATCAAGTTGATGGATGTCGATGCTAATTGATTGACCTTCAATAGCGGGTTTAGATATCAGTGAAACTTCCAATAGGCAGCCATATTTGGAGAGATTTAGCATTCGAGCATCATAACGTTTTTTAAGCAGCTCGATACTCAAGGACAAACTGGTTTCAAACCTTGGAGCAACTCGAATATCATACCTTTGCATTGTAGTTGGTAAAGTGAGTGCCACCATTGGCAGTGGCTCGAATATGACATGGCTGACTTGGCAACGAAACTGTAAAACGGTGCCATTGCCACGTCCTGTGAAAATCTTCATCTTGACCCAAAATCCCTCTCGCAAATGGTGTTTAATATCCGAGGTTTTGAGTTGAGGAACTTCTACCAAAAGTGTTCGCTCCGAATGAAACCCGATAGTGGAGCACTTGACCGTGATTTGGCTGCCAACTGGTGGTGCAATGGTCATGTTAGCAATGCAGGTATTGCTGATCAGATGAGCTGCCTCAACGGCTTTTACTTCCACGCTTGAAGAAGTGGTTAACTTAGGTCTTATAGCAGTAGATGTACTCACGAGTAGCTCCAAAGGGGTTCAAAAGCATTACAATACTCGAATATTATCGAGTTTTTGTTTTGGTTGTGTAAAGTTCTTTAATCCACGTTTAAATAGGTAATTCTAAATCCATGCTTCAACCGTTCGATATTTCAGGTGTTAAGGTATTGTCTGAACAGGTGATCCAATCTATATGGGGCAACTACGGTCAAGTGGTGCGCTTGACCTTACAACACGATGAGTATCAGCAAGTTGTCAGTAAGCAAATCGCATTCCCTCAACCCGCACAGCATCCTAAAGGTTGGAATACAGCAAGAAGTCATCACAGGAAGCTAAAATCTTTTGAAGTCGAGCTTAATTGGTATAAACACTATTCATTGCAGTATGACCAACACTGCTTGATGCCACTTGGTTTGCAATGTGACATTGACCAAGAGTCAATGAATCTAGTGATGAGCGATCTTGCCAGCCTTGGGCTTACTCAGACCTATTCACAAGCGGAACTGCCCCTATGGAAAACATGTTTGGATTGGTTGGCGCACTTTCATGCAAAACATTTTGGCCAAACTGGCGAAGGTTTATGGCAAGTCGGTGGTTATTGGCATCTTGAGACGAGACCCGATGAGCTAGCTGCCATGGAGGATAGCCCTCTAAAACAACATGCCCACACTATTGATAACATGTTGAGAGGGGCAAAGTACCAAACGCTTATTCACGGGGATGCGAAGCTAGCAAACTTTTGTTTTAGTCCCTCAGGAGACAAAGCGGGTGCAGTGGACTTTCAGTGGAGTGGTAAGGGCTGCGGTATTATTGATGTTGCACTGTTTGTTAGTAGCTGTGTTCCACTGGCTCGAGCAGAGCAATGGGAAGATGAACTACTCAATTACTACTTCAAACAACTTACTCAGGCTTTCTCTCACTATGGTATTAGGGTGGATGCGAGTGCTGTTGAGACAGAGTGGCGATCGCTGTATGACGTGGCTTGGGCGGACTTTTTACGTTTTGTAAAAGGTTGGTCACCACAACATTGGAAAATATGCTCTTATTCAGAGCAAAAAGCAGCAGCGGTGATCAGGGCGATTCACGCTAGTTAGATAGAGCAGCGTTGATCTAAGGTCGCCGATACTATGGCATGGTCGGAGCTTGTTAAGCCATTACTAGGCAAGTGATTATCAATGCATTGGTAATCACACACTTCTAGGTCATGAGTCACCATAATATGATCTATGGTTATCGGGCTAAAACGGTGATAAAACGTTGCCACTTCACTTGCACCCGTCGCTTTTCTACAATCAGCTACGAGTATTGAATCAGTCATTGGTTTTAAAGACTCACTATCAAGGGACTGATTAAAGTCACCCATGACAATCGTTGGCGTCTTACTGCTCTGTTTCTTGACGATCTTGTGTAATTCGGTGGCTTCTTGAGCTCTTTGGAAGCTTGATACCCACTGTCCATAAAGTTGTGACTGTTGCTCACTATATCTATCTGGCGCTGCCGAGGCTCTTTGAGATTTGAGATGTACCGATATTACGGTGACTTTTTGTCTATTTGGCAGGGTAATTCTGGCGATTGCGGGGTATCGAGCGAACTGGGAGCGTATTTTATCGCTCAGCTTTATGGTTCGAAGCGGATATTTGCTGGCTACCGCAACACAGGGCTCACTGAACACATACTCATGCTCAACTTTTGGTGAGCCCGGGCAGCAAAAATGATTATAACCAAGCTGGGCACAAACAGCCTTTAGCGCTGGAATACTAAACACTTCTTGGAATGCAATGATATCGGGGCTAACTTGCTTTAACTGTGCTCTAAGCCATTCACATTTACTCTCCCACTGTTCTGCGGTCAAAATATTATCCCATTCGTAACTTGCGAATGGTGGCTGGGCAAAATTGCACAAATTCAGGGTAGCGACTTTTATCATTATTCTTTTCTTGAAATGCTGGCTCAAACCCTACGCTAGCAGATGGAGCTATAGGTGAAAAGTGTTAGATAAGCTAGGTTAGTTGTTGTTAGATAGCTCAACTGCTGGCATTCTTGGTAGCTATTGAATGCGTAATAGGTATTTGTAGTGAAAGAAAAAATCGCAAAGGTAGAACGCCAGTCTATCAAGCTTGGAATCGTAGCGAACTTCATCATGGCGATAAGTGGATGGGGAACGTTTTATCTGTCCGGCTCAGAAGCGCTGCTTTTAGATGGCAACATGTCGTTTATTCTTTTCCTCTCCTCTTTAGTAGCACTTAAAATTTCTCGTATTAAGTCCATTCGCTCTGAAACCTTTCCGTTTGGGTTATATGTCAGCGAAGCACTCTATTCTTTGATGAAGGGGCTACTGTTGTTGGGCGTGGTGATCTCAGCGGTGACCAGCAATGGATTAAAGATCTTCCGTTTTTGGGAGGGTGAACCGATCGCAATGATAAAAACTGGCCCAATTGTTTATTACGCAATTGCTATGGTCAGTATCTGTTGGGGTTTATCGCTGTTTTATAAGCTACAAAATCGCCGCATCAAACAGGGCAGTTCAATGCTCAAAGTGGATCAGAAAGCCTCTTTTATCGATGGGATTTTGTCTGCATCAACCGGTGCAGTTCTGGTACTGATTGGCTTTGTTGAGCAGGGCAGCGCTTGGGACTTTCTATTGTATATCGGCGATGCCATTCTGGTGTTGGTTCTTGCTATCTGTATGCTTGGTCAGCCTATTGGCATTATCAAAGAAGCCTTTGTCGAACTAGCGGGTGGTAAGCTTCAAGATGAGCAAAAACACCAAGCGATCACTGAGGTGGTCGATCAGCATATGGCAGCCAGTGCACTGGGATATAAAGTACTTAATATCAGCAAAACAGGTTCGAGCTACCTAGTGCTCATTAGTATGGCAGCTGACGCACTTGTAGAAGGGGATGGCGCTCGCTTAGTTGATGTTAAGCAAGCGCTACAAGAAGAGTTAAGCGGTGAATTTACCTTCGTAGATGTGGAGATGGTGTTGGTCTAAAAAGCCAGACCTACCTGAGCTGGGGTGGCTGACGCAAGTAACAGCACTCCAGTACACATCACTAATAAGCCCCCTAACAGTTGCAACCAGATAGCGCTTTTGGAACTCGCTTTGTGATCATCATAAGCGAGATACTTTAAGATCAGCTTTTTACCTGACACGACCAGCAGCGCAATTGTCGATGTAGTGATGCAGGTACCAACGGCCATCATTAATGATCCTAGTACTCCTGCCCAATACAATCCGACCATGTTGGCAAACAGAAGCACCATGATTGCACCAGTACAAGGTCGTAGCCCAATCGCCAGTATTAGGCCGATACGATTTTGTTGGTTTTGCTCCGCATGATGATGATGCTTACCAAGCGCAGCACGCAGAGCTTTGTAGCTGACCATAACACCTAGCATCAGCACACAAAAATAGGACACTTGAATGGCGATATGTGCTTGAGCATGCACCTCTCTCATACTGGCTTTAAAGGCCATCAACATCACAGACACTAATGCGATAGCCACCAGTGCCTGCAATAGCGAAGAAAGTATAGTGATCCACAAGCTCGACTTGATGCTGCTTTTTTGTGTGGTTAGGTATGTTGCAACGATGACTTTTCCGTGCCCTGGTCCTAGTGAGTGCAAAATCCCATAGCCGAAGCTAACCAATACAAAACTTACGATGGCTTGAGGGCGATGCTCCTGAATGTCGTACAAGAGATCGCTCAGCAACCCATTAAGTTCTCGCTGTATTGCAATGGCTTGTAAAAGCAGCTTTGGCCAGTATTGCCATCCCATTACACAGCCAGTGATAAGGAGCAATGTGAACCACAGTGGTGGGCGTTGAATTGGCATAGACGACGGCATGTTACCCTCTACAGTCAATATAAGCGTGTTGGGTAAATAACTGGCCAAGAGCGTTATCTGGGTCTGCATCCATAGGCAGCGACATTGCATAGGCCATTTGCTCTGGCGTTGGGTTTGGCTCAACCAGATCAATGCGACAAGTGGAAGCTAAAGATTGACCTAGGGTTACCTGATGTGGAGAGCGCCAGCTCATTTCTACATAATAACTTGGCTCAAATATCATCAGCTTTAGCTTTTTGCCCTGGGTTGGTTGAGGATTGACTAACATCAAATCGAAATGGAGTGTCAGTTTCCCACGGTGTTGGATGAGAGAACTGGTTTTGACTTCTTTGTAACGAATCGGATTCTCACCATCAAGGAAGTAAGTGAAGTAGTGCTCATAAAGCATATTGTCCATCACTGAATCAGCGATGGCCTGCAATGTGCTTTCTCGAGCCTGTTCGGACATATCTTCCTCATCTAGCATGTAGGCAGAAGTCATGGCATCAAAGGTCCACTCCATTCTTAGACCAGTGATTATTTCACCTTCGGACATAATTTCAGTTTTAATATCGGTCCACGCATGAGGGTGGGCATTAACTGAGAGAGAGGTGATAAGGCAAAGCAAGGTAAGGTGACGTAACAACACAATCCGTTCCAGATGGTAAGTAGGCCGGCCAGTATAGAAAAGCTATGGTCCGATTGCTAATGGATTGTGGTGATTGGTGGGGCGTGTAGCATAGAGGTTGGGAATAAACCTATACTGAAGCCAAAAGAGCTCCTCTCGGAGCTCACTAAAAGGGTTATCGAGCGCTTAACGCTTCCCCTTCGAATTGAATGCCATCCCAGCCAGTGACCATAAAATTTCGTATATTCTGATGGTCATCGTTACTTGGGTTTTCTAACACATCTTGGCGGTAAAATTTACCAAAACAATGCAAGGTGTGCTCTACCGATAATTGATGCTTGGATGCAAAAGCAAAAATCTTACACGAGCCATTATTCTGATTAGCCTGATTGTGTGTTTCACCATTGGCAAATGCCGTTGGAGTAAACTCATAATTGGCATCGATGGAGGCCATTGTTTGTTCAAACTCTATGCTTGAAGGTTCGGAAGTTAGCTGGCTTAGGAATTTGTCCAGTTCCATTGGTTTCCCTTGTTAGTAGTAAATATAGTGTCGCAACAGGCTACTCTAGCAGTTGCAATTGTGCAAACTCTCGATATAGCGCATTGTTTTCTAAAAGCTCTTTGTGCGTACCCGATGCGACAATCTGACCTTTATCCATCACCAATATACGGTCGACATTGTTTACTGTCGCTAAACGATGAGCAATGATAAGTGAGGTCTTATTTTTCATTAACTCATCGAGCGCTAACTTCACTTTCTTTTCGCTCACCGCATCCAGTGCGCTGGTGGCTTCATCGAGTAGTAAAATAGGGCGGGCTGCCAAAATTGCACGAGCGATGGCAATTCGTTGCTTCTGGCCACCTGACAGGCGCACACCACGTTCACCCAAGTAAGTTTGGTACCCGTCAGGCAACTCTTGAATAAAGTCGTGCGCTTGTGCGAGCTTACATGCTGCGATTACTTCTTCTTCGGTGGCAGTTGTGCGACCAAAGCGGACGTTATCAATCACGTCATTAGCGAAAATGACGGACTCTTGAGACACCAAAGCAAAATTTTGTCGTAGCTCAGACAATGAAGTGCTCGAGATGTCGACACCATCCAGACAAATTTTGCCTTTATTAGGGGTTTGAAAGCGCAATAGCAGTTGGAACAAGGTGCTTTTCCCTGCACCACTAGGACCAACCAAGGCAACTCGTTCTCCTGGATTAATATGGAGTGAGAGCTGATCAAATACTGCTTGGTCATTGTTCTCGTAATGAAATTTTAATCCATCAACACGAATTTCTCCTCGATGTTGTGGAGGTAGAGACACTGGGTTAATAGGGTCTTGGATATCAATAGGCGCATCACCAAGCTCAAGTAATCGCTCTGTTGCGCCAACAGCGCGTTGGATTTCTCCGATAACCTCGCTCACGGTGGCAACTGCACCCGCCACCATAACGGCGTAAAACATAAATGCAGTTAGCTCGCCCGGCGAGACTTCTCCATCAATAACACTCTGCGCACCCATCCAAGTGACAAACGAGATTGCGCCGATGCTTAAAAACATCATTGAAGACATTAATAGGGCGCGATAAAAGATGCGCAGCTTAGCGGCCTCTATCACTTTATCAATGCGTCGAACAAAACCTTGATACGCTTGGGTTTGGTAGTTGTATGCTTGGACCGTCGAGATCTCGTGCAGTGATTCATCGATGAATGCACTCATGTCACCCACTTTATCTTGGCTGTTACGAGAGTGGGTTCGAACTTTACGGCCGAAAAACAAAATAGGAACTAATACAAACGGCACAGCGACTAGCACCATCATTGATAGCTTGAGGCTGGTTGCAAACATCATCACCAGGGCGCCTAGAAGGCTCACACTGGAGCGCAGCGCCATGGATAAGCTTGAACCGACTACACTTTGAAGTAGGGTGGAATCGGCAGTAAAACGGCTAATTACCTCGCCTGTACGTTGTTTGGCATAATACGCAGGTGATAAAAGAAGTAAGTGTTGGTACACGGATAAGCGAATGTCAGCACTAACACGCTCACCAAGCCAAGTCATTAGATAAAAACGTCCGAAGGTCGCACCACTGCTGACTAGGGTCACAGTGATGATAAAAATCAGTGCTTGATCTAAGTCTTGGACTGAGTCGGCACTAAAACCTTTATCAACTAATACTCGCACACCTTGGCCCAATGCGAGCCAACTTGCTGCCCCTGCAAGCAAAAAGACGACTGCCCAGAATACTTGAGTTTTGTATGGTGTGACGAACTGCCACACCCAACGGATAATTTGACCAGAGCTGAACGTCGGGGAATTTTGTTTATCCAAGAGCTAATCCTTGCGATTTGGTGAGTCGTCGCCAGTTTAGCCGACTTTCGTAGATTTCTTCTACTACTCTATAGATATAGTTTCATAATCCTAAGAGGTTCGGCTATGACATTTCATTGGTTGAGACGTGTAATTGCTTTCACTATCGGCGCACTGTCTTTTCTTTCGCTGCCAGCTTCAGCAAATCTACAGATTTTTACTGAGCAGTTTCCACCTTACAATTATCGAGAAGTCAATCAACCTCCAGAGGGGATTGCCGTCGACTTGTTGCTAACTGCGGCAGAAAACGTCGGTCGAGATATCAAGCGTGAGGATATTCTAGTCCGACCTTGGCCAAGGGCGTATCGAGCGGTGCGCATAGAACCGAATACCATCTTGTTCTCTATGGGACGCACAGCGAAACGGGAAAACATGTTCAAGTGGGTTGGACCCATTGGCGAAACTCGAGTTGTGTTATTGGCTCGCAAAGACAGCAAAATCTCAATCAATTCGGGTGAGGAACTTAAAAATTATACCATTGGTGTGATTCTGGATGATGTAGGTGAGCAGTTGATCATAGAAGAAGGAGCAAACATTGCCAGACTTGAGCGAGCAACGACGGCAGTCTCCTTGGCTAGAATGCTCGATCTGGGTCGAATTGATTTGTGGGCGTATGAAGAAAGTGTCGCTCGCTGGAGTATCTCTAAAGCGCATTTGAACAATGAACTCTTTGAAGTGGTGTATGTCTTGAATGAGTTACCGATGTATTACGCCTTTAACCCGGAGACCGATCCAGTGTTGATTGCTGATCTACAGCGAGGTGTCGATATGGCCAAAGAAGTGAATAAGTCCACCGGCATGAGCCAGTTGGATGAGATTCGAGTTCGCTACGGTGTCGAGTAAATTGCTATGGTGTGCAGGCGAGCGATATGGTTCAGTTTGAGCTTGCTCTTTGTCGTTTTTCATATCACTTCTGTTTGGGCGGCTAAACAGGAGCTTACTTTTTACACTGAAGAGTATCCACCTTATAACTATCAAGAGAACGGTGAACTTCGAGGTATTGCCGTTGAGTTGCTGATTGCGGCAAACAGTAACATCGGTAGAGAAATAGAACGTGAAAACATCAAATTGAGACCGTGGCCAAGAGCTTATCGAGCCGCTCGTTCGCAATTAAATGCCGTGCTGTTTTCGACTGCTCGTACTGAGATGAGAGAAGCTTTATTTAAATGGGCAGGTCCAATTGGTCAAACTCGGATCGTCCTACTTGCTAAGAAGAGTGCAGGTGTAAGGATTGAACACCCATCGCATATCTCACGCTACTCTGTTGGAGTAATCATGGATGATGTAGGTGAACAGTTGTCACTAAAAGCAGGGGTTCCTGCTAGTCAAATTCAGCGTGCAAATAATGCTAAGTCGTTGGCCAAAATGCTCAATCTAGGCCGAATAGATGTATGGGCCTACGAAGAATATGTGGCTCGATGGATACTACGTAAAATAGGCTTGGACAGTAATGACTTTGAAGTGGTTTATGTACTCAATGAGTTAGAAATGTTTTTTGCCTTCCACCCCGAGACCGAGCAAACCATTGTCGATGAAATGCAGCGAGGCATTTCAATGACTCAGAAAGTCGACTCCAAAACCGGTCTTAGCCAATACCAGGAAATCATCAATCGCTATCTCAACCAGTAATAAAGTGTGACTTCGTTATCAAGTTAAATTCAAACGCTTGTTTTAATTTAACAATGTATTTACATTGTCGAGGTCATTTATTGAGAAGAGACCATCATGGAAGATTTCAAAAAGCAATTCTCATCTGTCACTGAAATTAAAGTGGCATGGGGAGAAATGGATGCACTTAACCACGTCAATAACGCCGTCTACTTTCGCTATTTTGAGACCGCTCGATTAGATTACTTCAACCGAATTGAACTTATGGAAGAGATGTATGATACCCAAGTTGGGCCAGTGTTGGGCGCAACGGATGCCAAGTATATTTTGCCCGTTACCTACCCAGACACCCTGCTAGTGGGAACTAACGTTATCGATCTGCAAGACGATCGCTTTACCATGGAATATCAGGTATTCAGTCAGCAACAATCTAAAGTGACAACGGTTGGACATGCGACAGTAGTAATGTTTGACTTCAAGACGAAAAAGAAAGGTTTATTGTCCGAGCGACTGACCAAGTGTATTTCGGAGCTAAGCCCAAAAAGCACAACCAAGTGATAACACTTGGTTGTGCTGTTTAAATGTGGGACACGCCCTAGTCGTTGTCACGAATTTTGTAGCTGTAATCTACGTTGACTAACGCACGGTACATGATTTCCCCTTTACGTGGGGAGAATGCTTCAATGGTAACTTCTGAGCCATTGACTAGCAGACTATTGAAGATCATATCGTGCTTGTTAACACGTAGCTTTTTCGCAGCCATTTGACCATCGAGTTGGTCAATATTAGCAGCCAAATCGTGTCCTGCGTCGAATGCTTGCATCCGATCACTGAACCCGTCCGAACGTAGTGTGGTTTGACTGCTTACCGAGTATACGGTGGTTGCGTATGCACTCGTACTGATTAAAGCGGCTGTTGCTAAAGCGATTAACGTTTTCATAAAACACCTCATAACTCCATCTTACTCAACAAGACACACTTAAACATCCGTGTGTCCAATGCGACACTCATACTGCTCGTGTACTTATACGTGCCCATCAATTGTTCGATCAATTTAGCGGTTAACTAGTTATCGGTTATCAAATCGATGTCAGCGGTATGATCAAAAAGACCGATGATGAGGCAGAAACTTTCGAGTTTTGTTTAGCACTAAAGGTTTCTATTTAGTCGAAAAGGGTTTATGACGCATGCTCTCTAGTCGCATATAAAGCATTTTCAATGGCTTAAAAATGACATTGTGGGGTTACCCCTAAGAGGTATGTTTGTTTTGCGGTATTAAATATGCATCAAGCACAGATTTGTCGGCGATATATGTCAATATTTAATGAATTTTCAATAATTTTGCTCAGTCAGGCTTGCATTGCGAAGTTGGGACAGGCAACCTTTCTGACAAGTAAAACCAATAGGACTATGGTAAATGAAATTTGCAAAATTATTGCTGGGTTTGGCAGCAGCGGGTGTTGTGACAACAGTTAATGCGGCAGTAACGATTGAATATGGCGACGAAATTGAAATGCTTTCAGTGAATGAGGATCGTCCACAGGAAAAAGGCAGTGGCATGTTTAGCTCGACTAAAACGATCACTTTGCCCGACGGAGAGAACCAGATCGTATTTCGCTATGAGCCATACTTTGACCAAGGTAATGACCGTGTATCTGTGCCGAGCCAAGTGATTATTGCCAAGATCAATCAAACTGATGCTGAGCTGAAATTTGACATGCCAAACTTTCGTGACGCTCGCACCGCTAGAAAGAAGATTGATCCATTGCAGTGGTCGCTAGTTGATGAGTCTGGGCAAAAGATTGCAGTAGAGGAAGATACTCTAGTTCGTCATGGCTACCAATTAAGCCGTGATTTCCCACGCGAAGCGCAAGATTACAACCGAGCTCAACAAGGGCCTGCGGCACTGACTCTCCAAGCGGTTGCGGTTCCTGCTGTAGTGGCGGCAAAAACCCAAACCGAAGCTCCAAAAACACAAGCTGCTCCACAAGTAGCCAGCGATGATACCGCAGAAGAGATGCTACACTTCTGGTATCAAAAAGCCGATGCCGAAACAAAAGCTCGCTTTAAAGCGTTTGTAAACGGTCAATAATTTAAATCTGTAGATTTCTATCGCCAATCAGGAGTCATCTTGGTTGGCTTTTTTATCGATAATCTTGCGACTTGAGGGTATGGCTCACTCTCGAGTTAAAATCTGAACAAAGGATTTGTTCCGCCAAAATTTCTCTTTACAGTATTGTGTTTACCCCTAAAATGACGCCGTTTCTTTCCTTGTTGAGATAGCATTATGAGACCCACACGTTTCGGAGACGTGATGGCGGCGATATCTTTCCTTATCTGGGGACTTCTTCCGCTTTACTACCAATTTATTCCCAACGCAGCAATGGATGAGATGTTGGCGATCCGATTAATCGGCTCGGTACCTTTTGGACTTTTGATTCTGGTTTTAGTTAAGGGACGACTACCAGATATGAACACCATTGTTGCAGACAAACGCTCCATGCTTTATGCATTTGGGGCGAGTGTGATGATGTGTGTGTCTTGGTCTGCATTCACGTGGGCGATCACTCACGAAAGAGTCATAGATGCCAGCCTTGGTTTTTTTATTAGTCCGTTAACCATGGTTGCCTTAGGTGTGCTTGTACTGAAAGAACGACTCTCTTTTGGTAAAAAGCTTGGAGTGGCATTTGCCAGTTTAGGCCTGATTTATCAGGTAGTGCAGTATGGAGAAGTGCCAGTCATCGCATTGATTATGGCGCTATTTTTCACCTTCTATGGTTGGCTTAAAAAGAAAGTTAACTATGACTGGGCTACTTGTTTATTCATGGAAGCCTTACTTGTTGCACCATTTGCGTTAGTTTACATCGGATTTAAAACCGCAACTGGAGCAAGCGTGGCACTAGGGGCAGATACAGCCACATTCTTGCTCTATGTGGGCTCTGCGCCGATGACCTTGCTGCCACTAGTTTTCTATTCGATCGCAATTCGCCACACCCATATGTCCAACGTTGGTCTGATGCAGTATATCGAGCCATCGATTCAGTTTTTGCTTGCTGTATGGTTGTTTGGTGAAGCATTTGATGATGTGAAAGCGGTGAGTTTTGGTTTGATTTGGTTTGGATTACTAATCACTATCGCAGAAGTTACTCGCCAAAAAGTGGCGCGTTCATTCTAGGGCGTGTTGACCTTTCGAGGCCGAATTTTGTTCAATCTAGATGGGTTCTGAGCAAGGAATGAGGAACTGCGGCTAAAGTAGTTCCTCAATAGGTAATATACCGCTAAACCAAGCACCCATCTTGCGCCAGATGCTCGCGTCTGGCTCTCCATCAACAGCATAGCCTTGCTGATGGTCGACCCAAATCAAATCCCCATCTTTTAATTGCACTTGATAAGCGCTACGTTTAAGCAGCTCAGGCAACTCTAGATAAATATTCTCGCAATATTCAGGGTGGGTGAGTATGACTCCCAACTCGGTATTGGTTTCTACTGAGCGAGGGTCCCAGTTCATTGAGCCGACAAACAGTTGCTGCTTGTCGATAATCATCGCCTTAGCATGTAGGCTAGAGCGACTACTTCCAGTAAAACTCCAATACTGTTTAATCTTCGCATTGGCTTTAATTTCCCAAAGCTGAATACCATTTTCGACCAAAGATTTTCGATATTTAGCGTACCAACCATGGACAGCAAACACGTCGTTGGATGCGAGTGAGTTGGTTACGACGATGATATCTATGCCTCGCTTTTTAGCCTCAATCAGATTTGTTGTGCCTTCCTCTGTCGGCACAAAATAGGGAGATATGATCAGCAATGATTGCTCGGTATCTTCCAAAATGGTGCTTAAGCTGTCGATAAGTGAACGGTCTTCACCACTCATTTTTTCTGGGCGATCATAAAGCACTTCTGCATCTGCCCAATAGAAGTTGAGTTGCTGGTTGATGAAGTCTTGATAAAGCGGTAGTCGAGTGAAATCGTATTTGTCGCTAGAGAATTTGACCCCAATTTCTGACTCATCATTCCATTGCTGGACGATAGTGTCGTTGATGGCTTCTGTTTCGGGTGTAAGCCACTCAATTGGCACTGAGAAATCACTATTCCAATAAAGGTCAAATTGGTCGCTTACAGATTCAACGCTCGAGCCAACCAGAAGCAAATCAAAATCCCCGAATTCTACTTCTTCAGAAACTGAGAAATACTCGTTGCCTATATTGCGTCCACCTAAGATGGTGGTGATCCCATCAACAGTGAGTGACTTATTGTGCATGCGACGATTGAGGCGAGAAAAGTCACTTATCATCGCAATTGAACGTGCGGATCGATATTGGTGAGGATTAAACAATCTCACCTGGATATTGGGATGATGACTAAAGCGTGCCATGTCGCTGTCATTGCGATTTTGCATGTCATCAAGCAAAATTCTGACGCGAACGCCTCGTTGGGCGGCTTTATATAGTTTCCATGAAAGAAGTTGGCTTGATTCGTCATCACGATAGATGTAGTACTGAACGTCGATGCTCTGCTCTGCTGCATCTATCAGTGCAATGCGAGCAAGTAAGGCATCGTGTCCTAAATTGAGCGGCAAAAACCCTGTTTGCTGGTTTCTCTGAACAACATCAAGCTGAAGGTACTTATCGAGGCGAGAACCATCAGCATAATCGAGGTGATAGCTTGGTGTTTTCTCAATGCGACTGGTATCGATAGGTGACGCACACCCGACTAAAAGCAAACAGTAAATCAATATGAATAGTCGCATCGTATTTTACAAAACCTGAGTTCAGAACGATGGCAATTATGCCAGTAATCATTGAGGTGTACAGTTCTAATCAAACCAAAGACTTACAATTGACTATTAACTCATCAAGCCTAGGTGCGGTTTTCGATCTTGGCTAGCACCGCACGTTAGTCTGAATAGCGAGTTGGTTAAGCGAATTGTTTCAAATTTGTGAACATTCAAAGCTTGATACCCAGATAAAAGCATAGTGAAAATAGTCATTTACGCGCAATATCTCGAACTTTTTGTGACCTCTGTTAATGAAACTAGGTTTATATATACTGGCTGATAGTAATCAATGTCAGCAAGGAGGCCAGATGGAAAATCAGGAAAGTTTGTTTAAAGTACAGCGTGTGAAGCGATTTACCCGCCCTGTCTGGATTGTGCTGATTGGTACCTTACTCGCCCGCACGAGTTATTTCATGGCTTGGCCTTTCTTGATTGTATTCCTGTACCAAGATTATGGTGCCAGTGAAGTAACCATTGGTTCTATGCTGGCTATGTCCGCACTCATTAGTGGGACAACAGGCCTCTATTCTGGTTACCTATCCGATAAATTCGGCCGTAAATCGGTAATGGTACTTGGCAGTATTATTGCCTCGCTGGCCTACACAGGGATCGGACTTGCAGATCAGATTTGGCAGTTTTTTATCTTGCTGATGATGACAGGACTGATGCGACCAATGATTGAAGCGCCTTCTAAAGCGGTGATCAGCGATTGCTTAGACGATAGTAAAGACCGTGAGTTGGCACTCAACATTCGCTATTTTCTTCTTAATTTAGGCGGAGCTATAGGACCGCTGATTGGTATCACTTTGGCGTTGGCGCATCCTCAGAACCTATTTTTGGTCTGTGGCTTGGTTTATATCGCTTATGCGCTGTGGATGTTTGTTGGTATTCCTTCTAAGGATAAAACCTTGAGTGGGGAGGGGCTGCCGAGTTTTCGAGCGACGATCGGCATCATCAAAAACGATCAGATATTTGTCTATTTGCTGCTGGCTAACTTCATCATGCTGTTTGTCTATGCGCAGTACGAGTCGTCGATTCCGCAAGTCATCGTTCGCTCTTCAATTGAAGAGTCTGCCAAACTGGTCGCAGGTCTAGTGCTTATCAATACGATGACCATCATTATTTTCCAGTTTCCTATGCTCAAGTTGCTGGAAAAAGTACCGCTGTTTAAACGTACTCGTATTGGGATGGTTTTAATGGGGTTGGCTCAACTCGGATTCATGCTCACCCCAGAAAATTCCGCTTGGGGCTGGGGCATTGCCTGTTTTGTGTTGGCATTGGGTGAGGTGATTGCGTTCCCGACGTTGAACGTGCAAATAGACCGACTTGCACCAGCCCATCTTAGAGGCAGCTACTTTGGTGCAGCTGCTCTTGCCTCGCTCGGGTTCGCTGCGGCACCACTTCTTGGTGGCTTGATCATCGGCACGTTGAACTCTAATTGGTTGTTTGGCATTTGTTTCTTGCTCAGTGTTTGGATGATTTATCTATACTTCAGAGTAGAAACATTAACCAGCGAACCGAAGCAAAACCAAACTGTGTGTGAATCAGGGTCATAATTGGCAAATATTTGTGAAATTGATCGCTTGTTTTGGGTATACTACGCCGCTATTTGAAAGACTCATTAGGATCAGGCTGAAATGTCATTTAATTCACAAGGTTTTGCACCGGAAGTTGTTAAAGCGCTAGACGAGTGCGGTTATGAAAAACTGACCCCAATCCAGCAAAAAGCGATACCGCTGGCTCGCAAAGGTCACGACGTACTTGCAACCGCACAAACTGGTACGGGTAAAACTGCGGCGTTTTCATTGCCTGTGATCCAGCAATTGCTTGATTCAGGTCGTAGCGCATCACCTAAGGCAGCAAGAGCACTAATTCTGGCTCCTACTCGTGAGCTCGTGGCGCAGATTGCTGATAACATCAAGCAGTACACTAAATATACTGAACTTAAGGTTGCGGCAGTGTATGGTGGTGCCAAAATGTCTAGCCAAGTTCGTCAATTAGAACAGGGTGTGGACGTTCTTGTCGCGACGCCTGGCCGTTTGATGGAGCACATTCAAGAATCAAATGTATCTATCGCACAAATTGAGTTCTTGGTATTTGATGAAGCGGATCGAATCCTAGATCTAGGCTTTATTAACGCCGTACGAGAGATCATGGTTATGGTGGAGACTGCTCCACAGATCATGATGTTCTCCGCAACTACATCAAGTCAGTTAAATTCTCTTGCTTCAGATATTTTGCGTAAACCAAAACGTGTTCATGTAGCGCCAGCTAATGCTACCGCAGATACTATTGCACACGTTGTTTACCCAGTTGATCAAGAGCGCAAGACAGAGCTTCTATCTGAGCTAATTGGCCGCAAAAACTGGCAACAAGTGCTGGTGTTTGTGAACTATAAAGAGACGGCTAATGACGTGGTTAAAGAGCTTAAACTGGATGGCATTAAAGCGGTGCTTTGTCATGGTGATAAAGCGCAAAGTGCTCGTCGCCGTGCTTTAGCTGAGTTTAAAGAGGGCAAAGCAAGAGTCATGGTGGCGACGGATGTCGCAGCGCGTGGCCTCGATATTGCGGGACTGCCGCACGTAATTAACTACGACATGCCTTTCTTGGCGGAAGACTATGTTCATCGCATTGGTCGTACGGGTCGAGCGGGCGAACAAGGTCATGCCGTTTCTTTCGTTAATCGTGAAGAAGAGTTAACCGTAGTTCAGGTAGAGCAGCTCATTCAACAACGAATTCGCCGCATTGAGCTTACCGGTTATGAGCCCAAAGCTCGCGATGCATATATTGCAAAATTAAACAGTAAACCTGCATATAAAAACCGCCGAGGTCGTCAGAACAACCCGAACCAATCTGCAACTGATCAAGGCTCTGCAGAGCGTCGTATGGCGATTATTAAACAGCTGCGCAATCGTAATAAATAATCGATTAAGCGAGAAATGTAAAATCCCGACTTAGTTTTTCTAAGTCGGGATTTTTCGTTTCAATTTAACGCAAATTTTATCTCTACCAACGATCGCTTATCCAGCCACCCGCTTGTTCGTCATAATGTAGTCCATTGAACCGGCTAGTTTTTTCTACGATTTCTTGCCCTGTCTCTGACTTCTCGTCGATAAGGTGTTGAATGTGACTGGCCATCGGGTCACCACATGCCAGTCGTTGCTGCCTCGTCGCAACTTCCTTGATCATTTGTAAGCGATAAGACGCACTTGCTCTTTTCATTTTGGTGACCTCTTGTTGTTTGACACTAATAAGGAAATTTAGGAGCTGGATCACACTACGTCAAACTCAAGACAAGTTTATTTTTTATGCACTAGATAACCCGTTAATAGCTAACGAAATAAAAATTTAAACTAGGTGTCATACTCGAGTTATCCTCAACATTAGTTGCATATCTGGCTAAGCCTAAAGTATTAGTCAGAATTACTTATCGAAGTGATAACTATTTGCATTATCAACTAAATTCAATGAAAATGCTTTCAACATGGAATGCTTGGAGCAAAATATGGATATTGAACAGTGTTGGCTGAGGTACATCGAAGCAGAAAAAATGAGCAATGCGGGCTACTGGAATGAGGCTTATCATTTGTTTAACTTAGTTTTGCCTCGATTTCCTGAACACATTCAAGCGATGCAAGAGTCAGGAGAGGCCAAGCCTTGCAAATTGCTATGTATGTTCGACGGCTATCGCAGCTCAGCGATTTATCAGTCTGAGATCCTAAATAAAATGGGCTCGACTCAAGAAGCCTTTGACCTGCTAAATCAGACTTACAGCTTCTTTCAATTCTTGTCGCTAGAACCAAGTAATCATATTAACCCCATTGCGTCAGCATTGGAGCAGCATAGCGACTTTCTTTTTCGCCATATCGCAGCTTTTTGCCACGCCAAGCGTGATGCTAGTTGGAGCATTGAGCTAGAACATTTGCATCGTGCGCATCAGCAGTTCCATCTGTTAAAAAATCACACTCCAGCAGAATTTTCAGTAACCCTTAATTGATTGAAGGATCATTCATGTCCGCACTTTTAACCGTTAATAATCTATCGGTTTCGTTCACGACGAACGATGGCCAAGTAGATGCAGTAAAAAACGTTAATTTTAGTTTAGCCAAGGGAGAGACGTTGGCCATTGTTGGGGAATCAGGCTCAGGAAAGTCTGTATCAACCAGTGCGGTAATGAGGTTGCTACCTCATAACGCTATTGTTTCTGAAAATGCAGAAATCAAATTCCAAGATTTAGATTTGCTTAACTTGTCGGAAAAGCAGATGTGCAATTTTCGCGGCAATCGAATCGGAATGATCTTTCAAGAACCAATGACGTCGCTTAACCCTTTTATGCGAGTCGGGCCTCAAGTATCTGAAGCCTTAACTTGTCACAACAAAGTGACTCAGCAGGAGGCGACAGCGCGTGTGCTTGAACTATTCGAGTTGGTCCACTTGCCAGAACCAGAAAAAGCTTTGAAGAAATACCCTCACGAATTCTCCGGGGGTCAGCTCCAGCGTATCATGATTGCAATGGCATTGATGAACGAGCCAGACATTCTGGTTGCTGATGAACCAACGACAGCACTCGATGTTACTGTGCAAGGAGAAGTACTTAACCTCATCAAAGAAATTCAGCAAAAAATGGGCATGGCTATCTTGTTTATTACCCATGATTTAGGGGTTGTTAAGCATTTTGCCGATCGTGTGGTCGTCATGTGTAAAGGGGATATTGTAGAAACAGGTGAAACCAGTCAATTGTTCCAGAATCCCAAGCATGACTACACCAAAATGTTGATTAATTCGGTACCTCGAGGTTCGAAAGACCCTGACATTGTGACAGATGAGCCATTGATTTCAGCGCAAGATATCCGAGTTAAGTTTATGGTTAAACCCCCATTTATGGGCCGCAAAGCTGAATATTTTGAGGCGGTTAAAGGTATTAGCTTAGATCTACGTCAAGGGGAAACCCTTGGCATCGTAGGTGAATCAGGTTCAGGTAAATCGACATTAGGACGAGCACTGATCGGTTTATTACCTTCTTCTGGCCAAATTAAGTTCCGAGGGACTGACCTCGATAGCTTAAGTGAAAAGCAGAAATTTGCATTAAAAAAAGATATACAAATGGTGTTCCAGGACCCATATGGCTCCTTGTCTCCTCGTATGACCGTCGGGGACATTATTACTGAAGGATTGACCGTTCACCACAAGCATCTAAGCAAAACCGAACGTATGCAGAGGGCGAGGAAGGCTTTAGAGGAAGTGCGTCTTGATCCCCATTCAATTAATCGCTATCCACATGAGTTCTCTGGTGGTCAAAGGCAGCGCATTGCCATTGCAAGGGCACTTATTCTAGAGCCTTCGTTTATCTTACTGGATGAGCCCACATCGGCGTTGGATCGCTCTGTACAGCTAACAGTGATTGAGTTGCTCAAAGATATTCAGAAGCGCCGTCAAATCGGATTTTTGTTTATTAGTCACGATCTCAGCGTGGTTAAAGCGTTGTCGGATCGAGTTTTGGTCATGCAAAGGGGGGAGGTGATGGAGCAGGGAACTGCCGAGGAGATATTCCGCACACCGAAACACTCGTACACTAAGAAGTTACTTGAAGCATCGTTCGATTTAGACGAAACAATCGCTTAAATTCCTCTATCTAGGCAGGCGTTGTGCCTGCCTGTTTTCTCTTCAATAAGACATACTATTCGCTAATTTATCAGTAATGGTACGATTACATACCAAATTCAGTCATCAATTTCTTTGACAGGGTTTAGAACGGTGTTTTTCTGAATTAGAGTACAAAAAGTGTGCTCTGCCTTGCAAAAATTACTACAATTCAACAAGGTTACAAAAGCATACGTATGATTATACCAGTGTCATCTACCTCAATGAGAACCTGTGTATAGTATTAGAACAAAGCTTATCGCACTGTTTGCTTTAATAACTTCTTTATTCGTCGCATCGCTACTTGGTATCACCTACCTAAACGAGCGAGACCGTGTACTTAATATCGAGTTGGAGCATTCGATCGCATTGTCTGAACTTCACGCTAAATTGGTTAGTCGTGAAATTCAAGGCTATGCGTCGCTACTCAAAGCGATTGCTAATGATGCACGAGTGGCTAAGGGTGAAAAGCGCTATATCGTTTCCGAGCTCAATAAAGTGATGGAGTTGGGCAAAGGTGCATTTCATAATGCAATTTATGTCGATAGGAACTATAAGGCTATCGACTTTCAAGGTAATGCTCATTCAATCGCTGATCGTAATTTTGTAAAAGACCAACGTTGGCGCACTTCTGAATATAATGTCACTCCTCCTCACGTTGGTCGCTTTAAAGGAAAACCCGTAATATCGATAGGGGTACCATTGCTAGGCAAAGACGGCAGTTGGCAGGGTGCCATCTCGGCAGTGATTTCTATTGAATACCTAAATCAACGCCTCTCATCTATCAAAATGCGTCAAGGAAGTTATGCATGGCTATCCGGGGAAGATGGCATGGTGATCTCTCATCCCGTTGAACAGTTAATTATGAACGCTTACGTTCATCGTGGTGATGAAGTCGGTTTTCCTGGCTTTTCAGAAATTGGTGAGAAAACGTTTGAACAAGATGTTGGCTATGGGGAATATTTCGATACCAACAAAGACAAGTCTAAGATAGTCACATTCGCCAAAATCGAAGCGCTGCCAGGTTGGACCTTGTTTATTACCACAGAGAAGGCAGAAGTATTTAAGGATATCTATTCTATTGCCCTAGATATCTTGGTGACTTCGGCAATCTTGATGATTCTGTTTTGGATACTAGTGATTAAGTTCACTCAGGAGTTGACGCGCCCGATTGTGGAACTGACTCGCCAAGTTAAAAATTCGGTTAACAACCGATATAAGCCCATCGAAGTTGTGGCAAGTAATGATGAAATAGGCCAGCTATCTCGAGCTTTTTGTGAAACCATCAATCAAGTGAATGAGCACACCAATACGCTAGAAGAACGGGTGAGAACTCGGACTCAAGAACTTAATGATGCTAACGACAAGTTAGAAAACTCCAATCGCCAACTCGAGAAAAACAACCGTGTGTTGCAAGATGCTGCGCTTAAAGATCCTCTCACTGAACTCTATAACCGTCGAGCGTTTAATGGCTTTGCTGAAAAAGAGATGTCTGTGGCAGAAAGGCATGTACTTCAGACTTCATTAATTCTAATTGATATTGATCATTTCAAGAAAATTAATGATGTCTACGGACATGACGTGGGTGATGATGTTTTGACGCAAATGGCTAAACTGTTGTCTAAATATACCCGCAAGGAAAATATTGTATGTCGATGGGGTGGTGAGGAGTTTGTCATCCTATTACCACAAGCAAACGCAGAGATGGCCATGTGCGCAATGACTGCATTACAGCAGAAGATAAAACAAGCGACTTTTGGGCCGATTAAGAATCTAACGGTGAGCGCAGGTATAGCAACCTTTAAAATTGGCGAGCCTCTGCAATCTTGGGTTGGCCGAGCGGATGTTGCCTTGTATGCAGCCAAAGCGGATGGTAGAGATTGCTTTAAGTTGTCTGTGGAAAATCAGCGAGCCAATCGCAGTCTCGACTTAAAAGTGTTAGAAAAAACAGAAAGCCAAACGCAAAGCTAAGGCTTTCTGTTAGTGACATTACTGCTAATTTGCTAGAGGTTGGTATCGACCCGGTTTGTGATTCATTGCCAAGATAAGGTTAGTCATTATCGCTCCTGCGATTGATAGTGCGATCAGCCAAACATCAACGATGAGTAGTGACAACACTACAATTGAACAATCCAGTGCCATCTGCACCTTACCGGCGCGAATACCAAACCTCTCTTGCAGATAAAGAGCGAGAATATTAAAGCCTCCCAAACTCATCTTATGCCTAAATATCACCAGCATCCCAGTCCCGATCAACCCGCCACCCAATAATGCAGCATAAAGTGGATGAATATTGCTAAGTTGGATCACGTGGTGTAGATGGTCCACAGCGACTGAAACCAGAGCGACAGCAACGAAGGTATTGACAGTGAAGCGCCATCCCATACGAGTGACAGATAACCAATAGAAAGGCAGATTCAAAACAAAAAATATTTGTCCGAAGGAAAATGAGCTTACTTTACTAAGAAAAATAGCTAAGCCTGCTGTACCACCCGTCAGCAGTCCAATTTGATTAAAGAAAGTCACTCCAAGTGATACCAGCGCACAGCCTAATACCAGAGCGAGCAGATTTTCTTTTAAGTTGTGTTCTTTGTCCATGAGAAACCCCGAGTCTTCCTGACTTAATGCGGAGTAAATTGCCTATCCTAAGAGGGAAAGTCGATAAAAAAGACGGGATTGTTTTACCTATCACTGTCATGAAATGTTTACATCAATGTTGTTGGTGTCGGTAACAGACTGCTGAGACTTGAGTTTAATTACTCTATTTAATCTCGAGAGGAAAGAGTAGTGGTCTTCATTTGTTGTCGAATTGAGCTTAGAGAAAGGAGGTTTAGCCATGAGCGAGCGCCACAAAAAGAGCAACATGAAGTGCAGTTTCCGCAAGATTTGTTTACAAGATGCCAAGCAATGGCAAACAATGCGTACTGAACTTTGGCCAGATTCTTTAGATAATCACGAACAAGAAATTTTAGAATTCTTTAAAGGGCACTCTCACGATGTCAAGCATGTCATTGTCGCTGTTGATGCAAAGGACACCGCGATTGGGTTCATCGAGTTGAATATTAGAAATTTTGCGGAGGGTAGCCGTCAGTCTGCCGTGCCTTATGTAGAGGCTTGGTTTGTAAGCGAAAAATATCGTGGCCAAGGTTTGGGGGTTGGCTTGATGAGTCAGGCTGAACAATGGGCGTTAGCGGGTGGTTTTAACGAGCTAGCCAGTGATACAACTTTAAGCAATCAAATAAGCATTGATATGCATAAAGTGCTGGGTTTTCAGGAGGTGGAAAGAGTGGTCTGTTTGCTTAAGTCTCTCAAAACTCGAACTTAGTCTACAAAATTGAAGTATTAGCTCGAATTATTGGTTGCCTATCCACTTCTAACTCGACTAGGATGCGCTATATTTGAAACAAATAGTATTTATTTCCATAACATAGTTGTGGGCCAATATTAGTTAGTTGGGAAAAATATGGCGCAAGCGATCGGGACCAAGAAAATCCAAATAGTGGATGAAGAAGTACATCTCAACCCAGAAGAGTTCATCGTGAGCAAAACGGATCTCAAAGGGAATATTACCTATGCCAATCGGATTTTTATGGAGATTGCTCTCTATAAGGAATCTGAACTGCTTAACGTGAACCACAATATCGTCCGTCATCCAGATATGCCAAAAGGCGTTTATCGCTTCTTGTGGCAAACCATTAAAAAGCAGCAAGAGTTCTTTGGGTTCGTGAAGAACTTGAGAAAAGATGGTCGCTACTATTGGGTGTTTGCTAATGTTACCCCCGAATATGACGCCAATGGCAAACTTAGCGGCTACCTATCGGTCAGACGCTGTCCTCCTAAATCCGCCATTCAAACGGTCGAGCCAATCTATAAGAAGATGATAGAAATAGAAAAGCGTGCTAGCTCTGATAAGGAAGCTGAGCTTCAATCGCTCGCTTACCTTCAAGAGCAGCTAGACGCTTTGAATGTTGAGTATCAAGATTTGGTGATTAGCTTATTTGAAGCTGGGAACAAGGGGTAGCCAAGATGAACGTGAATATTCCTAGTTCAAAAATGAACGCGAGTGACAAGCATTACCGTCGCAACCCGATGCTCCATACCAAGCTTAAAATTTACGTCGCCGTCTCTGTTGTTTGTGCCATTTACTTGATTTGGCATGCGTTGGTTGATCATGATCTCGATTGGCCGATGATTTTCGTGGCGATCATTTTGCTGGCATCGTCGGTGAAGGTGAGCAGTAGCATGAGTAAATATCTAACAACGCTTGAAAAAATTAACGACATCTTGCTTGATGCAAACCGAGGCTACTTGAGCGGGCGAATCACTAAGGCTAAGGGTTTAGGGGAAGTGGGCAAAGTAGCTTGGGAGCTCAATGAGTTTCTCGATATTTTGGAGAACTATTTCAACGAGGTCGAAAGCTGTTTTCGCTATGCGGCCAAAAATGATTTCTCGCGTCCGACATTTCCAGTGGCGCTTCCCGGTTCACTCAAGCATTCTCTTAAACACATCAATGAATCGCTTTCTGCGATGAAAGAGAACATTGAATACATTTCGAAAAACGAATTGAACGGTCGTCTTTACGCCCAAAATACTCGCTTTCTCATCGAAGACCTTCAAGCAAGTCAAACCGATTTGAGTGTGATGAGCGATAAAATTACCGAAGTGGAACGCCTAGCTAGAGATAACGCAACTTCAACACAGCAAAGCCGAGAATCTGTAGCGCAAATTGTGGGTTCACTTAGCACCATTAGCGAAAACGTTGAAGGGGTGTCTGGCGTGGTGACTCAGCTAAACCAAGATAGCCAAGTGATCACCAAAGCGCTGTCTAATATCACGGATATCGCAGACCAAACCAACTTGCTTGCGCTTAATGCTTCTATTGAAGCTGCAAGGGCCGGTGAACAGGGGCGCGGCTTTGCGGTGGTGGCGGATGAAGTGAAAGCCTTGTCTGAACGGACCAAAGAGATTGCCGATGAGATCAGTTCTATCTTGGCGTCTTTTGCAGGCAGGGTGGAAACCATCACTGATTTGTCTAGCCAGTCTACCCAATCGACGGATATTGCCAGTGAGTTGGTGGGCCAAGTACACCAAAATATTGAACAGTTACTCGAGTCTGCCAAACAAACCACCAGTTACGCATCATTTGCCAAAGACCAAGTTGAAGGCGCTTTGGTGAAAACCGATTTGATGGTGTTTAAGCAAACTGCGTATCGTGCGATTTCTGACCCGACGGATATGGACAGTCGTAAAGCGGTCACCATCGATACCCATAGTTGCTCCTTTGGTCACTGGTATTATGGTGAACAAGGTGCACACTTTAATGCGACTCGTGCCTTTGCTTCAATTGACCAACCGCATGCTATCGTCCATGAATCTATAACTGCTGCTATAGGGCTGCTGGATAAGGGGTGGGAAAGCGATCAAAACCTACGCGATCAAATTGTGCAATATGTCGAGACTATGGAAGCCTCAAGTAATCAGCTTTTAAGACTGCTCGATAAGATGGTCATAGAAAAACAAGAACTTAATTAATCGCTTATGAGGTGCAACGGGCTTTATCTTCCTTTAGGATGATGAAGCCTATTTTTTTTCAAGGAATGTGTTGATGACAGATCTTGCAATGGCTGTGGTCGTTCACGATGGAAAAGTGCTTATTCAGAAACGATTTAGGCATTCTCTAGGGATGGTTTTTGAATTTCCTGGTGGATCGGTCGATGAGGGAGAGTTCCCGATAGTGGCTGCCAGTCGAGAGCTATTTGAAGAGACTGGACTGACCGACTTACCTGCACTGGGACGTCATAGTTACAAGAACCAGTTGGGCGGTGATATTGAGTTTACCATCTTCCAACTGGTGGAGGGTCAGACTCCGCAAGCCGTTGACCCTGAAAGACAACAGACGTTTTATTGGTACACCCTGCAGCAAATACCCCGTCAGGATCTTTTCCCTGCTGATCTCGAGTTTATCGATAGCCAACTGAGCCACTATTTAGATTTGAGTACCTTAACCAACATCGAGTAGAACGGGTGATAGATACAAAAAAGCTCGGGAGTGATACTCCCGAGCAAAAATGGCAAACCAGTGATTAGATGATTTGTGCTAACTCGCTTAGAAACGGTAGCCTGCCATTAGGGACCAGTTACCTTCATAGCTAACTAGTTGACCTTTTTTAGATACTGAGCCATCGCTACCTTTTGGCTTGATAGTCGTTTCGGCTCCAAGAGCGTAGTGAAGGTTTAATGTCCAGTTGCCAGTGCCAAAACCAGCACCAATGAAAGGACGGAACAAGGTTTCTTCACCTTTGTAGGTCACTTTACCTTCTTGACCAGTGATCGAAATATCACTCAATACTGCGCCTGCTTTTAGCGCAAGACCGTTTGGTAGACGGTAACCACCGTATAGACCCCAGTCAGAGTAAGATTCTTCTGCAACACCGATGCTGCTCGTTTGGCTACCGTAAGATTGCAGGCCAAAGATAACATCGTTGTAGCCCAGTTCAGCGCCGAATGTCAGTAAGCTGTCGCTATCGTAGCCACCTAAGATAGAGAAATCCATATTTGCAGAGGCTGTAGTTGCAAACGTTGAACCTGCAAGAATAGCAGTGGCTAGTAGAACTTTTTTCATTGTAACTCCAATAAGTTAGCAGCGACTCCTTGCTGTAATTTCCGGTTTTTATATATAGACGCCGTAGTGTTGAGCACGACTTTGCTTTTCGGGGGCATTATTGAGTGGCAACCAATACTAGTGAATATAAAGGGCATTAATAATCGTTAGTAATAATTAGCGCTTATCAGAGCGTGTTTTATGATAAGCTCGGCCAAAATTATAATTTCAAAAAGGCCGTCTAGTGGATAGTAAAGCGAAATCAGACTTAGGTAAGTTACTGGTAGATCAAGATAAACTGCTGGAAGTTTTCAGTAAGAATATTAACTCGTTAGATGAGTACCCCGATCTACAGCGTTATCTGTCAGAAAAAACAGATAACGTAAAAGCGTTTAAAAAAGCGATCAAAACGGGCACGTTCACGCGCGATGAGATGCTTGATGAGATTGGGGAACGGCTTAATATGATCGCTTATGAACTGCGCCCCAAAATTGAAATGAACTTTTTGCTAGAACGAGTAGCCATGTTGGTTGGGGACGATATCGACAAGGTTAAGACGTTACAAATTGAAGATTTTGGTACTGATACCCTGAGTAAATTGCTCCATGCTATCGGTAACGCTGCGTACCAAAGCCAACAAACGATCAAGTCATACCCGTGGCGAGCTGAGCGCGGTCGAGGGGATAAGCAGTTTTATGCCAAACTTGATGAGGTTTATAAAGCTTGGCAAGAAGGTTATAGCAGCCACTACAAACTTAACACTTGGTGCCAAACCAACCTGGACATGAAGTGCCCTCAAAGTGTGCCGAGATTTTTTAAATCCAATGGTAATCCATCAGAAATTCAAGACTGGGTCGATTGGGTAGGTGAATACAAATCGAGCTAGCTCTAAGCTAGCTCGAACTGTTACCGAGCGATGGCGATACCTAGGCTTTGTTGGCAGGCAGAGGCTCTAAATTCTGGCGTATCTTGTAGTGGATAACGTATCAGAAAGTCTGCGGTCGTAAACAGGGTGTTCTGTGCCATCAGAGCTAGGTAGTCGAGTGGTTGGGTGGCCAAAATACCTTGCTTTTGACAATCTTCAAAGTATCGATACAAGAACTGATTGAGTTCTCTAAACATAGCCATACTGTCTTGTTCTGGGTTCTCATACCAGACGTAGTAGCGCTGAAGGTATTTGAGCGCCGCAGGGTGGGATACAAACCACTCAAGCGCTCTCAACCAAAGTTGTTGACCTTTCTGCGCTAAGTCTTCTGGCAAATCTTGAAGAATTTCTTCGATCAAAGCCATTTTTAGCTCAGCGTACAGGGCATGACACAGCATTTCCTTGTTGGCGAAATGATGAAACAAGGTTCCATTGGCCACACCTGCAGTCTTAGCAATACTGGCGGTAGAAGTTTCACTGATGCCTTGGGCGACGAACAGCTCCAAGGCAGTATCCAGTATTTGCTGTTTTTTCTTTGACACTAGTATCCCTTAACGTACAAATAGTTTGCCAAGCACTTTGGCAGCTAGATCTCGATGTTTCAATAAAAAGGCGCTGCGTGGCAACCATGAAGCACTTTTTAACACAGTTTTGCTATGAGAGAAGGTTTTAAAGCCTTCAATGCCGTGATAGCTGCCCATGCCAGAATGTCCGATGCCACCAAATGGTGCGTCATCCGCTGCGACATGAAACAGGGTGTCGTTGATTGCAACCCCACCACTGTGTGTCTGTTTCAGTGTTTTCTCAATCAGTGCTTTGTCATCACTCATCAAGTAGAGCGCTAGAGGTCGCTCACCTTTATTGATGTAGTCATAGACCTGCTCTATTTTGTCGTAGGTCATGATAGGCAGCAAGCTTCCGAAAATCTCATGCTGCATGATCTCCATTGTGCCGTCGACTTCAGTAACTAGCGTCGGCGGGAGAAAGTTCTCACCAGTGGATGGCGCTTCCATTGGGTGAAGCTTTGCTCCTTTTTCTACAGCATCACTCAAATAGCCTTGTAGCCTGTCGTACTGGCGCTGATCGATGATACAACCATAGCCACTGTCTTGTTTTTGGCTAGCGTAAAAGTGGTTGAATCTATCGCGGTACATCTTAATAAATTCTTGTTCTCGCTCTTTAGGCAAGAATACATAGTCGGGCGCTACACAGATTTGACCTGAGTTAATTGACTTACCGGTTAAGATTGCGTCGACGGCGGATTTCATGTCGATTTTGTTATCGATGATGGTAGGAGATTTACCACCTAGTTCTAGAGTAATTGGGGTTAGATTATCTGTCGCTGCATGAGCGATGTGTTTACCTACGGCGGTTGAGCCTGTAAAGAACAAATGATCAAACTTAAGGCGACTAAATGCACTTGAGATTTCTGCTTCACCCTCAATCAATACGATATGGTCTTCGAGTGGTTTTAAAACCTGTCGTAAAACTTGGTTGGTGTTGGGAGTGAATTCACTCATCTTGAGCATCACACGATTTCCTGCTGCGAGCGCAGTAATCGTCGGATTCATGCTTAGGTTTACCGGAAAATTCCAAGGCGTAATGATCCCCACAATGCCAAGCGGTTGCTGATAGACATGTACGCTTGATGGCATCAACAGTAGGCCAGAGTGACGTCGTTGTGGTTTCGTCCATTTTTTGAGGTTTTTAAGTGTGTAATGGCTGTTAGCACATACGGTCACTATGTCGGATAACAGGGTATCAAAAGGGCTACGGTAGCCGTAGTCAGCACTAAGCGCATCAGCCAGTGCTTGTTTGTGTTCGATGATCGACTCTTTGAGCTGCGTAATTCTTGCTGCACGGCTTTCAATGCTTGGATAAGGCTCTTGCTGGAACGCCAAGGACAGTTTTTCAAATTCTGTATGAAGCTGTGCAATTTCTTTATCGATAGTGAAGTCTTGTTGTACTGCGCCCATGAGAGTCTCCTTGTAAGTATAAACTCAAAACCGACTGATTAGTCGGTCTAGTATTGTACAAGCATGATGAAATAACAAGCGGGTTATTGGAGAAACTTGATGGGAAGGGACAAATGGGTGAAAGGGTGAAAGGGTAAAAGGGTAAAAGGGTAAAAGGGTAAAAGGGAAAAGGGTAAAAGGGAAAAGGGAAAAGATGGCCTTGCCACCGGGTGGCAAGGGTGGGGGGCAATTATGCTAGTTCTACGACGATGACTTGATAGGGTTCGAGTGTGAGGTTGTCCAATGACTTGATTGGTAGTGGGTAATTATTGATGACGACATTCTTAATCTCGCCTTGATAACTTCGTGTTTGAACCTCACCGCTAAAGTTAGCGATGACCATTAAGGTCTGGTTGTCGCTGAATCTTTGGTAAGCGTAAATATCACTGTCTTTTTCGTCAATTAATCGATGCCCACCATAAACGACAGTCTCGCCATATTCTCTGCTTTTCCTTAGCTCAATTAACTGTTTGTAGTGATAGTAAACAGAGTCATGGTCTTGGTGGCACTGATTGGCATTGATATAGGTATAGTTTGGATTGAGTGGTAACCATGGTGTACCAGAGGTGAAGCCTGCGTGTTGTGTATTGTCCCATTGCATGGGCACTCGTGCGTGATCTCGCGAAAATGCGTTGAGGAAATCAATAGCATCTTGCTTGCTAATGCCCTTATCAATCATTTTTTGATAATGGAAGTGTGCCATCAAATCGTTAAATTCATCGATTGAGTTAAAGTGTGTATTGGTCATCCCCAGCTCTTCACCCTGATAGATATAGGGCGTACCACTCATCAAATGTAATACTGTGCCGAGCATTTTGGCACTGATGACTCGATAGGCTTCACTATCATCGGCATAGCGGCCAATTGGACGAGGTTGGTCATGGTTGCTCCAATAAACACTGTTCCAGCCTTTACCATGCAGTGCCTGCTGCCACTTCGACATAATGCGCTTGTACTCTACCAGATCGAACGGTTTTCTTACCGCATTGTGCTCTTCGCGGTCGATGCTGACGTGTTCGAATTGGAAGATCATCGAAAGCTCATTTCTATCCGGATGAGAATAATACTGACCATCAAGTGTGGTGGTAAATGGTGTTTCTCCGACAGTCAATACGTCGTAGTGTTGCAGCACTTGATCGTGCATTTCTCTTAGATATTGATGACATAAACTAGAATTTGCCCAGTGTTCCCAGCCAGCAACCCCTTGGTCAAATATCGTTGCGTCGGGGTAGTCGCTTGGTTTGCCAATCATATTGATTACGTCCATGCGAAATCCACCGAGCCCTTTTTTCAGCCAAAAATGCATCATGTCGTAAACGGCATGGCGCACTTCTGGATTAGCCCAGTTCAAATCCGGTTGTTCGTGCGCAAATAGGTGGAGGTAGAATTGGTTGCGTTCATCACCCCAAGTCCAAGCTTTTGGTGTAAAGAAAGATTCCCAGTTGTTAGGTTCAGCACCACTGGGCTTAGCATCTTTCCAAATGTACCAATCACGCTTAGGGTTATCTTTTGAGCTTTTGGATTCAATAAACCATGGGTGTTGGTCTGAGGTATGGTTAACCACCAAATCCATGACTATTTTAATTCCTCGAGCGTCCGCTTGAGCGATCAACTCATCCATGTCTTCCATGGTGCCAAACTCAGGAGCGATGGCGTAGTAATCGGAAATATCATAACCATTGTCATTCATTGGCGATTGATAAACGGGACTCAACCAAATGACATTGGCACCTAGCTTTGCAATGTGGTCTAACTTTTGAGTAATTCCGGGAATATCACCAATGCCATCCCCATTAGAATCATTAAAACTACGAGGATAAATCTGATAGACAACGGCGTCATGCCACCATTTGACGAGTTTGTTAGAACTGGCATCATTTTTCATTGATTGAGCTCCTGAATGGATAGCGCTAGATATCTCTGGTTAGAGTGTTCAACTGCTATCAGTGGTAGTGATAAGTTTTAGTTGAAAGCTATGAGCTAGTTAATAAAACTAGAATAAAGAACTTTTTGGCACCAATTCAGCCATTTACTAATTGGTGTGTTTTGGTGATCATAACTTTAAGTTCTTTGATTCTAGAACGACAAAAACATAATCAGAAAAATCAATCATGATATCTGGGTGTAAGTTTGAGACGAGTCACCAATTCGTTGGTTTTTTGCTCAACTATTTGATCTGAAACACAATGCGAGATTGTTAGTTGGTCGAATTTTATAATTGTGTCTACTGTAAATATCAGTGGAAACCGATTTCTCTTTGGGGAGGTCGGCTGAGTCAGTTCTCCTTCGCTGACAGATACAATTATAAGTACCCTACAAAAATGGAGTTTAATCATGAAAACCTCCCTCCTAGCGAGTGCGGTAGCACTATCTATTGCATCAACTTCTGCTTTTGCTGCCGATTTGATGTATGCCCCGGGTAAAGACAATCGTTTTAATTGGCAAAGCTATGAAGAGTTGCAGAAACTCGACTTGAAAGGTGAAACTATCACCATTCTTGGGCCATGGCTTGGTCCAGATAAGGCTTTGATAGAGAGCGTGATTGCGTATTTTGAAGAAGCGACAGGTGCTGATGTTCAGTACGCAGGCTCTGACTCATTTGAGCAGCAAATTGCGATTGATGTTCAAGCGGGTAGCGCCCCGAACATCGCTATCTTCCCTCAGCCTGGCTTAGCGGCGGATCTTGCATCTAAAGGGTTCTTAACGCCACTTAGCGATGATTTTGGTGATTGGGTTGAGCAAAACTATGCTGCTGGGTCTTCTTGGGTCGACTTAGGTACATTTGCCGATAAATCGGGTAAAAACCAGCTATTCGGTTTCTTCTACAAAGTAGATTTGAAATCACTGGTTTGGTACGTACCAGAGAACTTTGAAGATGCGGGTTACGATGTACCAGAAACGATGGAAGAGCTGAAAGCGCTGACGAAGCAAATCGCCGATGATGGTGAAGTGGCTTGGTGTATCGGTCTTGGTAGCGGTGGCGCAACGGGTTGGCCAGCGACGGATTGGGTCGAAGATTTTATGCTTCGTACGCAAACACCAGCTGATTACGACAAGTGGGTGACCAATGAGCTTAAGTTTAATGACCCTAAAGTTGTTAGCACCATAGATGAATTCGGTTGGTTCCTAAATGATGCATACGTTGATGGTGGTGCGAGAGCTGTTGCTGCAACAGATTTCCGTGATAGCCCGAAAGGCTTGTTCTCTTCCCCTGCGAAGTGTTACATGCACCGACAAGCTTCGTTTATTCCTAGTTTCTTCCCAGAGGGCACCGAGCTAGGCTTAGATGCAGATTTCTTCTACTTCCCAGCGTATGAATCTAAAGATTTGGGTAAACCAGTACTTGGTGCGGGTACCATGTGGAGTATCACCAAAGATTCAAAAGCTACTCAAGCCTTTATGGAGTTCTTACAATCGCCTATCTCCCACGAAATTTGGATGGCTCAGTCCGGTTTCTTGACGCCTCACAAAGGTGCCAATGTGGACGCTTATGCAAACGACACGTTGAAAAAACAAGGGCAGATCTTACTTGATGCTACCACATTCCGTTTTGATGGTTCTGACCTGATGCCGGGCAAAATCGGTGCCGGTGCGTTCTGGACTGGCATGGTGGATTACAGTGGCGGCAAATCGGCACAAGAAGTCGGTAATGACATCCAAAAAACATGGGATGCGCTCAAGTAATCTTTAGTACCTCAAGTCCAGTCTGACGTTATCAGGCTGGGCTTTGTCGTTATTTTTGAGGTCGTTATGGAACAACTCTATTACTCACTTTTTATTATGGTGCTCGGCGTTCTTGGCTGTGCATTTTATTTCTTAGGCAGTAATTGGTTACTGCTGATCCTTTTTCCAATTCGAGGGGTATCGAATGAGAAGATGGCGCGCAATATACAACGTGCCTCTGCGATTCGTCCTTGGTTATTTTTGGGCCCTGCGCTAGCGTTTTTGGGGCTTTATTTGGTCTATCCAGTCTTTGATTCATTTTTACTTTCATTGCACGACAGAACCGGTGAAAACTACGTAGGGCTTTCTAACTACCAGTGGTTATTTAACGATCCTGAGTTCCAAGAATCACTGTTTAACAACCTGCTTTGGTTGTTGGTTGTGCCAGCAGCATCAACCTTTTTTGGCTTGGTTATCGCCGCCTTAACCGACAAAGTCAGTTGGGGGGGAATTGCAAAAAGTTTGATTTTTATGCCGATGGCAATTTCGTTTATTGGTGCTTCGATTATTTGGAAGTTTATCTACGACTACCGAGCCGAAGGGCAGGAGCAGATTGGCCTGCTTAATGCCATTGTTGAATATTTTGGTGGCACACCTCAGGCTTGGATAGCGATTCCTTTTTGGAATAACTTCTTCCTCATGGTGATCTTAATCTGGATTCAAACTGGGTTTGCCATGGTAATTTTGTCTGCGGCGCTAAGAGGTATTCCAGAGGAGACCGTAGAAGCCGCTGTGCTCGATGGCGCAAGTGGCGTCCAAATTTTCTTTAAAATCTTGATCCCGCAGATTTGGGGCACAATAGCGGTAGTTTGGACCACGATTACGATTTTGGTGCTTAAAGTTTTCGATATCGTGTTAGCGATGACCAATGGTCAGTGGAATACGCAGGTGTTGGCAAATATGATGTTTGATTGGATGTTCCGAGGCGGCGGTGATTTTGGCCGTGGTGCAGCAATTGCTGTGATCATTATGGTTGCGGTTATTCCTGTTATGGTTTGGAACATGCGACAAGCGAAAGCACAAATGGAGGGCCGTTAGATGTTAAAAGGTGCTCAATTTGGTTTAAGCAGCTTGCGCCGCTCACCGCTCACAATCGTTGTACATCTTTCGGTGTTTATATTAGTGGTGCTTTGGACGCTTCCGACCGCAGGCTTGCTGATTTCCTCGTTTCGTGACAAAGACCAACTGGCCGTATCTGGCTGGTGGACGTCCCTATCTGCGTCCGAGCAAAACTTGATTGCTCGAACAGATAACCCGGATACTCAGGTTCAGCAGGGCGATCGTTACGTTCTACAGGGGTCACTTGGAGAAAATGGGCAAGATGTTCAAGTGAAAGCTTTTGGATGGAGCTCTCGTGCGCCAATGGAGTTTATGCCTAATGACACGGCCCAATTGCGCAAAGGCGTGACGCTCACCGTATCAGATAGTGGCCAGTACGTGATGTCTTCCCCTGAGCCGTTCACTGGTAAACGCGGCAAGCGAATATTTTATACGGCTGTCGTTCCACCTAAGTTTGGCTTAGATAACTATCGAGAAGTGTTAACCGCTGAAGGGCTAGGGCAGTCTTTTATCAACTCGTTAACAGTAACTATTCCTGCGACTATTATACCTATCTTGATTGCTGCTTTTGCTGCATATGCTCTGTCTTGGATGGAGCTACCAGGAAGAACAGCCTTGATTGCATTAATCGTTGGTTTGTTGGTGGTTCCACTGCAAATGTCGCTTATTCCACTGCTGCGGCTTTATAACGATATTGGGGCTTACTTCGGTGTAGGTGCTAAGACCTATCTGGGGATTTGGCTCGCCCATACCGGTTTTGGCTTGCCACTTGCCATTTATCTGCTCAGAAATTACATCTCTAGTTTACCAAGGGAGATTATTGAGTCCGCTAAAGTCGATGGTGCAACACACTACGAGATCTTTATGCGTATCGTGCTGCCATTATCGTTTCCTGCCTTGGCGTCATTTGCCATCTTCCAATTCTTGTGGGTTTGGAATGACTTATTGGTAGCGACCGTATTCTTGGGCGTCGGCGAAAATGAGCTAGTGCTGACAGGACGTTTACGTGAGTTGTTGGGTTCTCGAGGGGGTAACTGGGAAATCTTGACCGCATCAGCGTTTGTCTCTATCGCTGTCCCACTGGCAGTGTTCTTTGCATTACAACGCTATTTGGTTCGTGGCCTGCTTTCTGGCTCAGTTAAATAATCGTCAACCGTGAGAAAATAACAATGACTGGTTTAAGCTTAAAAAATATTAAAAAGTCCTACGGTGAGACTGAAGTTCTTCATGGCATTGATTTAGATATCGACCAAGGTGAATTCATCGTATTTGTTGGCCCATCGGGCTGTGGTAAATCTACATTGCTGCGAATGATTGCGGGACTTGAGAGTATTACATCGGGCGATCTTAGTATTGAAGGTGCCAGAGTTAACGACACTCCAGCTGCAATGCGCGGTATCGCAATGGTATTTCAGACCTATGCTTTGTACCCACATATGACGGTGTATGACAACATGGCATTTGCGATGCGAATTGCCAAGGAATCTAAAGAGGAGATTGACCGTCGAGTTAACGAAGCTGCAGAGATGCTGCAATTAACTCCATATTTGGGACGGTTGCCAAAAGCACTTTCTGGTGGTCAAAGGCAAAGGGTGGCGATTGGGCGTGCGATAGTGAGACACCCTAAGGTGTTTTTGTTTGATGAACCGCTATCCAACCTAGATGCAGCGTTACGCGTTCAAACCCGTATAGAAATTGCCAATTTAAAAGAGAGTATGACCGAAACCACCATGATCTACGTGACTCATGATCAGGTAGAGGCAATGACGTTAGCTGATCGCATCGTCGTATTGTCAGCAGGGCGCATAGAACAGGTCGGCACACCGCTTGAGCTTTATACTGATCCTGCTAATGAATTCGTGGCGAGGTTCATTGGTTCTCCTGCGATGAATATCATTAAGGTGTCACTCGCTAATGCTGGTAGTGAAAACTGTAAAATTCTTTGCCCACAAGGTGCAAGCTTGGATGTGCCTATCAACAGCCATGACCTTGCGCAAGGTGCAACACTGAAAATGGGTGTTAGACCAGAAGACTTTGTTCTAGCAAGTGAGCAGGACGCAATTTTGTCTGGGCAGGTTCTGTTTGTTGAGTCATTGGGCGAGGTAACCCTGTTCCATATCCAAGTTGAAGGGCAGGAAGAGGCTATCGTGGCTAAGTTACCGGGTATTGTAAACCGCAATAAAGGTGATCAAATATTCCTGACCGCATCAACAGATAAAGTGCACCTGTTTGATGACAACGGGATCTCACTGAAGCATCGTTAGCTCTGCTTGAAATTCTTTAAGTGATGATGAGGGCAGTCTAGTGGCTGCCCTCATTTTTTTAATTTAATCCTTACCTTACGGTGGCAATATCGAAATATGCATCAATACTTATAGTTAGAGCATTGAGTACTTCAACAAAAATATTTCAATGTGTTTGGCGACAATTTTAGATGACGACATTGGCAGGGTGAAAAGCGAGAGCACACCCTAGAGAGGGAGCTTATGGGGATTCGCGGTGAAAACACACTGATTCTCACCTTAAGTGTTGCGATTATCATGATCTTGGCTTACTTCGCTGGGGCTGATGTTATTCCATTGCCTCCGCTCATTTTGGCCTTAATTGCGACCGCTGTTGTTGGTGGTGGTGCTTGGAAGTTATTTAGTCGTTACCACAATGCCTTCCGTAATATCGAAAAACTCACCTACCAGTTGACCAAGGATCAGTTCGACCAAGAGTATGATATCAGCGATTTTCCTCTAGAGATGGAAGATCTGATCACCTCAATGGATGTTTGCCGTGAGCGCATTTCTCAGCGCAGCATGTTGATAAAGCAAAGCCTAATGTTACAACAGCAACTCGATGTGCAATCTCGCGCAATTGAAGCTGCAAGTGCTGGCATTGTGATGATTGATGTCGCTAAAGAGAGCCAGCCGATTATTTATGCTAACCGAGCAATGCAGTCCTTTGTTGGTAAGCGCGCTCTCGTTATGCAGCAACACTCTTTAGCTGAGTTGTATAGCGAAGATCTCAATCAAATCCAATTAGAAGAGATCCATCAAGCCATAGAGCGAGCCAAAGCACTTAACACTACTATTAGTTTGCTCGATGCACGTCAGCAATTAAAGTATCTCAACCTTGTTTGCAGCCCTGTATTTAGTGGTGAAGGCAAACTGACCCACTATGTATTGGTCCACAATGACGTCACCGAACTTAGAAGCGCACAAAATGAGATTTTGGAGGCCAACACTAAGCTTGAAGAAGTGCTGAAAAACACCACCAGCAAACTGGAAGGTACTGAAAGCCGAATGAAAGCTTTCTTTAAAGCGGCGATTGATGGCATGGTGCTGGTTGATAGTGATCATGCCATTGTCGACATTAATATGTCTGCAGAAAAACTGTTTGGTTGGGATAAAGCAGAAATCGCTGGAAGTGTATTTGAGTGTTTAATTTCTCAGGAATTTAATGTCGATCAAACGGATTACCTTGCCGATGTTAGAGCAAATAGCGAATCGCATGTTTCTGAGCGAATCCGAGAGACGATTGGGGTGTCAAAGGATGGAAAACTTATTCCACTAGAAATCATGGTTACCCCGATCGAGATTTCTGACTCAAGTTACTACTTTGTCACCTTGCGTGATATCAGCGAACGAAAACACGCAGAATCTGAACTCAAATACAGCCAACGACACTTGCAACAATCACTTCGTCGCCTAAACCTTGCCACGGAAGCGGGCGGGATCGGTATCTGGACTTGGAATTTTCTCAACAATGAACTTGAGTGGGATGACCGCATGTTCCAGATTTATCGCCAAGAAGAAGGCATATCAGAGGAAACGTATGGTATCTGGCGTAACAGCGTACATGAAGATGATATTGAGCAAACAGAAGTGGCGCTTAACGAAGCTCGCAACAGCCTAACTCGATTCTTTGCTGAATTTAGAATCCGCTGGCCTAACGATGAGATTCGTTGGTTAAAAGCTTCAGCAGATGTGGTGTTTGACGAGAAAAGTGGCGTTCCTATCGGTATGGGTGGCATCACTATCGACATTACTGAAGAGAAAAATGCTCAAAGCTTGCTCGAGCGCGAAAAAGAAGACGCTGATGCGGCTAACAAGGCCAAGTCTAAGTTCCTCGCTAATATGAGCCATGAGATCCGAACGCCAATGAACGGTGTTGTCGGTATGATTGACTTACTTAACGACACCACGCTCAATTCCGAGCAGCGTAGCATGACCACGACGATTCGAGATTCGGCGCTTAGCTTGTTAAACATTATCAATGACATACTCGACTTCTCTAAAATTGAAGCTGGCCAGATGTCGCTTGAGCATGCTCCAGTCGATCTATTGTCGACCGTCGAGAGAACCATGGATGTGTTGTGGTGGCAGGCAAAACAAAATCACATTGGTATCTATCTTCATTACGACTTAAATATTGCCCAAATGATTACCAGCGATAGTGTGCGACTAGGGCAGGTATTGCTCAATATTGTGGGTAATGCAGTGAAGTTTTCTAAAGGCACTGACGATGCCATGGGCGCAATCCAGATTAAAGTGTCGCTGCGTGAAAGTAAGATAGCCATTGCTATTGAAGATAACGGGATCGGTATGACCGAAGAGCAGTTGGCGAGCCTATTTAAGTCCTTTACTCAAGGAGATGACTCGACGACTCGTTTATATGGCGGTACAGGGCTTGGCCTTTCGATTTCAAAATCTCTGGTTGAGATGATGGGGGGAGATATCCTTGTGACGAGTCAACGCTGGCAAGGGACAACCTTCACCGTAGAGTTACCTTATGAGCCAGTTGAAGATTCTTTACCACTTATCGAACGCACCCAACTTAGTGGCTTAAACGTGGTAGCAATTATTGCCGATGAGTTGCTGCGCCATTCAGTAGTGAAAAATCTTGAATGCGCCAAGGCTGTTGTTGAACCCATTTCTTGTGCAGACAAAGCACTGCAGCTGATTAATAACAATGATTCTGTCGATGTGGTTGTGCTTGGACCCGAGCATCATATTAGTGATAGCGAAAAGATCTCGGCTCTTTCCTCGAATCCGAATCTCCAGATGCTTTTGATGACGATGGACCCATCGCTAAGCAAAGGACTTATTACCGACCGTTGCTTACGTATAGGCAGTTATCCGTTAAAAGCCTCCGAATTAATGACTGCGATGCTAGCCACTCAAGGTCTCGCCAGTGCACCAACCAAAGAAGGGGATCAGCAAGATTCCACTAAAGAATATGACAACATAGTGAGTGATGCTCTGATCCTGGTTGCGGAAGATCAACCAACCAATAGGGATGTAATAGAGCGCCAGTTGACCCGTTTAGGTTACCAATGTGTATTGACGGAAAATGGCCAACAAGCGCTTGAACGCTGGCGTAAGGGTGGGATCGATTTGGTATTAAGTGATTGCCATATGCCAGTGATGGATGGGTTTGAGTTCACCAGCCGTGTCCGTTCTGAAGAGTCGCAGAATCCTAAATTAGGTCATACTCCAATTCTTGCTTTGACCGCCAACGCCTTGGTAGGTGCTGCTGAAGTGTGTCATGACGCAGGTATGGATGATTACCTGTCTAAACCTGTTGAGCTTAACAAGCTGAGACAAATTCTTACCAAATGGATCCCTAAATCTGGTGCAATTGAGCAAGCAGAGCAAGATACTCAACTAGACTCTATAGAACTTGTTGAACAAAATTTAGTGGATGAGCCCGAAATTCCGGCGATTGATTTTGACCGTTTAGGAGAAATCCTGGGTACAGACGATGACGATTTCTTAGGCCCATTATTGGCCGGGTATTGGGAGTCGTTAATGGATGATATGGTGAGCATCAAATCGGCAATCGATAGTGAGGAACGAGAGACGCTACAAGGGGTTTCTCATGCTGCAAAAGGTGCTGCACTATCAGCAGGCGCTCAGCCTCTCGGTGATACCTTAAAATGGCTTCAAGACCATGCATTGGAAGAATCTTGGACAACAATCGAAGACAAATACCAGCAAGTAGAGCATCACGTAGAGCAAATTCGTCAACTGCTTGAAGCCCGAGCAATTATCTCTCAAGGAGCGGCATAATGGTTTGTGACAATGTAAATACTTTCTCTAAGTGCAGGGCGCTCGTGGTTGAAGACCACCCGTTCTCACGCACCACACTCGTCGCTATGCTACAAAAGCTCGACCTCGATAGAGTTTTCAGTGCTGGGGATGGAGAAGAAGCGGTCAAAATTCTCAACTCTGAATTTATTGATGTGGTGATCACCGACATCAACATGCCTAAGATGAATGGCATAGAGCTGCTAAAACACATCCGCACTAACAAGACCTCCAATGCCCCTTCAACTCGCGTTGTTGCTGTGACTTCTTATTCTAATGTCGAAGTAATTCGTTCTTGCATGAGCTTGGATATCAATGCGTTTTTGGTGAAACCTATCACCATGGATAATGTACGAACTAAGGTTTTATTAGCTCTTGATGAAACCACCGAGTTGTTCCATGAAAGCGAGTATGAAAGCGTTGAAAGTGATTTTGATTGCATCAGTGAAGATGTGGTGACTCGCCCAGCGAAGAAAGAAGTCAAAAAAGAGAAGCCAGAGCCACCTCCTCAGAGAAAGCTTAACAATATGAGTTATCTCACCATCAATGATCTTAATCATTTGGAGCCTGGCATGATCTTAATGCAAGATTTGTGTGCAAAAAATGGTGTCTGCTTGGTTGCTCAGGGCGTATCGCTCAATAAGCGTCTGTTAAATCGCCTACATGAACTTCGAAGTATTGTTGAGATAGAACAACTCAAAGTGAAGATGCTCACCGATGTGGGCAGCGGGATATAGTCTAGATTATGGCGTGGTTGATAGCCAAATATGCCATTACTGCTGGCTTGGTTGTCTTGATTTCAGAGATAGCTAAGCGCAGTGATAAGTTAGGTGCACTTACTGCTGCGCTACCTACTGTCACCATATTAGCTTTGATTTGGATGCACCTTGAAGGGCTAGAGCAGGGAAAGCTATCTAAACATGCTTATTATACTTTCTGGTATGTACTTCCTACTTTGCCAATGTTTTTAGCTTTTCCATGGCTGCTCAAATACCTATCGTTTTGGACAGCACTGGCCATAGGTGCGATGATTTCCATTGGCTGTTTTGCCATCTTAACCTGGGTACTAAAGTCCTTTGGTATCAACTTGCTGTAAAGACTAGAAAGCCCCATGAGATTAGGGCGTGTTGGCCTCGAGAGGTCAACACGCCCTAGTTAACACAGGGCTTTGTTTCTCGTTGACTAGTTGCTAGCTAGACATTTGTTCTTGTTTCGACCACAGACGCTTGATGGGTCTAAACAGTGCTTTGATGTCTTGCAACATTAGGTAGAGGCAAGGCACCAAAACTAAGGTTAGCAAGGTGGCATACAATACGGCAAAGCCCAATCCCACCGCCATCGGAATGACGAATTTGGCTTGAAGACTGGTTTCAAACATGATCGGCAATACTCCCATGAAGGTTGTTATTGAGGTTAAAGTGATCGCTCGAAAACGCGCACAACCTGCTTCAATCACCGCTTCTTTGATAGCAACGCCCCGTGCTCTCGCCCCATTGATGTAATCTGTCATCACCAAGGAGTCATTGATCACAACACCCGCTGCCGCAATGAGACCGAAGGTCGACATCATGCTCAGATCCAATCCAAACGCCATGTGACCCCAGATTGCACCGGTTAAACTAAACGGGATAACGGACATGATGATCAATGGCTGGCTGTAGCTACGTAGCGGCACTGCCAGTAAGATATAAACGATTAGCATGCCAGCGACAAAGAACGATATCTGTTCACGTTTTTGTTGCTGCTGTTCTTCAATCGTTCCACCCAATTCTGTGGTGACCTGAGGGTAGGCTTTTTTCAATGCTGGTAGTAGGTTTTGTTCAATCTGCTCTACCACTTTGTCTGGTTCCACCAGTTGTTCATCAATAGAGCCGTAGACATACACGGTACGATAGCCGCCTTCTCGACGAATAGTATTGATGCCTGGTTTTTGAGTGATTTCAACGACATCGCCTAGCATCACTTGAGAACCTGAAGGTGTAGTAATGAGCGTGTGGCGAAGGGAAGAGAAAGCCTCACGCGTGAGTTTTGGATAGCGCACCATCACCTTCACCTCTTCACCATCACGAATGATTCGCTGAGCTTCACCACCGTAAAAACTGCCACCAACCTGCTGGGCGACGGTAGCCAAATCTAACCCAAGGTCATAAGCGACAGGCGCAAGGCTGAGCTGAACTTCTTTACTACTTGAATCAATTGATGAGCTGATATCAAACAGCCCATTTTGTTGCTGAAGTTGTGAAATGAAGTAACGACCTGCTTCGTTGAGTGTGTCGATGTCTGGTCCGTAGAGTAGGTAACCAAATTCATCGCCGCTGTCACTGCCATTGACGTCGTCTTGGATCGTAATTGACTTCAGTCCGACAATGGTCGGGATCGCTTCTCGCCAGCGACGAGAAAGCTCGAAAGTATTGTAAGGTCTATCGTCTTCATCCACTAATGGCACTATCAAGCGACCATTGGTGCGCCCTTCGTTCATGATCATGATGTCTCGTACGATGCCTTTACCATATTCTTCAATGGTTTGGTTCTCTACCGATTGAACCGCATCTTCGATTTCCAGCAGTGCGGCGATGGTCTGTTCATCAGACACATTGCTGTTCATTTCGAACACAATGCTAGGGAAGTCATGAGGCACTTTTGGTGTGGGTACCATGCGCACGTGCCCTGCCAATACTGCGGCAACGCTAACGCTTAATAATGCAATAAAGACCGTAAATACGCTCCAGCGCCAATGAGTACATTTGCGGATGAAGTTGCGATAAGGGCCGTTAACAAAACCAAAGAATCGGCGGTTAAATCCTGCTCGCCAGCTATCTGGCTTGATTGGCGTAAAATTGGTGTGGGCGAGGTGCGCTGGCAAGATCAGTTTCGATTCAATCAAACTAAATATCAGACACAAAATCACCACAACGGCGATGCCAAAGAAGAAGGCCTTTTCTGGACCTGTTGAGAATACAAACGGTGCAAAAACAGCGATGGTGGTTAACACACCAAATGTCGCAGGAGTGGCTACTTTTCTTACCCCTCGTACGACATTTTCGACTCCGCCGCCGTTTTTCTCTATTTCTGTATAGGCACTCTCACCCATGACGATGGCATCATCGACCACGATACCGAGCACCATGATGAATGCGAACAGTGAAATGATATTTAGGCTGATACCAAACATCGGCATCATCATTACCGCCCCTAGGAAGCAAACAGGTAAGCCCACCATCACCCACATCGCAAGCTTAAAGCGCAGGAATAGCCCTAACATCAGTGCAACTAGAATTGAGCCTTGCAGCAAGTTACTGAGCATCATATCTAGACGGGCGTTGAGGTAGTGAGTCATGTCCATCAAGGTTTCCAGTCGGATGCCTTGAGGTAAGGTTTCGTTGCGAGCTTCGATAAATTGGTGAACAGTTTTGGCGATTGGCACCATATTCTGAGTTTTGGTGGCTTTTACCGATAAGTAGATGGCGTTGCTGTCTGAGTATTTAAAGTAACGCTCACCCTCAACGAAATCGTCTTTGATTGTGGCAATATCTCGTAGTAAGACCTTAGAACCATTTGCCCCAAGCTTAACTGGAATTTGTCGGAACTCTTGACCGCTGTAATACTGGTTTTCAATCCTTACTGAAATTATGCCTGAATTGGTACGAATTTGGCCGGCTGAGTAGTTAGCCGAGTAGCTCTGCACAGCTTGAGATACCTGTTGCAGCGTAAGACCGTAGGTGCGAAGCGCATCAGGGTGAACTTCGATAGCTATTTCATCATTTGGTGCACTCACGGTCACCAAAGACACATTGCTTAGCTGAAGCAACTCTTTCTCGATTTTTTTAGCAAGTGGCTTTAATTCATTTAACGAGCGGTCAGACACCAGCACCATGCCGATGACGTCTTGTCGCCATTCTATTTGGCGAACTTTAATTGGCTCCATCGCCGCAGGGAAGCTTGCGATGGCGTCAACACGCTGTTTGACTTTGTCGAGTACCTGCTGAAGATCCGCTTTAGTATCAATTTCTAAAGAAAGATTACCACCACCACGATAGGCGTTGGATACCGCCTTTTTAATTTCAGTGATGTCTTTGATGTTCTCTTCAACTTTGATCAGGATACTTTCTTCGATTTCTTGCGCTGAAACTCCTGGGTAAGATGCCGACACTTCGATGTAATTGATTTCGAAATTAGGAAACATCTGGCGTTGTATCGTCACATAACTGATCACACCCATGATGATGATAAACGCCATGAGCAGGTTTGCTGCAACTGAGTTATTGGCAAAATAGGCGATGAGGCCTTTTTGTGGTTGGGTCTGACTCATAATGATTTTTCCAACACTTCGACTTTCATGCCTTCTTGCGGGTATTCAGGCAAGGTAGTGACAACTTTATCTCCAACAGTTAAGCCACTGCTGATATAGAAAAAACGATCTTCTTCTCGAGCAACTACCACTTTGTGCGCTTCAAGCTCACTGCTGTCGTTCACCACCCACACTTGATCTTTAGACACCAGTTCTTGAGGTAACTTAAACACGTTATCTAGGGTCTTTCCGGTAAACTCTACTTCGAGATAGCTACCAAAGTGCATCGCATCAAGGCCAGAGTTAAGTCCGTAAGGATCTTCAACTCGAGCCACGATGTTGACCATACGAGTAGCGCTGTCGACAACACCTAGATCGCGGTCAATCTTCGCTTTACGAGTTAAATCTTTGGTGCTCTTTTGGGTCACTGTTGCATCCAAACCTGAAAGGTTGCTTGGAAGGAAACGGCTATCGAAGCCTGCAATTGGAAGTAACACCTCAGCATTTTCAATATTGTTGAGTTTTGCCACTTGAGCACCAGCGGTAATAAATTGACCTAAACCTAAATCTCTCGCGGTCACTAATGCATCGTATGGTGCGATCACATTACAGTTGTCTAGGTCACGATTAGCACGTTTAAGCGCCGCTTGCGCCGATTTAAGCTGTGCTTCCGCACTTAATACTTGTGGTTTGCGCAAATACAAATCAGTGACTTGACTCTTGTTTAAGCTTTTAGCTTGTCGCTCTGCAACTTTTGCTCTGGCGCGTTCTTCAATCAACACGGATTGTGCTTGTGCAACCGATGCTTGGGCTTGAAGAACCGCAGCTTCATAGTTGTCTGATTCGATAGAAAACAGCACTTCACCACGTTTAACAATGCCTCCTGGCACAAAGTTTGGGTGCCAACTCACGACTTCACCTGAAACTTGCGCTGATATTAGGGTAGTTTCCAGCGGACGAAGCTCACCATAGCTAACGATCTTTACTGGATGTGCGATAGGGGTAAGGGTTTCAACACTCACTTTTGGCGTTGGGTCAACAGGTTTGGTTTGTGGCACTTCAGGGCCATTTGCCTTAACTACGTAAAATCCGCCTGCTGCTACAGCAAGAACACATAATGGCAATAGCCAACGAGCAAAAGAAAGTTTCATCGATACAACCTTATATCTAAATTTCTGCGCTATTTTACTTCAAAAAGCAGTCACTTGGCCTAATGATTTGCAATAGAGCAACGATTAGTACGAATTTACTAGATTCCCGATCAAAATTTGAGCTCAGTGAGAAAAAATTCACACTAAATACTCTAAACTAGAGACAATAAAGGAACTGCTATAAGAGCATCTATGTCTCGAATAAGTCTTTGGTTTGACGATATATCGATACAAAAAAAGTTTTTTGTCATTTTTTCCATCCCCATCTTTTTGATGATAGCGGTGTCGATCACTGTTTATCAAAACACCCAATCCATGGTGGAAGATAGTAACTGGGTAGAGCACACTCAAAAAGCGATAGCTCGAGCACAAGAGTTATTGAGTTTAACTGCTGATATGGAAACAGGACAGCGAGGATATTTAATTACTGGTGAGCAGGATTTTTTAGCGCCGTTTGATAATGCGTTGAATATTTGGTCTGAACGTATTGAAACACTCTCTGTGCAGGTAAGTGATAACCCGAGCCAAGTGCTTGTGTTAGAAGAGGTGGAGAAGCTTCATCAAAAGTGGCTAAAAACAGTGGCTTTTCGTGGTATCGCTCAGCGTCGGTTGGTCAATAACGGCCATGCAACCATGGACAGCGTGACGGACCTATTAAAAAGCCAGGTAGGCAAGCAGATTGTTGATCAAATTCGCAACAGAATTGCCCACTTTATTGGAGTCGAGCAGCAGCTGATCGAAATACGCACCCAAAAGTCAGATGCGTCGGCGAAACAAACGGGCTTCGTTTTACTCTTTGGTACCATCTATGCCATTGTGATCATTACTGTTATTGCTATCTGGTCTTCTAATCGAATTAAACTGCGCATCGAGCAATTAGTTCGTGCATCTAAGCAGGTAGAGCAAGGGGAGTTAGAGAACGCAGCTGAAGCTTTGCACAGTAATCAATATCTTACAGGGAAGGATGAGCTGGCGGTTTTGACCAAAGGTCTTATTGAAATGACAGCCAGTTTGATTGATAACGACCGAAAGATGCATGCCTACAATGAGAAACTAAAACAAGAACAGGAAAAAGCACAAGCTGCAGCAGTGGCTAAGACAGATTTCTTGTCGACCATGAGCCATGAAATTCGAACACCAATGAATGGCGTCATTGGAATGACCAATCTACTTCTCGATACCAACCTAAATCAAGACCAATATCGAATGACTCAAACAGCAAAAAACAGTGCTGAGTCATTGCTCGCCATCATCAATGACATTCTTGACTTCTCAAAGATTGAAGCTGGCAAAGTTGTACTTGAGTCGATTGATTTTGACCTAGGTGAGCTTTTGGAGGAAATAGGGCAGATGCTTGAGTTAATTGCTCAAGACAAAGGAGTCCACTTCGTCTGTCCCGCATCGCCAGTGCTTGGGCAGTACTATTGCGGTGATTCGGGACGCTTACGTCAAGTCTTGCTCAACTTAGTGAACAATGCCATCAAATTTACCGCAGAAGGTGAAGTGGCTGTTTACGTATCAAGTCACGCAACAAACGCTAATCAAACTACGCTCAGATTTGAAGTCGTTGATAGTGGTATTGGTATCAGCAAAGAGCAACAAGAGCGATTATTTGCTCGCTTTTCGCAAGCGGACAGTTCGACCACTCGCAAGTACGGTGGGACGGGTCTTGGGCTTTCTATCAGCAAAAAGTTGTGTGAGATGATGGGGGGCGATATAGGTGTAGTGAGTGAGCCTGGGAAAGGGTCAACATTTTGGTTCACGATTGTGGTCGACAACTCTCACCAAGAGTCTGTGGTTTACTTACCTACGGGCGAGTTGAAAAAACAACGAATCTTGGTGGTCGATGATATTGAAACTAATCGCACTTTGCTTTCTGGCTTGTTAACTCGATGGGAAATCGATCACCAAGTTGTGTCAGGTGGCGAGGATGCCCTTGAGGTTTTGCAACTGGCCACAATGGAAAACTCTCCGTTTTCGATAGCAATTCTAGATTATCAAATGCCACAAATGGATGGTGCCGAGTTGGCTAAGAAAATTTTAGCAAGCGACACCACCAAAAACACTCGTTTAGTCATGTTCTCATCCGTTGCAGAGAGAGATGAGTTAGAAGAGCTGAAGGGGATAGGGATTCAAGGGTACTTGACCAAGCCACTACATCAACCTGATTTACTCAACGTTTTAGAGAAGGTATCAGGCACCACCCAAGGAAAGGTGCTTGATACCATTATTACCAAAAATACACCCACACAAAAACCTCAATATAACGCCCGTATTCTAGTGGTAGATGACGTTGCTACCAATCAGCTAGTACTTCAATCCATGTTGCATAAGTTCGGTGTAAAAGTCGACCGAGCAGCAAACGGGCTGGAAGCACTGGCCGCGCTTAACACTGAAGTGATTTATGATCTAGTGTACATGGATTGCCAGATGCCCGAGATGGACGGATATGAAGCGACGAGAGAGATCCGCAGCAATCGAAACCCAAATATTAACCCCCAAAGTCTGATTGTTGCCATGACGGCCAATGCAATGGAGGGGGATAGAGAAAAGTGTATCGAAGCAGGTATGGACGACTATCTGACGAAACCCATCACCATGCCGTCGTTGGGTAAATCTTTGGATAAATGGCTATCTCATAAACTCGTATTGGCTAATGACTCCGTCCACTAGCTGGATGTCTATTCGTTCGACAAAAATCTTAACGGTCATAGCATTGCTACCTTCACGCATAACTTGACCATAACTTATCAAGTCTAGTGAATTTATGAATATAGATGCTTGCAAAAAAAGTACGGTCGTACTAATAATGTAAATAGTACATTTGTAAAGGTGAGAATGTGGCAAGTAAAGGCAAGATAACTCGAGACATGATTTTGACGACAGCGTTTGAGATAGCGAGCGAACAAGGCTTGGAAAGTCTGACGATTGGTGAGCTTGCAAAGCAATGTGGTATGTCGAAAAGCGGGTTATTTTCTCACTTTAATTCAAAAGAGAATTTGCAAATAGCGGTGCTTGATCAAGCCAATAAAGTGTTTGTGGAGAAAGTGATTGCACCGATACGAGCGCAAGAGTTTGATTGTTACGAGCTAAAAATGCGTTGCCTGCTAGAAAGCTGGTTAGGTTGGAACCACTCGTATCAAGGCAGCTGTATGTTTTTGGATGCGTGGAAGGATGGTGTCGAGTCTGACAGCCCGATTCAGCAAAAGCTGCAACAAATTATCGCTATGTGGATCGACTACCTAACGATTCAAATAGAGAAAGGACAAAGCTCTGGCGAGTTCAACGTCAAGCTTGATGCAAGACAAGCCACGTTTGAGCTGTATGGCTTGTATCTCAGCGCACAATTATTTGCATCAATTAATGGATTGCAAACCAGTAAAGATCATTTCTGGCAAGGTGTTGAAGCGATTATCACCCGCTGGAAGACGGATTAGGGCATCTAGGGACAGAAAAACTAACACGCCCTAACACAGAGACAATAATTGAATGGGAGCAAGGACTCCCATTTATTCAAAACATAAAAAGCACGCCCGTACTTTTATGGGCAAGGACAAGATCATGAGTGAGAAGATTTACTTCAATACGTCGAATAAATTTAGCGTTAAGAAAAGTTTAGTCGGACTTGGTACAGGTGCATTTCATCTAATTGCTCCTAAACAGGCTAAGCAGAAAGCGAAAAAGCTTCTGCTAACTCCAGTACGCATGACACCAAAAAATGAAGAACCGGCTGAAATGCGGATTGACCAAGTAGAAACGGGTGAAGGTCTGTTAACTCGCTATCAACTGGGGCAAGGCCCGGCATGGATTCTTACTCATGGTTGGTCAGGTAGCTCTAATCAATACGTGCCATTGATGGAACACATTGCAGCGCAAGGTTTTACCGCCATTGCCTATGACCATCCCGGCCACGGCAAGAGCGATGGCATTTATGGCTCGATTCCAGCATTTGTTGCTGGGCTAGAAGGTATTATCGATGCCACGGAGCAAGAGGTCGTTGGTGTTGTGGGACACAGCATGGGCACAGCATCAGCCCTTGAATGTCGCCATGAGCGTATTGCCAATGTACCTATGTTGTTGATTGCCCCTGTGTTGAACTACATAGAAAACTTGTTTGGCAGTATTGAACGCTCTGGTTTTTCAATGCGTTTGTTCAAAGCAGTGGTGTCGGATATTGAGCACCAGTACCACTATCCACTCCACACGGTTGACCCATACAACAAACTGGGAGCCCGTATCGCTCAAACCATCATAGTGCACGATGAAGCAGATAAATTTGCCAAGTATTCGGTGTCACAGCAGGCGGACCAGGAAATGAAATATGTGGAACTGGTTTCAGTGCAAGGGCAAGGCCATGGGCGAGTTATGAAGTGCTCGCAGGTGATGGAAAGCTTTGATCGGTTAGCAAAAACAATTAATTTAGCCAAAACGATTTAATTCACTTTTTCAAATAAATATCTTGGGGGATACTTCTCATTGTTGAAAAACACCCCTATAGAAATTTTATCGTTCGTTCGACAGGCATCCCTTTTGGGGTGCTTTTTTTTGTCTGTGGTCATGGGCTAGAGCGTAAACTTCACACATAAAAAAGGCAGCGAAATCGCTGCCTGTAAAGTTAACGAAGGTTAAGAGTTAACTCTTGGCTTCCGTCAGTTCGATTTGTTCTTCCCCTTCGCTTTGCTTAGCAGCAGCTAGCATCTTACGAATGGCGATTGACGAGAGCAGTGCGACGAGAACCATCACCACAGCGAGCATTGTCAGTAAGCTAAAGTAATCGCCGTAAACATTTTGCACAAACGCCTGATCGATCACTTGATCTTTGTCTGCCGCTATTGAGGTAGAGAATACCGCACCAACGATACCAGATAAGGCAATGGCTACTGAGAACAGGCTTACTGAGAAGTTTTCGATATGTTTTGGTGTAACAGACAAAATGAATGCCACCACCATTGAGCCAACGATAACTTCTGCGAACGCTTGGAAGAAGTGGATAACTAAGAATACTTCCGGGCGAATGATGACGTCTTCACCGATATTTTTCACCGCTAAGGTTAATATACCGAAAGCAATTGCCGTTAGGATGAAAGAGAAACCAATCTTAGTTGCAGTGGTAAAGTTCACGCCTTTTTTCTCAAGTGTCGAGAATGTCCCTGCAATTACCGGACCTGCAACGATACACCATAGTGGATTCATTGACATCGCCGCTTCCGGCGCAATAGGGATGAAACCAAGTAGATCACCACGCATTGTGTTGATGGTGACCATAGTCATCGAAGTCATCATCTGACCGTAGTAAACGAAAAACGCCGTAGTTAAAACCGTAACTATCAAAATGGTGCCCATTTTAAGTGCTTCAGACTTGTTCGCCTTGAACATCAAGAAAACAAAGTATGCAATTGCACCACCACCGATGGCATAAACAATATTCTGGCCTTTATCCATGTCGCTAAACATAAAGAAAACTAACCCGATCATGGCAATTGACGTTAGCGCAAACAGCGCCCAGTTTTTCCCACTGACAGGCTGCTTGTCTATGTCTGCACTAACAGCATGAATGGGTTTGCGAAGCGTATACATCATGAAAAGGGCAGCAAATGCCATTACACCAGAAAGCATGAAACTTCCGTAAAAGCCAATCACCAATACAAACATTGGGAACATATATTGGCCGATGAGTGCGCCGACATTGTTGACTGAATAGTTAACCGGATAGCCGTTTTCAAAATCTTCTTGAGTTGAGAAGGTACGCTTAAACAAACTCGGGTATGAAGGTGACATAAGGCCTCGGCCGTAACTGGCAAGAGCAATACCGGCCAGACTCATGGGGATATTGACTGTAGTTGCCCCTAATACAAGCAATACATAACCTGCGGTAAAACCTGCATAGGCAATGGTCAATGAACGGTAAGCGCCTAAAAATTTGTCAGCAATAAAGCCGCCAGCAATCGCGAACAATGGACCGATCGCTGAGAAAGCCCCAACCACCATCATGGTTTCAGCTTCACTGTAATTGAGGTTCTCAAGGAAGAATCGAGTCAAAATTACCATCACGCCATAAAACGACAGCCCAAACATCATTTGGCAGAACATCATGGATTTGTTCATTCTATTCCACATATATAAATCCTTATTTAGTGGTAATAATTAGTATTTAATGTTGATTGTATGCTAACAGACAAATCTAGTTACAAATTGATTAAGGTCTCATTTGGAGGAGATTATTAATTAGAAATTCTAATCAAAAAGATGAGTTATTCTTGAGTTGTGTGATTGTTGAGCACTAGTGGATCGAGCATGCAGAATCGTTAACCAAACGAGAAGCTTAAGGTATGGATCACCGATTAAGGCATAATAAAATCGAAATTTGGCGCAAGTCGTTCAATTAAATGACTTTAACTAAGCTTTGTTGGATTTATGGGCTAGACTCACAAGGAGTCAGTGAGAAGGCTAGAGAATAATAATATGAACAATTCTAATCCCAACTTCCTATGGTGCTTGGCTATAGCGCTGTTTTGTATGCCATTTATGCTTAGTGCAAAACCCTACAAAATTGGCATCGCACAGTGGACAGGGTATCCCGATAATTTGGCAGGCTTTAAACAGGGCCTTGAGGATGCTGGCTTAGATTTACAGCAAGATGTTGTGTTCATTGAAGCGCAACTTGGTAATGACAGAGATGCTTATACTCTGGCAGCGAATGATTTGAAAGAGCATAAAGTCGACCTTGTCTATTCACTGACAACACCTGGCACAGTGATCGTTAAAAATGTGATGCCAAAAACGACGCCGATTGTTTTTTCAGTTGTCACATATCCTGCTGACTCAGGGCTTATCGAATCTTTCGAGTATTCTGGGAACAACCTAGTAGGTACGAGTAATTTTATTCCTATTAAGCATTACATTTCTATGCTGAAAGCCATGGTGCCCGAAGCACACAAAGTGGCAATTTTTCACCGCAAAGGTGAACCGAATTCAAAGATTCAATCCGCTAATCTTATTCGACAATTTAGACGCAACAGAATAGAAGCCATCAACATCGAAGCCACCAACCTTGAAGATTTACGACTTAAAGCCTCAGATGTTGCAAGTGAGGTACAGGCTTTTGTCACGACGACCGATACTTTGATGCAAAATGGTGGAGAAGAAGTATTGATTGCATTGTCACTTGAGCACTCCATTCCTATTCTTAGTTCGAATAAATCAGGCATTGAAAAAGGGGCGACATTTGGTCCGGTATCTGATTTTTATCTACTAGGGAAAATGTCCGGTGAGTTGGCTGCAGCCATACTGACTCAAAATGTGCGGCCTGCTCAATTGGAGTCTCGTGTTCAGGCTTCACCAGTGATATTGGTTCACCGCAAAAATGCCGAGCAGATAGGTGTGCGCATACCGCAAAGTTTGCAAGACAACATAGAGTGGGTTGAATAGTGAAACTGATACCCAAAATTATTCTCGCCATTACTTTTACCACCGTTGCATCACTTGGTGTCATGGCGTGGTACTCATGGCATACCAATCGGATTAGCCTAGATACCCTGATTGACCAACAATTGGCGGGAAAGGTCGCCTTGGTGAAAAGCATCGTTGATGAACAGCAACGAGATGTACTGTCGATTGCTAAGCTGGTGGCCCGCAATCGTGCTATTGCTACGTCGCTGGACTTGGATGATAGCAGCGGAATTAATCAGGCACTCAATGATATTCCCGCAATTTTCTCAGACATTCGATACGTATTAGTGATTGATAACTATCGCACTATTTTCGCCGCTACTACCCGAGATGGGCAAGGCAATAAAATTGCTGGCGAAGAGTTGTTGCTGGCAAGTATTGATGACCTCCCTAAGTTCAGTCGCATGCTGGCTGATACGCTTAGACTCAGTGATCCAGTATATGACCCTTATTTGAAAGAGCTAAATCTGCCTGGGGCTCCAATATCACAGTGGTTGGTGGTACCGATTAAAAAATCCAATCGTACGGTGGGTTGGGTTGCAGTTTCGTTTGCTTGGCAAGATACGTATCAAGTGTTGCTTGATACCGCTTTGGACAATTTCATCGTCGAGCATAGCCCTGTTAGTTCTATCTCGGTGTTATCGAATGATTTGCAAGTTGAGCTTCTCACCAGTCAAGTGGCGTCTACCAGTAGCGATTTGATCTCTCGCCATGCCCCTATCAAGTTTGCTACCGACAGCTTTGACTTGAGAGTCACATTTGACCGCGAGCTTGCCTACGAGCCTCTTGATAAGACTCGTAATCGCCTAATAATCGTGATCGCTGTCGGTGCGTTACTGATTTCACTCCTGTTGGTGGTGGTGTTGAGAAAGTTGGTGGTGCAACCTATCTCTGAAATAACTAAAGAACTCGGATATTTTTCTCGGGCAGATTTTGACCGACAGATCACAGGGTTAAGACAGGATGAAATAGGCGATGTTGGGCGTAGCATTAACCAGATGGCAAATGCTCTTAAGTCATCGACCACGTCGATAGATAGGCTCGATCTTGAAATCCAAGAAAAACAGAAGGTTCTAAGAGAGAAAGAGCAGGCGAGCCGGAGCCTAGAAGCGATATTTGATACCGCTGCTGACGGCATCATCATCATAAATTCACAAGGCTCTATCTCATCATTTAATAAAGCAGCGCAGCGCATATTCGGTTACACCGAGCGAGAAGCGATAGGTAATAATGTTGCCATGCTGATGGAGTCGGATCTAGCTCAAGTTCACCAGTCGTTTATTCGAGGATACCTCAATACTGGTGAAGGCAAGTTTATAGGCAAAGAGTACACGGGAAGAGAACTGATAGGACGCCGCAAAAATGGAGAGCTCTTTCCAGTCGTGCTATCTGTTGCCAAGGTTGAAACTGAGCAGGGTATTCAGTTTTCTGGTCTTATTCGCGACAACACCGAAGTTCAGCGAAACCAACAAGAACTTATTGAAGCTAAGGAGAATGCATTATCTGCAGTAAAAGCCAAAAGTGAGTTTTTGGCTGTTATGAGCCACGAGATCCGTACGCCAATGAATGGCATATTGGGTATGCTTGAGCTGCTACTAGAGACAAAAATGTCCGATGAACAGCACCATCACACCCATTTAGCTCATGCAAGTGCACAATCACTGCTTGAAATCATTAATGATATTCTCGACTTCTCTAAAATCGAAGCAGGTAAGTTGGAGCTTGAACAACAGCCGTTTGATATTCGTAGAATGCTCGATGACTTACTTGAAACCATGTCGTTTCAAAATAAAAATCCAAATGTAGAACTGATATTAAACACTACAGGTATCGAGAGTTCGATGGTTAATGGTGATCTGACCAGAATTCGTCAGATATTCGTCAACTTGATAGGCAACGCCTTAAAGTTTACCGAACAAGGAGAGGTGCTGGTCGAAGTCGCAATATCTCCTACTGAAGATGCGCAGTTGCTATTGGAGGCGAAAGTTAAAGATAGTGGGATAGGTATTGCACAAGACAAACTTGAGAGCTTGTTTGCTGCTTTCACTCAGGCTGATGCATCTACAACACGTAACTATGGTGGTACAGGGCTTGGTCTAGCAATCTGTAAGAAGTTGGTAGAGGCTATGGACGGGGATATTAGCGTGACCAGTGTGGTTGGGCTAGGTAGCCAGTTCAGTTTCCGAGTGAAAACCCAGCCATCCGATCAAGCGGTGCAGATCATACCTAACGCTAACCTCTCTAAGCTTAATATTTTGGTGGTTGATGATAATGAAACTAACCGTGAAGTCATGCGCTCACAACTTGACCATTGGGGGGCTGATGTCACTTTAGCGGAGTCAAAAGACCAAGCAGTAGAGATTAGCCAGCAGCAGCCAGCTGATCAGCAGTTCGATATCGCTTTCCTCGATATGCAGATGCCGGGGAGCGATGGAGTTGACCTTGCCAAAGCACTAAAAGCGGATGAGCACACCAGACCAATCAAACTTATTTTGATGACTTCTAATGAGACTCTAAATAACATCCAAGATTACCGTGGTTTTGGATTTAGCGGTTACTTCGCAAAACCTGCCACCACCTCTGATTTGATCAATGCGTTGAATATTCTGTCGACAGTAGAAGATGGCGAAACTGTGCCATTGATTACTCATAATGTCGTGAGCAGCTATGTGCAACAAAAAGAGCAAGAAGTTGAGCCAGTAACAGGCCTCAACATTCTTGTTGTAGAGGACAATAAAGTGAATCAGATGGTCGTAAAAACCATCTTAGAGAGGGCGGGAGAGAGCGTTACTATCGCTGAAAATGGACAGGTTGCCATCGATTTGCTAACAAAACACCAAGATTTCGATTTGGTGCTGATGGATTGTCAAATGCCCGTGCTTGATGGTTTTGAAGCCACTCGTCAAATTAGGCAAGGAGCGGCAGGGGACCTTGCTAAGCGTATTATCATCATTGCGATGACGGCCAACGCAATGACTGGAGATCGCGAGCTTTGCTTAGAGGCGGGCATGGATGACTATTTGACCAAGCCTGTGAATAAACGCAGGTTGTATGAAGTGCTTAACCAATGGTCAAACGCCGCGAATAAGAATGAAGAGTTTGTGATCTAGTTCTGCGGACACCATCTGCGCAAGATATCCACCAACTCAGAGGAGCGGTAGGGTTTGGAAAGAATATCGTCCATCCCCGCATTAATACACTCCTCTCGTTCCATTGATGTAGTACCTGCGGTTAAGGCAACAATGGGCTTGCTATACCCTTGCTCTCGTAGCAATTTCGTCGCTTGTAGTCCATCCATGACTGGCATCCGACAGTCCATCAAAATCAAATCAAAGGATCGCTGCTCAAGAGTATCCAGTGCTTCTTGGCCGTTTTCACATATTTCAGGTGTAAGCATCAGCTTAGAGAGCATTTGCTGGATAACAAGCTGATTAATCTTGATATCCTCGACAACCAGCACTTTGAGCTCCGAAAGCTCGATATTGTCGCTACTTTGCTGATTGGGCAGATCTACAATTTTTGAACCTATCGATAAAGGTAAATGAATCGTGAATGTGGTGCCTTTCCCTACTTGAGTATCAAGAACAATTTGGCCCTCCATTAGAGAAACTAAGCGGTCACATATTGCAAGCCCTAACCCTGTGCCCTCGTGCTGGCGGTTAACGCTTCGGTCTGCCTGAGTAAAAGGCTGAAATAGTGACTCGGTATCTGCGATGCCTTGCCCTGTATCGCTAATGGTGACTACCAATTGCTCATCTAGCCACGCAAATGTAGTGTCGACCTTTCCCTGTTCGGTGAATTTCACGGCATTGCCGATGATATTCACTAGCACTTGGCTAATCCTCTCTCTATCACCAATTAGATAATCCGGCACCTCTTTCGCAATTGAGATACCAAATCGCAGTCCTTTTTCTGCACACTTATGGCCGAAAATGCTTTGCAAGGTTTGTTTTAACTCGGCGGTACTGAAAGTAGTAGGGAGTAGCTCAAACATGCCTGCATTGAGTTTACTAAAGTCGAGTAGATCGTTGATTATCACGCGCAAAAACTCACCTGAGCGGTTAACAGTGTTAACCAACAGGTTTTGCTGAGGCGAAAGTGCGGTATCTTGTAGTAATTCGATGCCGCCCAGCAATCCATTTAGCGGTGTGCGCAGTTCATGATTGATCATCGCCAAAAATTCACGAGTCGAACGCTCTGATATCTCGGCCCGTTGTCGTGATTCAACGTGTTGATGAAGGATGATCTGGCGCTGCAACGCACCTTTAAGCATGTCAGCAACCATGGTTAACCCATTTGTTAGAACATGCTCGTCATTGATGTCGCCTAAGGCGATGATTTGGCCAAATGAGTGTTTATCAACACTTAACTCTATGGTCAGTGTGAGCTGGTTGATGTCTGCCATTGGCAAAGAGCTAACACGCAAGCAGTTAGTACTTTTAATGGCAGGGTGTGAGTTTAGCTCAATGGCGATGTCATCAAGTAGGGGCAATTGCTTGAGCTGGTTGGTGATCTCGCTGACCACTATGTTATCTAGCTCTCGAGATAGCAATTGTTGCCCATAGTGGATTAAAAGCTTGTCGAGCTGTTTTTTAAACTCAAGTTCTTTGAGTTGGCCTAGCGATGCTTGTTCGAGCTCACCTAGTGCGACTTCCAACTGCTGATTAGTTTCATAGAGTGCGCGGCTCTTTTCTTCAAGCAGCCTTTCAGCCTCTTTACGAGAAAGGACTTCACGGCGTAGCTTACGCTCAATAGAACCACTCATTGTTGAACAAGACTCAACTTGAATTGAACGTGGCTACCATTTTGGTCTTGAGGCGTCATAGCGATCTCGACCTGCTGCTGGTAATGGTCGGCGCAGCCTTGTATCAAGCCAAAACAGACGTGTGATAAACATCTTGCGCTAGTGTAATCCATTAGCATTTCTGTTTCGTTGACAGAAAGGAATTTGAACTGAGGTGGCTGTGCATCGGGGTAGAGCTTTTTCACTTCAACATGGATGTAGTGTTCTACGTGTTGGATAAACTGGAAGGTTGTTTCGCACCGATTGAGGCTGGCGTGTGGAGGTAAGCTTTCTAGTAGGGTGTTGAAAACCGTTCGGCCATAAACCTGCTGCAAGTCTTCTGCGCTGATACCCGTTAATTTGCTAAGAGCGACGATCAGCTTAACTAAGTCTATGTGATCGTAACTACCAACAGCAGTATAGATGCCTTGGTCTTGGCACATTTCCAACATTTGGTCGGTGATGTCCAAACCAAACTTGTCCTCGACCAATTCTAGAAACTCAGTAAAAATGATTCCCTTCATCGTAAATCTCCCACAAAAACATGCAGTAAGTATTGATGATAAGAGGAAGGTTTACAATTGATGATGTGGGAATTTGTTGTGAATGCTCAGATTACCTAGAGCATTACACAATGTGTGAAAGTAGGTGCCCGAAGCGCCATTTCGGTGAGTAAGGCACTTCGGACTATTCTGTTGTTAAGGCTTTTTAGTTATTTGACGTGTAAGGTGCGCCAACACACATTTCAGCGTATCAAAATCGTACGCTTGGTTTAGCTCTTCAAATAGTGGTTTGAGTTTACGTTCACTAATAGCGTTTGTTTTGTCTGCTGCTGACGCAATAGCGCTGATATCGTTTGTAGAAATGGTGAGCACTTGGTCGAGATCGCAGGCACCAGATTCAATGCCTTTAGCTAGGTGAGCGAAGATAGTGCTGTTTGCGAGTCCTCGTTGCTGTGCCACGGAGTCAACAGACGGGTTAGATTGAAATAACTCGACGGTTTTAAGCTCGGTGTCGGTCAGTGCCTTTAACTCAATGGGGCGGGGTTCAACCACGGCAAGCAGAGCTTCTCCATATTTTTCTACCTTGCTTTCACCAAACCCCGAGATTTGGAGTAAGTGGGCTTTGGTGGTCGGGCGACGTTTAGCGATCTCTCGCAAGCTCGCATCATGGCAGATCACATAAGCAGGTACATTCTGTTCAACCGCAAGCTCCAATCGAACATCTTTGAGCGCTTCAAACTGTGGCAGATCGGAAGCTGCCAGCTCTTGGGTGACTTTACTTTTTTGCGCCTTAGCCGCTTTGGCTTTTCTAAGCTCTCTTAGCTCGACACTTTGTTCACCGCGTAGCACTGGGCGACAAGCTGCGGTCAATTTTAAGCTGTTGTATTCGCCTTCGACTTTAAGATAGTTCATTGCTATTAGCTGACGGAAAACACCTTTCCATTGATTTGCGTTAAGCTCAGTGCCAATACCGAACGTAGAGACTTTGTCATGGCCGAATCGAAGGATACGATCGTCAGATTTACCTAGCAGTACATTGATCAGGTAAGTCACTCCAAAACGTTGATCGCAGCGATACACGGTGGATAATGCTTTTTGCGCAGCTTGAGTACCATCCCAAGTGATGGGAGGGTTTAGGCAGTTGTCGCAATTTCCACAAGGCTTACTCTCTTCTTCGCCAAAATACGCCAGTAGTGTTTGCCTGCGACAAGTGACCAACTCACAAAACCCTAGCAGGGCGTTGAGCTTTTGCACTTGCACATGCTTGTACTCCTCGCTTCCTTCGGAGTTTTCAACCATCTGACGCTGCATCACCATGTCTTGCATGCCATACGCCATCCACGCATTCGCAGGCTCACCATCACGGCCCGCACGACCGGTTTCTTGATAGTAGGACTCAATGCTTTTTGGCAAACTCAGATGCGCCACAAAGCGCACATCAGGCTTATCAATGCCCATACCAAATGCGATAGTGGCGACGATGATCACGCCTTCTTCGCGCAGGAACCTTTGCTGATGCTCATCACGTTTATTGGCTGGCATCCCGGCGTGATAGGGCAAGGCGGTTCGCCCTTTGTCAGCTAGCCATTGGGCGGTCTCTTCGACTTTTTTACGCGACAAACAGTAAACCACACCTGCATCTTCATTGTGATGGGTGGAAATAAATGACCAGAGGTCATTCTTCGCATTCGAGGGTTCACTGACGTGATAACGAATATTTGGTCTATCAAAACTATGAACAAATACGTTGGCATCTGAAAGCCCCAACTGGGCGATGATCTCTTGCTTAGTTCTTTGATCTGCCGTTGCAGTCAAAGCAATGCGCGGTACTTCAGGGAAGCGCTGCTGCAATACTGAAAGCTGTTGGTACTCAGGGCGGAAGTCATGCCCCCATTGGCTCACACAGTGGGCTTCATCAATGGCAAACAGAGAAACACGACTCTGCGAAAGCAGGTTCAATGTACGTTCCATCATTAAGCGCTCTGGTGCAATGTATAGAAGCTGCACTTCTCCTCGTGCCACTAGCTCTTCCACTTGCATCTGTTCATATTGATCGAGTGTTGAGTTTAAGTAGGCGGCAGAGACGCCAACTTGCTGTAGCGCATCAACCTGATCTTTCATCAAAGCAATCAAAGGCGAAACGACCACGCCGACACCGGGGCGAACAATAGCAGGAATTTGGTAACACAAAGATTTACCACCACCAGTTGGCATGAGTGTTAAAACATCTTTGCCTTCAATAAGAGAATCAATAATGGCTTGTTGTTGGTGGCGAAAGCTATCGTAACCAAAGACGGAGTTGAGGACGTTAAGAGGAGACAGTGTCACGTTTTGTTCTGCGTTGTAGAGTGTTAACGAGAATGGTAACGGATCTGAGGAAAATTCATAGCTTGGAAAGAACCAAGCGGAGGCTTAATACAAAAAAAATGGGAAACTCATCGAGTTTCCCATTCACTTGAACTGTTTAGTGATTACAGTTTCTTCGATAGTAGGGCAGTGACACCGATGATTGCTAGACCTAGCACCATGATTTCACCTTTACCACTGTCAAAGCCTGCTTTCACACCAGCCACTGCAACGATTGCGATAGCTACTGGGATAACGTACTTAACTAGGTTGTACCAAAGACCGAATAGAGGGAACTTGTTTTCACCATTGTTAGTGATTTCTTTCTCTAGGTCTTCACGGCTTAGACGCCAGCCAGCAAAGATACAGATGAACATACCGCCAACCGCTAGGAAGATCTTATCTGTTAGCAAGTCGAAGATATCGAATGCGCCAGTATCAAACAGTGTTGGACCTACGCCACCTAGTGATAGAGATGCGAACACACATAGTGTTGCCATCACAGCACTTGCAGAAAGTACAGCAGTCGAACGCTTCATGCCTTTCTCATCAATCAGGTAAGAAACCACTACTTCAAGTAGAGAGATTGATGATGTCAATGCTGCTACTGACAGACCAACGAAGAATAGTAGTGCAAGCGCAACACCTACCATGCCACCCATTTCAGCAAATAGCTGAGGAACAACTACGAATACAAGACCAGGGCCTGCTGCTGGTTCCATGCTGAATGCGAACATTGCAGGGAACATTGCGATACCAGCAAGAAGTGCTACACCAGTATCCATCGCTGTAACCATTGCAGTGGTTTGCACTAGGTTCTCTTTTTTCTTCAAGTAAGAACCGTAGGTGATCATACAACCCATACCTAGGCTTAGAGAGAAGAAGGCTTGACCAAGCGCTGCCAATACTACGCTGCTGTCTACTTTCGAGAAGTCAGGGCTAAATAGGAACTCAAGACCTGCCATTGCACCCGGTAGCATCAGACCTTTAACAGATACGATGATAAGGATGATAAATAGCGTAGGCATTAAAATCTTGCCTGCTTTCTCGATACCACCTGAGATACCTTTAATAACTACCACGATGTTAAGAACAAGGTAGATACCCATCCACATGAGTGGTTGAACAGGATCAGAGATGAAAGCACCAAAGCTGTCGCCGATAGCATCAGGAGTGCTTAGTAGACCACCGCCCACTTTCGCAACATATGCAAGTGCCCAGCCACCAACAACTGGGTAGAAACCCATGATGAGTAGACCACTTAATACACCCATTACACCGACGAACGTCCAGCGACGGTCAGTAGATTTGAATGCACCAACAGCAGAAAGGCCAGTTTTACGGCCAACGGCAAATTCGGTCAGCATAACGCTGAAGCCGATAAAGATTACGAACATCAGGTAAATAGCAACGAATGCACCGCCACCACTTTCACCTGCCGTGTAAGGGAATTTCCAAATATTACCTAGACCAACAGCTGAACCAGCTGCGGCCATTACAAATCCCAGTTTTGAGCCCCAAGTATCACGAGGCTTCGCGTTTGTTGTAGCCACGGTATCTCCATATTTTGTGTTGTGTTTGTCGACACTAGGCGTCAATAAATGTGGTTGTATACATCTGTGTACACTAATTAGAGTTATAGTTGACGCTTTAGTAGTGACAAGTAAAACAGTTAGTGGTTGTAGATGAAAGCCCTAAATATGATTTTTTCTGACATTTGTCATGAAAATGTGTTCAAGTGCTGATTTTTTGAACATTAAACGCATTGAAGCTAGGTAAATAGGCACTATGCAAGCAGGTGTAGTGGACGAATGGTAATCACAAAAAACCTATATATTATGTATTTGTTAACTAGTACATGCAGAATTTTGTACTACTATTGTCGTCCTTAGGTGCATAAAGGCTAGTTTATAGTTGGAATTTATGGATGGGGTACGTTGAAGTGTTACGCAAAAATAGGAATAAATAGGAAATGCAATATCTATAGGTAAATTTAGTTTATTTTGGAGTGTAACGAAAGGTTTACTGTTATTTATGCACTTTAAGTAATCGATTGCAGCCAAACCGTTGTTTTTGGCTACTATCCATCGGTTGCATATGGCTGATATAAAAAAGCCGCTGAGATAGTCAGCGGCTTCTTGCTATGAATTAGGTGATTAGCTAGGGCGTTTGGCTAGTACTTCATCGATATCTGAAGCACTGTGTCTTTCTGCCAACTGTTCCCACTCTTCTCCCCATGGCTTATTCACAATACGACCTCGTTGCACAGCACCGCGTTTATCAATCTCTTTAGCCCAGCGCATAACGTTGCTGTAGCTCTCTACATCTAAGAATTCTGCAGCGTTATACGCACGGCCTAGAACCACATTGCCATACCAAGGCCAGGTAGCGATATCTGCAATAGAGTATTCATCACCGCCTAAGAAGCGGTTGTCAGCCAGTCGCTTATCAAGCACATCGAGTTGGCGCTTAGCTTCCATAGTGAATCGATTGATAGGATACTCGAACTTTTCTGGCGCATATGCATAGAAGTGTCCAAAGCCGCCACCTAGATACGGCGCTGACCCTTGTAGCCAAAACAACCAGTTGAGAGTCTCGGTCTTTTTCGCTGGATCAGCAGGTAAGAGATGCCCGAATTTCTCTGCCAAATAAAGCAGGATGTTGCCCGACTCGAATACTCGAACTGGTTCGTCTCCTGAACGGTCAACCAGTGCTGGAATTTTTGAGTTCGGGTTGACAGCAACAAAGCCAGAGGAAAACTGATCACCATCGCCAATTTTGATTAAATGAGCATCGTATTCAGCCTCTGTCACGCCTAGAGCCAGCAGCTCTTCGAGCATGATAGTCACTTTCTGTCCGTTAGGTGTGCCTAGTGAGTATAGCTGAAATGGGTGTGAGCCCACAGCGAGCTCTTGCTCGTGACGAGCCCCTGAGTCTGGTCGGTTAATGCTAGCCCATTCACCGCCGTTATCTGCGTCATGTGTCCATACTTTTGGTGGTACGTATTCGTTCGCCATGTGTTGTCCTTCTTTTTCTGTTTGTGACTGTGACATTGGTATAAGTCTGTTCAGTTATTCGAACTTTAAACCTATCTATGTCACTTTTAGATAGAACAAAATGTTATGCGCATAGCAATTCTGGAATAAGCGCTGTAAACAACTATTGATTAGTCAGTGACTTACTATTCGGTCGAGTTGGAGTTATGTCGTTGGTGGCATATTCATTCTGTGTTAGTGCTTAAGATAGGCTAGTCTTATTGAGATAATAAAGATTCATTGAAGGCTAGGCTATGATGTTGGCAAATCACTTCTATTGCTCGGTACTGAACGCCATTTCCGAGCAACTTACCGTGGTAGATAGCAGAGGGGAAATCGTCTTTGTCAACGACAGTTGGAAGCGTTTTGCACAGGAAAACAATGCGTGTAATACCAGCGGTTGGATCGGTGACAACTATTTAGAAGCTTGTATTAAAGCGGCAGAAAATGGTGATGATGATGCGAGGTTGGTAGCAGAAGGACTAAAAGATCTTCTTGATGGTGGTACTTCTGAGTTTGGTTATGAGTATCCTTGCCATAGTGCTTCGGAACATCGATGGTTTTTAATGAGAGCTACTGCGTGTGATATCGACGGGGAGAGATATTTTGTGGTGATGCACTTAGATATTACCAAGCGTCGCTTAGCTGAAGAAAAGATATCTTGGCTTGCAACACAAGATGGATTAACCAAGGTGGCCAATCGTCGTAAATTTGATGAATTTTATGCTCAAACTTGGAGAGAACACGTGAGGCGTAAGGAGCCAGTGTCATTGCTCTTGATTGATTTGGATAATTTTAAGCAAATCAATGACACTCACGGTCATCAAATAGGAGATAAGTGCTTGTCTGGATTGGCGAAAGTGATTGAAAGTAACGCTCGTCGTCCTTGGGATTTGTGTGCTCGGATCGGTGGGGATGAATTTGCGGTTATTTTAGGTTCAACCGGCTCACTTGAAGCCTCTATTATCGCAGAAGATATATTAGAAAATGTGCACTTAGAAACTTTACCTAGAACTAAAGAGACTGAGTGTGAAAGTGGGTTGAGTGTAAGCATCGGTGTCGCTTCGATCATACCCAAGCGAGAGGAGAAGCCAGATGCGTTTTTTAATTTGGCTGATGAGATGTTATATCTTTCCAAGAAAAATGGGAGAGACAGAGTCTCGGCATTAACCGAAATAGAGTCAACGCTTAGGCTCAAGTCACTAGACATACAGTAGCAGCTTATATTACCCGTCCTCCTTAGTTACCTCGGTCGCAGCTCCGTTGTGGCCTCAAATGAATTTCCTTGATACTTCCACTTTTTATTCCATTAAGCGCTGTCAGTTTAGATCGATCTCTCATTCTTCATTAACAACTGATAATTCACTACTTGTTGTTAGTAATTGAGTTAACCATATTGCAACCTTGTTGTTACAATTGTTTTCTAGGGAAAACAAAAATGATAGTCAGTAAGGTTAGTTAAAGTATGTTTGATTGGCTCAGATCTTTACTCAGTGGGCTAGTGTTTGTGCTGTTGTCATTGACATCGGTGCAGGCACAATGGCTTGATGATCTTTATTATGGGGATGTTGAAAGCGCAGAGAAGGCCGTATTGGCTGGCGCAGATGTCAATGCCTACGATTCTCAAAGCGAAACCTACCCAATATTTATCGCCCTATACTCCAACAACACTGATGCGCTTGAAATGCTTCATTACCATGGGGCTCGTCTCGTTCAAGAAGATGACTACGGCCGAACAGTGATGCTAGCGGCGCTCGAAAAGGGCGATTTGCTCGCAGCGAGAGTACTGCAAAAAATGGGAGCTCCGCTTGAACCAAGTGCTTCGACGGGGGCTACTCCTTTTCACTATGGTGTACTGTCAGGTCGGGCAGATATCGTAGAGTGGTTGATCTCAGAGGAAATGGACGTCAATCAGGCGGCCAATAATGGCTGGAACGTAATCGATAGTATCTTCGCCTTAGAATATGACGAGGTTGATCTGGATGTCGGTGAATTACTGCACTTAGCTGGTCTATCTGCAAAGACACGCTCGCAAGATGGCTACTCATTGTTAGATTGGGCGCTTGATTATCAAAACGATGATCTGGCTTTAAAACTCATGGTTCAGGGATATTCTCCTTTTGAGGTGGTTGAAGGGCTTTCTCAAATAGATTGGGCACTCATGAGCGAGCCGAAAGTTGCCAATGCAATTCTAGAGCTTCTACTTGAGGAACTTCAAAACCCAAACACCACTGAGAACCCAGAGTATTTACGTTTTCAGATCCTTCGTTACAGCGCAAGGTTGAATCGCCCCGATTTATTTGAACAACAATTTTCCACTTTGTTTGTTGAAATTCATGATGCTTTTGAAACCACATTGCTGCAAATAGCAACCGCTTACGGTTCAGAAAAAATCATGGGCAAACTTATCGAAAACAACGCCAGTATTGAGGCGGAGTCACAACAACTTGCATCAAGTCTGATGTTAGCTTTTGAAGATCCAGAACTCACCGATAGTTTTGCCCATATGGTGATAAAAGCGCAGCGTAAGGAAAACTTCCTCCCATTAGCAACCGCAGCGATTGAATACGATCAGCCGAAAATATTCTATCAAGCACTGCCGCTTCTAGACGCAGAGCAGGTAAATAGCCTAGATCTAGATATCTTTTATTACGAAGAAGAAAAGCTTGGCGAGTGGGTGAGTAGCGCACTTGCCCAACCTGATAAACAGCAAGCGCTGTCGTTATTACTGCCTTATTTCTCAGATATTGAAGATGACCGCCTGTTTATCGATGTGCTTGGGCATGTGGATTTTTCAGTGCTAAACGCATCACAGCACAATGATCTATTGTCTCGTCTGCTATTTGTCGAAGCAGAAGGCTACACTGAAAAGGAGCTAACGATTTATCAAGCCAGTGTAGATGCACTGACAAAAGATCTAGGACAAAAGCTTAGCGTTGATGAAATCGAATCTTTGGTTGAGAACCTACTCTACAGTGCTAACTATCCCGTAATCATTGAGCTGCTCAAAAGTTATCAGCCAGAAAACGCCGATGAATGGTTGGTAACACTATTAGAAGAAAAACCGACCGAATCACAACAAGCTGTTTATGACCAGCTAGCTAACCAGTTGGTTGAAATAGGGGCTCAGCTAGTGTCTTCGGACCCTGACCAAATCAGCCCAATAGTCATGGGGTTAGGTTATGTATCAGAGACGACCTGGCAAAGTTGGGCAACGGAGGTTGATTTCAACCAATTATCTGAGAAGGAAAGTGCTTCTCTGATCAGAGTGGCGATAGAAAAAGAGAGCCAAGCGGTATCTGCACTCGTTGAGGCTCAAAATCTCAAGTATCAGTCGAGCTGGAACGCTTTGCTTTGGCGTGCGGTTGAAAAACAGCAATATGCCTTTGCTTATCAGCTTTGGAGTCAGGGGGCTTACAACGAAACTCTAGACAGTTTTGGTCTCCCTTTTGTCACCCATATCTATCAAACGCCTAGCGATGTAGCGTTTGAACAGTGGGTGGAAGCTAGTCCGGTTGCATTAGAGCGATTGGTCTTTGCAAAAGATTACCAAGAAAAAAGTTTGCTTTCACACTTGCTCGAAAAAGAGGACACAGCATCTTTTCAGATGTTAATTGATAAAGGTTTAAAGCTAAGTGCCGCAGTTGTGGCAGAGATAGCCACGTCCTCGTCGGCATCGATGGCTTTAGAGTACTTGCCAAAACTTGCTGCAGAAGACAGACCTGTTTTACTGCAAAAAGCAGTCACAGCCAATAACCTTGAATTAGTCACTGCGCTATTAAAGCAAGGCGTCGATCCTCACTTTAAGAATGAGCAGCGACGAGACGCTTTTGACCTAGCGGCAGACCAAGGACATACGCAGATAATGGCCGTGCTTGATCAGCACTTTAAGCTTCCGCAAGCGCAATGGGTATCTAATGAACTGTATGATGATCCGCTTATCAGATACTGGTCATGGCTGAATAATTTTGGTGAACCTCAAAAGCTTATCAATAGCATTGAGAGCAATTTGCTTTCGGGCAAACCGCATCCGTTTGCAAGGTATGTGTGGTTGGAAGTTCACGAAAACCATCGATTGTTACCTGAAAAGATTGAACAAGTGGACAGTCAATTGGCCACCGCTATGGGAGATAGTTTTGAAGCTGAGTTTTTGGCAACGCATGGAAAACTTGCCCAAGCGGCACAAGCCTACAAGAGCATTACTCCTAGCTTGCAAGATCTATGGCTAATCAATGCTGTCGCTCGTTATTACATTGATCATCGCCGTTTAGAAGAGGGGTGGCAGATTTTAGAGCAAGGCTTATTGCTCGCACCAAATTTCTGGCAATTGAGTTGGAACTATTATGATAGTGACTGGGCAGCCAGTGAAGTATTTAGTGAGCGACTCAAGGCACTACTTGCAAATGAGCAACTACAAAATACCTTAGTTGCGGAGATGGGCGCTCAGGTATTAGCCGATAAAGCGGTTAATGAGGTTAATCTAAGAGTATTAAAGCACAAGTGGCTGGATGAGACTTACGATAGCCGATTAGCAACGTCACTCGGTTATTTTTATGCTGGACGCAGTTTCCATCAGCAGGCGCTTGAACACTTCCAGTTAGGGGTGAGTAGTTTCCCTTTCTATTCCAATATCGGTCAGGTCCATAAGCGACTTGCGGTGTTAGGACGTGATGAGCAACTTGAGGGCAGCACGGCGTTAAGAGCCCGTTGGTATAATAATGATTTCGATGCTTGGGATTTAAGAGCGAAACGATATGCGGCAACCGCTTATCGTCAAAGTGGTGATAAAGGACGTGCCTACGATATCTACGAAGCGTTAGATGCACCAGATTCCGTATTACTCGCACTCAATAAGGCCATTCTGTTTAAAGCGGATGACCATCATACCAAGGTAGTGAGAACGCTTGACCCGTTCCTAACTTCTGGTGAACTGGGAGATTATGAGTGGCGCATCTACATCCAAAGCCTGTCGAGCATCGGAGAAACCTCGTTGGCAATAAAAGCACTTCAAATAGCACTTGAGGAGCAAGAGCACCCGACGGTATGGACCTATTTGGAAGGAATTAAACTCTACAAAAAAGCAGATATGCCACAGCAGGCGAGTAAATTGCTAGAGACCGCAATGGGGTTGTTTCCCAACCATGTTTCGTTGGCACAAGAGTATGCCAACGAGCTGATCCGTAATCATCAAGCGGACAAAGCGGTAGAGCATTTGGAGCAACTTGCGAAACTTTATCCGACCAACAATACACTTCTTAAATCCTTGTATAACGCTGTAAAGGCGCAGCAAAACGCTTCTGCTGCACAACGTTACCTATTTGAGTTGGGCAAACAACAGTTGTGGAATAATACCCTGTGGGAATTGGTTGCCGAAAAGGCATCGGATAAATCTAACGTTTGGCTCGCTCAACTAGAGATAGAACCGTCAAATTTCAACGCCAACCTTAATATGCTTGAAATCGCTGCGTTTGATGATGATTATCGAGCTGCATGGGACTGGTTAGACAAAGCCGCACTAGGAGTCAAAAGCCCATCGGAGAAAAATGACTGGGTTTGGAATAAGACGTGGTTGCTAACTCGTCAAGCTCAGCGCTACAAGTTGCCTAGTGAGGAGCTGCAAAAGCACCTTGAAGACTGGCATAGCTATCGAGATGGGTTTGGTTATCTATCCACTTACTATCGAAGTGCTGCCGATATCTATTATGCAATGGATGATTTTGCCAATGCCGCTAAACAAATCCAAAACTACAGCGATATAAATCCAGACAACACTAATGTATTGCAGATATTGGTACAAAACTATCGAGACCATTTGCCAAACACTGCCGCCTATCGCTATGGCTACGAGATGATTAGGCGCGACCCTTACAATGGGGACAAAGTGAATGCGCTGGCCAGTGACGCTTTATATTGGGGCACGGGTACCGCTGCGATTGCATTGAAACTGCTTAATGATGCGAGAAGTCGTGGTGTGGTTGTCAGTAAGAAGCTTGAGCAAAAAGCGCTAAGTGATCTCGGAGATCACTTGGCAGGCTTCCTGAGCTACCGCTATGACAGCGCCATCTCATCTTCACTCCGATACGTTGGTTGGTTTGACTCGATGCGTAAAGAAGCCTTGGCTGGTGAAGGAAATATCGTTCGTCAGCGTGACAATAATGGCCTTGCTGAAGTGGAGATCGTACTTCCCAATGGCGAGGTCTACATACAGCGAGACGATCCTATTATCGGTAAGCCAGTTTACATGAGCCGTGGTGCTTCATTCTTGGAAATCGGTTATGACCTGCGAGGTAATTTAGCATCGATCAATAATGCCAATGGGGACTCTGTCGAGTTAAATTACGACCTCAATAACAGTATTACCTCGATGAAGACGCCAACTACCGAGATGCTGTTTCGTTACAATGCGCTTAACAAACCAGTAGAGATCACCTTAGTCGGTATGGGCACATTGCGAGTGGAATACGATGAGGAAGGGGAGATCACCCGCACATTCAGTGAAGAAGGGCATAAGATGGCGCTTCGTATCACGCAAAGTTTCCAATCTTTACTTTCACTGGCAAAAAGCACACAAACAGCTCGCCAAGAATTCAAACTGCCTAAGCTCGACTATCGCGATGACAAGATAGAGGTGTTAGAGTCTCGCCACCAAGATGCGTTATACGCAGATGGCCCAGAGCGACATCAAGCCATCCTAGACACGGGGGTTGAGCTTGCTAGCCATTTGGCCACAAACCTTGGCAACTACTCGTCGGACTTGATTGCAATGAGCTTTGATATGTACCAAAGCTATCATGCCGACCCACAATGGCGTGCACAGGTGGCTCAGTTCGTAAAATTCTGGATGGAAACTCAAAATAAAACTCGACCATTGGGTCTGGTGGAAGAAGAGTTGTCAACGGCGCAAAGTATGCGTTTATGGTTGAGCCAGAATCAGCAAGATGAGTCAGTGCAAAGTGTTATCGAACAGACTAGCCATCTCGCCTTTAGAGAGATCCAAGAGCAAAGTTGGCGACACAACAGCATCGTCTCCAATACTGGCTACTGGTATCGCAATGCGTTACCAAAGATAGAAGGGCTAAAACTAGATGGCTCCAAAATCTCATCGGTTTTAGCACTGGATAATGGTGACGTGTGGGTTGGGACCGAAGATGGGTTGATGCTCAAACGTAACAACTTCTGGAGCTGGTTTAATTATGACGGTGTATCTCGCAAATTAGTGAGAAGTGGTGACAAACCCGATACCGCATTGCGGATGAATGTGCGAAATATCGTGCAAGCAGACAGTGGCGCAGTCTACCTAGCGACCCAAGGCGGCTTGTTTGTGGTGGATACGCAAGATAATGTCGTGCGTTGGAACGGCCTCGAAGATGACTTAGCATCAGAAAACGTTGCCTATGTTGAGAGTTACCAAGACCATGTTTGGTTGGCTGTAGGGCAGCAACTACTGGAGATTGATGAAACTAACCGAACTACGGCAGTAAAGGCTGACCTTACATACGGCGTTGACCAATTTAAACGTCTTGATGATCAGCACTGGGTCATTTTGTCGGGAGAAAACCTACATCTTGTGAATGCCAAAGGCGAGTCGAGTCAGATTGCCTCAGGTGTCCAATATTTCATGTGGCATGCCTATGAAGGAACGCTGTGGTGGTGGGATGGAAAGATACTCCAATCTCGCTATTTTGACTACGGTGTGTTTGACGATGCTCAGGTTATCGCAGACGCCAGTACTATGCCGATGAGTCAACGTATGGTTGGGTTTACTGAGCTCTATCTTCCTGAGTTGGGCTACGTACCAGCCGTACTCAGCGATACAGGTTTAGGCATTTGGCACAAACAGCGATTCCACCTAATTGAACTTCCTTATGAAGAAATGCGTGGTGGCTTAAGTGTTGGGCCGCTTGCGGCTGCAAGCAGCTCTAGGGGTGACTGGACGATTTTGACGCAAGAAGGTGTATATGATTTCGCACCGAGCCGAAGCAGTCGTTTTGAGGGACTGGGTAAAACGTCCGATTTGCTTTATATCAAAGAGTTTGGAGCCACGTTTGCCGCAACTGGTGGTGATATTATGGCCTTCTTCGAAGATGAGAGTGAAGTAGAGCCAATTCGCTTTAGTGGTGTGAATGCTCGCATATTGCGCCGCAACTCCAACGGGGACTTGATTACACACGATGGTCGTACCGTGGTAAAAATTGCTGTCGGGACTTCCGATACAGTGGAACTGTTTAAAGCAACCAGTGATCATGAAAATAGACCCATCGAAGATATTTTCGTCGATACCGATGACTCGATTTGGGTTGTGGCGGGTGCAGATCTGTTTCACTGGAAACAGGGTGAGTTAGAGCACTTTAACTATTACATTGATCCTAAACGTTTCCCTTCTCGCAGTAATATGCTGGCGAAAGTGTTTAGAGATCTTCAAGGTGACTTATATGTTGTTGCCTCTAATGAAGGTCATTTGGATCATCAAGGGGTGTACTTAACTGGTGGTCTACTGAGGTTGGGTGAACTTGGTTTTGAGCGTGTGAAGCGAAGTGAAAAGCCGAATTGGTTTGCGCTAGGCTATACACCGATTTCAGAAGATAAAGCGATAGTCTCAACCGGTGGTAGCTTCCTGCTGGATAATAACGGCAAGTGGCGATCTTATCGAACCATGGGGGATAAGAGTTATCAAGAAATGAGCGACCGCAGTCAAATGCTGTTCTTAGGTCGTGAGGGAGTCAAGCTCGGCGAAGATGATGCTTGGCTATTCCCATCGGCGGCCGGGGTTGTGATGTATCAATCCTCTGGCTGGCTCTACCCAGACAGGCTTAATCAGTTGTTAATCAAAGACCAGTCGTTTGGTCAATACGGTGCACGTGTCGTGCATTCGGTCAGTGTTGACGGTCGCGGGCGAGTCTTTGTCGCAACCGATCTGGGTGTAACCTTGTACAACGCTGGTGGACTTGCTTCTCTGCTAAGTGACCACAACATGGGCACACAAGCGTTTCTGGCGACCAATACCGAGATTCAAAATGAAATCTCGACGCTATTTCTGGACAACATTCCAAAAAACTCGGAACAGGGCAAGCTGATAGCTAAATACCGTTCTGTAGAGGATGATCTAGAACGATTAGAAGCTGAGCTTGAATCTCAGAGTGCAAGAGAGAATACAGGTTTCACCGAGCCAAGTGCGGATGATAAACCGAGTAAAACTTCAAAGCAGTTGCAAAAAGAGTTGAAGCGTAAAGAGCGTACCAGGCAGAGATTGCTGGCTAATCTTGAGCGAGACCACACGGCCTTGTATCAAATGTTGCGTGTCGATCCTCGTGAAATTAGCGCATTAAATGACAAACTCACCAGTGATCAAGTGTTGGTTCAATTCATCCCAACGCCAGACAAACTGCTTACTCAAGTTGTAAGCAAGGAAGGCGCTAATGTGTTTGAAGTGTCAGTCAACCAAACTGAACTTAGCAGTCATATCGCCAATGTAAGCTATGGCCTTCGTAAACAAGCGCTCAAGTTACATGTCGACATCGAAGGCGCTCCGTTTGAACAGGTTAGGGGCTTTATCAAATCTGGACCGAGTGGTAGTAAAGAAGAGATGATGCAAAGTCTTACCTGGTTGTATGATAAGTTGCTTCGCCCAATTGAGGGCCATTTAGACGGCAAAAAAGAAGTCTACATCACGCCAGCCGGTACGCTTAACTATGTACCATTTGCAGCACTCATTCGAAATAGCGAGCCAAGTCTAGAATATGCCATCGAGCGTTATCCGCTGGGTATTTTGCCATCACTCTATCACTTCAACCTGATTGCTGGTGGCGAAGAGTCATTGAATGAAATGGCGCTATTCGTCTCGGATCCCGATGGATCTCTACCGGGGGCAAGGCAAGAAGTTGAAGCGATTGAAAACATCTACTCAGATGATTCAGTGGTACTTGAAGGCGAAGAAGCCTCGATAGAAGAGCTAGAAAATCATGCGCTTGATAGTCAAGTGATCCATTTTGCTACCCACGGCATACTGGATTCAGAAGACCCTGCAGATAGCTTCCTACTGATGGCTGATAATCAACGCTTAGGGGTAATTGATATCTCTATGATGGACCTTCAAGAAACAGATCTTGTCGTCTTGTCAGCATGTGAGTCTGGAATAGGAGTAAAAGGATTGGAATATGCCTCAATGGCGCGTGCATTTGCCCACGCTAAGGTTCCAACCGTTGTGGCGAGTTACTGGCAAGTCAATGATGCTGCAACCTCTGAACTGATGCGTATTTTCTACAATGAGCTTAAAAGACCAAACCAAAACACGTTTACTGCGCTGGCGAATGCGCAACGTGCCATGATTGCGAAACAGGGCGACCTTTCCGATCCAGCAGCATGGTCGAGCTTTGCGGTATTTGGTAAACCTTAACAAGCAACAGCGTTAAATTGAATTGGCGCAAAACTAACAAGGACTAGTGAATGTACGACATATCGTTTTTGCATACTGGGCAAATCCATGTTGATAACTTTGAGCGCATTATTAAGGAGATAGCGCCCGAGGTTATCACTCATCATCATGTCGATGAATCGCTTTTGATCTATGCGCAACGTCATGGCATGGATGAAGAGCTGAGCTCAAGAATCACGACAGTGTTGGACTCCTTGAGTGAGAAAAGTCGCTTAATAGTGGTGACTTGCTCTTCCATAGGTCAGGTGGCAGAGCAGTTGGACGGACTAAATGGATGTATTATTCAGCGAATTGACCGTGCAATGGCAGATAAAGCCGCTCAATTAGGTGGAAAAATATTGGTGCTCGCGGCCGTAGAAAGTACTTTGCAGCCCACTTTGGAACTTCTTGAAAGCTCTATGGAGCGAATCGAAGCCATCAGCGATATTAACTTTCATTGCGTGAAAGACGCATGGCCGCATTTTGTCGATGGTGATTTAGAACAGTATCACCTCAAGATAAAAGATGGGATCGAAGCGAACAGCTTAGGTTTTGATGTCGTGGTCTTAGCGCAAGCGTCAATGGCGGGTGTTTGCCAGTCAATTTCATCTTCAATGCCGATACTCAGTAGCCCAAGATTAGGCGTTGAGCGTGCAGTAAAAGCGTTAGTGTAATGATAACAAGGAAAGATATATGAGATATACATGGATGATGCTAGCACTTATGCTGCCAGCAGCGGGTCATGCATGCAGCGATTATGATTGGGATAAGGCTAACGATCTTCAACTTAAAGCGTACGACCAGAATAACTACGTCGCTAAGAATCTCCAGATCGCAAGATATTATGAAGCTGAAACTCCAGAGCAGTTAAAAAACTTATATCAGCAGAGAAAAATATTGCTAGAAAAGTACCAAGCGGCCAAGCGTAATTTCAAGGACGCAAAGGATATGTGGAACGAGCTTTTCTACGATTGTGATGGTAAAGACTCTACGACGGCTAAAAAAGTGAGAGACAAAATAAAGGAACGTATCGAAATACTTGAAGGTGTAGAGGTTGTTGTAAAGAGGCCTGAAGATGGACTGAAGGAGGCTTTGGCTAAGGTGGGTGCCATCGAGTTCGCTAAACAACTACATGGAGCGTCCTTTGATGTCACGCAAAGACAAAATGATGATGCCTACCCAATTTCTGCCGCTGCGAGTCATCGCCAATTCGAATATTTCGACTATTTGTTATCAATTGGAGCAGACATTAATGTTCCGAGCATGAAGTTTTATCCAGCCCCAATAATTTCAGTTATTGCAAATCAAGATTTAGCTCGCTTTAACCAGATTATCGATAAGGTTGAAAACTTTGACTCTCACACAAATGTGCTCGGTGAGACAGGCAATGCAATCGACGAGGCTTTAGAAAAGTTCCATGTTTATGAAAGTGGCGTCAGTTATGTTGGCGATGATCAAGAAGAGTCAAACATGTTCTACATGCTCAATGTACTATATCGCAAAAACCTGTCACCAGTTTCGCAGGAAGGGCAGGCCAAACTTGCTTTACTTGTTGAAACTCACTCTCTCGATAAAGAGGGAAATGATTCGATGGAGACAGCGGTTAAGGTTAGACGAAAAGCTCACTCATTAGCTAACTATATCGATGGTAGCCAAGATGTAGATTATTACCGAATCGATTTAAAAAAAGAGTCTGAGATTCTTTTCTCAATTAATCGCAGCGTTGAACGAGGTAATGAGATGTTGATGGAAGTGTTAAACAGCTCGGGCAATGTTCTTGGTACAACGGAGCGAGCGCTTGGCTATAGCGAGCTTACTGGCACGATCAGCGCTGGGACTTATTACGTTAGAGTAAGAGGAGAGGGTATGGGCTCGGGCCTCTACTCTTTATCTGTCGAGTACTAATTGAGCTATCTGGCAAACTTTTCAACTTGGATTATATTTTAAGAACAATACCAACAACCAAATGGCTAGTTAATTATGTTCTTATCACGCTTAATCTATGTGAGTACCGTTACCGAAGAGTTTGCCCATTCTACGTTAGATGACATCCTTCTTGTGGCAAGAGAAAATAACAGTGAAGCACATGTAACGGGAATGCTCTGTTTTAACCGTAAGTATTTTTTACAGTGCCTCGAAGGCTCTCGTGATGCCGTTAACAATATCTATAACAAAATTGCTCAAGATAGACGTCATACCGATATCACCATATTGAGCTTTGAAGACATCAGCGAGCGTGAGTTTGTTGACTGGTCGATGGGTTACATTCCAACGTCTAGCCTGACTGTACCTATCAACATGAAGTATTCCGGACAAACTGAATTTGAACCTTACCAAATGTCAGCCAAGTCTGCCTATCAAATGCTTGTTCACCTCAAGTCGGAGTTGCCATCGGTGTAAGCTTGTTTGTGTGTCGTATTAACCACAGGTTTATTAATCTAGGTTAAGAATTAGCGGGTATTGGCTTGCTAGAATCCGTCTCACAAGCTAAGAACAGCGCAAGAATGACTAAGGAACAGTCGTCACGTTATCGTGCGGCTGTTTTTTTATTTTTGCCTATAAAGAAGAGAGCAACACATTGAGCATTTTGTTTGAACCGTCTCGTATCGGAAAACTAGAACTGAAAAATCGATTCATGCGAGCCGCTACCTGGGAAAATATGGCGACAGAAGATGGCCATATGACAGATAAGTTATATGCTATTTACCAAGAACTTGCTGAGGGTGAAGTGGGTTTAATTGTGACAGGTTATGCCAATATTGTTGAAGAAGAAAAACCCAATGCAGGAATGATGGGCATCTACAATGACTCATTTATCCCAGAGTATCAGAAGTTGACTCAGCAGGTTCATGAGAAGGGTTCAAAAATCGTTATGCAGCTCGCTTATGGCGGGACCAAAACCACTTACAACCTTGGCGAACGTATTATTTTTGCACCAAGTGACGTGCCTGAAAAGGGAACTCAAACACTCGGTAAAGCCATGACTAAGCAGGAGATCGACTATATTGTGGATGCTTTTGCTCAAGCGGCATTGAGAGCAAAGCAATCTGGTTTTGATGGCGTGGAAATCCACGCGGCGCATACTTATTTGATCAATCAGTTTTTGAGCCCTTATTACAATCGTCGTGACGATGAATATGGTGGTTGCCTGGAGAACCGTATGCGTTTTCTATTGGAAATTATCGATGCGACAAGGAAGTTGGCTGGCGAAGATTTTCCACTGATGGTGAAACTGACCGCAACAGAGTTCTTCGAAGGCGGCCAAAGTTTTGAGGACACACGCCAAATTTGTAAGACGTTAGAGTCGGTTGGTGTCGATGCGATTGTGGTATCGGGCAATATCCACGGTAAAGCGGATACCATGGTGGGCGAGGTGCATGATGGTTTGGCAATTGAATCAGAGGGCTACTTCCACCAATACGGTGGTGTGATCAGTCAAGAAGTGAATATCCCAGTGATAACAGTTGGCGGGCTCACTGATTTTGAGGCAATTGAAGCACTTGCTACCAGAACCAAAATTCAATACTTTGCGCTTTCTCGTCCACTGCTCTCTGAGCCGAAATTGGTCAAGCGCTGGAAAGAAGGTGACCGTACCCCAGTAGAGTGTGAACGCTGTTCTAAATGCCGAACCAAGCGTGGCAATTTTTGTATTGTTAATAAAGAGCGTAAAGCGCTTTTATCAGCTGTCTGAACCGTTTATTACTGGTTCTCTTCAATAATGCGCCATAGGTTTATGCCTGCGGCGCATTTTAGTAACTCGCAGGTCTGCTACCACACATCAGCTCATCTAGCTTCTTTTGAGCACGTTTAGGGTTAGACAAATCGACGGCTTCAATCATTTCACACCCATCTCGAACCATTTCATCAATGAGGCTAGGGTAGTGGCGACAATCTTCGGGTCTATCTAAGTAGATATCACAGGTATATTTATCTTTATCCGAAGGGTGGTTTTTGGCTGCGAGACGCAAAAAAGGGCAAAAATTGAGTCTTTTGCCGGTTGCAGGGTCGAACCATATTTCACCATTTCTGACGTACTCAAAAATATCTGGGTTAAATAGCTCCCAAAGCTCTATTTCTTGCTCAGTTGCCGCTATCGCACCATCACCATATTTGATGCAGCACTTGCCGCATTGGTTACAATTTTTCATATCTACCGCCTGCGTTCGAGACCTTAATAGTATCATTTGTCACAGTGTTCTGGGCAGAGAACAGAAATGATGTACACTCGTGTAAGACAGCACCACTTTAATTCAAGGATATAGCGTGAAACCGGAAGAGATTGGACGAGCATACAATAGCATTACGCACCTTTGGGAGTCTGACGAGTTTAACTTGAGCAATGGTATTGAGCAGCACAAGAAAGCACTACAGTTTACCAGTACCAAAGGAAAAGCATTAGATATTGGTTGCGGGTGCACTGGCCGATTTATTCAACTGCTGTTAGATCAGGGATTTGTACCTACAGGGTTGGATGTTTCAACAGAAATGTTGTCAATCGCACAAGGCAAACACCCAAACGTTGAATTCATTTATGGGGATATCTGCCAGCTAGAACTCAATGAAAGCTACGATTTTATCACTGCATGGGACAGCATTTGGCATATTCCATTAGACATGCAGCGCCCTGTAATGACTAAGATTGTGGATGCGCTAGCGCCAAATGGTGTATTCATTTTCTCGTTTGGTGGCGTTGAGGAAGCAGGCTTTCATACTGACGATTTCATGGGGCCCGAAGTCTATTATTCTTCACTTGGCACATCAGGTTTTGTGCAGCTATTCATTGAGCTTGGTTGTGAAATAAAGCATCTAGAGTTTGACCAATATCCTCAGGTGCATACTTATCTCATCGTTCAAAAACGAGCACTTTCAAGCAAGGATTAATGTATGCCTCAAAGACCAGTAAACCAGCATTCGCTGTACCATGCTCATGTCTATTTTGACCAAAGCAGTTTGAATTTTGCGACCCAGTTATGTGAGCAGGTTGGTCAACGGTTTGGTTTGCCACTGGGCACGATCAACCAAAGACCAGTTGGACCACATACCGTATGGAGCTGCCAAATTCTATTTAAAGCGCAAGACTTTGAACGGTTAGTTCCTTGGCTTGATGACAATCGTGGTGACCTAACAGTGTTTATCCATGGAGTCACTGGCGATGACCTCAAAGATCATACTGAATATGCCTATTGGCTGGGGGAGGAAGTTGCATTAGATTTAAGTGGGTTCTAGAGCGGGAAACAAGGAAAGAAAAAGGCGAACCTAAGTTCGCCCCATCAGTATTATTTCAGCGGAGTATAACCGTAATCTTCGATTAGGGTTTGACCGTCGCTAGACACTAGGTAGTCTACAAAAGACTGACCATCTTCAGTAATCTTATCTTCGTTGTATAGCACCAAGAATGGACGGGCAAGTTCATACTTGTTATTGGTGATATTTTTAGAGGTAGCTTCTACGTTGTTAAAAGTAATCGGTTTAACAGAGCTGTCTACCGAACCGAGTGAAACAAAACCAATTGCATGTGGGTTATGGTTGACGATGGTTTTCACCATACTGTTGCTGTTTACGACCAAGTTTTCAGGACTGATGTCAGAAACCATACGACCGTTAATCACTTTGGTTAGGCCAAGCAAGCTTTCAAAGCTGTAGCGTGAGCCTGATGAGCTTTCGCGAGTGACAACAGCGATCTTGGTATCTTTACCACCCACTTCTTTCCAGTTGGTGATTTTACCTTGATAGATTTTGGTTAATTGCTCGCGAGAAAGGTCCTTCACGTCGTTAGACTTGTTAACAACAACCGCAAGGCCGTCATAGGCGATAGGGGTTACGTGTAGCTTCTCGTTGAACTCACCTTCAGTTAAATAACGTGAGCTCATACCTATTTCAGTAACACCTTTGTTCACCATGGTGATACCTGCAGTAGAACCGATGCCCTGCACAGCGATATAGGTTTCTGGGTGTGTTTTGTTGTACTGTTCAGCAAGCACGTCCATCACACGGCCCACTGATGTAGAACCAGAAATGCTGACTTCTTTGGCTTGAATGCCAAATGCCATAACAGAAAGAAGAGCAGCGGCTGCAACTCGTAACATAGTAAACTCCATCTAGGTATTAAGTTGAAGCTTATAATATGTCGCAATGATTACACTTTTGTTGCAGAAATAGGTTTTAATCATTACTCACTACACATCACACACAGATTTGTTTTGACAGGCTAGAATTGATCTTAATATTCCCGCCTTAGTTGATGAGGTGTTGGTATCAAAATCAGGGAAGGTAAGCGATATGGTTGTTACTGAACTAGTACACCAGAGACTAGAAAAACTGGCGCATAAGCTTTGTGAGCGCAGGAACCAGAGTGTTCCCGTTGAGCATGGTAAAGCCTACTGCGAGATGATTGAGTCTGGCGTGGTATTTACCAAAGAGTTCTTCTTACTCGATTCAAGCAAGCCCAATTATTCCAGTCAGGTGGCAAAGATAGAGTTTGAACCTAACGATCAGTGTTGGCACCTTTACATTGCTCGTCGCGATCAATCAGGTTTCCAAAAAGTGTGGTCGGCACACCCGTCTCTGGCACAAGAAAGCGAGTTCGACCCCTTGCTCGAAGTTGTTGAACACGATAAAGAAGACTTTATTTGGTATTAGGTCAACACACCCGAATATCAATATTTTACTGGCAGTAATAAAAAACTCCCGAAAGGGAGTTTTTTATTAAGCATGATGTGGTCGAAGCTCTTCTCGATTCCAATTAATTTTGGAGCGGAACTCTTTAGGGGTGATCCCTTGAACACTTTTGAACGCAGTACTAAAGTGCGCAGCGCTTTTAAACCCACTTTGGAAGGCGATCTCACAGATAGACTCATGAGAAGCACGCAGTTGGTTGGCAGCATAGTTGATGCGTTTTTCTTTAAGAAGATTTGAGAAGGATAGACCTTCCGCAGATAAGCGTCGTTTAAGAGTCGCCGGGGACATACCAAGGCTGCGAGAAACACCTTCTAGTGATATCTCTCCGCGGATGTGTTTTTCGATGTACTGAATTACCTTTTGACTCACTTTAAGTTCAAAAGAGTTATGGATCAGACGACGAAGGTTAGGGTAGGTACCCAACATTTCACTCACCAACGCTTTAGCCATTAATTCTGCCGACTCTGTTGGATGGTTGTCTTCTAAAAAAGTGACGAGAAGATCTAAAGTCGAGTTGGCTAGGTAGTTGGTATGATCGAAGCTTGCGAACACGTTTTCACTTTCGCCAAACACATACTCTTGATTACCTGCGGTTAAGCCAGCCAATAGGGCTGGTTCAATATGGATACCGACAGCGTTAAATTCCTCTTCGCTTGACGTTTTCACATCAGCCAGTGTTGCCGTGTCGAGTAGAGTAAACTCGCCTTCATTTAACTCACCTTTTAGCCCATCAGGAAACTCGAATGATGCACTACCTGCTTGGACATAAAAAATGACAGGATTGGACGTGTGGTACTTGTCGCGAGCTCTTGGGTAAAACTGCGAAAATTTCTGAAGGGATATATTTACCATAATACTGCTCTACTCTATCGGGAACATCTTTTATTAATTATTTCTAACTTAGGCGTTAAATCAAGCGAATTGAAACGAATTGTGAACGGATGTGGCCGGAATGACAAGTAAAGATTTTGTCAGCTAAGTTTCTGATAAATATATAAATTGATCTTGGTGCCAAATTTGGGATAAAAAAACACCCTCCGGAGAGGGTGCTATAACTTACTGATAAATATATTATTTATCTTCTTTAGTAGAGAGCTCAGCAAATATCTTAGTTGGCTTAGCTACTAGGCTTCTTGTCTCAATATTGACATCAATTAGCACGACTTCCAGTGTGTCAGCGAGCTGCCATTCAACATTTTTGTCGATAGAAATCTGGCCAGTATCTCCGTTACACTCGATGCGTTCACGGTTTTCCATAATCTGAGAGCTAGGGATAAACGCTGTTGCACCATTTTCAAGAAGGCGTACACGAGCACCAGCACGGTTTACGTCAAAAATCTCTGCGGTAAATAGCGTTTGCTCTTTAGGCGCATTGATGAAAGTGCGAGCGTAAAGCCAATCGCCTACGCTGCGTTCCGCCATCTTGTGATGTTTGCGGTGCAGCGCCATTTCTTCACCTACCGTATCATCTGGCGTTTGCACTGGCTCTTTGTCTAGAATGAGTGCTTTAAGCATACGGTGGTTGATCATATCCCCATATTTACGGATTGGAGAAGTCCAGGTTGCGTAGATCGACAAGCCCATTGCAAAGTGAGGAAGTGGCTGGTTGCCAATTTCACTGTAGGTTTGGTGTTTGCGCAGGCGGTTATCAAGGTACATGGTCTCTTGGCTAGATAGCCAGCGACGAAGCTCTGCAAACCCTTCTAGTGTTTGGATGTGTTCTTCAGTGAACGGAAGTTCACCTTGTGGGTTTACCAGCTCAACAACTTCTTTAAGCTTGTCTTCTTTGATGCCTGCGTGAGTGTTGAAAACTCCGGTACCAAATTTTTCTTGTAGCGAGCGACCTGCACAGATGTTGGCAGTGATCATCGACTCTTCAACTAGCTTGTTGGCAGTGCGACGAAGATCAGCGTGAATTGCCACAACATCATTATCTTCGCTTAGCTCGAAGCGGTAATCTGGGCGATCTGGGAACACAACTGCATTTTTTTCTCGCCAGTCACTACGGGCTTGGGCGAATTCATGTAGATCACGAACTACCTCGGCAATTTCTTCACTCGGTGTCCAAACGTCGCTTGCACCATTTTCCAGCCAGTCAGAGACATGGTCATAAGCAAGACGAGCATGTGACTTGATATTGGCTGCGAAGAACTTGATGTCGTCTCCAATCACACCATCTTTAGAAACCGTTACATTGCAGCAAAGCGCAGGGCGCACTTCACCTTCAATTAGCGAACAAAGGTTGTCTGCCAGCTCGCGAGGCAGCATTGGGATGTTACGGCCAGGTAGGTAGATGGTGAAGCCTCGTTCACGAGCAACTTTGTCCATCTCATCGTTAGGCTCAATGTAAGCCGTTGGATCGGCAATAGCGATGGTAAGCTCGAAGTCGCCGTTGTCGTTTTTCTTAGCAAACAGCGCATCGTCCATATCTTTGGTTGACTCACCGTCGATAGTGACAAATGGTGTTGCTGTCATGTCGATGCGTTCTAGGTCGGCATCGTCATTAAGCTGCCAGTTTTCAATGCCTTCAGGCTCAGAATTTGGTAGGTCATTTTGTGCCAACGTAACCCACCAAGGTGCGATTTTATCGTTAGCATCAGTAATCTTTTCAGAGATCTCGGCGAAGAACTCTTTATCACCGTTTAGCGGGTGTTTCTTTAGATGAGCGACAATCCAATCGCCTTCTTTTAGCGTTTCAGGATTCAGACCTTTCTTAGCTTTGGCTTTAAGCTGTAGCTTTTTTAAAGAAGGATGGTCAGGCACTACATTTAGACGTCCTTTGAACAGCTTAACGCGGCCGATAAAGCGCGTGATAGCTTGTTCGATAAGTTTGTCTGGCTCAGCAACTTCTTTTTCTTTCTCAGTGCGGATGATCGCTTCTACTTTGTCACCATGCATACATTTTTTCATATACGGTGGTGGAATAAAGAAAGAGGTTTTACTGTCAACTTCTAGGAAACCAAAGCCTTTATCAGTCGCTTTGATTGTGCCTTCTTTGGTTGGAAGGTTTTCTTTGATTTGCTGCTTTAATTGAGCGAGTAGTGGATTATCTTGAAACATCTTATTTGGTCACTTGAAATAGTTCGCCCACTATAATCTGCAACTTGCTTGAATACCAGTTAAAACCTACCTTTGACTAGGATAAGAGGGCGGGGCGAACCTCAACAGTTTTGTGACGCACTGATGACAAATTAGCTCAATTTGGGCGTTTGGAATTAAAATTGTGATGAAATTCAATTTTTTCTGGATTTTTTTATGCTTTTGAGGCAGAATCGCGCTCCCTTATGAAATGTCCCTAAGTGGCTTGATGCGTTTTAATACTAATCGGCATCTGAACGGAGTCAGTCAATCACATAGATTGGTACTGGAATTGGTAGAGCTCGCGGGACCTGAATTTTCTTTTAATATAGTAGGATCCCAATGTCAGATTCTGAAATGAAGTTTAGCGACTTAGCGCTGAACGAATCTATCCTGTCTGCACTTGATGCGATGGGTTTTGTCTCTCCAACTCCAATCCAGGCAGCTGCCATTCCACACCTAATGAAAGGTGTCGATGCGCTAGGTAAAGCGCAAACAGGTACAGGTAAAACTGCAGCCTTCTCTCTTCCTCTTCTTAACAAGCTAGATCTTGCACAACGCAAACCTCAAGCAATTGTTCTTGCTCCAACTCGTGAGCTAGCAATTCAGGTTGCAGCTGAGATGAAAAACCTTGGTAAGAACGTTAAAGGTCTTAAAGTTCTAGAGATCTACGGTGGTGCTTCTATCGTTGATCAAATGCGTGCGCTTAAGAGCGGTGCGCATATCGTTGTTGGTACGCCTGGTCGTGTACAAGACCTAATCAACCGCGACCGTCTGCACCTAGACGAAGTAAACACATTCGTACTAGATGAAGCGGACGAAATGCTAAACATGGGTTTCGTTGATGACGTTACTGCAATCATGGAGCACGCTCCTGAGTCTGCACAACGTGTACTATTCTCAGCGACTATGCCTCCAATGCTGAAGAAGATCGTTGATCGCTTCCTACGTGACCCAGAAACAGTAGACGTTGCTGGTAAAAACCACACTGTAGACAAAGTAGAACAGCAGTTCTGGGTTGTTAAAGGTGTTGAAAAAGATGAAGCGATGCTACGTCTTCTAGAAACTGAAGAAACCGATGCGTCAATCGTATTCGTTCGTACTCGTCAAGATACTGAGCGTCTAGCAGATTGGCTAAGCGCACGTGGCTTTAAAGCGGCTGCTCTTCACGGTGATATTCCTCAGTCTCTACGTGAGCGTACTGTTGATCACATCAAACAAGGTGTTATCGATATCCTAGTTGCAACTGACGTTGTTGCACGTGGTCTTGATGTTCCTCGTATCACTCACGTATTTAACTACGACATCCCATTCGATGTTGAGTCATACATCCACCGTATCGGTCGTACTGGCCGTGCTGGTCGTAAAGGTCGTGCGATCCTTCTTGTTCGTACTAACCAACTACGTATGCTTCGCAACATTGAGCGTGTTACTAAGTCTTCAATGGAAGAAATCCAACTTCCTCTACGTGACAAAGTAGCAGAAGCTCGTCTAGTTAAGCTTGGCGCTGAGCTAGAAGCTGAGAAAGAGCACAAAGCTCTAGATAAATTCGAAGAGCTAGTTGCAAAACTACAAGAGTCTCTAGAGATTGATGCAGCGACACTAGCAGCTATCCTGCTTAAGCGTCAGCAAGGCAAACGTCCTCTATTCTACACTGGCCCAGATCCAATGATCGAAGCTATCGAGCGTGATAAGAAGCGTCGTCAAGAGCGTCGCAACGATCGTCGTGAAGGCGGTAGCGGTTACGGCAACAAGCAAGACTGGGATACTTACCAGCTGCAAGTTGGCCGTGAGCAAGGCGTTCAGGTTAAAGACATCGTTGGTGCACTTGCAAACGAGCTTGGCCTAGTGAAAGGCTCTATCGGTGCTATCAAACTAGCTCAAGGCGAGACTTACGTTCAGCTGCCAAAAGCAATGTCTTCTGAGACTGCGAACAAGCTAAGTAAGCTACGTATCCGTCAGAAAGAAGTTGGCGCAGTAGTGTGTGACTTTGATGACTTCCGTGAGCCACGTGGTCGCCGTGATGGCGGTCGTCGTGACGGTGGTCGTCGTGATGGCGGCGGTTACCGTGGTAACCGTGATGGCGGTGGTTACCGTGGCAACCGTGAAGGCGGCCGTGGTGGTCGTGACGGTAACCGCGATGGTAACCGTGAAGGCGGTCGTCGTTTCGACCGTAACCGTGGCGGTGATCACCGTGGTAGCTACCGTGGCGAGCGTCGCAGCCGCAACGAAGATTAATCTTTGTTGTGAATGAATATGAAAGCCGGGCTGATGCCCGGTTTTTTGTGGGTGGCGTTCGGGATAGGGCTATCGGTAATAAGGATAGGGCTATCGGTAAACGGCTGTCGGTAAGCGGTATCTGCTTATTGGAGTGCCAAATGTAGGTAGTCGTGTTAGAGGATTACGTTGGCATATTGCTTGTGTAAGTCGCAGGGATAAAAAAACAGCCAGTGGGTGCACTGGCTGTTATATAGAGGGTGATTTAAACCTTGAAGGCGTTAACTAGGCCGTTAAGCTCTTGGGCCATGTTACTGAGTTGCTCACTGGACTGTGACGTTTGGTTGGTGCCGAGCTGAGTTTGTTCTGCTACCGATGAGATACTTGCAAGGCTATCGCTGATGCTGACTACCTGCTGACGCTGCTCTTCAGCAGATGTTGCAATTTCATTTGCTGTGGTTGCGAGTGTATGGATGGCAGTTTCAATGCTTTGAAGTGTTTCACCGCACTGGGTTGCTTTCTCTATTCCAAGCTCAGTCTTTTGTTCACATTCACGCATGGTTTCAACCGTCTGTTGAACACCCGCTTGTAGTGTAGTGATGATGCGTTGAATGTTGCCTGTCGATTCCTGTGTGCGCTGTGCTAGGGTTCTAACCTCATCAGCAACAACCGCAAAGCCTCGCCCCTGTTCACCGGCTCGTGCAGCCTCTATGGCGGCATTGAGCGCTAGTAAGTTAGTTTGCTCTGCGATCTGTTTAATTACATCAAGTATGTCACCGATCTGCTGAGATGAGTTTTCTAGTTCATCAGCGACCTCAACCGCTTGCTTAACGTTACTAGACACACCCATGATGGCATCGATGTTTTCTTGTACATCAGCATTACCAGATGCCACCATCTCTCTACTTTCCGTGGTTGCTGCGAGAGCGACATTCGCTTTATCCGTTACGATATCCGCTGAGTGAGCAAGGCTCTCGACACTTTCTACCACATGCAGAGTCTGCTCCTTTTGCTCTCGAATACCTTGTTGGATCTCTTGAGTCACACAAGATAGCTCCTCAGCTTGAGAGGCTAGGGAGTCGGTATTGCCATGAATTGTCACGACGACTTCCCGCAAATTTCCGTTCATTTGGTTAAAAGCCTTTGACATCGTAGATAACTCATCTCGGCCATCAGCTTTCATGTTTACAGTCAGGTCTTTTTCGCTGGCAATCAGAGACATTGTTCGAGTGATCTTACCCATTGGCTTGCTAATATTGCGTGAGATAGCACCTGCGACCAAAATCAATATAGCAACCATGGTAGCGGTGCTGACGAGTGTGGTAATTAGCTCCTTTTGGAAAGTCTCTTCGACATCCGCAAAGAAGACTCCGGTCCCCACAACCCAAGGTTGTGAGTTAGTCTTCTTCACATAAGAAATTTTATCGTCCATGGCTTTGCTGCCCGGTATAGGCCATTGGTAATCAATGAAGCCACTGCCTTGCTGTTTCGCCGTTTGCACAAATTGAGAAAAAGCAGAAGAAATGTACGGCTTGGAGTGGTTAAGCAGGTTCTGACCGTTGAGCTGTGAACTGGTTGGATGCATCAGCATGATGCCATCGATATCGTTTATCCAGAAATACCCGTGATCGCCGTAACGCATTTGTTTTATTTGGGAAATCGCCAGTCCCTTCCTCTGTTCGAGAGGTATATCCGAATTAGATAGAATGGCATCTATCTGATGAACTGCACTTTCTACGAGCGACTGCGCCGCTTCTTTACGCTCTTCAATGATTTGTTCTTTTAGGTTGTAAGCCGACATCAGCTTAGCTACTAAAATGAGCACACTGGCGAGTGCGATGATTAGGCGGATCTTCGCCGTGATTTTTAGTCGATTTAATACGGAGTTTAACATCTACTACGTTTTCCCTGTGACCGCATGATTTTAAATGAGAAAGGATATCATTTAACTATAAGTGAAATGAATATACCAGAGGCTCTTAAGATTGATGTCGCTTATGATTCTATCACTATAAATATCTGAATAATATTTGTTTTGTTTGGCTTGATTTATATGTAACTGCATGTTTCATAAATCCTATATGAAAAAATTCCTGGTTACTTTTTGTGCGGTTTGTGGTTTTGTGTGAGTATGCAATTAATTTCTTTATCAGCTCAATAGCTCATTAGTTCTATTTTATTTAATAGGACTATCTTGAACAGATTTGACTAACAAGGAGAGTGACTTATGGGATTGCATGTGGTTTCTCTTAACTCAGTCGCTGACACTTATCTGACATAGCTGTCATAGTGATGACAAAGTTAGATAAGTTTTTAATTTGGCTCACAATAATTTACTGATTAAGGAAAATATTTTTGTGTTAATGAAGTGTTGCTTTTGCAAGTGCATTAACCTGGCTGCTGGGGGAATATTCAACAAAAACACGCTTGGGTGCATAAATATTCATCAGATTTGTTTGGCTCAAAAATGCAGTTGTTATCGATCTGTTTCATTAGAAAAACTTATCCGAAAAGAGAGAATTTGTCACTATTTGCAGCAGATGTTTAAGCCTATTATTGATCCCAACAAAACATTAAATTGAATTTGCGAGGCAATCATGTCACAGGTAATGCAACTAAACACAATCGCAGCTCCAGCGGCTATGGACAAAAAAGCTTACGCTGTTAACTTCAAAGGATTGATTGCTCACTTATTGGATATCTTGTTCGTAAGTGAAACTGAAAAAACCTATAACATCAATGACCTATCGTCACACATGCAACGTGACCTTGGTATGCACCGTTAAGGTTTAGTAGCGAACATTATTAAGAAGCAGCGAAGATTTTTTCTTCGCTGCTTTTTTTTTGCTTGAATTTTGCGGCAGAATTTGAGTTATCTAAACAATTGTTTAAAATTGCGAATGGAGTCTCAGTTTGTAGGTATACAAAACTGGCCAGATCCACATTGACCGTAGGCTATCATCTGCGAGCAGTATCATTGATTAGAGTTTTTGCTCGTTTAGAACACTTATAGTACGTCATGCCTACATCAAAACTTATTCTCATTCGCCACGCAAAAACCGCTTGGAATCAGTCCAACAGACTGCATGGCCAACTCGATTGTCCCATTCTTAGTTCTGAATACATTGTTCTAGACCATCTAGCGACTGATCTTTTATCTCGTTATGGTAGACCAGACTTGGTGATTACCAGTGATTTAGGAAGAGCGGTTTCTTCTGCAAATCGAATGGCATCATTATGTGATGCTGTCTCTTTGACGAATCCATTGCTTCGTGAACGCTTCTTAGGACAGTTACAAGGGGTAGAACTTGTAACTGCCAAACGGTTGAGATATGCGAATCGATTTGAAAAGCCGTTGCAGGGAGAGTTTGGGGAAGAAGTGGAATCGGACTATGCGCAGCGAATCTATACCTTTCTAAAACAGTTGTGTAGTGATAAGCAATCCCAAACTGTATGGGTGGTAACCCATGGTGAATGGATTAGGGCGGCAATGAATATATTGAGTGGTCGGCCTTCCTGGCACCAAGGTATAGGTGTCATTGATAATAGCACTTATGTCGAAATTGACGTTTGTAGTGAAACCTTTTCTTGATACAATGACCCCATAAAAGATAAGTATAACGGTTACTTATCGACACCTAGACAATATAAGCAGTTCATCTAGCGATGACTCTGTTGAGCAGGGAATCAGGTGAGAGGCCTGAACTGTACCCGCATCTGTATGTGATGAGTTAAAACATTGCCACTAAGTTATCTTGGGAAGGCGTTTTAGCACTTTAGTCACCAGTCAGAATACCTGCTGCTTATTACACTCTTTCGAATGCAGAGCGGGATTACTCATTGCAGGATACTAGCGCCTATTTCGGTGCTATTTGCGGTATTCGAAAACAAATTGGATTGGTTTTCGAATAGATGCATACCCCTTATTCGCTTTATCTTGGTGGGCTCTATGGTCACTAAGGTTAAACGCTCCAAATCACCCAGTGAGATGCGAACCGGCTATACCACGGGCGCTTGCGCGGCAGCTGCCGCTTGTGCAGCAACACGGCTGCTACTTGGAGCGGTGCATTTCAAAGATATTGAAATCGTGCTCCCCAATCGGGATAACGCTCGATTTACTCTTCATAAGCTGGAAATGGCAGCGAAAACAGCGATTGCTTCGGTTATCAAAGATGCTGGTGATGACCCTGATTGCACCCACGGCGCAGAGATCATTGCGTCTGTGTCATTTAGCCAATCGCAAGACATCAATATCGATGGGGGCGAAGGCGTTGCTAAGGTAACACTCCCCGGCCTAGAGCTGCCTGTTGGTTTTGCCGCTATCAACCCTGTACCTCGTCGCAATATCACCGACATGGTGAAGCGAGAGATGGATGAGGTGGGTTATCACGGCGGTCTTGATGTGTTGATCAGCGTGCCTCAAGGTCAAGAAATGGCAAAGCAAACCATCGGTGAGCGACTGGGATTAATTGGTGGCATCTCAATACTCGGCACCCGAGGTACGGTAAAGCCTTACTCAACATCTGCTTATGCATCCTCGGTTAAGCAGACGATTCAGATCGCCAAACAAAATGGCCAGCAGCACGCAGTATTAACCACGGGTACTCGGTCTGAGCAATCTGCTATCGCCATGTTTCCACAGCTTGCTTCACTTTGTTTTGTTCAAGCGGGTGATTTTATTGGTGTCGGGCTGAGAGCAGCCAAACGTTATCAACTCGAACGAGTCACCATCGTAGCCATGATAGGTAAACTCGGCAAATTGGTGGCGGGCCATATGATGACGCATGTTTCGGGTAAAGCGATTGACTTTACCCTATTGGCCGATATTGCAACTCAAACGGGTTGCGACCATGAATTCATTCAGGCGGTATCTCAAGCCAATACGGGACGTCACGTTCTCGATCTCTGGAAGCAAAACCCAACCTCTAACTACCTCGTTGCCTTATGTAGGCACGCTCAAAATCACGCCCAAAACTATATCGATCATCAATTGGAAGTCGAAGTTCGATTGATAGATTTCGACGGTAAGTTGCTTGCTAGTTCAAGCATGACTTAAACCGTTTTAAGGAGAAAAATAATGGAAACCATGAAGCAAATGACTCAGCAAGGTCGCCAAATAGAGGAGGATTCTTTCTCGATCATTGACCGAGAAATGAACGAACTCCACGGTGGTCACAGTTATAGCTCTGAGCAGTGGCAAATTGTGCGTCGCGCGATTCATACCACAGGTGATTTTGAATACGGTCAGCTGTTTCGGTTTAGTGAGGACGCTCTCTCAAGTGCGATTGACGCCCTCACAAAGGGAGCAAACATCATCACTGATGTGACCATGATAGTGTCGGGCCTAAGTAAACCAAGGCTCAACCACTTTGGGAATCACGCCCGCTGCTTTATTAGTGATGCCAGTGTGATTGAACAAGCTAAAGCGGCAGGCGAAACCCGAGCCATTCACGCTATGCGCTACGCCCGAGACCAGGGAATTTTAGATGGCGCGATTATTGGTGTTGGTAATGCGCCGACTGCGCTACTAGAGCTTTTAGAGATGGTGGAGCGTGGCGAAGTGAAGCCAGCACTTATTATCGGTATTCCAGTCGGGTTTGTCAGAGCCGATGAATCTAAGGATTTGCTATCTAAACAATCTAAGGTGCCATTTATCGCCAGCCTCGGGCGCAAAGGGGGTAGTCCACTCGTGGTATCGACAATTCATGCGTTGTTGGCACTTGCTGTAAGTTCGGATAAGGACAAAGTGCAATGACAGTGTTGGTCACCGTGGTAGGCGTGCCAGAAGATGGATGCGTAAGTTTGAATAGTCGCGCTGTTGCCGTGGTCGAAGGCTCCAGAGTGTTGGCTGGTCACGAGCGTCTTATGCATTGGTTTCCCCAGTGTGATCAAAAGCGTCTGAGCTATGAGTCGGGTTATCAAAACTGGTTTAACTCAGTGGTTGATGAAGCAGAAGAAGGAAACGTTGTGGTATTGGCCTCAGGCGATCCACTATTTTTCGGTATTACGCAGGCTTTGATTAAACGGCTAGGCGCAAATTCGGTGAGAACAATTGCTTCGCCAAGTTCTATGCAATTGGCTTGTGCAGAGATTGGCGTGAGCTGGCAGGACATGAAAGCCATCTCTCTTCATGGACGTCATAAAGATCAAATCAAGGGATTGGTCAGTCAAATGCAGCAGGGAGACAAGTTTTGCCTGCTCACCGACAGCAATAACACACCGCAAAAGATTGCTAATCATCTAAAGCGATTTAGTCAGGGCCATTGGCAAATATGGGTGGCTGAAAACTTAGGGGCAGCTGACCAGCGAGTTCGCGAATTCAAGGTTGATCAATTGTGTGAGCAAGATATTCCGTTCGCCGCACTAAACGTACTGGTTCTAATTCGAACCCAAGAAAGTTATTGGGGTGGCTTCGGACGTTTTGCGGATGATGAAGATTTCGAAAAACGTATGCCTAAGCGAGGGTTAATTACCAAGCAATCGGTTCGACACGTCGCACTAGGGGAGCTCAAACTAGAACCTCACCACATCGTTTGGGATATTGGTACTGGGTCGGGCTCCATAGCAATTGAATCAGCTAAGCAATGCCCATTAGGCTCAGTGTTTACCCTAGAGTCTAATGCAGATTGTTACTCTTCTATTCAAGCCAATATACAAGCACATGCGACTGATAACGTCACGTTAATCCCTTCCAAAGCACCACAAGGCCTTGAAGCACTGCCGACGCCAGACAGTGTCTTTGTTGGTGGAAGTCGGGGTGAGATGAACATTATTCTTGACCACTGTTGGCAAGCGTTAATTAGCGGAGGTCGAATTGTGGTGAGTGCGGTGACACTTGAGTCAGTCAGCGAAATTCTTACTTGGGCAAAGCTCAACCAAAGGACGTTTAAAGTTCAGCAAATTGCAGTATCTCAAGGCGTCCCGTTAGCAAGTTATACCCGCTATCAAGCGGAAAACCCAATCCATCTATTCACATTTAAAAAATCCACCACAGATAACAATAAATAAAGAGAAATAAGCAGCATGCAATTAGGAAAAATGTACGCCGTTGGCGTTGGTACAGGTGATAGTGAACTCCTGACATTGAAAGCGGTTAGGGTGCTTAAAAACGTTGATTTTGTCGCCTTTCCTGAGAAAGATAAAGGCAGCCACCACTCGTTTGCTAAACAGATCGTGAGTGGCGTTGTGGATGAACAAGAATACCAAGGTTCATTGATCTATTTGCACTTTCCGATGACGAAAGACCCGAACATCAATGTGCCTGCGTGGAAGGCAGCAGCAGATGAGTTGGCGGCCTACTTAAAGCAAGGCAAAGACGTAGCTTTTGCCACTGAAGGAGACCCGTCGGTCTACAGCACTTGGGCATACTTACAAGAAGAATTGCTTGAGTTATTGCCGGAGCTTGAGTGCGAAATTATTCCCGGCATCACTTCGGTCACGGCGATCCCTTCCCAGACCCAAATCCCCTTAGCTGATGGACAAGAACGCTTTTGTGTTGTACCAGCCACTTGGGGCATTACGTGCTTAGATCGACTGGTTGAAGAGTTCGACACCATTATGTTGATCAAAGCTGGGCGAGTGATTCCAAAGCTTACTGAACAGTTGACTAAGTTAGGCTTACTCCACTGCGCAACGTATGTATCTCATGCTACTACCGATAAGCAAGAGGTCTATTCAGACCTTCGCCAAGTGCCACAAGAGAACCGTTACTTCTCGATGGTTCAAATCTCGATTCGTAAGCGTAAGGGCGTACTTGGAGGGCAATCAACGCCGCAGCAATGTGAAACATTGATTTCTACTAAGGCGATCGCATGAAGATAGCCATCTATGCGATTACTTTAAACGGCGCTAAGCAGGCCAACCGTCTTGCTAAAGCGTTTCCATTTGCTGATGTTTATGTGGCGAATGTGGGACGAGATGAATGTCCTGACGCACAAAGCTTGCCATTACCACTGTCTGAATTTTTGCCGAGCAAGTTTAAGCAATATGACCACCATATTTGTTTGTTTGCTGCCGGAATAGTGACACGAATGCTCGCCCCTTTGCTTGAAGACAAACGCAGCGATCCCGGCGTGCTTTGTGTTGACGACCATGGCCAGTTTGTTGTGCCAATGCTGTCTGGTCATCGTGGCGGTGCGAATGCGCTCGCCCATCGAGTCGCAAAAGTGCTTTCGGCAACACCAGTCGTCACCACCGCCTCAGACGTTGCAGGCACGATTTCGGTTGATTTGCTCGGTGCACCATTTGGTTGGCAGTTAGACCCAAGATGCGAACAAGCGATCACCAAGGTGAGTGCGGCCGTGGTGAATGAGCAGCCTGTATTGGTTGCTCAACATTGTGGTGAACCAACGTGGTGGGCTGAGAAAAAAGCCATGCCGAGCAATATCGTATCAACCAACGAGCCTGATCTTAGCAAGCTGAGTTGCGATGATTGGCAAGGCATGGTTCTGGTGAGCGATCAGAAAGAGCCGCAAGGATTTGACGATTGGGAAAGTAAGTCAGTACTTTGGCGTCCAAAAACTCTTGTTCTCGGTGTGGGTTGTGACCGCAATACGCCTGCACATGTTATCGCTACGGGCATCACTCAATTCTTAGAGCAGTTTAACTTATCGCGAATGAGCATTGAGCAGTTGGTAAGTATCGACCTAAAAGCCGACGAACAAGGCTTGCTTGAATATGCTCAAGCGTCTCAAATCCCTTTTTCTACTTTTGCACCTAGTGAATTGGATGGATTAGAAGGCATTGAGAATCCATCTGATTACGTTAAGAAGGTGACTGGTGTTTCTTCAGTTGCAGAAGCAGCGGCATTAAAGGCGTCACAACGTAACAAATTACTGGCTGCAAAGTGGAAATTTAAACTCGACGGCTACAACATGACCTTAGCGTGTTGTCGTAAAGCTTATGAAGAGCCTTTAGCCAGCAAAAAGTGGAAGCATTGGTTAGGTGAGAAAAGTGTCATCAATGCTCATGGCAGTGAAGTGGTGACTGGGTACCAATGCAAACCGAAACACGTCGACCTTAATCGACCAATGCTATATCACCGTTATCACTTGTTGATTTGTGAAGGGGCTCGATGTGCTCAGCAGGGCAGCCGCAATCTTGCACACGAATTACGCCAGATATTGAAATCCATGGGTTTAGATAAAGGTGAGCACCGCATCAAAATCAGCCGAACTCACTGTGCAGGTTCGTGTCGCAACCGAGCGGCTATGGTGGTTTATCAGCCAAGCCGAAACATCGAACAAACCACAACTGATACGTTAACCAACAACGGAATTTGGGTTCGAGGCATCGATCAGTTTAGTGAGAGCCAGTGGAGGGCATTGTTTGAATGCCTAAAGCAAAAACAACCTCTTCAATCGCATTTAGCGCCAGAATTCATAGCGCCTATCGAAAATAAACCAGAATCCATATAATTTCAGGAAGTTATAAATGAAAAGACTACGTCATTACAATCAAGGAACGGCCATTGTATTAAGCTGTTTTGGTTCGGTCGTTGAGCAGCAACGCTATCGCAGGCTGCAAGATCATGTGCAATCTCAGTACCCAGATACACATGTGCGTATTGCTACTAGCTCTAAGATGGTGATCAAAAAACTGAAAAAGCAGGGGGAGGCGTGTCAATCATTGCCTCAAGTGATGGCCGATCTTGATACCCAAGGCTTTGAGCGCATCTTGGTGGTTTCTGTGTACCTATTCCCAACGGATGAACACCTCTACCTGACCAAGATCGTTGATGGTTTCAAGCAATTTTCACTTTCAAAAATTGAACAGACGCCAGCCATTATGCACCACAGCCAATTGGCAACCAATCTTCTTGGGGCACTTCATCAACGCTTTGATGATGGAGAAAGCTGTAACCTGTTTGTTCACCACGGTGCGCCGCTTTTAGACAATCCAGGTCATCAAGCACTTTCTTATGCTGACTGTTTGTTGACAAAGCTTTGTGACCGCAATTTTACCTGCTCACTTGAAGGCGCATGGCCGTTTAGCTTGCTTAAACCTCAACTGATCAAAAAGATGCAAACAAATACTCAAAGTAACAAAGTAAAAATTATCCCGCTGCTACTGGTCTCGGGTAATCACTTTGTCAACGATATGCAGCAGATAAAAGGCGATTTAGACGAAGCCTTTGACGTGAGCATCGCTGAGCCAATCCAAGGTGATAAATTCTGTATGCTGGATATGCCAGAGTTGGAAGCCATCATCGACAAGCAGATCCGTGAAGGACTGATTCGTTTAAGTGCCCCTGAGGTGACAAATGGCTAAGTTAAGTCTTGTAGGGCTAGGCCCAGGCAGTTTGGAGCTTGTTACGCCAGCGGCAAAAAGTGCCATCGTTAACGCAGATGTCGTGGCAGGCTACAAAGCTTATGTCGCATTGGTGGCTGAATGGATAACAGAGCAAGAAGTGATTCAAAGTGGCATGACACGAGAGTGGGATAGAGCAAAGCAAGCCTTGGATGCTGCCGTAGCAGGTAGCAATGTCGCTTTAGTTTGCTCTGGGGATGCAGGCATGTATGCCATGGCGCCGTTAGTTCTAGAACTTTTAGAACAGAACCCTCAGGCAAGAGAGGTGATCACGCTGGAAATTATACCGGGTATCACTGCCGCTAACTCTTGTGCGTCTCTCGTCGGAGCACCATTGGGACATGATAGCTGCACGATTTCTCTATCAGATCTGCTTACACCATGGGAGGTGATATGCAAGCGTATTGAAGCCGCTGCTATGGCAGACTTTGCTATCACTTTCTATAACCCACGCTCGAAAAAGCGTACCGAGCACATCAAAACTGCCCAGAAAATTTTGCTAGAGCATCGACGTGCGGATACACCAGTCGCAGTGGTCAATGCGGCATACCGAGACGAGCAACAAGTGATGCTTTCTACGCTCGATTCGTTTACCGAGTTAGAGTTCGGGATGAATGCTGCGGTGATAGTTGGTAACAGCAGTAGCTACCGCCTTAAAGACTGGATTGTTACTCCCCGAGGCTACACCAACAAATATCAATTGCAGGATGGAGAGGTATTAGAGGGCCAAAAAAGAGGGCATTCACTTCAAATTCATGATTCAGAGAATAACGAGGTGAGCGTATGACAGTTTACTTTATTGGTGCAGGTCCCGGCGACCCAGACCTAATTACTATTAAAGGTGCTCGCCTAATTGAGTCGTGCCCAGTGGTGGTCTATGCGGGAAGTTTGGTGCCAAAAGCCGTGATTGAACGTGCTGACAAGAATGCCAAAGTTTATAACTCTGCCGACATGGATCTTGAGCAGTTAACCGAGGTTTATCAAGCGGCTTTTGAAGCCAATCAAGATGTTGCTAGGGTGCAAACTGGTGATTTGTCTATCTACAGTTCTTTGGCTGAGCAAACTCGTCAATTAGATGCCTTAGGCATTGATTGGAAAGTGATACCTGGAGTTTCATCTTTTCAGGCTTCAGCTGCGGCACTTGGACAAGAACTGACGTTACCTGAAAAGTGCCAGACCATCATTTTGAGCCGTGCCTCTGGTCGTACGCCAGTACCTGAAAAAGAGAACTTAAAATCTTTGGCAGCGCATGAAGCGACCTTGTGTCTATTTTTGAGTGCTACGTTAATTCGAAAAGTGGTCAGAGAGCTTTCGGAAGTTTACCCACAAGATTGGCCTGTTGCGGTGGTGGAGAAAGCATCCCATCCCGAGCAGCGGATCATAAAAGGCACACTCGAAACGATTGCACAACAAATGCATGAGGCAGGGATCCGTTCTACAGCGATGATAATCGTCAGCAAGGTGTTGGGCGAAAAAGATTTCGTCGACTCCAAGTTGTATGATCCGACGTTTTCACACGCTTGTCGTAAAGCAAGAGTGATCGAAAGCTCTGAATAGGGCCTAGTGCTTCTCCCTTTTCTAAGCGGCCGGCGAACCGACGGAGGTTGGGAGGGGTTCTGACTAAGGACATTAAAAATTGATATTCGAAAGTAACTCATTTTTAGCGTTAGTCATCATGTTAGTCGCAGCGCTATTGCTTGATGCACTTTTGGGCGAGCCTAAGAAGTATCATCCTTTGATTGGTTTCGGTAACTTCGCCTCTTATATTGAAAGGTTACTAACCGTTAAAGAGCGGACTAAATCGCTAGGATTGATCGCTTGGCTACTCGCTGTTGTGCCGATAACGCTTGGATCATGGGTGTTTTTTCAAGCGCTCGAACAGAGTAGCGTTGTTTTCTATTGGCTCAGTTCAACCGTTGCATTATATCTATGCATTGGTGGAAAGAGCCTCACTCAGCACGCTCGTTGGATCTCTACGCCAATGCTTGTTGGTGATATGGACGAGGCAAGAGAGAAAGTCGGTTGGATAGTGAGTCGCAATACTGCTGACATGGATGAATATCAGATCACATCTGCCACGGTGGAATCGGTACTGGAAAATAGCAATGACGCCGTATTTGGCGCACTGTTTTGGTTTTTGGTGGCTGGAGCACCAGGAGCGATACTGTTTCGCTTGGCAAACACGCTAGATGCGATGTGGGGTTATAAAAACGCCAAATACCAAAGCTTTGGCTATTGTGCGGCTAAGTTAGACGACATTTTGGGAGCTATTCCCGCAAGGCTGACGGCGATGACCTTTGTCGCAGTGGGGGAGTCAAAGTCAGCCATTGCTTGTTGGCGCTCTCAAGCGCATTTATGTGCCAGCCCGAATGGAGGACCAGTAATGTGCTCAGGTGCTGGTGCGCTTAGAGTTCGAATTGGTGGGCCTGCAGTTTATTTCGGTGAACTCAAAGACAAAATTTTCATGGGCGAGGGAGAGCTGGCTTGCGCAGGGGACATCGAAAGAGCCATTACATTGGTTCAGCGTAGCTATCTTCTGTGGTGCACAGTTTTGCTCGCTCTTGCTGCAGTTGTTACAGGAACTTAGACATGCTTAATCATGGCGGTAAGCTTTTAGAGTTTGCTAACCGATATCAAATCCCAGCGGGTGACTGGCTGGATCTTTCGACTGGGGTAAGCCCCATCACTTACCCAGTTCCAGAGATTCCCGAAACCGTGTGGAATCGTCTGCCTGAAGACGATGATGGTTTAGAGCTGGCGGCTGCCAATTATTATTGCAGTGACCAACTTTTGCCTATTGCAGGAAGCCAAGCGGCGATTCAAGCGCTGCCAGAGTTGATTGCAACAGAGCATGAAAGCCTTCACGTCCTTCTACCATCTGTGGGTTATAAAGAGCATCAACATGCTTGGCAGATGTGTAAAAACACCCATTGTGAATTTTATCAAGTTGAGCCCTCGGCCGAGCAGTTGGCAACTGCCGATGTAGTGCTGGTAATTAATCCGAATAATCCATCTACGCATAAAATTGATGCGAGAGAGCTTGAACATTGGCGAAAATCGTTAAAGCCCGATGCGTTGTTAGTTGTTGATGAAGCCTTTATGGACATGACACCTCAGGCGTCGTTACTCAAATTACATGGCAATAATATTCCAGACAATTTGATTGTCTTGAGATCGCTTGGCAAGTTTTTCGGACTGGCAGGACTCAGAGTAGGTTTCATGTTTGCCTCGTTGCGCTGGAGAGAAGCGTTAAAAACGATCCTTGGCCCTTGGGCGGTGTCTGGCCCTGCTCGATACGTTGCCAAACACGCTCTGAAGAATAAATCATGGCAAGACTCGAATCGCAGAACACTGATTGGTCTGAGTGAGCGCATGGGGGATCTACTTAGCCAATATTTTCCGCACTCTGAAGTAACTGGTCAGGCACTATTTTGGCGGGTGGGCAGTGTTCAGGCAAAAGAACTACATCACGGGTTAGCACAGCAAGGTGTTTTAGTACGCCTGACCGATGAACAAGACGCATTGAGGTTCGGTTTACCTCAATCTGAAGCCCATTGGCAGCAGTTAGAACAAGCACTACAAAATCTAGGAGAAAGACAATGAGTACCGCCTATTGCCCAGCGTTGGTTGTTGCAGCCCCTTCATCAGGAAGCGGGAAAACAACCGTGGTAGCAGCGCTAGCACGTTCGTTAGTCAATAAAGGCTTGAAAGTACGAGTTTTTAAAACTGGCCCTGATTTTATTGACCCACAATTTCTATCTGCGGCGAGTAAAGCGCCAGTTTATCAACTTGATCTATGGATGTGTGGAGAACAAGAATGTCGCCGCCGTCTCTATCAAGCGGCACAAGAAGCTGACCTGATCTTAATAGAAGGTGTGATGGGGATGTTTGATGGACAATGCTCTAGTGCCGGCATTGCTGCGAAATTCGATCTGCCCGTGCTAGCGGTGGTAGATGCAGGGGCCATGGCTCAAACATTTGGAGCTTTGGTTCACGGTTTAGCTACCTATCGAGATGATGTTGACTTGTATGGCGTGATTGCCAACCGTGTTGGCTCGCAAGGACATGCAGAAATGCTTAAAGAGAGTATTTTGGGGGACGTGGAGTTTTGTGGATGGCTACCTAAAAACTCAGACATGACCCTTCCAGAACGCCATTTAGGACTCGTACAAGCCCAAGAACTCGATGATTTAGAACAAAGGTTAGACCATGCCGCTGAAACCTTAGCTAATAGTACAAATTTTAAACTTCCAGCAGCCAAGCCGTTTAATAGCGTTGAGCCTTTACCCACTGATAGTTCATTAGCAGGCAAAACGATTGCTGTAGCAAAGGATGAGAGCTTTGCTTTTATCTATCAAGCCAATATAGAAACTCTTGAATCGCTTGGGGCGAAAATTAGTTACTTTTCCCCTATAGCAGGAGACCCGTTGCCGACTTGTGATGGCTTGTACCTACCTGGAGGGTATCCAGAGCTTCATCTAGAGGTATTGTCTGGACTAAGCCAATTACACCTACAAATTAAGGCGCATATAGAAGCAGGCAAACCTTGTGTTGCCGAATGCGGTGGGATGCTGTTTTTAGGTCAGTCGCTTATGGACATAGATGGTAATACTCAACCAATGTGTGGTGCATTAAATATTCGTGGACAGATGCAATCACAGCTTGCTGCGCTGGGCATTGTTGAAGCCGATATTGAAGGTAAATTGATACGCGGACATACGTTTCATTATTCGGTCGCACAAAGTGAAGAAGAGGTTATCGCAACTTCAATATCCCAGCGAGGCAAACAAAGTGATGTGGTTTGGCGTTATAAAAATTGCATTGCCTCGTATGTGCATTGGTACTTTGATCAAGAAAACTGCATAGCGCTATTTAGCTAGTGGCTAGTTATAACTGAACCAACGCAAAACGACGAACGCATTTGCCATTCCAGAGGTGGAAGGATAAAGCGGGATATGACTCTTAGGGTCATATCCCCGAATCAGATGTTGTGGGTAGTGCTATTCAAGTGTTGTCGGGCTGGAATGAATCGTTAGACTTGTTTGTTCAGACGGAGATTCAGCCATTGCTTGCTTATCACTGTGTTTTTTGAAGCTAGCAATAATGGATTGGGTTACATCAAATGGGTGATCTAGGCTTAACGCCAAGTTTTGAATGCGATCGCCAAGTAATTGGTAATCCAATTGATCGACTTTCTTATGCTGGTGGTCGAGTCTAAACAACCCGAGGTAATAAAATACACCACTGCCTTGGTTCGATACCGAGTAAGGCGCAACAAACGTCATTTGGCTACTTGGCTGGTCTTTGAAATACAATACCAATAGTTGTGAGTAATCCAAAGATACCGTTCCTACTTCTGGTCCATTACGATAATTACCTTGGGCCACAGTATTAGTTGCCATATCTGGGATATCAGTAAGCATGGCGCTCGCCATGGTATCTGGAATCGCAACACGCCAAGGTTGAGCATCTTTGAGGCTAAACAAGTGCAGCATCACCGCTTTGCCTTCTTGATCTGATTTTACGTATCGACCTTGTTTAGCCGCAATTTCTTCATGGCTAGTGTTAAGGCGGTATGTCCCTGCGACAACGACAGCAATTAAAAGTAGGATAGGAATCAATAGAATTAGAGGGATAGGCAGAATTCGCTTTCTCATAGACACGTCCGATATGTTCTTATTGGGAAGTATTTTACGAGTGTGGCACGCTAAGCTCAACCTCTGTTTAAGTGAATTGTACGTAAAATCAACAGCTTTAGGCGGCTACTTTGCTTGGATAACGCAATCTATCTATACCTGACGAACGCCACTCGTTAGACTAGGCTCTTCAAAATCACAGAGTTACACCATGTTAGACAAACAAAACCTATTAAAGCTTGCTCGTACCCAAATGCCGTTTGGTAAATACGCAGGACGAGTGTTGATTGACCTACCAGAAGAATACCTTCTTTGGTTTGATAAAAAGGGATTTCCTGAAGGAGAGCTAGGCCAGTTACTTCAATTGTGTCTAGCGCTCAAGATAGAAGGGTTAGACCAGGTGGTGAAGCCGCTTAAGTATAAGGATTAGTCGTCAGGTAATGGTCTATGTTGGGTTGTTGGTACTGCACATAGAGTTTCACAAAGAACTGTTTATTTAACCAGTATTTATGGTTTGATTAGTTATTAAACTAATATTGGGTCTAATGCTGCATATTGTGAAGTTTGAGTTAGAGTACTAGTTGCTTATCTAGTTGATTTTGTGGGGTAAGTGGTGAAAATTTTGATTCAAATGGGATATTCTACGGATAGTTTGTTGGAGAGATCTGCGGATCTAAGCGGTAGATAAAGCGTTATACGTTTTAGAGTATTGGGTGGGGATTACATGTCTGAAGAAGAAACTAGACTTGCAAAGAGCTTGCTTGAAACAGATCAAAACTACTTAGAAAATATAATTGCTCTAACTCATATTGGGGATAGAAAATATGGGCAGTGTTGGGATACTGAATATCATGTGTTCGGTCTTGTAGCATCTGAGACTGATCATTTGCCATTAAATCATGTTCGCCCACGGTGCTCAGAAGAATTTCTAATAAGAGCTGATAAAGAACTAGCTAAAATCATAGAGCACTATCGCATCTATGTCGTTAAGGCTTGCAATGAGATTATCAACCGCAACAACGTATAACAATCGCTTAAACCTGACTGCCAACCTATGGCATTTTTGGTTCGGTTTGGCTTTTGTGATTACGGTGGACTATTTGAGTGTGGTGCAGTTGGCAGCAAGTTAAGCGGGCGTTATATGCAATTGGAATATTAGTACAACCATTATGAAAACAAAAAGAACACCAACAGACTTGGAGTTGCTTAACTTCATTTATAATAATTATTACGAGGAGTTTATTTCTTGGGCTGAAAATGGTCAGAATAACCGGGCTTCTAAGGTTTACGTACCTATAGACTGTGATTTGTTAGCAAGCCAATTTGGTGTTGATGGTGATGTTATTTTTGGGCGACTCTATTATCACTTGGAGAAAAAATATGGCTACAAGCATAATGATGGTGCAAATGTTCACTTCTTTGCCTTGAAAGTCGGCCAAGACATGCATTGCGTTAACTTCCCCTATTTGGCGTCGGTTTTAGCTGATTTACGGCAGGAAAATAAGAAATTTAAGCTAACGATGTCATTATCCTTACTTGCTATTGCCCTATCTACGGTGTCCATAGGGGTAACAGTTTACAAGGAAATTCTTCTACCTAGGGCGCAAGCATATAACAAATTGCTCAAGAATGACGGCTAACCTTTGGCATTTTTGGTTCGGTTGAGTTTAGTGATTACGGTGGCTTTGCTTAGGTTTTGTGGCAGTTAGCCGCATCTTAGCAAGGCGTTAGTTTGCGGTTGGAAAAAGCCAATCCAAATAAGAGCTTAGTTCATTTTTCCGTGTGTTCACCTGTTCGTATTCACCAAGTCATGTTCTTTCCGGTGGCACTTTGATTTAAGTGTTTGTGGTTCGCTCGTCGTTTACTGTAGCTTTCATTCGTTTGGTGTTCGGAGGCGCTGCTTCTTTTTCGCTGAAACAGTGTCGGTAGAGTAGGGGCTTTACTGGTGCTGTTGTTGGCATGGTTGAAAGTATCCTTTGCCATTTTTTCATAGTGTTTGGTCGAAGGTTTTGCGATTGTCTCTTCATTGCCAAGTGCGTTTGTGCGGTGTGTTCGAGTTGGTCAGTTGTCCGTTTACAACAGTGTACGGTTTAAGTATTGTATTTTAAATCAGCACCTTGGCACTCAGCCTTTAGCTTAGGGTGGGTTTGCAAACTAACAAGTGCTTGAAGTCGGACTGCCAACCTATGGCATTTTTGGTTCGGTTTGGCTTATGTGATTACGGTGGTCTGTTTGAGTGCGGTGCATTGGCAGCCGCTTAAGCAGGCGTTAGTTTGCGGTTGGAAAAAGCCAATCCAAATAAGAGCTTAGTTCATTTTTTCGGGTGTTCACCTGTTCGTATTCACCAAGCTATGTTCTTTCCGGTGGCACTTTGATTTAAGTGTTTGTGGTTAGCTCGTCGTTTACTGTAGCTTTCATTCGTTTGGTGTTCGGAGGCGCTGCTTCTTTTTCGCTGAAACAGTGTCGGTAGAGTAGGGCTTTACTGGTGCTGTTGTTGGCAACAGTGAAAGTATCCTTTGCCATTTTGTCACAGTGTTTGCTCGCAAAATTTTGCGATTGTCTCTTCTTTGCCACGTGCGTTTGTGCCTTGTGTTCAAGTTGGTCAGCTGTCCGTTTACAACGGCATACGGTTTAAGTATTGTATTTTAAATCAGCATCTTGGTACCCAGCCATTAGCTTAGGGTGGGTTGGCAAACTAACAAATGCTTCAAGTGGACTGCCAACCTATGGCATTTTTGGTTCGAATTGGCTTTAGTGATTACGGTGGTCTGTTTGAGTGTTGTGCATTGGCAGCCGCTTAAGCAGGCGTTATGTGGCTGTTTTAGTTCATATTTTCTAGCTTGGCTCGGCGCAAGGGTACTGAGTCCTGCGTTAGTGCTTTTCACCTTTTAGTCATCATGAGCCTTCTGTTCAAGTACGCTGTTTCTTTGTGGTGGGGTGTCCGTCCTCTAACCCCGATTTCTGTGCTCGCTGGGGTCAGCTTCAGTGAAAGTATCCTTTGCCATGTGAGCGCAGCTGGTGCGGGTACATCGTCAAATGTCGCTTCATTGCCAAGTGCGTTTATCGGCCTAGTTCAACTTGGGCAGCTGTCCGTTTTACTTCGGTGGTAGGGTTTAGTAATGTATTCCAAATCAACACCTTGCCACCCGGCCTTTAGGTGCGTCGCACTGTCTCGCCACATAACAAATTGCTCAAGAATGACGGCTAACCTTTGGCATTTTTGGTTCGGTTGAGTTTAGTGATTACGGTGGCTTTGCTTGGGTTCAGTGGTGTTAGCCGCATCTTAGCAAGGCGTTATGCGTAATCGATGGAGTACCGAGAATTAGATGGAAGTAGTAGAAGCGGAAAAATCGGATTTAGATTCATTCTTTGTGTATCTAGAAAATCAGCTGTCTGAAAATGGTAATGGAGAAGTTCCTCTTTTCCAGCCAATTTCCAGAGAGCAAAGTGAAATTCCAGAAACAACAAAAGATAAGTTTATCCAAGGCTTTTCTCATCAGTTTGGCGACTTAGGTTGGAGAAAACTTTGGGTTGTAAAAGACATTTCTGGAAATATCAAAGGTCATATTGATCTTCGCCACCACTGTAATGGAAGCCGTTCTCACAGAGTTCTATTGGGTATGGGCGTAGATGTTTCTTGCCGGAAGCAAGGTCTTGGTCAAAGACTCATTGATGCTGTTATAAATTTCTGCCAAGAAAAAGCTGAAATTGACTGGCTTGATCTTTGTGTATTGTCAGAGAATTTCCCGGCAAAGAACCTCTACTTAAAATCAGGGTTCAATGTTGTTGGAGAGTTCAACGATCAATATCGAATCGATGGTTTGTCAATCTCGGAAACAGCAATGACAAAGTGCGTCAAAAATTACGCATAACAAACTGTTCAAGAGTGATTCGCAACGCATGGCATTTTCACTATGCGTTGGTTTTAGTGTTTAAGGTGGTATGCAGCGGCTTCGGCATTGCGTTGCTCACACCTTAACAGGGCGTTAACTGGCAAGGAGAAAAATGGAAGTTCAGCTAGTAAAAATAGAACGAGAAGAGCGGCATGTACTTGAGAATTTGTTCTGCTACTACGTATACGACATGTCAGAGTATATGAAATGGAATCCAGCTAAAGATGGTACGTTCGGAGGGTATGATGTCTCAAAGTTCGACCCTTATTGGAATCGAGATGATCATACTCCATATTTCATAAAGGTGAATAACGAACTCGCAGGTTTTGTTCTGATTCGTCGTTACCCTAGTGACTTAACACTTTACGACGTTGCCCAATTTTTTGTTCTACGTAAGTTTAAAGGTCAGGGCGTAGGAAAGCTTGTTTTGGAGCAAGTCGTTAGAGCTTTTCCGGGTAAATGGCAAATCCGAATTCTTTTGGAAAACTCAGGGGCACTAAGTTTCTGGAAGTCTGCTGTTTCCAATATCGTAGGTGAAGACTATACGTTGTCAAAAGCGAATGACGTGGATCTTGTCATGTTTTTTATCCACTTTGAGGCTGCCAGTTAACAAACTGTTCAAGAGGGATTCGCAACGCGTGGCATTTTCACTATGCGTTGGTTTTAGTGTTTCAGGTGGTATGCGGCGGCATCGGTATTGCGTTGCTCACCCCTTAACAGGGCGTTATGTTTTTCAATCAATCATAGAAGCAATATTACAAGGAAGGTGTTCAGTTGTTTAAATGGCAAGTAGATAATGAAGTAGCTTTAGAGTTAGTAAATTCCCAAAGAGCCCACGAAGTTTTTCAAATTATTCGTGACGAAAATGAATATTTATCGGAGTGGATGGCGTGGCCTCCTCATACCAAAAAGATAGAAGATTATCAGCGATTTGTTTGTGACTCGCTCCATAAATATGCTGAAGGTAAAGGTTTGGTTTGCTTTATTCTTTATAAATCAGCACCAGTTGGTTGCATTAGTTTTAACTACATTGACTATGACTTAAAGAAAGTAGAAATAGGCTACTGGCTATCGAAAGCCTTTCAAGGCAAGGGGATAATGACTAGGGCATGTAAGCAATTAATTGGTATCGCTTTTACTGAACTTAACATGGATAAAGTTGAAATACCGGTTAGTGTTGGCAATATGCCAAGTAGAGGTGTATGTGAACGCCTGGGTTTCGAAAAAGAAGGCATCATAACTAATTCCGAAAATTTGAACGGTCGTATTATGGACCATGTTTACTATAGTCTGTCTCGTAATACATGGAATCAAACATAACAAGGCAATTAAGGTGACTCGTTACACTCGGCATTTTTGGTATGAAGTTCGGTGCGCTTTGTAGGTTTGTCGTGGGGCACCTTATTGCAGGCGTTAGGTAACTAGGAGTGAATATGGAAGTTTTTCTCAAGCCAGCGTTAGATTGGAAGTTCGCTGAAAGTCTAACGAAAGCAAATATGGCAGAGTATTATCAGTGTTATGACATTTCGTGGGATAGGGAAATGTTCGCTGATAGTTGGAAAAACTTTGATAATTTTGAGGTTTATGCGAACGGAGAACGAGTGGGTGTCATTCGCTTTAGTTACGCAGACACGACCACTTATCTTAGAGACTTTCAGCTAATCAAAAGTGCTCAAGGAATGGGTATAGGGACTACTTGCCTTACATTAGTTAAGAAGCACGCAAAACAGCACAATTCAGCTGAAGTTGCTCTTAGGGTATTTCCCGACAATCCTGCTGTAAGTCTCTATAAGCGCGCAGATTTTCTTGAGTCAGGCACTTGTGGAAATGTAATTGAAATGAGGTGCTCCCTTTGAGTTCGTTACCTAACAAATTGCTCAAGAATGACGGCTAACCTTTGGCATTTTTGGTTCGGTTGGGTTTAGTGATTACGGTGGCTTTGTTTAGGTTTCGTGGCAGTTAGCCGCATCTTAGCAAGGCGTTATGCGCTTATTCCCCTCACTATGCTATTCCATAGGCTTTGGCAATTACTGTACAATGGTATTACGATAAACAATGTAATTCGATGTAGGCTGAGCTGTATGGGTGGACATAATCATTATCCAGATTGTACTTGTGGTTGGTGCTGTAAGAGCACGAGTTATACAAACCAAGACTACTCTGTGGAAAGAAGCTTCGGGAATTTAGCCGAACAAACCAAGTGTTTTCCCAGTTATGTCAATCCGAGCGCATACTGCCCTGTTTGTGGGGCTTCAGTTTTCTTCTATCAATCGCCATACGGCGGTAGAGTATTTTTTGATTCACTCGGTAAACCTTGGGAAAAACACCCTTGTACGGATAATCGAAATTTACCGGTTAAAACTATTTCTCAAACCGAACCGAGTGGAACACGTATTGGGAAATTTAAAAGCGGTGAATACAATCCATTTGTTGTAGCGTCAATTACCAAATTCCACATTACATCCCGTGTGAAAATTATTGGACTCTTGAATAATGATGAGCTGACGATTGCGTTATCTAATGTAACAAGGGTGGAGTTTGGTGACCTAAATATTGATGTAAATAGTCCTTGCATGGCTTATCGAAAAGGAAAGTCGATTCGTCTCTCCTTTGTTAATCACCTTGGAGGTGTTGTTGAGTTAAGCGGAGACATTCAAGATTAAGTCGTGTGTTGATGCACATAACAATTTGCTCAAGCTGACAGCTAACCCGTGGCACTTTTGGTTCTGGTTGAGTTTAGTGTTTACGGTGGCTTTGCTTGGGTATCGTGCAGTTAGCTGCAACTTAGCAAGGCGTTATGTACTACTACCTATATGTTTGATGGCGTACCTTTGGTAAAATGGTATTGCTTTCACTAGATGTGTGGCTTATATGCGAACTTTCGCTGTATTTAAGTAATCTTTCATATGAGGTAATTGTGGCTATAGTCGGTTTTCTGTTATTCACCATATTCGGTATTGCTCAAGTGTATGCTGGGTATCTTGGTATTGACTATCATTTGGGGGCTGGATGGGCAGCAGTGGCATTATTTGGTTGTTTTTTCTTTAGGTTTACTCTTCCGATAACGATCGGGTCTTTTTTTGGAGCAATGAATGTGTGGGAGTGGCATTGGGCGCTATCATTACTATTTGTTGCTCCTGGTTTAGCATTTGTTATCCCTGGTTTTGTACTTTCACTGTATGAGAGGGCTAGGGGATACTCCTACTAGTTCATACAATTCAAAATCGTGCTATATTGATTTTGCAAAACCTAAACTAGCTCTAGTTTAACAACGTACATAACAAATGCTTGAAGCTGGACTGCCAACCTTCGGCATTTTGGGTTCAGTTATAGTTAGGTGATTATGGTGGCCTGTTTGGGTGTGGTGCTTTGGCAGCCACTTAAGCAGGCGTTATGTGGCTGTTTTAGTTCATGTTTCCTAGCTTGGTTCGGCGAAATGGTACTGAGCTCTTCGTCAGCGTTTTTCACTTTTCAGTTATCATGATTCTATGTATTCAAGCACGCTGTTTCTTTGTAGTGGCATGTCCATCTGCAAACTCAAATTGCCGAGCTTGCCGTGGTCAGCTTTGGTGAAAGTACCCTTTGTCATGTGAGTGCAACTGGTAAGGGAACATCTTCAAATGTTGCTTCATTGCCAAGTGCGTTAATCGAGTCAGTTTAACTTGGGCAGCTGTCCGTTTTACTTCAGTGGTAGGGTCCAGTAATGTATTCCAAATCAACACCTTGCCACCAAGCCACTAGGTTCATCGCACTGTCTCGCAACATAACAAGTGCTTGAAGTCGGACTGCCAACCTATGGCATTTTTGGTTCGGTTTGGCTTTAGTGATTACGGTGGTCTGTTTAGGTATTGTGCATTGGCAGCCGCTTAAGCAGGCGTTATAAAGCTGCTGATTTTGGTCCGGTAATTTTTGGGGTGAGGGTTTAGTATTCGCTATGTGGCCAGTGTCTTTTTCGGCTACAAACTCGCTTCAATGCTGGCCGTTCGTTGGTGTTGTCGCCATTTGAATTTGGGGCAGGGCTAATTAGCCATTCTCGGCCAGTGCCCAACGTGAGAATGTGCAGTGGCAACCAGCTGCTCGTGACTTCGGTGAGTGGCTTGCTCAAAGTCTTCACTGGCAACGCAGTTTGTGGTGGCACCACATCGTTGGGAGTTCAACGGGCAGCCGCTCAGCTTGTCGAGGCCCCGATCATCAATAGTGATTTTCGTAAGCGCTTTGGTCTCGGAGTTTGCCGCAGGTCTATTTATAACAATTTGCTCAAGCTGACAGCTAACCTGTGGCACTTTTGGTTTGGGTTGAGTTTAGTGATTACGGTGGCTTTGCTTGAGTATCGTGGCGGTTAGCTGCAACTTAGCAAGGCGTTATGTAAGCATCCATGCTTCTAATCATAGCTTACTGTTCTAGAGCATTTTCATACATATTAGTCATATAAATCGACATGATAATCCATAGCTTTTCATTAGGAATCTCATCGGAAGCGACTAATTCTCTGCACATGTCAACAGAGTCCTTAATGATGTTTTGAAAGAGCATTTGCCCTGCCATATCTGAAAAGCCAATACCATTGTTTTTCTCTGCATAGACATCACTCATCGAATTAAGGTAGTCATTCCCAAACTTTCCAATAAACCAGTCATCAGCTCTTGCGTAAGATTGGCGCATGCTTGATTCTAAGATCTTGCGGTTTATAGTGGTGTCACTCTGTAATAGGAGCTCAACATTGTTGCAGCTTATCAGATCCATGTCATCTGATGCATTTGCGAAGTTATTAGTACATAGTAAACAAATAATAAGGGTTTTTAGTAGGTTGAGTTTATTTAACATATCAATACTCAAATTATAAATTCAACTAGTAGTATAACAAATTTAAGATGTAATTCTATGTCAAACCTATATTTGAGCTAGTTACATAACAAGTGCTTAAAGACGGACTGCCAACCTGTGGCATTTTTGGTTTGAAGTGGGTGCAGTGATTACGGTGGTTTGTTTGGGCGCAGTGGTGTTGGCAGCCGCTTAAGCAGGCGTTATGTGGCTGTTTTAGTTCATGTTTTCTAGCTTGGTTCAGCGCAGGGGTACTGAGTTCTATGTCAGTGCTTTTCACCTTTCAGTCCTCATGATTCTTGGCTTTCAAGCACGCTGTTTCTTTGTGGTGGGATGTCCGTCTGCAAACCGAAATTTCCGTGCTCGCTTTGGTCAGCTTCAGTGAAAGTATCCTTTGTCATGTTAGCGCAGTTGGTACGGGAACATCCTCAAATACCGCTTCATTGCCAAGTGCGTTTATCGGCCTAGTTCAATTTGGGCAGCTGTCCGATTTACTTCAGTGGTAGGGTCTAGTAATGTATTCCAAATCAACACCTTGCCACCAAGCCTTTAGGTTCATCGTACTGTCTCGCCACATAACAAATGCTTAAAGACGGACTGCCAACCTGTGGCATTTTTGGTTCGGTTTGAGTTTGGTGATTACGGTGGTCTGTTTGGGTGTGGTGCATTGGCAGCCGCTTAAGCAGGCGTTAGTTTGCGGTTGGAAAAAGCCAATCCAAATAAGAGCTTAGTTCATTTTTTCGGGTGTTCACCTGTTCGTATTCACCAAGCCATGTTCTTTCCGGTGGCACTTTGATTTAGGTGTTTGTGGTTCGCTCGTCGTTTACTGTAGCTTTCATTCGTTTGGTGAGCGGAGGCGCTGCTTCTTTTTCGCAGAAACACTGTCGGTAGAGTAGGGGCTTTACTGGTGCTGTTGTTGGCAACAGTGGAAGTATTCTTTGCCATTTTGTCACAGTGTTTGCTCGTGAAATTCTGCGATTGTCTCTTCTTTGCCACGTGCGTTTGTACGGTGTGTTCGAGTTGGTCAGCTGTCCGTTTACATCAGCGCACCGTTTAAGTATTGTATTTCAAATCAGCACCTTGGCACGCGGTCATTAGCTTAGGGTGGATGGCAAACTAACAAATGCTTCAAGTGGACTGCCAACCTATGGCATTTTTGGTTCAAATTGGGTTTGGTGATTACGGTGGTCTGTTTGAGTGTTGTGCATTGGCAGCCGCTTAAGCAGGCGTTAGTTTGCGGTTGAAAAAAGCTAATCCAAATAAGAGCTTAGTTCATTTTCCCGGGTGTTCACCTGTTCGTATTCACCAAGCCATGTTCTTTCCGGTGGCACTTTGATTTAAGTGATTTTTGTTCGTTCACAGTTTACTGCGATTTTCCCAGTTTTGGTGTTCGTAAGTGCTTTTTCTTTGTTGTTGAAACAGTGTCATAAAAGGGGAGTTTCATGGGTGCTGTTGTTGGCAGCAGTGAAAGTGTCCTTTGCCATTTTGTCACAGTGTTTGGTCGTGAAATTCTGCGATTGTCTCTTCTTTGCCACGTGCGTTTGTGCGGTGTGTTTAAGTTGGTCAGCTGTCCGTTTACATCGGTACTAGGTTTAAGTATTGTATTTTAAATCAGCACCTTGGCACCCGGCCATTAGCTTAGGGTGGATGGCAAACTAACAAATGCTTCAAGTGGACTGCCAACCTATGGCATTTTTGGTTCGGTTTGGCTTATGTGATTACGGTGGTCTGTTTGAGTGTTGCGCATTGGCAGCCGCTTAAGCAGGCGTTATACGTTCCCCCAGAATTTAACTCAGGAGTTCTATGAAATTTAGTGATTTGATGCATTTGAGTCAGGATGATGCAGGTAATATCTTAGTCGATGATTTAGTTGCTAAACTGCCTAACACTCCACTAGATGTTATAGAGCAGTTTTACGCGGATCATGGCAGAAATTATGGTTTTCAAGAGCAGTATGCTGATATCAATATATCAAACTTAGAATGGACTCTTGTTGACCTCAGTTACAGTGAGATTGCTGAAGCTTCGATATTCACTGATTTTAAAGGCTGGTCTGACACATGCGCTTTAAAATCACAAAGGGTAGCGTCGGAAAACGATTGGAGCCTAATTGGTCACAATAAGGCAACAGTCCAAAATTGGCAATGTAATCGAACATGGCTTCGTCCACCAATCATGCTGATAACTGGTTCTAATTACCATTTGGTTGAAGGGCATTCAAGATTTGGCTGCCTTAAAGGGTTAGTGTTATCGGGTGTTATTTCACCGCAAAAATCTCACCAAATATGGTTGGCAAAAAACCTATAACAAGTGCTTCAACCTGACTGCCAACCTATGGCATTTTTGGTTCGGTTTGGCTTTAGTGATTACGGTGGTCTGTTTGAGTGTGGTGCAGTTGGCAGCAAGTTAAGCAGGCGTTATGTGGCTGTTTTAGTTCATGTTTTCTAGCTTGTCTCGGCGCAAGGATACTGAGTTCTTCGTCAGTGCTTTTCACCTTCCATTCTGCGTAATTCTTGGTTTTCAAGCACGCTGTTTCTTTGTGGTGGGATATCCGTCTGCAAACCGCAATTTCCGTGTTCGCTATGGTCAGCTTCAGTGAAAGTATCCTTTGCCATGTGAGCGCAGTTGGTGTGGGAGCATCCTCAAGTGTCGCTTCATTGCCAAGTGCGTTTATCGGCCTAGTTCAACTTGGGCAGCTGTCCGTTTTACTTCGGTGGCAGGGTCTAGTAATGTATTCCAAATCAACACCTTGCCACCCAGCCTTTAGGTTCATCGTACTGTCTCGCAACATAACAAATTGCTCAAGAATGACGGCTAACCTTTGGCATTTTTGGTTCGGTTGGGTTTAGTGATTACGGTGGCTTTGCTTAGGTTTCGTGGCAGTTAGCCGCATCTTAGCAAGGCGTTAGTTTGCGGTTAGAAAAAGCTAATCCAAATAAGAGCTTAGTTCAGTGTTTTGGGTGTTCACCTGTTCGTTCTCACCAAGCCCCGTTCTTTCCGGTGGCACTTTGATTTAGGTGTTTGTGGTTCGCTCGTCGTTTACTGTAGCTTTCATTCGTTTGGTGTTCGGAGGCGCTGCTTCTTTTTCGCTGAAACAGTGTCGGTAGAGTAGGGGCTTTACTCAGGGCGAGAGCATGAGTGCCTAATTATTGTTCGATGCATCAAGACCAGCGAGCAATACTTTGTCTAAATAATCATTGCTCATCGCCGCTATCTTTTGTTTACGACGCACACTTGCTTTCTTGGTATTTTCAGAACGTAACATATTTAGTGCGATATGGCGTATGCAAGCCATGACTTCAGCGGCATTGTTTCGGTAAATTTGGCAACTGTCTTCATTCATCGTGGCATCAAGCACCCAATGCAAACTGTTTTCTATACCCCAGTGGCCACGAACCGCTGCTGCAAACTCTGTATTTGTGAGTTCTGCTGAACTGATATAGTAACGATATTCGAAAGAACTTTTTCCTTTATTATCAACACGGCAACTTAGTGCAAAACCAATGGATTTTAGTCCTTTCCATTCGGGAAACTGTTTGGCTAGCTCGCCTGCGGGTAAGACATGGTATTCACGGGCTTCTACTCGACCATGCCCTTTTTCAATCGTGACATTTTGAGGTTCGCTTTTTGCAATTCTTTTCTCTTTAAGCGCATGTTGCACTGCTTTAAACAGTGACTCCTGATTTCCTTTCACTGCAAGGAGATAATCTCCACCTTCATCGGTAATGGTGGCAGCAATGTTTGTTTGACAACCGATGGCATCAATCGAAACGAGGCAACCTTTAATATCTAGTAGCTGAAGTAACTCTGGTATCGCTGTGATTTCATTTGATTTAGCATCGGTTTTTCGTTGTCCTACGACGACACCATTAGCGGTTGCAAAAGCGCTAACCATATGGATTGTAGACTGGCGGCTTTCACGATCGTATGAGCCTCTCAAAACTTTACCATCGATAGCTATCAACTCACCTTTTGAGCGTTGAGATATAGCCTGCATCCAGCTAGCAAAACTTGTTTGAAACTCAGTTGGTTCAAGGCGTGAAACGATACGTGCAATAGTGTCATGTGTAGGCAGACCATCTGGGAAGAAGCCTTTTTCTTGAAGCCAATCAAGGTGAACTTCACCAAAGTCTTCAATATCTTCCCATCCTTCACAACCTGCAATAACGGCACACACTACCAAAAACAAAACATCGAATAATGGGTAGCTAATTTTAGCTGATTGACGTGGATCTGTTAGGTGGCCAAAATGCTCAGAGAAAGCGTCGATGCTCATGAAAATACCCTCAAAAGGGAGTATATGATCACAGCTAGATCAGATCGTCAAATCGATCCTATTTAGCTCAAAAAACGTTCATGATCTCGCCCTGGGGCTTTACTGGTGCTGTTGTTGGCTACAGTGAAAGTATCCTTTGCCATTTTGTCACAGTGTTTGCTCGTGAAATTCTGCGATTGTCTCTTCTTTGCCAAGTGCGTTTGTGCGGTGTGTTCGAGTTGGTCAGCTGTCCGTTTACATCAGCGTACGGTTTAAGTATTGTAAGTTAAATCAGCACCTTGGCACTCAGCCATTAGCTTAGGGTGGGCTTGCAAACTAACAAGTGCTTGAAGTCGGACTGCCAACCTATGGCATTTTGGGTTCGGTTTGGCTAATGTGATTACGGTGGTCTTTTTGGGTGCAGTGCATTGGCAGCCGCTTAAGCAGGCGTTAGTTTGCGGTTAGAAAAAGCCAATCCAAATAAGAGCTTAGTTCAGTATTTCTGGTGTTCACCTGTTCGTTTTCACCAAGCCACGTTCTTTCCGGTGGCACTTTGAACTAAGTGATTTTGGTTCATTCACTGTTTACTGCAACTTTCCCAGATTTGGTGTTCGTAGGTGCTGTTTCTTTGTAGTTGAAACTGTGCCGTACAAAGGGGAGTTTCAAGGGTGCTGTTGTTGGCAGCGGTGAAAGTATCCTTTGCCATTTTGTCACAGTGTTTGGTCGCAAAACTCTGCGATTGTCGCTTCATTGCCAAGTGCGTTTGTGCGGTGTGTTCTAGTTGGTCAGCTGTCCGTTTACATCAGCGCACAGTTTAAGTATTGCATTTTAAATCAGCACTTTGGCATCTAGCCATTAGCTTTGGGTGGTCTGGCAAACTAACAAGTCGTTCAAGCTGACGCACGGACCTACGGCATTTTTGGTTTGAAGTTAAGTGTGCTTTGTAAGTTGGGTGTTGGTGCGCAGCTTAACTCAGCGTTATGTATGTCAAGGAGTCAATCATATTAAATCAATTCGAGTGGCATGATTTGTCTTTAGAGGTTATTTCAATTGGCCAGTTTGGTGTTAGGTTGATTGTAGTTCCGTATGACAATGAACATCAGGAGTATCAAAAAGTAGAACTCCAACTGTTTGACTACGAAAGCCTATCTTTATCTATGGGTGGAGAAATCACTAGTAGTACCTTAAGCAACTTGGAAATAACTGACTTTACTTATACGATCGAGGACGGTTTATTATCTGGTGAAATTGGCATACTTCCGGAAAATGCAGGTTATTGGTCAATTAAATTCTCGAATGCAAAATGGAAGCTCGAAGGACACACATAACAAGTGCTTGAAGTCGGACTGCCAACCTATGGCATTTTTGGTTCGGTTTGGCTTTAGTGATTACGGTGGTCTGTTTGGGTGTCTTGCATTGGCAGCCGCTTAAGCAGGCGTTATACATCAGGAGGGTGTCGGATGGAAAATTCAATTCCAAAATATCAAGGAAAGCCGACGGCGTATCTTGATCACAACATATTGGATTTGTTAGTTAAAAACCCAGAAATGAGTTTTAAAGATGAGCTTAAACAAAAATTTCAGATCTTATATTCAGATGAAAACCTCAAGGAAATCAAAAGAACTGGAGAAAATGGCTCTTTGTACTTGGGTGTGCTAGATGATCTAGAGGCAATGTATCTCAAACTCGTTCTTACGCCTCAGTTTAAATTTACTGGTGATGCAACGCTTGATATTACAAAGCCAGAGAAGGCATTTGAAAACTACTGCCTAAATATCGAACCAGTTTACGAGAGAATGGAAAAAGCAACTGCTCAGTCTCTAATTAAATTCTACGGGGGTAGGAGTGGTGATACGTTTGATGATATAAATGGTGAGCAATTAGGTGCTTTTGATAATCTAATTAATTATCTACACAGCTTGGTTGATTCTGATGAGATTCAGGAAAATTTTCCTGAACTCAATGAGCAAGTATCAGCATATACCACAGGGTTGAAGCGTTCGTATGATGAGGCTCTATCACAAGCGTCAGGTGAACTAAGGAAACATACTTCGGATGAGCGTAACTACTCCGGTGTAAAAACTTACAGGGAAAGTACGGGCATCGGTCCAGTGCAGTTGAATAATATTGAACCACCGGACGTCCTTGAAAAAATTTGGACGGCACATAAGGGCTTACAGGGTTACTCAGAAACTAACTTTACTATCGAACAATTTTATGGGATTAGCTACAATTCGATTTACAACCGTGAAATGTTTCTTTTTGAGAAAATCACATCTATCTACAACGTTTTAAATGTTATTGGATACCATCCTGATTCGAAGATGAAGAAAGAAAAAAGGTTCACTGCCGCTATGAGTGACGCTGGTCATGCTTCAATTGGCAGCTTTGCAGACTTTGTTTTATCTAGAGATATTGCCTTTATCAAGAAAACTAGAGCAGCATATGAATTTTTGCACGCAAAAACTCAGGTTATTGAAGTCACAGTAAATGATGTATAACAAATTGTTCAAGCTGACAGCTAACCTGTGGCATTTTTGGTTCGGTTTGAGTTTGGTGATTACGGTGGCTTTGCTTGAGTGTCGTGGCAGTTAGCTGCAACTTAACAAAGCGTTATAGGGCTTTTGGGAATATGGAACTTAACATCCTCCTAGATTCTGATTTACTTTCTCTTAATCAGGATTATGGGAATATGTATATAGAAATGACCTTCTTGGTAGAGTCTGGTGAAAGGGTGAAAGTAACTGCTAGCAATGAAGGGAGACATGCGATCAACGTTAGTTGTATTGGTTTACAATTGTCGGCGAATAGGCTGACCTCAGATGATGTGCCAACATTAGGAGAGGTTGAAGGAGTATCTTTTCTGAAAAACAAACTCTCCTTAGAGGGGGACTTTGGTTTAATTGAAGTAAGATGCGATCATATCCAAGTTGAGTCCGCTCTATAACAAGTGCTTAAAGTCGGACTGCCAACCTATGGCATTTTTGGTTCGGTTTAGCTTTAGTGATTACGGTGGTCTGTTTGGGTGTCGTGCATTGGCAGCCGCTTAAGCAGGCGTTAGTTTGCGGTTTGAAAAGCCAGTCCAAATAAGAGCTTAGTTCTGTCTTTCGAGTGTTCACCTGTTCGTCTTCACCAAGCCATGTTCTTTCCGGTGGCACTTTGATTTAGGTGTTTGTGGTTCGCTCGTCGTTTACTGTAGCTTTCATTCGTTTGGTGTTCGGAGGCGCTGCTTCTTTTTCGCTGAAACAGTGTCGGTAGAGTAGGGGCTTTACTGGTGCTGTTGTTGGCAACAGTGAAAGTATCCATTGCCATTCTGTCATGGTGTTTGCTCGTGAAATTCTGCGATTGTCTCTTCTTTGCCACGTACGTTTTTGCGGTGTGTTTAAGTTGGTCAGCTGTCCATTTACATCAGCGTACGGTTTAAGTATTGTATTTTAAATCAGCACCTTGGCACCCAGCCATTAACTTAGGGTGGGCTTGCAAACTAACAAGTGCTTGAAGTCGGACTGCCAACCTATGGCATTTTTGGTTCGAATTGGCTTATGTGATTACGGTGGTCTGTTTGGGTGTAGTGCATTGGCAGCCGCTTAAGCAGGCGTTATGCCTAAGGAGAAAAATGTCAATTTTAGATGAAGTCGAAACAGAGGTGTGGCATATCCTAGCCACAATCTACACATACCAACAGCAGACCGCAGGTCTAAGTGGTCAAACAACACGATATGATTTTGCTAATACTTTAGTAGCAAGAAACGCTTTAGCTGAAATGGTTGTAATTCGTACTGCACGATTAGCAGACCGAACTCGTAAAGTGAGAAATATGGAAATGCTGCTTAAACGAGTAAATTTTGGTGAGCGCACAAAAGAAGTTGAGTCTGCTGTGCAAGATTTTATGGTTGCAGTCGCACCAGTGGTAAAAAAGAGACATGAAGAAATCGCTCACATGAAGCCAGGAACACTCTCTAGTTATCCGGTGGAGCCACTAGCAGGGGAAACCTTGGAAGCTGTATCCAAGCTAGTAACAGCAGTCGATGTGGCAAGAAATAATATTGTGACTTACAAATATAAAGTTGGTTCGCTTGAGCAGGTTATAGATTTACGTGAGTCATTAGTTGCTGGGAAAAGAGTGTTTCTTGTTGAAGAACAGCAGGTTGAAAATTAGGCATAACAAAGCATTTAAGAGTGATTCCCAACGCTTGGCATTTTTCATTCCATCGTTGGGTTTCGTGTTTACGGTGGTATGGTTGAGTTTCGTGGTAGCGTTGCTCACACCTTAATGCGGCGTTATGTGTTGGAGACACGATATGATGAAGCAAGTGACAATCCATGGTCATAAATGGAATCTCGATGACATCCGAGAAGATATTGATTGGGCAGTTCAGCAAGATTGGATCTTTAGAAAATACTCCAAAATTGATGATCACGAGCATTGTATCTTTTGCTTTTGGACAATTTATAACTCGGATCAGGAAGAAGACGGATATGGATATCTTTGCGGTAGTGCTTGGCTCTGTTGCGAGTGCTTTAGACAGTTCATATCGCAACCAAAAGTAACCACATAACAATCGCTTAAACCTGACTGCCAACCTATGGCATTTTTGGTCCGGTTTGGCTTTAGTGATTACGGTGGTCTGTTTGGGGGTCTTGCATTGGCAGCCGCTTAAGCAGGCGTTATAAATATTGGAGCATCTGTGAAAGGTAACATTCGATACTTTAAACAAAAGCTTAAAGAAGCTTACGATATCAATGTCACTGATGTTTCTGCTCTCTCGAGTATGCATGACTTGTATCAACTCACGACAGTTTGCTGTGAACAATATGTTGTTAAGCTTTATAGAGCCAGTCATTGCTCTTTTTCGCATTTGACATCAATGACCGAGTTTAATGCTAGCTTGAAAGCTAATAGAGTTTCTGTAACCGTCCCTGTCCCGGGAGTTGACGGTAAGTATGTTCAGTATATTGATGATTTGTATGCAGTGTTAAGCCATTTTGTATATGGGGATACGATGCCCACTCTCAATTCATCTCAATGTTACTTATTTGGTCTAGAGTGTGCTCGGCTCCATTTAACACAGAGTAAGCACGATTTTCCGCCTAAAAAAACCGAAGAGTTGCTCACTTTACCTTTGCTCAATATCAGAGCTGGTTATAGGCACAAGCAAGAAGAGGTTGGGGTTATCGAAACCTTAGCTGCGCAAGTGGAGGTCAACTTGTCTAAGTTTCCTTTGCCCGAGGTTACGTGCCACGGAGACCTCCATTGGGGTAATGCAATCTTCTCATCAGAGCAAATCACGATACTTGACTTAGATTTCTGTTGCAGAAGTTGGCGAATATATGACCCTGTAGTCTTCTTATGGAATCTTCTATTCACTAATAGTGACAACACTAAAGAACAGTGGTCATCATTTCTGAGTGGATATCAGTCGATCTCGGAGTTGTCTGAAGAAGAGCTTATAGCTATTCCGTGGCTCTTGATGGCTCATAATACTTGGCATATTGGTTTTATTGGCGAGGCTACTATTGATGAGTGGGAATTTGATGATTACTGGTTCGATCGTAAGTTCGAGTTGTTTGCGGTAATCAGAGAGATGTACCGATAAAAATATTTATAACAAGTGCTTGAAGTCGGACTGCCAACCTATGGCATTTTTGGTTCGAATCGGGTTTAGCGATTACGGTGGTCTGTTTGGGTGTTGTGCATGGCAGCCGCTTAAGCAGGCGTTGTGTAGCTAGGAGAAATATGGAAATTTCAATACAAATTAGCAAAGAAATAGAGCAATCAGAAGTCATTGGTTTATACAAAGCTAACGGTTGGTCATCCGCAGAAGTGCCAGAGAAATTGTTACCTGCGTTGTTGAATTCTGACACTTTGGTCACTGCACGTAAAGACGGTAAACTTATTGGTTTAGGAAATGCAATATCTGATGGTTACCTCGTTGTCTATTATCCGCATATGCTTGTTGACCCACGTTTCCAAGGGTTTGGAGTTGGTCGTAAGATGATGGAACTGATGCAAAGTAAATACAAAAACTTTCATCAACAAATGCTAACAGCTGACGGTGAAGCTGTTGATTTTTATCGGGCATTGGGCTTCGAAAGGGCGGGGAAAACGGAACCTATGTGGGTATACGCTGGTGATGATCACTAATGGCCAAACATCGCTACATAACAAGTGCTTGAAGTCGGACTGCCAACCTATGGCATTTTTGGTTTGATTTGGGTTTAGTGATTACGGTGGTTTGTTTGGGTGTAGTGCATTGGCAGCCGCTTAAGCAGGCGTTATAACACTTTCCGAAGTGTCAGCATGGAGGCAATAATATGGACATAAAAAGAGTACACAACGCAAAATGTCATTGTGGTGCAGTTGAATTGGAGCTAACTATGCCAAATGGTTTAGAAGACCCTCGTCGTTGCTCTTGTTCTATGTGTAGGAAGCGCGGAGCAATTGCTGCATCTGTCTTGCTTGAAAACCTCAAAATTGTAAAAGGTGAAGACAATTTAACCCTTTATCAGTTTAATACCATGACGGCAAAGCACTACTTTTGTAAAACTTGCGGGATATACACTCATCACCAAAGTCGCTCCAATCCACATCAATTCGCAATTAACGTTGCGTGCCTTGAAGGTGTTAATCCTTATGATTTGGAGCCAGTCAAAATTTACGATGGTATTCATCACCCAAAAGACAGTATTCATTTGTAAGCGCAAACATTGAGGCGTGTTATAACAAGGCGTTTAAGACGGATTCACAACGCTTGGCGCTTTCAGTTCAAGTTAAATTTAGTGTTTAAGGTACAATGGTTTAGGAGCGGTGGTTGCGTTGTTCACCACTTAACGCGGCGTTATGAAATTGGAGGTGGATTTGAACACGGTTGAAAAAGGGGACCTATTTGAAGGAAGGGTCTTTGAAAGTATTCAAGACTTGGTCAAGTCGGGTTATCTAGGGCTAAATCCTGATTGTTGTCGTTTGTTTAAAAAGAAGGGTTATTATTCTAGAGATAGGGACAGCAATATTGTTGTAGATATTTCAATCGAAATTTGGATGCCAGGAGCTGATGATTGGTCGATGTTATGGGTTTTTGAGTGCAAAGATTATTCTAAACCTGTTCCCGTTGATGACGTTGAAGAGTTCAAGGCAAAATTAAACCAAATTACAGGTGTAAATGTTAAAGGGTTATTTGTTACGTCGTCTGCATATCAAAGAGGTGCATTAAACTATTCTCGTTCACACGGCCTAGGCTTGTTGCGACTATTACCTGATGATCAAATTGATATCCTAATGTATTTCGTAACTCCAGACTTGCTAAAAAAACAAGAGCAAAAACGAAAAACAGAATATAAACAAGCGTTGATTAACCAGTCGCATAGGACTGAAGGCAGCGGATTTTATTCTATCTACAATGGTTATGTATACCATAGTTGGAAGGCCCTTTTTAAGGACTATCTTGAGGAACACGTTGACAAAATTTCATAACAAATGCTTAAAGACGGACTGCCAACCTATGGCATTTTTGGTTCGGTTTGGCTTTAGTGATTACGGTGGTCTGTCTGAGTGTTGTGCATTGGCAGCCGCTTAAGCAGGCGTTATACAACTAATACATCCAAGGAGGGGATATGAAACAAATCAAAATTAGGAAAGCAGACAAGAGTGACGCTGAAACGATACTTCGATTTATCACAGATTTAGCTACCTATGAAAAGGCAGAACATGAGGTAAAAGCTACTCTCCTAGATATTGAGTCCAGCTTATTCTCTCCTCAGTCTACGGCTCATGCAACTATCTGTGAGGTTAAAGGCGAGCCTGTCGGTTTTGCGGTTTACTTCTATAACTATTCTACATGGTTGGGCAAAAACGGTTTGTATCTGGAAGATCTGTATGTTTCCCCGGAATATCGTGGTTTGGGAGCAGGGAAGGTCATTCTCAAATATCTGGCAAAGCTAGCAGTTGAAAATGGTTGTGGTCGTTTTGAATGGTGCGTTCTTGATTGGAATGAGCCAGCAATTAACTTTTATAAGTCTATTGGTGCAAAACCCCAAGATGAATGGGTTAACTATCGACTGTCTGGTAGCGATCTAATAGAGTTCTCAAAATAGTCGTTGTATAACAAGTGCTTGAAGTCGGACTGCCAACCTATGGCATTTTTGGTTCGGTTGAGTTTAGTGATTACGGTGGTCTGTTTGGGTGTTGTGCATGGCAGCCGCTTAAGCAGGCGTTAGTAGCAAGGAGGCAAATTTGACATCTCGTCAATTCCCATATGTAGCTGTTCTATTGGCAATAGTAACAGTCATAGTGTCATTGACAGTTAACTATCTAATATCTGGCTCTCTGTTCGGAAAAGTCAAAGTGCCTGAGTTGGAGCCTTATGGCGGTTATACGCTAGAGCATCTGCTGAACTATGAGTTTTGGAGACTAGTTGCTTCACAGCTAATTCATGTAAAACAACCTCATATGATTTACAACGTTTTGTCTCTCGTTGCTATTGGTTTTGCATTTGAGCGTAAAATCGGAGCCTTGGCTTTTATCTCAATTTGGTTGGTAGCAGGCTCAGTTGGTACATTTGCCAGTACGTTTACAGTTCCAGAGCCTTGGAATTTGGGTACAGGTGGTTCACAAGCGGTTTTAGGCTTGGCTGCTGCTGGGTTAGTTAAGTACCTAAAAGGTGAAACAGGCGGTCGAGTTCCATTTTTAGTTTTAGCCTTAACTATTTTGCCAGCATTTGCTTTGGACTTAATCTTTAGTGAACACCACCTTCCTAAACTTGGGCATGTTCTCAGTTTTGGCTTCGGTGCGCTAATTCTGTTGGGTTTTGAGTTTCGTGCAAGGTTTGCTACTAACAAATTGCTTAAGAGTGACAGCTAACCTTTGGCATTTTTGGCTTGGTTGGCTTCAGTGTTTAAGTGGCTTTGCTTGGGTTCAGTGATTGGTTAGCTGCACCTTAGCAAAGCGTTAGAGGCTCGTCGATATATGGATATTTTCTTACTAAGACATGCAGAAACAGAATCGAATAAAAAAGGTCTGCTTTCTTCTTGTAGTGCAGACCCTTTAACTAACAAAGGAGTCAAACAGTCTCTAGATATCGTAGGTTGTTTAGAAAAACTGGGAGTGCAATCAATTCTCTGCTCTCCTTACTTAAGAGCACAGAAAACAATTGAACCATTTTCTAAAGCTTCGGGCATCGGAATAGAAACTCATGGAAGCCTTGCTGAAGGTCAATTAGTTTTGGGTACTTTGGTAAAGCCATTAAATCCTATATACAACGAGAGTAGTGGTTACCCTATTTTAGATGAAACAAAAGAACAGTTTGTTGGCCGTGCCATTCATGCTGCTGAGCTAATACTTAGTCAAAAGCATGAACGTATATTAGTTGTTTCACATGGTCATATGATTAGAGAGTTGCTTAATATTTTTATAAAACCAGCTGAAAAAATGAGGTTTCCTCATGCAAACTGTGGCTTAACTAGATTGTCAGTTGGTGATAACCAAATGATTCATTATATTAACCGTGAAATAAGCCTCTAACAAATGCTTCAAGTGGACTGCCAACCTATGGCATTTTTGGTTCGAATTGGGTTTAGTGATTACGGTGGTCTGTTTGGGTGCAGTGCATTGGCAGCCGCTTAAGCAGGCGTTAGGTAAATGGAGGAACAATGAGTTCGAGGGTAATTGAAGTTGTAGACTATCGACCTTCATGGGCTAATGAATTTAGCGATGAAAAGGTGTTGCTAGAATCGGCCTTGAATTCAGCTAATGTAGTGGCAATTCATCACATTGGTAGTACTTCAGTCAAAGGTCTTTGTGCGAAACCAATCATAGATATTCTTGTTGAAGTGAAATCACTAGAAGTATTGGACAAGAACAATAATCTGATGGAGTCGCTTGGGTATGAAGTTAAAGGTGAATTTGGTATAGCAGGTAGGCGTTATTTTCAAAAAGGTGGCATACAAAGAAGTCACCAAGTACATGCTTTTTTAGTTGGGTCTCCAGAAGCAAATAGGCATATTGCATTTCGTGACTACTTGATTCAATTTCCAGAAATAGCGTTGCATTATGGTAATTTGAAGCGAGAAGGTGCTTCAATTTGTAACAACGATATTGGTGTATATTGCAATCATAAAGACAGTTTTATAAAGGAGCATGAGGCAAACGCACTACGCTGGAAATTTACCTAACAAAGCGTTTAAGACGGATTCCCAACGCTTGGCATTTTTGGTTTGCTTCAGCTTTATTGTTTACGGCACAATACGTTAGGTGTAGTGGTCTGCGTTGCTCACCACTTAACGCGGCGTTAGTTTGCGGTTAGAAAAAGCCAATTCAAATAAGAGCTTAGTTCAGTGTTCTGGGTGTTCACCTGTTCGTATTCACCAAGCCATGTTCTTTCCGGTGGCACTTTGATTTGAGTGTTTGCGGTTTGCTCGTCGTTTACTGTAGCTTCCATTCGTTTGGTGTTCGGAGGCGCTGTTTCTTTTTCGCTGAAACAGTGTCGGTAGAGTAGGGGTTTTAGTGGTGCTGTTGTTGGCAACAGTGAAAGTATCCTTTGCCATTTTGTCACAGTGTTTGCTCGTAAAACTCTGCGATTTTCTCTTCTTTGCCACGTGCGTTTATGCCTTGTGTTCAAGTTGGTCAGCTGTCCATTTACATCAGCGTACGGTTTAAGTATTGTAAGTTAAATCAGCATCTTGGCACCAAGCCTTTAGCTTAGGGTGTGTTTGCAAACTAACAAGTGCTTGAAGTCGGACTGCCAACCTATGGCATTTTTGGTTCGAATTGGCTTTAGTGATTACGGTGGTCTGTTTGAGTGTTGTGCATTGGCAGCCGCTTAAGCAGGCGTTAGTTTGCGGTTTGAAAAGCCAGTCCAAATAAGAGCTTAGTTCTGTTTTTCGGGTGTTCACCTGTTCGTCTTCACCAAGCCATGTTCTTTCCGGTGGCACTTTGATTTAGGTGTTTGTGGTTCGCTCGTCGTTTACTGTAGCTTTCATTCATTTGGTGTTCGAAGGCGCTGCTTCTTTTTCGCTGAAACAGTGTTGGTAGAGTATGGACTTTACTGGTGTTGTTGTTGGCAACAGTGAAAGTATCCATTGCCATTCTGTCATAGCGTTTGGTCGCAAAATTCTGCGATTTTCTCTTCTTTGCCACGTGCGTTTATGCCTTGTGTTCAAGTTGGTCAGCTGTCCATTTACATCAGCGTACGGTTTAAGTATTGTAAGTTAAATCAGCATCTTGGCACCAAGCCTTTAGCTTAGGGTGTGTTTGCAAACTAACAAGTGCTTGAAGTCGGACTGCCAACCTATGGCATTTTTGGTTCGAATTGGCTTTAGTGATTACGGTGGTCTGTTTGAGTGTTGTGCATTGGCAGCCGCTTAAGCAGGCGTTAGTTTGCGGTTGGAAAAAGCTAGTCCAAATAAGAGCTTAGTCTAGTGTTTTGGGTGTTCACCTGTTCGTCTTCACCAAGCCAAATTCTCTCCGGTGGCACTTAGATTTAGGTGTTTGTGGCTCGCTCATCTTTTACTGAAGCTACCATTCGTTTGGTGTTCGGAGACGCTGCTTCTTTTTCGCTGAATCAGTGTCGGTAGAGTAGGGGGTTTACTGGTGCTGTTGTTGGCAACAGTGAAAGTATCCTCTGCCATTTTATGCCGGTGTTTGGTCAAAAAACTCTGCGATTGTCTCTTCTTTGCCACGTGCGTTTGTGCGGTGTGTTCGGGTTGGTCAGCTGTCCGTTTACATCAGCTTACAGTTTAAGTATTGTATTTTAAATCAGCATCTTGGCACCCAGCCATTGGCTTCGGGTGTGTTTGCAAACTAACAAGTGCTTGAAGTCGGACTGCCAACCTATGGCATTTTTGGTTCTAATTGGGTTTAGTGATTACGGTGGTCTGTTTAGGTGCAGTGCATTGGCAGCCGCTTAAGCAGGCGTTAGTTTGCGGTTTGAAAAGCCAGTCCAAATAAGAGCTTAGTTCTGTTTTTCGGGTGTTCACCTGTTCGTCTTCACCAAGCCATGTTCTTTCCGGTGGCACTTTGATTTAGGTGTTTGTGGTTCGCTCGTCGTTTACTGTAGCTTTCATTCATTTGGTGTTCGAAGGCGCTGCTTCTTTTTCGCTGAAACAGTGTTGGTAGAGTAGGGACTTTACTGGTGTTGTTGTTGGCAACAGTGAAAGTATCCATTGCCATTCTGTCATAGCGTTTGGTCGCAAAATTCTGCGATTTTCTCTTCTTTGCCACGTGCGTTTGTGCGGTGTGTTCAAGTTGGTCAGCTGTCCATTTACATCAGCGTACGGTTTAAGTATTGTAAGTTAAATCAGCATCTTGGCACCAAGCCTTTAGCTTAGGGTGTGTTTGCAAACTAACAAGTGCTTGAAGTCGGACTGCCAACCTATGGCATTTTTGGTTCGAATTGGCTTTAGTGATTACGGTGGTCTGTTTGAGTGTTGTGCATTGGCAGCCGCTTAAGCAGGCGTTAGTTTGCGGTTGGAAAAAGACAATCCAAATAAGAGCTTAGTTCATTTTCTGGGTGTCCACCTGTTCGTATTCACCAAGCCATGTTCTTTCCGGTGGCACTTTGAATTAAGTGTTTGTGGCTCGCTCGTCGTTTACTGTAGCTTTCATTCGTTTGGTGTTCGTAGGCGCTGCTTTTTTTTTCGCTGACACACCATCTATAGATATTGGGTTTTATTGGTGCTGTAGTTGGCAACAGTGAAAGTATCCTTTGCCATTTTGTCACAGTGTTTGGTCGCAAAACTCTGCGATTGTCGCTTCATTGCCAAGTGCGTTTGTGCGGTGTGTTCGAGTTGGTCAGCTGTCCGTTTACATCAGCGCACGGTTTAAGTATTGTATTTTAAATCAGCATCTTGGCATCTAGCCATTAGCTTAGGGTGGGCTGGCAAACTAACAAATGCTTCAAGTGGACTGCCAACCTATGGCATTTTTGGTTCAAATTGGGTTTAGTGATTACGGTGGTCTGTTTGAGTGCAGTGCATTGGCAGCCGCTTAAGCAGGCGTTATTGGCACGGGACAGTTCAGTGGAAGAAAGAGTACGAAATAGGGAAGTTAAAGTATGTCCAGTTGTACTGAGGATTTCAGAGAATGGTTGTGAATTGCTTCTGTTTAACCATCCGCTGGCTGACGTTCAGTTGGTAAAAGGTACATTGGAATTAACGGACTCTTCTATAGAAAGTGCTGCTTTGAGAGAACTCGAAGAGGAGTCTGGCTTATCTAATATTGTACAGACTCAGTATCTTGGTTGTTGGGAAAGTGGTTTCCAAAATCAATTGTGGCATTTTGTTCTTTGTGAAACAGAACAAGAACTACCCGATAGTTGGAAGTTTTATACACTAGATGATGGTGGTCATGAATTTAGTTTTTTTTGGTATAAGGTCGGAAGTAAGCCCGATTTTACATGCCACAAAGTATTCTCTGATGCCATTAAGCGAGTCGAGATGCTGTGCAAATAACAAATGCTTCAACCTGACTGCCAACCTATGGCTTTTTTGGTTCGGTTTGGCTTTAGTGATTACGGTGGTCTGTTTGAGTGTGGTGCATTTGGCAGCAAGTTAAGCAGGCGTTAGTTTGCGGTTAGAAAAAGCTAATCCAAATAAGAGCTTAGTTCAGTGTTTTGGGTGTTCACCTGTTCGTTCTCACCAAGCCCCGTTCTTTCCGGTGGCACTTTGATTTAGGTGTTTGTGGTTCGCTCATCATTTACTGGAGCTACCATTTTTTTGTTGTTCGTAGGCGCTGTTTCTTTTTCGCTGGAACACTATCTATAGAAGTGGGGGTTTTACTGGTGCTGTTGTTGGCAACAGTGAAAGTATCCTCTGCCATTTTGTCACAGTATTTGCTCGCAAAATTCTGCGATTGTCTCTTCTTTGCCACGTGCGTTTGTGCCTTGTGTTCAAGTTGGTCAGCTGTCCATTTACATCAGCGTACGGTTTAAGTATTGTAAGTTAAATCAGCATCTTGGCACCCAGCCTTTAGCTTAGGGTGTGTTGGCAAACTAACAAGTGCTTGAAGTCGGACTGCCAACCTATGGCATTTTTGGTTCAAATTGGGTTTAGTGATTACGGTGGTCTGCTTGAGTGTTGTGCATTGGCAGCCGCTTAAGCAGGCGTTATGTTCTAAGTCACAATGTATTATAATTAATGAGATAGATAAACCACATGCTTAATTGGTTAAAACTAAACCCTAATTTGGGGTTGGATAAACAGCCATTATTTTGGATATCAGTGCTACTGCCTCTTGTGATAGCTGTAGGTTTAGGGATGCCTATTTGGCTAAATTATACACTTGAGTTTTCAGAGGCTGCGTACGTGAGGTTTATGGATATAAGCCGGTTGCCTCTTGCCGTAAGTACTTTATCAATCCCATTAGGTGTACTGATTGGCAGAATTCATGGCACGAAACAAACATCTTTACAGATAGAGAAAGCGAATCTTCAACTTGAAAAATCTCAGCAGCAGCTAGAGCTGACATATAGTGAAAATAGGAAGAAAAATTACCTTGACCACTATGCGCATTTTAAAGAGTTTGTCACCAATATTGACGCTAGCATTTCTGTAGATCGTTTATATCGACAAATATTTCCCTCTGCCTCATTAACAAATGGAAACCTAGAAGTAGAAAAAGAATACTTCAGTGAATTGTTGTCAAACCTTAGTCGGTCTGTAGGGTTATATGGAAGATTGCGAGAAACAATATTTGAACTATATGACGATGGAGTGCGTGAACTTGCACCGGATGTGCAGCTGGAGTCAGAAGAGCTTGCTATGCAAGTAAACCTAATGTGTATGCTCACTTTTGTTCAAATGTCTGCAATTGATAAATGGGACCAACTAGATTGCAGTGACAAAGCAAAGTCAATAGATTCAAACATTATTTCAACTTTTAGTTATTTACATGCAGCTAATGATGGGCATATGAAAGCAATTAGTCTTCTGTCTAACCTTCTTTTGTTTGTCAATATTCATCACTCAGTTTCTTTTGAATCATGCACTGAATTTATTGATAAGCTTATCCGTGAAGAAGAAAGCAAAATAATAGATTTTGATGTAGAGCATTCAGGTAAGATTTTTGGTTACACTTAATTTTTTGGATTCAAAGCACATAACAAATTGCTTAAGAGTGACAGCTAACCTTTGGCATTTTTGGTTCGGTTGAGTTTAGTGATTACGGTGGTTTTGCTCAGGTTTCGTGGTTTAGCCGCACCTTAGCAAGGCGCTGGCGGATCCCCTCATAATTCGGTCATCCCACATAGGTGTGTTAGCCGTTGATATTCAACGATCGCCCAGCGATATTGCTGCTCTCGTATATGGTATCGCTTATGGGATCGCACCTCTCGGCCTAACCTAGGTATTGATAGCACTCGGCGATTTCTAATGGTGTTAGCTTGGAAGTCCTTTTGCCAGTTTGCTTGCATAGCTATTAATCCATTCCACCACATGATGATTTCGGCCAGCAGTGCCAAGAGTAACAAGATGTCGATACGCTTGATGCACCGAGTTCGGTTATGCCTTAATGCCAGTCCGTAAGCAGGACTTTTCAGGTCTCGGAAGGACTCTTCTATTTGCATTCGTTTGGAGTAAAGTCGAGTGACTTGAACACCATTCATAATGCTATGAGGCAGGTTAGTGACAAGCAGCCAAGGCTCTTTAGCCCCTTCGTGGAATACGGCGCCAGCAGAGTGTTTTTGACAAGTTCTACTGTGGCGGTGGGCTTTTCTTCCTTTGGGCAGTCCTTTATATAAGTAGGCGAAGCACTTTAATGGCGAGCGTTTTGCCAGTTCACATTTGCCGAGGAAGTGGGGCTTGTGAGTTGCTAGAGGGTAGAGTGTTTTGTTCCAGCACCAGTCTTGATTGGGCAACTTGATAGAGACTTCACCTCGGACGCGTCCTAGCCAAAACCACCCTTTATCTTCAACTTGTCTGAACCAAGTATTTCTGAAGCCAGCATCGGATACGATGATTGGAATGCAGTGCTGCGGAAGAATGGCTTTTAGTTTGTCTAAGAAGAGTAGATGGCTTTTGGGTGAGTTGTATTGTCGGTATTCAAAGGCTTGTTCGTAAACAGTGACGGCTCGTCCTTTAACAGCAACGGAAGCTCGTAAAGTCATATAACGCAACTGCTCTCGTACATCAGACCAATCGACAAGAATGACGGGGAACGGATTCGCCTTGGTAATAAGCGAGGCATGCCATTTATATATGTGGTCTTTTTCGAGGTGTAGGCTGTGGTTACCGAGCAGTCTATCGATTCGTTTAATGGAGTGTTTTACGGTGGTGCTTGAGTTGAGCGTTCGTCCGATTTTGGTGAGAGTCAAATCAGCACCTTCCAAGACGGAGCGAGTTGCAAGTATCAGAGAATTAAGTCGTTTTTTGTGAATATTAGGGCACTGCTGAGCCAGTGTTTGTTGTAGAATCTGAATATCGCACATCATTAAGAATCCTTTTCTTACCTATCTGTGAATTTGTGTTTTTGGCGAAATTCATTAGATCAGATAGGTTGATGTGCGTCTACTCATTGTTTTGAAAGGAAATTATGAGGGGGTTCGTAAGAATTGGGCGTTATAAGCTAAATTTTCACGGAGGAAAATATGAACATTGATGTATGGTTTACTTATGTTTTGACGGTATTGGTACTAATGAGTACTCCTGGACCAAGTCAACTTCTGATGTTATCGAATAGTATTGGTAGTGGCTTTAAGAGATCCATTTATACAGCAGCGGGGGACTTGACCGCGAACTTTTTCCAAATGGTCATCGCAGCTCTAGGTTTAGCCACAATCATTGCTAGCTCACAGTATTTTTTTACAATAGTGAAACGGGGAGGAGTAGCTTATTTGGTATATTTAGGTTTAAAACTAATGTTATCTAGCTCGAACAACTCTATTGAGTCACAAGGGCAACACCGCTCTAACTCATCGCTTTATTGGCAAGGCTTTATTACATCTGCAGCTAATCCTAAAGCAGTGATCTTCTTTGCCGCTTTGTTCCCTCAATTTATTAATTCTGATTCAGGGTTGCTAACACAGTTTGTGATCTTAAGTTCTACTTACCTAATAATGGACGGCATTTTCTTGTGTTGTTATGGAAAGTTTGCCGAATCAATAGCACATAGGCTTCATGGTAAAATGAAGCACCAATTAGATAAAGTGTCAGGTATGTTTCTAGTTTCGGCAGCTGTACTTTTAGGCAACAAAGAGGTGGGTTAGTGGCAGACGCTTATAACAAGGCGATTAAGTCGGATTCCCAACCGCGTGCTGGACTCGCTTCGCTCAAACATAGCACGCGCTTGCTCACCGCTTAGCTTGGCGTTATAGCTCAGTTTGACTTCTCACTCCTCAATGTAAGCTACGCTAGTCACGTATAGTTTGCTATCTCTACGCTATTTGCGTACACTTTCTGTATGAAAAGTGTATTTGTCGAATCAACCATTTTTGAAAAATACCGTAATGAATACCTCAGTGATGAAGAGTTTAGGCTGTTTCAAGCTGAGTTAATGTCCAACCCTAAACAGGGTGACGTGATTCAAGGTACAGGTGGTTTGCGCAAGATTCGAGTTGCAAGTAAAGGTAAGGGCAAGCGTGGTGGCTCTCGTGTTATCTATTACTTCCTCGATGAGAAGCGACGTTTCTACTTGCTAACCATTTATGGCAAGAATGAGATGTCGGATTTAACCGCAGACCAAAAGAAACAGTTAAAGTCTTTTATGGAGGCGTGGCGCAATGAGCAATCGTGACCTATTTGCAGAGTTAAGTAGCGCACTTGTTGAAGCTAAAGAGCACTCAGAGGGTAAGGTAACCCTAAAAACTCACCAAGTTAGTGACATTAGTGAGTTAAACATTTCACCCGATGAAATTGTTAGCATTCGAGAACAGTTTAATATGTCTCGTGGAGTATTTGCTCGCTTACTGCATACATCATCTCGCACACTGGAAAACTGGGAGCAGGGGCGCAGCGCACCAAATGGTCAAGCTGTAACACTTTTAAAACTAGTTCAGCGTCACCCAGAAACATTGTCACATATTGCTGAGCTATAACAAATTGCTTAAGAGTGACAGCTAACCTTTGGCATTTTTGATTCGGTTGGCTTCAGTGTTTACGTGGCTTTGCTTGGGTTCAGCGGTCGGTTAGCTGCACCTTAGCAAAGCTACATGGATTCCCCCGGCTGTCAAACATCCGCAAAACTATTGGCGATGGGTTTTGGACTGCCGCTCTACATTCGGTCTACTTGTCGATGGTTCAACATCGTGACCCTGATGACTTTGCGCGACTGCGGTGCCTTATTCGTTAGATGACATCAAAATGTGTCCGCCTTGCTAACAGGCTCTCCGCTCGTGGTTTTAACCTATCTCCATCCATTGCGTCTGCTATGACCCGGTGGGTGTAACTCTTACGTGGCTTAAGTTGGTTTAGGCTTAAGCAGCGTAGTTCTCATACTCCGTTTGGTTGTGTAACAGTGACCAGATAATACGAGCATTCTTTGCTGCGAGAGCCACTACTGCTCGGTTCATTCCTCGTCGCTCTATAACGCTCCGGCACCACTGGCTAAGCCTATCTTGTTTGTCACCTAAATTAGCGATGACGGTCCTTGCCCCGTGAACCAAGAGTGTTTGAAGATATTTATCTCCGTGTTTGGTTATTCTGCCCAGCCTTGGTTTGCCACCAGTGGAGTATTGTTTGGGGACTAAGCCTAGCCAGGCAGAGAAGTCTCGACTCTTATCGAACTGAGCACCATTGCCAATAGAAGCTAATATCGCTGTAGCCGTTTGCGGTCCAACGCCTCGAACTTTCATGATGCGTTGAACATTACTACTGACCTTAGCGAACGCATCGAATGTTTGCTCTGTATCGGCAATACGCTGGTTGAGGTGGTCGAGATGTTGATAAGCATCATGGAGAACAGCTCTTGCTAGTAGGGGTAGTTCATTTTGAGCATCTTCGAGCAGAGCGGAACTTGTTTCATTAGAGATGAACGTCCCACTGGGATAATAAGGCCAAATTCAGATAATAGTGCCCGAATACGATACATGATGGCCGTTCGCTCACGAACCCAATGTTCACGCATCCGATGCACAGACAGTATGGCTTGCTGCACTGGTGATTTTGTCGGGACAAAACGAGTTGAGGGACGTTGAACCGCTTCGCAGATGGCAACCGCATCGTTGAGGTCATTCTTGCCCAGTAATGTGCACCACCGCACGCTTCCAAGCCTATACGCATATGCGGGAGGTTTGATATTGTGGTCAGTAACTTAGAGCGGGTGACAGACTTGTGTAGGATGACTTTGCCAGTTGAGTCAACGACATGAATGCTGAACTGGTTTTTAGCTAAGTCGATACCGCCAAAGAATGAATAATCAGACATGGTGCCTCCGGTTTTAATAGTGACCACAAGAGTGTGGCAGATCCTCGGGAGGGGGAATCCATGTCATTCGTTATGTGCTTAAATACTAAAATAGCTCGCTATGTGAGCCAATTCTCGCTAACTGTAAGGTTTTCTCGTGTACACGGTAAATCAGTAACAAGTCTGGTTTGATGTGGCAATCTCGAAAACCCGCCCAGTTTCCCGATAGCGGGTGATCGACATTTTTTGCACAGAGTGTCTCACCTCTCTGAAGTTTGGATATGATGTTGCCAACTTCGATTACGTCAGGAATTGGTAGCTTAGTAACTTTCTTGAAGTCTTTTTTAAACTGTGTCGAGTATTCAAGAAGATACATTGGTAACTTTGCCATCGGTTAGTGTATCGAAGAGTGAGTCAATAGACTCGGCTTTATGACCTTGTCCAGCAACAAGCTCATGCATAGCCTCAATGCTCTCTTGATTTGGCTGTTTGACCTTTAGTTCAAAAGGAATACCGCCGTGGTTGATAACCGCACGAGCAAACAGTTTAATTGCTTGAGATGGGCTCAGGCCGACTTCATCACAGATGTTAGTAAAAGCAACTTTCGTATCGTGGTCAATACGTGTGCTCAGCATTTCATTTTTCATGGTATGCCCCTTATGTATTGCAATGTTATACATGGTAGCACAATGTGTAGCGTCGGCACATAACAAATTGTTCAAGCTGGCAGCTAACTTTTGGCATTTTGGGTTTGGTTGGCTTCAGTGAGCATGTGGCTTTACTTGGTTTTCGTGGTAGGTTAGCTGCAACTTAGCAAGGCGTCATAAGCTTCGAGGAAAATTATGGAAAGTATCATCAAACAAGCAATTGAATTGCGGAAACAGGGTAAGTATCAAGAGTCGAGAGCTTTGCTAAAAACGCTGCTAAACGATGACACTTGTTCTGCTAAAGCTCACTTGCAAATTGCTTGGTCATACGACAACGAAGGTAAAGAGCAAGAAGCGATTACTCATTATCTGTCATCTCTTTCAGGTCTTTTATCGTCGGTAGAAAGGTTCAATGCTTTGTTTGGCCTAGCGAGTACTTATCGAAGCCTTGGCATGTATTCGGAGGCTTTAAGCTACTTTGAGAAAACTCTAAGAGAGTACCCTAGTTCCATTGAAGTTCAGCCATTCTATGCCATGTGTCTCTACAACTTGGGACGCCATAAAGAAGCAACATCATTACTACTCGAACTTTTAGTATCAACCACGAACAGTGATGCAATTAAAGAGTATCAGCGAGCTATTTCTTTATACGCAGAAGATTTAGATAGAAAGTGGTAAAACGAAACACGCTTATAACAAGTGCTTCATGTGGACTGCCAACCTATGGCATTTTTGGTTCGAATTTGCTTTAGTGATTATGGTGGTCTGTTTAAGCACAGTGCAGTTGGCATCAATTTAAGCAGGCGTTATATTCAATCCACTTCCGTAAAGCTTCCGTACGAATTGTATGTGTGTAAAGTTTGCTCTATAATCCTTGTGATTACGGAATGGTTCCGTACACAGGAGGATTTATGGCAACAGCACGTTTAGATATCCGCCTTGATGAAGAAATCAAAGCGAAGGCAGAAAAAGCATCTGCTTTACTTGGCCTCAAGAGTTTAACTGAATATGTCGTTAGGCTTATGGATGAAGACTCGACTCACGTTATCGAAGAGCATGAAAGTATTGTTGTTAAGGACAATGTTTTTGATGAATTTGTGGCTGCATGTGACAAAGCAAAAGCACCAAACTCAGCACTACTTGAAGCGGTACAGTTCACAGACGAGAGTGGCATTAAGTGAGTTGGGGTAAAGAGTTCGTAGAACTGAGCAAATCATCACATGACCGCAACTCATTTGATTGTGGTGAGCAAGAACTTAATATGTTTATCAGAACTCAAGCTGCAAAGCATATGCAGGCTGGTATTAGCCGTACAATGGTCCTACCTAGCACTCAACCTTTGCTAAATCAGAAGTTTGCTATCTGTGCTTTCTATAGCGTTGCGCCTAGTTCAATTAGCCGTGAAACGCTACCAACACATATGGCGAAGAAACTGCCTAGATATCCTGTTCCTGTATTTCTCTTGGCTCAACTGGCAGTCCACAAAGAGTTTCATGGTTCCGGGCTGGGTAAGATCAGCTTGATCCGTTCGCTAAAGTACTTGTGGGAAGTTAATCATCACATGAGAGCGTATGCAATCGTGGTGGATTGCCTCACAGACTCAGCCCAAGCTTTTTACACTAAGTTTGGTTTTGAGGTTCTGTGTGAGCACAATGGTCATATCCGTATGTTTTTGCCAATGAAAACGGTCGAACAGCTCTTCACTCAATAAGCACCGAATATAACAAATTGCTTAAGAGTGACGGCTAACCTTTGGCAATTTTGGTTCAGTTGAGTTCAGTGATTACGGTGGCTTTGCTTGGGTTTCGTGGTGGTTAGCCATACCTTAGCAAGGCGTCTATGGCTCAGTAGAAGTTTTTGACATCCCGGTAGAAATTTTCGTGAGAGCCCATTGCAATTAGCTCTAAAGTAACAGTACCGTCTTCGTAGCTGTATCCGAGTAAAGTAAGTTGCTTTACCATCTTGAACTTGTGTATGCGAAGAAAGGATAGATCGCCTTTCTTTTGCTCGCCCAAATACGGATCTTTCAGTAGTTCTCTGATAGCGTTATCAAGATCTGTTTTTTGGTTTTTGTGTAGTTTTTTGACTGCTTTTTTGAAACTAGGGGTTTGAAGTACAGAGGTGATCTTAGTCAAATCTGTATTCCTCTAACTTGCCAGCTTCTTTTTCAGCCTTTGCAATAATCGCTTGTTTTACAAATTCATAAGGTAGGTCTGGGTTATCTTCCATCATTTCACCGATTTTAGCCCAGTGTTCAATTTGCTTAGGAGTAGTGCGGTTAAGTGCTTTCGCCATGATAGCGGCTTTGTCAAAAAGATCTTGGTCAATACGTACGCTTGCAGTTGGCATAATTGTAGTCCTATGGGGGTGTATATTTATCCAACTGTAGCAACCTGCTACAATTGATGCAAGTAGAGTCATAACAGATTGCTTAAGAGTGACAGCAAACCTTTGGCATTTTGGGTTAGCTTGGCTTTAGTCATCACGTGTATCGCAAAGCTTTAAACTAACAGGATTGATAAATGATTTCTTGGCCTTGTGTTTTCAAATTGGACGGCGATTCTGAGTTAATGTATCTAGGCTCTGAATCACTGCTCAAAATTGAATTGGACGGACTAATTTGGGACAGCTCAGATCGTCTTATAGACAGTAAAGGCCATTGCTACCTAGTTAAAGCCCAAGGTGACAGTTACGTCTTCGAATCCGAAAACGTGCAGCTGAGTCTATTCGCTATAACCCAGTTAATCCAAGAACATGAGTTTTCAAAAGCGGAAGTTTGCCTTACTAAGATACAGTTCACATCTATAGAAGAAGCCATCAGTTCATTTCTATATACAAGCTCAATACATCACGGAGCCACATGAGACAACAATACCACTTCCGAAACTCAGAAAAGGGTTTGCTCGCATGGGATATATTTCGTCTCATCGAGCTTTCTCGCAAGCTTCCCGTCATTGAAATAAACCTCTCAGATATTCAAGAACTTGACGAGGAATTTTGGTACGACCTTGGTGGAGCACGCCCAACCTGTCGGAATGTTTTAGAACATGCGTCGCTAATTCAAAATGCAGACCTTTCGTATCCCATCATTTTATGTCATGAAGGTCGAGTCATGGATGGCATGCATCGGGTTTGTAAGGCTGTGATGTTAGGTAAGGAGACTATTAGCGCAGTTCAGTTTTCCACTTACTTGGAACCTGACTATGTTGGTGTCGCTTCTGACGATCTACCTTATTAGACAGGCAAAGTATTTCATGCTGTAACGATTATCAAGCAAGTTATCATGGAAGGTATATGAGTATTGAAAATAGGTTATTGGAGCTCGGTCTAGAATTGCCTGTAGCAAGTGATCCACAAGGCAGCTATTGCAACTGTGTTAGGACGGGGAACTTACTGTATGTCTCTGGTAAAGGACCTGTAGCAGGCTTGGATGAAGTACCTAAGGGCAAGCTAGGTCAAGAATACACAACCGAGCAAGGGTATTCATTTGCAAAAGCTACGGGTTTGGATATTTTGGCTGCGGTAAAGTTGGAGTTGGGGTCATTAGATAAGGTGGCCCGAGTGGTTAAACTCCAAGGCTTTGTTAACGCCACAAGTGATTTTGAACAACACCCTAAGGTGTTAGATGGATGCTCTGATTTGATGGCAGATGTCTTTGGTGAAAAGGGGGTTCACGCCCGCTCCGTGTTCGGTGCAATATCAGTGAGAGGCAACTTACCAATCATTATTGATTCAATCTTCGAGGTTGATAACTAGTAAACGTGCGCTTGGTTTGGTTGATATAACTCTTACATCGAGGCTAAGCTTTTCAACTTACCAAATTGAGATAATACCTAAATACACGGAGGTTACATGTTCCCACTTGAGGTATTCATAACCTATACATTGGCTTGCCTGTTGTTAGTGATCTCTCCAGGGCCGGATAACCTGCTCGCCATTGGTCGAGGTCTTAGTCAAGGCCGAATTGCTGCTATTATGTCAGGGTTCTCTTCGGGTGCTGGTATTTTGTTTCATGTTGTCGCTGCAACGTTTGGGCTTACCCTTCTCATACAAACCTCTGAAGTGGCATTTTACGTTGTCAAATTGGTTGGGGCGGCATACTTGATCTGGCTCGGAGTTAAGGTTCTTCGTTCAAGGAATCTGTTTTCGTTGGAGCCTGCCAAGAAGCAGTCACTTAAAGTTATTTTTTCTACTGGATTTTTATCGGCAGCGCTTAACCCAAAACCGGGGATGTTTGTTTTAGCGTTTGTCCCTCAATTTGTTAATCCTGCACTAGGGTCAGTGACGACGCAAATGATCGGTTATGGTGTTTGGTTTGCGTTGTTAACGGCGTTGGGCTTTAGTCTTATGGGTGTTTTCTCATCTCAGCTATCTGATTGGTTTCGAAATAAGCCAAAACTGGTCTCAGGGTTGAACATTGGTGCTGGGTTAACATTTGTCTCTTCTGGGCTGGCCGTTGCATTTATGAAGCAGCGTTAAGTACTGTACGACTCTAATAAACAAAGGGCTTTACTTGTTAGTAAAGCCCTTTTTCGTGTCTCATAGAGTGTACGTTAGTAAGTCTTTTCTATGTACTGTTCAAATTGCTCGAACATCTCTTGATCTGATTTGGCATTGTTCGCCAGCAGAGTGTCACCATCAATGATTTTGATAGTCGCATTGAGCGGGCTCGGTGGTGTTTGCGGGCGACTACTTGATTGAATGATTTTTTGTTCCTCAGCAGCCCACGCCGCTTCAGGGCTTAGATTGCACGCATCAGCAAGAAATTGGCTGCTAAATTCTTGGTTAGTGAGGCTCATGATGCTTTCATGATGAGATTGGCTATTGCCTTTTAACCAGTAGTGCTTGGCAAGTTCTGGGCCGATATTTGGGTTATCTGTTAGATAGCCGTACTTGTTGGTAAAAAAGGCTCGGGTTTGATAAACCGCCATATTTGCGAGCAGATAGCCGTGGTAGCAACAGGCGGAATCATCGCCTAGGATGTGAGGTACGGCTATCACAGGTCGGTGACTGCATTCGAGGCCAAGGATTTTCTTCTCCACTTGGCGTGCAAGTCTTGTGACGTTGTCCGCAGTTAGCTGGGATTCGTCCATTTCATAAAGAGCACTTTCAAAATAAGACACCACCATTAGGCTGCGTTCTGTATAGGCTTTGAATGGTTGCTTGCTGTCGATAATCTCTTTCAGTAGGGCATCTGGCACCACTTCGCCTTGATCGTTAAATGCATAACGCTTGAGCCAGTCAGCATCGCCTAGCAAGCTATCGCAGAACATTGATTGGGTTTCTGCGTATGCCATCGACATAGGTGCAAACTCATGGGAGAAACAAGGCGAGTTCATCCGCATGTTAGAAAAGTGCGCCGCATGCCCGCCTTCATGGAAAAGAGTGTTGATACCATCATAGCCGCTACCGACTTGGTCAGGTTTGGCATTGCTAGTGAAGTTAACTTTAGCGGCAATCCATTCGTCACCTTTGTAATAGCCAGGATTTGGTCCGTGGCAAAACCCATTGGGAAACTTACCTTTGCGATCGAGGAGGTCTAGAGTCAATTCAGCGTCACAAAACTCAATATTTAAACGGCCAAAGGACTCGACCCAACGTCGCAATGATTTGGAAAAAGGTACATATTGATCGAGCTTACGTTGACTGTCACCACTGAAGGCGTATACAAAGTTGTACCCCTTGAGCACTTGTGGTCCTTTTTGCTCAGAAAGGTGTTTCTGGCTGGCAAAGTTGGTGTCTCGGGTGGCTTGCTCGAAGCTATCTAACATCGAAAACAGGGTCTGAGTCGATATGTGCTCAATCTTATTTACCGTGTATTCGAAATAGTTTTTAAAACCTAATTCTCGTGCAAACTTATTGCGCATTTTAACCAGATCAAGGTAGCCATTGGCCAACACCCATTGTTCTAAATCGAGCAATGCTTGGTGGGAAGATTGACGTACTACTTCGCTGTCACTGGTATGAATGTTTGATGCCAAGACAGGTAACGAAGCTTCTATCTGCTCGCCATTCTCATCGGTGTAAAACAGGGTGTGATGTTTTTTCTTTTCGAAGATCTCGCTAGTAAAGGCGATGATCTCAGCCCTTAACTTTCTACCCGCTTCAGATTCGATAGCGTAGGCTTCAAACATGGTGAGCCAGCCTTGTAACGCTTGTGAAGTGAGTTTGCGCTCTTGTGGGTCTTGGATATTCTTCGCTTGCTCAAGGTAATTGCGAGTAGTGGCAATGTTGGATGGGTCGCTAAGGTATTCGCTAAGTTCCGTATCCGCGTTGGCGAGGTCTTGCTTCTCGCCGCTTAAGTCCATGTAGTTATGCCAAAAAGCATTTTCTTTTGCATGATGAAGTGAAAGGTAGTGATTATCTAACTGCTCAAGATATTCCGTTGGCTTCATTCGTCGTCCCTATCTAGATGAATCAAGTTTTGCCAGGCGACCATATCACACCTGTTGCCTAGTGATTGAGATCTTTACACTGTTTTGGAATCTTTCTTTAGTTGAGCTCGAAGATAAAGCATGAAATCGCCAATAGCTCCTATACTTATAGGGTGATAGAGGATGCTTTGATGAATCAAATCCAACACTTGCTGCGCCGACTAAAGATCAGAAATAGACTGATGTTTGGCTATCTACTTTTGTTTCTGTTGGTCTTAAACGCTGCTGATTTCTCTCTTTACTTTATGGTTCGCCATTCGATGCAGCAAAGCGTCGAAAAAGAGCTGAGTCGCTCGACGCATGCCATAGAAAATCAAATCGAAACAGCAGCAAAACTCACTGTTAGGAACCATCTGTACACCATTTCTCAGGTGAACTATCAAAATGTTGAAAGGGCGTATCAGGCATTTCAAGTAGGTGAAATATCCGAAGGTGAAGCGAAAATAAGGGCAGCAAGCGCATTAGTAGGGCAGGTGATTGGGCAGAGCGGTTATCCATATGTTGTCGATTCTAAGGGGATGATTCGTGTCCACCCTAAACAACAGTTACTTAATGTTAGCCTCGCAGACTTTGAGTTCATTCAGCAACAGATGGTTATGAAAGAGGGGTATATTGAGTACGAATGGAAAAACCCTGATGAGCAAGTCATGCGGCCGAAAGCTTTATACATGGTCTACTTTGAGCCTTGGGACTGGATCATTTCGGCTTCTTCCTATCGCTCAGAATTCAATGATTTGGTCAATATCTCTGATTTTGAAGCCTCAGTAAAAGACTACAAATTTGGCGAGTCTGGATACACCTATGTAATAGATCAACAGGGAAACTTTATTGTTCACCCTTTTTTGTCTGGCAACTTCTATCAAACGAAAGACTCGAACGGTTATGCGTTTGTACAGGACATCATCAAACGAAAGGAAGGGACTCTTTTTTATACTTGGCGAAATCCACAAGAACCGGAATATCGAGAAAAGCTGGCAAATTTCAGCTATTTGGAAGAGTTCGGCTGGTACATCGTATCTTCCACTTACACAGATGAGCTTTACCAACCGCTGGACCAGTTTACTCGTTTTAATTTGATAGTTTTGGCTATTTCTATCGCCATTGTTATTCCTTCAAACTTGCTACTCAGTCGCTCCATCGTACAGCCGTTAAGTTCGATCATGACGGCGATTAAAGCCGCGTCACAGCGAGACTACAGCGTGAGAATAGAAGGTGCGCATCAATCTAATGATGAGCTAGGTAAACTTGGCCAATTTTTCAATCACTTCATGGATAAACTGGATGGATTTACTCGGGAACTTAAAGCGCAAATTAAGGAAAAGGAGCATGCGCAGCTTCGTCAGGTAGAGTTAAACCATGAGCTAGAAACGCTTAACCACACGTTAGAGCTTAAAGTTGAAGAACGTACTCAAGAACTACAGCAATCGATGCAAAATTTGGCTCGAATGCAAGATAAGTTGGTTGAATCTGAGAAAATGGCTTCGATGGGCAACTTAGTGGCAGGTGTGGCTCACGAGATCAATACGCCTTTAGGTAGCGCTCTGACTATTGCAAGTCACATGGACGAAAAGAACCGCTCTCTTATCAAAGATGTCGATGAGGGTAAGTTAAGAAAAGATGTTTTGGTCAAATTCCTGGATAACAATCACGAAAGTCTCAATGTGATCGGCAGCAGCTTGGAACGAGTGTCGACACTGATCGGCAAGTTTAAGTTGGTGTCGGTTGATGGAGATTACGGACAGGTAAGTGAAGTACATTTACGTTCATTGTTGGATGACATGTGTGCCTATCTACTCAATCGGCCTGACAACGTCGACATTGTGTGCGAAGTAGATGATACGATTGTCCTGACAAGCTACCCGCAGGTGTTGATTACCATATTGACTGAGCTTTTGACTAACTCCATAACCCACGGTTTTGAAGAGGGAGTTAGTGGTAAAATAGTGGTTACTGCCAAGCTCAACGAGCAACGAGTGATTATTGATTATCAAGACAATGGGCAGGGGGTAAGCGATGACGTTGGTAGTCGCCTGTTTGAGCCATTTGTCACTTCTAATCGAATTGAAGGTAGTTCTGGCTTAGGTATGCACTATGTCTACAACTTAGTGACGCAAAAGCTCGGGGGTGATATTCGCTGGGTTAAAGAGTATCAATCGGGCTTTCACTTGATGTTGGAGCTGCCTAGTACCTTCAATGAACGATAAAAAAAGCGCTCTTCTGAGCGCTTTTTTTACGAATCAAAGAACGCAGTAGCGTCTACTTCTAGGTTACTCGGGGCTATTGCCTTGGTAATCTTGAGCTCAGAACGCTTCAAGTCAATGAAGCTCACATCAGTAAAGCGTTTGTAACGTCGCGAGTAAAACACTTTTACTTCTGGCTTTAGTGCTTGTTGTTCGTTGGTTGTCCATACTATGCCGACTTTGCCGTCACTGAGCTCAACAATAGAGCCTACAGGGTAAACACCGATGCAGTTGATAAACTTATATACCAGTTCCTGATCGAGATGGAAAGGTGTCAGACTGAGTAAGATCTTAAAGGCTTCAGCTGAACTCATGCCTTCTTTATAACAACGCTGAGCGGTTAAGGCGTCATAGATATCGACGATACAGCTCATACGGCCGTAAATAGGGATCTCTTCACCCTTTAAACCATTCGGGTAACCGTTTCCATCCAGTTTTTCATGGTGCATCAAGCAGACGTTTTTGCTGATCTCATTCAAGCCCTGAACGGTAGGAATGATCTCTTCAGCAAACACTTGATGTTTCTTCATGTGTTCAAACTCATCGGCAGTGAGTTTGCCTGGTTTGTTCAGCACTTTGTCATCGACTTTAATCTTGCCGATATCATGCAAGATACCGCCTACGGCAAGGTGTTTCAGCGTGTCTTTATCAAACTCTAAAAACTTACCAAACGTTACTAGCAAGCATGCGACATTGACAGAGTGCTCGAGCAGGTAAGTATCTTTGCTGCGCAACGCAGATACACATTTGATGGCATCTGGGTCGACCAATATCGTGTCGATAACATCGTCAGCCCAATCATCGATAGGGCCAAGGTCGATCGGCTTACCGTTGAAGGTCTCGTTTAAGATTTTCTGAGCAAGGCCACGGGCCTCTGTGATGAGTTGCTTGGCTTTTTTGTTGCGAATCGAGCGATCGCCCAAAGGTTTTCTCGCAACTGGTTGCGGTTCTTCGACCTTAACTTCAACAGGCACGGGTTTGAACGTACATTTTTTAGAAGAAAGCGACTCGTCTACCCACACAAATTTAACCCCACTTTTATGCAGTTGAGAGATGCCTGCTTGAGACGACACTCGACCAGCGTTTGCAAGGTTAACGCGTTCACTTTGTTCGATAGCTGTAACAAACATGCCGAGTTGAACATCAGAGATTGCGATTTTGATAGAATTGTCTGGATTGAACTGCATTAACTAAAACCAATGGAGAATTTAACGGCGATACTGTAACAAAATATCGCTAATTTGCCACAGTAAATGTGAACGTTCCCACAGTACGTTGTGAAAACTGTTATATAAAGAAACTTTCAAGCGCATCTCACATCACACAAATGACTTTTCTATAAAAAGCATAGTTAGCCAATCAGATTTAGCAAAGCAATAGTGTGTTAGAAAACGCAATAATTGAGGGCGGTGCCCTTGAGCTAGTTTCGAAAGAAAAAAGACACCCACCATGCATCAAGGCAGGCACAGTGGGCGCCAATTTCTTACTTTAGTGTCTGTCTATTTGGCAGCTTTACCTGCAAAGTAGATGACGACTTTGTCGTCACCAAGACTGCGCATAAACGCATAGCCGTTGTCTTGATCTATCTGTTGGTGTACACCTGCGCCTACGGCAGGGTGAGCACTTCTGAATTGGCCAAGAGTTTGCCAGTGTTGTAGTAGGGCGCTTTGTTCCTGGTTTAGCTTCCATTCCATATCAGAACGTGTGCTTTGATGGAAATCATCGGCATAAGGTCCTGGCTTACGAGCGACTTCATCGCCGTAGTACACCTGAACAGCACCTGGGCTGAGTAGTAACGCATTTGCCGCAGAACGCTGCATGTCCATATCTTTGAATCGACCAAAGAACAGTTCGGTATCATGAGATGAAATGTAACTCACTGGGTTGAAATCTTTTTCGGTTTGTATGGTGTTAGCGTAGTCCGCATAGGTTGCTTCCATTTGTGAGAAACAAGCGGCACCTTTATCCATTTTTTTCTGCATATCAAAGTTGATTAGTGCATCAAAACCGTCATCGAAGTACGGGCTTCGATAAGCATTGTGACCCCAGACTTCACCCATCATCCAAAATGGTTCATCACCAGCATTATTGTCTTTTTTCCATTGTGCCAGTGCTTGGGTCGCTTCTTGTTTCAGTCGTTTCCATACGTCACCTTCAACGTGCTTAACGGTATCGACTCGGAAACCATCAATACCAAAGCGTTTTACCCAATCACTTTGCCATTCAATAAGGTAATCGCTTACGGTAAAGTTCTCTTTGTGAGTAACGCGAGTGCCTGGGTTGTCTAGTAGCCATTTCGGAGGTGTTACAAATTTGTCTGATTCAGTGATAAAGTCAGGCAGGCCCGCCAGTGCTTTGGTGATATCTGAACTGCCCGGAGCCTGATAACCGGGTAGTCCTGCTCTTACCCAATCTGGGCCCCACCACTGGCTCCAGTTTTGGTGGTTGTAGTCCACTTGTTGGTGGTAGCTGTGCCAGTTTTCACCGGAATTTGGTTTCCAATCTTGCCATTGTTTTGGCCAGTTACTGGCTGGCGAAACAACATCAATACCATCGTGTTGCAGATCTGCCAATGTAGAATAGCCACTGTGGTTAACGACCGCATCGAGTAGCACTTTGATGCCACGTTTATGCGCTTCCTCTACTAACGTTTTTAAGTCTTGATCGTTGCCAAAGTTATTGTCGATCTTGGTAAAGTCTCGTGTCCAATAACCGTGGTAACCGTAAAATGGGAACGAGCCTTTATCACCGCCCCCAACAAAGCCGTGTACCTGCTCAACGATAGGTGAAAGCCAAATGGCAGTGGTGCCTAGCGATTGGATGTAATCTAGCTTTTCAATCACACCTTTTAAGTCACCGCCGTGGAAAGTTCCAACTTCATCTTTCCCATCTTTATGACGACCATAACTATTGTCGTTGCTGGTATCGGCATTGTTAAAACGGTCAACCATCACAAAGTAGATGTTGGCATTGCGCCACTCTTCAGCTTTCTGCTCAACGGGCTTCGCTACAGATTCAAGTAATACGATGCCACCACTGTTTGGTGCTGGAGTAAGTACCACTTTTCCATTTTCGACTTTGGCTTGTTGGCCACTATATGCGTCACGTACTTGCTCGCCATCGGCAAATGCGTGACCTACTGCGATGGTGACTTCGCCGCCCGAATAGACTTCGCACTCAACTTTTGGCAGTGGGCGCTTGAATTCTGTGTTAGTACTTTTCTTTGGTTGTCGCTTGAGGGCGATGGTTTGATTGGTTTGATCGTAGGTAAAGGCATAATCACCATTAAAACGTACTTTAAACTTAAGCTCTGTTGGGCTGCCACAGTTTAATGATAGTGGGCGATTGAATTTGACTTTCTGATTGGCCTCAGCAACGCAGTTACCTTCAACACCGTTGATGGTAAAGGTGTATTCGGACTTGTTAAGTGGAACCACAAGTGGAGTGTCTGCGCTTAATGGAAAATCGCGACTATTGGTCGATGTCGCAATAGTAATATTTGGTTCAGCAAATGCGTTGCTTGCTACGATAGCAACACTGGCTGCAAGTAATGTACGTTTCATGGTGCTTTCCCTATTTTTTGTAAAATTGTAACTAGGGATGAGCGCTCATACATCATTCGCAGTCACTACGCCCCAAACTACAACCTTGATCATAAAAATGGCTTGAGGGGCGTAGATGTGAACAGATTGCTATGTTAGCCAGATCTAATAATTGTTGCTGTAGATGGGTAATCACCATAGGATTAACACAAATTGTGATTAATGGAGTACGCAACATGGTTAGCAAACTAGCAATGGCCAACCAGGGCCCTGAGTTTTCAGAACTCGTACAAGGGTATTGGCGATTGGCGGAATGGGGAATGACACCTCAACAGCGTCTAACTTTTCTAAAGCAGCACTTAGATCTTGGTATTACAACGGTAGACCATGCTGATATTTATGGTGGTTATCAATGTGAGCAGCTATTTGGTGAAGCGCTTGCGCTTGAACCAAGCGTTCGCAAACAACTCGAGATAGTAACCAAATGCGATATCAACCTAACGGCTGCCCATCCTGAGCGCAAAATTAATCATTACGACACCAGCAAAAAGCATATTTTCACCTCAGTTGATAATTCACTTCAACGCTTGGGTATCGATGAAATTGATGTACTGCTGATTCATCGTCCTGATGCGTTGATGGATGCAGACGAAGTTGCTGAAGCTTTTGGAGAGCTTCTTAAAGTAGGTAAAGTGAAGCATTTTGGTGTGTCTAACTTTACTCCAAGCCAATTCTCTTTGTTGCAGTCTCGCTTAAGTAAGGCGTTGGTGACCAACCAGGTAGAAATTAATCCAGTGAACTTCGATGTAGTGCATGATGGCACACTTGACCAATTACAGATGGAACGAATCCGTCCAATGGCATGGTCATGCCTTGCAGGTGGTGAAATCTTTAATGGGCAATCAGAGCAGTTGGTTCGTCTTCGTAAAGAGCTTGAGTCGATTGCGAAAGAAATCGGCGCTGCATCCATAGAGCAAGTGATTTATGCATGGGTAAGGCGACTGCCAAGTAAGCCGGTGCCAATTATTGGCTCTGGCAAGATCGAGCGTGTACAGCAAGCGGTTGAAGGTTTGTCACTAGAGCTAACCCGCGAACAGTGGTATCGAGTTTGGGTTGCATCTAAAGGACATGGGGTGCCATAGACACTTGCCATATACGAGATAAACAAAAAACCGCTAAGTTTGATGCTTAGCGGTTTTTTATTAGGTCTGCATACTTAGTAGCCGGCAAACTGGTAGGTGACGGCAAACTCTAAAGACCAACCGTAATCTCTTTGCACCAGAGGACTGTTGTATTCGTGAGCTTCTACTTGTGCTTTGGTCACGACAATCAGCTTCCGAGATAGATCATAGCGTCCAATCAACCCCGCTTTATAAGTAAACGTAGAATCAGAGCTGTATTGAGATAGGCCACTCGCTGCCGCTTCTTGCGCTGAGACGTTATATAGGTGACCTGACAATTTTTTGTCGCGCCAATCAAGCTGTAAATACGGCGTGAGTTCAAAACGGCGGAAAACGTAATCCAGAGGCTGGCTAACGTATAACTGAACTTCGTGGCCACTGTGCGTACTGGTGATGTCGTAAAGATATGTGGCTCTCACGTTTTGATCGCCAAACGTAACACCGATGTCCATGTTGCCTTTACGCTCATCAATTCCAGTTGGTGCTGAGGCAAATATTCCTCCAACCTCTGATGGTCGCCAATAGCCGGTAACTCCTAGCTTAAAGTGCGGTAAAACGTAGTAGTTGACCAGTGTATCGTCAATAAAGCCCTCACGCCCTTCATAGTAAACGGTGGGTACTAATCGCCAGATAGCAGTGTCATTAGTAGAAAAGGTACTTTGGCCAAACCACGCATAAGCCCCCGCATAACCATAACTTTCATCTCGATTGGTAATGACTTGTGCCTGAAGGGTGGAACTAAGCAGCAGAAGTAGTAACAGAGATTTTTTCATCATCGACGTCCATGAACATTATTGCCACTTGCCGTTTAAGTGGCGTCTTTATTTAGAATAAGCAATTTTTATACCCAAATAGAAGTCAATTAACTGTTGTGGTGTCAGATAGTTGCGATAAATCACAGGGGTAACGGTTAGTGTATCAATAGGTATTACATAAAATTTCAGTGATTGTACTTGGTTCCTGTCAATATATTTTTATTGGGGTGGTGTTCTGTATAGGTGTTTTTTTATCGAGAATTTCAACGCTTTTCCCGGATGAATTTCACCAAGAATTTGGTCAAGCAATAAGAGTGTTGTTCAGAACTTATGCAATAGCTCGATAAATCTGCGGGAGCCTAGTGTGTTACAGTTTGAGTGAATTCTGAACTAATTATGCTTGATAACAATGCCTTATTTGAACTAGTGCCCATTAATTGAACTTAATAGTGACTATTTTGAGAAAATATAAAGTTCAGAAATATTTGTTCACATTTATTTGCTAGGATTTTTGAAACAATCTTCAGATTCTTGAAGTCATACCGTTAGTTTCACAAGTTGCTCACGCAACTTTTTCCTACGTTGGTTCAGATAATGAAAAAAACACTCTTAAGTATCGCAATCGCAAGTTCGTTGATTTTGGTCGGGTGCGGAGACGCAAACAATCAGAAACAAGGACAAGGTGCCGCTCCACTGGTTAAAGTGGTTTCATCTCAAACAGCAGAGTATCAACAAAACAAAAGCTTTATCGGCCGTATTCAAGCGGTTAATGATGTGAGCATTACCGCTCAGGTTACCGGTTACCTGACGGATAGAATGTTCGACGAAGGGCAGATGGTAGAGAAGGGTGATCCCCTATACCAAATTGAATCTGCTCCTTTTGAAGCTGAAGTGGCAACAGCGAAAGCTGCAGTAGCTCAAGCGGAAGCTAGCCTTAAAAAGGCGCAAATGGATTTTAAACGCGGCAAAAACTTGCTGCCTAAAGGCAACATTTCTCAATCTGAGTTTGACGCCCTCACTGCGGCATTATTGAGTGCGGAAGCACAGGTTGAAGCAGGCAAAGCGCAACTCAACCTAGCTGAAGTTAACCTTTCTCACACCACCATTTTGGCCCCATTCACTGGTCGCATCAGCAGCAGCAACGTTAGCCTTGGTGATCTGTTATCTCCATCGATTGGTGAGCTGACATCGATTGTGAGCCTCGACCCTATTCACGCAGCATTTAGTGTCAGTGAACGTGAGCGTTTACAGTTTGGCATGGACAGAGTTGACGGTGCTGGAGAAGGGGCTGATCTAGTCGAAGTGGTTATCTTGACTGAAGATGACAAAGAATTCCCATACAAAGGGCATCTAGACTTTATCGGTAACCGAATTGATGTGACTACAGGTACGATCTCGTTGCGTGCAAGTATCCCAAATCCAGAGCATACCTTGCTGCCGGGTCAGCATGCGAACATTTCTATTCAAGAAAAGGCACCGACTGATGTCGTCGTGATCCCACGTCGTGCAGTTCAAACCGACCTTGAAGGGGATTTCGTAATGGTGGTGACGGATGGCAGTGTCGTTGAGCGCCGCAATGTGAATCTTGGTCAGCAAGTCGAAGGTGGCACTATCATTACTCAAGGTCTAACCGCCAATGAGAAAGTGGTTATTGAAGGTTTGCAGCGTATTCGTAACGGTGTTCCTGTCACCATTGCTAGCGATGAAAACAAGTAAGGGGCGCTATCTATGTTAAGTCGCTTTTTTATCCAGCGCCCGAAGTTTGCGTTGGTGATATCAATTATTTTGTCTTTGGCCGGTGCTATCGCTTTGATGGTATTGCCAGTGGCAGAATATCCAAAGATCAGTCCGCCATCAGTGAACGTTACGGCGTTTTACACAGGTGCAAGTGCTGAAGTTGTAGAAGAGGCAATCGCCGACCCGATAGAAACGTCGGTTAACGGTGTAGAAGATATGATTTACATGTCTTCTAAGAGTGCCAACGATGGTTCTTACTCATTGAATGTTACCTTCGACGTGGGTACAGACCCAGATATGGCGCAGGTAAACGTTCAAAACCGAGTGGCGCAGATCGAGTCAAAACTTCCAGAGGAAGTAAGACAGGTCGGTGTGACGGTAAGCAAAAGCTCGCCTGACCTTTTGATGGTACTGAACTTTTACTCTCCAGACGGTAAGTATGACGACAAGTTCTTGATCAACTATGTAAACCTCAACATTAAAGATCAGCTTGCTCGTGTTAAAGGCATCAGTAACGTCAACGTGCTTGGTGGCGGTGAGTTCGCTATGCGTGTTTGGCTAGACCCTGAAAAGCTTGCCAACTTGAAACTAACCACTAGCGATGTGTATGCAGCGCTAGCTGAGCAGAACGTTCAAGTTGCGGCTGGTAAAATTGGTGCCGCACCGTATGCTAACCCGCAAGAGGTACAATTTAACCTAGTGACCAAGGGGCGTCTCGAATCGGTAGAAGAGTTCGAAAACGTCATGTTGCGCGCAAATAATGATGGTTCGGCTGTCTATCTTAAAGACGTAGCTCGTGTTGAACTGGGTAAAAAGTTCTACGATGGTGCGGGTTACTTCCGTGGTCAAGACGCATCCGTTGTGATTCTTTCGCTTCAAAGTGACGCTAATGCACTAGAAAGTGGTGAGTTGGTGATGAACCGTCTTGAACAGCTAAGCCAGACTTTCCCTGAAGGTATGACTTATGAGACCAGTTACGACACTACCTTATTCGTATCTGAGTCGATTAAAGGCGTAGTAAAAACTCTGATTGAAGCGATTTTGCTCGTAATTGCGGTAACTTATCTGTTCTTGGGTAGTGCTCGTGCAACGCTTATCCCAGTGTTTGCAATACCAGTTTCTTTGATTGGTACCTTTGCCTTCATGTTGATCACGGGCTTTACCATTAACACGGTTACCTTGTTTGGTTTGATCCTAGCAATCGGTATTGTGGTGGATGATGCGATTCTTGTTATCGAGAACGTAGATACCATCATGAAGAAAGATCCAACGATCACGCCAAGACAGGCAACTTTACGTGCGATGAAAGAGGTAACTGGGCCGATCGTTACATCGACCTTAGTATTGTTAGCGGTGTTCATCCCAGTAGCGATGCTTCCGGGCATTACCGGTATCATGTACCGTCAGTTCGCATTGACCATTTGTATTGCGGTAGTTATCTCATCGATTAATGCACTAACCCTGTCGCCAGCGGTATGTTCTCTAGTGCTTAAACAGGGTGGTGGTAATACAGCGAAGTGGTTTGATGCATTTAACCGTGGGCTTGAAAAAGTCACAGCGAAATATGGTCAAGTTGCTGGCTTCCTAGTACGTAAAACCTTGGTTGTTGTAGCGTTGTTCGCTGTAGCGTTGGGTGCGGTAAGCTTCTTGGCGAAAACCACTTCGACAGCGTTTGTACCGCAAGAAGATAAAGGCATCATGCTGGTCAACATTCAACTTCCAGATGCAGCGTCTCTATCACGTACTGAAGCGGTCGCAGACAAGGTTAAAGCTATTATTGAAGCTGAGCCAGGTGTTGAAGGCGTAACGGTTGCAACGGGCTATGCGTTTATGACTGGTGCGTCGGCCTCTAACGGTGCATCCATGTTCGTTAAGCTGAAAAGTTGGGAAGAGCGTGGCAAATTAGAAGGCGATCATTCTTCGTTTGCTATTACTCGCCGTGTCAACGGTGGCGCAGCCGCAACGGTTCCTGAAGCTATTGTATTTGCAATGGGCGCACCAGCGGTACCAGGAATGGGTGCAGCGTCGGGCTTTGAATTTGTTCTAGAAGATGCGTTAGGTCGTAGCCGTAGTGATTTAGCTATCGTGATGGGCGATCTGATTCAAAAAGCGAATGAACAGCCAGAGATCCAATATACCTTCAGTACATTCCGCGCCAATGTTCCGCACTACTACGTGGATATTGACCGTGAGAAAGCGAAGCAACTTGGTATTTCCTTATCTTCAATCTTCCAAACTTTACAAGGCAACTTGGGCTCGATGTATGTGAATGATTTCACTATGTTTGGTAAGAGTTACCGTGTAACGATGCAAGCCGATGCTGAGTATCGTGCGGGTATGGATGACTTGGGTAAATTCCACGTTCGTTCTGCCGCTGGGGATATGATCCCATTAAGCACCTTGGTGTCTTACGAGCAAGTGTTTGAGCCAGATGTTGCGTGGCGTTACAACATGTACCGCTCAGCAGTGATCCAAGGTGAACCTGCTCCGGGCTACTCAAGTGGTGATGCAATTGCAGCGATGGAACGAGTCGCCGCAGAAGTTCTGCCTCACGGCTATCAGTACGAGTGGACGGGCATGGCTTACCAAGAGATCCAAGCGGGTAGCCAAGCAATTTATGCGTTCGCACTGGCGCTAATCTTCATCTACTTGTTTATGGTTGCACAGTATGAGAGTTGGACGATTCCGTTGGCGATCATCTTGGTTGTACCAGTGGCAACACTAGGCTCATTCCTTGCGTTGAATCTGACGGGCATCCCACTTAACTTGTACGCTCAGATCGGTTTGGTTCTCTTGATAGCAATGGCGGCGAAGAATGCCATCTTGATTGTTGAGTTTGCTAAGAATGAGCGCGAAGAAAATGAACAGCCTATCGATAAGGCGGCGGTTCGAGGTGGTGAACTTCGTTTCCGTGCGGTCAACATGACGTCATGGTCGTTTATCCTAGGTATCATGCCGCTGATCTTTGCCTCTGGCGCAGGTTACATCAGTCAGAACTCTTTGGGTATCTCACTGACGGGCGGCCTATTGTGCGTATTGCTCGCAGGTACTTTCTTGATTCCAAGCTTCTACGCGATGGTTCAGAAGAAACGCGAGAAATTCCACGGTGGCAGCACTAAGCTACAGCCACTAGATGATGAATAAACCATTGTCTTAGAGTAAAGCAAAAACCTCCGATTCAATCGGAGGTTTTTTTATGCCGAGTGTAAGCATGTAATAGACCAAATTGATGCTACATTTGTTTGATATGAACACTTGTGAACGAGAGATAAAAATGGCTGACAACCCTTATGGACCACCAGATGACTACTTCACTCCGCCCAAATCAGCACCAATGCAGGAAATTAGAGGGCTGTTTTCTCAAGTGGGGAATTGGGTGTTAAATGTTGAAGACAAAGAAGGTGCAGAGCAGGGAGCGAAAGAGATCTTGCGAGAGATCTTGGCATATGATCGCTACGATTTAGACGAAGAAGCTCTGGTTAAGAAATTCGACCAAGACTATAAATCGGTCTGTCAGTATTGGGAGGAAACTTGGCGTTACACCCACGGCTGGCCGGATATAGAAAAGTACCTCAGGGAAGTAATTAACGAGTGATAACGCACTTAAACCTCCTTGTCTCGGGTGATTATTGCCTTTTTGTTCAGTAAGTTATATAACAAGTGAAACAACATTTATAGGATATTGCTATGTCTACGTCTTTGGTTTTGCTTTTAATTATTCTTGCCGTGATTATTTATGGTGCGTCGGTATACAACAAGCTTGTGACGTTTAGAAATCGTTTCAAAAACAGCTTTGCTCAGATTGAGGTGCAGCTAAAACGCCGCTATGACTTGATCCCAAATTTGGTTGAAACTGCCAAAGGTTATATGGCGCACGAGCAAGAAACGTTTGAGCGAGTGATCCAAGCGCGTAACCAAGCGATGACGGGTTTGAAAGCTGCAAGCGATGCACCAGACAATGAATCTGCAATTGCCCAATTAAGCCAAGCGGAAGGCATGCTACAAAATGCACTTGGTAAACTTAACGTAGTTGTTGAAGCCTACCCGGAGCTTAAAGCCAATGACACCATGACACAACTTCAAGAAGAGCTCACCAGCACAGAAAACAAGGTGGCATTTGCTAGGCAAGCATTTAATGACTCGGTGACTAGCTACAATACTTACAAGCAGACAGTGCCGCCGGTATTCGTGGCAAATATGTTCAATTTTCAAGATGGCAAGTTGCTAGAATTTGCCGACAGCGAGGAGATCCAGCAAGCGCCTAAAGTGAGCTTCTAATGGATTTTTATCAACATCAGGACAGTGCTAAACAAAGAACGGGGATACTGGTGGGGCTGTTTGTTCTCGCCATCTTGTGTATCACCGGACTGATTGCCTTTATCACAGTCGCAATACACCTTTCGACAAATACCCAGCCTATTCAACCTGAACAACTGATCCGCTATGGCGCATATTCGTTTGTTGGTGTGACTTTGCTGGTGGGCGTCGCCTCTGGTTTTCGTTTAATTGATCTGGCCAACAATGGTGGTAAGTCGGTGGCGGAAAAGTTAGGTGGTCGACTAATTTCTACCAATACTCAAGACAGTAAACACAGACGTTTGCTCAATGTTGTTGAAGAAATGTCAATTGCTTCTGGGATGCCAGTACCACCAGTCTACTTGCTTAGTCACGAAAAGGGCATCAATGCTTTTGCCGCAGGCATGAGTGCTGATGATGCGGTGATAGGTGTCACCCAAGGGGCCCTTGACGCTTTTAATAGAGACGAATTGCAAGGTGTTATCGCCCATGAATTTAGCCATATTCTTAATGGTGACATGCGACTAAATACACGATTGATTGGTGGTTTATACGGACTGACGTGCATTGCACATTTTGGTTACGTTATTTTAGATCACAGCAGTTATTCGCTAGGTCGTACAGTGAGCCGTTCCAATTCAGACTCGAATAAAGGTGCAGCAGCTATCCTGGCATTTTCCATCGCGTGTATCGTACTGGGTTGGCTTGGTACTGTGTTTGGTTCACTCATTAAGGCTGCGATTTCACGTCAAAGAGAGTTTTTGGCCGACGCAAGCGCCGTTCAATTTACCCGAAACGATCAAGGTATTGCAGGCGCTCTCAAAAAAATTGGTGCACATACTGGTCAATCAAGTCTAGAGTCCAAAGCTGCGAGCGAAGCTAGCCACATGATGTTTGGTGCTAGTAAGCTTTCGTCGTTTGGTGGTTGGTTTGCTACTCATCCTCCATTAGATGAGCGCATCAGACGTATCGAACCGGGATGGGATGGAGAATTTCTGCCCGTGAAGGATGGAGCTTCGGATGCTCTTGATGGCATATCTCAGTTTTCATCAGGCCAAACGTCAACAAGTGGTGTGAATAACACAACCGCTGAGCTAGCTATGACAGCGGCAGAAACCGCAGAGGTTGGACACGGGATCATAAGCCAGATCCCGAAGCAGCTTCAGGAATTTGCCAGAGAGCCATATAGCGCACGTTTTATACCACTGCTGCTCATGTTTGATGGCACCAAAGAACAAAGAATCGCTATCAACAATCATATTCCTATGGGAATGCAAGCGACGTATTTACCTTGGTTAGATCACGAGTTGGCACCACATCTAAGATTGCCACTGCTTGAACTAGCGATACCTGCACTGAAAAGCTTAGGTCAGTCACAAGTACAGCGCTTGATAGATGTACTCATAGAACTGGCTAAAATGGATAACCGTTATACCTTGAGTGAATGGGCGGTGGTTAGTTTGACCGAGAAATTGTTAGATCCCCACTTAAGCGCTACCAAGCAATTCAAGACGCTAGCAGATTGTGAAGAGAGTGCGTTGTGGGTGCTGCGAGAGCTTGCTTGGGTGACGCATAGTGATGAACAGCATGCAAAAGCGGCATTTGATTTATCTTTGAAAGAACTAGGTTGGATGCCACAGTTGTTAGAAGCGGCTAATTCGAACTGGCAGTTAACACGAGTGGGATTGGATTTACTCGCACAACTCAAACCAAAAGAGAAAAAGCGCTTTTTAGCAGCTTGCCTAAAGGCCGTAGAATCAGATGGTAAGATCACGGTCGAAGAGGGAGAACTCTATCGAGTGATCTCAGTTTACCTAGAAGTTCCAGCGCCGCCATTAATGGTCGATTAAAAAACGCCCTCGTACAGCGAGGGCGTTTTTTTTATATTTGCTTGTCTAACTGGCGCTGAATGAGTTGTTGATTTTCAGCGCATTTTTCAAGGGATTGTGAAGTCGTCTTGATTGCATTAGCCATTGATGACAGGTTGCCCGTTACGTTGACAATACCGTTTTGCATAGGGCGTAATACCAACCAGTAAATACCGACGATAGCCATCAAGATAACGAGCAGCGCTGCGACCATGATGATAATGATCTTCAACTCTAAAGATTCTAAAAAGTCTTGGCTAGTTTGGTTGATTGTCTGCGCCGACTGTTCAATGGTTTGCGGAAGTGCTTGCATTGAGTCTTGAGAAACCCTTACTAACTGGTTGATATTTTGCACGGTATCTTCGAGCAATTTTTGCTGCTCAGTAGTTAGATGGGCATTTTCACCAACCGATTTTAAGCCATCGGCAACAGCATCAAGTGATTGACTCGTTTGGCCAATAGCTCGTTCAATACCGTCGAGTTCCAAGGTTACATTAAAATTGACTAAAGCAGTTTCTGTTTGGTCCTCGGCAAATGTTGCCATCGAAAATAGTGCCAGCAAGCAAGCGAAAATGCGCATCGTAGAGTTCTCAAATCGTCATGAAATATGCACGCACTCTAGTGCTTTTTCAGTCTACAAGCTACCAATATTATTGTGGTAAATGTTTGATTTTTCGCAATCGATTGCTGTTATATTACTTGCACCTTTTCAACGCTATTAGCAAGAGTCGATTTCCTTATGAAACGCATCAATATTGTCGGAACAAGTGGAAGTGGTAAATCAACTTTTGGCCGTCAAATTGCGCAAAAGCTTAACTACCCTTATTGGGAAATGGATGAGCTGTTTTGGCAGCCCAACTGGGTCGGGTCAGATGATGAAGCTTTCTTTTCAAAGATCGAGCAAGCAACTTGCAGTGAAACTTGGGTATTGGATGGCAACTATAATCGCACTCGCCCAGTGAAGTGGAAAAATGTCGATACTGTTATTTGGATTGACTATTCCAAGCCTCGAACCTTGTATCATGCGGTAACAAGAGCGATAAAGCGCATTGCCTCGCAGCAAGAAATATGGCCAGATACTGGCAACAAAGAGTCTTTTGGCAAAACCTTTTTGAGTCGAGACTCAATATTGCTGTGGACAATTAAAACCTATGCAAGCAATCGTGTTCGCTATTTAGAAGTGATGTCCGATCCCCAGTATGCGCACATTGAGTTCATCCAGTTACGTTCACCAAGCGAGGCGAAACAGTTTCTGCAATCGCTAGAACAACGCCAATCTACCGAGTCATTAGGGTAATGTGAGACGCAGCAAATTCTGTAGTCTTTTACACCGAAAAAATCCGTGATGGTTTATATTGAGTTTTCATCGCGGTAAGGAGATTAAGATGATTGAAACAAAGCGGTTGCAGCTCACGCCTGTAGAACCCAAGGATCTCGAGCTTTTCCAAAAGTTGTTTCGCTGCCCAGAAACGACCAAATACCTACCGGGCGGCCAACCTTACGATGATGACTATATTGAGCAATACCTTGAGCAGAAACAGGAACACTGGCTTAGAGGCTTTGGTACTTTTGTTGTCGTAGACAAGACAGCACCGTCGGTAAAACTCGGCTACGCTGGCGTAGAAGAAATCGATGATAGCAATCTATTAGATATTCGCTATGCATTGTTGCCAGAGTTTCAAGGTCAAGGGTATGCGTTGGAGGCTGCGAGAGCAGCAATTGAGTTTACTTTTGAGCGAGAGGGCTGTGCGGAGATCTTTGGTGTTGCGGTGCCGGCTAATTCGCCATCTGTATCACTTCTTGAAAAACTCGGGATGACACGTCGTAATGATTTAAGACTGTATCCAGATAACTCATTAGTGACGATGTCGATCTCGAACCCTAATGCTTAATGCCACACCGCTAGCGACGATTAGCGACCTAGATAAGTGGGTGAGGGCAGATGCGTTTCGAATGGATGCCCTAATACAGGTGCAATCATTAGAAAGAGAGTTCTCTCTGCCGCCAACCTATATTGGCGCAGGCTTTGTACGCAATTTGGTCTGGGATAAGCTACATGGCTATCCATCGCCCACTCCCCTAAATGATCTCGATGTGGTTTTTTACGCACCAGATTTGGCTGAAGACAAAAACAAACACCTGCAGTGTGCTTTGACGTCTAGACGTGGTGAGTATCGCTGGCAGGTAAAAAACCAAGCATATCTGCATCACAGGAATCAAGATAGACCTTATCAGGGTCTCGTAGATGCGCTCTCTTTTTGGCCAGAAAAGGAAACAGCTGTCGCAGTACGTTTAAACTTTGACGGTCAATTAGAGTTCGTATCCGCATTTGGTTTTGAAAGCTTGCTTGCACTTGAACTTACCCCCAACCCAAAGCGACAGAGAGCGGTATTTGACCAACGACTGGCAAAAAAGAACTGGCGGGGTTTATGGCCCAAACTAAAAGTGGTTGCTTGAGTTTAAAACAGATTAATCTGTTGTGGCATGTCATCTAGGTAATGTGTTTGAAGCTCTGGTGTTGACTCACCTACATTGAATGGCTCATTAAACCAATGGGCAACTTTGTCTTCGGAAATAACCACAGGCATTCGATCGTGGTATTGAACATAGTAGTTTGAAGGCGCAGTGGTTAGGATCACAAAGCCTCGTTCAAGAGATAAGCCCGCTAATAACATAGGTTGATGTGATTGAAATAGAGTTTTGATTTTGTTGCCATGGCTATCTTCTACCCATTCATACCATCCGTTGCAGGGAACCAAAATCCGGCCTTCATTTAATGTTTTTTTAAACATAGATTTCTCTCTTGCCGTTTCACTTCTCGCATTAATAATTGGCTTTTTTGCCCACGTTGGTTGAAATCCCCATGGTTGGGATACCACTCTTAGCTGGAGATTTTCATGGGTGATAACTGACACTGCGTCGGTTGGGTAAACTTCCCCTTGGTGGAACGTGTGGTAGTTTGTTATGCCCAGATGGTCGGTAAGAAACTGGCTAAGTGGATCTTGAGTAATGTTGAGTCGGCCGCACATAAGGTCTACCAAATCTAAATGACTTAGGTAAGACTTTAGCACATGACCTTAGGCTAACGTGCGACAGCGCCGCCCAAAGTTAAATCTTGAGGCCATGAGGTAATGATGTTACCGCCAAGATAGATATTACCTTCGACAGTTAGTTGCTCTGGAAGTGCAGTGATTTGAGAGCCCCCAAGGTAGAGGTTCCCTTTTACAGTTAGTGGGGAAGGGAGTTCGGTGAGCGGAGTTCTAATCACACTTAAATCACCTTCGACTACTAGCCCGGCAGGCAGGCTTTCCAAAGGGTTATCAGTGAAGTTTAAGTATCCGCCCACTTTGACTGTTGGGTTCCAGCTCTTTATCTGTGCGCCGAGAAAATTGGCGTAGCCTTTAATTTTTGTTCCTCTCGCAACAAACGAGACTGCGCTGTTACTTGCATCTAAACTGCCTTGAACATCCAATCCTTTAGGCAGCTTTTCAATCTTGGTTTTGGCGATGTTGAGATTACCTTTGACAGTAAACCCCTCGGGTAGCGCAGTGTAATGGGTTTGGCGAAGATGTACGTTGCCATAGGAGTCCAAGTGGTTAAGCAGTTTATATTGGTCAAGCTCTACGGCATTAGCGACGCTGCCCAATACTAATGACATTAATAGCAATTTAATTTTCATACCGAACCCAAACCAATGAACTACTGTCTATATAGTAACTTACAATTGAAATGAAGTCAGAATGATGAACAGAATACTCCTCGTTACTTTTTTGGCTGGAGGGATAGCGATGCCTACACTAGCTAAAACCATATCGACGCCAAGTAAACCTGTAGTGGTCGTGGATGGCAAAACCGCCTCAAGAATTTGCTATTACCAAGACCAAGCATATTCAGAAGGAGCATACATTCAAGTGGGAGAGATTTATCTTGTTTGTGCAGCAGCCAAGAACTTTGAAACCAATGGCGCATTGAAGTGGTATGAAGTGACAAAAAAAGCCTCTGAGTAATTCAGAGGCTTAAGTTTGGTGTTTTGTGAACTTAGCGGCGTAGTGAGCGCGACTTTAGTTCGAAAATCAGTTTTTCAGCGCTGCAAGTAAACTTAAAGCGAGCGACTAGCGCTTTGGCATCGTCAGCCAGTTCAGCAACATCTTGCTCTACTTCTGCAGAAACTTCTTTCGCAAGCGCAGCGTACTTTTCAAATTCTGCTTCTAACAATTGCTTTGATTCACCATAGATGGTGACTTCTGCAACATCATCGCCTTCTTTGATCATGAAGCCGATTTCACCTGCACTACCACATGCTTCGCATACTTCTACATCTTCGTATTTTTGGTTTTCGTTAGACATGAGCTTACCTCTTACTTTCTTTGTAAGATATCTTACTCGGGTGTGAATGATTACGCTAGAAAAAGTGTGAACAAACGCCCACTTTATATGCGGTATAAGAAAGGGCTTTCAGCTCAATAGTTATTGTGAATCCCGTTTTGGCAAGAACTAGTACACAGAATCATTCTTGGTCGTGATCGCAATCACGTAATGTCTATTCCAACATAAATTTACACAAATAAGTGATAGTTCGCCTTGTACCTAGTTTTATTTTATAAGAAGATGCGTTAAATCGAAATTATTCACAATAACTATATTTAATCGGTTGAGTAGAATATTACTCTGCACGGTTTTTTAACTTTCGATTGTTAATTAATACTTTTATTAGAAGCTGATAGGCCAGTTTAAACCGAGGGGTTTGAGTTGGCCTATTGAGTTTTTTGGGAGTGCAAAACTCGATTTTTGTCGGTTAATCACCCCAAGTTTTGCTTGAGATATAGAGTTGTTTCAAGCTTGGATAGATAGAGAAGAGCCACACCATGCCTAAGCGTAGTAAAGAAGACACGGAGATCACCATCCAAACCATTATGGATGCTGTGGTCGACCAACTAATCCATTTGGGGTACGACAAGATGTCGTATACCACGCTGAGCCAACAGACAGGTATCTCCCGTACCGGTATTAGTCACCACTTTCCTAAGAAGACCGATTTTACGGCGTCACTAGATAGTCGTATTTATCAGATGTTCTTATCTCATCTCAACCTTTCTAGCGATGTCGCAGGGTTTAGGCAAAGCTGGATTAATGCGTTAGAAAGCCGTGAGTTTACCGCCATACTAAAGCTGATTTTCCACCACACTGTCAGTTCGGAAAATACTCACCCATTTGCTAAAGCGGGACTTGACCGCATTTACGGCTTAGTTGAAAACCAGTTTGGCAGTGATGCGAAAAATGATCTCGATGCACTATTCGGACGAAGCATTGTTCACATGGCAAGCTAAGGCACTAGATAATGCTTAAATGATAAAAGCCAGCGAAAGCTGGCTTTTTAGATCAAGGGCTGTATCTGATCAGCTAAGCAATCATAGTTATGCAGTCATGACTGTAGGGAAACCATAGGTTGGATGAGGGGTAATAAGGGCACGGTAGTGATAGGTACTCTCTATATTACCTTGGGTCAGGACCTCCCACGGTGTGCCGTCGGCAACCAGTTTTCCTTCGTGGAGCATGAGCAGCCTATCGGAATATTGCGCTGCAAGGTTGAGATCATGTAAAACGACAATCACTGTCGCACCTAGATCCGCAAGTTCTCTCGCATGTTTTAAGCAGGTGTGCTGGTGCGCTGGGTCCAGTGCTGAAGTTGGTTCATCTAACATCAAGATTGGCTCAGAACTTTGGGCCAATTGAGTTAATACACGAGCAAAGTGAACTCGCTGTTTTTCACCGCCGGAGAGCGAAGGGTACAGGCGCTGAGATAGGGCGTTAATCTCCAGTTTGTTCATTTGCTCTTGGGCTATTGACTGAATTTCCATTTGACTACAATCCAGCGGGATGCCACCCATTTCAACCACCTCATGGGCGAGAAATGGAAAAGTGAGTCCACTGTGCTGTGGAAGCATAGCAACTTGTTGTGCGAGTAGACGTTTATCCCACTCTTTGTTCACTTTACCAAAGCAGAATACCTCATATTGGTCTCCACTTTCACCGGCAAGAATTTTGAGCAACGTACTCTTACCCGCACCGTTGGGACCAAGTAGTGTGGTGACCTGCCCAGGTTTGAAATCGACACTGATATTATCAAGAATCGTCTTGTGGCCAAACGAGACGCTTAAGCCAGATACTGATAGCGAAGCGTTCATTACAAAGTTTGTCCTTTTTGTTGGAAAAGCAAATAGAGGAAGAAAGGTGCACCAAACAGTGCGGTAACAATGCCTACTGGCAGTTCTGCGGGTGCTACAGCGACTCGAGCAACCATATCGGCAAGCGTGAGTAGTAATGCCCCTAATATCGCACAAACAGGGATGAGTTTACAGTGATCAGGGCCTGTCAGCATGCGTGTAATATGCGGAACGACCAAACCAATGAAGCCAATCGGTCCCACAAGAGATACAGTGATCCCAACACCCGCAGCAGTGGTCAGTATCAAGCGACGCTTAAGACTTTGGACTTCAATGCCCATGTGACGAGCTTCTGCTTCTCCAAGCAGAAGGGCGTTAAGTGCCATAGCCTTTTTAACAAACAACCAGAATAGTCCTGCCAGAGTGATTGCAGCAAGAGCAATGCCTGACCAAGTTGCACCAGCCATCGAGCCCATGCCCCATAAGGTGAGGTCTCGCAGCATTTGATCATCGGCAATGTAGTTGAAATAGCCAATCGCTGCGCCTGATAACGCACTGATAGCAACACCTGCAAGTAGCATCACGGTGACCGAAGTACCAAACTTACTGGTTCCGAGTCGATAGACAATAAGCGTTGTGACGGTACCACCAACGAACGCAAATACAGGAACTGCGAACAAATTGAGTAGGATAGGGTTGGTAATGTTGATGCTAGCAAACAACACCATTGCCGCCGCAGCGCCTAGTGATGCGCCAGCAGAAACACCAATAATGCCTGGCTCTGCCAACGGGTTTCTGAACAGCCCTTGCATCGTTGCTCCACATAGCGCAAGGATAGCACCAACGAGTGCGCAAAGGACGGTTCTAGGCAAGCGGATATTCATGATCACTAATTGGACATGATCTGGCAAAGAAAATAGATTAGGTAGCAGGCTCTTAAAACTGTCTGCGACACTTATGTCCATCGGACCTACAGCTATCGAATAGCCACAAGCAAGGATCAGAAGCGATCCAATGCCAGTCATAGTTAAGTGTAAAGGTTGCTTACGAAGTAACATGACGCACCATTAATTTGGGTAAAGAAGTTTGTTCAAGCGCTGTGCTTCGCTTAGGGTCTTTAAGCCAAGCCCCCCTACTAGCGCTTTGCCGTCGATAGAAATAAAGCGCTTGTTCTTGCCTGCAGGTGTTGCTGCCAAAACTGGAAGGGTGTCTAACAAAGTGCTTAAGTTATCTAAGGTACTGCGGCCACTGACTAAAATAACGTCTGGTTGCATTTCAATCAGAGACTCATTGGATAAGGGCTTATAGGACTCTAGCTTTGCTTTGGCTGGGTTAACAGCGCCTGCAAGTTCGATAAGCGCATTCGGTGTGGTTTTGTCACCTGCAACATTCGACGGACGACCCTCATGAATGATCAAGAACAGTGCTTTTAGTGGTGTGCCTTTAGGTTGGTTGGCGTTAAGATCATCCACTTGCTGAGTCACTTTTGCCTTTAGTGCTTGGGCGTTAGACTGAGTCCCAGTCAATTCACTGAGTTCATCAATTCTTTGATACAAACCTTGGACGCTACTATCGCTGTTGACTTGGTCAACTTCTACACCACTATTTTTGAGTACCGTCAGAGTCGTTGCAGGCCCCATGGCGTCAGAGCCGATGAGATGTGATGGGGTTAATGCCAGCAAGCCTTCTGCGGACAGTTGGCGATGGTAGCCAACCACTGGTAACTCCTTACCTTCTGGCTGTGCACTCGTTACATCAATCGCAACAAGTTTGTCGCTAGCCCCTAATTCTTCGATGATTTCGGTCACAGCAGAACCGGCGCTAATAATGCGTTGCTCGGCATAACTAGAGCTTGAGAATAGCGCAATCGCCACAAGGCAGAGCTTAGGAAACTTAGAGAATGGAGAGATCATTATTATCGTCCTTTAATTATTATCTGTGAGCAGTTGAGTCGCGTTGATATTGTTTTCTTGTAGGAAAGCAAGCAGCTTAACCATGTGTTGTATTTCAGCTTGCTTGTCTGCTGCAATAATCACTGTCGCTTCCGGTTGCTGTTTGACCTGTTCGAGCAGGGCAATTTCGAAGTTGTCCCAGTCAATGTACTGGTTGGTGTTAATCGCCCAGTGAGGCGATTGGTGCAATATATTGATGGTTAGTGTTTTCTTCTCAGTAATCTCTGAGGTCGAACTGTCAGCCGTTGGAAGTGACACTTCTAATGACTCCAATTTGATAGATGCCGTAAGCAGCAAAAACACCATGACAATGAAAATAATATCTAGAAGCGGCGTTAAGTCGGGCAAAACAGATGTTTGCTGCTGGTGGCGAACAGTGCGTATCATGCGGCTTGCTCCGGTTTAGTGATAGAACTCGGGGCTTTAGCGCTTTTTTTGTGCGGAGCGACTTCAACGGTGACACCTTCCAACCAAAGGTCGACAATGTTTAAAGTATGTTCGAGTTTTGCCATGATTTTCTCTGCCCACAAACCAAGCAGTTGTGCTGCGGCAATAGCAGGTAAAGCGATCATCAATCCTGCTGCGGTTGTGCGCATCGCAAGACCGAGGCCATCAGCAAGGTCATTTGGAGTGATGTTTCCTGTGGATGCAGCGACACCTTTAAACATCTCGATTAAGCCTATCACAGTGCCAAGTAGGCCGATCAAAGGGCTAATCACACCTATCAACCCTAGGAGTTTGAGTCCTGAATTTAATTGATGACGTTTCTCCTCAAGCCATATCCCCGCAGCATCTTCACGTAAGTTTTTGGCAAAGTGACGATGAGAAATTAGCATTGCCACACCTTTACACAGCAATGGACGTTTTGTTGCAAGATCAGACGCAAGGTTGTCGAGTTCTGCATCTTGGTCTGGGCTCAATTGGGCCAATTGGGAACGTATTGAGCGACGTCCAACCCCCGAACTGAGTAACACTTGAATCAAGCGTTCGACGATAATTGCCACGGTGAGGGCAGAGCAAATAAGTAGCGGCCATGTCATTAAGCCTAATTGTTGTTCCAGTTGTACTAGCGAAGTCATATTTAATCCAAGGAGAAACGAACTGGGATAAGCACACGGTGTGCTACTGAAATCCCATTAATTTGATGTGGTGAAAATTGCCATTGCTTGATGGCTTTTAATGCGGCTTTATCGAGCATTTTTGTACCCGATGAATCCATTAATACTTGCTTGATCTGTCTACCATCTTCGTCCAGCCAGATTTCATAAGTTGCCACACCTTCAATGCCACGTTTGCGTGCTAGGCGAGGGTAGTTGGGTTGTACCGGACGAGTTTTAAATTCAGGGTTTTCGACCACTGGATTTTTGGCATTTGCTCCCGACTGGGCATGAGTAACTGGCGTTTCCTCAGTTTTGGGAACATTAGTGTCATCTTTTTTTGCCACAGATTTTGGTTTCTCTAATTTCTTCGGCTCTGGCTTGGGTTTAGCTTGCTTTTTAGTTGTAGGCTTGGGTTCTTCATTCGTTTTTTTCTTGGTCACTTTTCGTGGGGCAGGCTTTGGTTTTTGCGCCACGACTTTTTTCTCTGGGGTGACTGCCTTTTTCTTTACCGGGGTGCTTTGTTTTTCAACACGCTCTTGCTGCGGCTCTGGAGTCGCTACTTTAGGAGGTGTATCAGCAACTTGTTCAACCGGTTCAGGAGTACTGTCTTTAGTCGGTGCAGGTTCAGGTGCACTTGCAGATTGAGACGTTTTAGGTTGCGGACTCGCTACAAGGTTAATAGAGACAATCGATGTGTTGCTGCCAGCAGGCATGGCAACGGCTTTGTGCTCAGGCACACTCAATAGGGCAATGACATGAATAACGAGGGATAACCCTCCGGCAATGACATAACGTGGCGTGTCCACAGCTTACTCCATTAAGTGTTATATCGGATGTTGGGCTGTATTTTAAATCCAAAACACGAATAATATCAATTATCATTTGCAACAAAGTTTTGAGGCGCATATCATACGGCAAGAAAAGTGGCGTTTAGCCCTAATTTTTAACGCTCATAAAACTATGCTGTAGAGAAAAGAATGGAAAATTTACAATCTAAAGTACAAGAAGTATTAGAACGTGAACCTGGGTCACTGCCTGGCACCATAGCACTCGAACTTGGAGTCACTGAGTGGCAAGTTTTGGAAGCGATGCCAACAGAAATAGTGACTGTAGTTTCAGGTGAGCACGCACAGTCGCTACTCGAAGGCCTAGTCGACTGGGGAAACGTAACCACAATTATCAATTCTCACGGTTCGATTTTTGAAGTAAAAGCACCGTTTCCTAAAGGTAAACTCGCTCGTGGCTATTACAACTTAATGGGTAAAGAGGGCGAGCTTCATGGTCATTTGCGACTGGAGCTTGTTACCAATATCGCTCTGATCAGTAAAGATTTCATGGGTAAAGAGAGCCATAACTTTTCTTTCCACACTGAGTCTGGTGACTGCATGTTTAAGATCTACCTCGGTCGAGATAAAAAACGTAACCTCATCCCAGAGCAGGTTGAGAAGTTTAAACAACTAAAGCAGAGCTTTAGCAAATAACATAAGTAAATAATAAAAAAATAAGTAAAGTCAGGAGAAAAAGTCATGGATCAGAGTGTCAAACAAGAGCGCCTACAAGGTCGTCTTGGTCCAGAAATTAAAGAATTTCGTTCAGAGTGCAAGACACTGCAACTCGCTACAACAGATGCAGATGGTCGCCCAAACGTAAGCTATGCACCTTTCGTGCAAAACGAGAATGGGTACTTTGTACTTATCTCTGAAATTGCACGTCACGCTCGCAATCTACAAGCAAATCCTGAAGTTTCAATTATGATGATTGAAGATGAAGGGGAATCAAAGCAACTATTTGCTCGTAAGCGCTTAACTTTCGATACAACGGCTACCATGGTTGAGCGTAACACTGAATTGTGGGTGGGTGTTGTCGCTCAAATGAAAGATCGCTTTGGTGAGATCATTGATGGTCTTAGTCAGCTTGAAGACTTTAAAATGTTTCAACTTAAGCCTTCTAAAGGTTTATTTGTTAAAGGGTTTGGTCAGGCTTATCAAGTATCTGGTGACGACCTTGTTGACTTTGTGCACCTTCAAGAAGGGCATAAAAAAGTCAGCTAACAAGGTTGGTTTAAAATCAAAGAGCCGCAATAGCGGCTCTTTTTTATTTAGCAGTAACAGGTTTGGCTACAATGCCTCTGTCTGCTCTTCAAGCATTTTTGCCCCTCTAAGCATCGCATTGACCAGCTCAGTGGCATTAAATTTGGTCAGCGCTTCGTGAGCACCAACTTGATGGGCTCGATCAATACAAATCTCACTTGAAAGTGACGTATGTAAAATGCGGTACGAACGATTGAGGCTAGAATCATTCTGTACTTCAAATGCTAGCTCGTAACCATCGAGTCCAGGCATCTCAATATCACTGACTAAAATATCGATCGGCTTATGGTTTTCAGCATCAGAACGCATCAGCTCAAGAGCATCTTGGCCGTTTTTGCACACCTGATAGGGGATGTTAATGCTATCAAGCGCATCCGAAAGTTGTTTGCGTGCGATTAACGAATCGTCCACTAGCAGGATACTCAATGGTTTGAGGCGTTCACGTTCCACATCGGTCAAAATAGGGATTTGCGCTGAAGCTTCTTCTGGGTAGATTTTGGATAGCAGAAGCTCTACGTCTAGCAATTGTACAATGCGATCTTCGTGGCGGGTTATGCCCGTAACAAATACGTGGTGTCCAGCCGTATCGGGCGTCGACTCGATAGAACGCCAGTCACACTCAATAATCTTTTCTATGTCGCGTACCATAAATGCAACCACAGTGCGCAGGCAGTCAGTCACAATAAGGTAGCTGTTTTCATACTCCTCAGGCGCAATAGGTCTAAACCCAATTGCCGCCGCCATATCAATCACAGGGACAGTGATCTCACGGATCGGCACTGTGCCAATAACATGGGGGTGAGAATAAGGAATCTGTGTAGTACGGGCATAGGGCACGATTTCGCGCACCTTTAAAGTGCCGATAGCAAAACTTTGTTTAAGCGTGAGCTTAAACATCAACATGCCTTGCGATTGATTCGCTTTGCTTTTCATAGATAGTCTCGACATAAAGATTTCACATCATTGTATAGTGTAAGCCACGAATTTGGATGGCGACAGATCAAACTTCTATTAGAGAAAGCTTTTCTAAACAGCGCATTGGTTACCGGTAAGATTGCGAATCAATATGGAAAATGATGGTGGTTTTGGTAGACTGCGCAAAAATATTGTTAATCGAGGCTAAACATGGCGAGAACGGCAGCAGCGCTTCATATTTTGGTGAAGCATAAAGAGCAAGCTGAAGACATTATTAAACAGCTCAAAAAAGGCGCAAAGTTTCAAACTCTAGCCAAAAAATACTCGACCTGCCCATCAGGTAAAAAAGGTGGTGATTTAGGAGAGTTTCGCAAAGGTCAGATGGTGCCGCAATTCGATAAGGTTTGTTTTCAAGGTGAAACACTGGTCCCTCATTTGGTGAAAACCAAATTCGGGTGGCATGTGGTTAAGGTTCTTTACCGCACCTGATATAACTAGGTCAACACGCCCTAATAGACAAAAAAATGGCCAAGGAGAAATCCTTGGCCATTTTGCTAATAAGACTATTACATCAATTGCTTATTTTGCTTTTGGCGTAAAAGTCTGTGTACTGCGGTCTTCTTGGGCTACTGGCTCAATCTTCTCGCCACGCTTGGTCAGATCGGCTACGTAGTCGATGAAGGTTTCAGTGTATAGCTTCAAGGTGTTTTCGTACTTAGACTCGTCAGCAGAGATCTTGCCAAAGGTTGTGTAACCATCTTTACCACCGGCAATGTAGTCATTAGTCACAACGGTAAGTACGCGATCATCACTCAGTGCTGACCATGAAACATCACCTTTCGCTTTCACTTCTACGTTGTGGACACGCTGGCCCGCAGGGCGGTTGAAGTCTACATCGTAGCGAATACCTGCAGCGTAAGGGTAGGCACCATCAGAGCCTTTAGCGCTTTTATCGACATACTCAGCGTAAGCTTTGTCTACGGCTTCATTTAGTACCTGCTTCACTTCAGCTCCAGTCATGGTTAGGTTCACCATGGTATTGCTAAATGGCAGTACTTTGGTTGCATCAGCAACGGTGAATTTGCCTTGGGTGATGTTAGCACGTGCACCACCACCATTTTGGATCGCAACGTCCGCACGCTTGGTTTGAGCAAGGAAAGCTTGAGCGACCAAATCACCTACTTGAGAGCCGTGTAGGTTGGTGTGGGTATCACATCCGTCAGCACCATTGTGTTTTTGCTGGCCCGGAACACGCTCATAACATAGCAGTTCTGAAGATTGTGCAATCTCTTGGCCTTTCATTACATCAAGCTTTTGAGCAAATGCAGACAGTGTTTTTTGAGTTGCAGCATCTGGTGCTACCTGCACAAGGTTTGGTTGTGCATTCACATCTGCCAGCACAGCTGCGAGCTCTTCACCTTCTAGGCGTTGTTTCTTGCCGTTTTCATCTTTACGTTTGAACTCTGAACCAATGAGTAGGTGTGGAGTACCACTACATGATGCTACTTTGCCGTCAGCGTCGAAGGAAACCGAAAGCTCGCCAAGGATTTGTGAATATTGCCATGCTTGTGCCACACACACTTGATCGCCATCTTTATTGGTTCTCATCGTTGGGTATGGACCGTCAGCTTTTAGACCAACTGCTTCAAAATCACCTAGAAGGGTATGCGAATCACCACCGATGATTACATCTACATCCGTCAGCGCTTCTGCAAGTTGCAAGTCATTAGAATACTGATAGTGAGTTAACAGTACGATTTTAGAAATATCTTGCGCTTTCAACTCGTCAATGTATTTCTGTGCTGTTTCTACTTCGTTCAAGAACTGCGTCGTTTTGTCTGGGTTCGATGAGTTCATGGTTTTATCAGCGATGTCGATACCAATAATACCAATCTTATGATCGCCATACTGCTTAACGGTATATGGCTTGAAGTAGTCGTTAGCAGAGTTCATCGCAAGTGGTGATACACCTTGCTCTGGGATAACGTTAGCGGCTAGAACCTCAGTTTTTGCCGAACATTCACCTTCATTCATCCAATCTAGGAATTGAGCAAGACCTGCATCACCATCATCGAACTCATGGTTACCCAGTGCGAATGCATCAAAACAGCCGTGATTCATCATGGCGGCGTCTGCTTCACCTTTAAATAGTGCGTAGTACAAGGTACCAGAGATCGCATCGCCAGCGTGCAGTTTAAGCACGTTCTCATTTGCGGCTTCACGTTGATTCATCGCAGATACTAGCGCCGGGAACCCACCCACTTCTGTGTAAGTTGATTTGCCCGCAAGTTTAAGTTTTTGCGTCGATGGTTCAAGGTGAGAGTGGTGATCGTTCACGTGCAAAATGGTGAGATCAAATGGTGTGTTATCTGACGACTGTGTCGCACAACCTGATGCTACCACTGCAGACAGGAGCGCGATTGCCAATGGGCTTTTTTTCATTGTTTGTCCCTATAATGAGTTTGTTGAATACTGGCGTGTGTACAACGATAAAAATTATAGGGCTAAAATGAAACAAGTATGAATTTGCATGAAAATAATGCGAATTGAGTCAGAAAATAGCATTTAGAAACAGTTTGCCAGATGATTTTGTAGTGTCATTGTGGCTGTTGGCAGAGAATAGCTCTGTAACAGTTCAAGCTGATGAAGTCAGGGCTAAATAGATTGTGCTCCTGAAAGTGGGTCCCAATCTGATTTTGGCTGGTAATTGTTGAGCCACTTGATCAATTTTTTTTGTGGCATTGGTCTGGCGTAATAGAAGCCTTGGGCAAAGGATATCTCATAACTCTTAGCCAACTGATGGTGGTTTTGGGTTTCTACTCCTTCAATCACCACATCAAAATTTAAGCTTTTTGACATGGTGACAATGGCTTCAATTATCGATTGATCGGCGCCTTCGCTTGTTGCTGTTTGAGTGAACGATTTATCGATTTTTAAAACGTCAAACGGTAGTTTCTTTAGAATATTAAGTGACGCATTGCCCGTTCCAAAGTCATCTAACTGGATCTGAAAACCCTCACGTTTAAGTTGTTTTAGGTGCTCGATAATTTGTGCTTCATTTCGAATAATTGCAGTTTCTGTTAACTCCAGAGGAAAATTCGCAGGCTCCATGTTTTGATTAAATATTCGGTCGCACAGATACTCAACGAAATCCGGGCGCTCTAGCTGTATTGCTGATACGTTCACGGACACAGTGTAGTTAAGACCTCTTAAGCTAAGTTGCCGATAGAGGTCAATGGCTCTATCAAACACCATTTTCCCAACGTGGATGATATCGCCAGATTCTTCTAATAGTGGAATAAATTTGTCCGGCCCTACGTAAGTGCCGTCGGGTTTCTTCCATCGTAATAGCGCTTCAAACCCATGAACCTTGCCACTATTCACATCCACTTGTGGTTGGAACCAGACATCAAACTGTTCTTCCGCTATTGCTTTTTTAACAGAATGACTCAATGTGAAGTGGTTTTTGCTCAAATCCCCCAAGACGTCGCTATATATTGTAATACCCCCGGTGAGTGCTGGATTTCGTTTTGCGTAGTACATGGCAGTATCTGCGCTTGAAATTAGAGATTTGGAGCTTTTCCCGTGGTCAGGGTAGCGGGCAATACCAATCGAGCAGCCGACTCGTAACTGGGTTTCTTCGTATTCCATCGGTTGGCATATCGCCATTTGAATCTCTTGCGCTAACCTAAGCGCTTGTGAGTCGGAGTTGGTGAACTGCAACACCGCAAACTCATCACCTCCCAAACGGGCGATCATATCTTTTTCTCCAACATGATCGCGCATCGCCTGACTGACCCTTACCAGCAATAAATCGCCTGTTGAATGGCCTAAGTTGTCATTCACATCCTTAAAATGGTCAAGGTCAAAAAACAGCACATAAAACGCTTGGGAGCCGTTTTCAAGAATTTCTGCCAACATATCTTGGAAATGGCGACGATTTGGTAGACCTGTCAATGCATCTTTCTGCGCAAGAATTCTTGCCTTTTGTTCAGCCTCTTTACGCATGGCGACTTCTTCAAGCAGCAGTTCTTTACTTACCATGGTGTCTTTAAGCCGATGGTTTAATCTATCCAGTTCAGTAGCAAGCAAATGCCATTCTTCGACATTTGGCTTGGTTAACTCACAGTCATGTCGTCCTAAGTTGAGAACTTTGAGTTGTCTGACAATCGTTTTGAGCGGAAACACGAGTATTCGGTACAAGTAGATTAGTAGCATTAGACTGACAGCCAGGGTAAAAGCAATGATTAAGTTGCTGGCTCTACCTAAAGCCTCGGTACGCTCAAGACTCATCACCCTGGAGCGGTCACTGATATAGGTGACGTGTGTGACTAAGTTTTGGGTGTAGGTAGTAAGATTGATAGTGGCCCACTTTTTGTCTTCATCATTGTAGGCGGTTTGCAGCAATTCAAACTGTTGATTTATTCTGCGGATATCCAACTCAAATCGACGAGTATCGGTTAGATTAGGCAACATTATGTTATTAGTCAGAGAGTAATAATGCTGTTCAAGTGCCAATATGGTTCTTTTCCAGCGAGTTAAGGCTTCTACTGATTTCGATTGGTTATAGTCTGAAATAACCAAATTAAGACGGCTAGCTTCGTGGCTTAATTCAATCGCTGCCTTGTCTATTTGATGGCTATGAACGGTAACACGCGCTTGCTCGCTCACAACCATTACAAAGGCAGCACATGAAATGATCAGAGTGATTAAAAAAAGAAAGAGTATGCGGGAGATACTAATCGACATATGACATCACCGTCATTCTATGCGGAGCCACATTACTCAAAGGAGACGTACGAAATAGGTGGTGGGTATTAACCAACTCCGTTTGTACTTCAGCCTTTCTTTTTAGCCACTCTAGTTCGCGATCTAGCAAAGGGATCAGTGTTTGATAGAGGGAAACCTCTAATACACTGTGAGCCAGCAACTCTTTGTTATGTAGGATGCAAATATCGTCAAATTGACAAGGTTCGTTTTCTACTTCTGAAATGGTTTTTATTAAGTACTCTTCAGTATCCAGCAGTCCCAGTATAAACCGTTCGATGATTGCATCGCTCACTCGGTTGTGAACTAACATTAACTCGTACTGCAAATACGTACCTGGATAAAAGGCTAAGCCATGTTGGCGTTGGGTTAAGGCAGAGAGCTCTTCAATGAATGGTTGACGAGTGGTTATGAAATCACACTCGCCTGAAATCATTTTTTTGTTTAAATCCCCCAGTTTGAAATATTTGAATTCGAGGTTTCTGACTCCATTACGTTGAGCTAAGGTCTGACCGAAAAAATGTAAAGCGGACAAATATTGTGTACACAGCGTCTTCCCTTCAAGTGCATGAAGATCATTGAACGAGGTGAGACTGGATAGGGCATTAATGTTATCTGATTCAAATACGGTGGCCACGATACGATAGTCGGGCAGTAAGTGTTGATTAGCGAGAAACGCAATGTTAGAAGCGAACAACACATCCGGGGCAGCTTGGTTTTTGATCGCCGTTTTGAGTGCGACTTTGCCACTGATATGAATGTCCGGCTCCACCGTGAGGGCGTGTTTATCAAATTGACGAGAATCGATAGCAAGCTTAACCAACGAAGAGCTGGGTTGAGCTCCAAGAGATATGGATAGTTTTTGCTTAGCAAGCTCATTGCTATCGGTACAGGCAGTAACCAGAACCATTACTGCAACAAGAAAACAAGCCTTCATACGGCCACCTAAACTAGACGTAGTACCATAAGAGTATAGTTAGATTTGTATCAGATTTGAGTTACAGCAAGCCTCATCACGACGTTTATGAGATAAGTTGCTTATAGGCGGGGAATAGTTTTTTTAGATTAAATGAATATAAGCCACAGAGATTTTCGTCTGTGGCTCAAGAGTCATAGTTTAGCCCACTTTAATACACCAGCTGCTGTAGAACAGCGGCAGCGATTACTATTTGCTAACCATTAAAGGTTGCTCCCTAATTAAGCTTAAATCGCAAGATCTTTGCTATTTAGCCACTAGCCCGTAAGGGAGATCACTGACGATTTTCGGTTGTTGGGTCGCCGTTGGCGCATCATTAGGCCCTCGCCAATCTAGTAGCATGATGGCTAAGACATTGCGATGCTCGCCGTATTCTAGGTCGGTATCTCCCACAACAGATGGCACCATTCCGTGCTCTTCATTGATGGCATTTTGAATATGTTGACGTGTCTTCTCAACTACTGGGTCATTGTCTAAGCCAGCCAAGAGAAAAGAGATCCCAACCTCGGCAATCACATCCTCTTTCGCATTGGCCAAAATGGTATCGATGTTCTTTCGTAAATAGTCATAGATCCATTGGTGATTTTGTTCTTTTACTCGATGACGATAGTAGCCAGAATCTGCAAATATGATATGGGTCATACCGTAAATCTTGTTGCCAAACTGCTGGTGGGTCAGTTGATGATCGAGTTCATCAGGATAGGCTGCTTTGAACGCCTCAGTAAAAGGTTCAACAACGTCTTGTTCACCTAATTGACGAAGCCAATAAACTTGATTAGCAAGCTGAGCTGCCCAAGCACGGATCATTTCAGGATCAGTAACATATGACAGGTAGTCGTGCTGGCGAATGATCTTTCTTAGCAGATCATCTTTCTGGTGTTTTAAGCCATATTCATCGGCTCGAGCCATCGAACCTAACAATGTGACGCCGGCAAACACGTACTCGGGATTTTTAATGGTGGCGTTGAACCGACGTAGGCTACGCTCATCTTCTTTGCCTATGTATCCGGAAATACGTTTGATTGAGTATTGTTTGATTTGCTCTTCACTGGTCAATTCACTCGAAATACGATTGAGCGTGCTTGCCACGCGGGCTAGGTCAGACCAAATGGCAGCCTTGTATTTTGGATCTAAGGTTTGACGATACATACGAAGGCCGTAATGGCCCTCTTTAAAAGCTGAAAGAGTATAGAGTTGGCTTTCGTAAGTCTGGCGGATCTGTTGAGCAGATTCTGAATAACTCATATCGCTGGCGAGTGTTGGCAATGCTAGGCCTGAAATCATAAGTGCCGCCCAAGGAATTACTTTCATTATCTACTCCTAAATAAAATAAGTGGATGGGCTGAATCTACTCTGGAAAGTAGGGTAAAACGTCATGGTTATGTCAGTTTGTAAGCGGGTGTGTCGATTTACAAAAAGATCGATTAGGTCTCAGTCCGTGAATTTGGTCGACCCTATAATTCGAGCAAATTCATATGTAAGAATAGGTAGTACTTTGCATAAAACAGAAAGAGAAAAAATGCTAGCGGGCGAACCGTATTTGGCATGGGACGAAGAGTTGCTGAATATGAGAGTTGAGTGCAGAAAAACGCTTCACGCACTTAACAACAGCATCCCAAATACCCCAGAGTGGAAAGCTGCCCAAGAAAGGCTGATCCCAGATGCGGAAAGTGAATTTTACTTGGAACCACCATTTCGATGCGATTACGGCAATAACATCAAATTGGGCAAGAATTTTTACGCCAACTTTAACTGCGTTATTTTGGACGTTAACACGGTTGAAATTGGCGATAACGTTCTATTCGCACCCAATGTGCAAATCTATACCGCTGGCCATCCTTTGGATGTGAAAGGCCGAGTTGAAGAAGGGATTGAGTTTGGTTACCCAATCAAAATCGGTGACAACGTTTGGTTGGGTGGTGGTGTTATTGTGTGTCCTGGTGTCACTATCGGTGAAAACTGTGTCATTGGTGCCGGAAGTGTAGTGACTAAGGATATTCCAGCGAATGTAGTCGCCGCTGGAAATCCTTGTAAAGTGATTAGAGCTATCGATAACGAAGCGAAATAATCATTTAGCTTGTTGGGCTGAACCAGTTTAGCACCCGGCTGAGGAGATTTGGCTTGGGTGCTTCTATTGGACTGGTTTGCTGGCCAATGTAATAACTCTTCATGATGGAGGTGCGCAAGATATCGGGATCTGCCCCCACTAAATGGGTCACTAAGTTCGCCGTCTTATCGGCATGATCATTGGCTAGGCTGAAGTCCATTCTTAGGTAGCCCTGGATCATGACCCATAATTTAGTAATCAACAAAAGCTCTTCAGGGCCATGCGCTTTAAACTTATCTCTGTGCTCAGATTCTAAATTCTCATCTATTACTTGCTTCATGTTAATCAAGCTATCCAATTGGTTTTCAAATGTGCTTGATGATTCTACATGGGCGTGAGTTAGCGTACCCAACAACATTTGCAATAACGGCTTGGTCGGGTTTTGACGACAAGCGTTGTTAAACAGCGGTTGGTATTTGGTACATATCTCATCAAGTAACATCTGTTCTTGTGGCACGAGCTCAAGTTCGGTAGCGCCTACCGATTGAAGATGTTGATACAAGGTGGTCATGGGTTATTCCTTAAGTGTTTCCCAACTGACTTCACAGTCTCCTTGCTCAGTATTAACGAAAATTGAATTGCCCGTCAGCATAACTGACATATCCATGGTACGAGTCACATACTGTGCAAGCGTTTCAATAGCTTCACTATCAAAACGTGTGACAGAGGCAGCATGCATAGAGAACTTGCCTTGGTTCTGATTCCACCAAACGTCGCTCTTAGAATTAAATGAGTAAACTCTTACTTCCTTCGCTAGGCGAGTTGCTTTCTTAATTCGCTCAACGTCAGGTTCGCCCACTTCAATCCAAACTAGGATTTGGTCATCTAAGCTTTTACGCCAGATGTCAGGTTCTTCAATGCTTGAAAGCCCTTTGGTGAACTCAAGATCCTCCTGGTCATTAAGGCAAAAAGCCATAACACGAGCCATCATACGCTCGAGGTTTTCTGAAGGATGCTGGGCAATGGTTAGGTTTACTGACGAATAATGGTCACGGTTCATATCAGTTAAGTTGATACGAAACTTATAAATAGTTGGTTTTAAAGCCACAATACTGCTCTGGTAAGAAATGTTGTACCAATTGTACGAGTTATTTGTGTAAATAAAACGAATAATTAGCGCTTGTTAGTCTTTGATGGTCAAGCTTTGATCAGACTAGCAATTATTCCGAAATGGAAGGAAAGGTTAGGGTAAAGCAAGTGCCTTGTCCCACTTGGCTGTTAACCTCGATAGATGCTTTATGTTCTTCGACAATGGTTTGGCATATCGCAAGGCCCAGTCCTGTGCCTGTTTGTGCGTCTTTAGTGGTGAAAAACGGCTCGAAGATTTGAACCAAGGTGTTTGGCTCCATTCCCGAACCATTATCTTCGACCGTAACTAGGATGCTTTCTTTGCCATCTTGAGAGTGGGTATGGCAGTTCACTTTGATCTGTCCGTCATCTTCACAAGCCTGAGCGGCATTAATGAACAGGTTCAAAAACAGTTGTTGCAATCGAGTCGCACATCCTTTGATTTGCTGTTCTTGGTCGAGGTTATTACAAATGACTTCAATGGAACTATTGTTGGCACTTTTGAACATGGAAATAGCGCCTTCTATTGGGGTACTTATATCGAGAGGCTCCATGATCTGCTTGGACTGATTTAATTGGCTTTTGTAGTTGGTGGTGATGCCGTGAACTTGCTGTAACCCTCGTTCAATGTCAGCAGTGAGTTCAATCAGTTCGTGATTATCCTCAGCAGTAAGTGGTAGATGGTTGATTTCATCCTTGAGCGTTTGTACTGAAGACATGACAAACGCCAAAGGGTTATGGATTTCGTGAGCAAGATTACCAGCCAATAGACCAATCGAAGCCAGTTTCTCGGCGTGAAACAGGCGTTCTTGCATTTTCTGCCTAAGCTCTATTTCATTTTTGAGCTGCTGTTGCAGTATCTTGATTTTTAGCTCTTCAGACATAAAGTACCTTAGATAAAGTAAGCCAAGCTAGTGCGGTTTTCTTGTTCGTAATGCTTAAGTTTGTCCAAAATGGCGGGACTGATTTCACTACCACGAGTCAGTAACGTCGTGCCGTTAGGCAAGACCAAATCTCGCCTTACAACGTCTCCAGCTTTTAGTTTGGCAACGCCAACACAGTATTCGATGTCGTGAATCTCATCTTTTGGTCTGTCCCTTAACACTTTGCGAAACGCTTGAACGACCTTGTTGTCATAGATGTCGCCACAATGGCTGGTAAGGTAGTTGATGGCGCTATCAGGGGATTTTAAGACCGTTGGGTCGGTTGTCGTAACTAGGTAATCGTAGTCTTTGACCACGCGGATAATTTTTGAAACCACGGGGATATCATCGCCTTTTAAATGCGCTGGGTAACCTGTCCCATCGTTGTTTTCGTCTTGGTGCTTAACAAACTCGGCAAGCCCTTTGAAACGGCTCAAGTTGCCGATAAGCTCGGCGGCTGCAACGGGGTTAGAACTTGGAGCGATATGGGACTGATTGAAGTTTTGGCTGATCACTTGGCTTTCGATATCCGACACCATACCCAATTTGTGTAGCATGGCCGCAAGATAAGTGTGCTGCACTTGGATATCAGATAAGCCTAGCTCGATGGCGACCATACGGCATTGATGAGATACACGCTCAACGTCTTGAGGTTCTCCTTCGGTACGAAAGGCGATCAGTGTGGTGATGAGCGACAATACATCTTTAAATAGTGCTGAACGGCTAGCATGGGTCTTTTGCAGTTTCGTATATGAGTCACGAAGCTCCATAGTTCGTTGTTGCACTTTTAACTCTAAGCTTTGGTTTACGGTTTCTAATTCGTCATTTTTATCTTTGAGTGCTTGTTGTAGCGTCTCTCGCTCCTTGATCAAAGCATAGTGTTGTTCAGCTTGAGCCACGGTTTGTCGAATTTGGTTGTTGTCCCAAGGTTTAGATAAATAGCTGTAGACGCCGCCTTGATTGATAGCGCGTGTTGTAGCTTCCAAATCGGCGTAACCTGTCAATAGGATACGAATAGCGTCCGGACAAATTTCCCTTGCATGGCTGAAGAACTCAGCACCATCCATCTCGGGCATTCGCATGTCAGATAAGATGACTGAAGGTTGAAACGAACTAAGTTCCTCTAATGCGGCTTTGGGCTCTGTAAAACCTGCTACCTCAAAGTCGCGACGGAAAACACGGGTTAAGGCTTTAACGATGTCAGCTTCATCATCTAAGATCATCAACTTCGCTTTAGGATTGTTAGTCGTCGTTTCGTTGCTCATTTAGTCACCCCTTATTGCATTGCCTGCTTGGAAGTTTGGGAGCTGTCGGGCTTCATCAGTGAAATGCTGACTTTTGTTCCCACTTCAAGCTGGCTATCAATCTCTATCGTTCCCTGGTGTTGAATTATGGTGTTGCGCGCTTGGGTTAATCCAAGCCCTGACCCTTTTCCTATTGGCTTTGTTGTGTAAAACGGGTCAAAGGCTTTTTTAACTTGAGCAGGATGCATGCCATCACCGTTATCTGAAATGGTCACTTGAATGGATTTATCATTTTCAGTGACATCGATGGATATCATTGCGTTAGGGGTGTTTTTAGTGGCGTATTGGGAGTTTTTAATAATATTTACAATGGCTTGCTGGATTTCAATTTCATCTAGGGTGAGACTGGAAATATCAGTGAAACAGTTTAGATTTACTTGAGAATTTGGCTCATATATCTGACTTTCTTTGATACTCGCTTGTATCAAATTGACGATATTGGTCGGGCGAGTGCTGGTTTGATTCTCAATTTGAGAATAGCTTTTTAGTCCATGTACTACTTTCTTCACTCGAGCAACATTATTTCTCGCATCTTGCAGGCTATCTTGAAAGTCCTCTTCCAAGTCTTGCAAAGAGTGCTTGGATAAAAAGGTTTTTATTTGGCTATCGGACAAAGATGAGTGAGAACTTGCTTGGGTGAGTTCATCAACAAAACTGCGAAAGTCTTCTAAGTATTCTTGAGAAAGTTGCAGGTTACTATCGATGGTACCTAGTGGGTTATTGATCTCGTGGGCGTAACCTGCTGCCATTGTGCCCACTGCGGCCAGTTTCTCAGTTTGGATTAACTTGGCTTGCGCCTCTTTTAATGCGATGTTGGCTTGTTCTAGATGTATGTTTTTTTCATTGAGTTCGGCGGTGCGCTCAGCCACCTTGTTTTCAAGTGATGCATTAAGCTCTTCTAATCGATTCTGATAGCCAAGCGTGGTTTGTTCTGACTTTTTGAGTTGCTGAACCATGGCGTTAAAGGCTTTTGCTACCTTGGCTACTTCATCTGAGCCTTGCTCATTGAGGGATATATCGCGGCGACCCTCAGAAAGCCTTTCAGTTGCCAACTGAAGCTTACCAAGTCTTTTGGTTAAAAAACTGCCAAGGACGTATGAGAAGAGGGCAACTAATGCCATTTCCCCAAGCACGATAAATGCTGTCCACTTTTTGGCTATAGCGATTTGCTCGTTTAACGAGGACATATCAAAACCAATTTGCACTTGCCCATATTGGATACCTGCTTCAACAATGGGTTTGGATACGTCATACACACCATCTGTTACTAGGTCTGCGCTCAGTTCAGGCTTGTTAAATCGATCACGGAACTCTTCTAAACCTTTAGCGGCAAGTATTTTCCCTTCTGCATTGAGGACCCTGACATAAAGTAAATCGGGGTTGGTAACAAGTTCGTCGCTATAAGAATCCAGTGACGCAAGGTCATAACTCAATACGGAATCTTTAACGGTACTGACAAACAAGTTGGCCGTGGACTCACCGCGAACCGTAAGCCCTTCATAGTTGGTTGTTTTTAGATAACTCAACGTTAACGTCACTAGAATCGCCAGCAGTATCGCTTCAATCAGTGCGACGCCAAAGATGGTTTTAAATTTAAGTGACAATGTAACCTCATCTTATTCCAATAAGTGGTCGAGCAGGGTGATTTCTAACGCTCGAATATCATCCCAATCGCTGTTACTCGCAGGTTCTATCCCCTTAAAGTTAATTGATTTAAATAGCGCTTTTCCTTCTTCACTGCTGTTCATGGTAAGCAAGGCGTCGAGCACATCTTGGACTACCTCTTTCTTGACGCTTGGGTGGGCAGCAAATGCGTGTGGGGTGTATTTAGGTGTTTCCCAAAGCACTTTCAGCTCTCGGTTAACAGATTCATTGGTGTTATTGAACGTTCGATAGACACCGCCTCCTGCGACAAAAAAACCTTTTGAGACTGATAGGTAAACCGAGTCGTGTGATGACACATAGTGTGGGGTGAACGGAATTTTATCGAGTTCGAGCTGCGCTCTAGGCAAAACACTTGCAGCGAAAGCTGCTGGTGACGGAAATGCCAAATTTGCCCCTTTTAAATCGCTAAGTTGTTGAATTGAGCTATTGCGGTGCGCAACGATAATTCCTTGAATAAATTTATCTTTTTGCTTGGCGAACGAAATGTAGCCCGGTTTTTGAGAAAACACCGTGTAGTGATATGGGTTCATATATGCGAAATCATATTCCCCTTTAGTGAGCCGATTCTCAAAGGTTGGTATGTCCTTTGCAGTAGCAAAGGTAATGGTATGCCCAGACACCTTACTGAGGTGCGCAAATATCGGTCCCCATTTTGCCGCCAAAGTTTTGGCAGATTGTTGAGGAACGACGCCAAAGGTCAAGGTATCTGCATGGGTCAATGCAGTAGGAGCCCAGAGCACCAGAGCAAACAAGAGTGAAGAGAGGTTTTTCATAAAAGGTTCCCATCGGTATCTAAGCCTTTAGTTGAGTTTAGACCAATAGGAATCATGTTGGATGGAAATTTGTTGCTAACGGTTTGTTTTACGAGTGAATAAATACAATTGCAAATGCTCGGAGGCATCGGTTAGCAGTATGGAGACAGGAGCAAGTTATGTTAAAGGTAGCTGTCGTTGGAATGTTCACAATTGGCTTGGCAGTCGGAGTTAACTTCGAAGATCATATCACTGAAGTAGTCGAAGCAGACAACTTAGAAAATGCCCACGAGCAACTGGTCGAAAGCGCCACAGATATGGCGGATGAGCTCTATACGAAAGTTAAAAAGGCGCTCAATTAGTTTTGCAAAATGCGAACTGTGCATTGCGAAATAAAAATATGGCCAGCGGATGCTGACCATTAAGATTATTGTGGATCAGTGATTTGCTCGACTTTTAGTGTCTGAGTAGGGAATGCGACATCGGCATCATGTTTGTGAATGATGGCTAGAATGTCTAGTAACACAGCCTGTTTGACCACGTGATATCTTTCCCAATTGACCGTTTTAGTAAAGGTATAGACAAAGAAGTCGAGAGACGATGGGCCAAAACTGTTGAAGTTAACGATCAAGGTTTGACTAGCATCGATATCAGGATGGATTTTAAGCATGGTCTTCACTTCATCGATGATCAACTGCAACGACTGGTGATCGCAATAGCGCACTCCAATGGTTTCAAAAATACGGCGATTGGTCATTCTTGACGGGTTTTCAACCACAATGCTACTAAATACAGAGTTAGGAACGTAAAGAGGTCGTTTATCAAATGTGCGGATAACTGTCATTCGCCAACCAATTCGCTCTACAGTGCCTTCGATTGAGCGGTCAGGGGAACGAATCCAATCACCTACCTTAAACGGACGATCGAAATAGACCATCACCCCACCAAAAAAGTTTGAAAGTAAGTCTTTTGCCGCTAGACCCGCAATCAAACCACCAACACCACCAAAGGTAAGTAAACCCGATAAGCTAACACCAAAGCTTTGCATGACGGTGAGAACACCGAGTATTGCAAAGAACAGTCGAGCTACTTTTGCAATGGCTTGCAGGGTAGTAACGTCATACTTCTTTTTATTGGCGAACTCTTCTTCAATGTTGTGAACCAAGCGAAACGTAATCCACGTCATGATGAAAATGACCAGTAGCGTTTGCAATGAGCCAAGCCAATCAAGGTCTCGATCGATATAAGTTTGAATGATCAAACCCGTTGAAGATATCGCAGGCCAACACCAAATCATGGTGCTAATCGGAGTTTTCAAGGCGACGATGAAAACATCGTCCCAACGCGTTTTTGTTTTGGAACTTAGCAGCTCTAAACGGGTGTAAATGAGTTTCCAAACAAGCCAGCAGATAAAGCTTCCCAGCGTTATTGCGAGTACATCGGTAAACCACGATTGTTGTGCAACAGGTATGTAAGAACGGAGCAGTTCAATGATTGCGTTCATATATCGAAGATAAAATTGATTAGAGGGTGTAATGGATTAATTTTATGGGCTTTTTTAGATGTGAACAAGAAAATGGGTGAGATCTCGTGCTTGAAAACTGATGAAAGTGTTCGACTATTAAGTAACGGAAGCAAATATAAGAGCAAATATGAACGCCATAAATCCGTTATTACTAAATGTCAGTAAATCGATAACAAATAAAGAGAGTACTGCTTGGCTTAAGTCCGAAGGGAGAGTCTGTGCCAGTCGCTTTCAACAGTCACTTAAAGATGAACTCTTTCAAGTGGCACTCGCAACCGATCGTTTCAATCAGCCCATCGGCTATTGTGCCTATTGGATCGATGTTGTGAACAGTGGTCGCTACTTTGATAAGCCAGTTCTCTTCTTTCAGGTTCATTATGTTTACGTTTTACCAAGTTATCGAGGAGCTGGGGTAAGCGCTAAATTGGCTGAAGTTATGCTGCGAGATATCCAATATCAACTTAATGGCTCATACCGTGTTGCCGCCTATTGCGACAAATCTAGCTATGTTAGTGATGAAGGTTGTGGCTTTAAGCGAATGCTGCATCGCCAACTACGCCACTTGTATGACCTACCTTTTGTCTAAGATGCGACACAGTTACATTACCACTATTGCTTAACTAAACGGTTACTGCTTGAATAACTGCGTTTTTATTTAAGGAGTTAGCTACGTTGAGCGAATGTAAGGTTGAGCAATTAGTTGTGGTGTTGGGTAAACGCTTGCAACACGATAACCTGACGCCAGAAGGAAAAAGCCGAATTGATGCGCTAATGTCGTATCTTACCCTACGTGATTGCTCAAATATTGCTGTGGCTTTTTGTGGCGGAATCACACCTTTGCAGAGTGTTTCTGAGGCTTACAAACTCCATCAGTACTTTGTAGAACTTGGTGGCGAACAACTCAATCTTGAAGCGGTTTTGCTTGAGTCGGAGTCGCTTAGTACGGTCCAAAACTTTCAAAATTTGGCTCAGAAGTTAATTGAGTCCAATCTTGTGAGTCAAGGTGAGCCACTAAAACTTACGCTGGTGTCCAATGACTACCATCTAGAACGCATATTTGAAATTCAGCAATTGTTGGATGCGCAAGGGCTACTGAGGGTATTGGAAAGCCGATGCACCAATGCTGGTGTAAATATTCATTTGAGCCGCAGTTTGGATGAACACATAGTAGCGCTTTATCCACACAAAGGTGTGGATGCCCAATTATTTCTGGCAGTTGAATCGCTCACTACCTACAGAGTCTACTTGGAAGGGGTGATTGCCAATGTATTTACTGAAAAACTGAGTGAAATACGATGCGAGCCACTGAGGCTGGCTAGAAATGCGCTGACCCAGATAGAGGACTTGGCACCAGGCACTTCGCATAGAGACTATCTGCAACCAATGCTAGTTCTACTTAGCCGTTGCATCGAATCAACCACGCCTGATAAGAGCTATGAGGAAATAACCCATTGGTTAGCGATATTAGATACCAACCTTACAATGCTTAATCGAATGTTAGACCCAGAAACGTCAATGCGATCTTGGTGGAAAGGCTAATGCGCCTTTAGTTGTAGTAATGGACAAAAAAAGCCACGCTTTAGAGCGTGGCAGGGCGTTCATGCTGAGTCATTTTCTCAGAGGCTTAGTTGTTTTGGCGGTAGTATTCCCACTCTTCAATTTCTTTGCCATCTTTAGTCACACAAAAACCTACTTGGCCTTCGCTGGTTTCTTTGATGGTGACTTCACCGCCTTGCTCTTCACAAAAGCTAGAAGCAGGGTTAGTCATGTTTAGTGGCTGTTCAGCCTGGCGGAAAAATTCCCACTCATCTACTTTGTCGCCATTTTCAAGCGTACAGGTACCGTCTAGGTTAGAAACACCACCTTGTTCCTCACAGAAAACCGCAGCAGGGTTGGCCATTGATGGCATAGACTCTTGTTCAGCGTGTTGTTGGTAGAACTCCCACTCTTCAACACGGTCACCGTTTTCAAATACACAGATGCCTTTATCACCATCTAGCTCGACTTGACCACCTTGCTCTTCACAGAATACAGAGGCTGGATTTGCCATACCCGGCATTACATCTGCGTCAGCTGTCTGTGAGCGGAAGTATTCCCATTGTTCGATTTCAGTACCGTCATTTAAAACACACAGTGCATCTTGACCATCTTTTGTCTCGATATCTTTTAGCTCGCCACCTTGTGATAGGCAGAACTCCGCAGCAGGGTTTGCCATTGAAGGCATTAGCGCAACGTCTTGAGCTTGCGTTGCAGCAGAAAATAGAGTTACAAGGCTAATTGAAGCTGCAAGGATAGTTGTTTTCATGATCAGTCTCCTAATAAACTGAATAGGTCTGTGTTCTTATGCAGAAATATAGTCGTGCTAACGGACAATTAGTGACAACATGTCTATATTTAGAGAAATTAGGCAAAAAGGTTATCACCAATTTGCGGCTTTATAATGAAGCTAACTATAAGCAACTTAACCAATTTGTGATAGTGGTTTTATGTCAAATCTATGTCATTTTGTAGATGAATGGCAGTTCAACAAAGACAAAAGGGAAAATAATGTCTGAGAAGAAATATCGTTTGGTGACGCGCAGCGATTTTGATGGCTTGGTATGTGCGGTTTTACTCAAGAAACTGGACATGATTGATGATATTAAATTTGTGCATCCGAAGGACATGCAGGATGGGATCATCGAAATCACAGAAAATGATATCGTCACTAACTTACCTTATGTTGAGAAAGCACATTTAGTTTTTGATCACCACTTGTCGGAGACGATCCGCAACAGCGGTGAACGCAATAATCACAAAATCGACCCCGATGCACCATCGGCGGCACGCGTAGTATGGGAATACTACGGAGGCTTCGACACTTTCCCAAGTGAATGGGCAGACATGATGGAAGCGGTAGACAAAGGGGACTCGGCCCAGTTTGACCGTGATGAAGTCTTGGATGCTCAAGGTTGGAACTTGCTCAACTTCTTAATGGATGCGAGAACTGGTTTAGGCCGTTTCCGTGAGTTTAGGATTTCTAACTATGCGCTAATGATGGATTTGATCGATTATTGTAAGAATCACACTATCGAAGAAATCCTTAGCTTGCCTGATGTGAAAGAGCGCATTGATCTTTACCGTGAACACTCGATTAAGTTTGCAGAGCAGATTCAGCGCTGTGCCACGGTTCACGATAACTTAGTTTTACTCGATCTCACTGATGAAGAGACGATATTCGCCGGAAACCGTTTCTTGATTTATGCGTTGTTCCCAGAGTGCAACATTTCAATTCACAAAATGTGGGGCTTCCAAAAGCAAAACATTGTCTTTGCTACCGGCAAATCAATATTTGACCGTGGTTCTAAGACCAACGTTGGCGAGTTGATGCTTAAATATAATGGCGGTGGCCACCAAGCCGCAGGAACCTGCCAAATAGCTGTGGACCAAGCTGATCAAGTTCAGCAAGAGCTTATTGAACAAATCACTAGCGATGGCTAAACAGCAATATTAGGTCAACACGCCCTAGGCAATATTTAGTCGAGCCCTCAAATCTCTGGATTCGAGGGCTTGCTTTTATTACACTGCGCACAACTTTTTCATGCAGTAATCAGCCAATCTATGAGACACCTTCGAACCACGACTCACCCTGACATCGAGCATCTTGACGACAAATCTATTTTCCAGCGCAAGGCGGCAAGAGCCATTGCGCTTAACGGCGAAGATATCTTATTGCTATATACTGAGCGCTATCATGACTACACCATTCCCGGTGGTGGTTTGGACCAAGACGAAGATACGATTGCAGGCATGGTGCGTGAGCTAGAAGAAGAAACAGGTGCGCAAAATATTCGTAATATCAAACCTTACGGTACCTACGAAGAGTTTCGCCCTTGGTATAAAGATGATGCTGATGTAATGCACATGATCTCTTACTGCTATGTTTGTGAAGTTGATGAAGAGCTAGGTACGCCAAATTTTGAAGATTATGAAATCAAAAATGGCATGAAAGCGATGTGGGTGAATATCCATGAGGCTATTGCTCACAACGAAAAGACCATTGCAGAGAGTGACAAAAAGGGCATGAGCATTGAACGAGAAACGTATTTGCTACATTTGATTGCGAAAGAATTACTCAATTAAGCGTCAATAAAGTATCTAAAAGAAAAAGGAGCTCGAAAGCTCCTTTTTTAGTGGGCGGAGTAATTCTAAAGATTACTCAAACACTGAGTTGCTGTTATCTACTGTTGCCAATGAATTGTCAGCGAAGAAATCTACGATTTGACGCTGCATTTCAGTGTGGTGGTAGTAGTCAGCTGGTAGCGGTGTTGTGTCGCTTTGTGGTGACACAAACGTGCTGTGCTGGGCTGTGTTGTTAAACTGCACCAAGAGTTGTGTTTGGTTAGTCGGCAAATTACCGCTATTGGCTACATTTGGAGTCACTTTGGTTGCGAGTGGCGTTGTGCCTGCAAATGGCGCTGTGCTTACACTGTTTGGCACGGTATCGTCGTCTTTTGACTGGATAAACAGTGCTGGAAGCGAATCAAATGAGGTGGTGCGGTACGCCATTGAAATAGGGTCGACCGTATCAATGACCGTTTGCGCTGCGTAGATAAATGAGTTAAATCCAGCCTCAAGTGTAGCCAAGGTTGCAGCATCCGCTAAGGATTCAAACTGGCTATAACAAGCGGCTCCACTCAGACTTGTACAGCTTTCTGCTGCATACGTTGCGTACTTTGTGCTTGCCGCACTTGCCAAGTTGTGTTTGATCAGCGGTCCATAGCTTGCTGATGCCAACAGCAGGTTACCGATCTGGCCACCAGAGTTAGCAATTGTCGCCGAGCCAAAGGTGAATAGTGCATCACCAGAAGCATTGTTCAGGGTTTGGTTGGCAACAGCAACGCTACTAAACCCAGTGATACCACCCAGCGAATGGCCTAAGAAGCGAGGCGCATTGGTGACCGGATTGTCTAGGTTAGCCAATGCAGTCCCTACTAGCGAACCTGAACTGTACTGATAAGTTAACGCCGCTCGTAGCCCCATAGTATCTAGAATGCTCTGACGAATGTTGTCGCGAGCGACCGCTAAATAGCTTAGGTTCAGGTAGTTCAAAATATTGCTGTTAGCCGATAGGCTATCTGCAATTGCTCGTTCACCGTGAATTGGATGATCTATAACAATCAAACCAATGCCTTGAGCCGCCAAGTTTTTAGCAAACGCATAGGCATTTTCTTTTGCTGACGTGATGCCATGTGAGTAAACCACAATTGGGAAGTTGCCAGTTGGAGTGGTCGGCGTAAACAGTAAGAAAGGCACATTTTGTAGCGACTTAATTTGCGGAACGGGAGCGTATTGCGTTACGACACGTTCAGAATCAAGCTGGCTACCATCTGACTTGGTCAGCGTTTGGCCAATCAGTGCGGCTTGTTTGGTTGGATCGGCCAAATCAGCGGCGCTATTAATACCGAGCGCTGCGAGCTGTGATTGTATGACACTGTCGCTAAAGTTGTTGCTGATAAGCGCCAAGCTTGGCATGGCCGAGGCGAATGGTGTTACGCCAAATGTCGTGGCACTGTTTTCAAGAAAGTAAGGGAGTGCAACACTACCTTTAGTGACTGTCACGGTGCTTGCGGTGTAGCTTGCAAGTATTGCAGCTTTTTTGGTTGCAGCGTCGGTATCGTCATCGGCAATGTACTTATTGAAGTTCGTGTCCGTATTCAAAGCTGTGGCAAAATCTTCACTCGTGCCAAAAGTAAAGGTGTAAGCTGAGCTTAGATCAACACTGTTCGGGTTAGCCCCATCTTTCCATACCGCACCAATGTTAGCTACGTCTATACCAGTTGCAATCGCACCTTTAGTGGCATAAAGCGAATCCCCCACGGATTGGGTTGAGAACCAAGTGGAGTAGACAATCTTGGTGGCGTCGATAGATGCGCCGGCCATGTACTGCTCAACACCTTTTACCACTTGTTGCGCAGACGCTAGATCACCAGATGGGTAGGAAACTTGGCTGGATTTAAGCGTGGCGTAGCTAGATGATGTGCCGACTGGGTCGCCATTTTTGTCAACGATATCGTCAGTCAGAGCAAAGATGTAGTTAGTTTTCTCATCCAGCGGCTCGGCGAAGACAATGTTGATCGAATCTCCGCTAGTGACGGCGGTAAAGTTGGTGATTTGACCAGTTATTGTCGGTGGTGTTGAATCGGTTAATCCACCCGATAACTGGAATATGTAGATACCTGAAGTAATGACAGTATTAGCTGTAAAACCCGCACCATCAAAGCGTAAACTAATTGGTGTAGTGATGCCCCACCCATCGGCCGTGTTCATTGATGCGTATGGGTTAGAAAGCGCAGGATTTGTGCCAGTTGGCAAGGCAAGCGTGCCGTCTTGTGTATCTCTTAGAAGGACACTTGGTGGCGGTACCCACGCATTTGCTCCACTGAGTTGGAAATCAATAGTTGTCGCTCGACTTTGCAAGGCTTGTAGATAAGCCTCAATCGCAACTTTTGATTTACCTGAGGATTCACTGTTATCTCCACAACCAGCAAGAATGACTGCCGATGCGAGAAGCGTTAACGATCGTTTCATTAGCATGTACGACTCCTTGCTTTATTGGTCAAATAGGTAGTTAACTTGGAATGCAGTAACGTAAGCGTTACCTTCACTTTCGAATGTATATTCGATGTCAGCGGCGTTAGTTTCTTTGAACGAACCTGATTTGCTGACAATTAGTGCAAAGCCAGCATCGAAGCTAAGCTTATCGCTGTATTGATACGTCGCACCTGCTGAGTACCAATGACGATCTGAATCTGGAATGCTCAGAGTCGCTTTGCCTGCTTGTTCATCAAGCGCTAAACCACCACGCAAGGTCCACTCATCGTTCAAATGATATGTTGCACCGACGGAGTAGCGATTGCTGTCTGAATAATCTTCTTCTTTAAGGAAACAAACACCACCAGCAAGATCACACGAGGAGCTAGTTGCTCGAAGCTCTTTAAATTTGCTCCACATAGTGCGTTGCCAGCTATAGTGAACCGCCCAAGTTTCGTTAAGTTGATGGAAACCAGATAGTTCAAAAATATCAGGAAGAGACACATTGAGGTCTGCGTCTGAAGTACTTGGCGCAGTCTTTGAACTGATAGACCCTGTGTGGTCAGTAAAGTCACCTTGGAACTCTAGGTCTACAGGAGAGCGGTAGCCTAAGCCAAAGCGGTTGTTTTCATCGAGCTCATAAAGCGCACCGACGTTCCAGCCAAGAGAAAAGGTGGTACCTTCCATTGAGATCAGGTCATCAGAGGGTTGGCCAGAGAAGTTAGGGGCAAGTGAACCTAGGTGTCTATTGAGCTCAGCAACAGCGTAGACGATATTGATACCCGCACCCACGCTAAATTGCTCGTTAACTTTATAAGCAAAGCTTGGGTTAAAGTTCACTGACGCAAGAGAGGTGTTACCTGCCATATCCCCAGCATCGATATCATCTGGGTAATCAGTAGCCACACCATAAGTTGTGAATAAGCCAATACCGTAAGACCATTTGTCATCAATAGGACTCACGAAGTAAGCCGCTGGAACGAATGCCATAGGCGCAACATCGGTAGACTTCTGAGGTTTGTTCGGATCAGTTACATCAGTGACGTTGACCTCTGGGTCAACAATCGACATTGCACCTGAAAACTGAGCTTGTTTAAACAGTGTCATCGCAGCTGGGTTACGTGCCAGCACGCTTGCGTCATCAGCGACCGCTGCTTCACCAGAAAATGCTCGTCCAAGTCCAGAAGCAGAATGTTCTGCAACTTGGAAACCCGCTGCATTAGCATTACAAGCCAGTAAGATTGAGGCAACAAGCAAAGGGCTTTGCTTTAATTTCATCCTTGACCCCCTTAGGGTTGGTTTTAATTATTAAATTTTAACTACCACCATTACGGTTCAATGCATGATAGTCCGATGTGAATATTTTGTTAAACAAATGTTTGGATTTGATGGTTGAATTGAGATCTTGATTTGCTTTTATAAGGAGTGAATATGCTCAATGGTGGATGTAAAAGTCATTAAAAACAGTTATATAAGTAATTGTTATTAACTAATCCGAGGTTTGACCAGTAAATTTACTCTACTGGTCGAACGGTTTTTAATCGAATTGGCTATTATTGACAGTTAGGCTTGCTGATTTTTGACTTAGGTAATCGAGTCATTGTCGTAGAGAGATCGTTGATTCGAGTCGAGTGGGAAGGGTGGGTAGAAAAGAACTCTGGTGGTTGGTTACCTCCAGAGGCGCGAGCCATGTTTTTCCATAACTCGACACTTTGGGCGGGGTCAAAGCCTGCTTTAGCCATCAATTGAAGCCCGATGATGTCAGCTTCTGATTCTTGTGTTCGGCCATAAGGCAAGATCACCCCATACTGTAAGCCAAGTCCAAGTGCTGCCATGGCGGAATCATGGTATTGGGTATCTTTAATTGCCACGTTGCCCACCTGCATACCAACAGCCGCCAATTGGCTGTTTGATAGCCTTTCGTTAGAGTGATCCGCTAATACATGAGCCACTTCATGCCCTATTACCGTTGCTAGTTGGTCTTGATTCTGTGCAACGTTTAATAGTCCGGTATAAACCCCAATCTTCCCCCCTGGGAGTGCGAATGCATTGACTTGGTCACTATCAAAGACAACCACTTCCCAAGCTTTAAAGCCCGGCTGGGACCCGACGTGCTTAGTGATGGCATCCGAGACACACTGAACGTATTGATTAATCTTTTTGTCTTTAGATATTTTTTGCTCTTGTTTGATCTGTTCAAATGATTGCGCCCCGAGCGCAGCCATATCGTTATCGGAGAACATGATCAGCTGTTTTCTACCTGTCGGTGACGTAGTACATGCCGCAATGAGGCTTACGATTGTCATGCAAAAGATGGTGCGTTTGATTGGCATGTAGTCACTCCTTGATACCAAGCAATAGTCTGGACTAATCAACTTAAAAACCGAGTAAAAATCGGTTAGTCTTTGAGGCTAATTCAATTGGGGTATATACGACCCCAGCAATTATCTATAAGTATAACCAATAACTTGCCGCAATACTTTTACCAAGACAATGATTAATCAACGCTCTGTATCGATTGACGTAAGGAAACCAGAATGAGTATTTGGAAAAAAGAGATCAGCCTAGAGATCTTAAACGCCACCTCCAAGGACACCTTGGTTGAGCACCTAGGCATTGAGTATTCACACCTTACTGAGAACTCGATTTCTGGAACCATGCCAGTATGTGCCAATACCCACCAGCCACTTGGGATGTTGCATGGTGGTGCATCTGTCGTACTCGCAGAGTCGTTAGGCTCTATTGCTGCAAACTTTGCCGTGGGTGAAGATGCCTATTGCGTCGGTCTTGATATTAACGCTAATCATGTCAGGGCGATGCGCAAAGGTTTCGTCACAGGTACGGCAAAACCAATGCATTTAGGCGCATCTACTCAAGTATGGCAGATTGATATCGTTGACGAGCAGCAACGCCTAGTGTGTACTAGCCGCCTTACCATTGCAGTGAAACAAAAAAAGAGGTAATTCGTGGTAATAGAGTTTAGCGCTGGCAAGATTATTATGAACCAATTTGAAATCGTGGTTCGTCTCAACGGAGATTTGCGTCTAACCATGCAAGCCCAGCTCGATGCGTTAACTATAATGGGGAAGGGCGCAAACATGTTGATTGCCAATGATAATGAAGTGAAATGGTCAATTCGACTCGATGATGAACTTCAACTTTCGAAAGTTGCTGAACACTTAGGTATCGCCATTCAATAAAATCAGGCTGGTGGAGTCAAACCCTTTGGGTATAAAATAGGAAATACGCTTGGTTAAGTAATAAAGAGTATTTCCCCTTATGAGTAGCCCTCGCTTAAGAATTCAATTCGAAACGTTATTTGAACACTATGCTGGTGAAGACAGTGATGTACAGCTAGAGGACATCACTGAGATCCTGTTTTGTACACGCCGTAATGCCCGTATTGTATTGAATAAGCTGGCCGAAGAAGGCTGGATTGAGTGGCATCCTGCTGCTGGGCGAGGGAAGCTTTCTAAACTCCTTTTCAAACGAAATAAGCAAGATGTGAGTGAAAATCTTGCCAAGCGTTACTTAGAAGAGGGAAAAATTGGCCAAGCGTTGAATGTGCTAGAACGAGACCCGTCTCGCTTAACCCAGGTCATACAGGACTATTTGGGTCTTCAGCACCAACAAGGCCAGCAAGTTATACGCTTGCCATACTACCGAGCGCTTGCCAACCTCAACCCGCATAAGCCAACGCGCCGCTCAGAGAAACACATCATTCGCCAAGTATTTAGTGGCCTTACTCGATTGGATGAGAACGATAAAGTTCAAGGAGATCTTGCCCACGAATGGGAGATGCTCAGCGATACACATTGGCGTTTCTATCTTAGGGCGAATATTCGTTGTCACAATGGCAATCTTCTCCACAACGAACAAGTTATCGAGAGCTTGACTCGTTCGGCAAAATCACCGCTGTTTGAGCACATCACTGATATTGAACAGCTCTCTGAGAATGTATTGGACATCAAGCTTTCTCAACCTGACTATCGCCTGCCACTACTGCTCACAGAAACCAACGCCAAAATTGTTCCCTACAGCGATGAAGAGAGTGAACATTCCGATTTAGTACCGATAGGTACTGGGCCATTTAGAGTTGTGAGTAATGATGATAAACGCTTGGTACTGGAAGCGTTTGATCACTATTTTGGCTATAGACCGCTATTGGATAAAGTCGAAGTGTGGGTGGTTGATGAAACCTTCTCGACTTTGGTGTATCCAAGCTTGCAACACCCTGTTAAACCCGATAGCCATGAACATGAAGAAGTCGATCTCGACCCTGGGTGTACATATTTGTTGCTCAATCGTCGCTCTGGGCTGGCAACGGACGAAGAATGGGCGAACTATTTTGTGGCAAAGCTTAATAGTTTCGCCCTGTTTGAAAGGCTTCCTAAAGATGAAATTGGTGAGCTCGGGTTGCTGCATGCTCATGGACTCAAACCTGGTTGGTTTCATTCCAAACCAGTGACAGGCGTACAGACTCCACCAAGTAAGAAAACCGTCAACATCGCTTACCATTGTTATCATCCGGGTTTTAAGCGCCAATCCAAAGCCATCGAAGAAATTTTAAGAGCGGACGGCCTCGAGGTGAATTATCTACGCTACGATGTCGATTTACCGTCGGATTCAAACGTGGATATCTGGCTAAAACCCATGGGGCTGAGTTCCAATCGCGAAGATGGCTTGGCAGGATGGTTGTTTGGCTACAGTGATATTGAGCGTATGAGCCAACCGGAAGAGTTTACCAAGTGGCGTACTTTAGTAAACGACTGGCGTGCGACATCAGATGGCGCATTCCCCGGCAAACAATTAAGTAAAAGCATCATAGAATCGAAACAGATCATTCCTATGTTTCACTGCTGGTTAGGTCTGAGTAAAGATCACTGTGGCTCATTACAAAACGCAAAAGCCAACGCATTGGGGTGGTTTGATTTTCATAAAGTTTGGGTGAGACCATAGGCCAACACCCTAGTCCGAAAGTTGAATTGCTAAATATAGTGATTGCGAAGATAGTGGTTGGTGACAATCAAAAGGGCAATGAAGGGACAATCAATGCAACTAGCACAACTAAATATCGCTTTAGCCAAATATCCTTTAGAAAGTGATGAGCTTAAAGATTTTGTTGATAACCTCGATGAGGTAAATGCGATAGCTGAACGAAGTGATGGATTTATCTGGCGTTTAAAAGATGAAAGCGGTGATGCGACCAGTATTAAGGTGTTTGAAGATCCAAAAATGATTATCAACATGTCTGTATGGGAAGGCGTTGATTCCCTTAAAAATTTTATGTTTCGCACCCATCATAGAGATTTCATGCGACGCAAAAGCGAGTGGTTTCACCGTTTAGCGGAAGACACCTATGTTTTGTGGTGGGTTGAAGATGGACACATTCCTACAATCGACGAGGCCTTGCAGCGGTTAGAACACTTGCGGCAACAAGGAGACTCCCCTCAAGCTTTTACCTTTAAAACTAACTTCACACCTGATGACCTGTAGCGATAAAAAAGCACCTAGCAATATCTAGGTGCTTTTAACATGGATTAGGTTATTTGCCTCTCGCTAAGCGTAGCCTATCAAGTTCGGTAACCAAAGAACGATACCTGGGAAGGCAATTAGTACGGCAATAGTGATGACGTCTGCGACAAAAAATGGCATGCAACCACGAAAAACATCCTGAACCGAACACTCTGGTCTCACACCAGCGACGACGAAACAGTTGAGTCCAATCGGAGGGGTGATAAGACATAGCTCTGCCATTTTCACTACGATGATACCGAACCAGATCGCACAGCCCACACCAGATACGCCAAATGCACTATCCACTGCTGCTACATCTGCACCGCCATTAAGTGCAATGATTGCAGGGTAAACCACGGGTAGGGTGAGCAATAGCATGCCAATTGCGTCCATAAACATACCTAATATGGCGTAGGCGCACAAAATGAGTAGTAAGGTCAGCATTGGGCTTTGCTCCAAACTGACTATCCAATCGGAGAATGCACTTGGTAAATCGGCAAAGCCAAGGAAGCGAACGTATATTAATACCCCCCAAATGATGGCAAAAATCATCGCCGAGAGCTTGGCCGTTTCCATGAGGGAGCTTTTTAGCTCTTTCCATCGACTGCCATGGTATAAAGCTACACATAAGATGACAGTTGCACCTAACGCTCCGGCTTCTGTTGGTGTGCCAACACCGCCATAGATACAGACCATGATAATGGCAACAACAAAGAATATCGGTGCTGCAGCAGGCAGAGATTCAAAGCGTTGTTTCCAAGTATATCCTTTTACTGGCGGTCCAAAGTTCTCTTTGGTCATGGCTAGAAATATCACTAGTCCGCCATAGATAAGCGCAGACACAAATCCTGGAATGAACCCTGCCATCAGCAGAGCACCAACGTCTTGCTCAACGATAATTGCGTAAATCACCAAAATTGCAGAAGGTGGAATCAATGAGGCCAAAGTGCCCCCAGCGGCAACCACCCCTGCAGCAAAGCGTTTGTCGTAACCCAGTTTGAGCATTTCAGGCACGGCGATACGGGCAAATACTGCTGAGGTTGCGACCGATGCACCTGAGACTGCCGCAAAGCCAGCCGTGGAAAATACGGTAGCAACACCCATACCACCTGGTAACCATCCGACCCAGCGCTTAGCGGCTTCAAATAGCGATTTAGTGAGTCCGGCGTGGTAAGCCAAATAGCCAATTAAAATGAAAGTTGGGATAAGAGAAAGGGCTAAAGAAGACACTTTTGAGTGTGGAATAGTTCCTGCCATTTTAACCGCAACTTGAAAACCACGCTCAAATCCAAACTTAGCGCTAAAAATCCACAACAGACCTAGAAAGCCAGCCACTGCGGCGGCAAATGCAACTCGAACGCCGAGTATAACGAACAGTAGCATTGCTCCTGATACCCAAAGGCCAATTTCTATTTGATCCATATTGGCCATGGTTTCGGTTAATTCAGACAAGAGTCCCTCCTACTTGTCATTGCCACTGACAGATTCCGCTTCCTTGGCGGCAACTTCTGCAGCAGATTCGATGAGTGGTACGGCGACAGGTGTATCCGTTCCTTGTTTAAATGCACGCAAGAATCCCCAGATCTGCAGTACAAAGCGCAATGCGAGTACGGTTAATGCAAATGGCACTACAAGCTTTGCAGGCCAAGTAGGGAGGTTAATATCAAGAGAAGAATCACCAATTGAGTATGCACGCCAAAAATGGAGATAAGATCCGTAAATCAGTACCAAAGTGACACCCAGCATGACAAACGTGGTTAGCAGTTCAGTAAGCCAAAGCTTACGACGATGTAGCTGACCAACTAGGATGTCCATGCGAATGTGTCCACCCATACGTTGGGTGTAAGCGATACCAAAAAACGCAATAAATGCCATGGCTTGTTCAACCCAATCAACATAGCCACTGATGGGCGCAGAAAATAGCCAACGACCTAGCACATTAATGGTGGCAAGAAATACCAGCATAAAAATAACCAGTCCACCTGCTAGGTTAAGCACAGACTCAAGTTTGAAGAACCATCGGTCAATACGACTGAGCTTCGAATCGTCTTCCAAGACGGAAGCTGCTGCTGACATATGAGCTCCTATATTTTTGATTAGCTTGAATGCTTCAGCCCCAAGGAAGTTGGGGCTGGAAGATGAGTAGTTATAGGAAATTACTTCTCAGCGAATAAGCCCGCTGTGTAATCAAATAGAGTTTGAGCGTCAAACTTGCCTTTGTATTTCGCAATCCACTCTTGGCGTACGGACTCAGACAGTTTGTTGAGCTCTTCAGTTTGCTCTGGCGTGAAGGTCACCATATTCAGACCTTGTTCCTTAACCGCCATTTCGTATTTGCCTGTAGTGTTTTGATCGTAGTTTTCTACATAATAGGCAAGCGCCTCATCAACAGAGCCTAGCAGTGCATCTCTATGGGCAGGTTTCAGCATTTCAAGAGCTTCAGTGTTTACCACTACAGGACAGTTTGCTGAACCAAGGTTGAGGTTGGTTGTCGCCCAGTTACCAACCTTGTATGAGTTAGTTGCTAGATGAGCATGAGGTGCGAAAGAGGCCGCATCAATGACACCAGAATCCATCGATTGGCGAACTTCAGCGAAAGGAACGCCGGTTTTCACTGCGCCTAGTTTTCCAAGGACACCCATGATGCCACCAGGCCCACGAACACGTAGCCCTTCAAAGTCATCAAGAGATTTTAATACATCACCTTTACTCACGATGTTGTACTGAGGAAGCGGGGTAGGCATCAGCAGAGTTGCGTTCCAACGAGCAAGATCTTTCACTACGATAGGGTGCTTGAATACTTGTGAGTAGATTTCAGATACGCGTGCTAGTGACACATCTTTTGAAAATGGCAGTTCTGTCACCGTGATTGTTGGGTTCTTATCGGAATGATAGAACGAACAAAACTGAGCCATCTCAAATGCACCAAATGAAATACCATCAAGGTTTTCACGTGCTTTTGATAGTCCACCGTAAGAGATGTTGAGCTTAAACTCACCATTGGTCTTTGCTTCGACAAGCTCAGCCAACTTTTCTACGTTTTCAGTAAATGCACGACGTTTTCCCCACAGAGATACGTTCCATTCTGTTGCAGCGTGAACTTCTGATGCAACAAAGCCAGAAAGGATGAGAGTGGTGAGTAGAGCGGTTCCTTTGAGTTTCATATTACGTTCCTTTTATTGAGCTCACATACCCTTTGATCGTGGTTTGTGTTATTTGAATGATTTGTGAGCTGCTTAATTTATAGAGGAAACTGATCTATTTTGCTGATTTATCAGGTGAAGTTGTTGCAAATATGTGAACTTGGTGGAGTGTTGAGAGAGAGTCTTAAAAGAAATAGAGCCGCTGTATTAGATGTGATACAGCGGTCATAGGAGAGCGGAGAGATTATCCTCATGTGCCCAAAGCGATGATCGCTGCTAGGCTATTGGAATTTTCTTGGCATATAAGCTTTTTTCGGCTCATCTAATTGCGTTTGTTTCTCGCGTTTGGCTGCGATGATTCGATTCTTACCAATCATGACTTTGATTTGATACCAAGTTTCAAGCCACAACGCCCAGCCCGGGCTCGACCACCAAGTTTTGTTGTAGAGTTTTTTGGTCGCTGCAACCGCATCTGGTGAACGATCAGCACACTCTAGTGCGAGCCGATAAGCTTCATCAAATGGCTGTTCAGAAATTCTTGTCACTAACCCGTATTCTTTAGCGGTATCGGCATCAATAATTTTTGCTGTCATCGCCATTTCTAAAGTGTTGTCTTGACGCATCAACTCACGGAAGGCTAAAGCGCCGCCCATATCAGGGATGAGACCCCATTTCCCTTCCATGATCGAAAAGTTAGTTTCTGGATGAGCAAAGCGGAAGTCACCACCACTGGCTAACTGTAAGCCGCCACCCCAGCAGCGCCCATGCAAAGCAAAAATCACAGGACATGGAATAGTACGCCAGCCGACAGAAAAAAACTGAGCATCATTGGCAAAGGTAGGCCACCACTTGAACAGCAACTTAGCTGCCCCTTTTTTATCATTCATCAGGGATTTAACATCAAGACCTGAACAGAAATTGTCACCATTGGCCTTGACTATAACCGCTCTGATGGAGCGATCTGACTTTAGTTTCTTGATGGTTGTTTTGACCGCATCAAACATACCCATATCAATAGCGTTCATTTTCTCTGGGCGGTTCAAAGATACGATGGCGATACTGTTTTTGTCGATAGTACAAGTGACACGGGGTTGCTGAGACATTGGTTAGCTCCTAATGTGGTCGAACCAGTAATGTAATTAAAATGTTAATCTGCGGGTAGTGTGGTGAGTGAAAAATGCGCACTAAGTAGATTAATTTCTATTTTTGGGGTGTTGTAGCCAAAAGGGTTGGTGTTTAGCGATGCGGAGTGAAGGGACTGAAGCTAAAAAATGGGGATTCTCTTGAGCGTAAGCCATAGAAAAGATACCCTGTGCGCCAATCATGAAGAGTGAGTGAATCAACATGAACCGTAAGAAGAAGATCAACGAGATCCTCAAGAAGAAGCAAAAGAAGAAAAACGCAAAGCTTCATAAAAGTAATAAGCCTAAGTACGTTTCTAAAGCTGAGCGTGCAAAGCTAGAAGCTGAGCAGGCAGCTCAAGCAGAAAATGCTTCAGAGTCCGCAGAAGAACAAGGTTAAATGCTCTTGTGCGTAAGCGCTCATTAAACGCCTGCCTTTAGGGGCAGGCGTTTTTCATTCCAGATATCGCAATCCTGAAAACACTAAATAAAAATTTCTTTGCTATGCTTTTTTAAACTTAAAGCATGGATGAAGAAAAACAGATGGATTTTCGACAAACAATTCGAGTTAAAAGTACGCCTGCCCAAGTATTTAAAGCAGTTACTTTGGATTATCGTTACTGGTGGACCAAGGCGAGTGGCCAAGTTTACTATTTGCGTGACGATGTCACGTTTAGGTTTGATGACACTTATTGGACTTTTGTGGTGGTTAAACTTGAACAAAATCAAGTCGTTGAAATGCTATGTACCGATGCCCATCATGTACACGAAGGGCTAGATAGTAGCATTGACAGAGAGTGGCTGGGCACCAAGTTAAGGTGGGATATTGACGCATGTTCCGATGATGAGCACTGTGAAGTCACGCTGACACATATCGGTCTAAACGATGAGCTCGATTGTTACCACGTCTGCCAAGCTGGCTGGAACTACTATTTGACCGAGAGCCTGAAAAGCTATTTGAGTTCTGGTGCTGGTAATCCATATAACTCATGTTCAACCCATAAAAGTTTTAGCCATGATATTCAAACAAGTCGAGACACTTTCCGTCCCGGACTCGCTCCTTCTTGAGGCCGATCCAGATATCCAGAGCATAAATACCTATCGGGCGGAGTCATTAAGTTTTGTAGCAGTAGACAATGACACTATGATCGGTGTTGTTGTCGCCAAACCTAACGCCGACCATCTTGTGGAAATCCTCAATGTATCAGTGTTGCCCAATTTCCAGAAACAGGGGATTGGAACCAAGTTGTTGCGATTTGCTCTTCAATCTTTGAGTGAACATGGCTTTACCAGAGTAGAGCTAGGAACAGGGAGTTTTGGCTACCAGTTAACTTACTATCAGCGACTTGGCTTTCGAATTGACACCATAGTTAAGGATTATTTTACCGATAACTATCCAGAGCCAATACACGAACACGGTATCCAACATCGTGATATGTTGCGCCTCTACCTAGATCTGACCAAAAAATAGTTAACATTCTCAAATACGTGGCTTACTCGCCTTAGTTTGCACGCTAAGATAGTGTGCAAACTAAGGAAGGACGTATGAAATTAGATATCTACATAGTCGATGCATTTACTGATACCCAATTTAAAGGCAACTCGGCGGCTGTCGTTCCAGTCGAGGAGTGGCTGGCTGAGGAAGTGATGCAAAGCATAGCGATAGAGAATAATCTTTCTGAGACGGCATTCATTAAACCTGTTGCTCCCAATCATTATCAAATACGTTGGTTTTCTCCACTGACAGAAGTAGATTTTTGCGGTCATGCTACACTTGCGACATCATACGTTTTGTTTGAAGTGATAGGACTAAAAGGCACAATTCAATACTCAACTGAGCACGTAGGCGATCTGTTTGTCAAACAGGGTATGGATAGAAAGATTGAAATGAGCTTTCCCGTTAGGCCGCCTTTACCGGTTTCACATGTACCTCAAGACTTACTTGACGGTTTATCAATTGAGCCGGTTAAGGTTCTAAAAAGCCCTCAAGCCTACTTTGCTGTTTTGCAAAATCACCAGCAGGTTTTAGAGGTTCAATATGACAGTGAAAAGCTCAAATTGCTCGCACCATTTGATGTGGTCGTCACTGCTAAATCTGATGAGTATGATTTTATTTCTCGCTATTTTTGGCCAGCAAATGGGGGAGATGAGGACCCTGTAACGGGCTCAATTCATGCAGGCCTTGCACCTTATTGGAGTGAACAATTAGGTAAGGAAAGCTTAGTGGCTTTCCAAGCTTCGCAACGTGGTGGCAAGCTATATTGTGAAATTGCGGAGGACCGAGTACTGGTATCAGGGCACGCAGTGCTATATTTACAAGGAAGCATAGAAATATAAATGTGACTTAAGCCTAGGATATAACGGGGCTGAATGCTGAAGGATGTCGTTTTAAGTTATTGTTATATAAGCACTGTCATCTTGTCGTCGCCTAAATGACGTATCATGACAATGAGTTTATAGGGTATCGTTAGTTCAAACAGCAGTAAGGGATGCGAAATGATTGTTAGAAAACTAAGGTTGCAGCGTGGTTGGTCTCAAGACCAGTTGTCTCAGATGAGTGGGATCAGCGTAAGGACAATTCAACGAATTGAACGTGGTCAAAAACCAAGCTTAGAGTCGTCCAAATCACTTGCCGCCGTGTTCGAAATTGATGTCACACAATTGCAAATGGAGAGCCCTATGAACGAAGATACAACAATGTCACAAGATGAGAGAGATGCACTGGATCAGGTTCGAGCAATATCGAGTTTCTACTCACATTTAACGACCTATGTTTTGGTCATTGCGGGTCTATTTGCAATTAACTTGCTGACAGATTCAAGCTATATTTGGGCAATATGGCCAGCGCTAGGATGGGGCATTGGTATCGTTAATCACGGTTTGAGTGCCTTTGAAGTGCTGAACTTCTTTGGACCCGAATGGGAAAAGAAACAAGTAGAAAAGCGTCTAGGTCGTAAGCTGTAACCGCTTTATTCGGGGTTGATTGTTCAAAGAGTGTAGATATCAAACTATCTACGCTCTTTTTGTTTGTTTTAATTACTGACGCTTAAAGTACCCAGGATATTTTTTGCGCAGGAATAACTGTTCCTTAGTCATACGTTTGAGATCAGGTCCGATGGTCAGCTTTATCACCAGTTCCTCTACATCGAGGCGGAAGGTCGTTCCTTCAATTTCGATAATCTCGCCATCATGAAAGCGAATCTTTCCGCTGACACCGATATTGGGGCTAGCTGCGTGAATATCATTGAATTTTATCCGCATGCCTCGCTCAGAAATCTCTGTGACCATAAATTTACGGCCCATGATATCGGCAACTGGGCGTTCTTCCTTGGGATATCGCAAGCGATAGTATTTTCTTCTTTGTTCTTCCATGACTTTAAGTGATTGTTTATCAACTCGCTAACTATAGCATTAGCGAGTAAAGGTGAACATGTTCAGGCGAGGTTTGCTGTATTGCGAGTGAGATCTAAGTCAGATTTGCACAAGTTTATGCAATCCTAAGCTGCAACGGCTTGAGTTGTGGTTGGATTGAATGAGGATGAGCAAGGAAGTAACCTTGGTACATGTCGATACCAAGCTTACACATACATTCAAACTGTTCCTGCGTTTCTATACCTTCAACTACCGTTCGAGCACCAACGTCTTTTGCTACTTGCAGTGCAGTTGTCATGGGTTCAAAACAACCCGACATAAACTGGCTTAGGATGCTACGGTCTAGTTTTACAATTTGAGGTGATAATTGCTTAACACGAAACTCAGTTGAAGCTTCAGCACCGTAATCATCGACCGCTAACTCACAACCATAATGATGGATGGTTCGCTTTACCTTATCGAGTACACTGTGATCTTTAACCTCTTGCTCAACCACTTCCATGACAAATTGCTGGCTATTGACGTCTAGTTGTTGGAGGTATTCTGCAGTAGAGTTGGTTTCATCGACGTGGAAAGCGTTCTGGTCTGGGTCTGGAAGCAGATTCAGGAACAGCTTTTTATCGCGGTATTCAGATTGGGAAAAGTTAAGGATATGTAACGTTCGACTGAGGGCTTCAACGGCGGCTTTTAGCCTAGAAGAGTAATCGTTACCTAAAAAGAACAGATCAGGTCTAACATAGCAGTTCCGTTCATCTTTGATTCTGACTAAAGCTTCAACACCGACAACACTATGCTCTGCGTTAAAAATCGGTTGAAAAACACTGCGTAAGCGAAAGCCTGAGTAGTTCGCACGATACTCACCAAACGACGTTTTCGTTATGCAGTTTTTAAAGCGTTCAAAATCCGACAGAGCCATATTAATAAATCAGTTGATATAAAAAATAAGAGTATAAATTGAAGACAGATGATCGATTCTGACTTTAATCAAGATATTGTCAATAGTGCGTTGGTCAAAATTGAGACAAGAGACAAAAATACCATGGTGGTATATCTACTAGTATCATAACAAACGTATAGACATTGACACTTTCCACTGGATGGGTAAATATTCCAGTTTAAACAGTGACTTAAATGTTGGTAGCTCAATTTGGCTCCGTTTATTTCATATTTATGACGTTAGGCTTTACGACAACTTGATATTTAAACAAGACGAACTCCTGATAGCTAGATAAGTTTATCAGTAAGCTGGAACTTTCGAGTTATATACCAATACGACTAATTATGTGATCTTGTATAGCGACGGCCAGATTTTCTTTAGCAAGGCAGAAATCTTATGCCTAGCCGGGACTAGGGATACGATTTCTAACGCAGCTAAAGGAAATATGGACTAGCTAGACTGATCGGATAATTAGTTGGATTGGTATTCTATATACAAAAGCTAATTTGGTGGCGAGATGTATAGTGGGCTAACAGGTCTATGTTTATATTAATCTAAGCCGAGATGCTACCAACCTGTCTTGAGCTTAAAAATTAACTAGTGCTGCCACTCGACAATACTGTATAGCTGAATGTATTTTTTGACTAAACCATCGTCATTGGGTTTTGGGATTGGGTGAGAGTATCTAACATAGCATGGACGGATGTTGAACATGTTGTCTAAATCAGCATGTAGCGATGATTCGCTTGGTTGAAGTATGACACCTTGCTGTTTGTAGATTTCTAGTGCGTCAGGTAGGTGGCCATTCCACCAAGAAAACAGCTCTCGGCTGGATTTGTTTCTTGAGAACCAGTGATCGCCAATAATGACTAGCAAATCGTTTGGTTGAATAGCGAAACCATACTCTTGCTGCCATTGTCTAACGTGGTCGAGAATATTCTTGCGACAACCTCGATTGGCGCTGATCAAGTGATGACTGTGTACCCATACTGTCCCAATATCTGAGCTAACACGAAAATGAAATGGCTGAGCGGGGGTGGGGTGCCAATCAAGGGACTCAAAATAACTTTCATGGCCGTATTCAGTAAATTTGCTCGACATGCGTCTCGCAAATGCTAGGCCTAAGTGATGATCACTCATGCCTCTATTGTGAACGGTCGGGTAAAAGTTTTGGCAAAGCTGGTGACAGTCAGATTTAAAATCCACTAATCCTTGAACAACAATATCCTTTAACAAGAGGGTGCTCCATCGCCATTGTATAGGTTAGGAGCTAATGAAGCGGTTTAAGTGGCTTTTTTATAGGTCGCTAACCAACGCATAAATTTCTGTTTTCGTGTACTAAGTATGGCAAGTGTCACCAATAGATAGATCGCAGGTTCTATAATGCCGGACTTAACAGACCAAAGATAATGTATTGGTGCCAGTAGCGCTGCTAGGTAAACCCAATTATGCAAGGCTTGCCACGTTTTTCCGAGCTTTCGCATCATGGATTGCGTGGAAGTTAACGTTAGCAGTAATAAGATAACCCAGCTAATTGCACCCACGATGAGATATGGTCGTGTAAAAACTTCTTCTATGAGTAAGTCAAATCTAAGGTCAAGGTCTAGGGCTAAATATGCTGTTAAGTGGAGCATTGCCCAAGCAAAACTGTATAGTCCCATCAAACGACGGCACTGAATGAGCCAGCCAGTTTTAAAACGCCTAACGAAAGGTGTCATGACTAAAGTGAGCAGTAGGGTGTTGAGGGCCGCTTTACCAAAGAAATGAACCACTACGTCAACAGGCTCGGCACCGAGACTCTGATTTATTACATTTAACGCTAACCAAGCAAATGCCGTCCATTGCGCTAAGTGAATCAATATTTTAGTGGCTAACACCTTATGTCTTGCGGTTACCATGTTAGTAATTCCTCTTGAGATCTAACCCTTTGTATAGCCCTGCGACCTCTTCTGCGTAGCCATTGAACATCAGTGTATCTTGGCGTCTAGAACCAAACAGTCCTCCCTCACCAATAAACCTTTCAGTTGCTTGACTCCATCTCGGGTGATCAACCGTTGGGTTTACGTTGGCGTAGAAACCATATTCTTGAGGAGCAAGCTTATTCCACGTATTGATTGGTTGGGCACTGGTTAGCTGGATGTTGACTATGGATTTGATGCTCTTAAACCCATATTTCCAAGGTACCATCAGTCGCAATGGTGCGCCATTTTGCGGTGCTAATGTTTGTCCATACAAACCAACAACGATAAGCGTTAATGGGTTCATGGCTTCCTCAATGGTCAGCCCTTCGGTATAAGGGTAATCGATACCTCCACCAATTCTTCTTGAACGTTGGCCTGGCATTTGGTCTGGGTCATAGAGCGTTTGAAATGCAACATATCTCGCATCGTTTTTCGGATCAGCTTTATCTAGCAGTTTGTGTAATGGAAAACCAATCCACGGCACGTTCATCGACCAAGCTTCTACGCAGCGAAATCGATAAATTCGCTCTTCCAATGGAATGCTCGACAAAATATCTTCGTAATCAAGGGTCAGAGGTTTGTGAACCATGCCAGAGACCTTAACTTCCCAAGGGTTGGATTTAAAATTCTGTGCATTCTCTGCGGGCATGTTCTTGGCGGTACCAAACTCATAAAAATTGTTGTACGTCAGAACTTTTTGTTCAGGTGTAAGCTCCAATCCTTGAGTTGAAAAAGGGGAAGCCGTGGCATCAAGTGGACTTCTTTTGGCCAGCGGTGCTGCTTGTTTTTCGTCACCACCAGAAAATAGGTCAAAGATGCTTGCCTGAGAGGATGCAGCGATAGGCGCAGTTGCAGCAAGTAGTCCCAACTGTTTGAGGATTTTTCGACGCTCGTTGTATACCGACTCTGGTGTCGATTGGTTTTCTTTAAGCTGCCAAGATTTAGGTACCTTTATCAGCATTGCCTTGCTCCTAATAAACACTACGTATACTGACAAGACCTTAGATAGGTAAATAAAATTTCAGGGAATAATAATGATATTTTCACTCTACCCAATTCGAGGGCAATAACAGGCAGCTGATGTCAAAAACTACTTAATCGATAAGTTAGATGCTGAATTTGGTCAGTTTAATGTTGAGTCTTGTATGAGTTCACTTTGAAAAACTTTACCTAGTGTCAACTAAGCTAGACATACAGAAGCTTAACGAGTGTTCGAACGAAAAGTTGTCGACGTAGCAAATTATCTGTATCAGATTGAATTAACAAAGCAAAAAGGGAACTAGCATCAACCTTTTGCAAGGAACTTTTATCTAAGAATGAGAATGAATCTGATTTTGTTCTAAAATTTTGAACGACTCTATCGGATAGGTTAGGTGTTGCCCACTCGATTTGTCGTAGATACTAGATTCATCAAGTTTGAAGGATAAGAAACAGATGGCAAAGACGCATACACATTATCACCCAGTATCTAGAGCAATCCATTGGCTCTCAGCGATTGTTGTATTTGGAATGTTTGGTGTTGGTTTGTGGATGGTTGACCTAACTTACTATAGTGAATGGTATAAAACTGCTCCTGACTGGCACCGTTCAGTAGGTATTTTGCTTGCGTTAGTGACAGCATTTCGTTTGGTGTGGAAAAAATTGGTGGGTTCGCCAAGCATCGAAGGCAACAAGTTGGAAAAAGTCGCTGCAACGTCAGTACACCATATTATGTATCTTATTCTCGCAGTTTTGTTTGTCTCGGGTTACCTAATTTCTACCGAAGACGGACGTAGTATCCAAGTATTTAATTGGTTTGAGGTGCCTGGCGCAGGGGCGTTATTTGCCAATCAAGCAGACATTGCAGGTGAGGTTCACTTTTACGCTGCATGGTTGTTGGTAGGGCTCGCAGGTCTACACGCTTTGGCCGCACTCAAACACCACTTTATCGACAAGGATAATACCTTAAATAAAATGACAGGAGCAGGAAGATGAAAAAGTCAGCACTCGTACTAGGATTGGCATCAGTATTAGCCTTGCCTACGGCATTTGCAGCAGATTACATGGTAGACACTCGTGGTGCACACGCATCAATAAACTTTAAGGTGAGTCACTTAGGTTATAGTTTTATCAAAGGTCGCTTTAATACTTTTGATGGCTCGTTCTCTTATGACCCAGCAAATGTGGCAGCGTCTAAAGTAACCGTCAACGTAGATACTACCAGCCTTGACTCAAACCACGCCGAACGTGATAAGCATATTCGCAGCGACGACTTTATTAACGCAGGCAAATATTCTCAAGCAACGTTCACCAGCACTAAAGTCGAAGATAAAGGCAACGGCATGCTAGCTATCCATGGTGATCTTACCTTACATGGTCAGACTAAGCCGATCGTTATTGATGCAAACTTTATCGGTGAAGGCAAAGACCCTTGGGGTGGTTACCGCGCAGGCTTCGAAGGTACCACTCGCTTAGAGCTGGCTGACTTCAATATTCCAGTGATGGGTACGTCAAGCTATGTAGATATGGAACTGCATATCGAAGGTGTCCGCAAATAAGGCACTAGATTGAAGAAAGCCCCGCAACATATATGCTGCGGGGCTTTTTACGTTAACCAACCTAACGTTATTATTTTTATTCGTTTAATCGCTGTTATGCGATTTCTAGCGTAGCTGTCTTTTCCGTGGTCTCGATTTTCTCACCGTAAACAGAGCGTAGTGCGCACATCACGTCAGTACGAGTCAGTGTGCCAATAAATGTGTCACCATCAAGCACTGGGTAGCTTTTTGGTTTGTTGTGTTTCTGGCTTTTCGCGCGCTCTTCCAAAGATAGAGTTGTAAAGCTAGTCGCAATACCTGCATTGGTTGTTGGGTAAAGCTGCTCTTTATCGAGGCAGATGTACTCAGCGATGTTAATCAACTTATCTGATGCATCTAGCGCAATCACGTCACGAGTCATTAGATCGACCACTTTTTGGCCTTTCACTGGGATGTAATCTTGGCACCAAAGTTCAACCAAAACATCGTGCATAGAGAAGAAGCCAACTAGGCGACCATTTTTGTCTGTTACAGCAGCACTTTCTAGGCTCATTTCAGTCAATGCATCAACTGCGGTTTCTACAGGGACATCAGCTTGCAGTGAGAATGCTGGGCGGTTAATTAGAGCTTTAATAGTTGTGTTGGTATCCATAGCGATATCCTTAATTGAAGACGTTGTTAAAGTTGTAGAAATTGGGTTTAGTTTTGCCGCTTTTAATTGAGGGCGGCGGTAAATGGTCCAGTTAGCTAGGCCGACTAATACAGCGCCACCGACGATGTTGCCTAAAGTGACCGGTATTAAGTTTGCAAAGATAAACTGGCTCCAGTTCAAATCTGCGTATTGCGCTGGTGTTGCTCCGATTTGGGTCCAGAACTCGGCTGGCGCAAAAGTCTGAATAGAGATACCTAAAGGCACCATGAACATGTTGGCAACACAGTGTTCAAAACCGCTGCTCACAAACATGGCGACAGGTAGCACCAACATTGCAGCTTTTGTCAGGGCATTGGTTGCACTAAAGGACAACCAAATCGCTAAGCAAACAAGAAGGTTACAAAGCACACCAAGTGCAAATGCTTGTCCTGGTGTATGGTGTAGCTTGTGCTGCGCTATATTCAGTGCGTTCAATCCCCATTCGCCATGGTCAAGCTGATACATGCCAGCTAGTACGACCAAACCTAATAAGAAAATTGCACCAAAGAAGTTACCTACATAGACCTTGCCCCAAATGGAGAACATCTTTTTGGCGTTAATCTCTTTGTTCGCTAGTGCAATGGTTGAAAGCACAGTACTGGTAAATAGCTCACCACCGCCGACGACAATCAAAATAAGGCCTAAACTGAATGCGATACCACCGAATAAACGACTAAGCCCCCAACCGATATGACCGCTAGTACCTGTGGTCACTGTGATATAAAAAAGAAATGCGATGCCGATAAACATGCCCGCCATCATGGCAAGACCAATGGTCATACTGGTTGACTTGCTAGTCTTGCTGACGGCAAATTTTTCTGCTTCGCCCATCATTTCATAGGGTGCTATATAAGGCTTAAAATTTGAGTTTGAGGTTGCCATTGTTGCTCCTGTGACTCTTGTACATAAAAACTCTCCCTAAAATTAAACTCGCTGTCCTGCGGTTCGAAATTAGATTAGCTACTTCAGAACAAAGAATGAAATTGATTGTTTCCATTTACTTAATCAGTTTTCTTGATAAGGAAACGATTGCGGGTAAAATGTTACGCAGATAATAAGAAAGGCTTAAAAAGGTACTAAATGAGATATTCACTGAAGCAGTTGGCAGTGTTTGATGCGGTTGCCGATACCGCGAGTGTAAGTCAAGCAGCGGATAGGCTAGCTTTGACTCAGTCTGCCACCAGCATGTCGCTTGCTCAGCTAGAAAAAATGTTGGGCAGACCCCTGTTTGAACGTCAAGGGAAGCGTATGACTTTGACTCACTGGGGAGTATGGCTACGACCAAAAGCCAAACGCCTATTACAAGATGCCAAACAGATTGAGTTAGGCTTTTATGATCAGCATTTACTGAGTGGTGAGATTAAAATTGGGGCCAGTCAAACCCCGGCAGAGCACTTAGTACCCCACCTTATCAGTATCATTGATAATGATTTTCCCGAGATGCGCATTGCCTTAGACGTTGAAAGTACTTCAAAAGTTATCGATGGGTTGCTCGACTTTAAATATGACCTAGGGATCATTGAAGGCCGTTGCGATGACTCACGTGTTAACCAAGAGGAGTGGTGTCGAGACTGTTTGACAGTGGTAGCTTCATCTCACCATCCGTTTGCCAAGCGCGATAAAGTAAGTCTTTCGCAGCTTGAGCAAGCCAAATGGGTGCTTCGCGAACACGGCTCTGGTACTCGCAATATTTTTGATAGCAGTATTCATAATCTTATTTCAGATCTGGATGTTTGGCGTGAATATGAGCACGTACCTGTACTCAGGGCTATGGTAGCGAATGGTCCATATTTGACGTGTTTGCCATTTTTAGATGTGGAAAGAGCGATCGAAAGCGGCGAACTGGTTGAGTTAAATGTGCCTGAATTAAAAATGGACCGAACACTTTCGTTCGTTTGGCGAGCCGATATGGTAGAAAACCCATTAGTGGATTGTGTGAAGCGAGAAGGGCTAAGAATGATGAAGGGACGTTCAAGCGAACTTCAACGAGCATAACTGGCTAGGTCAACACGCCCTAACAAGCCCGCTAATTCAGCGGGCTTATTTATACCGACTATCGTTTATATTGATAGTATTTGCATAAATGTTTTAGCTAAGGGTAAATGAATCAGCTTTACAAATAGGGTGTATTCAACAAATTGGAATTGACTTGATGATTGTTGAGTTTTTTGTAGATGAAATGCCAGAATAGCTGTGCACAGTCTAGTAACCTAGCTTTGCGGTTTTGTATTGGTATTACATTCAACTTGTTAGCGACATAATGACTTGCTTAGTATGCAGGAATATCTAATAGCGTAAGGCTATCTCTCAACCAATAAGTTTCAATTACGATATTAAATCTAATTCCTCGTCAAGGTAAAAAGAGCCAATATTCAATCAGTATTATTGATGGTTTAATGTAGAATTACTCATGTATTCCCATTGGCCATGTTAACCACTCTTTTAATCGTCCAGCGAATCAAAACGGGTATATCTTCAGGCTTCTGTAGCTCTAAGTGGCTGACGATAGCAAGTGCAAGATCAGGCTTGGCATATTTCTTTAACGCTCTGTTAATCACTTTTTTGGCCGGAATAGGGTGATCGGCAGGAATTTTCACCAAATTTTTGAAAAAGTGCTCCAAACCGTGTTGATATAGGAAGTGTTCAATATCTTTATCAGGCAGCTCGGTCAATCGGTGCCTTTCATGTTCGCCATTAAGTAGATTTCTTACGGCATGAGCATACTTCTTACCCGCAGGGTCTCCATCGGTAACTACGTGCCATTCAATAGCAAAACTTTGTGCGACTTTAATTAGCGATTTGAGCCCAGACTGGGCAAACTCGACGATCTGTACACCTTCGGCGGCAAGGTTGTAATCACACAGTTTCGCTAACTCATTGAACAGCCAAACTTCAGTCTCGCCTTCGACCAACAGCCAACATCTAGCGAACAATGCACTAGAGCGGTGAAAGCGGATATGAAAGCCGATTCGGCGCAGTTCATCTTCACCAAAACGTTTTGCGGGCAGAGAATATGCCACAGTTTTGTTCGACATTCTCGATAAGCGACGAATGCTGCTTAGAGGTACTGCGCTGAGCAGATCACCACTATTGGTTGTTATGATTTTTTGCATCGGCAATAGCTGGAAGATACTCCACGCACGGATGAGGTGCGTGGGATGCAGCCTTCCTTCAGGATCTTCAATGATCAATATTGGGCGGGCACAACGTCTTAAGTTCGTCGGGCCTTTTGCTTGAAGATAGGCGCTAAGAAGCCCCATAAGCAATAGTCGAGTCTGCTTGTTATTTGATTTTCCAGCCATCTGTGACAGGGCATTCTTATCAGAGTTGGTGTTTCCGAAGAATATCCGATCTCTTGCTCTTCTTGGGTTACTTCGCGACTGACCATTGACGTTGAAGTAGTGATCAACCAAGTTCTCCATCGAGTTTAAGCTGCTTCGCATTTCCCCTTTATTAACGTGTCCTGGTGCGGCAAGCAATCGGCGAGAAGTATTGGCGATGCGTTTTTCGATACGGAGATCGCTGCTGTTGTCGTTGCCATTGCGTTTTTGTCGACGCGCATCTCTGAGACGGATGACTGGATGTAGCGCCATGAGTTCTTGGGCAAACTTTTCGCAATGGTGTAAACGCAGCGGAGTTCCTGCTTGGTCTAGAAAAGTACAGTGGGTGGTAATTTTGTACTCTTCTCTTGTGGCGCTTAATCGGTAGATAATACGTTTGGTACCTTCTTGGTCCTCGGTCCAAACGGGTTTGATGCGGCGATAGCGCCCCGCTTTTTCTTCACCATCAAAACTGGAGCGCCAGCTTAAAAGAATTTGCAAATGCTGTGTCTGCGGCTGAGATACCGAATAGTCTACATGGAAGTCTTGCATTACAAATTGATAGACTTGGCCATCAGTGGGTAGCGCGATTGAAAGCGCATCAAGCAACGAGGATTTACCCCAAGTATTTTCCCCGACCAAGGTGGTCAACTCGTCAAAAGAGAGTGACATTCTTTGTATGCCACGAAAACCTGATATCTCTATTCGCTCTAACTGCATAGGCTACCTCGTTATCGCATGAAATCAGTCTGTTATCTCTAAGCTTATACGAAATTACAGAATATGGTGTCCGATTGAGCTCACAAAACAATGCAACCAATATTCTGTGCTACACACAAAGTTCATAAGCCTGTCATGCATCACACTCTATGATAAAATGGAGAAAAGAGACGAAGATATATGATGAATTATAAAGATAATAAACCCGCAGCGCTGACGATAGCGCACGTCAATGACACCCACTCCTATTTCGAACCTAGTGCTGTTCAACTTCACCTCAAAGTGAATGGTAAACAGGTATCTCCATTTATAAGCATCGGTGGTTTCGCACGAATTGCTAACCGGCTAGAACAGTTAAGAAAAGGCGCAGATCAACAAGGGCGTAAGTTTCTCTTTCTCCATGCTGGCGATTGTTTCCAAGGCACGCTTTATTTTTCGCTGTTTAAAGGTCAAGCCAATGCAGACATGCTAAACGCCCTTGCACCTGATGCGATGGCGGTAGGAAACCATGAACTTGATATGGGTAATGCGCCCATTGCAGATTTCCTCGATCAAATAGAATTTCCGATGATTGCCAGCAATTGGGATTTAAGTGCTGAGCGTTCTAGTAAAGAAAACCCGTTGTCGACTAAAGCAAACTTATTTGGGTATCAGGCGGAATCAGGGCACGGGAGTTGGCTGACGATAGATGCTGACGGTGAACCTGTCGCTGTTTTTGGCCTATCTCTCGATAAGATGACCGAAATCTCTAACCCTGACGCTGATACACCGTTTCTAAATGCCAAAATGGTAGCGGAACAAACAATTAAGGCAATTCATAAAGCTGGTATCAATAAGATCATTCTACTGAGTCATCTAGGTTACGAAGAAGACCAACAGCTCGCTGAAGACGTAGATGGCATTAGCTTGATCATTGGAGGACACTCGCATCAGTTACAGGGTGACTTTACTGACTTAGGTTTCCCATTGTTAGACCCTTATGGACTGTTAGTAAACAAAACCCGGATTGTGCAGTCAGGTTGCTACGCACAATTTATGGGGCATTGTCAGATAGACTTTGCGGCAAACGGTGAAGTGGTGAATTTCAGAGGCCGCAATGAACTTCTCGCTGGTCGAAGGCTGGCGATGGACTCAAGTTTAGAGGAGTTAGTAGACGATAGTGTTTATGACCAAACACAGTCGCAAATCTATGCTCATCCTAATGTGGTTCGCTGTACCAAGGACCAACAGGTAAAAGCGCTGTTGGACAACAAATATCGCCCTAAAGTGCGAGAAATAAAAACACGTATCGTCGGGCATTTACCGACGCCGTTAAGGCACGTACGTATCCCTGATGAAAAGGGCCCTAGCGATCTTGGACCTTTAGTTGCGAGGTCTTTTTGGCAACGAATGCTAGAAGACGGCCATCAAGTCGACTTTGCAGTTCATAATGCTGGTGGTATTCGAAATTCTTTGCCAGAAGGCGATATCACGGTGGACGATATTGCAGGAAAGATCTTGCCGTTTGCCATTCCGGTGGGTTTGTACCAGATAAAAGGTGAGCATCTGGTGCAAATGCTGGAAGGGGCAATTAACAACGCTTTTGGCAATGGAGTTAATGGGACTGGATCAGGAAGCTACCCATATACCCATAACCTAAAGTTTGAATATGAGTTTGATGCGCCAATGGGTGAAAGGATTAAAGACCTTACCGTTTTCATCGATCAAGCATGGCAACCTGTTGAAAATGAGCGAGTATATACCGGTACATCGACAGCTTATACAATGAAAGGTAAGGAAGGTTATCATGCCATTCTTAACATGGAATCAGACCCTGTGGTGAGTCGATATTCTATGGCTGACTGCTTTATTGAATCGATGCAAAGAGATGATTTTTCAATAGGCAGCTAGCTTGGCATACCAATTGCAATTATCTCGTTGAGAGATGAATTCGTGGGGCAATATTTGCCACCTGAGTTTCATTACCAGCGGGAGAAAAGCCATGTGGAGTAGAGACTTAATAGATACTTTAGCCGTTTGCGGTTGGGTATTTGCCTGGGCTGCATTGGTTTACTTTATGCCAATGGCCGGGATTTAATCCTCACCAATTTGGTCATAAAAAAAGGAGCGATTCGCTCCTTTTTTGTGTTTTTAAACCAAGCAAAAACTACTCGCTGGTCTCAAATTGAGCTTTACGCATCCGGTTCAGTGTCGCCATGATATCTAACGTTCTAGGCTTAGCAAGATCACCATGCGGTGGCAGCATTGCATACCAATCAGTGCTCTCCAACAGCCCATCAAACGTTTTAGATGGATTTTTCTGCCAACCTTTGTGTTGGGATAGTAAGAACCAAGCCCAGCCAATTGCGTGAAGTTCGCTAGGAGACTCTAATTGTTCCAGCGCATTAACGTCGATACTTTCTTTACCAAATCTAAGTGTATCTTTGCCTTTAGCATTAATTCTAAATTTACCTTCCGCTAGAATTGCTTGTAGGCAAGCGGGGTTAAACTGGCGAGGTGGCATTAAGGCAAGTGGCTGCTCAAGTTCTTGTATACGCTGACTAGGATGCTGCGCAACGACTTGCTGTGCTTTTTCGGTAACATCGACGGCTTGATAGTCGTGCATTTGAATCACAGTATCTGCGACATCGAGATAGTCACCAGAGCCACCCATAACGATCAATGTTGAGATATCAAGCTCGTCGCGAAGCTGGCCGATACGGTCGACCAATGGAGTGATCGGCTCGTCATCTTTAGCGACCAAAGCTTGCATGCGCTCGTCGCGGATCATGAAGTTAGTTGCTGAGGTATCTTCATCAATCAACAGCGCACTCGCTCCTGCTTCAAGCGATTCTTGTAACCAAGCAGCTTGCGACGTAGAGCCCGACGCATCTTGAGTAGTGAAATCTTTAGTATCACGTTTTGCAGGTAGGTGATTGATGTAATTTGAAAGGTTTAGATTGTGTACACAGCGTCCATCTTCGGCACGAATTTTCATTGCATTCATATCAGCAACGATACGCTCACGACCATCACCTGGGATGTGGTTGTAAATAGAACGCTCAACAGCAGTCAGTAACGTCGATTTACCGTGGAAGCCACCGCCGACAATCAAAGTAATGCCTTTAGGTATGCCTAATCCACGCAGAATACCACTGTTCGGTGTCTCAAGCTCTATCGCTAATGAGTCAGGCGCACTAAAAGCTACGGCCTCTTTCATCGGTAAATCACTATTACCGGCAAGGCGTGGCAGAATACTTCCATCACCAACAAAAGCAATTAAACCGCGCGGTGAAAGCTGATCACGAAGTGCCACTTGATCTTCAATGGCTTCACAGTGTGCTTTTAGGGCTTGGAGATCTAGCTCTCTTTCTAGCGTTGAACGGCGGATGAACTTAGGCAAATTAAAGGTAAGCAAGTTAATTGCTTTTTTGCCTAGAATCGAGCGCCCATCGGCTGGCAGTTCTACTCTAAAACGTAGCTCGATACCATGCTGGGTGAACAGTACAGCTGTATTGTCTAGTACAGTCTGCCCTGTGAGGGCGATAGATACTAGGTTCTCTTTACTTGCAAATGATGCAAAGCTACGAGCGATGAAATCACGTGCTGCCATTTGATACGCAGGAGACTTATCTTGTAACCACGCAAGACCAGTAAGAGACCATGCTCGAGTGGCACGAACTCTTGACGGAGGCGCATATGGATCGGCTTGAGTGGTGTCGATATGCAGTTCGAAGTCTTCGAAATCATAGCTGCCTTTGATTTGTTGGTAGCTGCGATAATTTTGCTTTTCGATCTTTTTAAGCTTGGAGATGAGTAGTTCCATAGCACCGTTCTTGTGTAGCTGTTAAATAGGTCGCAGATTATAGGGAAGCGGCTGCAGATAGGCAAAGAAAACCCTATCAAAAAACAACACCTTTCTGCGAAAGTAGCAAATTATAGCCGTGAAGAGTGATGTTTAGGTGGTTGGCTACTGTGTTGATCAAGGTTTCTCTCAAAATCTTGGCGACTCATTGGCTTCCCGTATAGGTACCCTTGGCCAAAATCACATTCTTCTTTGAGGATAAATTCCTCTTGTTCTTTAGTTTCGATGCCTTCCATCACGACCTTGAGCTTAAGCTTTTTCGCAACATGTATGATTGACCGCACGATGTCTCGGTCCTGTTGGCTACCAGTGATTTGATTAATAAAGCTTTTATCAATTTTAATGCAATCAAAAGGGTATTTTTTAAGATAGCTAAATGACGAATATCCGGTGCCAAAGTCATCAAGTGATAGGGTAATGCCCAGTTGGTGCAGCGATTGTAGAGATTGACCCGCCAAATACTCATCTGCAATTAGGCTAGATTCTGTGACTTCAATTTCTAAACAGTGCGCAGGAAGATGATAAGTTTCCAACAGGTGTTCTAATTGGGCGACAAAGTTTTTATCACGTAATTGAACTGTAGAAACGTTCACCGCCATCTTAAAGTCAGGATTAAGTGTTAACCATTCGCTCGCTTGTTCGATTGCAGTGCGCAGCACATAGTTACCCACTTCAAAAATCAATCCATTTTGCTCAGCTAAATGGATCAAGGAGTCATTCGATACTTGCCCAAGGTATGGGTGATTCCAACGTAATAGGGCTTCTGCGCCAAGCCATTTTCCTGACTTTGGGTCTACCTTAGGTTGGAAGAACAGCATTAAGTGGTCATTTCTCACTGCTTGAAGTAAGTAGCTTTCTAATTGGTTACGGGCCGGTGAAGTAATTTCACTGTTGGCGTAGTAGGCGTATTTCTTGCCATTGTCACGACAGGCAAGCATGGCTTCGTTAGCGTGCTTGAGCATCATTTTCGCATTGTTGGCATCGTTTGAGGTAGCAATACCAATGAAGGCGTGTAAATGAATCGCCTCTCCTGAAATATGAAATTCAGTATGGCTAACATCTACCAAACGATGGCAAATCGATTCAATGACGTTCTCGATATTATCCCCATCAAATTCAATACCAATCACCAGGTCGATAGTAGAAACGCGAGAAGTTACGCTTTTAATGACATCAATATGCCCAACGCGGTCTCGGTACTGTTTAAGCACTTGGTCAAAAGCATCGTAACTGTACTTAGCTTGAATACGGCGGCCATTGGTAAAACCGACGTGAATAAATGCAAGGGTGCGATTAGGAGGCAACTTTTTCAGTTGCGTTTGTGCCTGAGTTAATAAAGCGCCTCGATTTAAGAAGCCTGTGCCTAAATCATGAGTTTGTTGATAGGCAACCTTTTGCTCAGCGGCTTTACGTCTGTCTATCTCCTCGCAGAGCGAGAAGTTTAAGCTCGCAAGGTCATTGGTACGGCTTTCTACGCGAAGTTTTAGTTCCGAATTGGCATTTTGTAGCTGTTGATGTTGATAAAGGAGCGCGAGTTGAGATTCGACTGAGGTTTTAAAGGAGTCAATCAATTGTCGACAAATATCACTGAACGCGTTTTCTTTACTATCGAGAATGCAAATGGTGCCAAATGGTTCACCAGAGGGCCAACTAAGAGGTAGCCCGTAATAAGCACACATCCCTAGTTTGATATCTGGATTGTTACACCACTTTTTAGAAGTAAGCGCATTGGACACTTGAAGAGCAGATTCTGTTTCAATAACGGTTTCACAGTAAAGCCCCGAACCTAACGGTTCTTCTTCTCCCTGTTGGTATGGACTTGTCGGTGACTGGTTATGAACCACGACTTTCATGGTTGATGGCGTTTGACGCATGATCAAAGCTGATGGTACATCAGATAACTTCGCCATCAGGTCGACGATTTGTTGCCAGCCTTGCAACATGTAATCGGGAATTTCTATTTGGTGGGTATTGAGTCGCGTCATTCAGTGGAAATCCTTTCCATATGTCCGCATCAAAGTGCATGTTATGTAAACAGTATATATCGAAAGGGGGATATTACCCTGTTGATTCACAAAATCATTCGATTTGTCGCGAAATCGAGAGCCCTAAGGACAATATATTGAGCCTTAGGGCTTAGAAAGTGACACTATGGTGATGTTTACGGGATAAGCTCTTCTAAAACATCGAGAGGGATATCAGCATCGTAATCAACATTGTCGAAGCCAAAACCATTAAGGGCGAGAAAGTCTTGCTTGTATCCTTGATAGTCTCCTAACTGTTTGAAATTGTTTTCATCCATCTCTTCAATTAGCGCTTTGACACGGGATTGAGTTTCAGGATTAAGTTCAAGGTCGTCAATACGGATCAGACGTTCGGCATCGACGTGTGTGACATTGTCACTATACAAGTGTTGACTGAACAATCGCTGCATTTGCTCGATACAACCTTCATGAGTACCTTGCTCTTTCATCACCTTGAACAGCGCTAACATGTAAGGGGTGAAAGCCGGGATGAAGACACTGGCCTTGGTGACCAATGCTTTACAAACTGCTGCGTAGGCACCACCACCAAATTGCGACAACTTCAAGTTGAGTGCATGGCTGGTTTGATGCAAATCGACTTTAGCATGGCCCAAAGTACCGTCTAGGTAGATCGGATGAGTGATCTCTGAACCGATGTACGAGAATGCAACCGTCTGACAACCTTGGGCGATAGAATCTGCGTTGATTAAGTCATCGATCCAGCTTTCCCAATCTTCACCACCCATTACTTTAACAGTATCATGGAGCTCTTGATCGGTTGCTGGCTCAATATGGCTCTCTACCCAAGTATCACTATCTAACAATACCGTGGCCCCTGAGACGCTTTCTTTAATGGGTTTAATTGTTGATTGCCAAAATTCATCACTGTCTTCCTGGCGGCGAAATCCTGCAGCAAGGCTATAAATAACTAAATCAACTTCGCCTTCAAAGTAGGTCTCTATAGCCTCGACGACTTGAGCACGTACGCTACTAGAGTAGGCGTCACCAATAATATTGATGGCTTTACGACCAGTTTTTTCGGCTTCTTGCTTGAAAAAAATGTTGTTGTACCAACCAGCGGTACCTGTACCTTTCTCTGATGGACCTTTTTCAAACGATACACCTATGGTATCTGCATTTGCACCACCGAAAGTCAATGCAATACGAGAGGCAAGGCCAAAGCCGGATGAAGCACCAATGATGAGAACCCGTTTAGGTTTTGTATCGATAGGGGTTGCGGACTGGACGTACTCTATCTGCTGCTTTATGGCTGCTTGACAGCCAAATGGGTGCGCAGAGCGAGCCACCACTCCTTTGATGACAGGTTTTATGATCATGGTTTTGTCCTTTTTGATCAGCGAATCCTTTCGATTGTATTGAGCGTGAAATGGATTCGCTTTGAGCTAGGACAGCTTATTTAAACTAAATTGCAACTTGTTACGTATCTTTAATCAGATATCACTGGAACTAATTGTTCTGCCATGAAATCGGCTATCCAAGGTTGCGCTTCTGGTTTAGGGTGTAGACCGTCATTCATCATCCATTCTGGTTTGATGATGACCTGCTCCAGAAAGAAAGGAATTAATGGGACTTGGTTTGCGTGTGCGACCTTTGGGTACATCTGGGCAAACATCTCGCTGTAACGTTTACCATAGTTAGGTGGCACTCGGATCTGCATCAATATTGGTTGCGCGGACGCAGCTTCTGATAAGTATATGAGTTTATTGAGGTTTGCTTCTATGCGTTTTGGTGGGAACCCACGCAAACCGTCATTGGCACCTAGCTCGATTAATACGTAATCTGGTTGGTGCTGTGATAGCAAATTAGGCAAACGAGCTAAGCCGTTTCCTGTGGTATCGCCTGAAATACTTCCATTGATCACATCAATGTTAATATTGCGTTCAGAGAGCGTATTAGATAATAACGAAGGCCAGCTTTGCTCAATAGCCATATTGTAGCCTGCGCTTAAGCTGTCTCCCAATACCAATAAGGTCTTCGCGGGAGCTAAACTAGAAAACAACAACAAAATAAGAGAAAGGAAGCGAATCATGCCGACACCTGTGATTACTGCGAAATCTGTGTCCAAACAAGTTACTACTAATCAAGAGCAGTTAACAATCCTCAATGATGTAAATTTGTCGGTTTGTGAAGGCGAATCAGTTGCCATCGTTGGTGTATCTGGGGCAGGGAAGTCAACTTTAATGACCCTACTCGCAGGTTTAGATGTACCCACTGGGGGAGATGTAGAGCTATTGGGCAAGTCTTTGGTCGCGATGGATGATGAAGAAAGAGCTGAGCTTAGAAGCCATTCAGTAGGATTTGTTTTTCAAAGCTTTCTTTTGATTCCGACACTGACTGCGATTGAAAACGTTACTTTGCCCTGTTTGCTTAAAGGTGAGAAAGAAGACATCGAACGAGCACAACAGTTACTTGATTTGGTTGGCCTAACTCACCGTGAGCAACATTTACCGAGCCAGTTATCCGGGGGTGAACAACAGCGTGTGGCGCTCGCAAGAGCCTTCATGATCGAACCAAAAATCCTTTTTGCGGACGAACCTACAGGCAACCTTGACCAACAAACAGCCGCTAAAGTGATAGAACAGCTTTTCACCTTAAATAAGGATCACGGCACAACACTGATACTCGTTACCCATGATACTAAGCTTGCTGCTCGCTGCGATCGCATCTTCCATATGCAATCAGGAAAGTTGGAGGAGCAACAATAATGTCGCAATTTCCTCTTAAACAGTTGATGCGGTGGAGTGGGCGAGAAATACGCCATGGTCAATTATGGCCGATTATTACTGCTGTGATTTTAATCGTTGCCAGTGTATTCGCACTGGCTGCACTTGCCACGCGTTTAGAGCAAGTGGTCGTTAAACAGGGGCGAGATGCGCTAACCGCTGACATGGTGTTCGATTCATCGAATCCATTGCCTGAAAAACTTATTCAACTTACGCAACAAAACGACATCACAACCAGCCAATTGACTCGCTTTGCAACCATGGCATTTAGTGATGAACAGATGCAGCTGATCACCATCAAAGCTGTTGATTCAAGCTATCCCTTACGCGGTGAACTCAAACTAAAAGGGCAAACTGTCGTTGATAAGGTCTCTTCTGGTGAACTTTGGTTAGACCCTCGCATCATGCAAAACTTAGAGGTTGAGATAGGTGACAATGTCACTGTTGGTGATGCTGACCTCAAGATCACCGGTGTTATAGAGCAAGAACCTGGCTTGTCTTTCAATCCTTTCCAACAAATGCCTACGGCGTATATTCATCTCAGTGACATCGATAAGACCGGGGCATTGCAACTCGGTAGCCGTGTTCGCTTTCGTTTATTTATGAATGGTGAAGATACACGGCTTGCTGGAATTCAAGACCAAATAGAAACAACACCAAGTGATCGATGGCGCGACCAAACCAATCAAAGTCGTAGCTCTGAAATCTTTGACCGAACCACACAATATCTTTCTTTGACAGTCGCAATCGTCATCTTAATGGCTGCGACCACTCTTGTGCTCACGTGTCAAAACTATGTGGCAGGTAGGAAGAAAACCATTGCTATGCTGAAAAGCATTGGCGCGAGCCGTCAATGGGTTCGACGCTGGTTATTACTGCAAGTAGGCCTACTGTTTGGCGTTGGGGCTATCGTGGGTATTGTCGTCGGGATTGGATTAGAAACGGCGCTACGCATACCTCTAGCCGGACTTTTGCCTGAACCACTCCCGAGTTATGGGTTGACACCTGCCATTACCGCATTGGTAACGTGTGCGGTTATTGCCATACCAGCATTGGGCATCCCTCTAAATAATTTGCTTTACACACCTGCGATGAGCGTTATGCAGGAAGCACAAACTATCCGTTCTAAGTCTGTCTATGTGATGGGTGCAATACCTGTGATAGCTCTATTGCTTGCCTATGCAGACAACGTATTTGTTTGGTTGGTATTAACGGGTATGGTGCTACTGTTCGGACTACTAGCACTGATAAGTTTGGCGTTAGTTAAAGTGTTAAACAAACTGCCTTTGTCTACTGCGATGAGATTAGCGCTTATGCGGATCAATCGCAGCGGATATGCGAGCGGCATTCAGTTCGGTGCACTAGCTTTGTCATTAATGCTGCTGTCTATTGTTTGGCTAGTAAGAACCGATTTGCTACAAGACTGGCAAAGAACACTGCCACCTGATGCGCCCAATGTCTTTGCTCTCAATATTGCTGACTATGAACGCGATGAATATCTTGCACAGCTTGACACTCAAACGTTAAATCGTTCTGAAGCTTACCCGATTGTTCGTGGACGAGTTGCGAAGATCAATGGCGAAGATGCTAAAGAATACGCCAAAACCTATGGTGGTAATGAGACGGATGCCTTGAGAAGAGAGGTCAACTTTACTTGGTCTGATAGTTTACCTGAATACAACGAAGTGCTTGAAGGGAACTGGACGCCAGAACAAGCGGTTTCGGTTGAATCGGAAGTAGCACAAGGCCTTGGTATTAAACTCGGCGATACACTTACTTTCGTAATAAACAGCCAAGAGGTCACTGCTGTCGTTAACACGATTCGTAAAGTTGAGTGGAGAGATATGAAGCCTAATTTCTACTTTATCTTCTCACCGGATGCGTTAGCGTCGATCCCATCAACTTATTTGGTCAGTTTTAGAGTCGATGACCAACACAATGAGTTTTTGAATCAGCTTTCGAGAAGCTACCCTACGGTCAGTGTGCTCGATGTTCGTTCTATGGGCGAAAAAATTCAGTCGCTGCTGGGACAAATCGTATGGGCCATTACCTTGCTCGCCATGCTTGGTGTGATTGCAGGCGTCCTACTTATCTTTACTTTGTTGCGCTTAAGTCTAAATCAACGCCAACAAGAGTTTCGCTTATACAGAACGTTGGGTGCTTCCAAACAGCGCATCAGTCGCACTATTTGGTGTGAATATGGGGTGATGGCTCTTATCGCTGGTGTTGTTGCAGCATTAGGAGCAGAAGCGAGCGTTGCTTCGATAATGCAATATGGCTTCCAAGTGGAAGGGCAACTGCATCCCTTGATGTGGGTAACGTTACCACTAGCGACCTTTATAATTTTGGGGATAGTGCTAAACACACTAATCAGGAAGCTATTAATCCCCATGAACAAGGCGGTTTAGTTACCCTTGTGTATAACAAAAAACGAGTTATCCACAAAAACAGTGGATAAAATTATGGATAACTTTTTTTAAAAAAAAGCTGGACATGGTGGCAGGCTAACTGCCACCGAAGCTTGGCAAAAATTGTTATTCACATCCGCTTTTCAACATCGATTTTCAGATTTCCCGTCAAGAGATTTTTCGAACTTTTTTATCACTTCTGTCGTACCAATTGCCGTGTAGGTTTGGGCGGCAGTTTCTTAAGTCGCATTGTGCTGAAACTCACTTTGGGACTGCTGCTTGTAAATACTCACAACAATTTTACGTTTTTATTCTTAGATTTAAGCGAGTAGAATGCTTGGAAACTAAGAAGTACATGCCAACTTGCTCTGTTGATTCAGAAGTTGGCAAGTGACTAATAATGAAAAGCCCAATGTCTTCAAAATCTTTAAGTCCTAACAACAAGTCTGTCGTCGTTATTGGCGGCGGTATCGCAGGCTCAACTGCTGCGCTAGCACTCGCTGAAAAAGGAGTGCCAGTAACCTTGCTTGAACGCAAAAATGGTTTGGTCAGTGGCCCGCCAATTTGTCACCTTCATGCAGGCGGCAACCTTTATCGTGAGATCTCGCAGCAGCAATGTATTACGCTTTTGCGCCAATCCATTGATACCGTACGAGTGTTTAAACATACACTTAATGTGCGACCAACGGTCATTGCTATCCCACATACTGATCCCTGCGATCCGAACTCGTTACTGCCACGTCTCAAAGCAATTCAATCCAGTTACCAAGCTTTGGTTGACCAAGATCCAGAAAATGAAGTGCTTGGCGCACCAAAGAATTACTTCAAGCTCTATTCCAAGTCGGACTTAGAGCAATTAAAAGGCCGTATGCAGCCAAGCAGTCCAGTTTCTACCGATGACTGGCTGATCCCTTTTGCCCAGTTTGCCGATTTAGAGACCCTCAAATACCCTGTGGTCGCTGTAGAAGAGCACGGATGGAGTGTGTTTCGTTTAGCGGCTACCAGCACAATTGCGCTTGAAAACCTTCCAAGCTGCGAGCTTAAGTTAGAAGCCAATGTTGAAAAAGTTACTGAATTAGACGATGGGCGTTGGCAAGTATGCTTTCAAGATAGCGAAGGTTTTCACCAGCGTGAATTTGACTATCTTATTAACGCTTGTGGCTTTGAAACTGGAACTGTCGATGATTGGGCTGGCAAAAAGCGCCAACGATTAGTCGAATTCAAAGCCGCTTATGTAACTCAGTGGCAGTCGATGAAAATGCAATGGCCAGAAGTTATCTTCCACGGACCAAGAGGCACACCTCAAGGAATGGCTCAATTTACCCCTTATCCAGGCGGTGTATTCCAACTGCATGGCATGACTCACGATGTCACTCTCTTTGAAGATGGTTTGGTCTCATCTAATGAAGGCTCCGCTCAGCCCAAGCTTCCTCAAAAGTTTATAAACAAAGTTTACAAAGGATGGAGCGAAGAGGTTCTCACTCAAAGAACTCAACGCGCTATAGAGCACATTAGTCAGTTTATTCCGAGTTTTTCTGGGGCATCAGTAGCGGGGCAACCGTTGTTCGGTGCTCAGCAAATCCCGGGAGATGATGTGACATTACGAGCCGCAGATGTCTCTTTTTGTGGTGATAATTATGCTCGGTTGGAGGTTGTGAAAGGCTCGTCAGTGCTTGATGCCGCTCAGCAGATCATCAATACGCTGGTTAAACTCGACTACTGCGCTAATACTTGCATGGAGTTTCCTCAAACTAGCCAACTGACATTGCCTCTCATAGAAGAGCGGGCGTGCGAATTGGCTGTTTCGCGGGGTTACCCTGTTGAACTTGCACAATCTATCGATTGCTAGGTGTTAGAGTAGAATAGATCGGGCAATGGTCGCTTAATTGATAATTGACGACATCAGTTTTGTCGAACACCAGCTGCTTTGACGGTGAAGCAGTCAAGTCAGCGCTAACTAGTATGTGGTCGATTACACTTCGAAATTGGTGTGTTCGTTTGGGGTTGCGATTAGAGCGCACTAGGCAATCTGCGCTGGTGTGCTTTGAAGCAAGGTAGGGCGGTTTGGCTAGTCCTTCTGTGAGTAAAGCATAAAACCAATCACCTTTGAAACTTAGATTGTGGTTGAAATCACCCAAAATTACATAGGGCTGCCCCTTCTTTTGTCGCTCTTGTTGCCACAAATTAAGTGCTTTTGATTGCATCGCTAACTGATCGCAATCCCTGCTATTCTTTCGTGCACCCATACATCTCGCTTTTAGATGTACAGACAATAGATGGACAGGCTCGGACAAGTCTTCTCTTTCAATAATTACGTAGGTCGCAAACCTTAGTTTATGTCTTTGGTTCGGTAGTAAGTCGATGTCATTTGGGTCTGTGACAGAAAAAGACTTGTCGATTGCGAAGCCAGTGAATTGGTTGATGTTATCAAATATCTTTGACGGGACATCTATCCTATCGGAGAAAAAAACGTGGTAGTCATTGCCCACAACTTTTCTGATCGCAGTTACATCGTTGACTTCTTGAAATGCTAAGATTTCGCTGTCCAATTTCTCAAAGTAGTCAGCGAGTTTGTCAAAATCTTGTTCAGAGCGAAGAGATTGTTTGATATCTTTACTTTCATGAGTCGACAACCATTCAATATTCCAACTCGCTACCTTTATAGGCTGTGCAGCTAGATTCATGCTAATCAAGCAGATCAAAACAGTCGCTGTTAAACGCATCCAAATATCCTCTTAAACCAATTTTCTGCTAGCAGATAGGGGACTACGATACCGTGATTTGTGCTTCATTTGATAGCTTTAAGAGACGATTTTTCTTCTCTCATTTAATAGTGGGATCAACAGCACTAAGATCGATTTGATCTTGTTCGTCACACTGGGTTTGTTGATCTAGATCAAGGCTATGAAGTGGGTCTTTTCGTTTAATACGCCACAACATATAGTGCCTTGTAGTCAGAAAGACCCTATATAAAGTATCAAAATAAGAATTAATACCTACGGGTAAGGAGAATCGGTGAATACAGTCGTAATCAAACGTGATGGCTCAAAAGCTCCTTTTGAACGAGCACGTATCGTTGCAGCAGTGGAAAGCGCAGCGGAAACGGTAGACAACGCATTAGCAGCTTACGCAGCTCAAGTCGCAATGTCCGTTCAAGATGCATTAAAAGATTGCGACCAAGTAGGCATTGAACAGATCCAAACCCTGGTAGAAGACGAATTGATGCAGGGCCCATACCATTCACTGGCTCGTTCTTACATCGAATACCGTCACGATCGCGACATTGCTCGTGAGAAAACTAGTGCTTTGAACAAAGAGATTCAAGGTCTAATCGAGCAAAGTAACGCCGATCTACTCAACGAAAATGCCAACAAAGATGGCAAAGTTATTCCAACACAACGCGACCTGCTAGCAGGCATCGTGGCTAAACACTATGCGAAAACACACATTTTGCCACGCGACGTTGTACAAGCTCATGATGAAGGTGATATTCACTACCATGATCTAGATTACGCACCATTTTTCCCAATGTTTAACTGTATGCTTATCGACCTAAAGGGCATGCTGACTGGCGGTTTTAAAATGGGCAACGCTGAGATTGATACGCCAAAATCAATTTCAACAGCAACTGCGGTGACTGCGCAGATCATTGCTCAGGTTGCGAGCCATATTTACGGTGGTACAACGATCAACCGTATTGATGAAGTATTAGAGCCTTACGTTAATACCAGTTTCGAAAAGCACCTAAAAGTCGCGCAAGAGTGGGACATTCCAAATCCAGAAGCGTTTGCTAAAGCGCGCACTGAGAAAGAGTGTTACGACGCATTCCAATCCCTTGAATATGAAGTAAACACGCTGCATACAGCGAATGGTCAAACTCCTTTTGTTACTTTCGGCTTTGGTTTGGGTACTAGCTGGGCATCACGTTTAATTCAGCAATCTATCTTGAAAAACCGTATTGCAGGTTTAGGTAAGAACCGTAAAACCGCAGTCTTCCCGAAATTGGTGTTTGCCATCAAAGATGGTCTTAACCACCGTAAGGAAGATCCTAACTACGATATCAAGGCATTGGCTTTAGAGTGTGCTTCTAAGCGTATGTACCCTGATATTCTTAACTACGACAAAGTGGTTGAAGTTACAGGTTCATTCAAAACCCCAATGGGTTGTCGTAGCTTCCTTGGTGCGTACGAAGAGAATGGCGAGCTAATTCATGAAGGTCGTAACAACATTGGTGTTGTGAGTTTGAATCTGCCGCGTATTGCGATTCGCGCCCAAGGTAACGAAGAAACCTTCTACAAACTCCTTGATGAGAAATTGGGTATTGCTCGTCGTGCACTAGAAACGCGCATCGAGCGCCTAGAGAACGTTAAAGCACGTGTTGCTCCAATCCTATATATGGAAGGTGCATGTGGCGTACGCTTGAAGCCTGAAGATTCTGTCGCAGAAATTTTCAAACATGGCCGAGCATCTATCTCATTAGGTTACATTGGCTTGCATGAAGCCATTACTGCACTATTTGGTGAAGGCACACATGTATATGATGATGCAGCGCTACGCCAAAAAGCGATTAAGATGGTGAAGTACCTAGCTGACCGTGTTGATGCATGGAAAGAAGAAACGGGTTATGGCTTTAGCCTATATGCAACACCAAGTGAAAACCTATGTAGCCGTTTCTGTCGTGTCGACGCTAAAGAATTTGGCGTTATTGAAGGCGTGACTGACAAAGGTTACTACACCAACAGTTTCCACTTAGACGTGCAAAAGAAAGTCAATCCTTACGACAAAATTGATTTCGAACTGCCTTACCCTGAAATTTCATCGGGCGGTTTCATCTGCTATGGCGAGTTCCCTAACATGCAACGCAACATTGAAGCGCTTGAGAACGTTTGGGACTATAGTTACAGCCGTGTACCTTACTACGGAACTAACACGCCGATTGATGAGTGTTATGAATGCGGGTTTAACGGTGAGTTTGACTGTACGAGCAAAGGCTTTACTTGTCCAAAATGTGGTAATCACGATTCAACCAAGGTATCGGTAACTCGTCGTGTATGTGGTTACTTAGGTAGCCCGGATGCGCGTCCTTTCAACTTCGGTAAGCAAGAAGAAGTTCAGCGTCGAGTGAAACACCTATAAATGAATTACCACCAGTATCATCCTATTGACGTTGTTAATGGGCCTGGAACGCGCTGCACTCTGTTTGTATCAGGATGCATTCACCAGTGCCGTGGTTGTTACAACCAAGGCACTTGGTCTCCAACTTCTGGTCATCTGTACACTCAAGAGATGGAAGACCGGATAATTGCTGATCTGTTGGATACTCGAATTCCCCGTCGTGGTTTGTCTCTATCTGGAGGGGACCCTTTGCACCCAAATAACGTCGATGCGGTGTTACGTTTGGTACAAAGAGTAAAAATGGAATGTCCTGACAAAGATATTTGGCTTTGGTCTGGGTACTTACTATCAGAAATGACATCTGAGCAACGACAGATTATTGACCTCATTGACGTCCTTATCGATGGAAAGTTCGAACAAGACTTGGCAGACCCGAGCCTTGATTGGCGCGGTAGTAGTAATCAAGTTATCCACCGTTTTAAAGTGAAATAGGAGCTAAGGCTCCTTTTTTATTGCCTAAACAACCATTAACCGATTTACAGGTTGAGCAGGGTTGCTCAACAGTGGTAAGTTGAACGCATAGAAAAACATGTAAAGGACTCTGACTGTTATGCTTTCAACACTCCCGGAACCGCAACTGGATCCGATTCTTTCTCTCTCCGTCGCTTATCGCAATGATCCTCGAGACCAAAAAGTCGACCTAGGCATTGGTGTTTATCGAAATACTGAAGGTCAAACACCTATCATGACGGCGGTGTCTAAAGCTCAAGAAATCGTCCAGCAAACTCAAACCACCAAAGCCTATGTTGGTTTGGCGGGTTGTGAGGAGTTCAATCAGGGTATTCAGTCGTTAGTGCTTGGAAATATTGCCAAAGATCGTGTCGCTACCATTCAGACCCCTGGTGCAAGTGGCGCACTACGTATGCTGGGTGACCTAATTAAAGTTGCAGAGCCGGGCGCAAGAGTTTGGTTGAGTAATCCAAGCTATGTGAACCATCAGCCCGTGATGGAAGCCGCTGGTTTGAAAGTCGAACACTACACCTATTTCTGCCCTCAAACCAAGCAAGTGAACACAGAGCAAATGTTACGAGATTTAGCACATGCCGGACAAAATGACATTGTGCTTTTACACGGTTGTTGTCATAACCCAACTGGGGCAGATATTGACTTAGATACTTGGAAAAAGCTCACTCAAATGGCCAACACACAAGGCTTTAAACCCTTCGTAGATATAGCATATCAAGGGTTTGGCGATGGGTTGGAAGAAGATGCGCTTGGCCTTCGTCATATGGCAAAGCAAGTCGACGAGATGTTTATTACTACATCATGTTCAAAAAACTTTGGTCTCTACCGTGAACGTACTGGTGCTGCAATGGTGATTGGCCGAAACGCAGAGCATGCCATTAATGCAAAAGGTATGTTACTTAAGATGGCGCGCGCCACTTACACCATGCCACCAGATCACGGAGCAGCACTGGTTAAGACTATCTTACAAAGTGAAGACCTGACCAAGGAGTGGAAAACTGAGTTGACCGACATGCGCCACCGTCTAATAGGCCTTCGCAAATCGTTAGTGACGGAACTGAATGACAAACATGGCACCCAAGCATTTGATTTTATAGAGCAACACAAAGGTATGTTCACTGTGCTAGGATTTAGCCAAGAACAAATGACCAAGCTTAAAGACCAGTATGGTATTTACGGCGTTGGTGATGGCCGTATTAACATTGCTGGGCTTAAAGAGTCCGATATTGAGTATGTTGCGGATGCTATCTTCCAAGTTTCTAAGTAAGGAGCTGCGATGAACAATTGGAAAAAACTGTCAGCTTTGGCGCTGTTTGCCGCATTGACTGGTTGTGCTTCTCAAGTTGCAGAGCAACCCGTTGAAAAACCAGTCGATGAAGGCAAAGTGGTTGAAGTAGTGCCCGAGCCAGCACCAGAACCTAAAGTTGTCGAGCCAGAAGTGACCGAACCAGAGGTTAAACCTGAGCCTAAACCCAAGCCAAAACCTGTGTTACCGACGAAAACTCAAGATGGTAAATTGATTTTGGGTGAAAAAGAGTGGGTTTATTTCCCTGGTGCGGAAAAGAGCATTAAAGCACGTGTTGATACTGGAGCGACAACATCGTCTGTGAGCGCTGTTGATATTGAGCCTTTTGAGCGTGATGGAAAAGAATGGGTCAAGTTTACCTTTCAGCATGGCAAAGTAATCTCTAAGGAAATTACCTTGCCTGTAGAGCGCTGGGTAAAGGTTAAGAAAGCGAGTGAAGAAGAAGCTGATAGACGTCCTGTCGTGTCAGGTTGGATTAAAGTGGGTGACTTAAAAGAGAAGATCGAATTCACCTTGGTTGACCGTACGCACATGGAGTTTGGAGTGCTTCTCGGAAGAAACTTCTTTAATGACGTGGCCGTGGTAGATGTATCTCGCAATTACGTTCAGCCGAAACACAAGTAGTCATGAATAAAAATGCCGCTTCTTGAGAAGCGGCATTTTTCTATTTCTTTTGAGGCGAATTACCTTAGAAGGTAAAACGAGCGCCAAGTATTAACTGAGGGCCGTAAACACCGTTGTCACCGATGTTCGCACCGATAGACAATACGTCTGTTGAATGGAATCGACCGCCAATACTCCAGATCGTCTCAGAACCATCATTGTACACCAACTGGCCAACCATACCGTTCGCTTCGATTCGATCAATTACCCAAGCGCGGAAACCGAATGCTAGCTCAGGGATAAAGGTGCTCCCAACAAACTTGTCGCTTGAGTCTTTGATGTTATGCAGTTGAATGTGTCCATAGATATCTGCAAATTGGGTCGCAGGACCGTTAAAGCCGACACCAGCAGCTAAGTCGTAATCACCTTCAAAACTTGAGTCAAATCGACCTATAAAATGTGTATTATCGGTGAACGCCATTCGACCTTCTGCACCGTATGTGCTTGGGTTAGCACCGATACGAACTTCGAAAGAAGAGTAGTTAAAGTTGTTGGCTTGTGCAGCCAACGGGCTTAGTGATGCCAATCCTAATAGCGCAAGAGTGCGGGCTTTTCCAAACATATCGTTCCCATCCATTTATTCAATATTTTGGCTAGAGCGCCAAAAATACCACTATACTAAGTTAGCCTGCAAAATACAGACCAACTTAGTGGAAACGACCTTAAATCAATCGATTAAAGAATAATGACGTGATCTACCTCGATCTCAGGTGTACTACCACCTTCATACTCACCAAAGAGTCGGACTTTTGACTCTGCGCTAAGTGGCTGTGCCAACCGAACGTCATCGTCGAGTTCTACTTGAATTTCTGCGACACCATCGCTAAACAGGTAAGTGTCTTTATTGATCTGACGGATCAATTGCCCTTCCACCACCACGTCCTTTTCGGTGAACATGCCTGTATCTTGGAGCAGCTCGCTCACTTGGGAAAGCTCTACTGGGCCAGTGTATTGGATTGCGTTGTCTCGGTTTTCTTTCACTCCAGCAAGGGCAATAGTCGGTAGAGAGATTAGTCCGATAGCGATAGCAGTAGTTAGAGTTTTCATCATTCGTTCCTTTGTGGGATTGTGTAGTTCGAGAATGATTAAAACCCATTTGCGTTGAACCACGCATGATGCTTAGGTTCATATTTGATTCATCATTTGGAACCTAACCCACATACGAATATACTAAAGCAAAATTTCAATGAAAAATTAATCACCTATGTTGACTCCATTCCAAGCTTTAATGGTTCAAGGCACCACTTCAGATGCCGGAAAAAGTGTACTAGTGGCAGGTTTATGCCGAGTTCTTGCTCGTAAAGGGATAAAGGTTGCCCCTTTTAAACCACAAAACATGGCACTTAATAGTGCGGTAACTTCAGACGGCGGCGAAATAGGTCGAGCACAAGCGGTTCAAGCGTTCGCATGCGGTATTGAGCCAACGGTTGATATGAACCCTATATTGCTTAAACCTAACTCTGATACCGGCGCACAGGTGATTGTCCAAGGTAGAGCACTAACCAATATGGAAGCGACGGGTTACCATGACTATAAAAAAGTCGCCATGGACAGTGTGATGGATTCGTTTGGCAAACTCAGACAAGATTACCAGTCCGTTATGATAGAAGGTGCCGGCAGTCCTGCTGAAATCAACTTACGTGCAAATGATATTGCCAACATGGGGTTTGCTGAAAATGCCGATGTTCCTGTGATCATTGTTGCTGATATCGACAGAGGGGGAGTATTTGCCCACCTTTACGGCACGCTAGCGCTTCTATCTGAATCTGAACAAGATCGCGTGATTGGATTTGTTATCAATCGATTTAGAGGAGACATCAAACTGCTCGAGTCTGGTCTTGACTGGTTGGAAGAGAAAACCGGCAAACCCGTTCTTGGGGTCCTTCCCTATATCCACGGACTCAACCTCGAAGCTGAAGATGCTATCACTTCAGAACAAGTAACTGCCGATTCAAAGGCGTTTAAAGTTAAAGTCCCTGTGCTTACACGGATCAGTAACCATACTGATTTTGATGTACTGAGATTAAACCCTGATATAGATTTAGAATACGTTGGCAAGGGGGGCTCACTCTCAGGTGCCGATCTCATCATTCTACCGGGTACCAAATCAGTACGTCAGGATTTGGCATATCTACGTAGCCAAGGCTGGGACAAAGAGATAGAGCGCCACTTGCGGTTTGGTGGGAAAGTTTTTGGTATCTGCGGCGGCTATCAAATGCTTGGCCAAACTATTGCTGACCCTAAAGGTATTGAAGGTGAACCAGGCACATCTCGTGGTTTAGGTTGGTTAAACACCAACACAGTGCTTGAGCCTGAAAAACAGCTCACCCAGTCACAAGGGACGTTGACCCTCAATGGGAAGAGTGCAAGCGTTTCAGGGTATGAGATTCACGCAGGGGTTACCGAGATAACTTTGCCCGCACCATTTGAGCTGTCTGGCAAGCCAGATGGTGCGATAAGTGAGTGTGGTCAAGTAATGGGAGGTTACCTGCATGGAGTGTTAGACCAACCTGAGGCATGCGACTTAATATTGACATGGGCGGGCTGTGAAAAAGCCCAGCACGTAGATTTCGATGCTCTCAAACAACAAGGCATTGATACCATTGCTGATGCTATCGAAGAGCATATGAAACTCGAACAGCTTTGGCCTGATGTTTTTGCAAAAGAAGGTGAAAGATAACATTGAAAGCCGCTATCAAAGGAGTGTTGCTCACTGCCATGCTGAGTTGTTTTAACGCTCAAGCTGAAACGGTGAGGGTGCTTGCCGCATCATCTATGACCAACGTGATGCAAAATGTTGCTACACAATACCCGATGCGCTTACAGAATGTATTTGCAGGCTCGGCATCTCTAGCACGGCAAATATCATCTGGCGCTCCCGTCGATCTGTATATTTCTGCTAGCCCAGCGTGGGTAAACTATCTGGTCGAGCAAGGAGTGATAGATGAGGCCCAAATTAATAAACTTGCAACTAACCAATTGGTACTCATCGCGCCAAAGTATTCTGAAATCACTGTATCGCCACCTGAAATCAAGGACTCCAATTGGTGGTCTAAGAACCTAGCGAATACCAGACTAGCTGTCGCCAATACTCGCTCTGTACCTGCAGGAATATACGCAAAACAGTCACTACAGAGCGCTGGAAGTTGGAACGCTGTAAAGTCACGCTTAGCATCGACATCCAATGTGCGTAGAGCACTTGCATTGGTTGAGCGAGGAGAAGCTGAGCTTGGCATAGTATATAAGACCGATGCCATTCTTAGTGACAATGTCACAATAATTCATCACTTTGAACCAAACAGTCATGACGACATTGTTTACCCAGTGGTTTACTTTAACCAAAAAGGTAAGAAACTGGCAGACTACTTATTGTCAAAGGGGCAGAGAACACTAGTGCACTATGGTTTTGTCGCAGTGGATGGGAATGGTGACCAAAATGCTCAATGATTTTGAGGTTGAAGCCTTAAATCTCAGTCTAAAGGTTGCATCAGTCGCTGCGTTGAGCCTTCTCCCTATATCAATCTTTCTTGCATGGCTGTTAGCTCGAAAAAACTTCGTAGGAAAAGGCTTGTTAGATAGCCTCATTCATTTGCCGTTAGTTCTCCCTCCTGTTGTCATCGGTTATCTGCTACTTGTTGTGATGGGGCGGCGAGGTTTGGTTGGTGAATGGCTAGCGTCCAATTTTGGTATCGTGTTTAGTTTTAACTGGAAAGGTGCTGTATTAGCTTCCGCAGTGGTTTCGCTACCCTTGATGGTTCGAGCTATCCGGTTGGGTATTGAATCTGTTGATCCTAAACTTGAGCAAGCTGCTCGTACTCTCGGAGCGAGCAAAGCAAAAGTCTTTATCACGATTACCTTACCTTTAACCCTACCGGGGATTATTTCAGGAATTATCTTAGCGTTTGCTAGGAGCTTGGGGGAGTTTGGAGCCACGATTAGCTTTGTTTCGAATATTCCAGGAGAAACACAGACCCTCCCATTAGCAATGTATAGCTTTATCGAAACCCCTGGGGCTGAAATTGATGCGGCGCGTTTGTGCGCTATTTCTGTAGTTGTTGCTTTGGTTTCGCTTTTGGGCTCCGAATGGCTCTCTCGTCGGACGAAAAAGAAAATTGGTGGTTCTGGCCATGATTAATATAAATATCGAGCAGTCTCTTGGTGAACTGGGTTTAAAGATAAGCTGTAAACTGCCAGGTAAGGGGATTACTGCTGTGTTTGGTCGTTCTGGTGCAGGGAAGACCTCTTTTATCAATGCCATAAGTGGATTGACAAATCCTGACCGAGGCACGATCGAGGTGAATGGACGAGTGCTATTTGATAGCCATCAAGGCATTGATGTTCCCGTAGAGCATCGACGTATTGGTTACGTGTTTCAGGAATCGCGTTTGTTCCCGCATTACAGTGTTCATGGGAACTTAACCTACGGCAGCCCCAAAGAATTAGACCTTAGCGAGTTTGATACCACAGTCGAATTGTTAGGTATCCGCCACTTATTAGCTCGCAAGCCTCATCAACTTTCTGGGGGAGAGAAGCAGCGAGTGGCCATCGCCAGAGCACTTTTGTCCAAACCTTCGCTGTTAATTATGGATGAGCCACTTGCATCATTAGATTTGCCAAGAAAGCGCGAGGTGATGCCTTACTTGGAGCAATTAAGCCAACACCTGTCGGTCCCGATTGTTTACGTCACCCATAGCTTAAACGAAATTCTGCGTCTGGCGGATCATATGCTGGTGCTTGAGAAAGGTAAGCTACTTAGTTGTGGTAGCTTGGAAAATGTTTGGCAATCACAGGCGATGAAACCTTGGCAATCCTTCTCAGAGCAAAGTACCGTTTTTGAGGCCACAGTGTGTCATCACCATGAACAGTATTCTTTGACCCAAATTGCTCTTTCTAAAGAATGTCATTTATGGGTACAAAGAATATCTGCACCTATTGATGGAAGCGTTAGAGTTCAGGTTCGCGCAAATGATGTGTCGATATCATTGATTAAGCCTGAATTAACATCTATTCGTAATATTATTCCCGCTACGATTTCAGCGATTGAAACCCAAGGTGGCAAAGAAAGAAGCAGTGTTTCAATTGGCCTTAAAGTGGCAGGAGATAAGATACTTTGGGCGAACTTAACCCAATGGGCGGTAGATGATCTCAAACTCAAGGTGGGTAGTTCGGTCTATGCTCAACTCAAAGGCGTCAGTGTCACTCAGCGCGATATTGTTGCTGTCCCAATGGATTAAAAATGGCGTGTCTACCGCACGCCAATCTTTATTACACTTCAAACTTCGCCACTAGATTATCCAATGCTTCACATTGGGTCGCCAACATTTCACAGGCATTTTCTGCGCTACTGACCATCTCAACCATTTGATAACTGCTCTCTATGATGCTTTGCATATGTTGAGCCACTTCGTTTGCCAACTGGTTTTGCTGCGACGAAGAAGATTCAATCTCTTGGCTCCCTTGTACGATACTCTCGATGGCAGTGGTAACTGAACTTAATCTATCACTGGCTTGATGGGAGAGAGCGACCGTACTTTCTCCGGTTTCTAAACTGGTGTTGACCGCATTCACAGCCTCATTGGCTGCTGATTTTAATTGATTAATGGTTTGCTGAATTTGGTCAGTACTCTGTTGGGTTTTTCCTGCGAGCGCTCTTACTTCATCAGCAACTACAGCAAATCCACGTCCTTGTTCACCGGCACGAGCGGCCTCTATTGCGGCATTCAGTGCCAGCAAATTGGTTTGGTCAGCGATTTCGACGATGACATCCAATAAACTGACGATACTGTTCACATTGGAATCAAGATTACCGATAACTTCACCACCGACTTTGATTTGAGATTCAAGTGTCGCTAGTGAAGTGACTGTGTTATCTAGCAAGGATTTAGCATTAGATATCTCTTCCAAACCTTGATGACTCAGAGATGCGGTATTGTTGGCATTACCTGTGACCACGTCACTTATTTGACTCACTTCATTGGCTGAATGGGACACTTGGTCGCTTTCACCTTGTTGATTGGATACATACATCACGATGCCTTGAGTAAGGCTACGAATATTTTCCATTTCTGCACGCACTGAGTTTGAGGTAATAATTACTTCCGTGATAGTGGAGTGCATCGATTCGAGAAATTGATTAAATGCTGTGCTTAACTGACCAATCTCGTCAGTGGACATACTTGGTAAACGTTTAGTTAAATCGGCTTCACCTTTAGCGATGTCTTCTAATGAGTGCTGTAAAGTCTTAATCGGGGAAGTCACCCAGCCACCAATAGACCATGCAACTACCAATGCAATTACTGTTGCGATCGCGCCGCCATAAATCAAGGTAGAAGCTGCAGATTCAGATAGCGCACGACTTTCCATTATTTTTTGCGTTTGCAACTGCGTTAGTTGCTCAATAAGTGACGTTAGATCACTACTTGTCTGTTCAAAATCGGACTTGAGGTCACTTCGTTTTGAGAAAAATACGCTGCCTGGGTCGTCCGAGGTATATAACGTACCGTAAGAAGACATTGCACTATCATAATGACTTAACAAAGTACGTAACGAATTTTGTTGTGTTGATGGCAACTCAGTGCTGTTAGATAATTCTCTAAGTGATCTCACCAAGGTCTCACCGTTTGTGACTGCGGCTTGGTGCATTTGTCGATACTTGCTCAAGTTATCTTTCGCTGCAAAATCGTAAGACAAGTCATGAGCAATTTCGGAGGCTCTGTATAAAGTCAGTGATAACTGGGTGAGAGACTCTGTGACGGGTTGGTAGACCTGGCTAATTTTTTGTTCAATATCTTTTTGTTGGTTGAGCAAAGATACCGCATGGAAAAGCAGTGCCGAAAAGACAATAACAAGAACAAGGACGGGCAATGCTATTTTGGATTTCAGGGTGAGATTATTTATCCACTTCATATTGGGTACTCAATTGACGTTGTTAAAATAACTATAGACAAAAAAACGACCCTAAAAAGGGTCGTTTTCTTTCATAGTGTCTGAATTTATTTACTTTTCTACTGTAAATTCTTCAATAGTTACTTCAACACGGCGGTTTTCTTTACGGCCCGCAGCAGTGTCATTGGTTGCAATTGGGTTGGCTTCACCGTCACCACGAATAGTTAGACGATCAGCAGCTACGCCTTTAGATTCGATGTAATCGGCAACGGCTTGAGCACGTTGCTCCGAAAGTTTTTGGTTAAATGCAGCAGCGCCTTTTGAATCTGTATGACCAACAACAGTGGCTTCAGCTTGAGGGTACTTCAACAGAGTTTCAACCACGTCATCGAACTGATGCAATGCGCTATCACTTAGCTTATTACTGCCAGTTTCAAACAATTCCACATCTTTTTGAGACTGGAACGTCACTGTTGTTGCTGCGACAGCAGCCACAACTGGCTCCGGAGCTGGCTCAGGCTTAGGTTCAGCCATCGGCATTGGTTCTGGCATTGGCTCTTCTTTCACCATCATTGGCTCTGGAGCGCCAAATTTGTATGTCAGGCCTAAGCTTACTAGGTTTGCAGAAATACCACTGTTGGTTTCAAAGCTCAAAGGCGTTGTCATTTGGTATTCTAAGCGCGTTGAAAGGTTTTTGTTGATAAAGTACTCAAGACCAAGAGCAGACAGCAAACCAAAGTTGTCATCCGACTTGTATTTAGAGAAGCTAGCACCAAGTTTACCGTAGAAATCTAGGCCGCTTGTAATTGGAGCATTAAATTTAGGCGCAAGTGTGACTTGAGTTAGGTCACCATTAAGTTCAGTGCCCGCGCCATAGTTTGTTTTGAAATCACCGATTTTTTCGACGCCAAGTTCGATTGCGATTGCTGGGTCGAATTGGTAGCCAAGGTATCCACCGAAGCCTACGCTTGTATCATCACAAGGCTCTGATGCAACACAGCTATTTTTAAGGAAAGAGTATCCGGCCTTACCACCCACGTATGTTTGTGCTGAAAGTGTCAATGGAAGAGCGGCGAGAATAGATAGTGTCAGTAACTGCTTTTTCATAAAAGTATCCTTAATCCGTTTAAAGGAATTTATTTTTGTTATCCTCGCCTGAATTATTAACTTAAGTTTGTGAATGATCAATTAATGATTGGTAAAACTATGCATTAGTGGTCATAGATCTCAAATTTAAGACACAAAAAAAGCCACTAAATCAGTGGCTTTTGATATTTATGAACGCAAATTATTTCGCAAAAACGTCTTTAAACTCGCGCTTTAGAATAGGGTCACGGCGAGCTTTTTTCACTTGTTTAGCCATATCTTTAACACTGTTGTGTAAAGATTGATCTAATAATTGTGAACGGTACTCTGCTTTTTGCTCGTCAGTCATATCTTCAGGAAGCTTCAAAGTTTCAAACTCTTCCATAACACCAATGCCAGCAAACGCTTGGCCTACAGACACAAGGGCATGAAATTGCTCAAAGCTATCAAGAATGTTTTGAGCACTTGCTGGAAGTGTGTTCCAAACTTCGCGTACGGCTTCTTCTGCAACCTCATGGATGGATGCTACCATGTGATAAAGTTCTTCAGGCACATCGTCAAATTTGATAACTGCTTGCAGCTCTGGAGATAAGCTGTCTAGATCAACTTTAGTTGGCTCTGTTGATGGGTTTTGCTCTGACATGGTTTTGTCCTAAGTGTGTTCTAAAACCGAGATCCTATTGGCTTGTGGGTAAAAGTCAACTTCTGCGATCAAATATCTAGCAGATTCAAAATTTTGCGTGCTATATTGAAGTGTAAAGGCGTTTGGAAGTCATCATTTTCCTGCGTACAAACAAAACATTAGGTAAAGGGACTTATGGAACTATCCAGTGCATCGATTCGCATTTTGCTGGTCGATGATTTGCAAGTAGAGCGCATGCAACTCGCCATTCGACTCAAGCAACTTGGTCATAGTGTAGAAATGGCTGAGAGTGGCGCTCGAGCACTAGAGCTTTATCCTTCCTTTGAGCCCGAGCTTATCCTACTAGACATTAGCATGCCTGAAATGGACGGCTTCGAAGTCGCCAAACATCTTCGTAACAAATACGAAGAGTGGGTACCTATCATTTTTCTAAGTAGCCACGAAGAACCCGCTATGATTGCTCGAGCTATCGAAGCTGGCGGAGATGACTACTTAATCAAGCCTGTCGACAAGCTAGTACTCAACGCAAAACTGGTTGCGATGCAGAGGATTGCTTCAATGCGTCGAGAGCTTAAACTTGCGACTGCTCAACTTGAATCAATGAACAGCAATCTTCGTAAGCAAGTCAATGAAGATGGTCTGACAAAAGTCTATAACCGCCGCTACATCAACGACGAAATGCAGAAGATGATTTCTTGGCATGGTAGGCACCGATTACCAATGACGGTCGTTCTGTTAGACGTCGACTTTTTCAAAGCTTATAACGATACCTATGGGCATATCGAAGGCGACAGTTGTTTGCAACGTTTGGCTGACCTGCTCAACAAGCTATTTACACGAACGGGGGAGTTTGTCGGACGTTATGGTGGCGAAGAGTTTGCCATTATCATGAGCAACTCAGACGGAAACTATGCCGAGAAACAAGTGAATCGGATTCGTATGGCCATTTCAGATCTTGCAATTCCTCACCGAGAATCGACAGTCTCAAGTTGCGTTACCGTGTCACAAGGAGCGTATAGTTTGATACCAACGGGTAGGGAGACCACGGACGATGTATTTCAGGTAGCTGACCAAGCGCTTTATCAGGCTAAGCACTCTGGGCGAGATGGTTATCAAGTCGTGACAAAAGATGTATAAGCAATAAAAAAGCTACCTGAGGTGGCTTTTTTATTGTCAACTAGATAGCAACGACGCAATTACGCCCTTTCTTTTTCGCCTTATATAGAGCTTCATCGGCCACTTTAAGAACTTTGTATGGGGAGCGACTATGGCTAGTGTCTGCTACGCCAATGCTGATGGTCACTTTGACAGTTTTGTCGCGAGAACCGGAAGAACGATTTGCAGAGCCGACTTTATCATCTTTAGGGCGTTGGCTCTTGTTCCTCACCACCATGTCATATTCAGCGATGCTTTCTCTAAGTTCCTCCAAAAACTCTAAAGTGTCTTCAGAATCTTTACCTTTAAACAAGACTGTGAACTCTTCACCACCGTAACGGTATACTTTTGCATTACCCCGTGTAGCGCGCATTTTCTTCGCAACCAGCCTTAATACGTGGTCACCAGTATCGTGACCATGAGTGTCATTAAATTTCTTAAAATGGTCGACATCAAGCATTGCAATAGCGAAATGTTTACCTAGATGCGCCATTTCATTTTCTAGCGCTCGACGGCTAGGGATCTCCGTCAATTGATCGATAAATGCTAACTTGTGACTGGTTGATATGATGTTATAAATCAGCAAGATACCAGCACAAGTAAAGAATATCGAAGATATGAAGGCTAGATGGAAGAAGCAAAATGTAAGTGTTGAAAATAGCAGGCTCGAGTAAACGCTGCTGTCGATAGCTTCATTTCGTGTAAGTACCATAATGGCACTTATACCGACAAAAATGATGCTGTATAGAACAGCTAAGAAAGGTAGTCGAGAAAATTCTTCGATGGTAAACAGTAACCCATCCCAGAGTGCATGGTCATCCATCATCGTGAAGTGGGTAATGGTTAAATAGCCCCACAACGCAAATCCCACCATTAATGCGGAATAGATATACCCTGACGTTGAAAAAAATCGTTTATTTGGAAATGCATAGACGATGACACAGGCAACGGGTAACAAGAATGCCAAGATACTGAACTCTAAGCGAGTCGTTCCTACCGATAATGGCACTTGAAGACGTGTTTGTACAAAATAGTAAGCTAGCGTCATTGCGACAGCTAACATCCCCATGCGACCTTGACTAAAGCTTTGGCATAGTAGCAACGCCACACCAAAAAGTAAGTACGGAAGGTGAATAACGAAGCTTAAGTTATCCTCAGCGATATTGCTGAGCAAATCGATACTCGTAATGCTCCCCAAGGCCATGAGGATAGGGGCTAAAAAGCGAAACAAATTAGAGTAATTCGATATTTTGGGCATATCAGAGTAGTTTTGATGAAAACGTGTTCATAAGGTTTGCTACACTCGGCTTACAAGGGGTAGCAACCGAAACATCACGTTTGAATTGCGCACACTAGGAGAAACATAAGGATACTTTTATTCCGCTATTTTCCAAGTACTTTGCTAAACTTATTAAGAAAAAGTGTGTGACTTAATGCACAACTGATGCAAATCCGTTCAATAGCACTAGCTATGGATAGGTAAATGCGATTGCATAGGGTATAAATGCAATAAAACCTGCTTCGACTTGAGGGATGAAATATATGCAGATCAGTGTTGATGTTCACAATTACATGGAAACTTTAGTCGGCCATCGCTTGGCACTAGAATACTACACCGATAAGTACTCATCGGATCAACTGGCAGATCTCGCCTGTATTACGCTTAATCAGTTAAGGCCCATCTACATCAGACACGACATAGATTTCCTATCATCCTTACCTGAAGAGAAGTTTGTAGCTATTAATAAACAAGTTGATGCGGCTCTCGATGGTGCAGAAACCATGCTCGATAATGACAGGCGTGAAGCGCGCTCAGACGAACTCCCCGTAATCTATAGCAAACCTAGACGCTTTGAAGACAACGAGTTAGAGTGGTACGAAGAACCATTACTGAAACGTAGTCAATCCAACAATGGAGGGTGATTGTGGGTTTGTTTTCAAAACTGTTCGGTGGCAGCAAAAAAGATGCGGCACCAAAATCAGTAGAGCCTGTTGAGTACAAAGGCTTTAATATCTATCAAGAAGCGCAATCTGAAGGCGGCCAGTATCGAATCTGTGGTCGAATCACTAAAGCGTACCCTGAGGGTGAGGTTAAAGAGCATAAGTTTATTCGTTCTGACTTACTGCCATCTGAACAAGATGCAAATGAGTTCATGTTGAAAAAGGCTCAACTATTCATCGACCAGATGGGTGAGGGCATCTTTAACTAATTAGTTTGAAGTAACTGTTATATTCAATTGCACTAATTGTAACTTTTTATGAGCCAGCAGACTTTTTTCTGCTGGCTCTTTTTGTATTCTGTTGCAAAAAACAGCGATTGGCGCAAGAGTAGCCGATAAACGCCCAAAATAGAGCTGGTTGGACCTCTGTTTAGCGTAGTTTGGCGTTGTTTTCTTACGCGAATCAAGGGAAGATTGCCTGTAGCATTCAGTTATATGTAATGAAATTTTGTATTTTTATTACAAAAAGCTTGAAGTCCATGTCTTGCTTAGTTAAAACAAAGACAATTCATTTGCCAATAGTAGGGAAAGACAATGCAAATTGGTGTGCCTAGAGAAATACTCGTAGGTGAATCACGAGTTGCTGCGACGCCTAAAACGGTCGAGCAGCTATTAAAGCTGGGATTTGAGGTCTCAGTAGAAAGTAACGCAGGTGCGTTAGCCAGTTTTGATGATGCTTCTTTTGAAGCCGCTGGTGCCACTATCGTTGATGCAACAGAAGTCTGGAACGCAGACCTGATTTTGAAGGTTAATGCGCCAACTTTTGAAGGTGATGACAACGAAGTAGCCAAAATTAAAGAGGGGGCTAGCCTAGTCAGCTTTATCTGGCCGGCACAAAACCCAGAATTAATGGAAGCGCTATCAAGTAAGAACATTAATGTAATGGCGATGGATTCTGTTCCTCGCATCTCTCGTGCTCAGGCACTAGATGCGTTGAGTTCAATGGCTAACATCGCAGGTTACCGTGCTGTTGTTGAAGCAGCTCACGAGTTCGGCCGTTTCTTTACAGGGCAAATCACTGCTGCGGGTAAAGTTCCGCCTGCAAAAGTTCTTGTTGCTGGTGCTGGCGTTGCTGGCCTTGCTGCGATCGGCGCAGCGGGCAGTCTAGGTGCGATTGTTCGTGCATTTGACGTACGTCCAGAAGTAAAAGAGCAAGTTCAATCCATGGGTGCAGAATTCTTGGAAGTCGATTTCCAAGAAGACACTGGCGCTGGTGATGGCTATGCAAAAGAAATGTCAGATGCATTCAACAAGAAAGCGGAAGAGTTGTACGCAGCTCAAGCGAAAGATGTTGATATCATCGTTACCACGGCTCTTATCCCGGGTCGTCCTGCACCACGCTTGATCACCAAAGAGATGGTCGACAGCATGAAAGCGGGCAGTGTAATTGTTGACCTTGCTGCGGCTAATGGTGGTAACTGTGAGTACACCGTCGCTGATAAAGTAATTACTACTGAAAATGGCGTTAAGGTGATCGGTTACACCGATATGGTTGGTCGCCTACCAACTCAGTCTTCTCAACTTTACGGCACTAACCTGGTTAACCTTCTAAAGCTTCTATGTAAAGAAAAAGATGGCAACATCGATATCGACTTCGAAGACGTAGTACTTCGCGGTGTGACTGTCGTTAAAGAAGGTGAAGTTACTTGGCCTGCGCCGCCAATTCAGGTTTCGGCACAGCCAGAGGCTAAACCACAAGCGGCTCCTGCACCAAAAGAAGAGAAAGTTGAAGAACCAGTATCTCCTGTGAAGAAGATCGTTGGTCTAGCTGCAGCAGTTGGTGCATTTGGTTGGGTAGCTTCAGTAGCTCCAGCTGCATTCCTTGCACACTTCACTGTATTTGTATTGGCATGTGTGGTGGGTTACTACGTAGTTTGGAATGTAACACACGCTCTCCATACCCCTCTAATGTCAGTAACTAACGCTATTTCAGGCATTATCGTCGTGGGTGCGCTACTACAAATTGGTCAAGGGAATGGTGTGGTTACCTTCCTATCGTTTATCGCTGTTTTGATTGCGAGTATTAATATCTTTGGTGGCTTTACGGTAACCAAACGTATGCTCGAAATGTTCCGTAAAGATTAAGGAGTAACAAATGTCTGCAGGATTAGTACAAGCAGCTTACATTGTTGCTGCGGTTCTTTTCATCATGAGTCTGGCTGGTCTTTCTAAGCAAGAATCAGCTCGCTCGGGTAACTATTACGGCATCGCTGGTATGGCGATTGCGTTGGTTGCTACTATTTTCAGCCCTGATGCTCAAGGTTTCGGTTGGATTATTGTTGCAATGGTTGTTGGTGGAGCAATTGGTATTTTCTACGCAAAGAAAGTAGAAATGACCGAGATGCCAGAGCTGGTCGCAATTTTGCACAGTTTCGTAGGTATGGCGGCGGTACTTGTTGGTTACAACAGCTACCTAGCTCCTCCGGCACCTGTCTCACTAAACCCAGCTGATATCCATGCTGAACACGTAATTCACTTAGTGGAAGTGTTCCTTGGCGTATTCATTGGTGCTGTAACCTTCACAGGTTCAATCGTTGCGTTTGGTAAACTACGTGGTGTGATTTCTTCGTCACCGCTAAATATTCCACACAAGCACAAGTGGAACCTTGCAGCAATCGTAGTATCAGCACTACTGATGAACTACTTTGTTGGTAACGACGGCAGCACATTTGCGCTTATCGTGATGACTCTGATTGCGTTCGCATTTGGCTACCACTTGGTTGCATCGATCGGTGGTGCGGATATGCCAGTAGTCGTATCAATGCTGAACTCATACTCGGGTTGGGCAGCAGCAGCAGCGGGCTTCATGCTTGCAAATGACCTTCTAATCGTGACTGGTGCGCTAGTTGGTTCATCGGGTGCGATCCTTTCTTACATCATGTGTAAAGCAATGAACCGTTCGTTCATTAGCGTTATTGCAGGTGGCTTCGGTCAAGAAGTATCAGTAAGCTCGGAAGATGTTGATCAAGGTGAACACACTGAAACAACAGCGGAAGAAGTTGCAGAGATGCTCAAAAACTCTAAATCTGTAATCATCACTCCAGGATATGGCATGGCAGTTGCGCAAGCTCAGTACCCTGTATTTGAGATCACTGAAAAACTTCGTGCTCAAGGCGTTGATGTTCGATTCGGTATTCACCCAGTAGCGGGGCGTCTGCCTGGCCACATGAACGTTCTGCTTGCAGAAGCGAAAGTACCGTACGATATCGTTCTTGAAATGGACGAAATCAATGATGATTTCGATGAGACAGATACCGTTCTAGTTATCGGTGCAAACGACACCGTAAACCCAGCAGCGCAAGAAGATCCAAACAGTCCAATCGCAGGTATGCCTGTACTGGAAGTTTGGAATGCGAAGAATGTGGTTGTATTTAAGCGTTCGATGAACACTGGTTATGCAGGTGTTCAGAACCCATTGTTCTTTAAAGAAAATACCACCATGCTGTTCGGTGATGCGAAAGAGAGTTGCTTAAACATTTCTTCAAGTATCTAAACGGATAGATGCGATATCAAAGGGAGGCAATAGCCTCCCTTTTCTTATTTGGCGCAACTAGTACAAAGGTGTTATATTTACAAAGGCTTATTATAAAAGAACTGAGATAGACCCAATTTTGATTCGTTATCTAACATTATTTACTGCGTTGCTGTTCAACTCTTCAGTTGCACACAGTGCAAGCCTTCCTGACCGAATCGAAACTTTTCGAGAAAAATTTGATAGTGCACCTGCACTAGCGTCTTATGATATGCGCGTCATTCAAACGGATTTTCCGACCAAACTTTTAACGCCGCAATCAATGCTCCCTCAAACTGAAGATTACCCGTTAAAGGATATTCAAAGGCTTTACAGTCTTGCCAACAGTTGTACTGGTAAGCTCCCCCTTAGCCCATTGATTACCGAGCCTTTAGTCTTTACCAGAGCGATTTGTAAAAACACCAAATTGCCCCTTAAGTGGTTTGCACGCTCTGGGCTAATTCATCCTGGTGGCGGTACGTATGCAGCCCGATATGCGCGCAAATACCCAGTACTCTATGATGAACTCAAAGACTACATGCACATTAAAGAGCGACCTGAAGCAGATCCAGAGAGTCTACTCGGACGTATTCAAGCGATGGATTACAGTGCGATTAGTGCATTGATCTCTGGTGCAGACATGTTTATCCAACAAGATAATTTATGGCTAAGGCAGGGTGAGAAGTATCTAATATTTGCACCTGACGTATGGCAACCTTTGCTTAGTGAAGCCTCACTCAAAGCAACCCATAAATCCTTGGCATCAGTTTGTTATGTAAAAAGTGGCAATATTTGTTGGGAGCAAGAAGATCATTCTGATCTGCTCCTGAATATCATGATCGCTTTGGTTCTGTTTAACGTGGTTATCATTGCCGCTTGGGCGACTTCGCGATGGAATGACAAAAGACAAGAACTCAAGAGTCGTATGCTGGTGCTGCAAATATTGACGCATGAACTGCGCACCCCCATTGCGAGTCTTTCCTTAACGGTAGAAGGGTTTAGACGTGAATTTGAGCATTTACCTGAGTCAGTTTATGACGAATTCCGTCGATTGTGTGAAGATTCTCGTAGATTGCGTCAATTAGCTGAAGCAAGTAAAGATTATTTGCAATCCGATAACAATCAACTGGCCACTGAATGGTTACCATCAGTACATGAATGGCTTGAATACCGTTTTGAAGACAAAGCCGTACCTGTCGCAATATCAATAAACAAAGACACTGCTGCCAAAATTAATATCTATTGGTTAGGAACCTGTCTGGATAATTTGGTTAACAATGCGGTCAAATACGGTGTTGCTCCTGTTGAAGTCTCTATTACCACATCAGCGAATAGCCTTCGCTTTGAAGTAAGAGACCAGGGCGAGCTAAGCAAAAAGAATTGGAAAGAATTAAGAAAGCCGTTTGTTAGTAAAGCTGGCTTAGGATTAGGGTTGACTATTGTGGAATCAATGGTCGAAAGAATGGGAGGTAAGCTCTCATTGGAAGGCCCGCCGACAACATTTATATTGGAGATACCTTGTGAAACAGACTCTACTGCTTGTTGAAGATGACAAAAACCTTGCGGATGGACTTTTAGTAAGCCTTGAGCAAGCGGGGTATGATGTTCTGCATGCGGAAACAATCGCAGAAGTTGCACCATTGTGGGAAAAAGTCGACTTAGTTGTACTTGACCGTCAATTGCCAGATGGTGATACAGTCGATCACCTTGCAGACTGGAAACAAATCAAAAAGGTTCCAGTAATTTTGCTTACTGCACTAGTATCCATCAAAGATAAAGTGTCAGGTTTGGATGCAGGTGCAAATGATTATCTTACTAAGCCATTTGCCGAAGCTGAGCTGTTTGCCCGAATTCGCGCACAACTAAGAACACCTGACAGTGAAGGGGATGAAGCTCACCGCGTCGTAGTGAAGGACTTAGTGATCGATACTCAAACACGTGACGTGACGTTCAATGAAGAGGCAATCACGCTGACTCGTACTGAATTTGATTTACTGTTGTTCCTCGCCACAAATATTGGTCGCGTTTTTACTCGTGATGAACTATTAGACCATGTGTGGGGCTACAACCACTTCCCAACAACACGTACTGTCGACACCCATGTTCTGCAGTTACGCCAAAAACTGCCAGGTATTGAAATTGAAACATTACGTGGTGTCGGTTACAAAATGAAAGGCTAACCTTGAGAGTTTTATTTCTTTTGTCGCTTGGACTCTTCTCCAACGTAGCATTCTCAGACGATACAGGCTCAACCGAGCCTGTAAGTGTAGGCACAGCACCTGATTTAGTTTGGTTCGACCAGACCAGTCCACTGACCTATACCCATCAAAAGTTATTAGAAAATGATCTGCCTTCGGCATTTTCAGGGCTAATAGAGTTGTGGCAGAAATCGCCGGAACCTTATGTTGCCGAGCATTTAGATTCATTGCTAGTAAAAGGGTTGGAGAAAGACTGCGGACGCTCATTTAGTGAAAGTGGGCTAGCAGGTTGGATTAACGAGTTGATCATCAGACGCCAAGTAATCCAAAGCCCTGGCAGGCAATCTACCAGTATGATAGTCGATGTACTGTCTGATCGTGAGATCAAAGACATTCGCTTTCGCCGCTGGACAAAAACTAAAATCTCATCAGATTCAGACTTTAGCCTGGTTGGCACCTCTAAAGAAGGCCATAAGCGCTATAATAAACGTTATAATCTGAGCTCCCGACTTGCTAGTGGTCTGTACAGAGTTACAGTGTCACCCAGCAAGGGCGAGCCGTGGTCTAGTTGGATTGTCATTGCTGAACCTCAAGCAAAAGAAGTCCTGCGCTGGCAAACTAAAGACTCATGGAAAGTAGAAAAGGTAGGATTACTCAATTATCACTGTCCACTACCTGTGATGAATATCTCTGTGTTTGATTACGTCAACGACGAGTACCGTAAGATTTGGGAAAAGGATTACGAAAGTGAATACCCAAGCCATATCCCATTAAGAGATGTAGAACCCGACCGTTATGTTTTGGCCGTTTCTATCACTCACAAACGTTGGCAAGGCGTAATTTCCATCGAAGATCAGCAGGTTATTAGCAAAACCTACGATATATCGGTAGATTAAATTTACTAAAGATTTGATAATGATTGCCGATAAAAGATGAAAGGAACTATCTAGCGGCATTGTTATGAAAAAAATAGGCTTAACAACTTCAATCGCATTAGCTCTATCTGCTACTGGAGCTAATGCAGCAAACTATTCAGTCGACGGTCGTGGTGATGCGATGGGTGGTACTGGCGTAGTCTCTGGGGACTTTCTTTCAGCTCCTTTCTATAACCCAGCACTCGCAGCTCTTTATCGTCGTAACGACAACTCGGGCATGATAATTCCAGCGGTCGGACTTGCTTACGAAGATCAAGGCGACATGCTAGATACCATCACATCGCTTGCTGATACTACGATCACTGATCCAGCTGAAGCTGATGCTCTACTAGAAAAGCTAAATAATGGTCAGCTCAGTTTCGATATCGGCATCGCAGCAGCTTTTGCGATCCCAAATAGCTTTCTGTCGATGAACGTTTACGGTAAAGCGTACACTGAGTCTTTTGCTACCCCAATCATCCAGACAACGGGTTCAAGCGAAGATAAAGTTAATAATGCTGAGTTAGGCATTCTATCTGTAGGCGTCACGGAGCTTGGATTAACTATGGCCAAGTACTACACCTTGTTTGGTCAACACACCTCCTTTGGTATCACACCAAAAATCCAACGAGTTTACTCACTAAATACTATCCAAAAGATGAGTGATTTCAGTTTTGATATCTTCAATTCAGCAACTGGTGAAACGGCATTTAATATGGATGCAGGTGCGGTCTGGTTCTACGGACCGTGGCGAGTCGGTGTTTCTGCAATGAACATTTTTGGAAGGGACATCGAAACAAACAGCGCCACATCAGCAGCAATGGGCGGAGACGTATCGTACACGTACAAACTTCAGCCTAATTATACCGTTGGTGCAGGTCTTGTTGGCGACTACTATGCCTTCAGCATCGATTATGATCTTGTGGAGCGAGAAAAATTTGTAGGCGTGAACGATAATGAACAGATGTTACGTGCTGGCCTTGAATTAGATCTGATGCGCCAAATTCAATTTAGGGCAGGGTACCGATACAACCTTGCTCACGAAGATAACGAAGGCACAATGACAGCAGGTATCGGCCTAACGCCTCTGGGTATTATCACTATGGATATAGGTGCAAGCTACACTAACTCCAAATCCATGGGAATCTATCTAAACTTCCTTGGCAATTACTAACTTTTTCGCTATTCTCGGCCTCCATTCTCTGGAGGCCGAAATGTTTCAAGACCTATCACTTACCCACGCAGAACAGCAACAAGCCGTCGAACAAATACAAGAACTGATGGCTCAAGGCATTAGCACAGCAGAAGCTATCAAAATAGTTGCCGAGCAAATCAGGCAAAAAGCCAAAGACAACGAACAACCGGAATAACGGAAGAGGGAGCATTAGCTCCCTTTTTTTGTGTTCTATCTTTACATCTATTAGCCGCCCAAACTTGTTACACGGGATAGAAGTGACATAGTGAGCCAATTTCGAAACAATCACATCTCAGGACAGAGTTTAATGCCGCATAACAAGCCTTATACTAAGTTAATCAATGGCTTAAAAAGAATTTGGAGTACTTAAAGGACTGGGGTCGTCAGGTAGTAAGTAAAGACTTACTCTCGTTATACATACTAGTTGGCTTGGGAGTTTTGGACTATACCAGATGGTTAACCAAGAATTATCTGGGTATATTAGAGTTAACTTGTCGAAAATTGCTGTAAAAGGTAATCAGAGTATTGCGTGATAAAAACACCTTTAGGTTACAATGTCACACCACAAGAGAACTAAATAAAAAATAAGGCCAACCATTATTTTGCAGAGATTATGGAAATGAGGGAGATTAGGTTTTAATCTCGTGTGCAGATGTATCCTAAGTTGAAACTCAAGAGATAGACACTAGGCTTGCGGCGGGCGTATGGAGTCCACAAACCATCTGCAATCATCCAACTGCGTAGCGTCTCATTAGATATTGATTGGTTGTGTAACTCTATTAATTTTTCTCGAGCAAGTGTCGGTGAAAAATCTTCGTAGTTATCGCGAACGAGCTTTAAAATCGTCTCTCTATAGTCGCTTGGTTAACGATGATTGCTAGGCTTTCCACGAGCTCGGAGGGCTAAACCAGCAGCACCAAACTCACGTAACCGGTTCATAAGGCGCTGAACCTGACGGACACTTAGGTTGAGTATCTCAGCGGCGTCAACTCTACGTATACGTCGATCGCAGACGTCCTGAATTACTTTAAAACGACTAATTTCTGAATCACTCATAGTCACCAACATATTTAGCAGATCCTTAGCTCAATTCACATTAGTTAAAGACTAGTTGGTAAGAGCTAAAAAGAGACATTTTTGCTTTGGTAGAAAGTGACATTACTATATAGATCTTACAATCTTGGTGCGCATTATATACGTTATGTTAAATAAGATGTGCGTCAGCGTGAAATCCACAACTGTTCATGACCCCTACACCACATTTCTCGGTAATTTAACCATAATCAGATTTACCATAAAATAGCTAATAATCATTACTTTAATCAAAGATTAAGTTCTGACTATTAACCAATAAAAAAGCGAAGCTTGTAGCTTCGCTTTACATGAATGGCATCAAATTAGCCGCCGGCCAATTTTACTGTATGACCTTTTTTCTCTAGGTGCGCTTTAATTTTATCGCGGTTATCACCTTGGATCTCAATGTCACCACCTTTGACTGAACCACCACAGCCGCATACTTTTTTAAGTTCAGCTGCTAGTAGCTTTAGAGGTGCGTCATCTAAGTCTAATCCAGTGACAATACAAACACCTTTGCCTTTACGACCTTTAGTTTGACGTTGAATACGGACGATGCCGTCGCCTTTAGCTCTTTCTTGTTTTGGTTCTTCTTGTTTGATTCGGCCAACATCTGTGGAATATACGAGGCTCATAGTCGTTCTCTATTGCAATAAGTTAGGCTATTTTAGCCTTTACGAGCAGCGGCTGCTAGATGGGCATCGATATGTTTTTGGATGGCGAGTTTGCCACCTTTCAAAAGACGACCGTTGTGAAAACAATACCAAGCGTTTGGCTCGCCTGTATCATTTTTCAGAGTGAACCCGTTATAGTTCTCCTCGGTGCCAGCCTCAACACGCTTGGCAGCTAGAGACGTAAACTCTTTTGGATCAATGAATTGAGCGGTATCACACCACCAATCAATACTCTTTTTAACTGCAGCAAGATTTCCAGTGAGGACTTTATTTTTAATTCTGGCCTGCCAAACGTCTGGATTTTTGTTATCCGACTGAATCGGTACGCCTCTATGAATAGTATTAGCCATTGTGAAGACACTTCTTGTTATCTTTATTGTAATAATAATTGTAAATATTCGTTTAGCAAGTACAATCAGCTAAATATGTCTAGTTATAGTGCATTAGATATGAAAAAAATTTGTACACCTATCAGTGAACCGTCACTTAGAAAAAAAAGTGTGGCTAAATTCTCTTATCCTATCGATGTTGCTGATATGGCCGAATTGACTAGTCATAACTACTCGATAAACTCTCTAAAATCGATGACTAATGATTGGAACCGATTTGTAGAGTTTGTATCACAAACTAATCAAGCTACCCTACCCGCCTCCGTTAATACGTTGCTGCTGTTTTTGGAGAGCCAGTGCCGAACTAGGAAGTTGGCCTCAATTAAACGTAGTCTCATCAGCTTAGCGACAGTTCATCGTTTACATGGATACGCAGAGCCTACTAATCATCGTCAAGTAAAACTGTTTATGTCGAATGTCCGTGTCATTAAAAAGGATGATGCTCGACATTCAAACGCCTTTACAAACAAACACTATTTGGCGCTTAATGAGCTATTTTCTAACGGATATGAAAGTAAAGACGCAAGGGATATGGCCTTGTATGGCATTGCATTGGAATGTGCATTAAAGCGAAACGAAATCAGATCATTAAACTATGACGACTTAACAATCAATGATTCTGTTATTGCAATACAGCTTAATTCTGAATGTTATAACCTGAGTGATTTGAGTATTGAGTGGTTGAATCGCTGGTTATCCGAGCGTACACATGTCGAGGGACCTTTATTTTGCCGAGTGGATCGACACCAGAATATTTTACTTGCTCCTCTAAACGACTCTTCCATTTATCGCATTTTCCGTAATGCCAGTGATTTGCTCAACTTAGGCTACAACATGCGTTTTGGTGGGCAATCGAGTCGAGCTGGCGCTGCAATGGAGCTGGCCAAACAAGGATTAAAACTGAAAGAGATCCAAGAATTTGGTCGGTGGAACAGCCCGGTAATGCCAGCACAATACTTAAAACGTGCTGGTATTGCCGAAGCTGAACAATTGAAGTTTATTAAGATCAGGCCTTGGGATTAAGCTTCCAAGGCAGTTTCAACGGCACTTCTCAAAAACTCAGCGAAGTCTAATCCACTGTGCTCGACCATTTTAGGGAACATAGAGATAGGCGTCATACCTGGGAAGGTATTCACTTCATTTAGATAGATCTCATTATCTTCGGTCAAGAAAAAGTCAATTCTCGATAAATCTTTAAGCTGCATGTGCTTAAACACTTTCAGAGAATACGCCTCGATGGTATTCAACTGCTCTTGTGTTAAGTCAGATGCTTCAACATGTGTCACAGAATGACTGTCAGAGCTGTATTTCTCTTCATAAGAATAGAAAGTTTCACTTGGAGCAATAACCTCACCGGGTTTAGTCACCACAAGTTTGCCTTGATATTCATAAGCCGCGACTTCAAGTTCGCGGGGGGTTACTGCTTTCTCTACCAATACTTGCTCGGAGTAGTTAAATGCGTTGGCAACTGCAGGGCGAAGTTCCTCAATGCTAGAAACTGGGTAACAACCTACAGATGAGCCTTGGCGTGCCGCTTTAACAAAGATCTTGCCCCATTGATTAAACGCCTGCTCAGTTTGCTCAATCGCCTCTTCATTATTCTCAGTAAGGAAAAGATATGGAGTATTAGCGATTCCGAGCGCATCGTACCAAAGCTTAGAAGTGATTTTGTTAAAACTGTTTGTGCTAGCTTCAGCTCCGCAACCAAGATATGGGATCTTAGCTAACTCGAACATTGATTGGATATCACCTGTTTCGCCTGGAAACCCATGAATACACGGAACGATAAAATCAATATGGATCTCATGGTCCTCACCTTTGATCGAAGCATGTGCGATATCAAGTTCGGTTTTGACGCCGTTTTCTAGTCGCCAATCCAGAGAGTTCATCTCAACACGGATAACATTAAAGTTAGGTGAGATTTCAAGTTGTTGTTGTAGGTAGTTAGCTGATAACAGCGATACTTCGTGCTCACTAGAGCCACCACCGCACAGAAGTAAGATATTCAGTTGTTTCATTCCGTAATTTCCATGAAGAAACGATTTTACAGTTGAGTTTAATGCTTTAGAGGATCAGATTCAGTAAAAAAAGCGTCAATAACGAAGTGATTTAGCTCGCATGGTCACATATGCAGCAAACTCAAATAAAAAAAGGGGCTAAAAGCCCCTTTTCGTGATCAATACTATTTCAGCTTGTCCAATGTTGGATACGCAGAGTTCTTAATATCATCAATGCTCTTAGTGAACGGTTTTAGCTTTCTAAACTCCGCTGGAAGGTTAGCAATCGCCGCTTTCGCTTCAGCGCGAGATGCATAATCACCGTATAATACTGTGTACCACTTGGTACCATTAACCAGCTTGTAGTTGCCCCACACGGGTTGGCCATTTGGAAGCTTTTCTGCAACTTTAGGCAGTTTCGCTTCGCTATCTACTGCAATGACTTGGATGGTGAACCCATAGCGCGGATTCATCTTCAAATGTTCTTCTGTCGGAGGAAGGATCTTAACCTTCTTCTTGGTTGGCGCAGGAGCAGCCTTCATTGGCTTTTGCTCCGTTGGTTCAGGTTTTGAAGCCACAATCGCTTCTTCCTTGATATCTTGCTTTGCTTCTTCAGCCATTAGAGGCGCTGCAATGGTATCGACTTGATAATCTTCTCTATACGACTCAGTGGTTACTCCCTTTTCATAAGTATCAGAAGCACATGCTGCGAGTAGCATAGATAGAGCAATGATAGTGACTTTTTTCATATTGATTCGATATCTGGTTAAACTTTTTAAAGGATGCCCATAGATAGCTTGGGAATCAAGGGCATAGTAACGTTTATTCTAGTCTATAACGGGATTTGGCACACAATAATTTAACGAACGGTTGAGATTGGATAAAGAAGCATCAACTAATCTGTTAATAAGCTTGGCTAGGATCACATAGCATTAAGAGGTTTCGTTTTTCTTCGTAGGATTGATTTAGACTGATTAGGTCAAGCTGCGTATGAGGATAACGATGAACGGATTAGACAAACTACTTAAGCCTTCTTCTATCGCCGTGATAGGCGCATCAAATTCACCTCATCGTGCTGGTAAAATTGTCATGAAAAACCTTTTAGAAGGTGGTTTTTCTGGAGCAATATTGCCGGTAAATCCCAAGCATAAATCTGTTCGAGGGGTGCTTTCCTATCCTTCCATTGATGCACTGCCAATCATCCCTGATCTAGCCATTTTGTGTACACATGCCTCTAGAAATGTCGAACTCTTTAAGCAGTTAGCGTCCAAAGGTATTGGCGCCGTTATCGTTCTGTCATCCGATATGTACCAAAAGACTGACCAAGACGAAACTATCGAACAGGCCTGTTTAGAGATAGCCACACAGCACAACATAAGAGTGCTCGGGCCAAACAGCTTGGGGGTGATTTTACCGTGGGCTGGCATTAACGCCTCCTTCTCACCCGTGACGGCGTCACGTGGAAAACTCGCTTTTATTTCACAATCTGCGGCAGTTTGTACAACCGTGCTTGATTGGGCTAATGACAAGAACATTGGTTTCTCTTCGTTTATCTCCTTAGGAAATGCTGGAGATATCGATGTACCAGAACTATTAGATACTTTATGTACCGACAGCAAAACAGAAGCAATACTGCTCTATATCGACTCCATCAAGGATGCTCGTGCTTTCATTTCTGCAGCTCGGGCTGCGAGTCGTAATCGCCGGATCCTGGTTCTCAAAGGCGGGCGTACCTTGGAAGGTCAAGAGGCCGCCATCTTACACACTGGTGGATTACCAAGTCTTGATGTGGTCTATGATGCTGCGATACGTCGTTCGGGCATGCTGAGAGTAAGCAACACTCATGAGCTATTTGCCGCAGTTGAAACATTGACTCATGCGGTACCACTTAGAGGGGAAAGACTCGCCATCGTCACTAACGGTGGAGGCCCAGCAGTGATGGCTGTGGATACTCTAATTCAACGAGGAGGAAAGCTTGCCAAGCTCTCTGATGAGTTGATTTCTAAACTCAATCAACACCTTCCAGAAAGTTGGTCGAAATCTAACCCAATCGACCTTATTGGGGACGCCGATAACTCCCGCTATATTAAAACTATTGAGACCTTGCTAGACAGCGATGAGTTCGATGCGTTGCTAATCATGCATAGCCCGTCAGCAATAGCAAAGTCGACAAAAACGGCGCAAGCAATCATCGATTGTATCCAGAAACATCCTAGAAAACGCCACTTTAACATTCTTACCAATTGGAGCGGTGAGCAAACTACCCGTGAAGCTCGGTTATTATTCACCGAAGCCGGTATTCCAACCTATCGCACCGCAGAAAGTGCTGTTATCGCATTCATGCACCTCGTCGAGTACCGCCGTAACCAGCGCCAGTTGATGGAAACTCCGGTTTCAACTGGTCAAATAGATGCACAAGGTCTAGAACAATCTAGATACTGGATAAAAAAACAGTTATCTGAAAAAAGAGTAAGTTTAGATACTCACCAACTCGCACCTTTACTAGAAGCCTACGGGTTTGAGGTGCTTCCTACGTGGATATGTTCAGACCCAACTGAAGCTGTCCATATTGCCGAAAAGATTGGCTACCCCGTCGCAGTTAAACTCCGCTCTCCAGATATAGCGCACAAATCCGAGGTTCACGGGGTAATGCTGAACTTAAGAACCAGCACCGAAGTGGCCAACGCAGCGCAAGCAATTAAAGATCGAGTGGCTTTAGCTTACCCAGCAGCCTTGATTGAAGGGCTGTTGGTTCAAGGAATGGCCCAACGGAGCGGCGGTCAAGAGATCCGAGTCAAAGTACACACCGACCCTATATTTGGACCAGTGATAATGCTTGGTGAAGGCAGCATAGAGTGGGACCTTGCGAAAGATGCTGCGGTCGCTATACCACCACTGAATACAGCCCTCGCTAGATACTTAGTCGTTAGAGCCGTTAAATCGGGTAAGCTCAGACTTCAGCAAGGCCCAAACCCAGTAGATATTCCAGCACTTTGTGACTTCTTAGTAAGAATTTCACAGATGGTGATCGATTGCCCTGAAATCATAGAACTGGATATCCATCCAGCATTAGCGTCTGGTAGCCAATTCACTATCCTAGATGCAGATCTAAAACTGGCGCCACATCAAGGCCATCAACACCAAAGGCTTGCCATCCGCCCGTACCCTGTCGAGTTTGAGCAGCATATAACACTAAAAGATGGCAGTGACATCCTTTTACGCCCTATTCTTCCTGAGGATGAGCCTAAGCATGCGGATTTTATTCATCAAGTCTCCAAGGAAGATTTATATAAACGCTTCTTTAGCGATGTAGGTGAATTTAATCACGAAGACCTAGCCAATTTCACTCAGATCGATTACAACCGCGAAATGGCATTCGTCGCAACCAAAGTGGATCAAGGCAAAGAGGTGATTATCGGTGTTGCTCGTGCACTCGCAGACCCCCAAAACATTGATGCTGAATTCGCAATATTAGTCCGTTCAGACTTAAAAGGTATTGGATTGGGCAAGGTGCTAATGGAAAAAATCATCAGCTATTGCAAAGTGCGAGGAACCAAACAAATGTCTGGAATGACCATGCCGTCTAATCGCGGCATGCTCACCCTAGCCCAAAGAATGGGTTTTGAAATTGATGTTCAATTCGAAGATGGTGTAGCCGATATGAGGCTGCCTTTAAATGAGTAATCGAGTTTCCAATGCTCTTTGATGTATTGGATACACCATGACTTACTCTTACCCATTTTGTTGCGTCGCCAGGCCAATACGACATCTAGCTCTGCGCTTTCTGTCGCTGCGATTGGCGCTAAAAGATTTTGTTCAATCAATCGCTCGGCTATATGTGTAGGGATGGTACCTATTCCAATTCCTGCAATCAGTGCTTCTATTTTGGCGTGAAAGTTTGTCACGGTTAGCACTGGTTGTTCATCCAGTATATTAAAGCTAAGTGTCGGCGCATCTCGAGCGGTATCGGCGATAGCAATTACCCTGTAACGTTTCCGTGCCTCCGGATCGAGTTTTCCTTTCCGTTTATGGATATAGTGGTCATGTGCAGCAACCCATGTCATCGATATCTTGCCAATGGGCTCAATTTTCACATCTTGAGGCACGGTTTCTGGACGAGGGCATACCAACAAGTCGGCTCGTTCCGTAGCTAGCGCTTCCCAGCCCCCAGCCAATATTTCCTCTTGCAGCTTTATTCTCGTCTTACTAACTGCCCCCAAATGTTCCACCAATGGAAAGAACGTAGATACTGGTATGATGCCGTCATGTGCAATTGTCAGATCAAGTTCCCAACCATGGGCAACCACGTTAGCGTCCGATACCATATCTTGCGCTGCACTAATGAGTAATCGCCCTCGTTCAAGCAGTAGCTTTCCTGCTTCCGTAAAGTTTGCACGATGACCAGATCTATCAAAAATCACCAAATCTAAGTCTTGTTCGAGTTTTTGGATTTGATAACTCAATGAAGAAGGTGCTCTATTTAGCTCCTGAGCAGCAGCAGCAAAACTGCCACGTCTCTCAATCGCATCCAAAATATGCAACGCTTCCAATGTAATCGTACTACTCATTTAAAGCTCCACGAGAACCAAATGCGATCAATGTCACATTATGGGATTTTGTAAAATCAACTAATGAACTATCCGCAATTAACTTAAGTGACTGTTAATTAGGACTTAAATGAAAACAAACCGTTCATAGCTACCAACTAATAGTCATTAAGTGATAACAATAACGATAGTTATTATCATTTAGATCCAATACACTCCGTCTCGTTCAACACTACGACGAAGATGGATAATATATGTCGCATAATAATTTTAAGAAGCCACTTTTGACTTCTTGTATTCTTTTAGCTCTTTCCCAACCAGTTTTTGCTCAGTCTAACATTGTGTTCGACGAAGTCGTTGTTTCGGCGACCAAAATTGAGCAAGACATCAAGGATGTTTCTGCCACCGTTGAAAAGGTATCAAGCGATGATATCGATAATGCTATGGCCACTGATTTAAAACAAGCACTTAAATACACCCCTGGTGTTGAGGTGAATGGAACTGGTCGCTTTGGTATCTCCAGCTTCAATATTCGCGGTATGGATGGAAGCCGTGTCAAAGTAATGGTAGATGGTGTTCAGCAAGCCGTACCATACAATCCAGGTGCAGCAGAACAACGCCACTATTCAAATGCATTCGAAGTAGACACTCTAGCTTCTATTGAGGTAAATAAGGGACCATCTTCAAGTATCTACGGTGCAGATGCATTGGGTGGTGCAGTTCTTCTTAGAACGAAAAACCCTAGCGATGTGCTTAAAACTGATGGTGATGAACAGCGCTTTGGCATCAAGTCTGGTTACACTTCTGCAGACAACACATTCAAGAATACTGTTACTTGGGCTGCTCGCAAAGATCAGCTAGAAACGCTGCTTATGCTCACTTACGCAGACGGCAACGAAACTAAAGCTCATCATACAGGCGACGATATCGATGGTGCCAGCCGTGGTCTAGCTAACCCAGCAGACAAGAAAATCGGCAATCTACTTGCTAAGGCGTACTATCAATTAAATGATGCACATCGTATCGGTGCTACCATTGAATACCATCAAAATAAGTACGACGAAGCAACTCGTTCAGAGGACAATACCAACATTGGTGGTTTCTTGTTCTATAACAACAACCGAGCTGAAGATACCCATACTCGTATGCGTGTAGGTATTGAACATGAATGGCTTGCAAATGCTGTGTTTGCAGATGACATTAAATGGTCACTCAACTACCAAGATCACGAGACGATCAACAAGAACTACGAGCTTGTAACTTCGTCGAGCCCAATGTTTAACTACGGTAATCGCTTACGTGAACGCACAGCCCAAGATAAATCTTATCAGTTTGATCTTCAGGCAAACAAAGTCATAGAAGCCGAAACTCTGTATCACCTATTCAGTTACGGTGGTTCGTACCAGAAAATGGATTATAGTCTAGAAAATACCGATTACTATCTAGACAAAGGTACATCGAAGCCAGGCTCTACTCAGATCCCTAACTCAAAACTGGTTAACTGGGGAGCGTTCATCAATGACCAAATTTTTATGTTTGATGACCGTCTGATTTTGAATGCAGGCCTTCGTTACGATTCGTTCAGCGCTGATCCAAGTACAACTGATGGGTTTACTACAGAGTACGAGTCGAACAGTGATTCGGCATTCACAGGCAAAATCGGTGCGGTATACCACTTAAATGAAAACCTAAGTACATTCGCTCAAATCAGCCAAGGATTTAAAGCCCCAACGGTAGAAGATCTTTACTACTTCTATAACAGTGGTGCGTACATCGCTCCAAACCCTAATCTTAAAGCTGAACGAAGCACTTCTTACGAAATCGGTCTTCGTGGTAGCAATGAACTCGCAAAGTTCGAGCTTGTTGGCTTCCACAACAAATATGATGATTTCATCACTACACGAAACACGGGTGAAACAACGTCTGACAACCGTCCAATTTACGAAAAAGTTAACTTAGATAAAGTTGAAATCAGTGGCGTTGAATTTGGTACCACAGTATTAATGGATGAAGCGTTTAGTGCACCACGTGGTGTCTACACTAAGTTCTCGATTGCCCATACTGTTGGCAAAGACCTAGCGACAGGTAAAACTCTAGATAGCATTGCGCCACTTAAGAGTGTTTTCGGTCTCGGTTATGACAACTATGACAACAACTTTGGTGGTATCGCCAGTGTCAACATGGCCGCAGCTAAAACAGGTTGGGAAACTGAAGATAATCTAACGGTACCAGGTTATGCAACGCTAGACCTTACTGCATATTATCAGCCAATGTATGATCTTACTCTGCGTGCTGGTCTATTTAATGCTTTCGATACCAAATACTGGTTGTTTGATGATCTAGCAGGTCGTACATCCACCAGCACAGGTGTTGATCGTTATACTCAGCCGGGTCGTAACTGGTCGGTTAGCGTCGAATACTTCTTCTAATAAAATTTAGAAAAAGTAAAAACAAAAAAGCCAGCATCAAGCTGGCTTTTTAACATGTTAAGTTCATAAAAAGTAATCAAAAAGTGAATCAATGAACTAACAAGTAGACTTAGTTTTCTAACTTCTCTTTTCTTACCATCACGACAGCTGCCACGATGAATGCGAAGATCAGCGCAAGTTCCATAATGTACCCCAAATATCAATTATGAATCACTTAAGACACAAAAGTTAACAAGTTGTTTATTAACCCTGTGAATTAAGCATCGACGTTAGTCTAGCAGTTACCGCTCAAATAAAAAGCAACAATTCGAAAAAATTAAAAAAATCTCGATTTAGATCAAAAAAGAGGCGCTAGCGCCTCTTTTGTTACATTTTTACTCGGGATAACCCTGAGGGTTTTTTGATTGCCAATTCCAAGTGTCTTTAGTCATTTCATCTAAAGTACGACTAGCTTTCCAGTTAAGTTCACTCTGTGCTTTAGCTGGATCAGCCCAGCACTCTGCAATATCACCAGGACGGCGTTCTACAAGCTTATATGGAATTTTGGTCGTAGATGCTTTTTCAAACGCTTTCACCATTTCCAAAACGCTTGAACCATTGCCCGTACCTAAGTTATAGATATGCAGGCCATTTTTGTTACCCACTGCTTTAAGCGCTGCTATATGCCCATCAGACAGGTCCATCACATGAATGTAGTCACGCACGCCTGTACCATCTACTGTTGGGTAATCGTTACCAAACACACTCAAGAACTCACGACGGCCTACAGCAACCTGAGAAATAAACGGCATCAAGTTATTCGGGATGCCTTGTGGATCTTCACCTAACTCACCTGACGGGTGTGATCCAACCGGGTTAAAGTAGCGGAGCAAAGTGATACTCCAGTCGGGATTAGCTTTTTGGAAATCAGTTAAACACTCTTCGACCATCAATTTGCTTCGGCCATAAGGGTTGGTTGCGCTGGTTGGAAAATCTTCAGTAATCGGTACTGATGCAGGATCACCGTACACGGTTGCGGAAGAACTAAACACTAAAGTCTTCACGCCGGACTCACGCATAGCCTCTACTAATACAAGTGAGCCATGTACGTTGTTGTCATAATACTCTAGTGGCTTTTCAACCGACTCGCCTACCGCTTTTAAGCCCGCAAAATGAATGCACGCCGTCACTTGATGTGCTTTCATCGTCTCAACAAGCAAAGATTTATTGCGGATGTCCCCTTCCACGAACAGTGGACGCACACCAGAAACTTTCTCGATGCGCTCCAATACACTGGCTTTACTATTATAAAGGTTATCTAGAATGATTGGCGTCATTCCCGCTTCAATCATCTGAATACAGGTATGGCTTCCGATATAGCCCATACCACCGGTTACTAATACGTTCATTATTGACCCTTCCAACTGGTTTGGCTCTAGTTTAGTCAAGCTGAAAAAAATTCCTAGTGATTACAGCGACTAAATAAGTGAACTTTGTATGATTTACGCAGTTTTGATACTTACTCACCTCGAAATTTGCTCTAGGATAAAAGGATCAAGTGACAAAAGGACACGAGTTTGAATAAGGACATAATCAAGCTTAACTGCGACATGGGTGAAAGCTATGGTGCGTGGAAGATGGGAAGTGATGAACAGGTGATGCCTTGGATTGACATGGCTAACGTTGCTTGTGGTTTCCACGCCTCCGACCCCGACGTAATGGCCCATACCCTACAACTCGCTCGCCAATACGATGTTACCATCGGGGCGCATCCATCATATCAAGATCTCAAAGGGTTTGGTCGACGTTCCATACCACATACACCCGATGAAATTACCCATGCAGTCACCTATCAGGTTGGGGCTTTACAAGCATTAGCCAATTTATACGATTTGAAAGTTGAGTACATTAAACCTCATGGCGCCATGTACAACGACATGATGAAAAGTCCTCAGATTTTTGAAGCTATCTTAGCGAGTGCTGAGAATCTACAATTGCCTCTCATGGTGTTAGCTGGCAACAATGATCAGCTACTGGAACTGGCCGACAGCTATAATGTACCGCTACTGTTTGAAGCCTTTGCCGATAGAGCATATCAAAGCAATGGGCAACTGGTGCCGAGATCACACCCAAATGCAGTTCATCACAAACAAGATGATATTTACCATCAGGTGTTACAAATAGCCAACTATGGCAGCGTGACTTGTATTGATGGCACCGCAATTGCAATAGAAGCAGACACTATATGCGTTCACGGCGATAACTTAGAAAGCATTGCAACGATTGAACGCCTTTCCCATGCGCTGAATGCTAATCGGGGGTAATGTGACCAAAGCCAGAATAGAACCTATCGCTGAGTGCAGTATTTTGCTTACTCTAGCCAACGAAATTGCACCGAGCAACGCAATCAAAATTGCCTCTCTGGCCCACCAGATCCAAGCGGAGTTGGGCGATGTGTTGATGAATGTCACCCCGTCCTATACCACGATACTGGTTGACTACTTACCGTTTTATATTTCGGAAGCTCAAATGTGTACTGCACTTGAAACGCTGGCTAGCCGAATATCAGATCAGCCAAGCACGCAGGGACGAACCATTGAGCTTCCCGTTTACTACGACGTTAGCGTCGGCCCTGACCTTGATCGCTACGCTGAAAGTCGTCAATTATCAACCAGTAACGTCATTGAAATTCACACCCGGCAAAACTATACCGTCTGTGCCATGGGGTTTGCCCCTGGTTTTGCCTTCTTAGCGTCAGTAGAGCCTGAAATAGCAATGCCGAGACACGCTACGCCAAGGAACTATGTGCCAGCAGGAAGTGTCGGCATCGCAGAAACTCAAACGGCGGTCTATCCGCAGCGTTCACCTGCCGGTTGGAACATTATTGGTAATTGCCCTATCCCGCTCTACCGACCAGACTCTGAAGTCATAAGCCCTTTTGAAGTCGGTGATACTGTACAGTTCGTTTCTATCTCACAACAAGAATACCTTGAGCTAGGAGGTGAGTTATGGGAGCAATAGAAGTTTTAAAGCCTGGCCAATTGAGCTTGCTGCATGATTTCGGTCGATTCGGATTGAGTCAACTCGGCATTACTCAAGGAGGCCCTGTCGATGACTACGCCTACAGTTGGGCAAACTATCTTTTAGGTAACTCTACCAACAGTACAGCCCTTGAGATCACGCTTGGTCAGGCGGCATTCAAAATCTTGTCCCATTGTAACCTTGCCATTTGTGGTGGCGATCTTCAGGCTAAGCTTGATGGACAACCTATCTGTAATTGGTCACGATTTAGTGCCAAAAAAGGCCAAACTCTCACTTTTGGGTTACCCCGTAACGGGTTGCGAGCGTATTTGGCCGTAGAAGGCGGGTTTGATGCACCGACTCACTATGGTAGCAATTCTACTGTGCCAAAAGATCTACTTGGCGGGCTACATCAAGATGGGCAGAGCTTAAAAGCCAGTGACATTATTGGATTTAGCCAGCGCCAAACTGCCAATGTTAGGTCGAAAAAAGTCACTTTCCGCTTCACTCCAGATTACAATCTTCCATTGAGGCTAAGAGTGATTGAGTCCTACCAACACAGTCACTTTTCAGAGGACTTTAAAACCCAATTTTTTAGCCAGGAGTTTATCGTTGACCAATCCTCTAACCGTATGGGATATCGTCTTAAAGGGGTTGATCTCAACCCACCGAATGAGTCACTGATTTCAGAAGGTATTGCGTTAGGATCGATTCAGCTTCCGCCTGACGGTAATCCAATAATCCTGCTTAATGACCGACAAACCATCGGTGGATACCCGAAATTGGGTTGTGTCGCCAGAATCGACTTACCACGGCTTGCCCAAGCTAAACCGGGACAAGCAGTGCATTTTGTTCTTGGCGATCGCGAAGGACTTCAACAAGTCTGGTGTAAATGGGCTCGATTTTTCGGTTACTAAGGCGTGTTTAAGTCCGACTCCAATAATAAAAAACGCCACGGTATTATTTGCCGTGGCGTTATCGATTAAGGCCCTAGTAACCCAGCGGATGCAAAATTACCTTTTCGCCTTCCTTAACACCTTTTCTAACTCGATTGTCCTGACCTAACTGAACCAGTCGAGTTCTGCGTACATCATCTTCTAACACTTGTACGTAATCTAATTGCCCCACTTTATACAGCGCTTCTTTAGGCAAGGTTAATACCGGCTCTTGATGACTCAGCACTTTTACTTTGCCATAAACACCTGGATAGACTTGATTCACCTCGTTTAGGTCTAGTTTCACCAAGAAGCTGCGAGAGGTATTGTCTACAGCAGGTGAAATCTCTGCCACTTGACCAACCCCAGCAACTTCAAACGTAGGTAGCACAAATTCTAACTCACTGCCCAAAGAGATATTACGGATTAAAGATTCGGCAATATCAACTTCTAACTGTAAAGAGTCGGGATTATAGATACTGAGCAATTGCGCACCTGGGGATGCCGTGTCGCCTTGGTTAATTGGTCTCTGCGTAATAACCCCGTTAAAAGGTGCTGTAATTATGCTAAATCCGAAGGTAGTTTCCGCTTCCGATACTGCTGCTTGAGCTTGCTTAAAGTTCGCAGTGGCCGACTGTAACTGGCTCTCGACACGATCAAACTCAGACTGTGGAAGCAGCTTTTTGCTCACCAATTCATTAACACGGTCAAACTCTTTACGTGAAGCATTCAATTGAGCTTGAGCAGATGACAAAGCTTGCTCAGTTTGCATCACACGAGCATCGAGATCATCACTCTCAAGACGCATCAACACATCACCTTGAGTGACAACGTCACCTACATCAACCAATACCTCAGCAACTTTGGCAGTCAAACGAGCAGATAAGATCGCTTTTTGCTCTGCACCTACAGTGCCAGTAAATTCACGATATACACTAGTGTTCTTTGCGGCTAATTCTACTAACTGAACCGAATCGGTATCGACCGATGAGCTCTTTTCTTCCTGCTGTGCAATCTTAGGAGTAAAGAAACCCGCCATATACAGGAATAACAGCCCCAGTAGAGCAAACAGCACACCACCTAATAAAAGTTTCGAAGACTTCATGTTTTTATTCCTCCGACACGGTTGGTAGACCATGTCCTTTCACATTCTGATAAGCTAAGTTGTACACCACAGGAATGACCGCCAAGGTAAATACCGTCGAAGCTGTGATACCAAAAATAATTGCCCAAGCCAGTCCGTTAAATATTGGGTCTAAGGTGATAACGATATTACCCAACAAAGTTGTACCCGCAGTCAGCAATATAGGACGCATTCTCACCGCACCCGCTTCAATCAAGGCTCTATGTAACTCTTGCCCACTAGCAAGTGACTGATGAATAAATTCAATTAGAACCAGTGAGTTACGTACAACGATACCCGCCAAGGCTATCATGCCAATCATCGCCGTTGCAGTGAACAAGGCAGGATTTGGGTAGCCATTAATTTCACTGCCCATAACATTGAGCAGCCAAAATCCCGGCATGATACCGATCACTGTTAGTGGGATCGCTAGCATGATAATGCCAGATACCGCAGGTAGACCCGTTTGTACTAGCATTACGATGAACACACCTAATAGCGCAGCTCCATAAGCAATTCCTAAATCACGGAATACATCAACAGTGATTTTCCATTCACCCTCGCCTGACCAAACCACTTCAATATCTTGATCAACAGCCCAACCATCTCCTGCACCATTTGCTAGATAGTGACGTTCCGACAATGGTACTCGTTGCTCACTTGCCGCTTCTCCTTCATCGGACAACACATCAGCAATCACTTCACCCGGCACTCGGCCAACCGTTTCAGCATACACGTAGACCACAGGCTTTAAGTTTTTGTGGTAAATGGTGCGGTCTTTACTTCGTAGTTGAAACTCACCAAGTTCAGACAGTTGCACCAAAGGGGATGGTGTGGTTTCCAGAGCTCCATCAATCGATTGTTTCGCAATGCCTTGCTGACCACGAACATAGAGCGACAACAGTTGATCAAGTTGGTCTCGGTCACCTTTAGGCAATCTTAAAGTTACCGCTAGTGGTTCGAGTTCTCGCTCCGCCTTTAAGGTGGCTAACTGGAAGCCATTATTGGCCGCCGAGATAGTACGATTGATGTCAGCAACAGAGATACCAGACAATGCGGCTTTCTCTCTATCGACAATGAACTGCCAAACCTGAGTTTCACCCTCTATTGAGCTGTCAACTTCAGAGACAAACTCTTCACGCTTGAGTCGTTCTACCACGACCTTCGCTTGCTCTTGAAGCCTTCCATAATCTGTTGTTTCGCTGCCGTAAACCTCTGCTGTTAATGTGGCAATCACAGGCGGTCCCGGCGGAACTTCGACCAGTTGTACGGTTGCGTTGTTTTCAGATGCTATCGCTTCAATATCTGCTCTGATTCTGGTGACAATTTCATGCGACTGCATCGCTCTACGATCTTTCTCAGCCAATACAATTCTTAACTCACCTTGATAGCTTTCGTGGCGCATGAAGTAGTGTCTCACCATGCCATTGAAATCCATAGGCGAAGGCTCCGCAGAAAACGCAGATACAGACGAAATTTCAGGTACCGTGACTAAATAGTCTGAAAACTCCCTCAATGTGTTTGAAGTATCTACAAAACTACTGGTTTCAGGCATGTTGACGATAAGCTGAAACTCGTTTTTATTGTCATAAGGCAAAAGCTTTAGTGGGACCAATCGCATAGCAGGGAGCAATGCAGCGCCTACGAATAGACCAGCCACCAGCAATAAGAACATCCAACTTTTGCGTCGACTCGCGAGCAGTGGTGTGAGTAACTTATCGTAAAACTTGTAAAGCAGCGTTGTTTCTATTTGGTACTCGCCTTGGTCTTGTGCCGCTCTCAATATTTTTTTCGCCAACCACGGAGTAATCATAAACGCCACGACAGTACTAAACACCACACTGATTGGTACATTAAACGCAAGTGGCGCCATATAAGGGCCCATCATGCCGGTTATAAAGAACATTGGAGTGAAAACAATCACGATAGCAACGGTCGACATGAGTAGCGCACTACGGATCTCAGCCATTGCAAGGACGATGGCTTTAGTACGAGTAAGATCCTTACGTTTCAGATAACGTTCAATGTTATCGATACTTGCGATCGGATCATCGACGATCAAGCCGAGCGCAAGGATCAAAGCAAACAGTGTGACTCGGTTAATTGAGTAGCCAAATGCTAAGTCCATCCCCAGAGCTGCGCCGTAGCTGATTGGAATAGCAATGCCTACCACCAACGCACTGCGCCAGTTTAGAAACAACCCAACAAAAACAACCACGGTAAGAATTGAAATACCTAAGCTTGAAACGAGGTTTGTCACTTTATCGTTGGCAGTTTGGCCGTAATCTCGAATGATCTCTATTTCCACGCCTTCTGGTAGCGACGTGGATTGAATCGCACTCAGCTCATCCAAGACATCTTGTGCAACCGAAACGGCATTTGCACCTTTTTGTTTAGCCACGGAGATAAACACTGCAGGATAACTCTCGTCACTTTTCCCGCTTGCAGGTCCGAAACGTAGCCAAGTATCGGTTTGCGCTTCTTCAGCGCCATCTCGAATCGTTGCTATATCAGCTAGATAAACTGGTTTACCGTCAACCACATTGACCACTAACGACCCAAGTTCCTCAGAATTCTTAAAATACTGACCTGACTCAACTTCAAACTGAATATCTGCCCTTTGTGTAGTGCCTGCACTTAGCTTTTGATGACTCAATGAAAATGCGTTTTGAAGGTCATCAATGGTAGTATTCCGGCTCGCCATTGCACTGGCGTCAAGCGCTACTTCAATATTACGAGCTTCTCCCCCATAGACCTCGACAAGGTTGGTGTTTTTTAAAGATTTCAGTCTTTGGGTTGCTTGCTGTGCAAGTCGTCGCAATTCATACGTACCGACCTGTTCAGGATTGGTCGAATGGAGTGCGGCAACAACGATAGGCACGTCATCAATTTCGACGGGCTTTATCATCCAATTAGTCACTGATGATGGGACTTTGTCTTGATTTGAGTAAAGCTTGTTGTAAAGCTTTATCAAAGCATCTTCACGGCTCTCTCCTACATAGAAGCGGACAATCACCTGAGCGCTGTTTTCCATGGATGCGGAATAAACGTACTCCACACCATCGATTTGGCTTAATAGCTTCTCTAACGGCTCCGTAACTTGCTTCTCTACCTGCTTAGCACTCAAGCCCGGCGCCTCAATTAATACGTCAGCCATCGGTACGACGATTTGAGGGTCTTCCTCTTTTGGCGTTAACCAAAGTGCAACTGCTCCTAGAGCAAGCGCCAAAATGATCAGTATCGGCGGGAAAAAGCTGTTCATTGTTCGATGAACAAATCCAAGCCTAGGTTTGTTTTCCATTCTTCCTCCAAAATTTCGCATTGGAACCCATGCCTAACGCTGAAACCAATTGCCTGATGAGCAATGCGAAACATAAAATTAGAACCGCTAGTCTTACGTGGTTAAATCTAACGGTGTTATCAAAATTTTTTGGCTTGTTGACAAAATAGAGCGTGCAGATTTTCAATCAATTGCTCAATTCTTGGGTCAGCAAGTCGATAGAAGACTTGTTGAGACTCTTTGCGTACATCCACCAGTTTATGGTTACGAAGAACCGTCAAATGCTGTGAAAAAGCCGACTGCCCTAAAGAAGAGTTAGCTTGCAACTCTCCAGCACCAACTTCTTTGTCTATTAACTGGCACAGCACCATCAGACGTTCAGGATGCGACAATATCCTCAATATTTCAGATACTTGAGTCGCATTTTCTTTCATACTTATAAGGTCCATAACCTTCCCCCTTTAACTTGCAGCTAAATTAGTTTTAGCTAAATAAGCGATAACAGTCAACACTTATTTAGTTTTTTCTAAATTAATGCAATAAACATTAGACAACGCTAATTTAATGGCGTATGGTTTATTCAAATCACACAGGAGGATGGAACGATGACACTTGATAACAGCATTAGAGTTCTAGCAGGAAGCATGGTGTTACTCTCACTGGTGTTGACTCAGTTGGTTAGCCCACTATTTATTTGGTTTACCGTGTTCATCGCGCTCAATTTGATTCAAAGCGCATTTACAGGTTTCTGCCCAGCTTCTATCCTTTTGAAAAAATTAGGTTTCAAATAATCATTGGTCGTTGATAGACCTATCGGAGTTATGTAATGACAAAGATCGTTATCGTTGGTGGCGTCGCTGGTGGTGCTTCTGCTGCGGCTCGCGCTCGCCGTTTAAGTGAAGACGCTGAAATCATCATGTTTGAGCGTGGTGAGTTTGTCTCATTCGCAAACTGCGGACTGCCTTACCACATCGGAGGTGATATCCAAGAGCGAAGCAAACTTCTGCTGCAAACGCCACAAAGCTTCCTAGCACGATTTAATGTCGATGTACGCACCATGAGTGAAGTGACCGCCATCAATCGCCATGAAAAATCGGTCACGATCAAAAATAGACTCGACGGTAGCGAGTACCAAGAAAGCTATGACTTCCTGCTACTCAGCCCAGGTGCTGCACCTGTAATGCCCCCTATTCCTGGTATCGATAACCCATTAACGCACTCACTGCGCAATATCCCAGACATGGATAGGATCATTAATACAATTCAAATGAATCAAGTGAAACACGCAACCGTCGTTGGTGGGGGTTTCATCGGGCTCGAAATGATGGAAGCATTTCATCAGTTGGGAATTGAAACCACGCTTGTTGAAATGGCCGATCAGGTAATGACCCCTGTCGATCGCGAAATGGCAGGTTTTGCTCATGCAGAAATCCTCCAAAAGGGAATTGATTTAAAACTTGGTGTCGCACTAGAAGCGGTCGAGTACGTGGCAAACGAGCATGTAGCAAGTGTCGATGCTGGCGAAAGCGAAGACAAACAGCACCTAAAAGGTTCATTGAACTTAAGCCTAAACAACGGTGAGCAATTAACCACCGACGTGTTAATCATGGCGATAGGCGTTAGACCGGAAACCACCCTAGCTCGTGATGCTGGACTTGAGATCGGAGATCTAGGCGGTATTTATACGAATGCAATGATGCAAACAAGCGATCCGAGTATTTACGCCGTCGGTGATGCGGTTGAAGAAAAAGATTTTGTAACTGGCAACCAAACACTAGTACCACTAGCGGGACCTGCCAATCGTCAAGGCCGAATGGCTGCGGACAATATGCTTGGCAGATCAGAAACCTACCAAGGCACACAAGGCACCGCTATTTGTAAGATCTTTGATCTGGCTGTCGCCTCTACGGGTAAAAACGAAAAGCAACTTCAACGTGAAAACATCACTTATGAAAAAGTTTACGTTCACACAGCGAGCCATGCGAGCTACTACCCTGGCGCTGAGATCGTTTCTTTTAAAATGATGTTTGACCCTGAAAACGGCAAAATTCTAGGCGCTCAAGCTGTCGGTAAAGATGGTGTTGATAAACGTATTGATGTCATGGCTGTCGCTCAACGCGCAGGGATGACGGTCGAGCAGTTACAACATCTAGAGCTTACCTACGCCCCTCCTTATGGCAGTGCTAAAGACGTGATTAACCAAGCTGCTTTTGTTGCAAGCAACCTTATAAAAGGAGATAGCAAGGCCATTCATTTTGATGAGATAGACAACCTCAATGAAGACCAGTTGTTACTTGATGTTCGTAATCCGGGTGAGCTAGAAAATGTCGGATACATTGAAGGTGCTATCAACATCCCTGTTGATCAATTGCGCCAACGCATGAACGAACTACCAAAAGACAAGGAGATTGTGATTTACTGTCAGGTTGGGTTACGTGGTAACGTAGCATATCGCCAATTAGTCAATAATGGTTACAAAGCTCGCAACCTACTTGGTGGCTACCGAACTTATCTATTTGCTAATCAGTGATCCCATGCAATAAATGAGTGCCGTCATCACTCTCAATCGTTAAAACTAAAACACCAGAGCGTTATTTGCTCTGGTGTTTTTCCATTAGGCTACGGTTTTTTTGCTTTTAGACTTTGAACTGATTAACTAGCGATCTCAACACTTCAGCTCTTTGTGCTAGTTCCTGCGCGGACGCTGCGGCGTTATTTGCCTGTGCGTTAGAACTTTGTGAAACTTGGGCAACGCTTTCGATCCTTTGGCTTATCTCACTACTAGCCTGTGACTGTTGCTCTGCCGCAGCGGCAATACTATCTATTTTGCTCGCAACATCTTCAGCGCCTGACACGATATCACTTAAGCTGCTGCCTGCTTTAGATGCATAACCGAGTCCTTCTTGAACCAGCTGTGCCCCCGACGCCATTTTCTCAACCGCTTGCTGTGTAATTTGCTGAATTGAGGTGATTGACTCACCAATATCTTTGGTCGCTGTTGTGGTTCTATCAGCAAGTGCTCTTACTTCATCGGCCACCACAGCAAACCCTCTACCAGCTTCACCCGCTCGCGCTGCTTCGATAGCCGCATTCAACGCCAAGAGATTCGTCTGCTCTGCAATGTCATTGATGACGTTAATCACATCACCTATCTCAGCTCCACGTTTACCAAGTTCAGACACACTCGCCGAAGACGCCGTTACTGCGGTGTCTATAGCATTCATTCCTGTAATAGTACTTTCTACCACTTCACCACCAGTATTCGCACTTTCGCCCGCTTGCTTGGCGTTTAACGTAGCATCCGCCGACTTGTGCGCTACGTCCTGAATACTCAGGGACATTTGATCAATTGCTGAAGCAATTTGAGTCACCTGCTGAGACTGGTCTTCAAGATCACTTGCCATCAAATTGTTGGTTTCGGTAATAGTCTGAGATTCGGACACGACTTGCTCTGTTGTTTCTAAGACCTGCTTCATTACTTGGTTAGTTTTCGTTACCGCCTGATTATAACTTGCGGCCATAGTGCCGATTTCATCGGTGGTTTCTACCGTGATCTGATGAGTCAGGTTACCATTGGCGAGTTCTGAAAGTCCTTGGGCAACTTGAGCAACTGGTGTTGAGATTGACTGAAATACCACCCACGAAACACCCACTCCAAATATCAGCGCCATCAGTGTTCCCGTCACGATAGTAGTGTTTGCATTTTCCGCCGCATCGACCGCTGCAGCCTGCCTTTCAACCATCAGGCGTTTCTCCACGTTAATAAACTCAGCTATCTGGTTTCTGAACTTATCGAAGAAGACCTTACCGCGAGCTTCACCCACCAATTTGGCCATATCATTCATGGTTTTCGAATCACCAATAATGGTACGCAGCTCAATATTTGGTTTAACGACAACAGTATCCCATTCATTGATCGTTGTTTGCATCTCTTCAAGAAGCGTCACCTGTGCGGGGTTATCGGCTACGGTCTGTTTAAGTTCATTTAAAATGGAATCAAAACGCTTACGGCCTTCATTGTATGGTGTTAAGAAACTCGCTTGCCCTGAAAGCAAAAAGCCCCTCATCCCAGTCTCCATGTCTACGGCGGCGGATAACAGTTGTTGGTTCTTCTCGATGACATCGTAGCTATGAGACACGCGCTGAGTTGCGCTGGCCAACTCATCCATCGCTCGGTTAAGTTGATTAAATTTGAAAGTATTGACGGTACCCGCATTATTGATTTGAGCGAGCAAGGTTACGCTCTTTTGGTGGTTGGCTTCGCTAACATTTTTGCGTTGTTCGAGCAGTACTCGCTCCCGCTGTTCAAAGGTGCCGATTTGCTCACGGAACTTGTCAAAAAACACTTTACCTTTCGCTTCACCGATAATGTCAGCTACATCATCCATGGTTTTAGCGTCCCCAATGATTCGACGAAGTTCTATGGTTGGTTCGGTGACCTGTGTTACCCAATCATTTATCGTCGATTCCAACTCAGTTAGTCTTCTCACCTGAGCAGGGTTGTCATTCACAGTGAGTTTTAGCTCATTAACTCGCTTTGAAAAGTCTTGCTTACCTTGGGTGTAGGGAGCTAGAAAATCCTCTTTTCCAGCTAGCAAGAATCCTCGCATGCCAGTTTCCATATTGACTGCAGCGGCTTCTATTTGCAGCGCGTGCTCGATGACTTTATGGGTATGGTCCACCATTGCACTCGAGCCCACTTGCATATCAGAACTGCGAATTGAAATAATGGATAGAAAGACAAGCAACACTAGTGGAACACCAGTGCCAATACCCAGCTTCCATTTGAGCGACGTGTTTTTGAAAAGCATACTTTATACTCCTTGCAGCCAATGCTGAACATGAGTCATAAAGCCTGTTTTGTAACGGGCAGCAAAATAAGCCCACACTTAACTGTGCAGACCAATCTAAACGAGGTGCATGAGAAAGGACACCATCTGACTCATCGGTTATTTCACATTAATAGTTCTATAATTTGAGTGTGAGATACCAAATTGAGATAGTCAAACTGCGAGGAAAAAGTATTTGAATTTTCTAGTTAAGTGATTAATACCCAATACAGAAATTATGGGTATATTGAACCAGAGGTTTGATAACAGTGATTAGAAAAAAGGAAGCTAACTCGCTTCCTCTGAATCTGATGGACTGGATTATCTTGATTTTTTCTTTAGCTCAAAATCAAATTCGTCAGGAAACAGTACAACGCCTTCCTCACTTTCATTTGGGAATACCACCACTGCCAGTTCGTCGTCTTCTAAGCCATAAGTCCAGCGACTATGCCACTTGTTGAGAGAAATCGCTTCTGGTTTACACGCTTCCCACTCGCCTGTCGCCCAAGCGGCGGCAAATTCTTGATTTGGCCACACTGGTACACAATCTTCGTCTTCAGTATTTAGCATCACACAGCCGTGCTCATCGGTCAGAATCCAGATTTCACGGTTAGCCACAACTTCTTTCACACAGTACTTAAGTCGCTGCTCTGCATCGTACTTATTAATGGTATCGATTTGAGCTTGGTCTAGTTGCTTTGACATGCAGTTTCTCTTTATCTAGGTTTGACCCCGCAAGTGTTGTGCAATTCATCATGGGAGTCAAACGCTTTCCCGAACATAGCGGCTTTCACTTGCCAAAATCGATGTTAAGACTTGTGCGGAATCACTATAATAGCCGCCCCAACCACAACAGCAACGATACTAATGATTACTCTCACGACATCGAAAGGAAAGATTGAAATCGAGCTCTATACTTCACAAGCTCCAATCACCTGCGAGAACTTTATACGCTATTGCAAAGAGGGATTTTATCAGGGGACCTTGTTTCACCGCGTCATTGAAGGGTTTATGATCCAAGGTGGCGGCCATGAATTAAAAAGCGATGGGTTTGCAACCAACTTAGTTGAGAAAGGTACCCATGCTCCTATTAGAAATGAAGCCAGTTCTGATCTAAAAAACGTGTTAGGTACCATTGCTATGGCAAGAACTGATGCACCTCACTCGGCAACGGCGCAGTTTTTTATTAACGTCGCTGACAACGATTTCCTTGATCACACCGCTCCGACAAATCATGGCTATGGATATGCTGTGTTTGGTCGAGTCGTGACTGGCATGGATATTGTGCTAGCTATTGCCAATACTCCAACTTGTACCCGATTTGGTCATGAAGATATGCCTGTTGAAGACATCACTATTGATGGTGTGGTTATCAGCTAAAAGAAAGCCCAGTCAATATGACTGGGCTCTAGATATCATAGTTATCGCTAGGCTTTAGATTTACAGTATTCAATCGCCTGTTCTAGAAGTTCTAACGCAGTTTGCTCACATTCAGGCAGTTTTGCATCAGACTCTTTGATTGGAGTTACCCTGTCACCCCAAATAATATGGCCTGCACCCCAGGTTAAACCTGCGCCAAATGCTGCGGTGAGAATATTGTCACCCGGTTTGATCTTACCTTGTTCAACCGCCTCACAAAGTGCGATAGGGACTGTTGCTGCGGAGGTATTACCGTAGTTTTGAATATTCACAAACGCTTTATCTTGGCTAATTCCAGCGTGATCGCAAAGGGTTTGAATGATACGGATATTTGCCTGATGAGGAATGACAACATCGATAGCATCGGTAGTCATTTGCGAACGTTGCAACACCGTATGTGCCGCAGCACCCATGCCTCTCACTGCTCGTTTGAAGATTTCTTTACCAATGAACTGAAAGCTCCAGTAACCATTATCTGCAGCAAAACGATCCATTGCAGTACCAAATTTAGGGACGGACAGAATGTCACGGCCCTGAGCATCACAGCCTAGTTGTGCGTGTTGTAGGCCAAGTTTTTTCTCGGTCTTACTTACAACAACAGCGCCAGCGCCATCGCCGAATAACACAGCGGTGTCACGCTGAGTCCAGTCAACATAAAACGAAAGTCGCTCTGCACCAATCACCAATGCATTACGATAATTGCCTGCCTGCACTAAACGCGTTGCCATCTCCAATGAGTATACGAATCCTGTACACGCCGCATTCAAATCAAATGAGGCTGCAGTTTCAATACCTAAATTGGCTTGCACCTTTGACGCTATATTAGGAATCAGATTGTCTGGCGAACAAGTCGCGACAATAATGCAATCGATCTCTTGTACATCGACACCTGCACAGTCGATAGCGCGTTTAGCAGCAACTGTTGCAAGATCTGAAGTATGTACATGGCTTATGCGACGGTTTTCAATACCGGTACGAGTACGAATCCACTCGTCAGAGGTTTCTAGAAAAGTGCTCAAATCGTTGTTTGACAACGTTGCTGGTGGAATACATTTTCCCCAGCCAGTGATTTCGGCGTACATACAGTCCCCACCTTGTTGTTATTTTTGAAGGTCAAAGCATATAGAAAAAGTGTAACAATTGAAACGTATCAATGATGTCGTCAACAAATCGTTTGAAACAGTTCAATTTTATTTGAATAGGTAATACCCAAGCGTTATCCATTTCATCCTAGACCATCACACCAATCCTGCTACAATGACGGAAAAATTAGCTACAACTAATATAAAAAAGAGGAAGTATGACGAGCTTTATTACACGTTGTCCCCACTGCTCAAGCAAAAACAAAATCCCACTAGAAAGAATTTCAGATACAGCGAAATGTGGCAAATGCCAACAAGGCTTACTCGATGGAGCCCCAATCGAAGGGACCAAGGAGAACATCGACGCATTGCTGCAAAGCGAGTTGCCGATTGTGATCGACTTTTGGGCTCCTTGGTGTAATCCGTGTGTGGGCTTTGCACCAGTTTTTGCAGATGTTGCGGCTGAGCGTACGGGTAAAGTACGTTTTGTAAAAATAGATACAGAAGCGCAACAAGAGTTGGCGATGAAATATCAGATCCGTAGTATCCCAACGGTAATGGTGTTTAAAAATGGTCAGCGTGTAGATGTTATCAATGGCGCCCTACCTAAAGGCCAATTCGACCAGTGGTTAAATTCGGCATTGCAAAAATAGATATCAGAGCCCAAAACATTTGTTTTGGGCTCAATTTATTCTCGCAGAAGGTTCCATGCTTCGCACATCACTCTAAATTTCTCTGGGCTCCCACCTTCTCTATCAGGATGCCATTTCAGCGCCATACGTCGCCACTGTTTACGAATTTCAGCCTTAGTTGCAGACTCATCAAGTTCAAATAGCTTTAGGGCTTTAAGTCGAGTCATATCGGAGCCATTGGTTGAACCGACAAATTCCTTATAACGAGTCCAAAACTCATTGAGAAGACGCTTCACTTCTCCGCTTTCTGCTTCATAGTTATGCCAATCGGTGTAATAGTCCCTGAGTGGATCATCAAGATCAATGCTGTGATGACTCGCCTCAACGGCATTAAATAGCTGAATATCCATGGCCTGAACTTGCACCCAATACTCTGGATAAAGCACTTCTTGAAGTTGATATAAACCGTTCATGATCAAAAAATTGCGCTTAAACAGATCCTTTTCTGGCGAAGCATCAAGAAAAGGGATCAACCCAAGTTCTGCCAGATGAGTACACATGGTATGTACCTTCCAGCCAGAATTCTTACGCTTAAGCACTTCCAAAATTGGCCACAGTAGCGGATTTTCTAGGTGGGGATCATGGCTATGTATAACTTGTGAATCGGGCATAACTACTCTTTTCTCTGTGGCTTAACTCAATTCAACGACAAAAATTGAATTTTGTCATCACTGTTAAAGAGCAGCATGTCACAGAAATGGGTTTGTCACTGGGCTCAAAGTGTGGTTATCCTGTAGGGAAAAATCTTTATAGGAAACAACAATGAGACTAATAAGACCTTGTAAAGAATATAAAAATCAATTTCTTCGCTTCTATCATGACCTGCTCGACAATGATCCGGAAAATGCTGAGTTCTACTCTGGTGCCATTCGTAGTTACAGTCGTTATATACAGAGTTTAATCGATGAGGAAGCTGGCAAGTTTCTAAAACCAGAACATGTGCCTTGCAGCCATCGCTGGTTTATCAATGATCTTGGCGAGATCGTCGGCGTGATCCGCATTCGTCACAATATCGACACACCTATCCTTAAGAATGTTTGCGGCCATATTGGCTATGACGTAGCACCCTCCTACAGAAGACAGGGCTTTGGTACCTTAATGCTTGAACATGCGTTGCAGATTGCGAATGAGCGAAACATCCAAAGTGCTTTAATTTCAGCCGATGAAGATAACATTGCTTCTCGAAAAGTGATCGAAGCCAATGGTGGAAAGCTAGATAAGGTGATCTATTCACACGAATTTCAAAGCTATGTTGCACGTTACTGGGTACCAACTCACACAAATGAACAGTGTTCAATTTAATAATTGAACACTGTTTTATTATAATGCATACTACTTCCATTACGTCAGATAATGGAATCATTCAGCATGCTTACATCTTTGCGCACTAACCCAACTCTTAGCTCTCTGAGCCTTGTTTATATCGCAACTCTTATATTCTCGATGATAAACCCTGCCTCTTGGGCAGTATGGACGGCAGAAATCATCCCAGTTGTTGCCGTATTCATACTAATCATTACGACACACAGCAAGTTTCGATTCTCTAACACTGCGTACCTTTTAATGTTTGTATGGCTAATTATGCATACCATTGGGGCCAGATATACTTTCGCCGAAGTGCCGTTTGACTGGTTTAATGATTTAATTGGTGCGCAGAGAAATCACTATGATCGCGTCGCCCATTTTTCGATTGGATTTTATGCCTACCCAATCGCTGAGTTTGTTTACCGTAAGGGTTACAGCAATGCGATACTGTCTGCCCTCTTCGGTCTGTTTGCTATGATGAGTGTTGCAGCTGGCTATGAAATTATTGAATGGTGGTATGCGGATTTAGCCGGTGGTGACGAAGGCATCGCATTCCTTGGCTCTCAAGGCGACATATGGGATGCCCAGCGCGACATGCTGTGCGATACCTTAGGCGCTATCGCCTCTCTAGCACTTTTTTGGGTAAACAGAGATAGTCTAGCGGCTCGTCGAATCTGACAACCACTGCAAATAGGCTTCTAATCCATTAGTAATTGGCAACTGCACGACTTGAGGTGTTTCGTAGTCGTGCAGTGCAACAATTTCGGCTTCCACACTTTCATAAAGCACATGCGTGGTTTTAATAATCATCAACTTCTCTGAATCTTGGCAAATCTCGCCCTGCCAAAGATAGTGACTTTGGATCGGCATAACCTGAATACAAGCGGCCAGCTTTTTATTTAACAAACTATCTATGATAGTTTTCCCAACCTCATCATCACAGTATGTCGACAATACAGTACAAAAGCTCGTTTCACTCATTGCTCATTTCATCCTTACTTTGCCGCCAATAATTTTGAATGCTGGCACACCTCTTATCAAGGTTTCACGAGCAAATACCCCTTCGCAACTTGGGCATCTGCAGGGCGATTCTGTGTAGTCTTCTACAATACGTTCGACAAAACACTTCACTAATGCGCCTTTTCCACCTTTTCGGTACTTATACAGCTTGGCATTACATCTAGCACAAGAGATATCAACGGTTTTACTCGGCCCTTTCTTATTTGGTCTTGCCATCTATCTCAATCTGCTAAAACACTATACATGGTCGTGATTTTACCCCGCCTACTCTAATAAACAATGAAACCACGACAAAAAAAGGGCTTACCAATAAGGTAAACCCTTAGGTGTACTTTCAATGATATTAACTTTGTACATCAAGACCTTGTTGCCAAAACGCCACTTCCATTCGTGTCGCTGTCTTGAAGATATGGCACAGATGCTGACCACGTTCGCTATTGATATCGATTTCTTCTAGCAGCTTGTTGAAATACTCTGCACTTTCCATTGCACCTGTTTGGAATTCTTCACCACCGTAGAGTTCAATCCAACTGCGGTAAGGGTTGCCTTCAAGTATCGTCGCTTCACTCTCTTTAAGTGCTTTTCCGATAACGGCATAACCGATGGAACATGGCGCCAGTGCGGTATAAAGATCAACAAGATCACCGGTCATTCCAGCGTCGAGCACATAACGCGTATAAGCGACCGTACCAAAGTCTTCTTGCTCGGCTTCCAAGTCCGTCTCCGTCAAACCCCACTGACCGCAATAGCTGACGTGATGCGCAATTTCAGAATCCAGCAGAGCGTGAACACTTGGTAGTGCCTTGCGCATATCCGCTAGTGTTTTGGCTTTGTAGATAGCCAAAGCGTAAGCGCGAGCGTATTGCTTAAGAAACAAGAAATCTTGTTTAAGGTAATGCAAAAAACAAGGCTGCTCTAAGCTACCAATAGCTAGTTGCTTTACAAAAGTATGCTCGGTGTAGTCTTGCCAGTCTTGCTCACAGGCATTAATCAGGTCTTGATACTTCATTCTTCCTCGCCTTAATCAAATGATGGCACGTAGTCTTTAGCTTTTGGCAGGCTCTTAATGATGCCCTTGTCGTACATGAACTGGGCGTAGTCGTCGTAACGCTTCAAGTCAACCGCTGAAGGACGCAACGCAAAGCGGGTTAAAGTGTCATTCCATGCTCGCTGATTCAATTCATTGTTAAGCGTATCTGGTGAATATGCGACAAACTCATTCCAAGAAGCCTGTGGATGATTGACGATGTAGGTGGTTGCTTGCTCTAGTGCTTTATTAAATGCTTTAAGTGTCTTCACATCGTGCGATTTGGCATTGGCAACAAACACTAGCTCATCATATGCTGGTACACCGTGCTCTTCTGGGAAGAAGGCTTTAGCTTTATAACCTTCTAACGCCAACTGGTTGGTTTCAAAGTTTCGTAATCCGCCCCAAATGGCGTCAACCTTACCAGATGCCAAAGACGAAGATAGCGCCCAGCCAACATTGATAGTTTCTACATCAGTGAACTCAACGTTTTCCTGCGCCAGCATAGTGCCAATCGTGGCTTCTTCGTTACCTGCGATTGCGATACCAATCTTTTTGCCTTTTAGATCGGCTAGTGAACCATTCTTGCCATTGTCTAGCACCATCAATGTGTTTAATGGCGTTGCAATAAGAGTTGCAGCGCGAACCAAGGGTAAACCCTGAGCAACGTCCATAGTCAAACTCGGCTGATATGACACCGCCAAATCCACACGACCAGCAGCCACCAGCTTGGCTGGTGTACTTGGGTCAGCAGGTTCTTGGATCTCAACTTCGATCCCTTGCTGTTTAAAGTAGCCACGCTCTTTAGCAATCACAATCGGTCCGTGATTTGGATTAACAAACCAATCAAGCATCAAGGTGACTTTCTCTTGTGCAACGGCATTGGTTGTAAATGTCGTCACTGCAATGGCGAGCGCTGTAGCGATCGTTCCTTTTTTCATTTTTCGATTTCCTATAAGGCTGTTTATTGTAGTTAATTAGCTGTTTTCCCATGGGATCAGCTTTTTAAGAAGTATGTCTGTCAGGTAATAAAGCGAAACGGACAGCAGCGCCAAAATAAACAGCGCCGCAAACATTTCATCGATGATCATTCGTGCATTGGCTTGCAGCATCAGATACCCCAACCCCTCGCTGGAGCCAACCCACTCTCCAACAACAGCACCTATAGGTGCGACGACCACTGCAACCCGTATGCCTGAAGCTAAAGTTGGCAAAGAAGCGGGTAGTTGGATGTGACGTAGTCTCTGCCACTTGGTGGCCCCCATGGTTTTAGCCAGATCAAGATAACCTGTTGGGGTGTTGCGCAAGCCGTCGTAACAGCAAGTGGTTACAGGAAAGAAAATAATGATTGCCGCCATCACCACTTTCGAAGCGATGCCATATCCAAGCCAAAGCATCAATACGGGAGCGATTGCAAACACAGGTACGGCTTGACTGGCAATCAAAATGGGTAGAAGCCATCGTTTAAGCGGTTCAAATAACAACATCTGTAGTGCAAAAAGCAGCCCCATTGATAAGCCCAAAGCCAGACCAAGTAAGATCTCCTGCGCAGTCACCCATGTGTGCTTAAGCAATACCTCTTGTCGCTCTATCAGTTTGCTAAACACCTCTAGAGGCGCTGGCAATATAAAACTTGGCAGCTCAAACATCACTACACAGCCCTGCCACAGGCCTAGAATGACTACACAACTGACAACTAACCGAACTAACGATTGATTAAAGCCTTTTGTTAGAGGCTGTGAAACTGTCTTGCTTGTAAGCGTTTGGTGTTCAGCCAAGTCATTCATGGTCACGCTCCAACACTTCTAAAATCTGCTGTTGTAAATGAGCGGTTTCTTCGCTGAGTTTTCTTGGCGTTTGACTTGAAGGCACACTGATAGATCCTGCCTTAGCTGGCATGCCTTCTAACACATACAATCTGTCTGCTAGTCGAACCGCTTCTTGGGGATCATGCGTGATCAACACTACGGTTTTGTCTTTGAGTAGCTGATGTGCAAGTGTTTGTAATTTATGACGATTGACTGCATCAAGCGCTGAAAAAGGTTCATCCATTAACACAACTGGCTTGTTCTGCATTAGCGTTCTCGCTAAAGCAACCCGCTGACGCATCCCTCCTGACAATTTGTCTGGTGTAGCTTCTAGGTATTCAGACAAGCCCACGAGCTCAATCAGTTGAGTAGCTTGGGATCTAGCGTCGAGATTCGCAGACGCACTAAAACGCTCTCCAAGACAAACATTGTCTATCACGCTGAGCCACGGCAGTAACAGGTCTTGCTGCGCCATATACGCAATGCGATCATCTACAGGAAGTTGATCACAAGTAGATAATTGCCCCTGCCAATGCACTTGCCCTTCAAGTAGACCCGCTAGATAACGTAAGATCGTGGTTTTGCCACAGCCGCTGCGACCAAGCAGCACTGTCCATTGGCCGGAGTCTAGCTTTAGATTCAATCCCTCTAGGGTGGCGATATTTGAATTTTGGTAGCGCAAATACCCATCGCTGATTTCTATCGAAACCGAGTTAGCGGACATCGGCATGACCTTTGAAGAAGTGATTTACTGGGCCGTGCCCTTTGCCCACCTCAAGCTCGTCTGCATGAGCTATCGCTTGAGAAATATAAGATTTACCCAGCGATACTGCCTGGTCGATAGGATTGCCATGAGCCAGATAAGAAGCAATCGCCGAGGAAAGCGTGCAGCCCGTGCCGTGGGTATTTTTGGTTGCCACTCGTTTGGCGCTAACTAAGGTTGCTGAATCAGACGTAATCAATAGATCATTACTGTTTTCGTCCTTATCTAAATGGCCGCCTTTTAATAACACCGCCGTAGCACCAAGTGCTCGCAAATCAGAAATCATCTCCTGCATTTCAGATTCGCTGTTAGGGACTGGCAAGCCCGTCAAAGCCGCACCTTCGGGTAAATTGGGAGTGATGATATCTGCAAGAGGCAGCAATTCTTGCTTGAGAGTGCTAATCGCTGCCTGTTCAAGAAGCAAATCACCACTTGTCGCAACCATCACTGGGTCAACCACGAGATAGTTTGGCTGGTACAGGCGAATTTTATCTGCGACCACTTTGATGATATTAGAGTCAGCTAGCATTCCGATCTTTACTGCAACAACGTTGAGATCGGTAAACACCGCATCTAGTTGGCTTGCCACGTGGTCCAAGGCAATAGGAAAAATGGCAGAAACGCCTTGAGTATTTTGAGAAGTAATTGCAGTGATAACTGAGCACGCATAGCTGCCAGTCGCAGAAATCGCCTTAATATCGGCTTGAATGCCAGCGCCGCCGCCACTGTCTGATCCTGCAATGGTAAGAACGATAGGAGTACGAAGAGTAGAGTGTTGCGTCATGTGGTTTTCCATTTCTTTCAGACATAGAAAACCATAACGACCCAAGCCTAAATACGTGCGACAACACTGCAGGCGCAGCGGTATAAATACACTCTAGGCTTGGTGATGCTAATAGTTCCCTACGTCAGTGCTAACTGAATCAGGTTCAACGGGTCTCGAAATCGATCTCAGCAAATACAATAAGTTGCATTTGCCCCCCGACTATTTCGCTCAATAGTAGCAGCAGTTTACGGTGGCGCACACCCTTAAATGTGACTTTTTCTCATTTAATTGCTAGTCCAGCCCTGACGTTGGTGACAATTTACACAGTATTTATTACCTCCTTGTCTTTGCGATAAAGCAAGCTCTTTAAATAATAGTGATAGCCCGAGTCTGAAAGACTAATCCCTTATGGCATTTCAGCAATTTACATAAAATGTTACTATGATCACAGCAAACGCTGGTTAAACTCGCATTTTTATATTCCCTGCTTTCTCTTAGTTCGTTTTTGAGGCGGAAATAGGTGGTTATTACTAGCAAAATCAAAAACCAAAGGTAAATTTTTCAAATGGTTAACAACACTATTCAGTGGTTTCCTGGTCACATGCATAAAGCACGTAAAGAGATCGAAGAAGCCGTTCCTACCATTGATGTCATCATCGAAGTACTAGACGCACGTATCCCTTTTAGTAGTGAAAACCCGATGATCTCTCAAATCCGTGGTGATAAGCCGGTGGTCAAAGTGCTCAACAAGCGCGACTTAGCTGACCCTGAGATGACCCAAGTTTGGATTGACCATCTTGAGAAAGAAAGCAACGTTAAGGCGATGGCGATTACTACGACCAACCAAAATGAGGTAAATAAGATCCTTGAGTTGTGCCGTAAGCTTGCTCCTCACCGTGAAGAGATTGGTAAAAACATTCGTACCATGATCATGGGCATACCTAACGTTGGAAAATCTACCATTATCAATACCCTTGCTGGTCGAACGATTGCTCAAACAGGTAACCAACCGGCCGTTACCCGTCGCCAACAGCGCATTAACCTACAAAATGGCATCGTGCTATCGGATACTCCGGGGATCTTGTGGCCAAAAGTAGAAAACCCTCACAGTGGTTTTCGTCTGGCAGCAACTGGGGCGGTAAAAGACACGGCAATGGAATACGACGAGGTTGCTTTTTATACCGTTGAGTATTTGGCCAAAGCTTATCCAGAGAAACTCAAAGAGCGTTATCAAATCGAAGAGTTGCCAGAGTCTGATTTGGAGCTAATGGAAGCGATTGGTTCAAAACGTGGTGCACTAAGAGCTGGTGGTCGTGTTGACTTGCATAAAGCCTCTGAAATACTTCTACATGAACTCAGAAATGGCACTTTAGGTCGAATCACTCTAGAACACCCAGAGATGATCACTGAAGAGCTAGTTCAAGTTGAAATAGAGACTGCAAGAAAGGCCGAAGAAAAAGCCAAGAAGAAAGAAGAACGCCGTAAACGCTATCTTAAAAACAAACGATAAGTCAAAAGGAGGCGCACGCCTCCTTTTTTGGGTCCATATCAAATCATTTACCATTATTAACAAAAATCTGATGCTTAGAGGTCGTAATTTATTAATTTGAGTTGTAAAATAAGCGTTCTTTTGGCATTTTGTTTTATGGCGAACCTTAATGATTTTTAGTCGACAAGAGCAGTTTGAGCAGTACTTTTCTGTTGATGAGCAAGGTCTATACAGCATTGATTATAAGCTTTGGAAACTGAGTAGCTGTTTTCAAGCCATTTACGATCGCCATAACAAACTCGTCGGATACGAAGCGTTAGTCAGAATCAATCAACGAAACTGTAACACCCCTATCACCCCAGATGTGTTCTTCCACACCAAAAGCTATGATCTTCAAGACCGAATAAATGTCGACCGTCTTGCTAGGGCGATGCATATCCGCAATTTTGCCCAATCCAACAAGTCACATCTAAAGCTGTTCTTAAATATGCTTCCTGCAAGTACCGAATCAGCACCGAGCAACCCATCAAGCGTTGATTTGATCAATCGTCGCTTAAAAGAGTTAGAAATCAGTAACCAACAGTTAGTGATGGAAATCGTTGAACAACATGCTTTGAATGAAAACCGTCTAGTCGGCGCTGCAAACCACTTACGCGAGCACGGATTTGGTGTGGCTGTTGACGACTACGGGAGCATGGCATCGACAGCTCAACGAGTTGCAGCCCTTCAACCGGATATCGTTAAAATAGACCGTGGATTGCTAAAGAAGTATATGCAAGGGAATGTGGAACCTCTCTACCACGCATTACAAGTCGCTCAACAACATGCATCGGCCACTGTGATAGAAGGAATTGAAACACCAGAACAATTTTCGGCGATGCTTGCGCTAAATATCGATTATTTCCAAGGGTATTTTTTAGCGAAACCCAAACCTCTAGGATTAGAAACGGTTCAAGTCGCTTAACTAGGGCGTGTTGACCTTGTGATAACTTTAATTTGACAACAAACAAAAAGGCGCACTATGAAAGCGCGCCTTCCTCCTCGTTACTCATATCGTGAGTTTGCGATCAGGGCTACATCGAGCCTAACTAAAAACGAGGTATTGAATATCTATTCTAAGATTCCTTCCAAATTGTGGTAAAGCAACCTTTACTCTCCTTATTGCAGATATGTTTGCCTTACGGCTTAACTATGGCACAACAGCACCGTATTTCAAGTTAGTGCAGCAATAATGACTAGAATTTGAACCCACTTCACAGCGATATTCCTTCCAGTTCTTACTACTTGAGCTGCATATTTGAAAAAGTAATTTCCATAATTACGACTGGGATTATGTTGCTTACCCGCTATACTTTAAGCCGAAGAAGTCATAGAACCTAGTGTGCAAGACCAGCAACTCATTCATCTTAATCGTTAACTTTCATGTAAGTTATGTTTTCAAACCAATCGGAAAGAAATCTCTACATAACCATAACTAGATTAAGTTTTTTACTGCGTTTTTTACTAGATCCGCTATAGTTCACCTAAAATTTTGCGCAAACAAGGACCCACATTGAACTGGCTGCCTAAATACCGTACACCTCAAGTTCCCCTATCCCAGTCATCTCTAGCGCTGGGAATCATAGGTTTAGGCCAAGCTTGGAGTTTATATCACGAAGGATTTAGTACCTGGCTACGTCCGTTATGTGCGTTTATTGGCTTTTGTTTGCTGTTGCCCGTAATTTTAAGGTATTTCACCAGTTATTCTCGATTTATTGCTGAGATTCGCCACCCTCTAAGCGGTAGCTTGATGGCCCCTATCAGCATGGCAGTACTGATACTATGTGACTATTTGGCGCTCGTTTTGCCAACGCTAGCCTTACCATTATGGGTACTTGCGTTAAGCATGCATTTCACCATGCTCTGTTTCTTCTTTTTCTTCCAAATTCGTTCGTTCAAGATATCTAATATCGTTCCAAGCTGGTTTCTCTACCCGGTGGGGATGATCAGTAGCTCGTTGGCCGGTTCGCAACTAGGAATGAATGAGTTTTCCGAAACCATCGCAATGACATGTATCACCATCTATTTCTTTATGCTTCCTTTGGTTCTATACCGTCTAGTGTTTGCAGGTAGCCTGCCAAGACGCGCCAAACCGACGCTCGCTATTATGGCCGCCCCTATTAACCTAACATTAGCGGCATATATGGTTAACTTCTCTTCACCTGATCCTGTCTTAACTGGGGCTCTTGCGGGCATTGCAATGACGATGACCATGTTGATTTATCTTTGCTACATCCCACTACTTAGACTCAGGTTTCAACCTTCCATTGCTGCAGTGACTTTTCCATCGGTGATAAGCGCCATAGCAACCCACCACCTTACAGAGTGGTTTAAAACCGAGTTTCCTCAATGGTTTTGGTTACGCAATTTCGGACTAATCGAGTTGCTGATTGCTACAGGCATGGTGATATGGGTATCCACCAACTATTTTAAAATGTATAAAAATAGAACTCATATCGTATAGCATTTTGTTTGTAGATCAACGAACTGGACTCCCTAAAGCCTAGGAACTCCTGCTCAATATTAAATACAGAATAGTCAATAATGATAAGGTGTGCAAAATAATAGTATTTGTTTCATGACAACTAAGTTCATATGTTCGATAACTAGTTTGTCAGCTGACTCATAGTTATTTTCAACAATGAGTAAATACAAATGAATACTAATACTGCACTACCTAAACCATTGCCAAGTTTTATTAGTGATCGCTTAGACACTTATTTACATCAACACATTGAATGCCGCAGTAATGCGCAGCATCTAGTGCACGGGTTGGAGCCTAATAAAGCAGATATAGTTCTAAGAAGTAACGATTACCTTGCTGTTTCAAATCATCCGAGCATTAAACAAGCTCAACTAGAATCGATCGAAAATGCTGAACATGAAATTGTCATGTCAGCAGTATTTGAGCAGAAATACACCGCAGAAGAAGAGAGCTTTGAGTATCAACTGAGCCAATACACAGGCTTTGAAAACTGCATTGTTACTCAATCTGGTTGGGCTGCAAACGTTGGACTACTGCACACCATTGCCAACGAATCAACACCCATATATATCGACTTCTACGCACATATGTCGCTATGGCATGGTGCTGAGAATGCTAAAGCACCAGTGCACTCCTTTATGCACAACAAAATCCACCATCTCAAGAAGCTACTTGAACTTCATGGGCCTGGTATTATTATTGTCGACTCGGTTTACAGCACAATCGGTACAGTATCACCGCTACGCGAGGTGGTCGCATTAGGTAACTTGCACGGCTGCGCAATTATAGTCGACGAATCCCACTCTCTTGGAACCCATGGCCCGCACGGCTCAGGCCTAGTTGCTGAGCTGGGATTAACAAGCAAAGTAGATTTTGTCACTGTGAGTCTCGCCAAAGCTTTTGCCTATCGAGCAGGTGCAATTTTGTGCCATGAAAAGATGCAACGATGGTTACCATTTACATCACTACCCGCTATTTTCAGCTCAGCACTTCTACCACATGAACTGGAAACGCTCAAAGCTACATTAAGTTTAATTAAATCCAGCGACGAGAGAAGAAACAAGCTATTTAAACAAGCAACGCATTTAAAACAAGGTCTGGAAGCACTCGGATACCGAGTCCAAAGTCAGTCCCAAATAATAGCTATTGAAACAGGGACCGAGGAAAAAACTGAACAAGTTCGCGACTATTTCGAGAAACATGGATTATTTGGGTCAGTATTTTGTCATCCAGCTACACCTAAGAATAGAGCTATTATACGGTTATCTCTTAATTCAGGTGTGTCCGATCGGGATATAGACAATATTTTAACGATTTGTAGCCAAGCGAAATCAGAAGGGGTTATGTAAAAGCCGTAGGAGCCTTAATAAAGGCTCCTATTTTATTAGATAATTAACTAAACCCAAGTTGATACTTTATTTATTAGAACATCTTTAGAAGCAGGCTTTAATATGTAGTCATTCATACCGCTTTCAGCGATTGCTTTCAACGTATCTTCACACTTTTCCCCAGTAAAACAAATGATAGGTATTTCTTTACCTTCATAAGAGTACTGTCGTTCACGAATGGCCTTGGTTGTTTGAATACCATCCATCTCTGGCATTTCCAGATCCATCAAAATGATGCTGACGGGGTTGGATTTAAGTAACTGCAAAGCGGTTTTACCATTTTCTGCTTGCAGCACCCGGTAGCCTTGCCGCTCTAACAGTGTCGAGCTGTAGATACGTAAAGAGGCATTGTCATCAACGATAAGTACGGTAGGCAGCACATTGCCTTGCGGGATAGGTTTAGTGGTGGCTCTCGAAACTGCGGTTGATTCCTCAAACAATAACTTGTCCAGTTTAACCGCAAGAGTCTGACCAAAGGTGTTAATCTCCATCAGCTCATAAGGCAAAATGCGATTTAACTTAAAGCAATCAAGTATGTTGCCAGAATACAAATAAACAATTTTTCCTTCAAAGTTGCACAACAATCGCTCAAGTGCGGAGAACTGAGTTGGTTTATCGGTATATATACTAAGATCTATAAGCAACACATCTTGCTTGAATTCGTATTCATTAACCCGAGCTAGATCTTCTATTGACTCTAATTGATAGCCTGAGAAGAAAGCATGCGACTGCAAGGCGCTCAAGGTACTATTTTTATGGCCGATATATGCAATTTGTTTATCTTTAATTAAAGACTGCTTGATATCGAAAACAGCCTCCGAGTTGTACTTGGGAAAGACAAGATGGAACGAAGTACCAACCCCTATATGACTTTCGCATTCAATATCTCCATTAAATGCTCGCATCACTTTACGACAAAACGGAAGACCTAGGCCGAAGCCACCTTTTTTACCTGTGGTGTAAAAGTCATCAAATACCTGTTTGACCGTGTCTTCATCCATTCCCGGTCCAGTATCAATAACGCTGATCACATTTCGATCATCTTCGATCGAGAGCGTCACATTGATCGTGAAATCCGGGTTCATCTTGTAGTAATAAGCGTTCTTCAATAAATTGAAAATTACATATCGAAGCAGAACTTCACTGCCAAAAAAGTCATCATCGTGGTGATACTCAAGATGGATCATGGCACGATCAGCCTTGCCCACATAGTGGAAAGAGTTGATCGCAAGCTCCAGACTTTCACCCAAGCGATAGCGTTTAAACGTCCCCGTCGATAGTTTGTGCTCATCTATAGAAGTAAGCAACAAACTGATGGTTTCATTACCCTTCTCTATCACTGATAGAGAATCTTCCAAGATGACATTAATTTGATCCAACTGCGTGGCATCGATTTGATAAGTATCTGATAGATGCTGAGAGTTACGTTCTGGTAGCAAGTGCTTAACGACTTCGAGTGAACTGTATACTGCGCTAAGCGGATTACGCATTTCATGAGCAATTCCTGCCCCAAAAGACTTGGCTAACGAAACTTTCGATTCGTGCTCTGCTTGATTGCGGTAGTGGAACAAGGTTCCAAAAATATAGGTGAACGCCAGTATAGGTAAGTATGTCCAATCTAACGTTAAGCTTAAGTCCGCCTCTCCAAAAAAGTAGGCAGCAAAGTAAGAAGCACTATAGGCAGCAATACTTTGAAGAAATACTATGCGTGTATCATAAATCAATAAGATCTGCAGGAAGATCCCTGACATTAAAGACATCACCCATACGATGGACCATTCGTTCATGAGCATCATGAAAGAGAAAAAGAATGGGATACATACACCCAGAGATACAATGTAGTAAACATGCTGGAGGCCTTTGAAAAAGACCGGCATTTGCTTGCGAAGCAGAATTGGAAGCAGCAAAACAGCGCAGCATAGCCTTAAAGGTAAATTTTCGTACCCGGACGGCGTTAACATCTGCCAAATTAAGTAATAGAGCGGATAACCGAATATCCCCATCAAAGCTACGATGGTTAAATTAGGCTCTGCATACTCATATATCTTTTTAGCCCTACTTAACATCTGCCACACTAGTCAACTAAGTGAATTTATTATTTATGATCTAGTTATAGCACAGTGATTGCATATCAACATTAGATAGTCGAATAAGATGTTATTTGGTTCAAACATTTTTAAAAACTAGAATTTTTTCGACTAGATGTACGCTAGGCGCAGAGTTTAATCTTGCCTAGCGTCAACAACTTACGGATTTAAACTGGCTCACCATTGACTGTTAGTTTCACATCAATATTGCCTTTAACCGCATTCGAGTATGGGCAAACTTGATGAGCCACTTTAACCAGCTCTAGTGCATTTTCTTGTGCCATATCTAGTGTTACGTCAAGGCTGACGGTCAAAGCGAAGCCACCCGCACTATTTGGGCCAATGCCTACCGTTGCTGCAACTGGCGCATTTTTCAGTTCCACTTTACCTTCGCGAGCAACGTGTAAAATTGCGTTAGAAAAACACGCTGAGTAACCGGCGGCAAAAAGCTGTTCAGGATTGGTTGCATTCCCTGCCCCTCCCATTTCTTTTGGATATGCAAGGTCTACTGCCAGTAGGCCATCTTCAGTAGATACATGACCGTTACGACCTGCCTGGGCTGTTGCTTTAGTTGTGTATAGGGCTGACATATTGAATTCTCCATTATGATTACGCAAAATAATATTGTGCACAATATATCGACTTGGTAATGAAATGCAAGTATATTGTGCACAATGTTTTACTGTTCGTGAGAAAAGAATGGCTAATACCAGCTGTACCCCAGACAATCTTAAGTTAGAAAACCAGATTTGTTTTGCGCTCTATAGCGCAACCAATGCAATGACGCGAGCATATCGCCCTTTGCTCGATGAGTTAGATCTTACGTATCTCCAATACCTTGCGATGATGGTTTTGTGGAGCGAGGACGGAATCAATGTCAAGGAACTAGGCAAAAAACTGAACTTAGACTCGGGCACCCTAACCCCATTGATGAAACGGCTAGAAAGCAAAGGCTTAGTCAATCGTCGCCGCGGTGATAGTGACGAACGAGTTAGAAATATGTTTTTGACCGAGCAAGGTCTAGCATTGAAAGATAAAGCTGAGTCTGTACCTGAAAAGCTACGCTGCCAGGTTCAATTACAGGATGATGAGCTGCTCTCTCTTAAGAAGATGTGTGAGCAACTGACTAATAATCTAAAATAAGCATTGTTTTGTAACACGGGCACTCAATGCTCTGACCAAAAAACGTACAATCCGTTACAAAGCTATCCTTGTTCACAACTGTCATGTGATCCACTATCAGTAAGGCACAAATAGATATAGGAGACATACTATGACTCTCATCCTTACTGTACTGATTTTTCTGAGTTGCGTGGCGATGTTATCTATCGGAGTGGTTTTTTCTCGACCAGCCATCAAAGGAAAGTGCTGCGTTCCTAGTGAGATCACCAAGATCGAATCGAAGCTAGAAGCAAAAAAGAACAGATAGCTTTTAACACCCAAACACAAAAAGGCCGCCAACGAAACGCTAGCGGCCTGTAAAATACCGCATGGTAACCATGGTAACAACGGTGTCTCGAAGAATAGAAAATACGTGGAAACTAAGCAGCTTCCATTGAGCAGTAATGCTTACAGCGACTTGTATTTTTTCACCATATCCTTGTCAATTTCCTTGATTAAGTTAGGAGCCAGACCCAGATGTTTAGCCTCGCGGCTAAACGAGCGCGTTGTTTCAAATATTTCCTCTGCCATCACCATAATCGCCTTCTTTGAAGATAATCCTGATTGAGCGGCTAACTGATCTAGCGCACTTTTTGGTGTTCGGCCATTACCATTAAATGCTGTCATATGTTCTTTATATGAATTAGGGCTGTAAACAATGTCGTAGAAAGGGGATAACGTCCAGTTATCACTGTCAGAGGCTAGGAAACTAAAGTTCTTACTGTGATCATCTTGGTTCACTGTTAGGTAATTAAACAGACAGCGCTGGACTACCTTCTGAGACTCAGTGACACAGCACATGATGCGTGTCGCTTTAACTAAATCCACATAGTCCAATGAAGGTTCTCTAAATGGTGCATCTAACAACCCACAAGCAGAAATCATGTGGAGTCGCCCCCCCTGATCTGTGCAATCAAATCGTTCCTGCTCCAGCCAAAATCGTCCGTTACCTGCATCTATTAAATCGAAATTAGGAACCTCAATACCGACATTGCGGGCCATCTGCATATAGCAATATTCAACAAGAGATTCCGAGTGCTTCAGGTCAAATTTTTCAGATGTCAGCTTTACGATAAGCTTTGTTCCAATTGCACCATCTAATGTCGAATATTCACCATTAGATAGGCATGTGACGTTCATTTTTGGCCTAGCACCACCTGATCCACCAGTTTTCATCAAATGTTCGAGCAGAGCAGATTCAGTACCTTCAAACTCTTCAATTGCAGCTCGTCCAAGTGTAATCATATCAATCGATCCCTTGGTCTCATCAAGTAAACCTAACACAGGCTCATAACTCAATGCCCCCATGCATCTGTCCCCTAGGTAAGCCAAGCGCTCTAAGGCAGTAATTTCCTTCGGGTTATGACCATTTTTTCTAAATACACGGTCCATCAGATAAAGTCCCCAACCATCAGGAAGACTATCTCCAAATACTCCGTGAATACCGTAATGTGGTGCTCTAGGTGCCACTTGCAGACTGGTATCTGCCTTTAAATTGAACGGAGCCAAAGAGGTCGAATGAACATTTAAGTAAGCCTCATCAAACTGAAAATAACTATGTTTATTGTTTTCAGCGAGTCTGCCGACAACGACTTTTTCACCAGAACTGAGCGTTCGCTTTACGGTTAGGGCTGACTTAAGCATGTCGAAGCACATCCTCTATCGTTCTAAATTCAGGCTCTGACGACTTTGTCAGCTCTTTCACTTTTTTCAAATCTGCCACTGTTTCATATAGCATTAGAAATTGGCGTAAAGAAATGTTGCCTGTTGACTCAAACTTTCGGATCGTCGCATAAGGCACGCCAGAGAGATCAGCCATCTTTTGAACGCTGAGTTTGTCTTTTTTCCGAGCAGATTTGATAAACTCTTTGAGATCCATCTGTACGTCATAGGCAGTATGAAGAGATAACATAAGCCCCTCGAAGATTGCCACTATAATAGCAAATATAGTAGCATATAAGCATGCAATTGTTACTATAGTAACAAACTATAACGCACTCATCGTTACTATAAAACTTAATGACAAAACACCCACCACAGCAATAGAAGCAATTCACCTTTATAAGAGCAAATTTAGCAAGATCACTTATATTATTGCCACTATAGTAACAGAACTAAGTGGCAAGAGAGGCATATACCTGATGTTTTCAAGTTGAGCGTTAACCACCGACATGTTTTTCAGTCAACCATTAATGGGAAGTGCAGCACGCCTGAAGAGTTCACTACGTTCGAATCTTGACGCAAAAAATCGCTCTTAGTTTTGTGCAAACACAAAAAAGGCCACCAACAAAACGCTGGCGGCCTGAAATCTAATCTAAGAGTGTGCTTGGAAGTTTAGATCAGATAAGTGCAACTGATTGAGATGCGATAACGAACTCTTCGTTGGTTGGGATAACCATCGCAACAGCATCTAGCAGTTCAGACTTGGCGATAACACCAGAAGCGCCAAAACGAGCGTCTTCGTTCGCTTTCTCGTCTTCAACAAAGCCTAGAAGGCTTAGGTTGTTTAGGATCTCACGACGAATGTCTAGTGCGTTTTCACCAATACCACCAGTGAAGATGATTGCATCTAGGTTAGATAGTGGGATCATGTAAGAACCGATGTACTTAGCTACGCGGTAAGTAAATACCTCAAACGCCAACTTAGCACCTTCGTGACCTTCAGCCATCGCTTCTAGGATGCCACGAGCATCCGAAGTTAGACCAGATACACCTAGGAAACCAGACTTCTTGTTTAGAGTTTCAAAGATTCGGTCTGCAGACCAACCTTTTTTGATTAGGAACTCGATTACGCCTGGGTCAAGGTCACCAGAACGAGTACCCATCATTAGGCCAGCTAGAGGAGTAAAGCCCATAGAAGTATCAACAGACTCACCGTTTTCGATTGCACATACAGATGCGCCGTTACCTAGGTGAACTGAGATGAAGCTAGATTCTTCTACTGGCTTATCAAGCATTTTCGCAGCTTCACGGCTTACGAAGTAATGGCTAGTACCGTGGAAGCCGTAACGACGGATACCGTACTCAGAATATAGTTCGTTGCTGATTGCACCAGTAAATGCTTTCTTAGGCATAGTTTGGTGGAAAGCAGTATCAAATACAGCGAACTGAGGTAGTGTCGGGAAAGCTTCAACCGCTGCACGGATACCGATAGCACCAGCTGGGTTGTGTAGAGGAGCAAGGTCTGAAAGTTTCTCGATTTCAGCCGTTACTTCTTCATCAATACGAACTGTCTTAGTGAATTTCTCACCACCGTGTACGATACGGTGACCAACAGCAACAAGGTCGCTCTGTAGGCCAAGCTCTTCCGTTAAACCAACAAGTTTGCTGATTGCAATCTTGTGGTGGCTGTCGTCGCCTTCGATAGCGATTTCAGTTTTCTCACCGTTAAATTTCCAGCTCATGCGAGAATCTGGAAGACCAAAACACTCTCCAAGACCTGATAGTACGTCATCGCCAGTTTTTGAGTCGATAACTGCGAATTTAAGTGAAGAACTACCAGAGTTAATTACGAGTACGTATGCGTTTTGCATGGATACAATTCCTGTGGGTACTTATTGGTCAGTTGAAAACTGTGTTCAACAAAAGTTGAGGTCTATTATTCAAGATTTTTTGAATGATTCAACTTTATTTAAGAAATAATACAAAAAGAATGGGGATTTTTTTGATCTAGGACAGGAAAGGTTTTTTTTTGCCCATCAAAAAATAAAAACACCATAAGCAAACGTTACCGTTTCAACTTTTTTTGAGCTGTCTCATTATGAAAACAGTTGAGATTCTCCTCTTTCACCTCGCCAAGTCTTTGCTACAGTTATAGTTAGAACAAATGCAGTGCGTCTATAACTAACAAGAGAAAGCGTATGGTACTGTTTGCCGATTTGATGGTCTTACTAGGGATTCTCGCCCTACTCGCCTCGTTAAAACCGTCATTAGCAATCTGTCGCAAAACTAACGAAATGGGTTGGCAACTGATGCTAATGCTCATTGGTTTGTTTATTGGTGGCTACTCCGTTTACATGGGGTATTTAATCACGCTCAGTCGCGCTTCCTACCTCGACATAGCGATGGCAACCATTCTCTTTTGCGGCAGCCTATTTGTATTATTTGTTACCCGTGCGTCGCTAGTATCGCTTGACCATACCGAAGCTGCGATTGAACGCGAAAGAAAGGCAGCACTATTAGACGCACTCACAGGCTTACCGAATCGCCTCAGTTGTCGCAAAAAAATAGAGCGCTACATCCGTCACGACCAACCTTTTTGTGTGATGCTCTTTGATGTAAACAACTTCAAAAGCGTTAACGATGCAATGGGTCATCAAAGTGGTGATCTATTGCTCAAGCAGATTGCTGACCGCCTTGCCGACATTTTGCCAGAAAAAGTATTCTTCGCTCGTATCGGTGGTGATGAGTTTGTCATTCTGTTAGAAACCAACGACATCAAGTTGGTGGAGCACTTTTATCGAGAATTGATCGAAGAGCTAAGTCCTCGTTTTGATTTGCAAGAGTTCTCGGTGCCCGTATCGATAAGTGTTGGTGTTAGCCTATTCCCCCACTTTAGTTCTACCCATGATGGGTTACTGCGCCAAGCTGACTCTGCTATGTATGAAGCGAAACGCACTGGCCAAGGCATGGCGTTTTACTCGAATGCGTTAGAGAATCGAGCCAAAGAACATCTTCGCATTGCCACCATGATCACCTCAGCGCTGCATAACCAAGAGTTTCAACTCTACTACCAACCTATCGTTAACACCAAAGAGCAAACCCTCTACGGTTACGAGGCATTGATCCGTTGGCCACAAGCTGATGGTAGCTTCATACCTCCTGACCTGTTCATTCCCGTTGCGGAGCGTTCTCATCTGATCCGCGATATTACCGATTGGGTAGTCGTTCAGGTCATGCTCGATTTGCATCTTTTTGCTAACCACGGAATTCATGCCAGCATCCACCTTAATTTATCTGCTCACGATCTTACCAGTCGAGATTTGCTGGATAATCTAAAACAATTGGTTGAAAGCGAACAGTTGGATTCCTCTCGAGTGGTACTTGAAGTGACAGAGAGCGATATGCTAAAGGACATCGACAACACCAAAGTGGTGCTGGATGAATTAAGAGTGATGGGATTCAAAGTGAGTCTTGATGACTTTGGTACAGGCTATTCTTCTTTAACCCTACTTCGCGAACTGGCGATTGACCAAATCAAGATAGACCGCTCTTTCGTATCAAGCATGCATATCAGCGAAGCCGACCATGCGATTGTGACCAGTTCAATCTCATTAGCCCATGGCTTGAACTGTACGGTGATTGCTGAGGGGGTTGAGCAAAGCGAGTTAATACGCCTTTTAGATCACGCTAATTGTGATTACGTGCAGGGCTATATTAACGGGAAAGCTCTGTCCATCGATGAAATTATCTATTGGACAGAGCAACATGAGCTGAAGATGGTCTCTAGTCAATCGGCTTAGAAGCGATACCCGATTCCCGCAAATAGACCATAGACATCCGATTTGCCATCACCAATACTTCCATCGACGTTATTGTGGTTACCACGTAACTCACCACTAAATTCAAATCGATTAGGTAATTGGTATCTGAGACCTACACCCCACAAGTACCCAAGTCCAGAAACAGATGTTTTATCACTATCTTTGACGGGCTTTTTAGTAAAGTCTTGCATTTTTAAGTTGGCGTAAGAAGCGCCAGCAAATCCATATAAGGCAGTTCTATCCGTCAACATATAGCTGATTTTAGGTGCTAAGTTGAAAGTGACTGTACTGACTTCTTCGACTTGATACAGCACGTCGGTATCAGATTTCTTTTTAGAGTGATAGTGGATATCCAGCGATGCCAAGAAACCGATATAAAGGTCCTTATTGCTCGTCCAATGATTCTTTTCTGATGTGTAATCAATCGACAGCGCACGTCCATTTAGTTGGAAGTCTTTGTCACGAGTGATATCTGTTTTAAGTCTAGAAGCACCGACTTTAATCGCTAGCGCTCGGTAATGGCTATCGTCAAGTTCGCTTTGTGCGAAAGTAGCCGTAGAAAGAAGTGCCAGAAGTGAACCACCAGCGAGGATGACAGCTTTGTTCAAAGTATTAATTCCATCTAACGGTTTAGTGCATCTATTTGCCCTGATGTACCAAACCAACAAACATAATTGACAAACATTGTATTTTACACAAACCATTGATGGCACAAAGCACTACTCGACGCTCATAAGGAAAAACTTGCTAAAACCCCATCCTCCTCACACATATGTAAAGCATTTGTTACAGGAGGATTAAACTAAGATTCGTCATGAAATTCGACATCGCCACCTGCCACATCAATAGTTATATCAATAGATAACTTGAGGATTGTGACATGACGACACTTACTCAATACCAATCTAAGTCGCCTAATAGTCAAGGAATGATTGGTTGGAGCAGCCAAGAAAATCAAGTTTGGCATACCTTGATCACCAGACAACGCAAGCATGTTGAACAAAGAGCATGTCGAGAGTATTTGACGGGTCTTAACATTTTAAACTTGCCTTATGACCAGATCCCGCAACTTACTGAACTCAATCAAACCTTAGTGGCTGCCACCGGATGGCAATGTAAAGCGGTGCCAGCATTGATTAGCTTCGATACTTTTTTTGCCCTACTGTCACAAAAGCAATTTCCAGTAGCGACCTTTATCCGAACCGAACAAGAGCTCGATTACTTGGAAGAACCCGACATCTTCCACGAGGTTTTTGGTCATTGTGCGATGCTTACTCATCCTGCTTTCGCCGAGTTCACTCATAGGTATGGTCAGTTAGGTTTAGCCGCAACTCATGAAGAGAGAATATTTCTCGCAAGACTCTACTGGTTTACTGTGGAGTTTGGTCTTTTACAAACCAACGAGGGTATAAAGATTTATGGGGGTGGTATTTTGTCCAGCCCAGGAGAGACGCAATACGTATATTCAGGTACACCTATAATTAAACCTTTTGATGTTGTCGATGTCATGAGGACTCCGTATCGCATCGACATCATGCAACCGATTTATTTCGCCATCGAGCATATCGAGCAGCTTTTCGAACTGGCGAAGTGTGACCTGATGAAATGTGTACAACAAGCACAAGCATTAGGGCTTCATGACCCTCTTTACCCACCTAAACAACAATAGAGTAAATTATGACAGTAGATCTTCACTTACAAAGCTGTGAGGCCTGCAGCCCTGAAGCGACCCCACTTTCACCAGATACGCAACAACAGTTGTTATGTTCCCTCACCGATTGGGAAATTATTACTGTCGACGGCATAAATCGGTTACGCCGTCACTATAAATTCAAGAACTTTCGTCAAGCACTGGCATTCACAAACTCCATCGGTGCAATGGCCGAAGAGCAAGGACATCACCCCGGCATTTTGACAGAATGGGGCGCTGTCACTGTTGAATGGTGGAGTCATTCAATTAAGGGGTTACATAATAACGATTTTGTTTGTGCAGCAAAAACTGACGAGATTTTTGGCTAGAACCGCCAATATGACATACGCTATATCTCATATTGCCCACTTTATTGCCGAGGAGAACTGAAATTCTAATACTTTGGGTGTAGAATTTCGCTCCTTTACTACTCTCATGGCATAGGTCTGACTTTATCTTTTGAAATTTGAGCGAAGGGATAACTTCAGAATCTGTGATAATAATGAATCAAATTCCGCATCAAGTATTTGTTGAACGCTATAAACGCACGTTTAGTTATTTGCCACAGGCAACGGCTAACCATACGCTAGTTGGTGGCGGATTTTCGATCGCTTTGGCAACGCTGTCCTCGTTAGGTTGGATGAGTATTGTTTGGTATCTCATCCTATTGGTATGCATCGCCTCACGCTACTTTCATCAAAAATGGCTACTATCTCGAATTGACCAATTTGCCGAGCGTCACAACTTTTTTGATCTTCTTTTTGCGCTTACACCCACAATAAATGGATTGTGCTGGGGCGTGGTGGGCTACTTAGTACTGCAACTTAATCAGATTGATATCACTCTGGCTTCCATCATCGTGATAAGTGCGGTGGCTTTTTATGGCTTCCCATTCTTAACCCTCAGTCGTGCCAGCTATATCGGCTACTACGTCGCAGTGTTTCTTCCGATACTGATACATTTTGCCATTGCCCCCGAGGGTAAGTTGGTCAGCATTGTCATCTTCATTGGCTTACTGCATTTTGTGTTTTTCAACCGCTTCCTCTACAAACAGTCCACCAGCAGGATTCAAGACTACTTCCAACTTGAATCGTTACTCAATCGAGTCACTGAGACTGAACAGGCATTAAAGCGCCACTCGGAGCTTGATATGCTCACAGAACTGCCTAATCGTAGCCACTATCAAAAGCAGTTTAGAGCGATGCATTTCAAAGCAATTTTAAAAGAGTCCCCTATTGCTGTAGTGCTTATGGATATCGACCATTTTAAATCCGTCAACGACACACACGGTCACCTTACCGGCGACATCGCACTACAACAAGTTGCTAAAGTACTGAAACAGTTTGCGAATAAGAACGTCATATTAGGTCGATTCGGTGGAGAGGAGTTTATTGGGATAATCTATAACCCAAGCTCAGAGACCATTGATGAAACTCTGAATACCGTTAGACAAGCCGTTGAAGCTCAGCCGATTGAAAGTGAGAGTAAAGAGAAGCTACACCTTACAATATCACTTGGCGCAGTGATTACTAAGCCGAGTGTCAAAAGCACGATCAAAGACTACATTAAAGTCGCTGACCAAGCACTGTATGAATCGAAACGTCAAGGTCGCAATCGAGTAACCATCTTCAATCGACTGTAGAACCGTTGATGGCTATGCTTGAGCTTGTTGGTTTTGTCTTAAGAAATGCTTAACGTTCGAGGCTTCGATGGGTTTGGTAAAATAGTCACCCTGCAGATATGAAATACCAATGGCACTGAGTTGGTCGGCCTGCTCCTTAGTTTCTACACCTTCGGCCACGACAAGAAAGTTCAGCGATGATGCCATCTGAACCACTGCGTCTATGATACTCACCCCTCTTTCATCCATATTATGAATGAAACTCTTGTCGATTTTCACGATATCCACACCAATATCAAGCATACTAGATAACGAAGAATAGCCCGTCCCAAAATCATCTATCGATATTCGAATATCGAGTTTTTGCAACGCACTGATTGCTCGTAAAAAGGCCTGTTTATCATGAGCGAACACAGACTCCGTAATCTCAATATTTAATGCATTTGCTGGGAAGTTTACCCGTTCAAGTACGCATTTTATATTGTCTACAAATTGACGATCCAGCAGCTGCGACACCGACACATTGATACTGATAGTAAGTTTGGGATCTCTTGTAATGAAATCTTTCCCTTGCGAGCAAGCTCTTTCAACCACCCATAGGCCGATTTTTGAAATCAGACCATACTGCTCTGCAATATCAATAAGTTCTGTCGCAGATATCTCTTCTCCATTTACATTCCAGCGGATAAGCGCCTCTAATGACACGACCTCTCTGGTAGTTGCTTTAACTATTGGCTGGTACACCATACGCAGGTCATCTTGTTCTATCGCCTGTACAAGTAGCTCACTGAGTCTATGCTCTCTAACCACCTGATTACGCAAAGACTGGTCAAATATCCTTGGCAAACCTTTACGCATACGCTTTTGTTGATACATCGCCATATCTGCACTTTGGATCAACGTGTCAAGGTCATCCCCATGCTCAGGGTAGAGTGCGATGCCAATGGTAGCGCCAACGCTAGCACGAAAATTTTTAGCGATATGAGGTCGGCTTACTTGCTCAATGACCTGAGTTGCGAAATCATTTGGATCGTACCCATCACTGATTTTCTTTATGATCAGAAATTCATCACCACCCCAGCGACACTTGTTATTTGGGTCAGGGCAAAGTTCGCTAATACGATGCGATGTCTCTCTAATCACAATATCACCGACTTCATGCCCCAAACTATCGTTAACCTGCTTAAAGCCATCTAAGTCGATAAAAAACAAGACAAACTTCTCGTTGGAATGCGCTGCAATTTTTGTTGCAACGGTTGAAAAAAATGCTTTGCGGTTTAAGAAGTTTGTCATCGGGTCAATGCTCGAAAGCCGATATATTTTTTCGGTTCGCTCTTCTACTCGTTGCTCCATCTTTTCTAACAGTTCGGTGTTTTCAAAACGTAAACTGATAGCTTGCTCAGTGAACGTAGCAGATTTTGCCGACGACATAATCATCACAACAGCAAATAGTACACCGAGCACTCCAAGCGTTACGTAATACTCGGCTTGCGAAAACATGAGCACTAACGACAAGGGAATGATAAGAACTGCGCTGTAAAACATCGCAGTTCGCTTGCTTCCAGACAGTATGTTTGCAGCACCACCTGCCATCGCAGACATCAAGACTATCGTCGACGTAAGTTCGATAACGCTAGTGAAAGGATAAAAAGTGACGGCGTAACCACTCCACATTACTGCGGTTACTGCCACACCGACGCAAAATCTAACCCTATTGGAATCAATATTGACAAATTGTTCGTCAAGTGAACTCCGATGGTATCGAAATGCATCGATACTACGCACTAAAAGCAACACCATCATCAAGGCCCACCAAATCACTTTTCCTTCATCACCTTGTCCATCGAACCCGAATACCAATGCCGTGCTAGCAATAAAAGATATCGCTAGCCCACTTACAGTATTGGCGTAAAGCAGCCGAGTGGATTCAACTTTAGATTGATGTACTGTCTTGTTACTTGTCGTATTTTGGAGAGGGTCGGTCATGTTCCATTTCAACGTTGATAGCAATATAGAATGCAGCGTCAGTACTTAAAATACACTGTTGTTACATTACTCAATTATAGGAAAGTCTCAGCGTTCTTTTTTGGAATAGACCTTACATTTGGCAAGTTCTTTTCAAAATCAGTTCGTTGAACATCGAAAACTCACCATTCTTGTAGCTGGTTGCCATCAACCACTCGCGCGGTTTGAAGGATATGAATGAGCACAATCACGTCCTTATCTTCTAATCCAAACGATTCAATAATCGCTTGGGATAAACCGGTTCCCAGCTGTTGGATTTGAGGTTCATTCCATATTGAGGGCAGATAGAGCTGAGCGATAACATGATAGGCCTGACCCGCCATGCCGTCAGCCCGAGTAAAAACCACCGACATATCGTCACTGTAGATTGAACTATAGTGCTGCCAGCGCTGATAAACTTTCGCAGCACTATCGTGGTTTACATTGAGATGTTGAGATACTGTACATTGGGCAATAGGCATTATAAGCGCCTCCTAAAGACAATTTATCGAGTACAGTCGCTCTATCACCTATCGTCAAGGAGCAGCTAGCTATTCCACTGATCGTGGTGAATCAAAGACTCCAGCTCTGCTCGTGGCAGCCAACCGCACTGCTCAAGCTCTGGAGTTTGATGGAACTTAGACACATAGCCTAGACATAAGTAAGCTACAATAACCTTATCTTCAGGGATCTTAAGTGCATTTCTAAGTACATCATCGTGCAAAATGCTAACCCACCCTAAACCAATATTCTCAGCACGTGCTGCTAGCCACATGTTTTGAATCGAGCAAACCGTACTGTAAAGATCCATTTCAGGTTTGATGGTTCTTCCAATCACGACCGGTCCGTTACGTTTGCGGTCGCATGTAACGCAAATTCCAAGTGGTGCCTCTAAAATGCCTTCCAACTTTAACGACTGGTATTGCTCTTGTTTTGAAGCTTCAAACATCTCAGTTGACGCTTGATTCGCTTGGTTATAGCCAAGTTTAATTTTCTCTTTGATCTTAGTGTCTGTGACTAATACGAAATCCCATGGCTGGGAAAAACCGACACTCGGTGCGTGGTGAGCCGCCATAAGTATTCGATTAAGTACTTCTTGCGGAATAGGGTCAGAAATAAAATCACTGCGGACATCACGGCGGGAATGGATAACTTTATAAACAGCGTCACGCTCTTCTGGAGTAATGGTCATATTGTGTTTGGCTTATTGTTCTAAAATGAAGCCAGACTCTAACAACTTCCTTGTTCTCTGGCTTGCGCTTAATCAATAAACCTTATAACAACAATGGCTTAATCAAGTAGTGGTTCGAAACTCCCTTGGGCTCATACCCGTTTTTGACTTAAACAGCTTAGAAAAGTGTTGCGGATATTCAAACCCTAACTCGTAGGCAATTTGGGTGATGCTTTGCGCAGTATCCAGCATTAGTGATTTTGCTCGTTCTACCAAAAAAAGATGAATATGCTCCAAGGCATTTTTGCCGGTTTCTTTTTTAAGCAAATCGCTTAAGTAATAAGGCGACAAACCGAGCTCCTTACCGCAATACTGGACGGTGGGTATTCCCTGCTCAAACGGTTTATCGCTTTGATAATAATCGTTGAGGAAACGACTAAATCGATCGATATGATCTTGATTGAGATTCGAACGAACCATGAATTGGCGATCATAAAAACGCACACAATACTTAAGCAAAAGCTCGATGTTTGAACAGATCAAAGACTGCGTATGGTTATCCATATTCATCTCACACTCATTGCCTATGTTCAAGGCGATATCGGTCACCATCGACCGCTCTCGCTCTGACAAGTGCAGTGCCTCGTTACTTTCATAACCAAAAAAGGTAAAGCTAGACATCTTATTGCCCAGATCGGTTTTGCTTATCAGATCAGGGTGAAATGCCAATGTCCAACCTTTGGTATCTTCTACGTTACTTTCGGGCTGCTCATCTACCCAAACCTCTTGGCCAGGAGCAAAAAAAGACATAGTGCCCTCTTCGAAATCGTAGGTTGTATGTCCATAACCTACTGTGCAATTAGCGCTCTCTTTTAACGAGATAATGTAAAGATCAAAACCTATGGTGACCGATTCCTCTATCACTTGATTGAGCTCAGAAGGTCTAAAGACCGTCACCAGCGGGTGGACTGGTTTTGGTAACCCTAATGCTCTATGAAGTTCCGAAATATTACGAATTTGAAGCTTATGACTCATGAAAGGCTCCTGCATTAAAGAGGCAAACGTTTTGATCAATGCACCATTTCTTTAATGGTTGATTCTAGTTGCGAATAGTAAGGGTTCCAAGTTAAGCGTGCATAAACCCGGCCTTTCTCACTGTAGCCCCATGCAGAAAACCAAACAGGCTCACCAGATTGGCACGCCTTGGTATCTTTACTACTTAGGTTGTTTTCGCAAATCAGTTTTTCGCCGTGTTGACCGTAATATGCATTAGTCGGAGCAAACAATGAACTCATATGTGATGCTGTACTGATCTTTAAATCATCTCGATGCATTGAGTAAACTTCTGTCTTGGCTAAGGTTGCCAATTGGTCTGTATCGCCATACCAAACCAATTTACTGTTTTCGTGTGTAAAGTTCTTATGGAAATACTGGTGCAGCGCTTTTGCATCAATCACGCTATCTGCCTCGCTTGCCACTAATAATGTAGGAACATCAATGTTAGTCTGGTCAATTTTCTTTCTAAAAATCTCAGCACTTTCCGAATAAGCAAGCGCACTCGCTATCGGCCCAGAACTATACTTAGCCATATTAGTTTCTTCCGCAAACCATCCGTCAGTGAACAACCCAACGAGAGGAGTTAGCTTCTCCAAAAAAGGAGTAACGGTCTTAAACCCCGGAGAAAACAACATTAAGCCAGCAACGCCTTGGTTATCGATGGTGTGAATCGAGACTAAATTGCCACCGGTAGAGAAGCCTCCCAACCATACTTGTTGATAATCCTGTTTAAGTAAATTTGCGTAGTGGTCTACCAGATCTTGCCAGTCTTGATAATTAACCATATTCATATGAAGCGGGTCACTACCGTGACCGGGTAACAGAACAACTTGAACATAGAATCCCTGTTCTACCAACGAGTTGGCAATATCACTAAAGCTAAACGGAGAATCTCCCAATCCGTGAACCAACAAAATCGCTTTATCCGAATTCACATCCCCTTTGGCGAAAGGAGCGTTCATACCAAGCTCACGTTTGCGATCATCAGATATAAAACTGCGGTGAGATTCTAACCATTGAGTGGTCGCATCTACATATTGGTCGAACGTTGGCTGAAGATAATCGTAGTATTGTTCAGACGTATTCAAAGGCTGACGTTCGCTACCCACAGTTGAACAACCGATTAGCACCAAAACCAACATTGGCAGCAGCACATGCTTAAACACTTTCACTTCGAAACCCTCGCTCTATCACCCTAGACCATAAAGGAGACACCTTTATTAACTGCCGCTATTTTAGGTGCTGGCTATTTCGATGACTTATACATTTCCCAAATAGAGTTATCGATTTTCCAGTTTGTTACTGTTGACCCTGATAAACCCCGATAACTATTAGCGTTTAATTAAGTTCGACTGTCCAACAAGTTGGTACAACTAAGCTGACCACCTAAATGGTTTACCCTAGAATATCAACTTGATACTATGCAGCGCGGCTACGTCGGATAGCTTCCATTTAAGTTTCACCCAACCAGTATACCTATGAATAACCAAGAAAAATTTCAGTACGATAAAGATCATGCCTGCAAGATAGAGCTTTGCAATGTTAGCCTCGATATTGACGGTAAAGCAGTACTCAAAGACCTTAATGTCGATATAGAAACCCAACGACTTGGTGTACTTGGTCGCAACGGCTCTGGAAAATCAACTTTATCTCGACTGCTGTCTGGCTTGGTCGAAGTTGGTAGTGGTGAATTACGGATAGCGGGCTTCAACCCGTATAAAGACCGAGCTCAAGCGGTACAAACCATCGGTTTACTCTTTCAAAACCCAGATCACCAGATCATTTTCCCAACCGTCATAGAAGAGCTGAGCTTTGGACTACGTCAACTGGGACAAGACAAGTCTCAAGCAGAACAAAACGCATTAGACACATTGGCAAGCTTTGGAAAAAGTCACTGGAAAGACATCCACACCTCAGCCCTATCACAAGGTCAAAAGCACTTGGTATGTTTGATGGCAGTGGTTGCAATGAAGCCGAAACTGATTATCCTCGATGAACCCTTTGCAGGCCTTGATATACCAACTAAAAAACAGCTTCAACGTTATCTAGACAGTTTTGGTGGTGCACTGATCCACATTACTCATGATCCCGATGATCTCAATAACTACGACCAGCTGCTTTGGTTAGAAGCGGGACAAGTCCAAGCGCTTGGAGAGCCTTCAGAAGTCTTGCCAAAGTACTTAGAGGCAATGCATAAAATTGGAGAAAGCGATGATATCTCTAACCTCTCCAATTAAAACCCGAGCGCACCAATGGCGCGCAGGGCCTAAGCTTGCTGCCCTCTGTTTTGCGACGTTAGGATTGTTCTATATTGAAAACCTAGCAGTACACCTATTCATATTGGTGACGATTGGAGCGCTTTACCTGCTGCCAGGAAAGGTGTTTTTCTTGAGCGGCTGGAAACATCTTAAAATTATTCTTCCATTTGTATTCATCGTTTTAGTCTGGCATATCGCTACTGAACAAATCGTCACCGGTACCACCATCATATTAAGGCTCGTTTCTACAGTAGCGCTGGCTAACTTGGTGACTATGACCACACGCTTGTCAGATATGATTGATGTTGTGCACTACGTGACTAAACCACTTCAGCGTTTAGGGCTTAACACCAAAGCTCTGGAACTTGCTATTGCATTGGTGATTCGAATGACACCCGTTCTAATCGCAAAAGGACAAAACTTATCTTGGGCGTGGCGCGCCCGAACAACTCGCCGTTCTGGTTGGAAAACCGTCACACCATTCACTGTTATTGCTTTAGATGACGCCGATAGAGTCGCAGAGGCACTGCGAGCTCGTGGTGGCATCAACCCTCAGGAGAAAAACTAACATGGAAAAAAATGTCACCTACATCGCCCTATTTGCAGCATTGATTGCAGCATTGGGCTTGATCCCTAAGATCACGCTTGGCTTTGGTGTTGCTATTACCGCACAAAGTCTCGGTATCATGTTATGCGGCACAATTTTAGGGGCTAAACGCGGTGCGCTAGCAGTCTTGCTGTTTTTGCTACTCGTCGCGATAGGTTTGCCTCTACTATCCGGTGGCCGTGGTGGCTTGGGTCTGTTTGTTGGCGCATCAAGTGGATTCCTATTTGGCTGGGTAGCTGCGGCATTCGTAACTGGGCTCATTGTTGAAAAATGGCGCAAAGGCTCAATTGCGGTCGTTTCTGGCATCGCATCAGCGATTGGCGGTATTGTCGTTCTATACTTCTTCGGCATCATTGGTATGTCCATTGTACTGGAGAAGACGTTGATGGAATCAGCCGCACTAGTGACGATTTTCATTCCTGGCGATATTATCAAATGTATCATTGCAGGCCTTCTTACATCCGCAATTGCCAAAGCTCGCCCGGCAAGCTTGCTTTCTCGCACGGCATAATACGTATTAGATTAAAGGGCTAGCTTCCTAGCCCTTAATCGAGGAGTCCTGATGGAAGAAATCTATATCGCTGGTGGCTGCCTGTGGGGTGTTCAAGAGTATATTCGTCATCTACCCGGTGTAATTCATACAGAAGCTGGCCGTGCAAATGGTACCTCGTCAACCACACGAAGTGACTATGATGGTTACGCTGAATGTGTACGAACCGAGTTTGATCCCCAATTGATCACTGTAAATCGACTAATGGATTATTTCTTTGAAATCATCGACCCATACAGTATCAACAAGCAAGGTGAAGACGTAGGTGAGAAGTATCGCACTGGTATATATAGCATGATGCCAAAACACCTAGATGAAGCAAAACACTACCTATCTTCGAGAGAAGATTCGGACAAAATAGCAATAGAAGTTCTGCCGCTAACCAACTACGTCAAAAGTGATGCAGAACATCAGGACAGGTTGACCCGTTGTCCAAACGACTACTGCCATATTCCCCAAAGCACTCTTCATAAATACAAGTAAAACTTAACAAAGAGATGAACTGATCTCAGTTAGCGCAATACCATATAATGAACTGCGAGCAGCCCATACCTATCGCTTATAAAGTGGCGGACTAAATCTACATACCCAAGGCCAAATCTACTGCAGTAAAGATAAGCCTCTACTTTCAAGGATATGACGTTTTTGGGCATAAGCGCTAGCATACGCCCAAGAACATTCAGACATTAAAATGCCGACGAAATAGAGGTGCGCTCCAAGTTAGGCAGCTATAAACAGTACGATGCAACTTCCTAAAAAGATTGCGCCGATATATGGCACAACCCATTTAAGGAATCGACCGTAAGGGATATTCGCAATCGCCAAGCCTGCTACCACCGTTGCTGCCGTTGGAGCAAACAGGTTAATCCAGCCCGACCCCATTTGATATGCTGTCACCACAATGTTTCTATCAACATTGGCTAGATCGCTTATTGGCCCCATCAGTGGCATAGATACCGTTGCTAGGCCAGAGCTTGAAGGAATAAAGAAAGCGAGCAAAATATGAGCGACATAAGAAACCACCGCAAATACACCGCTGTTTAGGCCAACGACCAAACCCTCAGCCCAGCTTAGAATGGTATCGGTGATGTTTGCATCGTTCATCACGACATTGATACCTTTAGCCACTGCAATTACGAGCACCACACCAATCATATCTTTACAGCCAGAGATAAACGCTTTAACAAACTCTCCTTCTGGCATGCGGTTGATAAGGCCAATGATCAATGCCGCTGTTAGGTAGATGACCGACAGCTCTTTTAGCCACCAATTTAGCGCAGGCACAAAAGTAACACCGATATCTTCCCAAGGGATCACACCGTAGATCATCAAGCCAAACGCACCGAAGAAAACTGTCATGGTGAGTTTGTGTTGAGTGGTGTATTCCTCGACTTCTGGCTGCTTAGAAAACTTGTCATCAAAATTGATATCGCTTAACAGCGAAGCAGAAGGATCTGCTTTCACTTTTGCTGCATAACGCATAATGAAAACGCAGGTGATCAGATAGAAAATGGCAAAGCTTGCTAGACGCAGAACGATACCATCGCCTAGAGGAATTTCTGCAAAGCGAGAAGCAACACCAGTTGCAAATGGGTTCACTGTACTAGTCGCAACACCGATGCCACTACCAAGTAGGATAATACCTGCAACAACCAAACGGTCGTAGCCAGCAGCGATGAACAGAGGTAGCAAAATCACCCAAAGGCTCACTGTCTCTTCACTCATACCATAGGTGCTACCACCCACAGCCAAGATAAAGATTAGGATTGGGATAAGCCACTGCTCACGACCAGCAAATCGCTGTGACATTGCTGCAACGCTTGCGTCCATCGCCCCTGTGCGGATGGTCACATTAAGAAAACCACCAATCATGAGGACAAAAAGGATGATCGAGCTGGCTTCACCAAAACCTGTGAGCGGAGCCTCAAGCAGAGCACCTATGCCTTGCGGGTTACTGGTAAGCTCAGTGTAAGAGCCTGGTACTGGTAATAAGCGCTCACCACCAGAGTAGCTCGCAACATCTTTCGCTTTGATTAGCTGCTGAGTATCCGCTGTTAAATAGTCGTATTTGCCTGCTGGTACAAACCATGTCATCAGAACCACTAATGCGGTGATGATAAACAACAAGGTATACACGGTCGGCATCTTAAATGTCCGTCGTCTTGTTTGTGTTTCAGTCTGAGTTGTCATAGGTATTCCTTTTCTATTTAAATATTCTGTGAGTTATATGCGAGTAAGTCCATTGCTCCAGACTTGCTCAACTGAAAGTGATTGTGGGTCAACAAGTACAAGGTCGGCGTCAAATCCAGCTCGGATCTGACCCTTTGATTCCAAACCAAGGTTTCTTGCTGGGTTTAAGGTGATAGATTGAAGCGCCAGTTCAAAAGGTACTTGGTATTCGGTAACCGCTTGTTTAACCGATTCGAAAAGGCTAGAGATATCGCCACAGTCGATACCGATGACCTCGCCGTCCGCATCAAAACGAGGCAAGCTCGCATTGGCATCAGAACTCAATGAAATCTTGCTAATATCCACTCCCGCTTCAAGCGCAGCAGCTAATGCTTTGGCACAGGCGACTTCGCCATCTTGAAGCAGGTCTTCATTGGTACTGGTGGTTAAGTCAATCAAGCCGCCATCCAATGCGTATTGAATACCAGTATCGAATAATTGGGGGTTACGATTGATATGAGTTGGGACAAAAAATGAGTGTGGCAGCTCTGTTTCTGATACCACTTTCTTTAATAAATCTAACTGTTCAGGTTCATCGCCTAGATGACAGAAAATCACACCTTTCTTACCCGCTAGATTGGCTGATGTTCGAACCTTACGTCCGAGTGAGTAGAGATCGGCAAAAGTGAGCAACGATCCACGATGATCGGCAAGAGCTATTTCTCCTAACCCGACAATTTCAGGGATATAGACAAGATCTGTTTCGACACTGCCTGTAAGAGTTTCGGGCGGATAGTGATAGGAGCCGTTGTAGAAATAGCTTGAGACGCCAAGCTCTGTCAGCTCTCGACTTTTCCCAAGTAGATTAGATAGATTGCGAGTGATGGAGTCTGTGCCTAACGCCCCAACACAGCTAGTCACCCCGTGTTCGAGCATATATTGGGCATTGATCTCTGGAGTGCGGTTGGCAAACCCTCCCTCCCCACCACCACCGATTATATGGGTTAGTCCATCGACAAAACCGGGGGTCAAATACTTCCCTTGCCCATCATAAACATCAATAAAGCTGGGTACATCAAAGCCACCACTCTCAATCTGATGGATTTTTTCGCCACAGATCAGAAGATCGCATAGTCCAAGCGCTTGTGGTGCAAAAAGTTGTACGTTTTTAATCAGCTGTAACATCAAATCATCCTGATAGGTTTACAACAAAAAATCTGATATAACCAACCTATCGAGCGCAAGACGCCTTCAAAGAACATAAGCTTCTTCAAATAGTTCAAGGTTGATTAGTCAAGAATTTAACCGACAGCAAAGCCTCTCCGGTTCGGGGGAAGCGGAGCTTTACTTGTGATTACACATGGGAGATGGGCTACTCGTTACACCATTCACTTAGAGCGTGACGGCTAAGAGCATAAAAACCGATAAGAGTGACAGATGTGCAGCAGGAAACAGCGCTATAGAACGCTTGGCGAATTTCAGCAATAGTATTGTTACCGTGAAACATGCGCTTTAACCTGCAAAGTGGATAGAGATATTACTGAGCTGAGGGTAATCGAAGTGGTCAGTCCTAACTGTGATGAACTTCCAGTTTTAAAGCAACAGCAGTGTTTGATACATCATGCTTCAATCTATGTCTCATATTTTTCCAGCTCGTCAAACTGTATTAGCTGGATTCACTAGCCCTCTAAACTGGCTCTAGTAATCAGCTTAAACATGACACAATGTTGACCCGTTGTCCAAACGACTACCGCCATATTCCCAAAAGCACTCTTCATAAATACAAGTAATACTGAACAAAGAGATGAACTGATTTCAATTTTACGCCCTCAGCCTCGTCAGTTAAGCACAGGCAGCCACATTATATACGTGCCACGACCACTGCAATTATCTTATATACTGTGAATATTGGTCTCTCTGGAGCACTCAAATGATAAGGACAGTCGTCTCATGGTTCATATGTTTTAGCTTGCCTGTATGCGCCACAGATAAAATCACCATCGCTTCTGGTGATTACCCTCCGTTTAGTGGACCATCCCTCCCCTTTGAGGGCTACGTCTCCCACCTGGTTACTGAAGCCTATTCAAGCCAAGATATAAAGGTAGAGCTCCACTATTTACCTTGGGTCAGAACGTTAAGGGACAGTGCAAAAGGCAAATATGCTGCAACTATGTTTTGGGCTTGCTCCCCAACACGACGTGCAAAATTTCATTGTAGTGAGACGCCTGTTCTCGAAGAAGAAGTGGTGATTTACCACTTAACAGAAACGCCCATCAAGCGCTCTAATACATTTGATGATTTGAAACACTATAAGTTTGGTTATGTGAGAGGCTATGAATACGGGCCAGAGTTTCAAAAAGCTTTAAGAGATGGAGAAATCTCAGTTGAGTACGTAAATAATGACGTGCAGAACTTTAGAAAACTTCTCGCAAAGCGTATTGATATCTTGCTATTAGGTAAAAAAGTAGGACAGACCGTGCTAACTCAACACTTTAACCCTGACGAACAAACGCAAATTACTCATATTCCAAAACCATTGTTTTACGCCAAATATCACCTACTGTTTCCTAAAAGTCGCACCGACTCTTTAAAGTGGATGGAAAAGTTTGATGCCGGCATGGCAGAACTGATGAAATCTGAGTCTTACCAAGATCTGCAGCAACGCCTGCTAAATGAGGGCTACCACGCTAAACCTCAACCGAGTACATTAGCCCCATAAAAGGGATATTGAGCTGCTTACTCAATATTTTATAAATATATCAACTAGAATTAATGGATAGAAAATAGCCCAGTAAAAGGATCTAGTTATGAAACAACTAGGATTTAAAAACTTACTGTTGATCTCCACACTTACCCTAGTTTCTCTGTCCGTCGCCGTTGCAGGCATTGTGTCCTATCAAAATGAGGCACGAACTCTCACCAAAATTATCGTAGATAGTACCCAGAGTTTTGTGACCTCCTCTGCCAAAAAGGTCGAGCTCGTAGTCGGTGACAAAGTCGGTGCTGTCGGAAAAATTGCTTCTTTATACAAGAGCACTCCAATCGAAGGGTCACGTGAAGAATTGATTCAAATGACCCACATCATGGCTGCTGCAGCCAATCTAAATAGCGCCGTTGTAGCGTTTGAAAATGGAGATGGCTATTGGAATCAAGAAGCCAACACTTGGCCAAACCATAAGTATGAAGGCGACGTAACAACCAGGGGATGGTATCAAGCCGCTCGACAAGCTAACGGTACTTCCGTGACTGATCCCTACCTAGGGTCTGAGGGTGATGTTTACTGGATAAGTATTGTAGAAAAAACACTTAGCGGAATGGTCTCTGTAGATATGAAGCTTGGGTTCCTTAATGAATTAGCGAAAGCAGCCACAGAAATACCCGGCTCTGTTGCGGTCATCATGGCCCAAGATACCTCGATCTTAGCGAGCTCATCTCTCGAGCTTAAGGTAGGTGAAAAAGGAAGTAATATCACCTCATTGCAGCAGGTCTTCCAAAAGGCAGTGGGTGATGAGCGTGCCCTCCAGGAGTACCAACTTGATGGTGTGGAAAAGCTCATGTTTTCACAGCAAATCAAAGCGGGTGACAAACACTGGTACTTCGTTCTTAGTTTAGACAAAGCCATCGCTTTCTCAGACCTCTCAGCGGCAAAATCTGAGGCTCTCTGGGTAGGCATAATTGCTTGTGTGGTGAGTGTAATTGCGGCCTATTTCATTATTCAGTTGCTTTACACACCAATCATACAGCTCAAAAAAACCATCTTGGATCTTGCGCAAGGCGATGCAGATCTAACACAAAGACTTAATGTTGAGTCCAATGACGATCTTGGCCAAATCGCACAGGGAGTAAATGGCTTTGTCGAAAACCTACAACAGATGATGAATCAGATCCAACAGGCCGGTGAAGTACTGCAACAAAATGTCGTTAGACTGCAAGATAACTCGTCGAGAAACTCATCTATTCTCCAATCTCATGTACAAGAAACCGAGCAAGTTGTTACGGCTATTGAAGAGATGAATGCGACTGCGGAGTCTATGGCAGCGGATGCAGCAAGCACTGCGCAATTGACTCAAAAGGCCAATCAAGCCAGTGAAGCATCGAGAGGTACGGTGAGTGGGGCTCAAAATTCCGTCACCGCCTTGGTTGAAGATGTACAAGAGACCGCAGGCAGCGTACAAAAGCTGAGTGATGAAACTGATAGCATCAATCAGATCCTCAATGTCATTGGAGATATCGCCGAACAAACTAACCTACTCGCCCTCAATGCCGCTATCGAAGCAGCAAGAGCAGGTGAACAAGGACGAGGCTTTGCCGTGGTAGCTGATGAGGTACGGATGCTAGCCACTCGAACCAAAGAGAGCACAGAGGAAATTGAGTCTGCGCTAGGAAGTTTACTAAAAGGCAACCAGCAGGTTGTAAGAGCGATGGATACTACTAAAGGGCGCTGTGAAAGCACTGCAGAAGCCATGGGCGCTGTTGCACAAAGTTTAGGCGCCATGACTCAACACGTTACCGATGTGAGTGACCTTAGCTCTCAAATCGCAACTGCTGCTGAAGAACAAAGCAGTGTGACCCACGATTTAAGTAGAAACATGAACGCCATCAGCGATATTGTGCAAGAGCTCGATAACAATGGCAAAGAAGCACTGAATGATGCTCAAAGCATTTCGCAAATTAATGGCCAACTCAATGAGATTGTTGGTCGTTTTAGATTATGAGCTCTCTAAAGAGCCAGCAAATTGCCTTGCTGGCTCGAATATCTTACGGCTAATCTAATGATTACGTCCCACAAACAGCTGAACTAATCCAAATAACCTTCTTTCGATAGCTCGGCTAAAATCGCTTCAGATTTGTCCCGAAACAGATCTCTAAGCAATCTTGTGCTGGCGGTAATGGATTGCTTGCTTGGACAAACCAACCACAACTCAGTCGATGTAGGTTTGTATTCAGGCATCACGTTGACGACCCTTCCAGAGAGAAGATCATCAGACATATCTAAACATGATTTTATCGCAACCCCTTTGCCAGAAGCGCACCACCTTCTTACCAAATCTCCGTCATTAGATGCTCGGTTGCCAGTTAGTTTCACTTTGAATTCTCTAGTTCCATCGGTAAATTTCCATGTATCTTGCAACGAATCGTGCAATTGATATAACAGTGCATTGTGTGACAAGAGCTCGTTAGGATGTTGAGGCATACCATACTTTTTAAGGTAGTCAGGTGTTGCACACAACAGTCGTGGAATGTCGCATATTTTGAACCCGTACATACTGGCATCAGTCGGTGAACCATAGCGCAGAGCCATATCCACAGAATCACGGTAAAAATCGATGTTGCTATCGCTGATATTGCTCCTCAGTGTCACTTTGGGGTTGGCCAGCATAAATTCATCTAACCATGGTGTAACTAGGTTTCGACCTAAATCTGAAGAAAGAGCAATGCGGATCTCACCATCAATTATGTTCAAGTCTTCCCGCATATTTTGCTTTGCTTTTTCCAATAGTTTTAGCGCTTTTTCGCATTCAGGTAGGTAACGCTCTCCTGCACTAGAGAGCCTCAATTGCCGCGTGGTTCGAACAAATAGCTCAATGCCCAGAGTCGCCTCTACTCGTTTTACTGCAGCGCTGGCTGTTGCTGATCTCATATCAAGAGCTGTAGCTGCGGCAGTAATGCTTCGAAACTCTGCGACTTTCACTACAACCAGTAAATCTTGAAGCAGCATAAAGGTTCTCCTAGCTTTCGATATACAAAAAAGGGCTCACTACAACGTAGTCAGCCCTATAGAATTCAATTTTTATTTGCAACGAGTCTCAACTTATCTGCTCAATTAAGCGATTTGAGTCATTTCATTGAGTGTAAAGGTTTCAACTGCACCATCAGTGGCTGCCATATACTCTTGTAGGTGCTGGTTACCCATATGAGTTTGCCACAATTCACGTGACTCCCAGTTTTCAAAGAACAAGAAGTGCGCTGGATTTTCATTGTCCTGATGCAAGTCGTAATTAATGCAGCCTTCTTCAGCTCGAGTGATATCAATAAGTTTCAGCAGCTCTGCTTTTACCAGTTCAATTTTGTCTTCTTTAGCAATGATGTTTGCAACGATAGTCAGTTTAGCCATGGTCCATTCCTCTGTGATAAGTTTGATTACCTTTAACAACGGAGTCCATAGTAGCTCGGCCTAACCTCGCCTTAAACAGGCTAACATTGGAATCATTATCAAACTAAATTTGATAATGATTATAGGACAAAAGTTATCAACACCAACTAAACTGACAGCGTTTAGACCTAGCTTGACGCAAAAAACCCGCACATCACAAAAATGAAGTACGGGTTGATATTTTGTTAGCTTAGCGACTTAAGCATAATGGAATCGCAATTCCACTTACTGCTCAGGTCTAACTTGACCAAATTAGGTTGATTTCAAATCACTCTTTACCAAATACGTTGTTTTCTTGCTCTTGAACGCGGATAAAGGTGGTGCGTTTGGTTAGTTCTTTGAGTTTTGCCGCCCCTACGTAAGTACACGTAGAACGTACACCACCGAGAATGTCGGCAATGGTGTTTTCAACTTTACCACGGTATGGCAAGAGTACAGTTTTACCTTCAGCTGCTCGGTATTTAGCGACACCACCTGAGTGTTTATCCATCGCAGATTGGCTCGACATGCCGTAGAACTTCATGAACGTGTTGCCATCTTTTTCAATCAGTTCACCGCCTGATTCTTCATGACCTGCAAGCATACCGCCAAGCATAACGAAGTCTGCACCGCCACCGAATGCTTTGGCTACATCACCTGCACATGAACAACCACCGTCGCCGACAATAGTGCCGCCAAGGCCGTGTGCTGCATCTGCACACTCAATGATGGCAGAAAGCTGCGGGTAACCTACGCCGGTCTTAACACGAGTTGTACACACAGAGCCTGGGCCAATACCAACTTTTACAATGTCTGCGCCGGCAAGGATAAGCTCTTCTACCATGTCGCCAGTAACCACATTTCCTGCAGAGATAACTTTGTCAGGGAACGCCTCACGTACTCGCACTACGTATTCTACCAAGTGCTCAGAATAACCGTTGGCAATATCGATACAGATGAAAATTAGTTCATCGCTTAGTGCCATCACTTCTTTGGTTTTTTCGAAGTCAGCATCTGACGTACCTGTTGAAACCATCACATTGTTTAGAACGCTAGCATCGTTGTTTGCAACGAACTCAGCCCAATCAGCCACGGTGTAGTGTTTATGTACAGCGGTCATTACATTTTCTTTGGCTAGGGATTGCGCCATTGCGAAGCTACCCACTGAGTCCATGTTCGCTGCGATAACAGGTACACCAGACCATTGACGACCGCTGTGCTTAAATGTAAACTCTCGGGTTAAATTTACTTGAGAGCGGCTTTTTAGAGTAGAACGTTTCGGGCGAAACAGTACATCTTTAAAACCAAGTTTAAGTTCTTGTTCGATACGCATGGGATATTGCTTCCTTAAATTCTGTAGTGAATGCCCGTGTGTTAGAGAAGTCGGTTGGCAGACTGAGCTTCTCAATCAGAAGTAAGTTTGGCAGAACCTATTTCTGTTTTGCGGACACAAAAAAACCGGGGCGCTGGCAGGCGCTCCGGTTTTCAGCATTATAGGCTGGGATTAATTAACTGCAAGACTGATATTTTAAATTTTTTTGTGATACCTTTGGAAAGAATTCATACCCACTTTCTGCCTGTCTACTTCGCCCCCCTTCCAACATAACAATAGTACAGATAAAAACCACATAAATTCAAGAACTTACGTCAAACCAACTACTCTCAAGAATTTCGTATCATCTGTTAAGGACGATTCATCAATAGTTCACTTCACCGCCAATGAACTCGATTTATTTTCGATTAATGGCATGTTTTTGAGGTTTTTTGCAAGATCTATCAGAAAAATCCACATATCAAATCGAACATTTTTCCTTACTTAGATCACAAAACTCTTAGCTATCGCCCCCAAATAACAAAAAAGCCAAAGCAAATGCTTTGGCTTTGGTAACCGTGTAAAGCGATTTAGCCCGCTTCGTTCGCTAACATCGCTTCTGGTGTGGCATCTTGAATCGACAAAAACAACGATTTTACCTCACCTGTTGGTGCACGCATCGGGTTAAGAGTGACGTTCTGATACATAAATTCTGCTTGTTGTGTAATAGGACGGACATTACGACAACGAAATAGATAAGGTCTTTGGCGCCAAGTAATGAAACTACGGCAACCAAGATCGTATACTGGCTTGGCTTTTACCATGAACCACTCTTGTGGGATCTCAGGGAAAATCTCAAACAATGACTTGCCAATCGCTTCATGGGCCTGTTTACCACTATGGTGGGTCATGAAGCCATTCCAAACTTGCACATTATAATCTTTATCCAGCACCACCAGCCCTAGTTCAACGTTTTGAACCATATCGACCATCCAGTGAAACTGCTCAAATTCTGCGGGTAAGCTAAGCATTAGTGTTCATCCTCCATTAGGTAGGCCAATTTGTTATCAAGCAGCGGCAAAGACTCATCGACAAACATGAAAAGTAGATCACAGCGAATGCTGGTGCCATCGATGTGGTAACTAACTTCAAAAGTCATGGTCTTACTGAACGACCCTGTTGTGGTTTGAATGACAGATTCAATAGGAATATGTTGGCCAAGCAACACTGGCGAGCTTTGGAAAAAACGTACTTCCGCTTGAGCACCTAATCCATTAAGGAAGGAACCTACCAGAATATTGGATACGTCCATAAGTAGCTCTAGCTCTTCATGCTCTGCATCATTCTGATCAATCTTCATAAATTTGTGTAGGTCAGCAACCGATGAATCACTTAGCATCACTAAAGCTTCACCTGCTATGCCTTCCCCACTAAAGCCCTGACATACTCCGGAGACTTGATCATTGTTAGCAAGATCTCTCAGTGCCATATGCAGCTCACTCACCTCAAAGATATTGACGTTCGGTAAAGGCAGATGAACAAACACATCAAAGTGGCGGGCTAAAGCATCGGCGGCACGACCAATAGCGACGTTTGCCACTTCCATATAGATATCGCGACGTTTAAGGATCGGTAGTTCGACTGGGGAGCTCGGAACAAATTGTGCAGTAGAAGGCGGTGGTACGAGCTCTTTTAGGACCGATTTAAGTACATCCTTATCGATTGGCTTTTTAATAAAAGCTTTGGCGCCAAGACCAAGCACTTTTTCTTGTGCTTTAGGCTGAATATCACCAGAAACAACAACAACATTAATATCAATATTGCGTTTCTGAATTTCAGCCAATGTGCCATAGCCGTCAAGCTCAGGCATGGTCAAGTCAAGGAACATCAGGTCAAACGGGTTACTTTCTAGTTGCTCAAGCGCATCTAATCCATGAACTGCGAAAGTTATGTTTGCGCCAAGAGTCGGCGGGAGTGATCTAGCCATCTGCTTACGAGCTAAAGCGGAGTCATCACAAATCAATACAGATAGAGACATTTATTCACCATGGAGCTAGAGAAGACAATACGTTGGGGTGCGCATAGTATCATTAGCACGCTCAAATTGCGCCGCTAATCTCTTTAAACTATAGAAGATTTTTCATTTTAAGAAGGGATAGATTGAAGGTTTAACTCAGTTAGTTCCGAAAAGAACACCTAAAGCTAAGCCATAAACGAAAACTGCGAGCTTAATGCTCGCAGTTGATAAATCATTTGGCTGTTATGGCCAGAAGGTAAGCGTCAAAATTCTCAACACCACGGCAAAGAAAATCAAAGCAATGCCTAACCTATACCATTTGTACTCGGATACATCGAGCGGGATGCGTTTATAGAACATAGTGACAACACCAGTCCAATCGCTGCTTCTTTGTCCATAAAGCTTCACCGCCCAAATCACGCTCAGTATTCCGGTAAGTAATACCAATTTCTCGATCCAAAACACTAACTCTGGCATGCCTATCTCCCTGAAAAGACCTCTCTTTACTCACTTTGCCAGTTTAACAATTCATGTTAACCGAATCTCTTATACATTGGTCTAGTATCACCGGGATAAAAAATAGGTTTAATAACAAATAATAAGGCCTTCCAAATGGAAGGCCTTATTTTGAATTCTGTTTGTCTTATGCCGCAGCTTTAGGCGCCTTAATGATCGAGTCTTTGTAGGTGAACCACAAGTAGGTTACGACCAAAGAGAAGAACAGGTAAGACAAGGCAAAAATAATAGGAGAGCTGATCAACTCTGCCTGCATGCCCAGCACCACCCCAGTGACAGTGACTGCAATCTTAGCGAACAAGCCACAGATAAGCAGGAATAGGGCCAGCTCAGGAAAACGAGTGCTTCTAAATGCAAACCAGTAACAACTGCCCACAGCGAGTGCAGCAATAGAAAGGCCCAACATGAACGAATGGATGTGGTCTGCCGAAGCAACGCCTGCAGATAAAGACGCAATTAAGATTAATAATAATTTCATAGCAGCACCTCAGGTCAGTAACGAGTAACCATGCATCCTTTCATATATGGAATCTTATGTTTCGCTGTCATTATCGTCATTTAACCGTAAGTTTCAAGTACAAAAATTAACCGATTTTTACCAATATTCAGCATAACGTTCTATTTTACACATTGTTAACATTTAAGTTTTTGCAGTTAACCCCTGATAGGCCTGTAACCTTTTAATACTCTTAGTGTTTGAATGTTACACACAATTAACATTTGAAAGGTTTATACACATTTTGTCAATTTGTGATCGGCAGGTACAACTCACTTAGCCAAGACTTTTATCGTCTTTGACGACCAGAATTCTTATGTGACAACAAAATTACAATTTTATTTCTCGAATATAAGTTGTTCGACAACCAACCATTTACCCATTTCAATTCCACTATTGATAGAAAACTCGCTTTACTCTCAGTTACAATTTGTTACAATCCCGCCGAATTTTGAGATTTATATCACATACGTATCAGATATAATCCGCGCGTTGATTCTCAAATTTGTTGAGAAACAACCATTTTATTTGAACCCTTTAACCTCCCCTACTCCGCTCACAAGAGCGAAATGGGTCAACACTGAGAAAAATGATGAGCAAACTTGATAAAGCGATGCGAATCCTAATTGCAGGTATTTGTATTAACCTTTGTTTAGGTATTCTTTATGCCTGGAGTGTATTTAGCAAAGCCCTAGTAAATGACGCTACTTGGAGCCTTACTCCTGCTGAAGCATCTCAACCATACGCTACAGCAACAATCGTATTCTCAATTGCTCTTCTAGTTGCTGGCGTTCTTCAAGATCGCATGGGCCCTCGTAAGATCCTTATCCTAGGTGCTACATTGACTGGCCTTGGTATGGTAGCGTCGAGCTTCGCGACTTCTATCACTATGCTAACCATCACTTTCGGTGGCATCACTGGTGCTGGTATCGGTTTTGGTTACGCATGTCTTGCTCCTTCTGCAATGAAATGGTTCCACCCTTCAAAGAAAGGCATGGTTAACGGCCTAATCGCTGCAGGTTTCGGTATGGCAGCAGTTTTCCTTGCGCCAATCGCATCTACTTTGATTGCTTCTTTCGGTATTAACCAAGCATTTCTATTCTTAGGTGCAGGTGTCCTAGTAATCGCAGTGCCACTAGCAATGACGATCAACAACCCGCCAGCAGACTACACGCCAAAAGCGCCACAAGTTAAAGAAGGGGCAGCACCTAAAGCAGCAGCGCCTGTTAAGAACCTTGAATGGCGTGCAATGCTTAAAACGCCTCAGTTTTACTCAATGTGGATCATGTACGCATTTGCAGCATCTGCAGGTCTGATGATCATCGGTAACATTACTACTATCGCTGACAAGCAACTTGGCCTAACTGAAGCTGTTTACCTAGCGGCACTTCTTGCTGTGTTTAACTCAGGCGGCCGTGTTGCTGCTGGTATCCTTTCAGACAAAATCGGTGGTGTACGTACTTTGCTAATCGCTTTCGTAATGCAAGGTGTGAACATGGCGATGTTCGGTGCTATCGAAACAGAATTTGCACTAATCATCGGTACAGCAGTAGCTGCGGTAGGTTACGGTACGCTTCTAGCGGTATTCCCGTCTCTAACTGCTGAATACTACGGCCTGAAGAACTACGGTACTAACTACGGTGTGCTTTACACTTCTTGGGGCATCGGTGGTGCGATTGGTGCAGCGGTTGTTGGTTACTCAATGGCTAACGGCGGTGACTACTCAATGGCTTACTACATTTCAGCTGCGATGATGGCAGTATGTGTGGTACTTGCTCTAGTGACTAAGCCAATCAGCCAAGAAAAAGCAGCTCAGCTTGAAGCAACTGCTTAATCCGTAGCGCAATTTGTTGAAAAAGAGCTTATCCTCTGGGTAAGCTCTTTTTTATATCTAAACCTCAGCACCATGTCAGAACTCATTCAACTCGCCGAAGATTACTACCTAGATAACTTTAAACGCTTGGTAGCTAATGCAGAAAAACAATATCTTGACCTACTCTACCCGAATGAAATTGAATGGATTAATAGCTTCCACAAACTCTCCGAGGATGCTCAAAAACTACTGGTTCGGTTGTTATCACGTAAAGGGCACCTGTTTCGCAGTGATAAGTTAAATTACGCAGAGATATCTGACATACACACTGCTAGCGTTGAACTTCAAGTTAACCATTTCATCTCAATTAATGAAAAACTCGATACACGGCATTTTTGTGAAACGCTACTGACCAAACCTGAGATGAAGTCCATCTGGCCGCAATTAGACAGTAAGCTAGGCAAAGAGAAATGGCTTAATCAAATAGATGATCAACCATTGCCCGATAAAGCTTTCAATTTTGATTGGTATAAGCTGCTCAATGATGAATTTGCTTCTGTACTCACCTGCTTGTTCTTCACTAATACTTATCAAGATTTGTCCCAATTCGTGCTTTCAGATCTTGGCGTCTATCGCTTTGAAGACTATCTACTTTCAGCCGATACTCGCTATTTTGATCATCGAAGTGATTTAGATACCTGTTTGAAGCTGGCAAAACTATCTGAGCAGCACTATCAAGCCCAGAAACCTGAGGTAGAAACGCTCTCCCAATTAGCTCAAGCACTTCCTGACAAAGCCAGTAACCCACGTGTAGAACGCCAGAGGCAAAAGTTCATCAATGCGATTGCGAGAGATTTTGAACGACATCAGCAACACTCGGCCGCGATCGAACTATTTCAACAGTCTCAACTCCCCCCAAGTCGTGAAAGGCAGGTCAGAATTTTAGTTGCGCTCGGTGAACTCGATAAAGCTGAAACATTGATGAACCAGATGATGCAATCACCTTATCACCTCGAAGAGATGGAGGTTGCTCATCGCCTCAAGGACCAAATTAGAAGAAAACAGGGCAACAAAATACCGAGAAAGCCCAAGCCAGTCTTTTCAGATCTGCACCTCAAGCTCGACCTCTCTCAAACTAGAGTAGAAGAAGCAGTACGAGCTCATTTTGGTGATAGTTGCTACTACCAAGAAAATGCTTTTCTTAATGGGCTGTTGGGCCTTGTGCTTTGGCCTGCGATTTTCGCACCGGTTGAAGGTGCATTTAACCACCCTTTCCAACATCACCCACTTGATCTTTACCATCAAGAATTTGTCCTTAGGCGAGAAAAACTAATAGAACAGTGCTTTAGTGATTTTAGCACGCAGGGTTGGACGTTACTAAAGGAGCGTTACCAAACCAAAGCCGGATTGGCAAATCCTTTAGTATATTGGGGGGTATTTACACCAGAAGTGTTGGAACAAGCGGCTAATGCACTGACACCAAAGCAGTTAATACCATTATTTAAAGTCATGCTCTCGGACTTGCGATTGTTCAAAACCGGCCAGCCCGATCTTGTTTATTTTGAGGATGGTCAGTTGGTTTTCTTCGAAGTAAAGGGGCCAGGTGACAAACTTCAAGAAAACCAAATCCGTTGGTTTCAGCAATTTATGAAGCACGGCATACGGGCAAATGTGTGTTATGTGAATCATTAAAACACTAAGATTGCCCAAATATGCGAGTCCTACATTGATGTATCTATCTGATCATTCACTACTAGTGAAATAAGTGCACTTTTTTTCATCCAAATCGACAAATATTCGTAAAACCTTTAACTATACTCGTGGGGAAGCTCACAAAAGATTGGAGAGACTAATCTTCTTACAGGAGGGTGACAGGATGAACATTCGTGATCGTATTGAAGATATCGAACAACAGATTTTTATTGCCAGTTCAGAAGGTGATATGGACGCTATGTATATGCTAGAAGCGCAGCTTGAACAGTTGAGAAATCAAGCAAACCTAGACCTCGAAGAGGAGGTCCACGCATTCGATAGCCGCCTGAACCGTGAAGAGCGCTAGTAACACTCACTAAGCCAGTTTGTTAGGGCTTAGTGAGTCACTCGATCTCACCTACAAATGCCTTCAATGCCTTTATCCCTTCGTCCACCGCCGACACGACGGTTTGGTGTTTGGCTATAAACGCTTCTTTTGGCTGAGGGGATTTTTCTATTTCAAGGCAAATCTTTTGCAAAGACACCAACCTCATGCTCGCCGCTGATCCCTTTAGCTTATGAGCAAGCTCTTTAACTCTTCGTTCATTATCTTCAGCTGCCGCCTGCTCTAGGTCGACCACACAGCTCAAAGCACTATGCTTAAAGAGCTCGACTAGCTCCGCAACTTTAGCTTCCCCTAGCATTTGTTGGTCAGAACACAACTTATTGACCTCCAGAACCTCATTGGTAACTAAAGGCGTTTGATCAATACCAATCTGACAAGCCTTAATGGTTGGGGTCAATTGCTCTGCAAGCACATTCGCCAACTGGTACTGTTCGATAGGTTTAGCTAAAAATCCGTTAAAGCCGGCAGCAAGGTAGCTGTTCACCTCTTCAGTAAAAACATGCGCAGACACTGCGACCATGGGTGTTTGGTTACCATTTGGTAGCTCTCTCAAACACTTAAGCAACTCTACACCATTAATATCGGGCAAATTGATGTCTAACAGCGCGATATCAAATAGCTGATTCTTAAACGCTTCTATAGCTTGCTTACCATCGACGACCGTACAAACATCATGGCCTAAGTTTGCCAAAAAACCCTCAGCAACTAAGCAGTTCACTGGGTTATCTTCCACCAAAAGTATTCGAGAAGCTGGGGTATCTTGGACTCGGTAGTCGGTCGTGACAATTTCTTCACCGACCACCAGTGGAAGCTCAAACCAAAACAAGCTGCCTTCATCAATATCAGAGCTAACGCCTATCACGCCGCCCATTGCCTCGCTTAAGCGCTTACAAATTGCTAACCCAAGACCCGTGCCACCAGCTGCCACATGATTGGAACTGGCCTGAGTGAATGCATCGAATAGATTACTTTGTTCATTTTCAGCGATGCCAACCCCTGTATCTCGAATTTCAAACCGAAGCGCTGGTAGCCCACCAATATCTTTGCTATTGCAGACATAAAGATCAACTTCGCCTTGCTGGGTAAACTTGATCGCATTACCAACTAAGTTATTTAGAATTTGCCCAACTCGTGTCCGGTCTCCAACTCTGACGGGTGATACATCAGTTTCCACCAACGAGTACAAAGCAATATTTTTTTCCTGTGCCTTAGAGCTATAGAGTTGGGTACACTCTTCCACCAGCTTATTGATATCAAAAGGCTCGTTGGCAATGTTTAAGTGCCCTGCTTCGATTTTTGAGTAATCTAGCACATCGTTAATAATCGATAGTAACTGACTGCCGCTGCTGTTGATGGTTTGCACGTAAAGCGCTTGCTGATCGTTGAGTCCACTCTCTTGGAGCAATTGCGCTGTTCCAAGAACACCATTCATCGGGGTTCGAATTTCATGGCTGATAGTGGCTAGAAATGCTGACTTAGCTCGATTCGCTTGCTCGGCTTGAATCCGAGCCTGAGCGTGATCCAATACTTCTTGATTGAGTTTCTGGTTGGTGCTTTGAAGCTGCTCGGTGCGTTTTTCGACTATTTCTTCGAGGTGCTGTTTGTGCTCTTGAAGCTCAATACTGGCTTCTCGCTCTTTCTGAGCGACAACCTGTAGCGCCTTAGCCGTATCACGAGCACTGATGATCGCCCGCCCCATTGAGGCCATTTCATCCTTGCCTGAAACCTCTAAGTCGACGTTCAAATCCCCTTTGGCCACTTTGCGCAGGGCCGTAGAATAATCGCTTAATCGGACAACTACCCTCACATAGACGATGCGCCAAACAATTAAAAATACCGTCGCCAGCCCCAGTACCGAGATGGAAACCAGAGACCAGTGAGCGATATTCAAAGTCTTAGAAACCTGTTCAACTGCTTGAGCCGTGCCTTGGTTAGACTCATCGATGAGTTGGCTAACAATCTGATTCAGATCTGCAAAGTTTTGGTGAGTACGCTCATTAATACTGGCTGTCAATTGACTGTTTTGATAACGCTGGGCGAGCCACTCAAAAATCACACTATTGGCTTCTATACGCTGCAATAGATCCCCCATCTGCTCTGCTCTAGATGGGTCTTCCACTGCACTGGCTCGACGAGTCATGATAATTAATGTTTGTCGAAATTGTTCTCGCAACGATTGAATACGTTCGTAATCAGTTACTGTTTTCGTTTCTTCTATCTGCGCCAACAAGCGGAATGAGAGTAAATGCAGCTCATGAAGGCGTTCGGCGAGGTCAAGGTCTACTTCAATTAGGCTATCGAGTCGGTCGTAGAGCTCGGACTTGTCACCCTTATCTACTAGTTCATATAAATGCGTAATATTGGCCACTGTCACTGTACTGGTATTCAACACTTGGGTTCGAGTCAAGCTTTCTAACTCGTTGGCGTTATCTTCCATCAGATTGGCTGTTGTCTCGATAGAAGCCGTTAATACCAATCGTTGATTTACCGACATGCCAAGTTCGGCGAAATTATCTATGATGTTCTGAACACTGTTTTCTAATTCAGACAACAGTTGAGAATCAAAAGAGTCTGAACCTAGTGTACGGATATGATTAAGAAGTTGATCGAGCTGACTAAACAGTAACGTACCCGATTGCTGGCTTTGCAGCTCACTGTCTGCGGTAGAAAAATGTTGGGAGGTATTAATGATTTTGGAACTTAAGTCCGATACCTGCCTCGCTTCTATCATCGATGGGATCGCTTGGTTTACTACTCGACTTTCAGTTTGTGCCACAAAAGAGAACCCCGCAACACCAATGATCGATGCCGTGATCATCAATAAGGTGATGGCGACAAACGAGTAAATCAACTTACTGCCGATGCTTTGGGTGGAGAACAGCATAGATTCCTTACCTTGTGGCTGTTTTTATTTGAGGGGACATTGTATATTTTGCATTGAATACCCTATTGATGCCAATATTCCCTGCATATACAGGTAATTGAGAGAGCAAAATGCGCAAGTCGTCGACCTTTAACCTCTTTTTTTCATTCTTGTTCTCGATTGCCGCCATTGGATTGAGCCAACCAGCGAATGCAAATACCAAGCTTTGTGCGATCTACCCTCACCTAAAAGACTCTTATTGGCTCTCGGTCAATTACGGTATGGTGTTACAAGCCAACAAACTTGGTGCACAGCTGCAAGTCTTCGAATCGGGCGGGTACCCAAATATTGAAAAGCAGCAGCAACAGCTCATCGCTTGCAAAAACTGGGGGGCCGATGCAATCATCCTTGGCACCGTGTCGCCAACAGCTCACCAAAACAACCTTTCCGACATCGTGGGCAACACACCCGTGTTTGCCACGGTCAATCAACTTGATATCAGTGATGCCAATCGCGACACTATTAAAGGAAAAGTAGGTGTCGATTGGTACTGGATGGGCTACCAAGCAGGCAAATACCTTGCGGATAAGCATCCGAAAGGCAGCGGTATTGTGCACATTGCTTCACTGCCCGGCCCGCGTTACCGTGGTGGGACAAAACCCGTCACTGAAGGATTTAGGCAAGCAATCCAAGGTAGTGATATCCGTATTGTTGCCGAGCTATGGGCGGACAATGATAAGGAGTTACAGCGTAACCTGGTTCAAAAAGTGTTAGAAGAGAAAGCTTCCGTTCGATACATCGTGGGTAGTGCTGTTGCAATAGAGGCCGCAATCAGTGAACTTCGAAGCGCCAAGCTTAACGATAATATTGAATTGGTTTCTATCTACTTAAGTCATGGTGTCTACCGAGGATTAGTTCGCAATCGGGTGTTGTTCGCTCCGACCGATCAAATGGTGCTTCAAGGTGAGCTATCCATTATCCAAGCGTTTAATTACCTCAATGATAAAGCAAGTTACCAAGATAGTTATTCTCCAGAAATCATCGGACTAACGCCTCAAGATTTGCCCCAGGAGATCCTAAATAATTCATTGTCGCCTTCACAGTATCGACCAATTTATCAAGTACAACTCACTGAAATTAAAACAAAGTGATACTTGGTTAACGAATTTCATCTATTTTCGTACGAACTTCTCCAAAGCTAGGCAAGATAGGGAGATACCGCTCGAAAGCTTTAAAACAAGGAACATTTGATGCAAAAAACAACCAGAGCACTACCCGCCAACAAACACATTGCACTGGTAGCGCATGACAACTGTAAGCCAGAGTTACTGCGTTGGGTTAAAGAAAACAAAGAAAAGCTTCAAGGCCACTTCCTGTACGCAACTGGAACAACAGGTCATATGTTGAGCCAAGAAACCGGTTTAGCGATCCGCAGCATGATCAGCGGCCCAATGGGGGGCGACCAACAACTCGGTGCGATGATTTCAGAAGGAAAGATAGATATGTTGATCTTCTTCTGGGACCCACTCAACGCCGTACCGCATGACCCAGATGTTAAGGCCCTGCTGCGTATTGCCAGTGTTTGGAACATTCCAGTGGCCACAAACCGAGCAACAGCGAATTTCTTATTCCATTCAGAGCTTATTAACGAACAGGTAGAAATCGAGATTCCAGATTACGAAGCCTATTTAAACGCTCGCAAATAACCGCTCAGATAAAGAAAAACTCCCAGCAAGCTGGGAGTTTTTTTACTTTTTATTATTTTAGCCAACAGTTTACGTGCTAGTGAACGTAAATCCTAATACGCAACAACATGTTCATCTCGCCATGTGACATCTATGATCTGTGCGGTCACCTTAGCTAAACCGTTTTGAGTCAGACGACTGACCAGCTGCAAACTCATATCAATACCCGCCGACCCTGCTGAAGTCATCACTTCGCCGTCTTCAACCCAACGTACGTTTTTGACCACCGACAGTTTTGGGAACATCACAGCCAATTGTTCTTGTTGCTGCCAGTGTGTTGTCACCCTTCTTCCTTCTAAAAGCCCTGCAGCAGCCAACAAAAATGCGCCGTTACTTACCGAAGCGAGAATACTCACTTCCTTTGCCTGAGCCTGTAGCCACTCTATCACCTCAGGTTTACGAAGTTCTTGAGAGTAAACACCACCGGGAATAATCAACACATCTAACGGTGGATGATTATAAAAAGATCGGTGGGGCAACACTTGAAAGCCGTGCCTCCCAGACACTGGATCGCCATTTTGGCTGATCAAGTACGGTGTAAATTGTGTTTCGTAAGCACTTGCGTGCTTGTTTGCAGTAGCGAAAACTTCATACGGCCCCGAGAAGTCTATTGGTTCTGCGTTGTCGTAAACAAAAATTCCGATGTTCATGTATTATCTAGCCTTATTATTTTTTTATGACTGGATAATCTCCTGTGCGTAATTCATCCACAAAGCCTGATGGATGAGCCCCATAAACGACAAACGCTTTTTCTTTGGCGCGAGTCAGGGCAACATAGAACAACCTTCGTTCTTCGGCATGGGGGAACAAGTCATCACCACTTAGCATTGCATCTTTGAGGTGTGCTTGCCTCTCGACCGCAGGAAATTGTCCTTCGTCTACATTAAGTATAAATACCACGTCGGCCTCTCGGCCTTTACTGGCATGACACGTCATGAACTTCAGAGACAAATTGCTAAATTGGTGTTGCCACTCGTCCAACTGTGAGGGAATGTGGTAGTGGTTGCGTCCGAGCAATAGTACTTCTTTCCGTGTCGTCGCTTTTTCGTTCAGCTTAGCCAGCGACTCTTCTAGTATAGACAAGGGAATCAGACTCACACTTTTTTGTTTCAGTGTTTTGTGGCTATTGAGCTCCTTTTGCAACTGATTTGGGTTTTGCAGTACAAATTTGGAAGCCACTTCACCAATCATATTGTTAAAGCGGTACGTCGTATCTAACGAATGAATCGTTGCACCAGGAAATCGAGCTTCAAAGCCTGTGGTTAGATTTACCTCAGAGCCTGCAAAGCGGTATATCGCCTGCCAATCGTCTCCTACGGCAAAAAGTGAAGCCTGCTGCTGGGCAGATTTTCCATGACAAAGTGCATCTAGCAGCTCTAAACGGGCGGGAGAAATATCTTGATACTCATCGACCATAATAAACTGCCACTGCGGTTTAAATTTCCCATTACGAGCATACTTTGCCGCTCGACTGATCATGGTATGGAAATCTATATGCCCACTCTCTTTCAACATGGTTTGCCATGCTTGATAACATGGCCACACCAATTGAAGCTCACTGTTTAGACGAGGATACTCCTCATTAGCGACGATAGATTCTTGCACCTGTTTTTTTGAAAGCTGGCTGGCATTAAGCTGCTCTAACTGGTCATTCAACCAAGCAATTAATTTCGGGTTTTCACTTTGACTGCCTAACTCTTCATCACCCTTTAAATAAGCAATTGGCCATTTAGAAAGATGCTTTTGCCAACGTTTAAAGTTGTTGCCTGCGCTCCAATGCTGTTTTAGCCACTCGCTACACCAGGCTTGCTTCGCTTTATCATTGGTCGCAATCGGTGAAATTTCGACACCTTGCCCATCGACTTGGCGAATAATATCTAACCCAAGCGAGTGGAAAGTTTTTACACACACCTCGCTTGCAGCCGAACCAAGACGAGTATCAAGGCGCTGACGCATTTCCTCAGCCGCATCGCGTCCAAATGCAACCAACAAAATTTGTTCAGGCTGGGCTTTATGGCTTTGTAAAAGGTAAGCAACACGAGCGCTGAGCACACTGGTTTTTCCCGTACCCGCCCCAGCGAGTACTAAGTTATGGTCGTTGTTGAGCAAAACTGCTTGTTGTTGACTGACATTAAGCGGGCTGGATTCACACCGCTCAAACAGCAATTGCCAATATTCCCTCTCATTCTCAAGCCAGGTTTGATTGCGCTCTTGTTGACGTTCACGCCCATTATCTAGCCAATTTTCTACTTCACGCATCAGGCGAGGCATCATTTGGTTTGCCTCTTGCTGGCTCATTTCCAGCTCATTTAGACCTGACTCGACGCTTTGCTGCCAGCGCACTAACTCAGAGGTTGCCAGATATGCTGGCTGCTTTTGCATTCTCACTAACGATTCCTGCCACTGAGGCAGCAATGTATTTAGCTTTTCACATTGCGCATGGTGCCACTGTTTAAATAATGCTTGAGCTTGGTAGGCAAATTCCTTGCATTCTGGCCAAGGTAGACCTTGTACTTGCCAGATAAGCTCGCGACCTTCTTCAACATGAGAATGGAAACCTAATTGCCCCCACACTAAACCACGTGACAACGTCACCTTACCACTCCATGCAGAAAAAGGAATGATCTCGTCACTCCCCACACTCGATAGTGTCAGGGTGTTATTTTCTATGCGGATTTGGTTGTACTCGGTTTGAATAAAGAATTGAGCAGAATGAGAGGCACTAAGCTGCATGGATTTACCAGTGGATACAAGAGTTAACTGGCTCAAATCTTATTACACCCTGATGATAAGGACAATTTAAAGCATGATTTTCGTTTAAGAAACCGTCACTTGATACTTTTTTTGATTTGCTTTAGTGAGCAACGACCGATAGCCTTGCTATTATTCGCTTTTTCCAGCTTAACTCGAGTTACCGTGTCTGCTATCGCTAATCTACGCCAGTATTGGGCAAATAAAACCATCAACTATAGTGTTCGTATCGCTATTGCACTTATTGGCATCGTGGTTGGCTGCGAGTGGTTTAATGCCAACAGTGCCATTATTCCCCTCATCCTCGGTGTTATCGCCGCTGCGCTTGCAGAAACTGACGATAGTTTTTGGGGTCGGATCAAAGCATTAGTCTTGACATTTATTTGTTTCGCATTGGCGGCTTTCTCTACCGAATTTCTATTCGATGCGCCCATTTGGTTTGCTTTAGGCCTGTTTGTCTCCACGTTCACTTTTATCATGCTTGGAGCCATTGGTCCGAGATATGCGAGTATTGCTTTCGGGTCACTGCTCATAGCCATCTATACGATGCTCGGTGCGGACACGAGTCCAAACTTGTGGTTCCAGCCATTGATGCTGTTATTAGGCAGTGCCTGGTACTATCTAATATCCATGATTTGGCAAATCTTTTGGCCACTGCAACCTGTGCAGCAAAATTTGGCGACACTATTCAACCAGCTTGCAAACTATTTGGAAGTCAAAAGCGAGCTTTTCCACCCAGTCAATGACCTAGTACCACAGCCACACCGCATTCGTGAGGCAAACTTAAATGCCGCTACAGTTCAGTCACTTAATGCGACCAAAGCCACCTTGTTGTCACGTTCACGTCGTGGTCATGTTGATGGGCCTAGTGATCGCTTCCTAAATATCTACTTTATCGCTCAAGATATTCATGAACGAAGCAGCTCAACCCATTATCGTTATCAGGATCTTGCGTCTCAGTTCTATCACAGCGATGTGCTGTTTCGATTTAAGCACGTCATGCATACTCAAGCGCAGGCTTGTCGAGAGATCGCTCGATCACTGATGCTAGGAACACAATATCAACACAACAAAGAGAGTGGTTCTGCACTGAGCCACGCACAGGATTCTTTAAAGTTTTTGTCAGAACAACAGCGTGCCGATTGGAACCCGCTTCTAAACCAACTTCACTATTTGTTTCAAAACCTCGCAACCGTTGAGCAGCAACTTAGCAATGTTAGCAACCCTGACGTAAGACATAATGAACACGACGAAATCTTGGATGACACGACAGCTCATACTCCCCGTGCTATGTGGCAACGTATTAGGGCCAATTTCACCACAGAATCCATCCTATTTCGTCATGCCATTCGCATGTCTTTAGCTTTAACGGCTGGTTACGGGATCATTCAGGGCTTTAATATCGAGAATGGATACTGGATTTTGCTGACGACTTTGTTCGTTTGTCAGCCAAACTACAGTGCAACTCGACAAAAACTCACAGCAAGGGTGATTGGTACCATCGCAGGTTTGTTGGTCGGTGTTCCCCTGCTTACCTTCTTCCCAACATCTGAAAGCCAGTTGGTGTTTATCGTCATATCTGGCATTTTATTCTTTGCATTTCGGATTAATAACTACGGCTTTGCAACGGCATTTATTACTTTGTTGGTACTGTTTTGTTTCAATCAGCAAGGTGAGGGTTATGCGGTGGTATTGCCAAGATTAGCCGATACCTTAATTGGCTGCGCCTTAGCAGTACTTGCCGTCATTTACATTTTGCCGGACTGGCACTCAAGCAAGCTGCACAAGGTAATGGCTAACTCAGTGCTGGCCAACCAAAGTTACTTGGCGCAAATCATCGGCCAATACCGTATCGGTAAGCGCGATAGTCTCGCCTACCGAATAGCGCGACGCGACGCACATAACAAAGATGCCGATCTCAGTTCATCCATCAGTAATATGTTGGTGGAGCCGGGAAAATATCGCACTGCCGTCGATGAGAGTTTCCGATTCTTAACCTTGAACCATGCGCTGCTAAGCTACATTTCAGCCCTTGGTGCTCATCGAACTTTGATTGAAGATGATTCCAAGCATCAATTGATCATGCAAGCCCATCGATTGATCCACCAACACCTAGAAGCGCTCAATCACGAATTGAACCACAAATGTGAGCATTGCAAACTAAAAATCGAAGATGACGCTAATATTGAACAGCGTCTATCTGAATGGCGTGAGGAAGATGAAGGGTCCGTAAAACTCATTTTGCAACAACTTCACCTAATCTACCGTATGTTGCCAGAATTACATCAATTGGCTGCAATGTTTGCCCATCAAGTGCATAAAAAATCGTGATCTGCGTCTACTTATTGCATTGCTCAAATTTTTCCTGACAAAAAGTGAACAAAAGTTTATTTGTACAATCATATAGTGGAGAAGAACAAAACATACAGGCGAGGTAAGAGATGTACTTGACTGTTGAACGTTTAGAGCAATGCGCTAAAGGGGTAGCCACCATGCCAACGCAACAATTTGAACAGCTTAGATCAAAAGTTGCCGAGCTTTCACCACAGCAACTTAAGATGCTAAGGCAAGAGATCGAAGGCAAGCTCGATTCCAAAAGCTCACCTGTTGAGTTGACCGATGAAGAGTTACAAGCCATCGGAGCCCTTTTTAAAAACTGAATACAGTGAAACTCGTTAGTCGTCCAGATTAACGAGTTTTTCCCGTCCCTCTCCCACCAAAGTTTACTTCCATTCGTACAAAAATTACTCGATTTATTTGCACATCGACTGGACAAATATTAATCTTGTAGTAAGGACGCAGGAGAAAACTATGGCCATCCCTTCAATCACGTCAGGTCAGTCAATTTTGCAGAAATCGCAAACTATGGCTAACCAAGCAACTGAGGAGCTTAATCAAAAAGCACTTCAGGAACGTGCACGTGTTGAAGAAGCCCGACTCGAAAAAGAACGCCTTGAGTCCGCCCGCCTCGAAGAAACCCGCCTTGAATCTCAATTAGAGCGAGCAAGACAAGAAACTGCACGTATCGAAGAGAACCAATCCAAGCAAGAACAAGAGCTTCAGCAAGTTGAATCTCAGCAGCAATCCACCGAAGAAATTCAAAGACAGGGAGATTCTGTGGCATCGGCGCAAGAGCAGCGCGATATTAATGATCGTAAAGAGCTCGAAGACGCTAAACGTCGCGAAGCTGCGTCTCTTACTGAGTCTGCGGTAAAACTCAACCAAGCCAAACAATACAATAGTGTTGGCACTAGTGTTGTACAACGAAACAATGACATGATTGGAAGCATGCTCGATATTTCAATCTAACTACTACCTTTCAAAAATCATTCCCTACTTTTACCGTACTTTGCTTTTATGAAATGGCTCGAAATTTGTTGAGCTAAAAAGAGAAGTGCGTCGAAAACACCTTATGAAACAATTGAACTACTGCACGGTAAAAAGACAATCCAGTCAATTAGTTAGTTAATTAACAATTGGAGTATATATGCGTGTAGGGATTGTAGCGCTCAGCGTGGCGACTTTAGCAGGTTGTGGTGGAGGAGGAGGTAGCGACGGCGGCTCTTCTAGTAATGGGATCAGTGTTTATTCATCTCAAACTAACTTTTCTGTCACTAGTAACGTGATGACAGGAACCGATGTACGTATTCCGATTGATTCTCGCGGTAAGACCGATCGGACTGTGTATATTTCTACTGTTGCGGACTCGCAACACCCAGTTACCGCAGATATGATTTTCACCACTGAAACAGGTGGCTATATCAGCGTCTATTTCCCGCCGGGTTACCAAATGGCGGAAGGACAAAGCACGACTAAAGTCTATTTCGCCGCCTGTTACGATCAAGCTTGTAACGAGCATTTGTCCGGTTCCCCTATCGTTGCCGACGTAAACCTCAATGTGATACTTGAAGAGAGAATCGCCAAAAACAGTGCAGCAGCGAATTTGAGCTTCTCACATCCCCAAAATACCCATAACGTAGACGATAATATCAAAAATATCGGAGTCACCTATCAGGGTACTGACCCATCTCTTCTCACACTGAAACGGTCTACAGGGAAAGCCTACCTAAACCACGTTTATCTATCACAAAGCAGTGGCGATCAGTATCAGCTCAATTATGACCTGATGCTACCTGCCAACTTTGAAGTCGGTAACTACAATAGCAATGTCTCTATCGATGTCTGCTACGACGAATGGTGTAACTTTCCGATTAAAGGAAGCCCGATCTCGGTGCCTCTATCCTACCAAGTGACAACACCAACCGCAGAAACTGACAATGCAATAGCTCTCAATCAGACCAAGATTTACCAACATAATGTGTTAGATGTTGAGTACGTCAAAGGACTGGATGTATTGCTGATGACGTCGAGCACGCCGACCGACGCCCTGTATATCTATGATATTAGTGAAGACCAAACTCATAGTATCGCCTTACCGAATTACGCACAGGATCTTTCCGTCGATCAATTAGCTAAGTTGGGACGTGTCGCTATCAGCCATAACTCACAGGTTAGCGTGATCGACCTAAACCCAACTAACTATGCAGCTTCAACGCTAACCAGTTACCCAAGCTCACTTTACAGTGCTCAAGTAGCGGTTCGACGTGATGATCTTTTTGCTTTCAGTGACAGCTACGCTCAAGACCTAGTTGAGCGAACTAACCTTGCGACTTATGCTCAGGAGTTGAAAGACTCTCTTGATTATATGGGGTTGGCGGATGTTAAGTTCTCATCTTTAGGTGGCTCGTTGATCAGTATTCACAACAACAGTCCTGCGTCATTATCCGTGACAGATTTAGAGAATGGCAACTGGAAAGACTACCCACAAAGTGAGTATCTACCACATCTCAACAACAAAAAGACCTTTTGGCTAGACAACAAATACCTATACATCTCAAACGGTGAATATTACCCAGTTGATGCCATACCGTGGAGCTTAACTAATCAATTACCAATCCCATCATTTACCGACCAGAATGGTTTCGTTGTAAAGCCGGATCTTTTGTCACTCTATCAGTCAGGAGACAATGTACACATTGCACTAGGCTACCCAACCTATGAGATTAGAACGCTTACTCAAGACAGCCATATTCAATTAAATTCAATTCCTGACCCGGTAGTACGGGAAAATGGCAGTGATTGGAACGCAGGAGTGGAATACATCTTCGAAAGCCAAGCGGGACATCTGTTTGCCTTGATGGGCAGATACACTCAAACCAGTAATGAACCTGCCGGGTTTGCATTGGTGAGAATCAAATAGTTATACCACCGCCGATAGCTACGCTAAGGTTTGCCGGCATATCGTTTAGATATGCTGGCTTTTTTATTTAGATCAGTGGCATACCTGAAAGGTAGAAGTGAGCGTAGCGAGCAACCAAGTAATAAACACCAATACTGATTAGAATAACAATGATATCGGTATAGATAGGTCGCTCGGGTGGGCGATCCCAATGTGGCGTCCTTTTATTGATGAGGCGGATCTGTACAAACGACCAAACCGCAAAGCCGCCAAACAATACGATTGAACGTACCTCCCCATTGCTGAGTAGGTGAGCTAATGACCAAAGCAAAACTGATAGTAATTGAGGATGCCTCAAGACTCGTTTCAATCCACAAGGGATCACTGAAACCAGCATTAATACAACCGCACCTAACATCAAAGGGCCTGCTAACATTCTCAGTGTTGCGGGAGCAAAATAGACCACTTCAGGCAGCGTTGAACGCCAACCGAGGATGATCAAAGCAAGTGCCGCTAAAACTAATATCGAAAATAGTCCCTTATAACTTCCCTCGCCTTTACTATCTATCCATCGCTGCCTCTGTTCTGCGGCCAAACTAGGAATGAAGTGAACCAGGCTCCAAAGCAACAACCCAACAACTAACATCCACATAAGCACACCTCCTACTAATTAAATTTAGCAGGCGTGTATGACAATAAGTCATTGAAGGCTCAAATTATCCGTCGATATGTGACCCAGTTGCCAATCTGCACTACATAGAATGCTGCACTAAGGCACTGAATTAATAAAAAAGCCTGATCCGCGAGGGATCAGGCTTGGTCACTTAATTGGCTGGAATTATAAGTGACGAATATTATTCTTGGTACTTGCCAAACGTTTGAGTCAGTTTGTAGAAAGTCGCTTGAGAGTAATCGTCTGGTTCGCCATTCAAGTTCTGGTTATATAGACCAGCCTTGAAGTACATGTAACGGCCACCTTCGTCGTAACCACTATCACTCATGTCTACAACTTGAACGATGTCTTCCTTGCCTTCGCGAGTCAGTGTTACTGTCATAGTGTTGCCCTTCACATCAATGATGTAGCCGAACTTCTCACCTAATGCGATACCGTCTTCACCGATCTCTGCCGTCATATCACCCAATAGGTTGTAGAAGTCTTCATCACCCGTAGACGTTTTTTCGTGGGCAAAGTAAACACTACCTGTTGGTTGATCAGGAAGTTTGCGGTAGTAAAGGCGGATAGGCTCATCATCTTGGTCGTGGATCTGTCCGATAATGAAACGGCCTACTTCGTGAGATTCACCCGTCGTCGTTGCATGGTCAATCTTCAATTCCGCTGTTAGCGTACCGTCTACGCCGCCAGCCGCTTTTTGATCTTCAATTGGTGCAGAGCTAAATACCCAGTTGTTTGGATTTACACCCTTAGTGCTATGAGATTTTTCACCAGCACGAAGCATGGTACGCAACTCGGTACGAGCATATTTCGTGTTTTTAGACGTACGTGCACCTTTCACGTAGGATTTAAACACCATGCCGCCATCATCCGCAGTGTAGAAGATATCAGGATGTTGGAAGCCATTCGCTAGGTCCCATTCGTTAATATCGTCTGCACGACCATCACCGTTGTGATCAAATGGTGTTGTTAGTTTCCAACGAGTTAGGTCAAAATTCTGGCCCGGTGCGTTAGAAGCCACTGGCGTCTCAGGCAGTGTTGGGTAAGCCATTGGTTGTGAAAGATCACACGATACCGATGTTTTACAAGGAAGAACGACTGGAGCACCGAAATCACCCTTACGAAGTTTCTTCATTGCCTCTTTCTTAGCTTTGTTTTCTGCTTTGATCTTAGCAATTAGTTCCGCTTCCGCCGCAACCACTGCGTCTGTCACAATGTGGCTTGAAGGGCACGCATTAACATTACAGTTAACCGCCGCAAATTCAGTCACAGAGTTCCATTGGTTCTTGCTGTTACCCTTACCAACGTAACGTACGTAACGCGCTTGAACAGCAGGTTCAAATTGAAAACGCTCTAGACCGATGATGCGTCCTGAACTTTGCTGGTCAGCTAGCACAGTCGTCCAATTTTCACCATCAACGCTCACTTGAACGTCAAACATAGTGACACGCTCATTACCTTTACTAAAGGCAGCTTGAACCGCATCAAACTCTTGTACTGAACCGTAGTCCAATGTTGCGTACTCTCCCGCACCATTTGAAGACCAACGAGTCATGATGTCGCCGTCAAAAAGGCGATCTGCAGAGTTACCGTCGTGACTGCTTGCAGTGATTTCAACAGGTGTCGAGATAGGTGCACCCGTCTCTTTATTGTTGGCAAAAGTTTGCGCTTCAGGACCAGGAGTGCTGTTACAGCCTACCGCCAGTAGTACAGAGGATGCTAATAAACTTTTAATATAGATTTTTTTCATTTCACCGTTACCTAGAATTAGAAACTCTATGATTTTCCTTGTATGACAAACTCGTTTTCGATAGCCCAATAGTGCATGGTTATCAAAGGGTGAGCCCATCAAGTTATTTCTTAAGCTCGATGATACATATTTTAATAATACAAATAAGCCAAAGAAGGCTCGTTTGAGACCAAGCTCTTACCTTGATAGATTTCTCAGCAATTTTTTGTGGGCTAGTGCAAGTTTTTGTATGACAAATTGGCGGGTGATGTGTCCTAAATGGGACAAAATTAATGCCCATTGAGTGTGATTAACGTCTCATCTAACTTGAAAATTATTGGCTTGCGGCATGAATAGCCAGGTTTATAAGAAGGTGATAGTCTAATTCAAATGGGATTTTTAACACCGTCAAGCCAACTCATGGAGGAGTTAATGAAGCAACTATTAGTCATACTTTTGCTTGGGATTCCACTCTCAAGTTTCGGAGATACACAAGAGTACGGTGACCAATTGATAGTGGCGTACAAAGACGAAGTTGAAAGCTATCTGACAACTGACGAGCTAGAGGAGATAGGGCTTTAAACACGCTTTCTTTAGCTGATAGCAAAATGATCGCACATTCGTTTAGCTGTAAGCCTAGTTACGATGTCATCATGCGCTCGCTCTGATTAGATACTCGTCTGCAATAACATCACAACCTTGTACTGAGATGATGGGCTCGACATCGATGCCTAAAATAATATCAGTAGAGGTCGTCGGCTCTGCGCTCTGAACCACGCATGTAGCCTCATTTTTAGAGTGAGGTATGGAACCAATTAGCTCACTAGGAAAAACTGGCTGCCGTTTATCTCCACCCCCCCCACACACTTGATAGGCAGAAGCGTAACTATTCGTGGCGGTTATCGCGATCTTCGCTGCACACCGTCCTGCCAAAAATTCACGCTGTCGAACAATAGAGCTACGTTTAATAGCTAAAGGAAGTTCAATTGAAAGCTGGCGGAAAAGTGCTGTGTGGAAACGTTGTTTTTCATAGTAACATCGGGTGAGATAAGTGCCTGTCGGACCATGAAACCAAGTATCTTGACCCTCAATAAATTGTGAAGGTGAGTCTTGTGTGGAAAAAAGGGTAAAGTCATCAAACATAAAAAACCTCTTTACTAACGTGCAAAGAGGTCTGTTATTAAATCACTTTGCTAGATGTACAAACGCTTGCACCGTCTTCGTTATACCGCTAAAAACATCTTTTAATTGCGCAGAACCATCCATGTAGGCAGGTGTGGAGACCAAGAGGTGATTGATATCAACCACGCAATCTCGTGTCGCACACTCTTTATGAATGGCTCCTGTTTTCTCAAGTTCTGAAGCAGTACCAATATCATTACCAATGGTCAAACTCGGCTTCTTTTCCCCAAGAATCATGGCAACAATACTAGGTGCAATACATACCGCTGCGATTGGTTTATTATGGCTATTAAAGCTTTCTATCGTGCGGCCAACACTAGAAATCACTTCACCATCGGCGCCATCAAATGCAAAGTTAGATAAGTTTTTTGCCACTCCAAAACCGCCAGGAATAACAAGCCCGTCATATTCATCAACCACTAGGTTATCCAGTGCACTAATATCACCTCGAGCAATACGAGCTGCCTCTTGTAAAACATTTCTCGATACACCCTCAATTGGTGCTCCCTCTATGTGGTTAACCACGTGAAACTGCTCGATATCCGGTGCAAAGATGTCAAACTCAATTCCCTCAATATTTAATGCTAATAGCGTTAGTACTGATTCACGAATCTCAGCACCATCCAAAAAACCGCAACCAGATAGAACAACAGCTACTTTTTTCACGATAAGTCCTCTTTATCAATCGAAGTAGGTCTTACTATATCCACGATGCGATGAATCAAATACACACAAATCGAGCAATAATTATCTCTAATCCGCCATCTTGGTTTTTCTCAGTTCTCGAGGTGTCATGTTAAATAAGAGCTTAAATTGCTCTGAGAATCGAGATTGAGATTGAAAGCCACAAAGCTCCGCAATATCCCCGATGCTATTCGTCGTGGTTTGCAGTAAATGTAATCCTTGCCCCAAACGTGCACGATTTCTTAGCTCTGTTATCGATGTGCCTTCAGCCTTTAAACGACGTCTAAGCGTAGAGGAGCTCATGAAAAGCTTTTCAGAAAGCATCTCTACTGACCAGTTTTCTTGAAGCTTCGACATAATTAGGGAGTGAATCCTCTCACTTAACGTGGGAGCGTTAGCTAAACTGGCTAAGTTTTCATGCCCACTCTTGTAGATAATTTCAAGGATTTCTTTCTTACGGTTTTGAGTAAACTCTTGAGGAGCTAAACCAGAAAAATTCATAAACTGGTCTAACGAATACTGCATGAGCGGCGTAATTTCACCTTCGATATGTTGAATTTTTGAGCGACTCGAACCGGAAAAAGACTCAAAGTCGCTAAATTCAAACTCAATGAGCACCGCAAAATAATCATCTTGACTAGGAATGTTCCTCATGTCTATTTTTGGATTATTCGATAGAAATACAAAGCTTCCCGAAGAACTGGTTATCCCATCACCTTGCCCGAGTTTTTTCGTACCACTGAGGACAAAAATCAATAAAGGTTTTGCTATTGGTACGTTGGAAATTACTTGCTCCTTCTTGGCTGTGTATACCGAGAAAGGGAGATCATTTTTAGATTCGATAACGCAGTTAGCGGTTGCAATTAACTCTTTCAAAAAAGATCCTTTTTATTGAAAAACATGCACGTTAAAAAATCCTGACATCATATGGAACTGAATGCAATCAAGGAGCTTTCAACTTCAGAACGCACTTCCTATTTTTAAATCTAAAGAATACACTTTCTCCAGACTCTACGCTTACCATCAGTACCGTGCTTTTTAACCTTCCACTCTCCTTCTCCGTATACCTTGAGGCCAGTAGCATCAATAGCTAGGTGTTGTATAGAACCTTTCGAGGTGGTTTGAAAGAGACTTCAACATGCTTAGCTCTTCGGCTGATACTAGTGAGTGAGTTGATCAAGACACCTTTGAAACTTAAAGTTATCCATATCAATTGAGGGTTTAGGTGATGCTTACAAAACAAAATGTAAGTTGGCCATACAATTAAACTTGAACCTAAGGTTCATATGACTTAGTATCTGTTTTGAAGAGATAGCAGTTTTAACTCTATGAGACGCGCTGCTATAAAAAATAAGTGAAGAACCTGCTACGGCAGGTTTTTTGCTATCTGGACGTTAATAAATCTAACTATAACGAAATGCCCAATGCATGACTACCTTTCCACTCCACGCAAAGTAACCTTCGAGAATTTTTTCCAAACAACAGGAAAAGATGACTTTCAAGGGATTTACCGCTGGCATCAAGTTCTATCGTCATCATTCTTGGCAGTAATGAACGATTTTGAAATTGTGTTGAGAAATACAGTTCATTTTGCTCTTTCTGCTCACTATTGCCCAAACAATAGCGATAGCTTTGATTGGATGGGTATCAGTGTCATATCAGCACAAAACGCTCCAATGCACATCCCACACCAGCTCAATGGCAGACGAAGAAACAACCAAAATGGCTCCGTATCATATACTGGTTCACTAGGTAAACTGCAAGATGCTATTTATCAACTAAATCAGGCGGGTAAGGCTGTATCACCTGATGCTGTAGTTGCCAAACTTACATTTGCCTTTTGGCCAAATGCAATCAACCAGCTGAGACACCGTTCATTCAACCAAATTCGACAAAGTGTCTTGCAAAACATGTTCCCTCACGCACCATCTCACGACATCTCGTTTATCAACCAATTGAGAGATTTGCTAGATAAGGTTCGCCTATTACGAAACCGTCTAGGTCATCATGACTCACTCCTAAAATTTAGAGAGATTAGCCCAACAGGTACTGCCGGATTTATTCCCCAAAAACCTAGACACACTATCCATAGTCTGAAGATTATGATAGACAACATGGCCAACATACTAAACTGGATTGATTCCGGACTAGTTGCCAGACTGAAAGCGAGTGATCATTGGCATAGACTTGAAGCTCTTTTAACTCAGGAGGTGGTTGGATACTACCGTTACAACAATGGAAAAGCCTGCTGCTATGAACGAGCTGTTGCATACAAAAATAATGTTGAGCAAGCTAAAAAGTATCAAGCTCGAGTTAAGTACAGGCGTGCGAAGTACCCCAAAGAACATAAGCAGATAATGAAATACCACTTCTAGAAGTTTGTCTATTTTTCAATGCTTTAATCGAAGAAATACCCCAAGAATCTTGGGGCATTTTATTTTTGGCTTTGGGGCAAAATTGGGGCAAATTGAATCTGCATTTATGCCTAAATCTACTAGTTGACTGTTATTACATACAGTGCATCAGAGATTTATATTACTTGCCCATTTCAGCCACCAGCATCACTCCCAATCAAGTATCACTTTACCAGAAAGCCCGCTACGCATAGTGTCGAAGCCTTTTTGGAAGTCATCAACCTTGAAGTTATGGGTGATGATTGGGGACAGATCCAGACCCGATTGGATCAGTGATGCCATCTTGTACCAAGTCTCGAACATTTTGCGTACAAGTGATATTTACTCATTTAAATTCAATAGCCTATGTAAGATAGAAAAATCCATGGGACGGATTTGGGACATAGAAAGGTACCCAGCTATGTGTTGCCCATTCTCCGAACTTTTGCCGAGTTTTAAGCAAATATACACAACCCTTTCGTTGTAAAATCCTCATATCCAGTAGTAAGAACTGCTTGGTACCCTTGTTGTTTAAAATGATTTGTCAATCTTTGAGAATTGATTAGCCTCTGTTCGTGGCCATCTTGCACTTTGCAAGTTCGAAACTGTTCTATTAGCTGTGTCAATTCCTCCGCAGGAATATGGTAAACACAGTCCAATTCAATTAGCTTTTGCTGTACATCACCGTAGCCTTTGGCAAATTCATAATTGTCTGCCCAGTACTCTCCACAACCGTAATCCCCAGGGTCACTAGCAAACTGGTTTGACAACCTCTCGCTTTTCGCTTTCTTACCACGATACATTTGTAGCTTAAAGCGGCCACACTCTCCAACAGGTGGGTACATTTAAATTTTCCCTATAAGTTAATTGGCCTAAGCGCCAAGCTGACGCTTAGACACGTTTGCACATAAGGCTAGAAGCCCCAGTAGTAAGTTAGACCTACGTAACAGGCACCTACGCCAATTACTGCTATTGCGGCTGCTTTCAGCCAGTCTTTAGTCTCTTTTTTCATAACTTTATGCTACAGTGCTTGATGTGGGGGAGTTTCCTCCCCCGTGTCTTTAAAGGCTCTTTAGTATCATCTCAAGTAGTTCAGGGAATTTTAACAGGACTCCAATTTGAACTAACTTGAGTATGATACCTAAGAGTTTGTCCACTTTATCAAGCATCCGATTTCCTTAGGTTTCTGTTTCAGCACCATTGCCTCAACTTCTGGATACTATTATAGTGTCTCACGTACACTAACGCAAGCTATTTTAGTGTTTCTAGTACACTTTTTTGGATTTTATTTAGCGAAAGTAGTGTATTGATGTGATTCACTACTGGCTGCATCACTTCTTTTCGACCACTGTTATAGCTTTTGTGCGTGTCCATTGATATTCCTAGCTTCTCAATCCATCCTTGAACGTTATATCCAAGCTCTGCACGAGCTGCCTTGTAATCTTCATGTGTCATGTCACGCCTCTATTACCTAATCAAAGTAGTGTAAATAGTACACCATTGCTATCTGATAAGCTAACGCCCTTCTGCTTCATACTTACCACCTTGCCGCTATGCTATACCCCATACAAAGCAGCGTTAGACCATTTGGGCTCAACCTCACTAGTTAATTATGAGTTGTAGATAACTGGCTGGTAGTAGCTTTGAACTACATCCGGCACAGCAAGATCACTTGTGGAACTTGAGCCAGCTTTCGCAACTTGCTTAACCCACCCGCAAGGGATAGCGAGTTTATGCGTACCGTATAGACAAGTATCGCCGTTCAAGTTAGTGAACGTAGAAACATTATCTATGATACGTATAGTCGAGTCGTCACCCCAGTTACCAGACCCACCTCTAACAGAAACAAAGTTTAATGTCCCAGAGTCTTTGTGATACCAGTTGTCGCCTTGGCGCACCATATTTGCATTAAAGCCTGTAGTAGTTCCGTTCACACAAACCACATGCGCAACTAATACCGATCCATTCATAACATTGTATGTTTTTCCCTTCTCATACGTCTCACCTTTAGTGCCGTCTGCTTCTACTGCTGTAACACTTCCCCAAACCAACTCATTAAACGCAAACATCGGAATAAACTGTTGATTAGTCACGTTATCATAAAGCATCGCTTTTACTGCTGGACTATTGTTAAGAGGGGCTTTTAACGAAATCTGAGAATGCTTAGGTGCGTGGGCGTTATACAGCTTTCTATTAGTTGTATCCATACCGGTTTCAAGCAAACAAAACTCTTTTCGTTGATTTCCATCTTGACTATCTTTAGCTACTTTCCCAATAAGAGATTCAATTAATAAACAGCCTTGAGTCGGGAATAAATCAGCACTCGACCAAACATTACCTAGTCCTTTCGAACCGTTGTAAACAACTGCGTTCATCATAGGCTCTGTTTGTTTTGCGTATGCTGTGTAGTTAGCAATAATCACTCGATTAGCAGAAACCGAACCACCATCATTAGTGTTAGTATTTATAGCCCAGTCTTGAGTTTTCCAAGTTGCACCGTTATCGTCTGTGTAAACATTCTTTGAAATGTTTACTAATGACTTTCTACTAAATGGAGTTCGTGTCGCTGCATCTGGGATAACACGACACCAAGTGCCTTCCCAGCCAAATTTTAGCTCATCAATTTTCAGCAAGTTAGCAGGGTTGCCAATCACCATTTTAGCGCTGAATGCGCCACTAACTGAGCTGTCAATAGTTCGTTCAAGAATGATTAAATCGGTTGATAGTGCTCCGTGTTCTTCTGGCACTCCTAAGCCAGTTCTAACGTTCCAACCAACGCCGCTTGAGTACCCCGCTTGATAAACTGGTAATGTCTTATGTAAAGCGCTACCACGTACAATGTGAACTTTCCACGAAACATTTTTGCCTGTTCCAATATCACTCAAGAAGTGCGGTCTAGTTTCGCCGAATGATAAGTAAGAAGTTGCAGTTTTATTCGTTATTGCACTTGGGAAGCTACAAACTACTTGCTCTTTACCACGATATTTCGCAGACTTAATGCGCTCTCGAATTTCACCGATATACGGACTGATATCACTAGCTGATAAACGATAATCTACTACGTCGCCGTCAGCGTAAATTGCATCGTAAAACCTGCCGTCTGCATATGCTGACCAACCGACTGCGACACTGCCAGAACCAACTCGTTCCGTTTTGCTTCCGCCAGAGTTATAGCCGATAAAGCAATCTTTCGCGCTGGTAGGTTCTTTCCCTACTGCTGAACCACCGCTTTTTATATACCAATGAACCTGATGTGTAGGGCTACTTACCGATGCAAAACCAGCACAGCCATTCTTGTTAAACCGTTCGTGATATGCCCCTTGGTTCCGACGTTTTACGGTGGTCAATACAAGAAAGTGACATTTGCCTTTGTAAGCGATAGTCGAGCCATTATTCACAGTAAATAAACCAGTTTGCTTTTCCGTAACCGCTGCATTTTCATTGGACAGATAGTTTAATGAACTATAACCGCCAAGACTTGGCTTTTCATCACTCGAACCCTGCGCCCAAACTCTGCCATAGTTTGAGTGTCTAAGTATTTGTGTTTTTGAATCTGTACTCTCTACGCATTCCCAATCAAAGTTCCCAATACCAGCGTAAGTACAAATGCGCTTTCTTACGTGCGTAATACTCCCAGCTTCATTCAAATAAGTTAGTGCACCCTGGTACCTAAACACCTTAACCCGCTGCTCAAGCGTCAAGTCCGCTATCTTGACACAGCGCCCTTTCGCCGCCCGATGCCCGTCATACATCGCAAAGTATGAAACAGGGCGGCTAGACTCAACTGTAGGGATGCCGGTATCACCAAAAGTTAGTGCCGTATCGTGAATGTTGCCGTCAGCGAAACACTCCAGGTTATCAACTTCATGGAAACCTTCCACACCTAGCAAATCGTGACGGTCAACTACCACCTCACTAGCTGTTGGACGAATAGAAACACTATCCAGCTTGAATGTTGTCGTTGCTGCACCGCTTACAATGGAGCAATCACCCGTCTGGCCAACATCAGCTACAGTGATTTTGTTGTAGCCTTTCGTCAGTGCTATCGAGCGTGTTCCTGACGCCAGTTGGTACTTGAAGTTAACACCTCCACCAGCAGAGATTTCGTTAACCACAATCTCGATGGTATTTGATTTGCCGACATCGAGCTTAGTGCTCGGAATGATGCCGTCGCCCAGTGTTGTCGTTGCAACTGTGGCCACACCATTAGCAACCGTGAAAGTTGGCGTACCTTGAAGCGTCCAGTGAAGCGTTCCAAGTCGGTAGTCACCGTTCTTAAGCGCTGGTCCCTCGAAATTTCTACAAACAGCCTCATTGACAGTTTGCGCCTTGTCCCCGTACTTCGGATCGACTTCTTTGAAGTAATCTATCGATACGCCGGTATCTTTATTAAACGAGCGAGTGCCTTGCTCTGCTTCTGGAAACTCAGCAACAGAGGTATTGAACGCAGTGCTTTGGTTAAAGACAAACTTCCTTTCGAACCCTGCCATATACAACACTGGGTAATCTGTTTTCGACTCTCCTGCTGAGCCTAGACCCCATTTACCCAGGAATAGTTTATTCGCCGCTAAAGGATCATTTGGTCGAGTCCACATACCCTCGTTAATAACGTGCTGGTTGGAGGACTCAGCGCCATGCTTACCCATGTGCACTTGGCCGGATGCTGCGTATTGTTCCTCAATGGCTTTCGAGATCGCATTACCCTGCGCTTCCGTCATCATATACAAATGACGATCATCCAGCGCCTTATCTACAGCCTCTTCAACCTTATCTAAGCCGGTGATCTTCTTCGCTTCATTCTTAAAGCCTTCAGCCTCATTCCGATACTTAAATGCAAGCTGTTCTGACGCCTTCGCTTTATCCTTATAATCTGATGCCTCCGCAGCGCTTTGGCCAGCGGCCACTTTATGTAAGCGTGCCTCTTCGGTTAAACGCTTGATCAGCTCAATCTCTGGCGGAGTTAACGGCGTGGTGTATTTAAGTAGCTGTGAAATAGTGATTGGGGATGGCGTATCTTTGTTGACGACCACTTTGCCCAACACAATCCAAGCCGCACCATAACGAGCCTCTAGCAAGTGAACAGCCCAGTTTAGTGGAAAGTCATAGTTGCCGTTTGTGTCAGTTTTCTGGATAGAGAAAGCGCCAGTTAGTGTCGGGCCGTATCCTTGGGTGGTTGTTATTCTTAACTGGGTGTTTGGTGAAGCACTGTTAGTAGGATCTTCCAACGGGCCAGTAACTTGGATTTTAGACATAATAAATCCCTGCTCTTAAATAGAAAAAGCCCCGCAAGAGCGAGGCTAGAAATAATCATCGACAGACCAAACCCGAACGATTGGCGTTGTCTTGTCTGGGTGGATATCGAAAGGCGTGTTGAACCGTCTCGACATTAGGCTTGGCCAACCTATGGGTCGTGCGCCATATCGGGTGCCATCTTCGCTAAATGCCATATAGTGGTTACCGTTCATAAATGAGCTCGAGCTGCGGATAACCCCGCTTCTAGCAATCTGTTCCCCAGAAACCATCTTTGCTCCAGCGGTTAACCCTGTTTCGAATCCCTGCAATTGACGATAGTCATTGATGTTGTAGGAAGGAAGAGGAAGCATATATCTTGGATTAGATGGCATGTAGTGACTATTAAAGTTCACGGTTTGGCCATCGCTTCCGTAAAGCTGTAAACCGTATTCTGGTTGAACTTGCTGCTCGGGAAGCCTCCCAATCAACATTGCGTACACCGTGCCGCTCATGTGGGCTGAACTATTCCACGAGTTCTCACTAGATGACCCCACCATCAAATATTTAATTGTTAAGCTCGTCTCATCTTCCGTCCATTGAGATGCGGGCCAACCATCGGGTCGGATTTGGGACGTTGTAGTATCACCGTACCACCCAACTGGGTGCCCTTTAGAATCTCCGACAACCAGGTAGGCATCGATAAAAGGTGATGCTGCTCGCCACGAGTTCTTCAGTCGGGTACCTGGTACCAACTTCTCTAATTTCATGACGACTGGAGCGTGATACAGGTAACCCGAATAACAGTTTTTGAAGTTACTTTGATAGACTGGCGCCATAGAGTAATCCATCTTTCCAATAGCAAGCACAATCTCATTCTTACTATCAGAGTCGATGAAGTTACCGAGACCCTTACTCGTTGCTATTCCATATTTAGAAGTCACTGATAAACTCCGCATAAAACCTGAAACCAAACTCAGTTTGAGAGGAAGTAGATGTAGTCGATACGGTCAAAGTTACTTCGCCTAAAGCACTCTGGGCGTAGGAATAACTAAACCGATTAGGTGAGCCACCAGCTATATAAAAGCCAATAAGCTCTGCGTGTATTTTTGCCAGACCTGCGTATTGAGGGTACTTAATGGTCCAAGTACCACCTGACTTATACAAACGTTCTTCAATGTAGACACGGGGCTGGATGTCATCGAGACGAAACACCTTCCCCGTGCCGGTTTCAAACTCAAATCCATAACTCATTTAAAAACACCTTATGGGGTAAGTTTGCCCATCTTCACTCGTACATTTCCTAAGCTGTCATAAACAGTGACTGCTTCATTGGTTAGTTTCATCCCTTTTCTGATCCCCTTGTTGTCCTCAACATTGATGTTCCCATCAAATTCAGTAATCGTGGTTAACGCCCATTGGGTACCATCCCAACGATATGGTTTGTTGCCCTCGTTTGTCTTAAACCATAAATCACCAATATTGAGGTTTTCGGTTGGTGCGGTGTCTTGGCGGTAGGTCTTAGTAACCTTCACTTTAGAGTTATCGATCGCAGGGTCGACCGTTGCTCCATCCAGAAGCGTCAAAGTCTTCGCGTACATATCTCCTCGAGCAACTATGTCGTTAAACTCAGCTTTACCGTCATTTTGTGGATGATTTGGATCAGGCCCAAATAACTTGTAGCCAAACTTCCCTTCTTCATAGTTACTCGAGACAATTTCAATTGCTTCTAGCCGCTCAACAACGGTCGTAACAAGATCCTGAATTTTGGTCGTGCCGGTGCGCACATACAAAAACGTCGACTTGCCATAGATGTTTACGCCACGCACCCAGTAATGCTGCCATCTATCGGGTATCAAACCACTATGATTGAAATCAGAACCCGTGTGGATTTGCGTAGCAAGATTGATATGGCTTGCATCATAAGTTGGTTGATCTTTGATGTAGCTTTTTGGGTCAGCAAGGTAAAAGAAATCAAAAAGCGTCCCAGTAGGAACCGCAGTGTCATAAGATGGAACAAGATGAATAGACCAGTTAGAGGTAGTAAGCCCAACACGGTCGGGCACTCTTGGGTTATCCACCACAAAATTCATCGCAGTATAAAGGCTTTTCCTCCCAGTCAGTGCCACCGTTCTCACGCTCGCTTTGTAGTTGGCCACAGGCAAGCCATTTAACGAAAAGCTGTTGCCGGTACTATCGCCGACTTTCACCAACTCCAAACCACCGCCATCGATGTACTTTTCAATCTTGATTTCATTGTTCAAGAATTTCGGGCTTTGGGTTTGCCAGGCTAGCGTTCCCTGGACAACATCGCCTAGAGATTCCGCTAGGAACTGGAGACCAGTTGGTGCGGCAACTCCACCAAGTGGGATATCGATGATAGGTGGCGGAACAAACTCTTGGCCAACTGCATCATCGTATATATTTCGGTCTTCTTGAACTAAGGTGATCTGCACGCCTTCTTGAATATGGCGACCTACATCGACCACACGATATTCACCAACTAAACCACGACTTGGGATATCAAGTTTAACCACACGGCCAAGGCGACAATAAAACCCTTTTAGGTTCATGGTGAGCTGCACCGTTGCACCGGCTAAAGCTCGTTTTAGTTGGATGTTGGCCAAACGCTGGGAAAGGTACGGGCTAATAGAGAAACGAAGCTTCAAGTCAGTTCGGATAACGTCACCATCACGCACGATAGCTGCATCATTTTTCACTTCTGGGAAGTCGGTTTCTACATAGTTCTGCTTTGGATCGATAAAGCTGCCACCCACTGTATTGATAGCATTAGAACGCTCAGGTTCTGGCTTGATTTGAACATCACCGATGATGTCTGATTCAGAAATGGTGAAAGTAGCAGGGCCATAATAAGCCGCTGGCAAGATACCAACCTTACCACCTATGCGCACCAGCTGGCCGCCGCAGGTTTGCAGTAAATCGTTAAGCACTTCTCCACGCTTCTCACTTAATAAGTAAGACCCATTGATGGTGTAGCGCTTCTCTTTGGTGCCATCTGCGTTCGTAACTAACTCATCACAAAGGTTAGCTGCTTCAGTAATACCGCCCCAACCTGTCCAGATAACACGGTCATGGGTGATACCCCAATCCTTTTCTAACACCCATAAAATAACAAGGGCAGCGTTGTTAGTGTAACCTCGCTGCCCTGTTCTTGGGTCGTAGATGTCTTTGGCTCCCTTAAATCGGAACCTCGGGGTGGGAATGCCGCTGGGGTAAAGATCCGAATCAAACAGCATCGAGACTGCAGACCAGGTAGTGCCCTTGCCGATCATGTCTGCTTTCCAACTCTTTGAGTTGGCCAACAAATAAGAGTCCGTTACTGTTGGGTCGATATGGTGCGCTACTCGAGCTTTGGTGCCAAATTTGGCTAACTCTCGCTCATTGAAAAAAGTCTTGGTGACTTCATAGATAGGATGGCCAGCAAGGCCATAGGCATTGTGAAGCCATTCTTTGATTGTGCCGTCTTTGTTTTTTTCATTACTTGATTGCTCTTCACAGTGAAGCCAAACGGCACCAACCTCACCTTCCCCGACTAACACCTGCTTACTAGCATTACCTGATCGAACGGTTTGACGGCGTTCCGCCTGAGAGGGTCTAGGGTGTTCCGTCATTGCAGCAGATGCGGCTAACCCAGTCATTCCGCCAACCCACATAGCACCAAGAATGCCAACTCCGCCAACTGTTACTGCGACAACTCCAGCGGCAATACCTGCACCAACTGCAATTATATCTTTCGACATTACTCGACACTCCAAGCTACATAGGGAACCCTATCTCTTACAGCACCCACACCAGACTCCCCAACAGTCCAAATCTGAGAAGCCCAAATCACACCAACTGTTTTACCTAAAGCACCTTCAAACAAAACAAGGTCTCCACGCTTGGCAAAATTCGGCTCTACTCGATCAAAGCAAGCATCAAAGGCTGCCTCAATACTGCCATGCTCTTTGTGCAATACACGCTTTGCGCCTATTTCCGTGGTGTATCGATCTCGGTAGTTTGCAGCCGGATCAATGCCAGTAATCGCCATAGCGCAATCACTAGCAAATAAGCAGCAGTCGTTCTCACCCCAAGCAAATGGGCGTAACTGTGCACTCGCCAGCACATCTGCCAGCAAGTGTTGCCAATTGTCTTTTCTCATAGGGATTTACTGATCTTTAAAAGGAGGTGCGTTGAATTTGCTACCCCAGCCGATTTCACGGCCGGGCATTTGTGCGACGTTCCTGCAGATGCGGTCATCCTTCTGCAGTGCTTGGTGAGAGTTATCGCTCCAGTTATAACCCACAGGTCGGTCGAACTGCTCGAAGTCATCAGCTAGAGTTAATTGAACTGTATTATTATCCCCAACAACTATAGCTGAATCAGCAATCATCCCAACTAGATTAGGTTCTGCGTAAAGTAAACGCCCATCAGGATGAAATACCAGTACATATAGCGTTGCTGCTCGACCACGAATAAGCATGCCCTGTTGGAGTTGTACCCCCACAGATTCAACCTGGCTTATTTCAACTGAAACACGTCCGGGGTTTGAGTCACCCACTTCGGTGATCGTTCCGACTTTACCAAGCTCACCAACGCCCAAGTAAGTAAACCCATCAATGACTATCTCACCAATGCCAGTATGAGATCGGCTAAACCCATCAGGAAGATCGAGCTCTAACGCATAGCCGGGCAGAGAGCCATCTTTTGATATTGCTTCAAGGAAAGAATCACTAAACATAAAACGCCTCCACCACTTCTATCTTGGTATTTGAGAAGATACCTGGGCGCATGGCCAACTTACCTTGGTTGTCATCCTTAAGCTTGAACATACCGCACGGGTAATCTGTTGTTACCTTGTCACCTAAAGCTGGAGACTTTCTTAGCCAAGGCTCAAACTTGAGGATGGCCACACCCGCTTCGCTTGACCAGATATCCTCCATCGCACACTTAAGCTCATTGTTAACGCTAAAGTAATGCCCTCGAGCTAAAACCAATTGGTTTGGTACCCAGCCCGCAGTTTGCAACAAACCACCTTTCTGATTTGCTTGTGCCACCACTGGCTCTCCGAATTCCGGCCTGCCCGGTCGTGACATATCCCAAAGCAAGAATCGACCATTCGCCCCCTGCAAAGACCAAAGGAAAGACTTCAAGTTATCCGCTTGCTCTTCAACAAGGTTGCGAAACGTAAGCGTTCCCTGCCAATGAGCACCAGGGAAACCATGAGTGCGTTCTGAGTTGTTGAAGGGGCTTTTAAAAGACTTTGTATTGAATTGAAGATGCCAATCTAAAGAGCTTGGCTGTAATGATTCTGGCCACTTTTCCATGGTTATCTTCTTTGTTTGATTAGGGCACCAATGCCACGGTTTCTATCGATATCCTCACGAACTCGGTTATAGCCAGCTGCCGCTGCATCGCTGACTAACGTTTTTAACGCTTCATCACCGTTCCCAGGGGAAATATAGAAATTCTGTTCGATAGGTTGGGCAGCTGCACCACCAGCGCCGCTAGAAATTAGATCGTAGATTGCATCCATTTTTCGGGTGCTGGTTTGGTTGAGGACTCGCTCGCCTTTGTCTAAGAGCCAAGTTCCTTCGGTTGGGATGGTGTCTATGCCATCGTGGGCCATGCCTGAGATAGCCTGACCGGAGACAATACCAACCGAAGAGTAACCCATTAGCCTAACGCTATTGGCTAGCCAAGGCGCTGTAGGGAATGCAGCTAGAGTTTTGGTGTAGGCTTCTTCGGTAGCCACTGTCATTGATGGAATTGCAGCAAGTTTTTGTGCAACGAAAAGAGCTTTATAAAGATCATTACTCTTCTTGCCTGCATTCTCCATTACCCCCATCGTTAACTGCATTTGCTGCTGGGTAAAAGATAGAGCGTCCATAGCGACTTGCTGTTGAAAAGCCTTTCGCTTTGTAGCTTCGTCGCTTTCTATCTTAGTAATATTTGCTTGATGCAGTTTCCATAAATTTTCTCTTGAATCGAAATAGCTCGCTTCAAGTTCATTTTGGAGCTGTTGGTTGTTTGAAGCCGCTTCATAAGCCTCTTGAAATTGAACAGATAGACGAGCCATCCTGTCTTGATGGGCAAAAGATTCTTGCGCATATGCGGACTGATCACCAGCTGCGATTATGGCTAATCTACGTTGGTACTCAGTAGCAATTTTATCTGTGGCTTCTGTGAAGCTAGAAACAGTTTTGTTTTGAAGTCCAGAATCACCCCCTCCTGTATTGCTATTGATAGCAGCCGCATAATCAGTAGCAAGTTGGTCAAATTTAGACTTCACATTTTTGTACCACTCATCAACACCACTGCTTGGAAGTGGTTCTTTAGCTAATGCTGAAAGCTCATAGATAGATGCTCGAAGCTTATCCTGCGCACCATCCAAGTCTTTATCACTGAAAATCTTAGGCGGAGCAAAATTGCCCATTCTTCCTAAGGTATCAGCAACGCTTTTCAACGTGTCATCATATTTGCCACCAATCTCAGCGAGCTTTCTAAAAGGCTCAATAACACCTCGAACCATAAATGAAGCGACTTCATGCAGCCCTGTCGCTATAGACTGAATCGCATGCATAAACGGAACAGTAAATGAACGAACCGCTATTTCTAAGGTTTTAAACGCCACCTCTACAATACGTATGGCATTGCCTAGATAACCAAAACCCTTCACCATCATGCCAATAAAATTGCCAATACCTTCATTGAACCCAGCAAATCGAATACTGTAATTAGTCAGACGATCACCCAAATCAGAAACAATCGGTGCCATTTGAGTAGCAAAGTTCTGGTAAACCCCTTTAATGGTGGAATTGAACTTGTACAGGGAGTCATTGGCCATCTCGATCTTAGCGGCTTCAATTCGAGATAACGTCAGGCCAAGCCTATCAGCCTCATCCGACATTTCACTGAGTGCTTGAGACCCTCCCGCAAGCATGTTCACCATGCCAACACCTTCAGAGTCGAAGAGTTTGAAGGCCAAACGAACACGATCCGATTGCTGCTCTACATCAGAAAAAGCATCAGCGAGTTCATGAAGCTGCTGATCTGGAGTCATCGTTCCCAAACGCTGCGCATCGAGACCAAGCTCTTTAATTGCATTAGAAGCAGTCCCACTCCCTTCTGCTGCTTCAGCTATTCGCCTCGTCATCCGTTGCAAAGCTGTATCTAGCTTGTTCGCTCCAACACCCGTTAGTTCTGCTGCATGGCGAAACTGGGTTAACGCCTCCGTCGTAATACCAAGGCGATCTGCAAACTTAGCGGTTTGATCAATTAGGTCAGCTTGTTTCTTATAAACCAAAGTCATCGCCGCTGCAGCTGCAGCCATAGATGCCGCAACTTTAGTTTTAACACTTTTGAAAGCAGCTGATACTTTGTCAGACCATGTTTTCGCTCTCTTCTGGGAGCGCTCCAGCTCACTAACAAACTGAGCGGAGTTGGCATACAGAGCCACAGAGAGTTTTGCAATATCTGCCATTAGTCCAAGATCCTATCAAGTATGTTAACTGCCTCATCAACAGTTTTAGGTTTGAGAAGCCTGCGTCGATTAGGTGTTTTTGAAGAAGGGGATGATTTAAGTTCGAAGTAAGCTCGCCAGAGTGCGATTAGTTCAGAGTCGCTTTGGCTGTAGATTTTGCGAGGGTCTAAAACCCCGAGCACTTCACCTAGTGAGAAACAGAAGCGAAGTGCGGGGTCTTCGGTCAGTCTTTTTTTGCGTCTTGCTCTCCTGTTTGGCCAACGTAATTTAGCTCAATGACTTTATCCACTGCATCGGAGATCTCGCTAGGTGAATATGCGCTTACAAGCTTGTCTACTGTTGCTCCAGAATTTGATGAAAGAGGCTTACCGTCATCGCCAACGAGTGAATCCAATACTAGCTGTGCCGACAGCTCTTCTAGTTTTAGGTGGTCACTTTTCTTTGTTGCCGTGTCAATTTGCTTCTGGTGATGGCGCAGTTCTTTAGCCGATAGCCGACGAACTGGGTACTCACCTCGAAGTATATTGAGCTTTTCCGGTTCAGGCTGTGGCGGGCTAAAAATGGCTTCAAATATACTCATTTCTATTTACTCCTATGTTTAAACTGGCGGGGGGATTTTTCCGCGTTTGATGTCATTTTGCTTTCCGTAAACAACAATGCCCATTGGGGTGTTGCTGTCTGGTTCAGTATGCTCCCAACCACCTAGCACGATGATCATTTCTGCATAACGCTTGTTTGGATATTCAATGCGTACCTTTTTAGTTTCTCCAGCTTCAGCAGCATCAAGAAACTCCTGCATATCCTTATCATCAACATCGTCATGAAAACCAAATTGCTTATCTGGAGAAGGTGCCAAACCAGCCATTGATTTTTCCTGTTTGTCTAACAGTCTGGTGCATCCAGTGAAGTTAGTTTGTTTGCCTGTTGCACCTATGGCTATCGCATCTTTTAGTTGTTTCATAGCTGCAGCTTCTGCATCTACAGCCCCAAATAAAAACTTCGTACCGCCAGGCAACATGCAATAGGTACTTGGTTCTGGTATGTCAGTCATGATCTCTCCTTTAATGCTTCAAATTAAAATCACGGGTAAATTGGTAGGCATGTGGTTCTGGCTCTTCGGAGATCTTGCGATCATTTCCTCCAGTTAGAGATGCAAATTGAATACGGTATGCCTGTGGCGTATCCGCATTTAATTCGCCATAAAAGCCATCAAGAAATGAAGCTATTCCATCAGCAATTGCTTTGCCTTCGTCTGCGCTGGAGTGGTAAACCATGAACGAATAGACATCGTCTTTTATTCCAGTTTTAACCAGATTGGCTTTAACACTCCCGGGGGATAAACACTGGAATACAACTGACTTATCTACGTTCTTAGGTCGTGATAACCAGAAAGCGTCAATGGCGAATTTGTTTTCGATCCAAAAAACCAATGCCTCTTCGATAGTCACTTCTTCATCCCCTTGATAGCTTTCTCTATTTCTTCAGAAAGTCGCTTTTTAAATACCTGTATAGCTTCATCCTTATGACCGTAAATGGCAGGCCTCATAAACGGCTTTGGTGGTTGCTTACTGGTCCCATACTCTTGCCAGAGCGCTTTGTGGCTTTGGCTCTTAGAAGGGCCAACACGAATAGTGATTGCATTAATCTTTCGTGCTTTTTTATCTTGCTTTCGGGTGGATATTTTTATGTCATCACGTAGGTGAGGCTCAGATGTATTGGTTTCATCGTATCCAGCGTTAGCTTTCATCTCCTCAAGAACAGGCTTCATTGCTTCGCGTCCAGCTCGTCTTAAGGCAGTAACTCCAGCCTTGTCACCAATTAGAACCAATTTAGCTTCAAGCTCTTTTAACCCTGTGACTTCTACTCCTGTAATCACGTTACCTCCGGCGGCGGCTTATCCGTCGTCAAACAAGCATCAAACAGCAATTCGGCACGTTTGATGTCTGTATCATCCACAGCAACCACTCGAAGCCACTTACCTCGCCATTGAATCCAATCTCCACTAGAAAGATCTTCACGATAACGAATGCGCCATTGAATGGTTTGAGTGGGTTGCTCTCGGTTGAAATTGGTATCAACTGCAACTTTTACTGATAGGTTTGTACCCTGAGAATTTGCAGATAACTTCTCAGCCCAAACACTGGCTATCTCTTTGATTGAGTCGCTAAGTGCACCGTTAGGGCTTTTGGTTTGAGTGGTTTGGTACAGGACAATACGCTGATTGCGTTTACCTGCTTTGCGCATATCACCTCCTATTTAGTGTCAGGTGGATATTCGGGATAGAGCACAACGTGATGGCCAATGAGCATATCTACGCCAAGTGGGATTTTTCGTAGAGCTTCATCAGTGGTTGCTTCACGGTTAGCGTAGAAGTGACCAACAAGTAGCAACATGGCCAGTTTCACATCGGTGTTTTCATCAAGAGCTAGCCACCAAACACATCCAGGTGGAACGTCATTAGCCGTTAGGAAGAATTGACGGTTGGTGCGGTTCTGCAGGGCGTGTTCAGCGGCGATGCCGAAAACAGTGAGTTGCTCATCCTCTAGGGTGTCTTGCTCTTCAAGTTGGAGCTGACGTTTTATTTCATCTAGGGTGAGCAGCATGGTTAAGCGGCCTTGATTTCAAGCAGTTTTACTGCTGCCAAGTCTTCTAGCACCATGTCGAAGCGGTAGAACATCAAGAACGCTACCATATCTGACTCAGCGTAAAGCTCATCTAAACGACGCAACCCCATCCCATTAACACGACGAATCTGAACTGCAGTGTGATCACCGTATGAAACTGGTTTTTTGCCGTTACCCCAATCATCCATAGCAGGATCGATTTGATAGGAATCGCCATCGATTGTACCCGGTGTTTTACCAGCTACATCAGGCAACCAAATTGGACGACCAAGGGTGTCTTTCATCAGCTTAAGCCCCTTGAGGGTTGAGTCATTGAATAGCCACTGCGCACCGTTACGATAAGCAGGGTCTACACCATGCTTAAGCTCCAAGAATGAATCCCAGATTAACTTGCTATCTTTAACTGCTGAATAACCAACTTGAGCTTGTTTGTACAAGCCCTTAATGTTGTTACCAGTTCCGTCTCCGTTGATCAGCTGTTGCGCTTCCAAACGCCCAATTCGCTGACCACATCGGCGAGCAATCAGACCAAGAATGTCAATTCCTGTATCCGTCAAAAGCTCGTTTGAGATCTTGATGATTTTTGAAGAAGCTTTCTTTGCTCCGAGCTGAACGTTCCCAAAGGTAATGTCTTGGTCTGTTGCCTTATCGGTCTCACCTACCATCTCACCAAGCTCTGCGGTGCCATTGGTTTGTGGCCAAGAAATCGGGTTGCCACTCTCAGTATTCATGATAGTTGCAATGTTGGACAGACCACCAAACTGCTTCATGGTTTCTACAACACGGTTTCGGAATAATTTCGGTACCGTATAACCACCTTTCGCATCTGGAGTGGTTGTATTTGCACGCAGTTCTTTTAGCAGTTGGCGTGACTCTTGGCTCATTCCGTTGTAGCCATGCGCCACATACTCCGTAATAAGCTGGATTTGACGAGCTTCGTCATCACCTTGCTCATCGTCTAGCTGACGTTCTTCGTTGTTTTGTAGGTTAAGACTGCGCTCATCTGCAGCTTGAAGATCTGTCTCAACTTTAATCTGAGCATCAATATCTTCAAGAGCTTGGTTACGAGCATCCCAGTCAGTCTTCTGCTCGTCAGTCCATTTGTTTTCGCCACGTTCTTCTGCCAATGCACGCATTTCAGAAGCCATGTTGTTACGTTTTTGCAGTAGTTGTGCAAGTGTCATTTTCTTTGTCCCAATAAAAAACCGCCCATTAGAGGCGGTTTGTGTTAATTAAGTAGATGGTTTAATTAGATGCCACGAATCTGCATGTCTCGCTGGCGAGCTTCATGTTCAGCTTTGGCAATAGTTCTTGCTTCACTAGATTGGTGCTCCTCTAGTGAACGCTTTGCTGTAGTTGAGTCGGTATAGGCTGGCATCGATACAGGGCCGATTTCTTTAAGGGATGCAAGTTTGAAGATCTCACGGACTAACACCCCGTTATCTTCATACCACTTCTCTGCGCCTGGCTCGCTACTTACTCGGAAGATGAAGCTTGAACCAGTCACATCACCACGAGAGATTGGCTCCAACACTAGATCTCGAACCGTCTGCGTATCAGGAGGAGTAGCCACATACTCTACGCCTTCATCTGTTTCTCTAAGCTCGAGCGTGCCAGCTGCCGTGCGGCCAAGTATGTAATTTGGGTTATGGTTGAAGAAACAACGCACATCCCCATCTAACAATCCAGCTGCAGCACCCGGGCGAATGATTTCAACAAATCCCCCAAGGTCTTCGGAGCGTTTGTTGTACACGATGCCAAGCCCGCCAATAGTAGCGGCTTTGTCACCATCTGCTGGGGCGGCTCTTACCTCCCCCATGAAGTACCGTCTTTCGCTACCATCTTTCATCGTTTCTTGCCCTCTTGTTTGAGTTGTGAAGGGAGTTTGCAGTTAGCGCTGATAAGAAGCTCGTCTAAGCCATCCCTTGGGTTCAGGTCTTCCATCTCCCGGACTTCATTTCGATCCATCCAACCATCGTGAATGGCTCGCTGATAGAAGAGAGCCCGATCTTTAGGTGTGCCACGAAGTAGTCCACCTAAGTTGAACTTAACGTAGAAGCCTGCCCGCCTTTCATCTGGCGTGAATATCTTGCGGTTGTATTCTTGTTCGTGGCGAGTGACCCACGGCATGATCGAGTGAGTCACAAACTGAATGGCCTGCTCACTGATATTGCTAAAGGTTGCCCTTTCCAGATCACCAATCATGTGAGGAGGTACGTTATAGATACCGGCGATTTCACTTCGATTGAACTTTCTTGTGGCTAGGAACTGTGCTTCTTCAGGAGTAACGGTGATAGGTTTGTAGTCGATGTCGCCATGTAATAGCGCTGTCCTACCTCCACCCTTACCTATACCAGCACTGTTCCATGCTTTTTTAAGGTTTGCTCTTTGGGTCTCGCCGTTGGTTCCTGACCCTCCAGATTTGCTCACCAGTATGCCATTGGGCCTACCGCCAGAGCCGAAGAACTGGTTACCATACTTCTGCGCCGCCAGCCCAAGCCCAAGAGATTCTGCATGAACGGTTATGGGGCTCATACCCCAACGCTTATCGACACCACCAAATGACTTGATGTGAATGATCTCGTCAGGCCTTACCCACGTTTGTCGCTTATCGATATCATCCCATACTGGATACATGTAACGCCGAGTATTGGTCACACGCTGCGGCTTAGCGAAATTCTCACGCTCAATGTACTCAATCGAGGTTAACTCACCTCGAAAATTACGATTGATTTTAGAAACACCGTTACCAGACGATAGAATGTTAAGCATATTCTGCTCTCGGAACTCAAAGCTGGTCTGCCATTCATTGGGAGAGTCATGAAGCAGATAGTAAGCTGCATGATCCGTTGCTTTGCTTACCTTGTTGTCTTTCTTGCGCAGAACATGTAGCGGTAACTGAGCCATCGAGCTTGCGAGTATTTGAACCGAAGAAAACACTGCAGCTAACTGCAATGCTGTGGCGGGAGTAACGACCACACCAGCTTCACTCAAGCTGCCAAACTCAAAGACATCACTACCGACCTCTATCGATGTTTGACTCTGTGGCTCACTTCGACTTTCTAGGTCAAATAACGAGGTGATCATTTAGGTACCTTTCTTGGCCATAACTGAATAACAACGGCAATCAATGGCAACACCATAAAAATGGTCCCGCCAATGATCAGCGCTTTGTCTTCGCCTAAGCTTCGCCAAATACCCACTTCAAATGCGGCGAACCCAAGCAGGAACATGTAATTAATCCAAACATGCTTCTTCTGGGTCGTAGTCTGGGTCGTCATAGGGTGAAGCCTCCTCGCCTTCGTTGGTCATGGCTCGATACACGGCCATGATTAGCGCTACTGCGCCATCAATCTTCTGTTCTTTTTTGTCTTTACGTGGAAAGTGGTTTTCGTTGGCGTCTGCTTTGCTAACTACGTTGGAGATCATCCAGGTAAGCACAGGATTACCATCGTGATGGAAACGCCCCGCTTTCATTGCGGCCTCTAGTTCCTTCATACCAGGAGACAGGTGAGCAACGTTTTGTGGGATCTTGATTGCTAACAATCCCTCTTCAATAAGGTCTTGAGCTAGCTGGGCACAGTTCCATGGATCATGTGGTACCTCACGAACGGTATGTTCTTCTGCTAACTCCAGAACTTCATCACCAATCTCACCAAAATCAATCTCGGCACCGTCGGTTTGCTTCAGAGCGCCACCGCCTGAGTTGGGCCATTCAGTCTCAACCCATTGCTGGTAGAGCTTGTCGTTCTTTTGCTCTTTGTCGAAGATCGTCTCTTCAGGTAGGTAATGACGGCTAAAACAGTAGTAATGTAGCTGGCCGTCATCTTCCCAACGAGCAAACAACTGAATGAACGAACACACATCCAATTTGCTAGCCAAGTCGAGAGAGAACCATGCGGGAATCCCTGCAAAGTCCTCAATCCGTAAATCTCGGTCTTCACACGCTTTCCAGTGTTCTAGGTTGAAGAATGCACTTGATGCATTCACCCAAACATCAAGGTGTTTGGTTTTGAAAATATTGGTATACCGAGGGTTGCGGATTGCTCGTTGCTGTTGGGCAACCAGATAATCGTATTTCACCGATACACCAATATTGGGATTGGCTTTGATGAGCGCAGCTGGGTCACGCCAGTCGTCTGTTTTGTCGATGGTGTAGATGATTCCAAACAACTCATCATCGGTGATGCTACCGTTAAGCATCTTAACCACGTCATCGTGCAAATCTTTACACGGGCCCATGATGTTGGAGCCCGAAGTAGTGATCACCAAAGCCAGCGGCTGAGCACGCGCACCCATACCAGTGATCATAGTGTCAAAGAGTTCGGGGCCATCATGCTCGTGGTACTCATCGACTATTGCGATATGCGGTGAAGAACCATCACCTGGGTCACCAATGATCGGCTCAAAAACACTGCCGTCATCGAGCATCATCTTCTTGGCCATCACCTCAATACCAAATCGCTCGCGCAAATCTGGTAGAGCTTTAACCATCAGCTTGGCTGGCTTGAATACTTCCCAGGCTTGCTTTTCGGTAGTTGCACCACAATAGACCTCGGCACCATACTCACGGTCTGGGCCGAAACCCCAGATACCATTACCTGCTGCAATGATGGATTTACCGTTTTTGCGTGGTACCTCGATGTATGCAATACGGAAACGGCGAGTCTTATCTTTCTTCCGTTCCCAACCGTAGATACAAGCATGGATAAAAATCTGCCACGGCTCTAGCTTGATGCGCCGATCTGCTAATGGCTTTTTTGCCCACTCACCTTTGGTGTGCACCAGCAGCTGGATGAAGCGGCAGACCTTTTCGGCTTTTTCTTTGTTGAATCGGTACGGATACGCTTTGTCTTTCGACTTGGCCAAGTCATCAAGATGACGTTGACAAGACATACGAACGTATTCGCAAGCCGGTATCCGCCCGTTAACGATGTCGCGAGCATATTTGGCCGCTGCGTTTACGTTCGGATATTTCGCCATACTTAAAACTCGTTAAATGCGTTCTCACCTTTTTTCTTGCTGCCGCTGCCACCTAGCACTCTCACAGCACTTAGCGGGTCGAAGCCAAACAGGCTACCAAGTCGAGTTACTGAGCTAATTGCATCTTGGCGAACGGCAGCTTTGGGGTTTTTCTTCGGGCCGCCCATTTCACTGAAAACCGTCAGCCCGTCCTCTCCCAACTCTTTTTCAGCTTGGAGATACAGCGACAGGCTGTTGCAATAGATCATCAACAATGGTGCTCTGTCCAAAGTGAGTTGAGAGCGTTCAATGAGGATTTGACTGTAGGTCTCCCAAAACAAAATAGCGTTGTCATCACGTAACCCATCAGGTTCATCAATCTTGGTTAGCGCTCCAGTGACAGGAACGGCCAAAGCGTTCTTGTTTTTGCGGCCTCCGCCAGTCGCTCTCATAGTGTGATCTCGATCGTCAAAAAATTTTTCTTATTTATTGCATATAAAAATGTCCCTGGGGGGTCGGTCCTGATGTCAAAGCCCACAGAGATTTAACCCGCCCCCCTTGGTTCATTTGCATGGCTATCGCCTCGTCAAACTCACTATGAAAGCTGATTCGAATTGACCTTTACCGTCCTAGTGATGATTCCTTTCCTAACGATCCTGTCAAGCTTGAGAAGATCTGGCTCGGTATCAAAAAGCCAACAGAAGAAGGCTAAGGTTTTGATGTAAACCTTCACCCAAACAGCTAGTTTCACCTCTAAAACCAATGGACTTTGAGTTTTATGGTGAAGTTTTTCTTCGTTCTGTTGCTGTTTTACTTCGGTGACACCGCTTACAGAGGGCTTGGAGGTTGGTTTCATCGTCTGTTCCGCCTTGGGACTTAGGGAGGATATGGTCAACATCAGTAGCAATTACTGCGCGACCTTTCTGAAGGCACAGCTGACACAAATGCTTATCTCGTTTGAGAATGATCCGCTTGAGTCTATCCCATCCTGAGCCATAACCACGTTCATGACGGCTGCGGCCTGCTTGATGTGTTTCCCATCCGGTATGTTTGTGCTTATCACAATAACCTGAACGGCAGATGGTGAGCGCACTGCAGTTGGGATGGCGACACGGTCTAGGTATACGTGGTGGCATTATCGATTGGTGAATACTTTCGCTGCGCCAGTAATTGAGAAGCGGTAGTGTTCCTGACCATCAAAGCTGCCAGCCATGCGACCCGCTCGGATTTCATCACCCTTGCTTGTCGTAACTATCACCCAATCCCCTGCAGGTGTTTTTGCCTGGAGCTTAGCGCTACCAGCACCTGTTACAGTAATCTCCATTTGACCACCATTCCATTGAAACTCTGCTTCGTGCTTACGTTCTATCATGCATGAAAATCCCAGTAATAGTTTTGGTTAACGGTGCCAGCAATAGTCAAGTCATCACCAGCTACCGCAAGTGGGTTAACGTTTGGTATCACGCTACCTTCACCAATGTTAAACACGTAATGCATGTTTTCGGCTTTGCCTTGCTGGTTCTCTGCAATCAGGTAATCAAACTCAGCGTGAGAACTGGCTGCTGTGGTAGCAAACAGAGACTGCAACTCAAAGGCATGGGCGACACTCTCCCAGTTATCTAGCAACTGATTGTTTAGCACCAAGTTCAAGTTGTTCGGGTCAGTCGGTGCCAGTTCTATATTCAAGTACCCTTGCAACATATCTACTTTAGGCACTGGTATTAAGCGCTTTACACCTTTGATGATCACGATAAAGTTTGCGCCCGTCTTTTCGAGTCCGAGATAGGACGTTGTCCCATCATCGGAAGCACAGAAGACAAAATCCTTCCCACCAGGTGCAGCACCCATGATGTCGACGCCAACTTTGAGTCGGTAGCTGGTGCCGGTCAACGTGAGTTTGCGCTTCAGTTTGGTCTTGCTGTCATATACCTGCAGGAACGGTCGTATTTGTTCATCTGCAAATGGGCTTCCAACCATCGGACCAATTGCAGGCTCTAGCATTGGCTTAAGCATATATATCCTTTAAACACTCAGTGAATGTGCAAAGGATATGCGCTGGTGGAAAGCCACCAGCACACTTAAAGCTTAACTTTCAGCAGTGTTACGCTGAGTCAATTCAATGATACGGTCTGCATCTTTCACCATTGAATTATCGTTACGCTCCTTTAGTTCTTCAGCTACACACTCAATAGTGCTTAGCAGAAGTTTAGAACCAAGTGCCTTTAGCATTGATTTGAGTACTTCATTCATTTGTTCTTCTCCAGATATGAAAAAGGCGACCGTTATTGGTCGCCTTAGGTTAGTAATTCGAAGTGAGGGCCATCAAACGAGCCCCGTTGATGCTCATCTTTACTTGAGCCATTCATGTTCCAATCTCCACCCCAGCGGATTTTCACGCCGAGGATCTTAGAGGCAGCAAAAATGGCATCTTTCACAGCTGGGCATAGAGACCAATCTACTTGGCCATGTTTATCTAGCGGAATAAGGTCAACGGCATGAGCAAAGCCATCCTCTTGAATAAGGTGCTTACTATCCATCGTCCAAGTTCGTTTGGGTTCACCGTAGTAGAGCTTCTTCTGCTTCTCCAACGTTCGAACGGTTTCACTTACCGAGAAATCAACGTCCGTCAGTGTGATGGCCAAAGAAACCACAGCCGCCATGATTGGGTGAAGTTTGTGTAGACGTGTCAGGCTTCGCTTGCCTAGATAGAATTTCTTCATTGCTGTTCCTTGTCCTTGAGTGTGCCGGTGCGAACCTTATAGATGAATACGCAGATATCGAACACCAACCGAGCACCGATAAAGAAAAGGCCAATCATCGTGAGATAATTGGCCATTGAAATGTCTGGGCTGGTATCTACTGCTTTAGATGCCTCAGCTGCAGCGTCGTGACTAAAAGCGACTAGTCCTGAGCCTCCACCATAAGCGATAACCCGGCCTTTCCATTCTGAGTATCGCTCCATTAACGACTTAAAAAGATCGGACATTAGTTTCCCTCAGGCATAAAAAAACCGCCCAATCAGGCGGTTATTTTGAAATCTGTATACTTATCCATACTGGATATTTGCATAGTAATTTGACCCGTTTTGTTTTTCAATGGCTTTTTTAAACTCTTTTCTGGAGAGTGAGTCATATCTCATCAGTATATCTCTAACAAGGTCAATGTGATGCTGAATCGCTTCCCAGTGGGTTTGGTAGTAACGTGTACGAGTGTGCCAATAGCGCACTGTTTTGTTTCCCGTTACCTCCGCATCATGAAGCACTAGAGCTCGAATTAAGTCTGAGCGCTTATAGATGGTCTTGTAAGTTAGCTCGCCATTCTCTTTCTCCACTTTCGCACCGGTGGCTTGCTCCAAAGCCAAACCACCAGCAATCAAAGTTAAGATAGACTCAATACGCCGAAAGGTTTTCTCCTGCAATGGGATACCAGCCACCATGCACTCTACCGCCCAATCATGGCTCAGGTGCTTCAAGAACCTTTTAGACAACGATGTTCTATTCCATAGCGGTGACGCGTAAGCAAAGTAGACCCAATCCGAAAGGTGTTGGCCTAGTGTACCTACGTCATCAATCGCCGATAACACTTTCCCTGCATCTAGCTTAGAGCCAATCTCTCTATCTGCAGCACCAAAGCCACCGCCACCAGCACCATCATTGTATTTAGCTCTAATAGCTTCTGTGGCCATACCCACTGCAGCTGGTAAGTGCCATCGCTCTACGTTTGTCGCTAGCCCCATAACTCAATTCCTTCTAGATTTTACGCACCCAATCATTATACTGTACAAATATACAGTTTCAATTGTGCGAGGTGGTTATGTACCGCACTATTCAAGTTATCAATGGCGCCAGAATCGATCGGATGGGTGCAAACGGTGGGCTCAATAATCACAAAAGAAATTCAGGCAAAGTTACGGTACCACTCAAAGCTGGCCAGTTTACCTATCTACCTTTTGGCGGGTTTCTATCTGCAGAAAACGTAGTTGGCCTACGTCGCCTCAAAGTATTCGATGTTCGAGGGCTTTGCATTGACGATATGGGTATTGATGTTAGGTACCAGGTCCCAAGAGACCACTATGTGGTGGGTACGTTCTTAGAGGGGAAAGTGTATCTACTGCTGTTTGATGGGGAGATTCGGCACTACCTGATCAAGTATGCTGACTCTGATGGGAGGAATAATGTGGTTAGTTTAGTGTAGCCCAGCGTTATACTTACCAGGCTACACTTCAAATCTAGTTAGTCTTTGTCCGAATCACTATCCAAGTCTTCATTCAAATCAGTGTCAAAGTCATCACAGTAATAGCGTAGGCTATCAATAGCATCTCTGAGGTTGCGTTGATGGCGGATGTTTTGTTGCTCATTAAGATTCTTGATATTAGTAATCGCATCATCTGTCAACAAAGAATTCTTTACTAAATCTCTGCGTAGTTCTTTAGCCGCTGGTGACTCGTAACTCAGAGTGCGTTTTGAGGCCCAATACTTTTCTAATGCATTGCTAACTACTTGGTTCCATTCAAGACGAGAGTTATTGGAAATAAAATGATCACAGCTTGGCACCTCATCTCCCATGTTCGGATTATAATTAATCAAGTCTGCAGCTTCTTTTACTTCAACGATAGCGTCATCTGAAACAGCCTTACTTTCAGGCAAAAACTGCTTTGCATTAGCCAAAAAGCTACCCAGCGAATATGCATTAAATACCTCTAAATCAGTTTCAGTATAAACTTCATCAAGTAATTCACTGCGAAAACCAACTGTTTTACCTTGTACAATCTGCCACCAATCTTCTTTATTATCATCTGTAACAAAAATAAGGTGTGTTTTGTTGGTTTCTTTTGCATAAGCAATCAATTGTTTCCACACAATAAGATCACCATACTGTCGTTCGTAAGCTACGCCGCCGTATGAGTACTTATTATCAGCCTCTTTCTCTTTGTTAGCATCCTTATAACCTGGAGGAAGCTTGGCCGCATATCGTTTTTTACCTTCGTTCATGATATCAGCAATATCTTTATCTTCAGGTGGCTTGCCCACTCGACTATCTAGGAGATTACTAATGCGCTCTAACAGATGGTCTTCAGACTCAACTTTTAGACACGTTTTCTCTTGAACGTCCAGCTCCTCAAAGTACTCTTTTGTTAGCTTCTCAATCCCGTCAAGCAAAGGGTCCGGATTGATTTGACTATGTCTTTTTTTCAACTGGAGCTTAGCAAGATCTTCAGTTAACGTATGGACTGCTTTTTTGACCGCCTTTTTTGTCTCGCTAAATTTATTATGTTGACCATTAATAACAGCTTGTCGATTACGGTGGTATTCCAGTACTACATGGTGTGGAATCCAAATTCTATCTTTTAATCGCTCCATAAGATCGAGTACCTCTTGGCACGTACTTGATTGATATCGATAGACTCCATGAAGAACGTTAGTATCAAATACAAATACAGCTTTTTCCCAAAGCTCTTTCAGCTCTTCATCATTCAACTTTTTAAAGCTGCGAAACATATTTTTCATTTATAAATCCATGATTTTACTTTCAGATACAACAAAGCCCCATCATGGGGCTCTGAAAGTGAGGCCATTTTTGGTGTGCGGCCTCAGCCACAATCAATAACACTAATAACTAGTTTGATTTGAGCTGTTTTCGCAGCCCCTTCTCATACTGCTCAAGGGACATGATGAACATATCCGGTTGAGCCTTTGAGCGAATCATTCCCGCTTTTAGGTAAAAATCCTCTTTCCCTTCACGAGCCTTCAGGAACAAAGCGTACACAGCTACATCTCTTGATGATAAATACGCCTGTCTAATCGCCCGCCCCAAAAGATACTTACCTAAACCCTGTCCTTGGGCACTCTTACAAACCGCCAGTTTGCTCAGCAAAATACACGGAAACGAGCGGTATGGAGACTTGCGCCTCTCGCTATTAGATAGGTGCTCCTTATCAAATGAGCTGCTAGATAGCGTGAAGTAACCCAGAACTCGCTTTGGGTCTTCGGGTGACTTGCCAGGGACCACACACATATGAGGGATCGATATCTTTCTCTCATACTCTTTTCGAATATTTTTTGATAGGTAGTCGTTTAGATTATCGACCCCGCAATCAAATTCACTGAAATCATAAAGCGCTTCTGGGTCGAAGCGCTCGACTACTACTTGTTGATCTTGACCGTCCAAGTTTCCTCCGTGGACATTCCGATAATTTCCTCCATAAGCGGCGTTGGCTCTGGCGGGTTTTCTAGAGCATTCATAACAGCATCCCACTGCTCTGCTTCTATTTTTAAACGCTTATGCTCCTCAATAACAGCCTTAACTCGACCAGATACTGTTTCAGACACAAACTTACTAACTGTTGTATTCGATATTAGTGCGGCTTCCTCTAGTGCGCTTTTTTCACACTCCGACAGACGAAATTCAACTCTCTCTTTTTTCAATGCAACCATTTTACACTCAACAAGTCTTTCGACATTGTTGACCTCTACCTGACATGAAGAACATTTTAAACCTAACAACAATAGAGCCACTTTTATGGCTCAAAATAGAAATATTACTTTATAATTTTACTTACGGTGTTTCCCCGTACAAATGTAGTTTCGTGTATTGGGTACATGTTTGTCAAACAGTTTTGTACGGGAAAGTGCCGATAGACTATAAAAATTAGTAGTGACACATGTTAGCTACTACGATATTTCCTAATTATCTGCTCTACATCCGCCACCAGCCCAGCTGGAATCCGCATGACCTTGGTTTCTTCTCGCTTATGGCGGCCAGAACCTTGTCTTTTGCCCCCATGGCCGAAGTTGCCCTTGTCGATATCCAAAATGGATAACTGTTGTTGCTTAGACATAATCACTTCCATCCTATAGAACGGGCCACGTGCTCTAGAACCAAGTACCAAGCCCATGGTGGAAACATGTAGGCAACTAGTCCACTCATTGGACTTCCTGCAATGACGATTCCCATCATCCAAGCAGAGATCGTTGTGAATTGGATGATCCTTTGCATGTTCACTCGTTGTGGTTTCCGTTGCTAAGAAACTTCCTCTTCGTATCGATATATGTCCATACACCAAACGCCGAAACTAATACTCCTGCTAGTGCTGCCATCCCTAGAAGCAGATAATCCCAAACAGTCATAAAATCCCTATAAGTTATCTGAAGCCGCATGCTTTAAGCATAAATCGACCAAATTTTGTTTCATCACTCCACCCAGTTTCACCAGATTTAACGTACTGGTATGGAGCACAAATAAGAGTAAGTGGATAAGCCCAGAACATGTTTAGTCGATGCCACCATCTTTGCTCTGGCTTCCATCTTGTATTTACAATCTTAAACTCACTGCAGTAGTCATCCTCACGACTACCGAATACGAACTCAACGGCATCAACACCAGTCATATCTTTAAGTGGAACAGCAGAGTTTTCTTCGATGTACCTCTTTACCAATACGGAAGAAACGTAGCGTTCTTTGGCTTCAATCACGGTGAAAATTCCCCCTATTCAATTTCATCTTCATCAGGCTCAACAAAAAGCTCACCGTTCTCAATGGCCTCTGAGCAAACTACATCAATAAAACGCCCAAACTGGTCGTCATCTATCCCAGATGTAAACTCGCGGCTAAAGTGCTTTAGCATCGCCTTTTGATCAGTAACTCGACCACAATTATTAGTAGTAACTCCCAACAAAAAGGCACGCTTAAGATACTCAGCAGGTATTTCAACAACGAGCTTATCGTCTTTAATCTCAGCTTTAACTTGAGCCATGGAAAAAATCCCCCTCTAATCTTGAAAACCGTTACAGCTTTCAACGTAAATCCAAAAACAGCGCCACCAGCGCACCCAGTGACAACAGCCCTGCAATCACTGCATATCCAGTTCCACCGCCAGCACTTACCGTTTCAACTCGAATAGCTCCATAGATGAAACCAAGGATAACTAGCGATAGCCCTACAAACTTCTTATCCGACATCAGCCCAATCCCCCTACTTCCAACGCTTTCTTCTGCGTCTCTTTCACATGCCACAACTGACAACCGTGTACATGCTCCCACTCATCCACACTGCGGTGCAGTTCCTGGTGGTGGTCGTGGCACAAAGGAAATACAAACAAATCAGAGGCTTTACTGCCCATCCTCCCCTCACCATGGCCAATCAAGTGGTGAGCGATTCCTGCAGTTTTTCTGCATACCCGACAAGGCAACTTACGAACAAATGCCAAATACTTGGCTGACTCCCAGCGGATTGGCTTTGGCTTGGCCATGTACATTGCTGGTGGATCGTCGTCGATATCGAGCTTTAGTACCGGCTTGGCCAATTTCGCTAACTGCTCTGTTGGTGGGACCATGAAACGATCATCTTTCTCGACTGACTTAATACGATGGTGATGCACCGTTCTTGTCTCTTTTTGAAAGAGTTCGTCTAGCAGCTGGCTTGGCAACTGTTCGTAAACTCCGTTTCTTATCGCCCACCAGCACAGTTCCGGAATGGTTAACTGGTGGTGCCGGTCAAAGCGAAGCTGGCTAGTTACACGCTCAATCGCCCAAACCATTAGGTTATTCTTGGCAATGCGTTTGCCCTGCTCGCTTGGGTTCTCACGTTCTTTGTTGTCGTGTGTCCAGCAAGCTCTCACTGCACCTTGTTCGTACGAACAAATAGTTAGTTCCTTGTGACAGTAATCGCCCTGGGACACCTGACAATGGTTAATGCGCTCAAGCCAAAACTTAAAGTCATCCCCCAAACGCTTGTTAACGTCCTCATTGGTGAAGAACGGAAGCAAACGCTCATCCTCCACCAGTGAGTTCTGTATCGATACCAGCGGAGACTCATCCACCACACCACTTGGGATGTGAGCCATGTGCTCAGGAACAGGAGCAATTAACACTCGGTTACCAGAAAGCTTTTCCGAGAACTCACCAAGCAACTTGGTACCAGGCTTAAGCATCATCAAACCAAGTTCAGGCTGAGGAAATGATTGAAGAACTAAAACCTTACCCATCACCACACTAGCTCCAGTTCTGCTTTCAAACGTGTTGAGCGCCCTCGTCCTTCAACATCCAAAGACTTAACGAAATACTGCTTACCTTCATGGGTATACACTCGCTTGTTCTCGTAGCAAATACACAACGCATCAACTGCCTTACTGTTTGGCAACACTCTAATGATCACCATCCCTTCAATCCTTAATCCTAAATTTGTTCGTAAAACCAGTGAGTCGGTTATTCTCAGTGACTATCACCAGCTTCTTGCGGTTCACCTTCTTGATGAGGCTTACCAGCTCCATAACTTGAATGCTCAGCTCTGCGGCTAACTCAATAGGCAACCAGAGGCGCTGCCTAGTTCGCATGAGCGAAAGAAGTTCCGTTTCACTTGCCATCTCTCCCTCTCCCAAAGTTCATTTCAAACCTCTCCATCAGAAATTCACAGGGCGACCCTGCTCTCGTAGCTGAGCCCTGAAACGCTCTGAAGGGCAAAGCTTTTCCTGCGGTTTGGATTGAGCTGGTGCCAGTCGCACCACCTTGCCTCCAAGATTCCCCTCACGGGTTCTCACCAAAACTTCAAGGCGCATCAAGTACGAAAAGTCAGCCTTCCAGCCTCGATCGTTTTCCCCAAAGTAGAACTCACCAGCTTCACGGTTGAACTTCTCGAAGTATTTGCGTACCGCATCGAGAGTCTGCTCACCCAGTTCAGTCCAGAATTTTCTAACCTGACGCTTGCGGTAAGAACTTAGCTCCTTGCAGTGGGTTAAACGCTGCCCAAGGATCTCGTTGTATAGCTCTTGAATTTGCTCATAAGGCACCTTGTCCCCCTTGGGGGATTTAGGGGGTATAGATCTTGATGGATCTATTGGTGGATCTATTGATGGTTTATAGGCGGATTCTGCCCTACCCTCAGCCAGATTCTGGCCGTTGAAATGGGGGTATTCTGCCTGTTCTAAATCTGAACGTTCTAAATCTGGCTGTTCACTATCTAGATCCTCTTCTGGCTCTGCATACTTGAACGATTCAACACGTAACTTGCCAACATGAAGCTGGTATTGGTTACTTGCTCGCACTGTCTTTCCACGAACCTGTTTGAACTGATTTTTCTTAGTTAGCCACTTCGCCTCTACGAGCTTTTTAAGTACCGCTTTCACGGTACTAACGGATACGCCTGACTTTCTTGCAATGGTTTCAATAGACGGCCAACAAAAGCCCTTGTCATTACAGAAGTCTGCCAAGCACAACATGATCAACTTGTCTGAACCCTTAAACGTGGGTATATCCCAGACGTAGCCCATAATTTTTACTGACACTGCTTAGCTTCCTTTCTTATTCTGTATTTATTCATCTGCCACCAGCCCATTTACTGAACGTGCAGCGACTCTTTGCCGGAGAACTGGCGGGTTTGCTCTGTTCAATCGCCTTCTGGTGCTCAGAAGCCTGCTCCAAGAACTGATCATCATTGACCGACTTTTTACGCAGTCGATTCACTTGCTCAATACGTTGGTGAATGCACATAACTCGCCCTCCATGAGTGGTGCTTGGCTTTGATTCCCAGGCCAAGCAAACTGGGTTCCATTGGTTGTTATGCCACTAAGCAACCGATAGAATGGAGCCGCCACTAAGTAACTAAAAAAATGGAAGAAAAATGAAATATATAAATTCATGCGGAGAGCGAAGAGACTATCAACCACCAAGGCCTCGCCCAACGCCACCACCGAAATAGGACGAAAACCATGGAACGCCACGAAGTAGAATTTGATATCAATTACGCCTACACCCTCGAGCTTTACCATCGGAACTTCTACACCAGGGCAAACAACATCATTGCTTTGCTCCAAGTGTTTCTCGGCTCCATGGTGTTTGCCGATGTCAGCGGATACTGGCTCTACGGCGCATTCATCTCGTTGCTGACCATAATCGCCTTGATCTATAACCCAGCAGGACGAGCTGCAATCGCTAAACAACAAGTGGAAGTCCTTGGCCAACTTAAAATCAATCAGTCTCAGCACACTGATGAAAGCCTCTCGCTTGCTTACGCAGAACTGACCAAAGGGACTAGCGAAATCCTTGGCACTTTCAAAGACCCCGCTTTCAATCGGGCTTGTATCATGCAAGGTAGCTATGATGACGTTGTTCAACTCACTAAGTTTGAAGCTGTAATGGCTTGGCTGGCAGGTGATCTGCCTCGAAAGTAGTTTCACTGATTGCCCTCCACTAGCTTTACCACGGCTTGGCGTGAAATCTCCGCCAAGCCGTTTTTTGTCCGTAAGAAATAAAAATACTGATCACCAGCCACTACTGACTTAATGATTGAATGTTTGAATTTTTCTGGTACTCTTCGCATCAATACTCTTTCCTATAGAGTTGTTGTTGAAGCCATCGCCTATAGAGTTGCCGCTCTGCGATGGCTTTTTCATTTCTTGAGTTTGTCGTGCTCAAGATGCTGTTCACACTTGCTACCAATTGCCTTTAGCGCATCTAACTCCATTTCCTTTCTGATTGTTTCGTTCTGCTCGAGCGCAATTGAACTGCGCCAAATGTCCACCAGCTGCCCAATCGTTTCTAATGTTTGGTCAATTTTCATATCACTGTTCCTACTGCTATATCCCCAAAGGTGACGGCCATACTCAAACCGCCAAATCTGTTTTCTGCTGCATAGCCAATCGTCATGGCCGAGGCCACCAGCGCTTGAACCGATTGAGTTAAGCGCACCACACCGTTCTGTGAGATGGTCGGCATGTTGAGTTGCTCCGCTAGCTGGCCAAAGGCCTTGGCGGCTACTAAAAATTCTGTGTTTAAGTTGGTGTTGGCGTTTAAGTCCACTGGCACTGGCTGGGTTAACCCAACCTCGCTACAGATGCCATACACCATTGAGTAATCCCGAGACGCCTTGGTGAAGCCCACCAAGTCCGCCACGTTCATTCGCTCTTCTGTTCGGTTGATGGTGAACTTTGCCTTGACCCTGTTTTCATACTCACGCTCTGAGTAACCAAGCCTTAGAGCTAACGCTCGTACAGAGTTAGCTTTCTTGAAGCGCATAACTCCTGATAGAAAATGGTGGTTTCGCCCTACTTGGGTTTGATGGGGCATGATCATTTCTCACAGCTTTGGTTTACTTGCTTCCCCATGGCGTTTTGAAAGTCTTTTGTGTTCATCAACATGTGAAGCTGATATGTACGGCTTTTGGCTACGTACTCCCCCCACTGGCTCACAGCTGCATGACTGATACCAAGTTCATCAGCAATTTTTTGCTTGGTACCAAAATATGCAATTGCTTCTTTCATTTCGATTCGGGGTAGTGATCCAGTCATAAATTCAATCTCATTACTAAGTTTCCTTACTATTAGGTCATGTAAGTAAACTTATGTCAACACCATGTAAGATAACTAACATGAGCAAAGAGACTATTGGCGAACGTATTCGCCGTGTTCGAAAGGAACTAAAACTAAGTCAGCAAGAACTAGCCAAGCGTGTTGGAGTTTCTGCTACATCTGTTGTTTTCTGGGAAAGGGATGAAAACAAACCTAAAGATTTGATTGCAGTTTGTGAGGTCCTAAGAGTTAACCCGAACTGGTTGAAGACAGGGCAAGGTGAGCGAGAAATAACTAGTAATATTGTTCCTGTTGAGTCACAAGTTTGCTCCAACAACACTGCGTTTCCTGTTATTAGCATGGTCTCTGCTGGTGCCTGGATGGAAGCTGTAGAGCCGTACCACTTATCAGCTGTAGATGAATATCTAGAAACCACCGAACGTGCTAGCGAAAACTCATTCTGGGTAAAGGTTATTGGAGACTCGATGACAACACCTTCAGGACTTAGTTTTCCTGACGGGATGTATATTCTTGTCGATCCAGAGGTCGAAGCTATAAATAAATCATTTGTTGTAGCTAAGTTAAAAAGCGTAAATGAAGTGACGTTCAAACAACTGATTTTAGAGGCTGGCCTCAAGTTCCTTAAGCCCCTAAACCCTAACCCTATATATCAACCAATGCCTATTAATGGTGATTGTAAAATTGTTGGCGTCGTTATCGATGCTAAATGGAAATTGAGATAAGGATATTCATTAACTTACAAGGACGTATATGATTTTTAACTACGCCCTTGGAGTACCAAATGAAAAAGTTATTGGCAGTGTTATCTGCCACGGCAGCGCTAGCTATGACAGGCTGTCAAACTATGACCGAACCTACAAGAGTTACCACCTCTTTAAAAACTGTAGAGTACAACTCTATCGCCAACCGTTTCATGGCTCGTCCTACATATGTGTCTACTCAATCAGAGAACGGTGGAACCGAAAAAGTTCTACTTGTTGAGATGGATACATATGGCAGCAACCAATATGGTTCATTCCTCCGCTTTAGTAGCTTTCAAGTAGATCAGTACATTTCATTCATAGATAAGTACTTTGAGTGGGAAGAACTGGCCATTGAGCGACAAGATGCGTTTACCAAAGAAATAGGCTCAGCACCTAGCTGGCATTCTGGCAACTTGAAGTTCGAGTTCCACAGTGGAAACTCTACTAACCACTACCTTTCTATTTCATTCTGTTCTTCAATGATTTGTCTTGAAGGAGAGCACTATTACGACAAAGACAACGCTAACAAACTGAAATCCTTACTTAAAGGCTTATCGGATGGTTCAATTCAAGAAACTAACTTTGATAGCGTGTATAAGTAGGCTAGAAGATGTCAACACTATTCAGTTTTATTAAAAAGCTATTTTACGGCTACATTGCAATTGTTATTTTATTAATTTTAAAAGACGTTGTCCTAAAGGACTCCACTGATAATGTCTTCATAATCATCGCAGCGCTACTATTCTTTGTTTGGCTGTTTAAGCGTAATTCGTCAAGTAGTCAGTCCACAAGTTCATTTGGCGGTGAAGTTTCGGCAGGGAACCATAGATACAAGAACACTATACCAAAGGGCTTTCGTATCTTTTTCCACGAGATGGAAGTAGCAGGTACTGGTTACAGAAAAAGCGCCGTGCGCACATTCATTGCTAACCCTGAGTCAAAGCTCTTCCTGCGCCATGACCCATATAATGATCATGATTCCAATGCGATTATGGTAATGGCTGAGATAGATGGGATACTTTCAAAGAAAGAACATCACCTAGGATTTATCCCAAGAGATCTTGCCAAAAAAATAGTGTCTCTTGGTCTGCACAACCAACTCTTAGTGCGAGCTAAGAGCGCATGGGTTGGAGACCGAGGAGGTCTGAAACTCTATATCGATCTTCTGGGTGATAAAGACGATTTTGATCGCTTGCACCAGTAGACTGCTAATAAGCCTCTCCCATCAAAACCGCTCAGTACAACTGGGCGGTTTTTTTTATGCTCGGAGAAAAAATATAAGTTTACTTAACAAAAACACTTGCCAACCAAATATAAGTTAACTTAATATCCTTTCCATACTTTGAGCATAAGTTTACTTATAGAACCAGAATTACATAGGAGACCCCAGCGGATCGGTGGGGCTAATAACCATCCGCACCGGAGCGTCTTGATCCATTGGTCTCTGAGCCAAAAAAACTCTAAGACGGTGACCGGTAGTGACTGTTCATGGATGTAGTAACCAAGGATAGGAACGGGCAAACCCTCTCAGAGGGCGCAGCCTAAAGCCTTTTGTGATGAGGGTTTTAGCCTGTGATTAAACGAGTAAGGAATTCAAAGCTATGAAAGAACTGCAAGATATCGTGTCCAATCAGATCGCTGCAATGATTGAAGATGGCACTGTTGAAGAGATGATTAAAAACAAGCTGCAAAGCACAATTCAAGATGTGATCAGCGACTCTATGCGCTCTTATGGTGATTTTGGGAAAGGTATTCGAAGTAAGGTAGATGAGTCTCTAAACGCAAGCCTAAGCAAAGTCAGCCTACCTGAGTACAACAAGTTTATCGCAGATACCATCTTGGAGAGTTATGCAGAAGGTCTAAATGCTCACGCCAAGGAACAGGTTAAGTCAATTTTGGACGAGAAATTGGCTCCAGCTCCTAAGGTCATCTCTGCTGGAGAACTGCTCGCGACAATTGGCAGGCACTGGGAAGATGATGCGAGGAATAACGGACATGAGGAAATCGAGGTCGAATGGGATTCTCGTGAAAACACCATATGTATTACTGCAACCCATCCAGAGTATGACTGGAAAAAAGTCAAAGTAACCCTATATAACCACAGCCAGGATAACAAGCGTAACTACACGATAGGTTATATCAACGAGGATAATCGCACTATCAGCGGGTGCATTACTGGTGCTACTCATGGTTATGGTGTTTCTGGCTACCTATACAAACTCTACTGCGCTGGAACAGTGATTACCGAATTGGATGATGAGTACGGTGAGAGTATCTACGTAGGGTTTGATTGATAACTATGACTGCAATCTACAAAACAAAACACGGACACGTAACGATTGGCGATGAGTATTGGCATTACCCAACCAATGAATTCCCAACGGCCAAAGCCGTTGACCTCAAGCTAATCAAGACCGAAAACCTAGAGAACGGCTGGGGTGTTACCAAACGCATCCCAGCAACAACACCAATTACTCAGAAGCTTTTGAATGAGTTTGCTGATGAAGCTAGTGAGAAGATGTGAGATGCGAGAGTTACCAAGCAACATCAAAGATGCAATTAGGCAGGGAACCAAACGAGGCAGACCAATCAAGCTAAATAAGTCTCTTATGCGTGAGTCAATGAACTACCCACGTGGCAAGCAGCGAGATGAGTTTCTGGATACCTTTTTCATATTTCGCAGCACCATTAAAGACTGCCAAATGTCTATCATCGTACGATTTAAGTGAACAAAGTTAAGGAGTGACGATGTCACAGCACATTTTTGAAAACGTAACTATCGACCTAGAAACCCTAGATACAACTAACAACGCTAAGATCCTTAGCATCGGCATCGTTCCTTTCAATTGGGGTGAGTGCGTTAGCTTTGAAGAGCTATGTAATCGTGAGAGTAGCCTGTACATCAAGCTAGATTTGGAGTCTCAATTCGCTATTCGTAGTGCTTCTTCCGGAACTGTCGAGTGGTGGGAACAGCAAGGTGAAGCAGCGCAGCATGTTTTAGAGCCTAGCCATGATGATGTTTCGCTGGTTGATGCACTGCAGATGGTTCAAGACCATTTAATGAAGTGGGTAAAACCTCTTAAAAAAGATGGTGGCCAAGCCTTCTGCCGTGGATATGACTTTGATGGCGGCATTTTAGATGATGCTTACGAGCAAGCTAATCTTAAAGCGCCTTGGAGCTACAACCGCTTCCGTTGTGTTCGTACCGTGATTGATACGTTAGCTAATACTCGCAACGGATACGTGAGTGGTAAGAACCCAGAAGGCTTTATCAAACACCACGCTTTGCATGATGCTGCTAAAGATACCTCTACGATGATCGGCCTCGATTGGGACGCTCGAATCATTGAGGCCAAAGAGAACGCTGCTACCCAATAGCGTTTGCCCTGCCCCATTGGCCAGCGATGGGGCATTATTTTCAACTCTATTTCAGCCAGAATCACTTACCTAAAGGTTACGGCTGAGTTTATTACTGCTGTGAGAGGTTATTTATGAGCAGCCTAGGATTCGAAGTCGTTTACCTAAGAACAGCCGCCAATTGCATTGGCATTGAAGAAGAAACCCTCCGTAAACGAGCTCAAAGGGGCAAGTACCCTTCCTATGTGATGAAGAAGGTTGACGGTAGGTGGATGGTAGATATTGAGGAATGGAATAGATGGCACCGAGAACAGCCCCATTAACAAAAGAAGATTACCCAAAGGGAGTTGTACCCCACGGGAACAGCATCAGAATATCCTTCACTTACAATGGTGAAAGAAAACGAGAAACGCTTGGTATTCCCCAGACTAAGCAGAATGTAAGGTTTGCAGAACTCAAACTGCAAACCATCAAATACGAAATTGAAATGGGTACATTTAATTACGCTGCTCATTTCCCCAATTCTAAACACGCCAGTGGTAAGCCGATTGCGCTTACCATGAAGCACCTTTCAGAAAAGTACCTTAAAGACCTTGAGCATGATGTAAGGCGATCCACATTCAAACGATATTCTTGGGTTATAAGGGATTTCCTAGAAATATACGGAGAGAATCGACGTTGCGACACTATTTCTCCCCGCTCTCTTGTTAGCTACCGTAATGAGCTGGTGAAAGGTCGAAGTGGACGAACCATCAACCGAAACATAGTAACGGTTAAAGCTTTCATCAAGTGGCTGTTCGAGATGGAGTATATCGATCGAGACCACTCTCATATCCTTAAGCGAGTGAAAGAGAGTGAGCCCGATATCAACCCGTTCTCAATGGAAGAGTTTGAGACTGTTTTACGAGCGAGCCACCAGCTACAGCACAGAAACCTGCTGACACTCTTAGCCTACTCGGGGTTACGAAGTGGAGAGGCCTGCGCCCTGGCATGGGAAGATATCGACTTTGAAAATCGAACCATGCATATTCGCCGTTCTACCTATGAAGATCGAGGGCTTAAAACCACCAAGACAGATAAGGAGCGTTTCGTAGATATGCTAGAGCCAGTGGTTGAAGCACTTAAAGCTCAAAGGCACCTTACCTACTTCTTCGAGCCTAAGGTTTACGATATAGAATTGCCGGACAAAGGCGTTCGTAAGGATAAGATTCGATTTGTGTTTAATCCGAAAGTGGTTAGAAAGCAGAAAGGCAGTGAGTTTGATTATTATGGGAAACGTGGGTTAAGCCGAATCTGGAAGAACTTAACCGATAGGGTTGATGTTGAGCACCGTTGCCAGTACCAATTGAGGCACACCTACGCCAGTTGGATGATCACTCATGCAAATGTGAATGTCAGTTACCTGGCTCAGCAAATGGGGCACTCTGATATTACGATGGTTGCAAAAATCTATGGTAAGTGGCTGAAGGAGTCTAATAAGAAAGAGTCCGATCGTGCTTGGGGCGAATTGGAGAAGGTTAGGAAGGAGTCCAGTGTACAGTTGCGTGTTGTAAATTGATAAATTTATTCATTAACAACAATTAGTTAGATATGAAAATGACCCAAAGATTTTGGGTCATTTTCATTCTTGGCCTTGGGTCTTTATTGGGTCATTCTAGATGCTTATCTAGTCCCGCATTGTCCATTTCACTGTATAAGCAAACAGTGCAATCACACAAAGTAAGGCTTACTACCTTAGACCCAATAGAACTATTCCCAATCAAGTATCACTTTACCAGAAGCCCCGCTACGCATAGCCTCAAAGCCTTTTTCAAAGTCATCAACTTTGAAGTGGTGAGTGATAATTGGCGTCAAATCCAAGCCTGATTGAATCAAAGATGCCATCTTGTACCAAGTCTCGAACATTTCTCGGCCGTAAATGCCTTTGATCACTAGACCTTTGAAGATCACTTGGTTCCAATCAATACCCATGTCCGATGGTGGAATGCCTAGCAGTGCGATACGGCCACCGTGGTTCATTGTTTCTAGCATTGAGCTAAATGCCGATTGAACGCCTGACATTTCTAGGCCAACGTCGAAACCCTCGGTCATACCTAGCTCAGCCATGACTTCTTTTAGGTCTTGCTTAGCAACGTTAACGGCGCGTGTCACGCCCATCTTTTCTGCCAGCTCTAAACGGTATTCGTTTACATCAGTGATAACAACGTGGCGTGCGCCTACGTGTTTTGCTACCGCTGCCGCCATAATGCCGATTGGGCCTGCGCCTGTGATCAATACATCTTCACCCACAAGGTCAAATGACAGCGCTGTGTGTACAGCATTGCCAAACGGGTCAAAAATAGAGGCAAGATCATCTGAGATCTCAGCTGGGATCTTGAAAGCATTGAACGCTGGGATCACTAGGTACTCAGAGAAAGCACCCGTGCGGTTTACACCCACACCAACCGTATTACGGCATAAGTGAGTTCGACCGCCACGGCAGTTACGACAGTGACCACAGGTGATGTGACCTTCGCCTGAGACGCGGTCGCCAATTTCAAAGCCGCGTACTTCTTGGCCAATACCAACCACTTCACCCACGTATTCATGACCTACAACCATAGGTACAGGAATGGTGTTTTGTGACCATTCGTCCCAGTTGTAGATGTGAACGTCAGTACCACAAATCGCTGTCTTTTTAATTTTGATCAGGATGTCATTGTGGCCAAGCTCAGGCTTGTCCACTTCTGTCATCCAAATGCCTTCTTCAGGCTTAAGTTTTGCGAGTGCTTTAATTTTCATTAGCTGATCACTCCCATGTCGGTGCCCACTTCGATAAATACATCGATAGCACGATCTAGTTGTTCACGGCTATGTGCTGCAGACATTTGCGTACGAATACGCGCTTGGCCTTTAGGTACAACAGGGAAAGAGAATCCAACCACATAAATACCTTTCTCTAGTGCACGCTCGGCAAACTCAGCAGCAACTTTTGCATCACCCAGCATGATTGGAATAATGGCATGATCTGCACCAGCTAAGGTAAAGCCAGCTTCACTCATACGAGTACGGAAGTGCGCAGCGTTTTCCCAAAGGTGAGTACGTAGCTCGCCACTTTCTTGGAGCAGATCCAATACACGGATAGAAGCATTAACGATCGCAGGAGCGACAGAGTTAGAGAACAAGTATGGACGAGAGCGTTGACGTAACCAATCAATCACCTCTTTCTTACCAGATGTGTAACCGCCTGATGCGCCACCCATCGCTTTACCAAGAGTACCTGTAATGATATCAATGCGATCAACCACGTCATGGAATTCAGGTGTACCTGCGCCGGTTTCGCCCATGAAACCTACTGCGTGCGAGTCATCGACCATAACCAGTGCATCGTACTTATCAGCAAGGTCACAAATTGCTGGCAGGTTAGCAACCACACCATCCATAGAGAACACACCGTCAGTCACAATCAGCTTGTGACGAGCACCAGCTTCAGTTGCAGCAATAAGTTGTGCTTCTAGCTCAGCCATATCATTGTTTGCGTAGCGGTAACGCATCGCTTTACAAAGACGGACACCATCAATGATTGAGGCGTGGTTAAGTGCATCAGAAATGATTGCGTCTTCTTTACCAAGGATGGTTTCGAACAAACCTGTATTCGCATCGAAACAAGAGGTGTAAAGAATCGTGTCTTCTTTACCTAGGAAGGTAGACAGCTTTTGCTCAAGCTCTTTATGAATATCTTGGGTACCACAGATAAAGCGTACTGACGCCATGCCGAAGCCGTTGCTGTCCATACCTGCTTTGCCTGCTTCAATCAACGCAGGGTGATTCGCCAAGCCTAGGTAGTTATTTGCACAGAAGTTTAATACTTCTTGGCCAGTAGAGATGGCAACCGCCGCTTGCTGTTGTGAAGTGATCACTCGCTCTGATTTGTACAAACCCTCTTGTTTTACTTCTTCAAGCTGGTTCTGAATTTGGTTGTAAAAGGCAGAAGACATATCTCGATCCTTTTTATTGGTTACTTGTGCACCAAGGGTTACAGCCCATTGGTTCTCTATATGATTTAACCAAATACTAATCCATCTATTATGTTTAGATTAGCGCCCTGTTAGGAAAAACATTAATGAATCTAAGGCACAAATAATGATTAAAAGTGCATCAAGTTCACATATTTGACGCTATAATGGGGTTTAATCCAACAAAGCACCTCGATCCTATGCAAGACAACCAACTGATCCCGCTGCTGCCTGATCTCGCCTCATTTATTGTAGTCGTAGATCAAGGCAGTTTTACGGCGGCGGCAAAACAACTCAATGTGACACCATCCGCTTTAAGCAAACTTATCTCGCGACTTGAACAATCACTTTCAGTCAAGCTGTTTGAGCGCACGACAAGACGGCTGCAAATCACCCAAACTGGGCAAAAGATTTACGATCAGAGCTTAGTAATGTTCAATGCCGCTAAACAGGCGGTTGAAATGTCTCAAATGGACCACGATGAAGTATCAGGTTCCATTACCGTAGCGGCACCAGAGGCGTTTCTAAACTCGGTACTTCAGCCTCATATCCTGCCTTTTTTAACTCGCTACCCAGAACTCGAGCTTAAGCTAAGAGCGGTCGATGGGCATATTGACCTTTTCCAACAGCGCATTGACGTGGCTTTTATGCTCACCGATACACCGGATGAAAATTTAATCATGAAGGAAATTAGCAAAACTGATTTAGTTTTGTGTGCCAGTCCTGAGTATGCACAAACCCATGGTTTGCCCACTCATCCACAAGATTTACTTGATCATCAATGTCTGTACCTCGCAGAGCAAAGCAACGATAACCAGTGGGAATTTATTAAGGATGAAGAGCTCCACACCATAGAAGTCAGCGGACGCTACGCCGTCAATCAATCTCAATTACGATTGAAAGGGGTGTTAGATGGCTTAGGCATTGGGATCTTTCATGACTTCGTCATCAAAAACGCACTGACACAAGGCAGCGTGATCCCAGTCCTTGAAGATTGGACCATAAAGAGTAACTATCATGGAGCTGTTGCCATGCAATATGCCCAGACCAAGTACATGCCAGCACGGCTACGGGCTTTTATCGACTACTTCAATGAAAAACTGACCAATTAGAACAAGGAGCTTTCGGTGCTAAAAGGAATTCATCACGTCGCCATTATCGCCTCAGATTATGGGGTATCTAAGCGCTTCTATACTGAAGTGTTGAAGTTGGATATCATTGAGGAAACCTACCGAGAAGCCAGAGATTCCTACAAACTTGATTTACGCCTTCCAGACGGTGCGCAAATAGAACTTTTTTCTTTTCCAAACCCGCCATCACGGCCATCACGCCCAGAAGCTCAGGGACTTCGTCACCTCGCCTTTCAAGTCGACAGCGTCGAACAGTTTAAAGCTTACCTAGAAGCACAAGGTATTGACGTAGAGCCAATTCGCATCGATGAATTAACTGGAAAAGCGTTTACCTTTTTCAAAGACCCAGATGACTTACCTCTAGAGTTGTATCAGGTTTAATTACACCTAAAGCTCAACATCTACAACTTCCAGCTCCCCATCAGCTCCAATTGCAGCTTTTGTGATTGGAGGCGACTTTTTGCGTTTTTAAACTAACTGGTCGGACTTCTATCACAAAAACTACTTCTCCTGCTTTTTAATGTATCAATAGTGCGATTACACTAACTTTAATATCTATAAAAATTAACAAAATAATTACATAGGTTCTTTATGCTGTCGCTGTCTATAAAAAATCGGATAATTGCCCTCTGCCTCATCTCTTTGATTGGTTTTATAAGTGTTGTATATGTTGGTGCTACTGCGCTTAGAGCGAATACCCACCAAGTAAGTGATATCGAAAAAGTGCTCTATCCGGTGATGAACTCAGCGTCGGTAAACCGTGTTCTTATTGAACAACTTGCCGAGAGGTTCAACTTAGCAGTAACCATTGGTGACGAAGAGTTACTCGAGTTAAACAGAGAAACCTTCGACCAAATCATCCAAAACTTTACTCTCCAGAAACAACTGCTCCCAAACCTCACTGACAAAATCACTCCTTTAGAAAAGGGCTCAACCGAGTACTTTGAGCTGGCTTATCGAATTGCACAGGGAATGATCGATGAAGAGATTAGCCTCGGTGAAGCAGGAAAGCTAGCAGCGCAAAGCAACCAGATCCTTAAAACTTTAATTGAAGAAGCTCAGCTATTTAGCGATGCACGAAAAAAGGATTTCGAGATTTCGGTAACAGATCTCGAAGGCAGTAACAAAATGGCGAGTGGCTATATGAATACGCTCAGTGCCGTCGCACTGCTTATTATTGCGTTAGTAGCGTGGATTGTAATTCGCGGCATACGTAAAGACATACGTGCGATTAGCGATAAGATGCATGACATTGCAGAAGGTGACGGTGACCTAACCGCTCGACTGGTACATGAAAGAAATGATGAACTAAAACCGTTGGTCGAAGATTTTAACTCATTCGTCGAACAATTGGCTGGAAACGTTAATAACACCATCTCTAACGTGGGTGATCTGCAAACCATTTCTACAACATTGGTGGATAACAGCCAATCAACCCAGAGCATGTCTGTTGAGCAGCACAATGCAATTGAAGAAGTTTCTCACTCACTCAGTCAGCTTTTTGAATCGGCAAGAAGTGTTTCTCAAAGTGCCAACGACAACTCAGAGTTTGCCAGCAGTGCCAAACAGCAAGCACACCAAGGTGAACAACAAGTTCAAAAAACCATCGACGCCATCAAAGAGCTAACAGGCGACGTAAGAAATGCATCGGATGTGGTTAAACAGCTTGATGAAAGCACACAAAGTGCCGGGTCGATTCTAGATTCAATCAGCGCAATAGCCGAGCAAACCAATTTGCTTGCCCTAAACGCAGCCATTGAAGCGGCTCGTGCTGGAGAGCAAGGACGTGGCTTTGCCGTCGTTGCTGACGAAGTTCGCACCCTAGCCTCACGCACCCAAACCTCTACTCAAGAAATTCAAACCGTTCTTCACCAACTTCAAGAGCAAGCAAAGACCGCTTCTTCCATTATTACTGAAAGTGCCAACAAAGCTGAAAGCTGCGTAGAAACGTCCGTCATTGCCGAAGAGTCCCTACGCAAAATCACCACCGATGTCTCGGAGATCAGCCAAGGCAACAGCATGATCGCCTCTGCTACAGAAGAGCAAGAACAAACATCCGCTAAGCTCGAAGAGTTTCTTAAAGACATTCGAGAAATGGCGCAAGGAACCGCTAATAGCGTTTCTGAAGTTGACGCCGTTGCCCAAAACATCAATCGAATTACCGCCAACCTGTCTGAGCTCAGCAGCAGGTTTAAAGTAAGTTAAAAATACGAAAAAGTGACTTTGCATAGAGTGCTGCTTGCAGCGGCTCGGGGCTTTGTCACGCCTAAAAACAATAAAATAACCGGAGAAACTATGAAAAAGACAGTGGTTGCAGCCCTCGTAGGTTTCGCTTGCACCGCCAATGCGGCGGGCTTGGAAGACATTAGCATCAGCGGATTTGGTTCCGTTGCTATCGGTAAATCAAACAATGATGCAGGATATGCAGGTTATACCAGCGAACGTTTTGATACCAAACGAGGCACCAAAGCGGGTATCCAATTTGATTTCGACATCAATGATGACGCTAAATTTACGACTCAACTGGTCGCAAATGGTCGATACAATTTCGATCCAAGCATCGAAGTGGCTTATGTCACTTACGAATTGGGTCAAGTCACCGCACGTGCAGGTAAGATGCGCACGCCGATCTTCATGTACTCAGACTACCTAGACCTTGGTTACGCCTACCCGATGATCCGTCCATCACAGGAAGTATATGAACATATCATCGTCAACAACTACACAGGCGCTGACCTACTTATCCCATTTGATATCGGCGAAACAACTCTTCAACTACAGCCTCTTGCTGGTATCTCTCAAGTAGAAGAACGTGACTCAACTTATGGTGAGGTAGATTTAAACCAACTATTTGGTTTGACCGCACATTGGTACATTGACGACATTACTCTACGTGGCTCATTTGCGACTGCGCAAAGTAGCTTTTCAGGCAGTGATACAACTGGCCAATTACTACTTGATGACAAGAAAGCCACCTTTGGCTCAATCGGCGCTCAATACGATAACGGCGATGCATTACTTATTGTAGAAGGCATGCAAATGAAACTAGAGGATACCTTCCCTGACGTAAACTCAGTGTTTGCACTAGCGGGCTATCGTATCGATGAGGTGATGCCATATGTCTCTTATGGGTACATTAAGTCAAGCGATGATGATGAACGTGAAAACACTTTATTCCAGTCGTTAAGCTTCCAACGTCAAAGCTATTCGCTGGGCATCCGTTGGGATTTTGCGCAAGCAATGGCTCTTAAAGTCGATGCAACGTATGTAGACTACAAAGACACAACGGGCGGCTTAACAAGCAACCTCAACACGACAACCGGACAGCCTATCTATGACTCTAGCTATGTTTATGGCGCATCACTAGACTTCGTATTCTAAGGAGAGATCACGATGAAAAAGATAATGACACTTCTCGTAGCAGCAACCCTCTCTTTCGGTGCAAACGCTGGCATGGTCGTGATTGGTAACGCTGGTGGCGTAGATTCACTGTCTAAAGCGGATGTGAAAAAGCTATTTATGGGCAAGAAAACCAAGTTGAAAAATGGTACTAAGGCTCAGATTGTCGAGTTAGCTGCAGGCTCAGCAGATAAAGCGGCCTTCCACGACCAAGCGACAGGCCGAAATGATAGCCAGCTTCAATCGGCTTGGTCTCGCTTAGTATTTACAGGTAAAGCAGAAGCGCCCATTGAAGTGGCAGACTTCCCTTCTGTGATTGCAGAGGTCAGCAGTAACCCAGCGGCGATTGGCTATGTTGATGAAGCCAACCTCACAGGCGATGTCAAAGTGCTCTACAAATTTTAACGGCAAAAAGGAGCGAATTTTCGCTCCTTTCTTTTATCTTACCTAATCGATTTGCTTCGCAGGCTATAGCTCTGCGTACTCCTCAATTGGTGCTCGACCACGTAGTTCAAGAAAATCTAGAAACTGTCTCGGCGTATGAGTGATCACTTTATCTGTTGGTATGTTTACTTTATTAAGTAGCCCAGACACAAGAGATAACCTCCCTAAATCATGGCAGAAATGTGCATCAGAACCCGTAGTAATAAAGGCACCGAGCGCTTTTGCTGTCAGAGCTATTTCTTCGCATCGTGTCACGCTTCCCACACGACTGTTGCCTGTGAGCGAAGTGTTATTTAGCTCTATCGCGACATTGTGTTTAACCGCTTCAGCTATCACTAACTCGTAATCGAAGTCAAAATTCGGGTTACCCAAATGACCTAATGCATCGACTCGGCCCGATTGAATCACATTGATCAGGGTTTCCGTATGAGTTTCTTTATTGGCAGGGCGGTACACAGGCTCATGAAAGCTCGCAATCACCCAGTCGAGGTTACGATCCACGGATGGATGCAAGTCGATTTCACCTTCGATATTAAGAATATTGGTCTCAGCACCACGAATAACAGCAACACCTTCTAAAAATCGCGGCAGCACTCGTTGGTTGCTAAAGAACCAATAATGCGGTGCGCCTGGCATGGAATCGGTATGGTCTGTCGTGCAAAACATCTTAAGCCCATTTTCCTTCGCTGATTTTGCGTTCTCTATCAACGTACTATAAGCATGCCCACTCGCATAAGTATGAGTATGGGTATCGACCAACAACTGCATCCTGTGTCCTTTGTTCTTATTTATCATTAGGACAGAGAGTATATCACTGCCGTTTTTCTACAGGTGAATTATTGTTTACATTGAGTTGAAATCGAAATGATAGCTTTCCCCAAAAGGTGTTGATTAATGTCGCTGAAACGATGATTGCAAGGCCCAGATATTTTTGTGGTGTCAGCGTTTCATCAAATAGCAGCCATTGCCAAATGAGCGAGAAAACTAGATTGGTATAAATCAGTGGGGCGAGCGCTGAACCACTGCTCACTAAACGATAGGCTTTAGAGCGACATAGTTGGGTGTTAATGATCATTAATGTCATTGTAAAAGCCATAATCCAGATAAAGCTGTGCTCAAATGGAAAGTCCAGCAAGAGTGAATCCCCGCTAGGTAGCTCAAGTATCATTAGCATCGGTGACATTAACACCGCTGCAATTAGGAAGCACCAAAAGTTAATCGCAACACTACTGAGCTGGTATTGACTAGCACGAAATAGGCTCACCTGAGATCCTGCATTAAATACACCCGCCAGAAGGCCCAGCAATAACTCAGGTTTCAACTCAACTGTCCTCACGTCCCCAGCAAGAAATAACACCCCGACAAAGGTCAGGAATAAACACCCAAGTGTTACCGCTTTGACCTGATTGCCAAATATCACTTTTTCTAACACTGGCATAAACAGAGGCCCAGTACTAAACAAGACAATACTTTCCACAAGAGTGAGTTCGCCGATGGCATGAATAAAACAGACTTGGCACGAGGCAAGGCATGCTGCCCGAATCATCAAGGTGCGCCACATTCCTGCTTGAGGCAGAGATATCCTGTTGAGAACCATGGGTAAGATGAGCACCAACGCGGGCAAGATAAATCGAATGAAAGCATGAAGCTGAGTGCTCATTTCCTCACTGAGAAACTTTGCGAACACCCCTGTTAGTGAAAGGCTCAAGGTGGACGCTAACATCAGCATCGTTGCGATAAAATTATTGGACATACTGCACTCCTTAATCTGTTTTAAATTCTAGATCGCAGTTGCACAAAAAAATATCGACTATAGTTAACGCATTCTGTTAAAAAAACTTACATATGAATATTCCATTAAAATCTCTGTACGCTTTCGTCGCCGTGGCAGAAACTGGGAGCATGACCGAAGCTGCAAAGTGGCTTAATGTGAGCCACTCTGCCGTAAGCCAATCGATCAAGACGCTAGAGCAGTATCTTGCGCAGCCGCTGTTTGTGCGTTCGGGTCGCAATGTTACCCTCAGTGCCAAAGGACAAGCCTATTATAAGAAGGTTGCCCCTGCACTTGAGCAAATATCAGATGCCACCAGTTTAATGCGTCAGCAACATACCAGTAACCGACTGACCTTAAACATGATCACCTCACTTGCCATGCACTGGTGGATACCTCGCATGTCCGACTTTCAAGCATTCGCCCCTGAGATCGATATACGGGTTTCAAACCTCGTCGGCAGTTTTGACATGGAGCAACAAGGCATTGACGCCGCCATCATCCATGGACACCCTAATGACTGGCAAGACTACTACTGTGAAAAACTGAGTGACGATGAATTGATTCTTGTCGCCAGCCCGGACATTGCAGATGCAAGAATGAGATTAGAAGATGTTTTGCGTCGACTGCCTGCTATTTTTATCAATAATCCAAGACGAAAAGCAGATTGGGATATTTGGTGCTCCAACAAATCGCTTACCGTACCTAAAGTGCAAAAGAGTCTAAACTTTTCTACCTCAGTGCAAGGTGTCCATGCGGCCATTCGTAAACTAGGCATCTTGGTCACCCACCGCCAGTTTGTAAGAGATGACATTGCGAGTGGTTTGCTGGTTGAATTGGGTAGCCCTGTCACCAACCCTGAACATGATTTTTATTTTGCATGCGCCCCTCGCCTGCTTAAATCCGAATCTGTACTCAAGCTAAGAAACTGGCTGAGAACCGAGTTCTCTGCAAATGCAGCCCCGATCGATTAACAAGGAAATATTATGATTGTAACTACGACTCAAAGCGTTGATGGCAAGAAAATCACTCAATACAAAGGTGTTATAGCGGGTGAAGCCATACTTGGTGCGAATGTATTCAAAGACCTGTTTGCCGGGCTGCGAGATATTGTTGGTGGTCGCTCTGCCACTTACGAAGCTGAACTGCAAAGAGCTCGAGAGATTGCGCTTAACGAGTTGGCACAAAAAGCACTAGAGCTAGGTGCCAACGCTGTGGTTGGCGTAGATATCGATTACGAAGTGCTTGGTTCAAATAACGGTATGTTGATGGTTTCAGCAAGTGGTACCGCAGTGGTAGTTGCATAAAGATAAAAAAGTGCCGCCCTTTTGGGCGGCAACGAAAGTAAGCGTTAGGTTAGTTTGTGGAACTACTGATTCACCTACCCTCTGAGCTTTTCGAACCGTAACCAACTGAGTTAACAGTATTAAAAAACTCATCATGACCGAAATTCTCTCTCGGTACTGTGTTATTTCCTTAAATGATAACAAGCTATCATTCTGTTTCTAGAGATAAGATTATGTATTCTCTGATAGTTGCAGGCCTTTTACACTTAATGTGATGCAGATCTAACTTTGTAGCCCCAAAAGAAACCGTTGCAGAAAACTCATACTTTTAGTCTAGATGATTATTCTTCAATTTGTACTTCTTTATTAATTTTATGTTGCTTTATCGATACCGTAGTCAGCCCTAGTAAACCACCAATTAGAGTCAAAGCCAGTGGTAGGAAAGTCTGCTGATAAGCCACTTCGTGATAGCTCTCTGGATAGACAGCGTATTGCAGCAGGTAACTAGCCATTGCAGCACCAAGCAAAAATGTTCCAAATGCGATTGGTAATTTATGGTTCGGTGCCATTGAGTAGCCAACCCAAACTACAGTAAATGCAGATACAAACCCTGCGATAAGCTCACCCCAAACACCAACTATGTCAGCGACAATAAAACCTGCAAACATGGCAACATACCAACTCACCACGATGGCAGGTATTAGTAAAACGTAGCGAATCAAATTTCGAGACATGAAGATTCCTTAATGAACTAAACTGAGTGCAAGATAAACGATAATCTTATCGATTGTACTATAGGAAAGTCAGATTTAGGTAAATTTAACTTCCACTTATAACAGGTATGTAACTGTATCGTGCTGTTATTGTTAAGTTTAGAGTAGTATTTAAGGTCTAACCAATAAATTTTGCAATAGGCTTTAAATCCCACTGAGAAAGTGGATAATACTCGCCCATTATTACTCATAAATAAGTGAGACTCGCTATGTCTACTGAAGCAACTATGCTTGCGCGCTGTGATTCAAAATGTGAACTATGTGGCGCAGAAACTTCCCTAACTCCGTTTGCTGTCTTCCCACATACTAACGTAACAGTTGATCACGCAATCATGCTTTGCGATACCTGTCTTGATCAGGCAGAAGATGCAGACAAGATGGACGTGAACCACTGGCGTTGTCTAAACGACAGCATGTGGAGCCAAGTTGAACCAGTACAAGTAATGGCATGGCGTCAACTGACTCGCTTAACAGGTAAAGGCGAGACTTGGGCACAAGACCTTCTAGATATGATGTACATGGAAGAAGAAACCATGACTTGGGCAATGAAAGGCATGTCTGCTGATGATAAACACCTAGATTTCAACGGCGTTGAGCTGAAAAAAGGTGACGACGTAACTATCATCAAAGACCTTCCAGTAAAAGGCTCTTCTATGGTGGTTAAGCAAGGTACTGTGGTACGTGGTATCGGCCTTGCAAAAGATGACCCAGCACTGTTCTCTGGCAAAGTTGAAGGCCGAGATATCTGGCTTCGTTGCGAATTCTGCCGTAAGAAGTAATTGATCTGATTTAAAAAAGGCGCTCATTGAGCGCCTTTTTTGTATTTATAACTATTTAGACCGATAGTGGATCTTAGCATCTACCGTGATTAGCTTGGGTTCTGCTAAATTATCTATCTCATCTGACAGAGCATTAAATACCTTTAAAGCGATTGATTCACAATTCTGCTCTACAGAATCAATCTTCCACTCCAAGCAATCAAGAATCGAATAGTTATCAAAAGTCGCCACTTTAACTTGTTGTTTATCGAGCTCTGGATGTTGTACAAAGTACTTCATTACTCCTTCGAGCAAAGAGTAAGAGCCAGTAAAAATCGCCTCTGGCAACCTCCCTAACTCTTCCACGCATGCCTTCATCTGCTGATAGCCTGAGTCAGGATGATAATTCCCGTGAGAAACCCTATTGGTCTCAAGGGACATACCTTGATTCTTTAATGCCGATTGAAAACCTGCCAAACGTGCTTTACTGGGAGACAGTTCCGTTTGGCCGCCAAAGTAAACACACTCTTGCCTGCCTTGTACAAGTTTAGTCACTAATTGCTCAACACTTTGTTTGGTATCGGTCACCACAAAGGTTGCTGCATCATAAGCAAATTGGCGGTCAAAAAATACGGTTGGCGTATCTTGCGTGATAGTGGAGTAAAAATGCGCATCAAGGTGACAGCTGGCAACCATCAGACCGTCTACTTGGCGAGAAATCAGATTGTTTACCGCATTTTTCTCAGTATCAATATCATCTTCAGTAGACGCTATAAGCAGTTGGTAACCCTGTTGTAGACAGAGTTTCTCTAAATGATGAGCGATAGTGGCAAAACCCATATTGGTAAGATCAGGGATCACTAACCCATAGGTAAGCGTACGCTTGGACTTGAGTGCCCTAGCGTAAAGACTCGGTGCATACTGATACTCTTCTACCACTCGACGAACTTTCTCGACCGTATCTGGCGCTATACGATGTTTCTGCGCATGCCCATTGAGCACAAAACTGACCGTGGATTTCGAAACCCCAGCAAGCTGGGCAATATCGGCAAGCTTGAGCTTTTTACCGTTGGCCTTGTCCCGCTCCCCTTTTCCGTTTTCCCTTTTACCTTCTACTTTGCGATTTACCACTCTCTACCCTTTTATAAACCGTGCTTTTGATCAAACTTTCAGCGCTAACTACTATACCTCAAAACACTCCTGATTGCTTTGCTAAACCGTTTTAGTAAACTATCTTAAACCAAATTAGTTGAGGTAATTCTAATGAGCAAAGTATGGGTAACTGGTGATGCGGTAGTAGACTTGATCCCAGATACGAAGACCACTTATCTAAAATGTCCTGGCGGTGCGCCTGCAAATGTCGCTGTCGCTATCGCTCGTTTAGCTGGTGAGGTTGGGTTCTTTGGACGCGTTGGGCTCGACCCGCTAGGGCGATTTATGCTGCAAACACTCAACAATGAAAATGTAAATACTGACAACCTGTTGCTAGACGAAGCACAGCGCACTTCCACTGTTATCGTTGACCTTGACGATCAAGGTGAACGCAGCTTTACCTTTATGGTTAAGCCAAGTGCTGACCAATTTACGCAACCAAGTGATATTCCGACCTTTATTCCAGGTGAATGGCTACACGTCTGTTCTATCGCGTTAGCCAATGAACCGAGTCGCTCAACCACTCTAGAAGCGATGAAACGCATCAAGAATGCTGGCGGTTATGTTAGCTTTGACCCTAATCTACGCGATGAAGTTTGGGCCGACCGATCTGAAATCATTCCGGTAGTAAACCAAGCTCTGAAACTCGCCGATGTAGTCAAATTTTCTGACGACGAACTGATGTTCCTAACTCAAACCGGGTCTCTGGAAGCTGGTCTTGAAGCAATTAAAGCAAATAGCACACCTCTAGTACTTGTCACTCAAGGTGCTAAAGGAGCATTGGTCGTTACTAGCAAAAAGCAACAACTGGTCAGTGGTAAAGCCATCAAAGCTGTTGATACCACAGGTGCAGGAGATGCTTTTGTTGGTGGTCTATTAGCTCGACTTTCAACCCTCAAAAATTGGCAAGAATGGGATCAAATCCTAACGGCGGTCAGCTGGGCAAATGCGTGTGGTGCTTTGGCAACCACCCAAAAAGGGGCGATGACCGCTCTACCCGATGCCAAACAACTGGCGGAGTACATCGCATAAAAAAGAGGCTCGCAACATTGCGAGCCTCTTTTCATCACTTCAATCACTAAGATTGCTGACTATAAGAAAGATGGACCTCTTCTTCCTTTTCGCCCGCCTTCGGGTCAGCGAAACGAGCTTCGTCTAGGTCACCTTCAGATTTCGCAACAATCACACTAACAGCACTATCACCCGTGATGTTAACCGCTGTTCGGATCATATCTAGTAGACGGTCAACACCCATGATAAGTGCAATACCTTCTAGTGGCAGGCCAACTTGACCAAGTACCATCGCTAGCATAACCAAACCTACACCCGGAACACCCGCTGTACCAATTGAGGCCAGTGTCGCAGTGAAGATCACCGTCAAGTAATCCCCCATGGTCAGGTCGATATTAAATGCCTGAGCAATGAACGCTGTCGCTACACCTTGCATGATCGCAGTACCATCCATATTCACTGTAGCACCAAGCGGTACAGTGAATGATGCAACGCGGTTTTTCACGCCTAAACGGTTCTTTACTGTTTCAAGTGTGACCGGGATGGTCGCATTTGAAGACGCGGTAGAAAAAGCAAACATAATGGCGTCTTCCATTTTGCGTAAGAACACAATTGGATTCAGACCTGTGAACACCTTCAGCAAGATGCTGTAAGTGATTAGACCGTGGATCATTAACGTCGCAGCCAGAACAACAAAATACTCAGCAAGATTAACGATGGCGTCTAGACCAAGACCTGTGAACAGTTTTGCCATCAGACAGAACACACCATAAGGCGCTAGGTTCATCAGCAATGCCACCAGCTTCATGATGACTTCGTTAAGGTCTTCAAAGATCGCAGCAATGCGCTCACCTGGTTTGCCCGCCGCACTGATTGCAATACCAAATAGAACGGCAAACACGATCACTTGAAGTGTCTTACCTTCAGCCATTGCGCTAATAGGGTTGGTCGGGAACATACCAACAATCACTTCACCAAGTGATGGTGCTGTCGCAGATTGGAAACTACTTGCTGCGGTTAGATCTGCACCTGCTCCTGGTTGGAATACAGTGCCCATTGTTAGCGCTAAAGTAATCGCAACCGCCGTGGTAATTAAATAGAAACTTAGCGTTTTACCACCAAGACGACCCAGCGTCGTTATATCTTTGAGAGAACTGGTACCGCAGACCAGTGATACAAATACAAGTGGGACCACTAGCATCTTCAAGCTAGCGATGAAGATTTGTCCCCCTACATCCAATAAACCGTTGACGATATATGCATCAACAAATCCATTTTCAGCAAACAGAGTTCGAATCGCAAACCCCGTAAAAATGCCTAACACCATACCTAAAATTACGCGGCCGGTCAGAGACATTGGCTTCTTGGTATTCTTCATGAACACTCCTTATTTATGCACTTTGACATCTTTTCAAAGCGCCAAGGAGATTAGCAGCGCAACACAAGGAAACTGAAATAAAATTTCTTGTACAAATCAATTACGTGACATAAATCACTATGAAACCCGCAACTTACAACACGAATGCAACACAAGGAAAACACCATGCAAAACATAACCCACAAAATTTTACTCTGCTTGGCTCCATTTTCGCCAAGGAGAATTCTCTAGCGACAAACTTCATTATGCATCATGTAACTTAATTACAAATGTCGCAAAGTAAATAGCCACAACAAAGGTTAACGCTCATCAAAAAAATCCTTGTTGCGTATATATTTACTCATCAAGTGATACGAGAATGGGCGGATGATCCAGCTCAAGATTGATCGCGAAAATCTCATCCAAGGCGGTGTATTTTCATAGATACGTCCATTGTATAGCCATAACATTTTACCCACATGCCAATAGAAAAGCGGTAAAGGCGGCATGAAAGTGACGATATCTAGATCGCAACAGATTCGGTACGTTCGCCTGAACAGACGATAACGACGCCGATAGCGCCAATCTCCCGCTGCTGGTGCACCAAAGGTAACAACTCTTTTAATCGCTCCGGGATAATTGAGCTCTATATAATCGGCGATCACAGTCCCTATTGCTCCACCAGATGAGTGGCCAGTGATGGAAACACGTTTTCCCTCTTCTATTAGAGGCTTAAGAATGGCTTCGGTACGTTCAATGACAGTTAAGCCTAATTGATCGTTTTTATGGGCAGGTAAGCTTTCTTGGGTAAGCAGGAAATGAAAACCTCTATGAATGGCATAGTGTAAGCCGAAGTTCTTAGCCGACTTGGGCCACAGGACCAAGTTAAGTAACCAATCAGCTAGATTGTGAGAACCTTTAATCACCACAATCACTTCTTCTTGATCGATGCTCCACAAGATCCTCATCAAAACCTTGCCGTAGCGATTGTTAACGATGCGCTGCCCTGTCGGGTCAAATCCATAGCGGGTTTGTTTAAACACTCGGTGGTAGGCTAACTCGCATAACACCGCATAACGCTCATATTGATATCGTTTTAACTTTTTCAAACCACTGCATAAAGTTAGCCAAGATTCTCAACAGCATGCGTTGCCTTTGTTAAACAGCGATTACAACGACTCATTGTTACCCAAGTTCGTGATACGATCATAAAAAAAGGGTGATGGAAAAACCATCACCCTTTTTTACCGTCTTGTTTATATTAGGCTTTATTTCGAACCGGGTTAGCGTACATTTCGGTTAAGAAAGAATGCGCACCTTCTGGTAATTCGGTCAGTTTCTGCTTCAATGTATTGCTCGCAGACTCTTCCTCAACCTTCAAACCAGCAGCGTATTGGTTAATCGGGTAGATCTTGTAGTTATCGTGAATTTGACGATCAAGCTCTGTCGCCAGCGCTTCTGGGGTTTCAAAGTCTTGGTCAATCACGTCGCCAAATGCAACATGCACACGACCTTTGTAGCCAATGATCCCTTGAATAATGCTCTCAATGTCCTCGAATTCGCCTTTTTCATAAGTTCCTGAGCTTTGTTTTTCAAACAGCTCTTTAGCCTTAGCGATATCGCATGGATCATTTTCGTATGAGATAGAGACTGGCACGATTTTAAGCGAGCGGATGTACTCGGCAAAAGGTACTTTCTGCTTACGACCCTCAACATGGAACATCTTTAGAATTGCTGGATCGGTTTGGTCATTGCCATCTTTAGCTCGGCCTTCTTTTTGCGCAATCCAGATGGAATGTCCGTCTTCGAGTGAATGCTTAATATATCCAGACAGCTGCGCTAGCGCTTTCATCATTTCGCGCGGGCCCTTTGCACCACGTTTCACGATAAAGCTCTTGTTGATTCGCATCAGTTCAGTCGCACACGCTTTTTTAAGTAGATTGTCACCAATCGCAATGCGAGAGGTTTTGTGGCCTGCGTTATGCAATCCCCAGTTGACTAATGCTGGGTCCATTGCGATATCACGATGGTTTGACACAAACAGGTAAGTACTGTTTTTGTCGAGGTTTTCAAGGCCAGTAAAGGTAACGCCATCCGTGGTTTGTTTGACTAATTTAGCTAGGTATTTTTCAATCTCACGTTGAATAGATTCTACCGTGGTAAATTTAGCCCACTTAAACTTGAGATAAACTTTAACGATTGGGCCAACCAGCGCTTTAAACCAGCCAGCTCGATTGTGAAATCGGTGAGAAAGAATAGCATCAATGAACTCTTCGTCATTGATCAGGCGCTCAATAGCCCCTGGGATTTCACTGTCATTGTATGGGCGAATGTCGTGGTAAATATCGTTATTGTCAGTCATTTAAATTGTCATATCCGTAAAAATCGCGCTTATTCTACGCATTGTTGCGTCAATACACACTCTCCAAAGCCGCATAGTTTGCAAGGTCAGACCAGCGATTGAGGTCGAAACTATACCACCCTTTATGACACTTACTTGAAAATCATCCGAATTTTGACTAAACCCTCACAACCCAATTGGCATTTGGAAAGTGAACCGTTATTCTAGTCAACAGCATTCTAATTCGAGCAATATCAATGAATTTGGCAGTTGAATTTCAACAAGACTCTCTACCTTTTCTCGTATCAACTCCGAGAAAGAAACTGAATAAGCATTCTCTTATTCTTGTCGATAAGGGCATGTTACTGGTCCGCCTAGGCAAAAATGAATACGTCGTTGAGCCGGGCGATAGTGTTTGGCTTCCTTTTGACTGCTTAACATCGTTAACTTTTCTTCCGGGTACGCAAACCACCCGAGTGGATTTTTCAGTGCGCCTGAAAGATGAGTTTAAGACCCAAGCAGGGTATGTGACCTTACCGGATGTCACCCAAGCAATCTTAACCAAACTTGCGACACAAAAGGTCGCAGATACACACCTCCATAATTTGTTGAATGTAGTAAGAGACGAAGTTACCCAACTGCGCCCTCTTCTAGAGATGTCCCCTCTTAGTCAGCAGATCACTCAGTGGAGCCCTGACAATGACAGCGGATTAAGTAAAGAGATGCTGCTGATGCTAAGCCTACGTGAAGCGAAAAAGCGCATGCAATCAGGTGGAAGGCGAGATGCCGTGATTGAAGAATTTTTTGGTGGTTGTACCGAAGAGTTCGAGCAGTTATCTATGATGGTCATGGGAGAGGCGCTTTAAGCGCCTCTTTTTGTCGGCTTAGAACGGTACTTCAAGTTGGACGGAAAAGTTAGGATCAAAGTCTTTGTGCCACTGGTAATCAATTCGCATTCGAGGCTCATTGCCGTTTTGCTCACCTAATCCAAGGCTAAACTGAACACCGTGAGCTTGCAGGTACTCTTGATAACTCATGCCCTCAATTTCTTCATCGAACTGAGAAGGCATCCAAACACCTAATCCAAAGTAGTTTTTACTATCGAGCTGCTGGGTCAGTAATGGGTCAGAGCTTTCATTGATTGACCACTGTTTCCAGTAATCATTATTGAGAGAGTTTTTTGCGACAGACGAGCTGATAGAAAACAGACCTTCTTTCAAGTTATCGAGTTCTTCTACCACTTTGTGGCAAAAACTCTGTTCTGCTTTCTCCAGCAAAACCACTGATGAAGGTTGTTCAAAAGGGTTACAAGCAAGTGCTTTTGCCATCCATAGCAGGCTAAGTACCAGTGCAATACTGGCTGCTTTAATCATCACGGTAAACTTGGTTCTCTTCCAAATAAGCTGAAATCGAAGGTGTCGTTAGATCCTTTATCGCTTTTCCTTGCGCTAAATGTTCTCTAATCATAGTGCTTCGAACCTTCACTCGTTCAGGGCAAGCCATCACATTCCACAGTTCGGCTATTTCTTCTGCCCGATAAAACTGAGCGAACTTAAATAAGTTATCAGGTCCAACCACAAATGTCAGGTCACTGTTAGGGTTTTCTATAGCAAGGCGCTGTAAAACTGCGTATGTGGTCACACTTTGATCCGGTTGATACAAAGCCTCTTCGATACGACTGAGCTCGAGATTAGGTAGTGCTAAATCTTGGATAAACAGCTGCACCATGTCGCAGCGTTGTTCGTAGTCCAACATCTTCTTACCCCAAGCGTGAGCCAAACTTGGCACCAACAAAACTCGATCAAAATGAGCTAATGAAGAAAGAACTGACGCATGACCCAAACTCGGTGGGTTAAATGCACTACCAAATACTGCAATTTTTTCCATTCGTATAATAAACCTTCAAATAAGCGCTAAGAGACCATACAAGATAGGTTTCTCTGTTTCATAATCAATTGATTTGGGTATCATATAACAAGTTTCGCAAATGCTGCAGATAAGGAATAGACATGGAACAACAAATTCGCGAGGAAATGCGCGTCCTTCCAGAAATTGACCCTCAATTCGAGATCACTCGTCGAGTCGATTTCATTAAGAACACGCTTAAAGGTTCAGGATGCAAAGCTCTGGTATTGGGGATCAGTGGTGGTGTTGACTCAACAACTTGTGGACGTTTGGCACAACTCGCCGTTGAGCAACTTAACCAAGAGTCAGATAGCAGCGACTACCAATTTGTTGCGGTTCGCCTACCTTATGGCGAACAAAAAGATGAAGACGAAGCACAGCTAGCGTTATCATTCATCAAGCCAAGCCACTCTGTTTCTGTCAATATCAAACAAGGTGTTGACGGCTTGCACGCCGCATCTCATGTCGCACTAGAAGGTACAGGATTATTACCTACTGATGCTGCGAAAGTTGATTTCGTCAAAGGTAACGTTAAAGCGCGTGCTCGCATGGTGGCTCAATATGAAATCGCTGGTTACGTTGGGGGTTTGGTACTAGGTACTGACCACTCAGCAGAGAACATCACAGGTTTTTACACTAAGTTTGGTGATGGCGCTTGCGACTTAGCTCCGCTGTTTGGCCTTAGCAAACGCCAAGTGCGTCAAGTCGCAGCAGAGCTAGGCGCTCCGCAGTTACTAGTTAAGAAGACACCAACGGCCGACCTTGAAGAGTTGGACCCACAAAAAGCAGACGAAGATGCGCTAAACCTTTCTTACGATCAGATTGATGACTTCCTAGAAGGCAAGCCTGTATCAAAAGAAGCGGCAGAGCGCCTTATTTCTATTTACAAGGCAACGCAACACAAGCGTGCGCCAATCCCAACGATCTACGACTAAGTCCGCATCGTTAAGTGTACCTCAGCTAATAAAAATGCCAGCGAATCATCGCTGGCATTTTTATTAGCTGTTTTGATTTAATCAAAACTCAACTTCTAAATTGTCACTAGGAATACAGCAGCAGGCCAAAGCAATATTTTCTTGTTTATCACTAGGTAGTAATGCTGGCATATCCGGTTGGATAACCTCTCCTTGTTTGACCGTCACCTTACACGCACCGCATAAACCTGCGCGACAAGTATATGGGATATCCACTCCTTGCTCTTCCGCCTGCACTAACAATGGCTGTTGGTTGTTACCAATAAAGGTTGCACCGTTAACAGTGATCGACACAGCTTTTTCAGGTTCTGTCGCAACAACTTCCGTCGCAAAGGCTTCTTGATGGTATTGGTTATCTGGTAAACCTAATTTGCTCATCAGGTTGTTGGCTTTATCCATAAAACCTTGAGGTCCACACACGAACACTTGTCGCTCGGCGAGGTTCGGTATTTTTTTCAAGTGCGAAAGAGTCAATCGCCCAGAGAGCCCCTTCCATGTGGTTGACTTGCCACTGATAGAAATCATTAACTGTAGCTGAGGATAGAGATCATTGAGTTTCTCTAACTCCTCTTTCACGGGAATATCCTCAATGCTGCTGCACTGATGATAGAAGACCACATCCGTAAGCTCATCGTTATCAACCAAATAGCGAAGCATGGATAGCATTGGAGTAATGCCACTTCCTGCAGACATTAGCAGCAGCGGAGTCTGAGACTGACTAAGATGAAAATCACCAGTTGGAGTATCCGCCTGAAGTACATCCCCTATTTGAAGGTTGTCTAACATCCAATTAGAAACTCGACCATCTTCTACACGTTTTACAGAGATAGCGTATCGGCTAGGATGAAATGGACTCGAAGAGAGTGAGTAATATCGGCTGTGTTTCTCCCCGTTAATCATCACCTCAATAGGCAGATGCTGACCCGGTTTGAAATTTGGTAAATCGCCTTGCTTCGGTTCAAACCAAAAGGTTGCAAAGTCTTTTGCGATCCACTGACGATCAACGCAAGTCAAATTAAGTGCTTGGGTACTGTTGTCTGGGTAAAACTCAGGCTCTTTATACTCTAGGATTTCAATGGTATCGCCCGCCTGAATCATGCCTTCATTTTTGGCCACCAAGTTTTGACCGAAGAAGACGCCGCCTCTCTCGTTAGCTCGGAACTCGCTCAAGGTTTTTAAAGGCTCTTTAGACGCTCGGAAATCCCCTTTTTGCGTATCCACCGTGGTCAAAATACAACGTTCACATGGTTTAACGCTTTCAAACTCCACTTGGCCAATTCGGATTCGCTTCCAAGTATCCTCTTCAAAAGGTTCTGACGTGGCAGCAACTAAATTGGTTCGAAACTGCTCCATTACATGAAAATCTGAGCTGCGGCGATTGAGCTCGTCAAGAGAACCCTGACCGATTATCAATAACGGGTAACCATCGGCAAAGCTAACGTTGTGACCGATTTTTTCACGCACACGATTAGATTGCTCACCAGTAAATAGAAGCTGTACATCAATACCCAAAATAGATTGAAACCACTTGTTTGCTGCGTCCGTGGTACTGAATGCAGCAAACCTGTCGTTCCAAACTTGAGTAGAGACTTCTGCCATTTCAAAATCGCTGTAGCGCAAACGCAAATCAGGCATATCTGGATAAGTTAGTATCATTCCATCTGGCAGTAAACTGGCGGCAACTTTAACCATCTTCGGGTACTTGCGTGCCGTGACCATACCACCATCCGGCAGTGCGATCATAAAGCGGCGGTCAAAGCAAAGTCCTTGCTTTTCAACCCAAGCGCTTGAAAGTGAAATCCCAGCAATAGATTTAATAGGATAGATGTTTACTTGTGCTAACAGTGACTGCTCTGACATGACTTTACTCATATTTTACTAAGAATTTTCAGCCGATAGGCCCAAACGAGTGTTTTGTAACGATTGTAGCCGTTAATGCCGCAAAAAAACACGTGATTTGCACTGAGTTTTCCACTATCATCCAGTCGCCTAAACGGTTGCGCAATTTCACATTGCATTACTTTTTGCCGTTTGGCTCCTAATTTGCATTCAAAACTTCGGTGGGAGCTTCTAAATGACTACGCTTACTATTACTCGTCCAGATGATTGGCACGTTCACCTTCGCGACGGTGAAGTCCTTAAAGATACAGTTCGTGACATCAGCCGCTACAACGGCCGCGCACTGATCATGCCAAACACTGTCCCACCTGTGACTGATACTGAAATGGCCATCGCCTACCGTGACCGCATCATGGCCCAGCAGCCAAGCGCTCAATTCGAACCTTTGATGGCGTTATACCTAACAGATAACACGACGCCTGATGAAATCCGCAAAGCAAAAGCAAGCGGCAAAGTGGTTGCAGCAAAGCTTTACCCAGCGGGTGCAACAACTAACTCAGATTCTGGTGTGACCGATGCTAAGAATATCTACCCTGTTCTAGAAGCGATGCAAGAAGTTGGCATGCTACTACTAGTTCACGGTGAAGTTACCACGCACGATGTTGACATTTTCGACCGTGAAAAAGTGTTCCTAGATACGGTTCTAGCACCAATCGTTGATGACTTCCCAGGCCTTAAGATTGTTCTTGAGCACATCACTACTGCCGATGCAGCAGCTTTCGTTAAAAATGCAGGCGACAATGTCGGTGCAACCATTACTGCTCACCACCTACTTTACAATCGTAACCACATGCTAGTAGGTGGCATTAAACCTCACTTCTACTGCCTGCCAATTCTTAAGCGTAACACCCACCAAGCGGCACTTGTGGAAGCGGCAACCAGCGGTAGCAAGAAGTTCTTCATCGGTACTGATTCAGCGCCACACGCTAAAGGTGCAAAAGAGTCATGCTGTGGCTGTGCAGGTTCTTACACCGCTCACGCGGCTATCGAACTATACGCAGAAGTATTTGAAGCGGAAGGCAAGATGGAACATTTCGAAGCATTTGTTTCGCACAATGGCCCAGACTTTTATGGCCTACCACGCAACGAAGATACTGTAACCCTTGAAAAAGATGTGTGGACAGTGCCAGAAACAATGCCGTTTGGCTCTGACATCGTTGTGCCAATCCGTGGTGGTGAAGAGATCAGCTGGAAAGTGAAATAACATTTTTGCTCGATAATCACTCAAAGGCCTAGGATAGTTCCTGGGCCTTTTTAATGTCTGTACGCTAATTAGCGGCGCGCTTGTTTAACTTATACTGCTCTGGTGTTATTCCAGCATAGCGTTTAAACATAGTGATGAATGGGCTCGCTTGATTGTAACCAAGCAAGAATGCTGTCTCTTTTACTGACCGCCCCTTTTGCAATAAGTCCATTGAATGTAGGTAGCGCATCCTCATACGCCATTCGGTGAAACTCATCCCAAGCTCACTTTGACAATACCTCGCAACTGTCCTTTCTGTGGCGTGCACTTGACTTGCCCATTGCGCAAGCGTTCGTCCATCCGTAGGGTCCTCTTCGAGCCCCTGTAAGATCGGAGCAAGAAGTTTGTGATCACTACTAGGTAAAAAGTGCTGCTCAATGTTAGCCATCGCCAACTGATCTAATAGCACTTGCACCAAGCGTTTATCTTGGTCAGTGCCAGCAACACTTATCGATCGAGTACGAAAGTCTTCAATGATGGCATTTAGAATTGGCGTCACACCGAGCAAGCAAGTATGAGTCGGCAAACGAGACGTATGCTCTGCCATGATATTGAGTGAACAGTAATCGACAGGCTTGCGGTTAAAACTGTGGTGCATCACTCCCGCTGGTACCCAAATGGCAAGATGTGGAGGAGCAAGGAAACGTGTACCCTCCGCATTAAGCTCAAGCATTCCACCTCGTATTATTTGCAATTGACCCCACGTATGAGCGTGCTCGCGAGTGACAGTGTTTGAGCGAAATGCATCGAAGTTCAAGTAGACTTGATCAGGCAGTTCATCAATAGAAATGGAAGGGTGTATTCGTGGAGATTGACTATCTTGTCTGACCATAAGTGATTAATGTCCGATGAGCGATATATACAATTATATCGACGTGAGATACTTATCACCACGGTAAAACCTTGATGGAGTTCACATGAATTATCTCTTTCCTTTTTTAACTGTCGTCATTTGGAGTGGAAACGCCATCGTTAATAAACTTGCTGTTGAGACTATAGAGCCAACAGCCATGAGTTTTTACCGCTGGTTTTTTGCCGTCTTGATCTTAACACCTTTTTGCCTTCCTTCTGTGATCAGAGACTGGAAAACCATACGCCCATACACTATGAAGCTTGTCGCTCTAGCTGCTCTAGGTATGGTATTAAATCAGTCGCTAGGCTATTTCGCAGCAGTCACGACATCGGCTTCAAACATGGCTCTGATCACTTCGCTGGTACCTTTGTTAGCTGTTTTCTTTAGCCTGCCGTTACTGGGGAAGAAAATCTCTATGCTGAGCATTGTTGGGGCAGTCATCTCACTCGCAGGTCTTGCCTTTATGCTCGGCCACGGTGATATCCTGTTTCTATTCCATAATGCGGCCACTGTGGGGGATGGACTCATGGTGTTAGCGGCACTTGTCTATGCGCTTTACTGTGTTTTGATCAAACGCTGGACCATGCCACTAACTAATTGGCAATTCGTATACATGCAAGGCGTGTTTGCGGTTGCGATGCTTTGTCCGGTATGGCTCACCAGTGACAATATCATTCCACCAGCCGAGTCAGCTCATCTGATCGCTTACGCAGCCGTAGGTGCTTCAGTCATCGCCCCCTTCTTATGGGTGAAAGCGATAGACAGAATTGGCGCAGATGGAGCCGCAATGTTCATGAACTTGTTGCCTGTCATCACAATTCTCTTTGCTGCGCAATTGCTCGATGAGACGATCACTGTCTTCCATTTGGTCGGCGGACTAATGGTAATTACTGGTGTAATGCTTTCGCAAATCAAACTGAGCAAAAAAACCACTGCAACAAATTCGGAAGCATTTAACCCTAACAGCTAAACCAATGACTAAACTTAATGGCGAGTGATTTTATTAAATTACTCGCCATTTTTTTTATGCTTGCATATAATTTGATATCGCACCTACTCAGCAGTGGAGTACATAGATGGGATACAACAGGCCGATACTATCATTCAGTATCGTATTGGTGACATGTTTGGCTTTGGCTTGGTTTATTCTGGAACCTACACCTAGTATCCCAACTGTCACTAAGGCTAACCCTGTCTACTCTGCCCAACAGATGCTTAAGAAGCTACCTCACGGCCAAGCTATTCTCGACTTATATGAGGACTCGTTGGCTGAGCCAGAAAAGACTTTCCAAGCATTGACCAAACTTAAAGAACAAATCGACTTCACTCGCGAGCCTTTATATCTCGCTTTCCTATATCGAATCGAAGCTAATATCTGGTTGATGAAAGGCAATTTAGGTAAGTCAGTTACCTACGGGCGAAAGCTACTGATCCTTGGTGAAAATAGTGGAGACCTTTGGATGCAAGCTCAGGCTAAGTTGGACATTGCCATCGGCCACGTCAAGCAAGGTGCGATGAAAAAGGCTGAACCGCTGCTGCACAAAGCCATCGCACTTGCCAAGCAGATCAATGAACGTTCCGTCCAAGTGACCGCCTACAATGTGTTAGGGATCATTCACACCATTGAAGGGGAAATGGTGCGTGCGCAGAGCTATTATCATCAAGGTATTGACGCAGGAAGTGACGTGTCGGAAAACCGTCTACTAGCTCAGATATACGGTAACATTTCCTTATTGTACACCCAGATGACGGACTGGCAGCAAGCACTCAACTATGTTGAAAAAGCCATTGAGCTTTATGACGAGCAAGAGATGCAAGACCCAGATACGATATCGGTACAGTATCTAACACTTACAATGGTACGCACGCAATTCAGCCAGTTGGATTTGGCTGAACAAGCCTATAGCAAATACCTTGAACTTAGCAAAAACAGTCTTTCAAATCGGGTAAGAATGCGCGCCGAATACGTGCATGCGCAACTGCTTTATGCTCAGAATAAAACTGAACAAGCTTTTGAAACCATGAACCGCTGCTTAAACAACCCTGAAGCCACAAAATTCAAACTCGAATTGGGCTTGTGCCAGCGCATCATCGGTCAGTTAGAGATGAACACCGGGAAATTGGAACAAGCTCAGGTTTCTTTACTAAATGCTCTCGAAAACTTTACCGCTCTACGCAATGAAATTGATGTTATCCACACGTTAAACATGCTGGCAAAAGTATCAGAGATGCAAGGTGACTATCAACGAGCATACCATTATCTTGCCGACTACCAGCAGCACGATAAAAAGTATCGTGAAAAAGAAAAAGAAGAACGTCTTGAGATGGAAGAAATTAATTTCTTCAGTCATCAGCAACAAAACGAGTTGGCACTGCTTCGTGCTGAGAAATATCTTGCCGAAGCCCGCACAGCTCAGGAAGAGATCCGTACCAATCTGTTTCTTGTGTTAGGGCTGATTGTACTGGCAACGATGCTCTATCAACTGTATCAGATGCGCAAAATCCGCGGGGTGAACCAAGAGTTATCCAATACCAATGTTGAACTCTCGCGCGAGGCCACCGAAGACGCATTGACCGGGCTTCACAACCGACGTTATTTGGAAAACTTTCTGCAAAACGTTCAAACCCAAGATCAGAAGCATGACTCTCGTTTTACCTTAGCTTTGCTAGACCTTGATCATTTCAAAAGCATCAATGACCGCTATGGGCACAGTGTCGGTGACGAAGTGCTTAAAGAAACTAGCCGTCGCTTAAACCACGCCATTCGACGAGGTGATCTACTGGTACGCTGGGGTGGTGAAGAGTTCTTGTGCTTTATGGAACATGGAGATGCATCGCCGACCGCTTTAATAGAAAGATTGAATATCGTCATCAATAAAGCGCCTTTTACTACGTCAATTGGGCCAGTTGACGTCACCGCGTCGATTGGTGCGGTCAGTGGCGCTTCTCAGAAATCTTTAATCAACAACTGGCAACAATACCTGTCCGCAGCTGATGAACTCTTATACGAAGCGAAATCAAATGGGCGCAACCAATTCTTTCACCGTTACATCTAGATGTGTATTGATCTAGTACGCTTTGAAGCTTAATAGATGCCTTGAAAGTAGCGCCATCAAGCCATAAACTTGCATGTGCAATATATGTTAAAGGTGTAAGGCGATGACAGATGAGATCCTTAAAGGCGCTTTAGCGATCGAATTTAAAACAGTCGATGCGATGGTGTCTATTTATTGCCGTGATCACCATGGTACGGTGGACGGCCAATGTGATCAGTGTAAAGAGCTTCTTGAATATGCACACACCAAACTTGACCGTTGCCCTTATGGCGAAAGCAAGCCAGCTTGCAATAAATGCCCTATCCACTGCTATAAACCAGAACCAAAAGAGCAAATGCGCCTAGTGATGCGTTACTCTGGCCCGAGAATGCTACTACCGCACCCTATACTATCTATAAGGCATCTCATCAAAGAGCGCAAAGCCGTTCCCAGTAAACCTGCGGCTCATCAATCTAATCGTGCTAAGAGAAAACGCGCAGCGACGAGCGACTAAAAGTAATGAGAGTAACCGATGGACGCTTGCGCCATTTGGTCATACTCGATTATGAAGCGAATATCCCAATCGACACTATCACCGTAGCGGTTATCAAAGCTAACTTTCACATTTCTTTGATTACTTCCATCCAACCAAGGGTGTACCAATAGGTGAGATTTCCACGCTTCGGTGAGATAAATCAAACCTAAATCAGCCCCTATTCGGGATTGGTCAATGTAGGCAAAGTCCACCATCAAATTTGGGATCATATACCAAGATAAGCTTCGTTGCCCCGCCCAACCGATACCAGCATAGAACCGAGTACGCAGATCATCGCGAGTCTCCAAGCTGGCTTGCTCGACGCTGAGCTTTGAACGCCACGCCCACCGACTTTCCTCAAACAGTGGTACATCAATAATATTCAAGGTAGTGACATCAAACAGATCAAAGCGCTGTAACCACAAATTGTCTTGGTCAAACCTAACCTCAGTTGAGAAAAACACGGCATTAGAATTGGGATACCTAGCAGCTGAACGGGCCAAGAAGTCATAGTACCCCGCACGATAGTTCAAGGAGAGGTAGGGCTTTTCCGCCATCCCTGCTGCGAGCGCTATTCGATTCGGATTTTGGGCTTCATGAGGTGGTTCGGTCTTGCGCTCAGGCCAATCGATATTTGCCGCTGGCAGGCTCAAGCTTTTTACCAATAAGCTCTGTTTGATTTTCTTAGCTGATGCTTCACCATGGTAGCCAATCGCCAGCTCATAGTAGTCAAACAAGAGGCTGATGATCTTTTGTTTACTCTCTACTGCTAAACGATCAAATTGTTCAGCATTTAGATCAGCAGGAGACTTTACTAGTTTTTGCGTCATCGCTTGCTCTTGCTCGCTAAGGGCAAGATATTTATCGTGTATTCGAGTGAATTTTGATGTGCGCTTATTTACCGAACGCACTAAAGGCTCTCCATGATGCTCAATATTTACGATCGATTTAAAGACATCCAACGGCATATCCCAAGGCTGCCCGCTTTTTAATAGTGGTTCATTAAGCACAATGTCAAAAAGTTTAGCAATTTGACTTGCGCAGTTAGCCGATAAAAACAGATAGCGAAAACGCATCCCTTGAAGCTCCCATAGATGAGCTTCTAGCAGCGCGACCTCTTCTTCGGTTAAGTTAAGCTCGTATTCCCAAAGTTCTCGCTGTTCATTTTCGGCGTAGCTGTATTCTAATTGGTAATAATCAACATCGCTAAAGCTTGCGTCATAACCACCAAACAGACCATAAGTGACATATTTGACCGGATTATCATCTCGGTCTGCATTCGCTCCATAGTTGATGCTGGTATCAAACAGGTCTGTCTCCCCCCCATTTTGATCATTCATTTTGACCAATAGATGACCGAAAAATGAAGCAGGATTACCGAGGTATCCGGTAACAAACACTAGGCTAAATGAAGTCGTTTGGTTCTCATCTTTCCATTGTTTAAATTGCTGACAATTGAGTGAAGGGAATTGTAAACCCGTTTTGTTCTCTAGCCATAATCGACGAGCAGGAAAGCGGCAAAGGGGATGTGAGTCTATGGAGCCAGATGCGGGCTGTTGAAATGCAGATATCGTTGCCAGCAGTTCCAGCTCTGGGTCTCGAGTTTGTGAAAGGTAGAATTCATCATTATAGATAGATGCGTCACCAGACTCTATGTGCAATAAACTGTGCCACTGAGGACCAGTGGCAAGTTCAGATATGCTCTGGCTAGCGCTAATAAAAAAACTGACAGTAGAGCCTATGACTGCCAGCAAAAACTGTCTAAACCGCACTACATTGGCCCGCAAACTGCGGCATAGTTTCCTCGATCATGTAATAGTAATTTTCAGCTTTCTCTAACTGATCTAACTGTTCGTAATTTGGAGATGTGACAATGTCACTAAATTGAGTTCGAATTTGATTCACGACTTCAGGACGAGCGTCGAGATCACAACCAAAAATATCCAGCATTGCCATTAGGTGCTCACCTTGGCCCTGCGCAGTATCTTCTTCCAATTTTGGGTAGGTATCTTTGATAAAGGTTGCCGCAGACCAAAATGGCCCGGCACAAGTGCCTGGCGATAAAGAGTTAGATGTGGTTGCGGTTGTACCTAAATCCCAAGTGACGTTGGTGGTAATGGCGAGATAGCCATTCCATGTTGGCCCGGCGATCCAATGGCCGATACCACAGGACTTCCATAAATTAGCCATGCTCGGCGCTGAAAAGAGCATCAACAAAATAACGAATTTTCTCATTGAGTTTTCCTACTAAAGTGCTGGTCACTTGAGTATAGGTGGAAAAATCAAATAGATAAGAGTTTCAGGCAATTCATCGAGGCAGAGCACCTTTTTTCTGCCGTCTATGTGCCGCAAAGAACACTGCCAATAGACTCAGCCATGAGATAGCCCCTGCGGAAGATGAGTCACCCATTGGTGTCGAGACAATCGTTGGTAGCTCGCCTCCAACAGTGTATTGTGCTGGCACATTCCCGGCGATAACGTTTCCTATCCAGTCCACATAATCCAATACTTCGGTAAACACCCCTTGAGCACTAGAGCCTGAATTTCCGCAAGTTGAAGGGCCAAAGCTTGCGATGCCTATCTGTCGATACACATTGCCATCAAACCAAACCAAAGGGCCACCTGAGTCTCCCTGACATATACCGCCACGTAATCCGGTGATTGCACTGTAGTCGCCAGAAGTGCAAAGGTGCGATGCATTTATTCGGCCAAAGGTGCTGCAAGTAGCAGAGGAAACATAACTTAAATTAACTTGTAAAAGCTGCGATGAATTATCTCGACCGTTGGATGTGTTACCGTGACCAAGCGCCACAAATGATGCGTTAGAGGTACGATAGTTAGCAGCATCACCGCTCGCTGGTAGTCGTACGAAGTTATTGGAGGAGATACCTTGAATTGCGTATTCAAGCTTAATAATAGCTATGTCATTAGCCCATAAACTGGCAGAGCCATCCCGATAGTCATCTCGCCAATAGAATTTTTCAGCTGGAATTTTCTGGGCGCGATAGAAGTCTGAGTCTTTTTCCATCTGTAAGACAACAGTGGTGTGATCGTTGTAAGTTTTGTCGGTTAAACAATGCGCCGCCGTCAATACATGCCATTCGTCTAGAATGGTTGCCCCGCAATAATTACCGTAGAAACGCAAATCGTCTCTGCGGTCATAGATGAGGTTCGCCATATACGGATATTCGTTAATGGTCGCCTGACTACCATTGACGATATACGGCTCAACTTCCAGAGCCAACGCACTACCCTGTGCCAATGCAAAAGCTAAACATCCACTAAATACAGATCGACGCATAACGCCCCCTAGTGATTTAGATCACATTTGGTATCTGTATGAAGTGTAGTTGAGCCAAACAAAAAACGAGAGGCAAATCACATAAATTTGCCTCTCGTAACTAGAAATCAGCGCTCGTCGGATCAGTTCCTACGCCAGAACCCCAATCCAAATAAGCCTAACAGTGCTAACCAGCCTAAGCTACCGCCGCCGCTGCTGCTATCTCCCCCTGCTGACCCAACCACGTAATACGGCTGTTGGTCACTAGTCCCAGAGACAATGCCATCAATCCAATCAGTATATGTCGCTATTTCAGTGTAAACGCCTGCAAGCTGCTCTCCCTGCCAACCACAAACTGATGGACCATAACTCGTCACCCCGATGATCTTGGTAACATTGTTGTCTGTATCTTGCCAGACCAGCGGTCCACCTGAGTCTCCAGTGCATGGTGCTTTGCGCTTACTTCCTACCACCTCTCCCGTAACACAGATAGATCTTGATGGTGTTTCTATTGCGCCCTGTTCTGTACACATTTCTAAAAAACTGACTTGCGCAGACTCTAAACTATCGCTGTAGTCTTCATTATAGTAGTGACCACTCCATGTATCCCCATGGCCTAGAATTGTCAGCTGCGCCGAGCCTGTACTGTAGTTTGTTCGATCGGCATCCACACCAAAAGTAGCCTTGATATTTGGGGTTTTAAGTGGCGTGGCTAACTTTATGATGGCAATATCATTTGCCCAAAGCGCATTAAAACCATCGACATAGAATGGGTGTAGATAGAATTCAGACGCCCAAGCAGTTTCTACCGCATCGGGATAGTTTTCATCTTGGACTTGTAACGCAATTTTTGTCTTCTCATTGTAATCTTTGTCTAAGACACAATGGGCGGCAGTTAGCACATGATATTCATCGATAACAGTTGCACCACAATAATTATGCGCATAGCCTCCTTGGCCACGAAGATCATAGTAGAGGCTAGCAAAGTACGGGTAGTCGCTGGCATTTGCTTCTGTCCCATTGATTATCATTGGTGCTACATCTTCAGAAGCCAATACGCTTCCTGCCATTAACCCTGCGGCAATTGAAGCCAACATATATCGACGTTTCATAAACTTAGTCCTTTAGTGTTGTTTATTACCTACACTATCGCAATCAATGCGTTATCAACACATAGAACTCATTACCGTGGCGACGTTTTTCGACTCATTTTACATTTTTCGCCAAACTATATTTTCACAAGGCCTAGCAACCTAAGTCTTTAGTACCAATTACTAAGTCTTAGGTTAGTTATTGGTGCAAAAAAGGGAGGTAGCCCGCAGACTACCTCCCTAATTAATATTTTGTTGCTGTTAGATTATCTTCTGCGAAGCGCTCCAAAACCAACCAGCCCAAGCAATGCAAGCACACCTAAGCTACCTGCGCCGCCTGAGGTCGTGTCATAACTTGCATCAGTACGACCATCAGTAGTCACCGTGTAATCTGGTTGCTGACTGCTTGAACCATTCACGATACCGTTAATCCAATCAGTATAAGTAGCAATTTCAGTGTAGACACCGCTAATGGTCGCTGCGGTAGTGCCACATTGAGTCGCACCATAACTGGTGATCCCGACAACTTTGGTTTGGCTATTGGCAGTGTCTTGCCAAATCAGTGGGCCGCCGGAGTCACCGTTACAACCCGAACGTCTCGCTCCATTGACGATTGCGCCCTGTACACAGATTGCTCGGGTTGGCGTCTCAACAGCTCCTGGTTCAGTACAACCAACATAATAAGATACGGTAGTTTCTTCTAACGAGTCGTTGTCATCACCTTGATTTACACCATTGTGCCAAGTATCACCATGTCCGATGATGGTGAAGTTAGTTGAAGAGTTACTGTAATTGGCTTTGTCTGCATCGACACCAAGTGTTGCGGCAATACCTGCGGTGCTCAACGGTGTAGCAAGCTTAATGATCGCAATATCATTTGGCCAAAGCACTGAGCTGCTATCGACGTAGTCGGGGTGACGGTAAAATTCTGATGCCCAAGCCGTTTCTACCGCATCGGGATTGCTTTCGCTTTGGACCTGAATAGCAATTCTTGTGTACTGGCTAACACTATCGTCAGTGACACAGTGCGCCGCTGTCAGCACATGATTTGCATCGATGATAGTGGCACCGCAATAGTTTGCGGCGTACCCACCCATCCAACGAGTATCGTAATAAAGGCTCGCAAAATACGGGTAATTGCTGGCGGTTGCATCTGTACCATTAATAATGAAGGTAGAGACTTCATCAGTCGCTGATGCTGCCCCACTTAGTGCGCAACCAATCAATGAGGCTAGCAACAATTGACATTTCATAATATCCGTTCCTTAGAGTTATTTTCAGTCACGTTACCTAAAGCGTACTAGTAGTTCAATAGTTTATAAAACTTTCGATTAAAATTCGGACTTCAATAACAAAACTGCCAGCTTTTAGGCTGACAGTTCAATTAGTTACGATTTCAAAGACACTGGGAAAGAACCACTAGGCAATATAGCCAGTGTAGTTTAACCGCGGTAGTAACGTTGTGGGACAAATGGCATTTTTTCCACCGTCATCGCCAGCATCTTGCCACGTACTTCAGCATAAACTTCCGTTCCAATTGCTGCGAATTCAGGCGTAACGTAGCCCATGGAAACTGGTTTGCCTGCATTTGGTCCTGCTGTGCCACTGGTCACTACACCAATTTCATTATTACTTGCATCAAAAAGCTTAGCGCCTTCTCGCACTGGTGCTTTAGTTTGGCCTACTAAACCGATACGCTTGCGAGCAACATTTTTAGTCTCAATCTGCTCTAGAATAATGTCAGCACCTGGGAAACCTCCCACACGCTCACCACCATTGCGTCGCACCTTACTAATACCCCACAACAAGCTGCTCTCAACTGGCGTCGTTTCTGTATCGAGGTCATGACCATACAGACACAGGCCACACTCTAGTCGTAACGAGTCACGAGCACCTAAGCCAATCCACTCAACTTGTTCAAACTCCAACAGTGCTTTTGCCAACGATGGAGCGTTGGTTGCTGAAACAGAAATTTCAAAACCATCTTCACCCGTGTAGCCTGAGCGACTTACAAGGCAGGTTTCGCCAAGCAATTCAATTTCTCTAGCATCCATAAACACCATGTCACTCACGGCAGGGTTTAATTGAGAAAGCACATCTACCGCTTTAGGTCCTTGTAGTGCTAGCAGTGCCCTGTCTTCTACTAATTCAAGTTCTACAGATTCGGGCAAGTTTGCTTTCAGGTGAGCGATGTCTTGCGCCTTACATGCTGCGTTAACGACCACAAACAAGTACTCTCCAAAGTTGGCAACCATCAAATCATCCATGATGCCGCCGTTTTCATTGGTAAAGAAGGCGTAACGCTGAGTGCCAACAGGGAGATCAATAATATCAACAGGTACTAGTGCTTCCAGCGCTTTGGCGGCATCTGCGCCATGTAACTTAAGCTGTCCCATATGACTAACATCAAAAAGACCAGCAGCATCACGAGTATGAAGATGTTCTTTTTTAACCCCTAGTGCGTACTGCACAGGCATGTCGTAACCTGCAAAAGGAACCATTTTTGCGCCTGCTTCTACGTGAAGAGTGTGCAAAGGTGTTGTAAGTAGTTGAGTCATTTTCTTCTCCATGGGCTCGAGTGAGCGTTTGGTTTTTCCACTAAACCTTGTCGTGTTTCCGATAGTAGACAAAGTTCACTACCAAGGAAACTTGTGCGCCCTATTCAATCACTAATGTGTGATGTTTTACAGCTTTTTTACATCTGTTAAGCACTTGTGGCATTCAGATAAACGAAAAAAAGACCCTTTCTAGGGTCTTTTTCATCCAAATCACTTCAGTAACCATTGTTAGCAAACGTTTGCCTTCACTATAGGAAACATATGTAATTGCAATTACTTAGCAGTCACCCACAAAATTAGGGCATCTTTTTCACTCAAAGAAATCAACATGTGCCCCATGTTGGCATCGTAATAAACGCTGTCTCCTTCACTCAAAGTCACTGGCTCATAGAATTCACTGAAAAACTGCACTTCACCTTCTAAGATGAGTAGGAACTCTTCGCCATCATGTCGCACCCAATCAGGGTAATCACTAAAGCTACGTGAGTGGACGCGGCTTTTAAAAGGCATCATCTTTTTATTTGATAACTGAGTAGCCAATAACTCATGTTCATAAGTGGGTGTTGGATGAGGTTTACCCTGCCCTTTCAAGGTAATATCCCGACGTCCCGTTGCCGTTTTTTTCTTTGGTGGTTCAAAGAGTTGAGGCATATCTATATTGAGACCTTGGGTCAGTTTCTGCATCGCTTGAAACGTAGGTGAGATCTGTTCATTCTCAATTTTAGATAGGGTTGACCTCGCCAATCCAGTGCGCTTACTGGCGTCTTCCAACGTCAGCCCCAAATCCATTCGAATCTGTTTTAATCGTTCCCCTAATTTGAGGGGCTCAATGTTCTCTTGTTGTGCTTCTTTTGCGAGAGTCAAAGAAGGGTATTCGTCATAGAGGTCTTCCGACATTTTCGTCTCAATTTGTCTACTTCCTGTAATGTCTCTCATTGTGCACATCTGCGCTTGAACATAAAAGATCCAGTTGTTAAATAAACAGTGCGCCAGCTAACAAAACCGGAAAACATGTTTCCAATAGGAAATTTTTGATTGATTGTGATCTCAGTCCGAGCTATGTTACAGGCTTGTTAGTCAACAACAATAAAGATGTGCTTGTTTAGCCCCCGTAGAAATCGTTCATTATCAGTCGTTGTACAAACTGTAAAGCAAACGATTACGCCACTAAACAAACACTACAAGATGCGAAAAGCACAGCCAATAACAGTGAATATTAATCTTAACTAGTTAGCGGTAACGCTAATTAGTCCCAGTAAGGTCACAGCCATGACTCAGACATACCAAAATCACAATCTAGAAAACTTCTACACTACCTCGCTCGCTGCTACCGACGACGCAGTATTTGCTGGCATTCAAGCCGAATCTGCTCGTCAAAGTGATCAAATTGAACTGATTGCTTCTGAAAACATTGTTTCCAAAGCCGTTATGCAAGCGCAAGGAACCTGTCTAACCAACAAATACGCTGAAGGTTACCCAGGCCGTCGATACTACGGTGGTTGCGAACATGTCGATACAGTAGAAGCTATTGCCATCGAGCGTGCTAAACGTCTCTTCCGTTGTGAATACGCTAACGTCCAGCCTCACTCTGGTGCACAAGCAAATGGTGCGGTGATGTTGGCCTTGCTTCAACCGAACGACACTGTGTTAGGTATGTCTCTAGATGCTGGTGGTCACCTAACTCATGGTGCAAAACCTGCACTGTCCGGTAAATGGTTCAACGCTGTTCAATATGGCGTGGATAAAGAAACCTTAGAAATTAATTACGAAGACGTACGTAAACTTGCCGTTGAACACAAGCCAAAGCTCATCATTGCTGGTGGTAGCGCTATCCCACGCACCATAGACTTTGCCAAGTTCCGTGAAATCGCTGATGAAGTCGGTGCACTACTTATGGTCGATATGGCGCACATTGCTGGTCTAGTCGCAACTGGTGTACATCCAAGCCCTATTCCATACGCAGACGTGGTAACAACAACGACGCACAAAACACTGCGTGGTCCGCGTGGAGGCATGATCCTCACCAATGATGAAAGTACCATCAAAAAAATTAACTCAGCGGTATTTCCTGGCCTTCAAGGTGGCCCACTAATGCATGTCATTGCTGCAAAAGCCGTCGCTTTTGGTGAGGCATTAGGTCCAGAATTCAAAAACTACACTCAGCGTGTAGTGGATAACGCAAAAGTCCTTGCTGAAGTGCTTCAGACCCGAGGATGCGACATTGTCACGGGCGGCACAGATACTCACTTAATGCTGGTTGACTTGCGACCTAAAGGGTTGAAAGGCAATCAGGTCGAAGATGCTTTAGAGCGCGCAGGCATCACATGTAATAAAAATGGCATCCCATTTGACTCAGAGAAGCCTATGATTACCTCAGGCATTCGCTTAGGCACGCCTGCTGGAACAAGCCGCGGTTTCGGCACAGAAGAATTTAAACTCATCGGTGAATGGATTGGTGATGTGCTAGACGGGCTAGTTGAAAGCCCTGAAGGCAATAGCGAAGTGGAGCAAAAAGTGAAAAAGCAAGTTGCTCAGCTTTGTCATCACTTCCCGCTTTACCAATAAAAATTGACGATACATTGGAGACATATAAATGGACAAAACACTGAAGTTTGCTGATAGCCACGAGTGGGTTCGCGACAATGGCGACGGTACGGTAACTATCGGTATTTCTGAGCACGCACAGGAGATGCTTGGTGACGTGGTATTTGTTGATTTACCAGACGTGGGCGACGAAATTGAAGCTGGTGATAGCTTTTCACTAGTTGAATCGGTTAAAGCTGCTTCTGACATTTATGCGCCTGTAACTGGTGAAATTCTAGAAATCAACGAAGAGCTAGAAGATAGCCCAGAGCTGATTAACGAAGAATCTTACGAAGGCGGTTGGATCGTTAAAGTGAAACTTGCTGACGCTGGTGAACTAGACAACCTAAAAGACGCTGAAGAGTATGAAAACTCTTTAGAAGACGAATAAGATCTAAGCGATCGCGGTAGAGAGATATGACAGAGTTACTTCAACAACTAAGCACGGATAACGAATTCATCAGTCGCCATAACGGCCCTGACGGACAGGAACAGCAAAAAATGCTTTCAGCGATCAACGCAGAGAGCATGGATGCACTGATTGAGGAAACTGTGCCAGCGCAGATCCGACTGGAACAGCCAATGGTAACGTCTGAGCCAATGAGCGAAGTCGACATGCTTGAAGCAATGAAGCAGTTTGCTAACCTCAATGAGCTTAAACGTACTTTCATCGGTCAAGGTTACTACAATACGCTAACGCCAAATGTTATTTTGCGTAACGTGCTTGAGAATCCAGGCTGGTACACGGCTTACACTCCATACCAGCCTGAAATTTCACAAGGCCGCCTTGAAGCCCTGTTGAACTTCCAACAGATGGTGATGGATCTTACGGGAATGGAAATTGCGAATGCTTCTCTTCTTGATGAAGCAACTGCGGCAGCTGAAGCGATGACACTGTGTCAACGTGCAGGCAAGAGCAAGAGTAAGACATTCTTTGTTGCGAGTGACGTTCACCCACAAACCATCGAAGTGGTAAAAACTCGTGCTGAGTTTATCGGCTTTGATGTGGTGGTTGACTCTGTTACCTCTCTACCAGAACACGATGTGTTTGGGGCACTGGTTCAGTACCCAAGCACAACAGGTGAAGTCTATGACCTCACTGACTTGATTTCACAGGCGCAGGCGAACAAAACGCTTGTGACTGTCGCCACTGACCTTCTCGCTTCTGCACTACTAAAACCTGCAGGTGAGATGGGTGCTGACGTAGTTATCGGTAGCGCACAACGCTTTGGCGTTCCAATGGGTTACGGTGGTCCTCACGCAGCATTCATGGCAACGCGTGATAAACACAAACGTACTATGCCAGGTCGTGTGATCGGTGTTTCAATCGATTCAAAAGGTAACCAAGCCTTACGCATGGCAATGCAAACGCGTGAACAGCATATTCGTCGTGAAAAAGCGACGTCTAACATTTGTACTGCTCAAGCGCTACTGGCGAACATGGCTTCTTTCTATGCGGTTTACCATGGCCAAGAAGGCTTGCGTAAAATCGCTCGTCGCACTCATCACTACACTGCGATCTTAGCTGCTGGCCTAACAAAATCTGGCTTTGAGCTAGCACACAACACCTTCTTCGACACAATTACTATCAACACTGGCGAACAAACTCAAGCGCTTTACGAGAAAGCGCAGCAAGCAGGCATCAACCTTCGCCTACTAGATGGTCAGATCGGTATTAGCTTGGATGAAACCACTGGTAACGCTGATATCGCAGCGCTGTTTAGTGTCTTCGCAATAGAGTGTGATATCCAAACGCTATCTAGCGATATCGCCAACAATGAATTTGCTGCAATCCCAGAAGCATTGCGTCGTACCACCAGTTTCTTAACGCACGAAGTATTCAATACTCACCATAGTGAAACTCAGATGCTTCGTTACTTGAAGCAACTAGAGAACAAAGACTTCTCACTGACGCACGGCATGATCCCTCTAGGTAGCTGTACCATGAAGCTAAATGCGACAGCAGAGATGATCCCTGTCACTTGGCCTGAGTTTGGGAACATCCACCCATACGCACCAATTGAGCAAGCAGCCGGCTATAGCGCACTTGCTGAAGACCTGAAGAAAAAGCTGTGTGAAATCACAGGCTATGATGAGTTCTCACTACAGCCTAACTCTGGCGCATCTGGTGAATATGCTGGTCTAATTGCCATTCAGCGTTACCACCAAAGCCGTGGGGAAGGACATCGTAATATCTGTCTTATCCCTAGCTCAGCACACGGCACTAACCCTGCGACTGCATCCATGGTCTCGATGAAAGTTGTCGTGGTGAAGTGTGATGAAGATGGCAACATCGATCTAGATGATCTAGCAGCAAAAATTGAAAAACATCGTGAAAACGTTTCAAGCATCATGATCACCTACCCTTCTACGCACGGCGTATATGAAGAGCACGTGAAGCAGGTGTGCGAGATGGTTCATGAAGCTGGTGGTCAAGTTTACCTTGATGGTGCCAATATGAACGCCCAAGTTGGCCTGACCAATCCAGGCTTCATTGGTTCAGACGTTTCGCACCTTAACTTGCACAAAACCTTCTGTATTCCACACGGTGGTGGCGGCCCGGGTATGGGTCCTATCGGTGTGAAATCGCATCTAGCACCTTTCCTACCTGGTCACATCGAAAATGGTGTGGAAGGTAAAGACTACGCAGTTGCGGCTGCTGATCTAGGCAGTGCATCAATCTTGCCAATTTCATGGGCATATATCGCCATGACAGGCAGCGAAGGCCTAACGGACGCAACTAAAGTCGCTATCCTAAACGCCAACTATGTGATGGAACGACTGTTGCCACACTACCCTGTGCTTTATCGCGGTAACAATGGTCGTGTAGCGCATGAGTGTATTGTTGATATCCGTCCCCTAAAAGAAGAGACAGGCATTAGCGAAGAAGACATCGCAAAACGCCTAATGGATTTTGGCTTCCACGCCCCAACCATGTCTTTCCCAGTTGCTGGCACTCTAATGGTAGAGCCTACAGAATCTGAAGACTTGGCAGAGCTTGATCGTTTCTGTGATGCAATGATTGCTATCCGTGAAGAGATGACCAAAGTAAAAAATGGCGAGTGGCCGCTAGACAACAACCCACTAGTCAACGCACCGCACACTCAAGTAGACTTAGCCTCTACCGAATGGGAACGTCCATACTCTCGTGAACTTGCTTGTTTCCCATCGAAACAAACCAAAGCATCGAAGTACTGGCCAACGGTTAACCGCGTAGATAACGTGTATGGCGACCGTAACCTGATTTGTTCTTGTCCGAGTGTTTCGGAGTATGAAGATTAAGGGTTGGAATTGATCACAGATAACCAAGTTGGAAACCGATAACTAAGTTGGAAACTAACTTGAAAACAAAAGGCGAACCATTTGGTTCGCCTTTTCTCTTTGCACAGTTTTTAGTCTAATATGGTGTCATATTTCCGATGCTAGGAACTCAGCAATGACTAACGTTAAATCAAGGAAAACTCGGAAAGCTTACACTACAGAGGAAGTTGCTCTTTTCGCTAAAGCAGCTAACGCAGCAGCAAAACAAGTTGAATGCAACCAACACAAAAACCTAACCATGTGGTAAATGAAGATGCGTTAAAAGCCCACAGCAAAATACGTAGATAATGCGATAACAATCAATCTGAGTGACATTAAACTAATACTCATGAGAACTCTACTGCACTAATTTCTCATGAGGAATTACCCGAAGAGCAGCACAACGCTCTTTGTATCAATGTGAACGGCTGGAGGTACTATCCGTCATTTCAGTTTGATGAGCATTTTAACCTTATAGATAACCTCAGAAACAATCTTAGTCTCAGCAGAAGCGCAAAGTCATAAATACGTAACCGCCAAACCCTTTGACTTAATCGATGCCCTTATGTTTGACGTGTTCCTTGAGGACTGGTTAAGGCCTGACGAAAGAGTAATCAGAACTAAGATTGCGCAATTTCCAGTTAGGATATAGACAAACAAATAGTTGGTTCTCCATCCATTAGAGTCAGCAAAGAACATCTTCCAAGAACTTATGCATTTGAACCATAACCGATTTCCAAGCTCAATACCTCCAAAACTTGAAGCCAACACTAGTAACTTGCTCTATTTTCACTTAGCTTATCATATTGATTTAATGGGCTTTGGTTGGCTCATCACCTTCGAGTTGAGAGGAGTGGCGATGCTAGAATATGCGTTACATGGCGATTCAAATACCTTAAGGCATGTTGATTCTGTCGAGAATGGCTTAAAGTGCAATTGCGTATGCTCTGCTTGTGGAGATCGCTTAGTAGCTAAAAACAATGGAACTAGTGGTACAAGACATCATTTTGCACATGAATCGAAAGACGAAAACAGTAACTGCTTAATGACTCAACTCCACTTAGTCGCACAACACTTTTTTCTTGAATCGCAGCCCCTTTATCTTCCGCCAGCATCCTTTGAATACAAAGGACAAACACTGAGCCAGTGCGAAGTATCAACAAATGTTCGAGGTGGAAAGCTAGAAGTACGCTTAGACCGCTATATCGCGGATGTACTTCTCGAAACCGAACTCGGTGACATAGTGATCGAAATATTCGTCACTCATGAAAATGAAGCTGAAAAAACAACCTACTATCAACACAATAAAATCCCTTCAATAGAGTTTGATTTAAGTGCCTACCTTAATCGCAACATTGATGAAGCACTCTCAGATCTAAAAGCGAAAAAAGTGCCTTACAAATGGCTTTACGAATGGTGCCGAGAACAACTCATTGATAAGCACGATCAGTTTCCGGAGCGTGAAGCAGAACGTATCAAGAAAAAACGTGTTCGTAGTGCAAAAGACTCAGCTAGAAAGTTTATTAAAGGTAACTACATTTTGTTACCTAGCTTAACTCAAAAGTTTGAATGCCAGATTGACAAGTACACGTATCGCGAAGAAGTCACTATTTATTCTCGCTCTGAACAGCGTGTAGACAGCGTTAGCCAAGTAAAGCTGACGGAGGAATACCTTCTGCTCAAGGCGATTCGAGGTCACAGCCACATCTGGGTAGCGTTTCTATTAAAGGATTGTTTACCTGACGATGTCGTTGATCTTAATGGAAGCGTAGTTATCCGCACTCCAGCAACATCTGAGAATAATCGGGCTACCTGGAAATGGTTGAAGTACCCCAAATTAATGCTGAAAATTGAAAGATCTCAACAAAGTTTTTTAAAGGAATCGAACAATAAGGCAAAGAAGGCTAGAACAACAAAAGACGCCGTAAGACAGGCTAAAACCAACTCTGAGCTTTATCTACTTTCAAAAGATAACTTGTTCAAAAGAGACTACTCCAGATGGTCGAAGTGGATGACACTGAATCAGTTATTTCAGCCTAGCCCCGCTAGGAAACACCCAAAGTTACCTCATACTCTTAATTATATACGAAGCTATCCCTGCCTCTGGGCGTTTGACACTTGGCATATTCTAGCCTTGAGTCTGCTGGCTGAAATCGTCGATAGGAAGCCAAAAGACACTAAAATTTTCTATCACCATCTGTTCAAGGAGTTAGTCGAACTTACAGGGTTACATAAAGAGTTTTCTGACATTGAGCAGCGCATCGCTCCACATGCTGTTGATGCTGATTCTAAGTCACTTGTGATTCGCTCTGAGATAATCGAAGAAGCTCTTAGACCCTATGCCAATGTCGGGGTTATCTATCGCTTAGAAGGTGGATTTAAGCGCATAGGATCACTAATGGAAGCTATTGATTTGGATTCTTAGATAAGTGTCAATCGATAGCTTTAAAAGTGTTGTACAAACAAATTCCTGTCTCTGGTCAAAGAGCTAATTGACCTACCAAACTTAACTCAATAAAATCACTTGCTTATACACGCCCTGTTAATAAGCATCCTATGTCCGTATTGTCGATCAAGATTAATAATCTACTTTCATTTCAAGAGCTCGATCTAAAAAACATAAATGACATAAACTGTTTCGTTGGTACAAACAACGCAGGAAAGTCTAACCTATTCAAGATAATCAAATACTTCTACAGTCAAATCGAAGGGGAAAGAATTCTTTCTCCTACTTTAAACTCAAACTACAGCCCTCATGGTGAGATTGAAATTGAGTTTGACCTCTCAAGAATTAGAAAGATTGTTACGGCTTCTCGTAGCAACGCACAGCAAAGTCCTTTCTTCAAGCACATCTATTCTACGATGTTCAATAAAGAAGCAGACATGTTTGGCTTCCTTTTCAATGAGAAACGTCCAAAAGACAAAGCTGATTTAGGTGAAAAATTCAAGCTTGGTTTGATTGTAAACAAAGATGGAACTTCATTTTGGAAGAACGGAAATCCACAGATTAGAAGCTTGATTTCTTACCTTTTCCCATTTTTTGCTATCGATGCTAGACACATAAACCTCCATGAATGGGACGATTTGTGGAATCTAATAGCAAGAATCAAATCCTTCAAAGTCAATGAGATAACTTCAGAAGATGTAAGCTCATACGTTGATGAACAAATATCTCCAGGTCAAGGGGAGTTTTTATCGCTGATCGATATAATAAACACTAAAAACAACATCATAGATTACAGTCACAAAGAAAAGATCATCAGTCTAGTGAAAGCAAGTCTTCCAGGAGATCAATTCTACAGCTCAGGCGAGTTTGCAGAGAAACAATCCGATGGAACTAACTCATTCAACTTTATTGATAGCGCGTTAACATTACTTATCTGGATCACCAGAAGAGAATACATCTCCCCTATCATATTCATTGACGAACCTGAAGTAGGTTTACATCCAAAACGTTGCGAGTACTTAGTAAATAGAATCTACGATAACTTCCATGAGTCTTCGATTTCCGCATCAGGACGAAAGGTAAACACCCCTTTCCCCAAGATATTTATAACTACCCACTCGCCAAATATAGTAAAAGAAGTAATACGAAAATTTGATAAGAAGCAGAACATCTACCATGTTGCCATGCTTGGGTCTGGAGTGAGAGAAGGAACTAAGATTACCGAGTTGAACTCAAAGTATGATGATATCAGATTCCTAAACAAATTTAGCGACAACGAAGCTCGACTGTTTTTTAGCCAACACATATTGTTTGTTGAAGGCGCAACCGAGAGGGAACTTCTATCAAACGTCAAGTTATCAAACCTTTACCCAAATCTAACTTACTCTGACGTTTATGCAGGAGGAAGCGACAACGTACTGTCTGAGGCAATCAACCCTGGTAAGACAAACGCCTCCATACCTTATCTCTTTATCTATGACGTAGACAAAGCTTTTGAGTTTATAGCGACTAACAACCCAAATGAGCTAGAAGTTAAGTTTAAAGATTCAATCAGTTTAATTGGACTGAGTGAGAACTCACTTAAAGAAGAAAGAAACCAACTTAACTTAGGTTACAGTAAATCTCATAAGAAACGCAGAGAACAAGTTGAAAAACTACTGTCATTCCAAAAGAGGAAGCTGACACTCGATCATAATAGGTCAACATTCAAAGAGCTCTCCGCATATCAAACAATGCGTAGCATTACCCAAGAATACTTAAAGACAAAAAATGTAGTTTTGCTTGACAGTACAGTTGAAGGGTTGCTCATATCCAAAGCTTCAAAAGTCTTATTTTACAAATGGCTATATGAAGAAAAGAACGTTGATATTTTTAAGTTAGAGTATCGAATTAAGAACAAAAACCTATACCAGGACAAAACGCTCGCGAAACTGGATGAAGATAGTTTGTTTCAGTGTGTATCTCAAATCTACCACGTCAAATGCAATAGCCAGATAAAAATCAATAAAAACAATCAACTAGCTAAGATAAAAACATTCATAGAAAATCAAACAGGAATAAAACCGCCCACCAAAACTAGTGGATGGGTTACATCTTTCTTGGATTATGCGATTGAAGACCTAGATTCCAAGCTAGTTGACAAGTCTTTGTTACGTAGGGAATTTTCTTTACATTTCCCCAAGCTACATGATATTTTGACTTCCGTTGAAATTCGATAGTTACTTGAGGTCACTTCGGTGAAAGTCGGCAACGCTTCATAGCCATCCTCTCTTTATGCGATACTTCATTCATATCCCATAAAGCTGTAGAATGTGTTAACAGCCTCTAAATTACCTTCACATATTACTCGTGTAAGCAGCGGATTACAGGTCACATGTGAATCTTTGTTTTGTATCGGATCAGACATGAAAACCAACAAAATCAAGCTCCCAGCGAGTCTGGGAGCTTTTCTTAGCGAAAACTCAGACACTGCTGTTAAAGAACGAAAAATAAAAGGTAATTACTTTTATTCTGTCGATGACTCCGTATTAGATAAGCACCAAACACTAGCTAAAATCCTAAGCGAGGCGATCCCTAAAAACAGCGCTAGTAAAGGGTTTAGTGCTGATTGCTCGTACCTTGACTTTTTGAAGCCTCATACCCCCTCTCGCTTTTTTTTACGAATGGACATTTCTAGCTTCTTTCATTCGATTCCAGTAGAGCAAATAGCAAACAAGCTAAAACCTTACTTCGATGATAACGCAGACAATGAGAGCCACGCAGTGAGTGTGGATTCCATTCTAAAAAAAGTAACTTACAAAGTTCCCGAAACCTCAAGTAACAAGAAAATTTTAGGTGAAACGATCCTACCAATGGGCTTTCCGTGCTCCCCTACCTTATCAAACTTGTTTTTTCGTCCCTTAGATATAGTGATTCAATCCTACTGTTTAGAGCATGACGTTATATATACTCGTTATGCAGACGATATGCTGTTTTCTTCGAAATACAAACAAACGATTGGTAGTGGTGATGTAGAAACATTCATTAAAAGACTGATGAATAAAAATTCACTATTGATCAATACGAAAAAAACACTCTATACCGAAGGCCATATTTCATTAAACGGGTATGTTATAGATTCTAATGGAGGATGTATCAGGCTGTCTAACTCCAAACTTTTAACTATCAACAAATTAACAAAAATGCTCATAGTTCAGAAAGTTAGCTTAAGGCACGTCGCGGAATCTCTCTTTGGAATGAATATACATAATCTCCCTTACAAGAATGCGAATACAAACGCGTTTTTTGAAAAAAAATGTCGAAAGATAGTTCTTGATAAAGTTAGAGGCTTTCGTTCTCACATAATTGGCGTTAAAAAGCATGGAATTGCGACTTCAAGTATCAGCGCTGATTCTGTTAAAAAATATGAAAAAATAATCGAACGTTTAGAAAAAATAATCTTACAGCACGGGTAAACGCCTGATAGCGTTCATCTATTAGTTATCAGAAAATTTATATCAAGATAATCATATGAAAATCCAAGACTTAGTAAAATCTATACTCCCAAGCTATGATGACCCTTATGTAAAGCAACACAATGCGAACACTGAGTTTGTTCCATCCTCCAGCTCTACAGAAAATATCTTGCATGATCTCATTTGGCCTATGACGAGTTTCCATATAATCAGCAACATTTTGGACACAAATGATTCTTACCAAAAAATCGTATCTAGTTTAGGTGGTAAGTGTTGGAAGAAAGAAGATCATGACAACGCGAAAGAAATTGGTGATATTTGGGCTGAATTTTTGAAAGCACCTGATGCACCTCTCCCTGTTGAAATTCACAATTTGTTATATCGTGTATTTAAAGAGAGAAGAAAAATTACAGCCCAAAAGCTAGAGCTCAACGTTCTATTAAATGACAACGAGTTTATGTTTGATGCTCTAATGCTGCTTCTAGCAAGTGACCGATGTGCAAGAAAAATAAAAGGTCAATTGACTCGAAGAAACAACAACTTAATTTACAGCTACGCCAATCAACTCTCTTCCCAGCAAGGTTTTGAATCACTATCTACAGGTAGTAGCCTGATGGGCACTGTTCACCACAAAACAATGACACCCCAGTCTGGAATTTCCTTGAACAGCCTCACTCACTCGTTAGCTTATGTGAAACCAGGTATTGAATGCTTCACGCTCGCTGGGCGTGCTGACATTAAAAATGATCTCTACAACGTTTTAATCTTACCTTGGCCATTAAAAATTCGAAGAAGTAACTTTAAAGTTGACGAGCACCCTCCCTTACAAATGGACAGCAGTAAATTTGGCTTTTTCTCTTATGAAAACGAAAACCAAATTACAGCAGAAATGATCGTGTATGGGATTAAATCAGCGATTAAAGAAACTGGAGCCCCAGATCTCGTTGTAATTCCTGAGTGTGCTGTAGACTACAAGCACTCAACACTGATTAAGGAACGCTTGGAATCACTGCTTCGTGAAGACGGCATTCCTTTGCCTATCTTAATATATGGAGCCTATGAACATAGTCAGCAAAACAACTTTGGTGCTAACTATCTAGAGCTATCTTACATGGATGACTTAACTGGCAAATATATTTACAAAAACCAACCAAAACACCATCGTTGGGCATTAGACAGAAGTCAGATCATCAATTACAAACTAGGAACTGTTTTGAATCCTAGTAAAAAGTGGTGGGAAAACTGTACGATAGACTCACGTAAGATTCTGTCCTATGTCGATAGCAATATTCATATTTGCCCTTTAATCTGTGAAGACTTAGCTAGACAAGATCCAATCGCACCAGTAGTGAGAGCCCTTGGCCCAAGCTTAGTAGTTGCGCTATTACTCGATGGACCACAGATATCCAAAAGATGGCCTGGGAAATATGCCAGCGTTCTCTCGGAAGATCCTGGATCAAGTGTGCTGTCCATATCCCCTTACGGCATGACACAGCGATCTACTGGTGGAAACAATCCCCCAGGTTCAGAAGTAGCTCTTTGGAGCGATCGATTTAAAACTATTGCCTTAAAGCTAGAAAGTAACAAAGTAGGTATATCACTTGTTCTTGAAAAAGCGAAGTTAGATCAGTGGAGTGCTGATGGAGGAAGGTGTTCAAAAGATGTTGTCAAATATGCAGGGCATCTGAGTGTAGGTTGCTCGACCGAACTCGACACTATTGTAGCTAAAGAGCAAAAATCTGTTGAAGACAAAGCGCTAGCATAAGTTTAGATTGGAGCAGCCTTTTGAATTAATTGACAAAATACTGCTCACAAACGCTGGATTTATTTAACCCAGTTCGTTCACGAACTGGGTTTTGGCAATAGCGTAGTCCAAAGCTTACCAAAGTCTGAATAAGGGCTACGTACCTATCAATTCCCCAAGAAAATGAAAGATAATGTGATTAAATAAACATAAGTATAGATGCCCACTTCTGATCAAAATCGTCAGGATCTTTACTTCGGACATCTGCAAGCTCTTCTCTAAGTTTATCATCACCGTGTCTAAGCCTGATACTAACTAGTTCATTTACACTTTTGCTATCTAACTCTATGTGATCTTTATTGAGGAGTTTAAGTATGCTGTCAACTTTACTTTTCTTAGATATGCACTGAAAAATGTACTTGGAAGCATATTTTCCATCCGATAACTTTATGAAAAAATTAAAAAATATTTGTTTTTTATCAATAAGTAGAAGACTTAGGTCAACCTGAGCTGGCACAACATATATACTGGAGTCCTCGCAAGCAGTCTGGGTCAAAAACAAGGTAGCAGCTTCACGTGTCAATGACTCACTGATACTAACAGTATTCTTCCAATCTGCGATGTCTTCTCCATCGATTTGAATGTATCGAGTAAATGATATGTTGGGATCTTTCACTGCTTCAGAGAGAGCCTTATAGTACTCTTTAACACTATCTTCATATGACTTGTTACCTAGTATTTGCCGCGCTTGCTTGTCATATCTCATGCGCGTTACGAGATCTATCTCAGACGCATTCTTTATTGCATTTACCATTGTATGGTAACCAAACTCACAATCTAATACCGAACCGCCTCCATTAAAGCCCTCAACTAAACTAATTAGGTCTTCAGTTCTACTGTCTAACTTTTTGTTTTGCTTGTCTAACTTAGTCGATATCTCGTCCAAACCTGTTTTTTTCGTTTCTTCACTCAGTTGGTAATAACAATAAATAGCAGCAACTAGAATGGCTAACATTAAGAAAATTGCGTACAAAGACAAACGAAAATACTCATGCAAGACTGCTGCGCCTAACTTAAGCTCTAATCCTTTGAGACTCTCAGCAAAGCCGCCTGCATTTGTAAAATCATCTTGACCGAGTTGCACAAAATCTAATAACTCTGAAAGCGCTGGAATAAACTGTATATAATGAGCAACAATAAATCCTATAACTCCACTAGCTATGAGAGAAACTAAATAGAATCCAACCTTTATTATTGCAGTTCTCTGATGTGACATTTCCTTGCCCATATCGCCCCTCATCACGCGTAAAACTAAAATTCCAACAATACATCCATATAACAAATACATAAGATAATACACATCAATACCTATTACCATCATCTCATTGAGAGCTAGATCGGTATTATACAACTAACCGTATAAGTACATTTTGAGCCAGTTGACGCTCTTCGTATTTATTCTTCTGTTTCACAAACCACACCTACCCGTTTGTGAGGTAAGAGTTTTATACATAAACATACTTCAAGATAAAGAGAAATTCGTAGTTCGTAAAACGCGGTTCGCAAAATACGGTTCGGGTTTCACGAACTGATCAATCACTCTAGAAAAAGGGTTTATGATGAGAGAGTTTCCAACTTAGTTAACCAAACTTGCTGCCTTCATTAACCATGAAGCACTGGAGTTTCCAACTCGGTTAGCGCAAACGAGTATTCCAGCTCATTGATTTAGAAAGCTGGTAAGTTTCCATCTTAGTTATCTGTGATCAGGAATAAAGTTTAGTCTACTTAACTATTTATTTCTCTCGACAAAAAGCGAACCATCAATGGTTCGCTTTTTTCATTCTTCACCACTTTTAAATTAGGGTATACAGGCCTATTTAGAGACAGCCCTATACAATAGGAGCTACTAAACTCCCCGGCGCTTCACCTCTTTCTTAAAACTGGATTCACGGTAAAACCACAAAGCACAGTTCCCTAGAAAAATCAGCGAAGTAAAGAGGACATAGTTCGAGAGCTGACTTTGCATAAAGACCAAAACACCTTGCTCACTCGCAGAAGAAAACTGGAAGACAATGCTAAAAACGAGATAAAAGGCAACAGCTCCAGTTGTACTCTTAAACACCCAAGCTAAAAATCCCTGCTCACGTTTCTTTTGCCAAATCTCAAACACTTTATCGTTCATATATTCCCTTTCTTGGAGTGTAATATTTATAAATTAGATTGGCTAGATGCACGCAACTGGCTGACGTCAAATGCCAAACCCCAAGTAGAGTACCACAAACAACATGTAAAATTTCAAGCAAAAAGCCTCACCACTATACACTCGAATAGGGTTGATTCGTGCAATGAAACGAGGATAAAAAAGGTGTGTGTCCTGCATGTTGGCTTGATTTGGTGCCTGTCCCAATTAAAAGGGAATACTGGTCTAGGGCTTAATTAACACCCAATCACGAACTGCATCGTTGAAGAAGCCTGATTGTTCGAAAGCTTTTCTAAAACGGCCTTCTTGTTTCAGGAGAGATACACCTTTTTGCAAGGCCATTGACACTTTCTCGTAATCTGGATGCTGCTGCGAAACTACGAAGTGACGTGAGCCACGAAGGCCAAGTTTGAGCCCGGGAATTGGTACATAGCGGATATCTTGCGCCACGAAGGATAAGTCACCACTCGATTGGAACGGTGCTAACAAAAAGTCAATTCGCCCGGTAGCCACCATCTTTTTCATTGAACTCCACTTAACGGTACTGTGTAGCAAGTTAAGTTGCATTGCGCTCAACGTAGCCCAATCTGAATGCCATGCGCGACTAGAGACAGCCCTTAACTGCTGCACATCTGACAAAGAATTAGCCGCCAATGCCTTACCATTAGATTCTATTGTGTACATGCCCACTTCATATTCGCCATCACTGATAATTGCTGGACTGAGCATGACTTTATCGACAGCAGAAGCCATGCTAGCTTTCCAAACCGAATTACCCAGCATAACTTGTGTCCCGTTTTGCAAGTTTTGATACAACCGACCAGCATTAGGGGCAAAGACAAATTCCACTGGGTCATTAAGTCCACCGAGAACCAAGGCTTGTTGAACCAATACCAACTCTACCGTGGTTCGCCTCGCATGCGGGCCTGAGTATTCAGTGATAGTGAGAGGATCACGTTCGCCGATAAACTTTAAATAAGCCTCATAGGCCCCTCTTTCCACCAGTACCTCTAGGCCATGAGCAAAGTTTATCGGCAACATTAAAACCAATGCCATTATAAGTTTACATCGCATACTGCTCTCTCTCGCAACAATGCAAGGTCGACCCTATGTCAGAACCTTTATTGACTTCTACTAACAGTATTAACTATAGACCTAGCAGTTCGACTCCATGGCAGTTTGTAGAAATACACATACATCATTAGTTATTACAGGTCAGATCGATAACAGTATCTCCCCATAGTTGCTCATTTTCTTTTTTCGCTTTGACCTGCCTTTCGCGAGAATCGAAGGTATCCCCGTCAAAAGTCAACTGGCGACTGTCCCCATTCCAGTTGTAGTTGCTAGAGGTGGCCCAGTAATACCAAAACGTATTGTTTGAGGCATCAGATCGTAAAACTTCTCCTTTCGATAAGTATCCGCCGATGGTTCGCCATTGTTCTTTCTCGGCATTCTTATATCGAATAGCGACTTTTACGCTCTCTTTGCATTTGTTATGGATTCCGACGTGAATAAATTGCTTTGTTTTGAATTTAACGGGTGCAAAAAGACCATTTGGCTGTGCCTTGCCGTCCATGATTGCTCGGAAATCAGCTCTCAGCTCAGGGGTAAACAAAGCAACCACATTTCGAGTTTCCGTTTGAGCTGAGACTACCCCTGTTACATAGTAGTTATCATACTTGGGTGAGTATTGTAGGACGCTCGCACCACTTGCCCCTGGATATGTATCGCATGTGGTGAGTGCAACGTTATACACCTCATGACGTAAATAGCACTCTTCATACCATAAAGTGGCATTTGGCTTATCTCCTGGGTAAGAAAGAAGGTACATATCGAAGATATCATCACTGCCAAGTGAGAGATCGAACTCCTGTCGCCAAGTGCCGTATGTTCCGAGTTGATCTCCCGTCCCTTTTGAAGACTTGGGGTTTTTCACTTCCAAAATAGCGATATCGTTACGAATCATTCCGAGATCGATCGAGCTCAATGTTGGAGTTAGCGTAAATATGAGTTCTTTATTCTTCTTAAGATAATCTTTAAGTACATATCCAGAGGTGACGAAAACTCGAGTTGGAGAATAGTCGTCCTTTCCTACTTTTCTTGGATGAAACTCTAAGTTATCGAATGGCTTAGCATCACGGATATTGATGACACAATGAGCGGCTGTCAGTAGATGTTTTTTACCTATGAGCGTGGCGCTACAACTGTGAACTGTATTGGGTGTAGAGTTTTCCCACGCTGTTAGATACCCAACCTTTCTCGCACCGTGAACACCGTTAACCACTTCAAATGACCACGCATCTTTCACCTGCTCTCGACTCTCGCCTCTAATAATTCCAGCACTTACAAGCATCGGAACTAAGACTAGAAACAGAAATGAAACACCTTTCACCGAAATCACCACCATCCATGTTAGCTATTTGTTACAACGATACTCATTTAACAGGATTTGGCAAATCTGATTGTAAATATGGCTCGATTGCCATCTTACTTTTGTCAATTACTGTCTATTTAGCGATGTACTTGTACATATCAGTCAATTTAGCTACACATCTGACCACTAATCTAGTAAAAATAATCTGATGGAATCACAGGTGTGGAAACAAAGAATGTCCCCACAACTAACAAAGGAATGCAGATAAAAATGACAGACAAAACAAAGCATGCCCTAGTCGTCGAAGGTGGTGCAATGCGCGGGATATTTGCTGCCGGAGTGCTAGACGGGTTTATTGACCATGCATATAACCCATTTGATTTCTGTATCGGTGTCTCCGCAGGTTCCACCAATATTGCTTCATGGCTGTCTAACCAGCGCGGCCGCACCTATACCATTATTGCCGACTACTCTTGCCAGCCAGAGTTTATCAACTTTAAAAAGTTTGCCCGTGGTGGGCATTGGTTAGATCTAGATTGGCTATGGGACCATATTGCTAAACACTATCCTTACGACATGGAAGCATTTAATGCGCAAAAACTGCCATTTCACATTGTCACCACTGATGTCGAGTCTGGTGAGGCAATTTACACCAAAGGGGAAGAAAGCAACCTAGAAATAATCCTAAAGGCGTCATGTTCGGTACCAGTCGCCTATCGTACTCATTTAAGTGTCAATGGACGCAAAATGATCGATGGAGGATTGGCAGATTCAATTCCCGTTGTTGAAGCCTACAAGCGCGGAGCTAAACAAATCACGGTGATCCTATCGCAGCCCAAAGGATACAAAAAGCGTCCACCACTCGCACCATGGTTGCTAAGACGACTCATGAAAGATACGCCTCAACTTGCTGAGGCCATGATTAAACGAGCCGAACAATATAATCAAACACTAGAGTTTATCGATAACCCACCAAAAGATTGCACCATTCAGGTCATCTCTCCGGATGAGTCATTTGCCGTTGGAAGATTAACCACGGACAAGAAGAAACTTGAATTGGGGTATCAGATGGGATTACAAGCTGCGAACGATGCCATTCATCTCGATTGAATCTTGCCCTTGAGTTAGTTTCTACTCGACTTAACAACACGGTTAAATGTATGGTTCGAATCTAGCTGCCATTTTCGAAATTTGTTATTGCCTCGATCTCGGTAGTTTCACCATGGATTGGTCTTAAGGAAATGCAATGGATAATAAAGTCGTCAAAGCTCACCTTGCCGTGCTCACCGCTGTAATTATTTGGGCTACGTCATTTATCGCTTTAAAAATAGCGGTTGGTGAAGTTGCACCCATGGTTGTTATTTTTCTGCGCATGGTTATCGGCTCATTGGCATTTCTTGCGGTTTGGCCGTGGATCCGCCATGGGATCAACTACCAAACTGGTGACTGGAAGCTTTTGGCAGGCATGGCGCTCTTTGAGCCGTGTCTGTATTTCGTATTCGAGGCTCAAGCAATGCGGTACACCAGTGCAGGTCAAGCTGGAATGGTCACTGCCATGCTTCCATTGATGGTTGCTGTTGCTGCCTATTTTTTCCTAAAAGAACGTAATACTAAACGTCAATGGGCGGGGCTATTCATCGCTGTTATTGGTGTCGTCTGGATGACAATGAGCAGCTCAGAAAGCGAGCAAGCTCCTAACCCTGTGTTAGGTAATCTACTCGAGTTTGGTGCCATGGTGACGGCAGTAGGCTATACCCTGCTGGTTAAACACTTAACACAACGCTATTCTGCTTTTGTTTTAACTGCGCTACAAAGCTTTGTTGGTGCCATTTTCTTTTTACCACTCGCATTAAGTTCAAGTTGGTCGAGCGATGTATCCAACATCGCAATAGCCAGCATTGTTTACTTGGGACTGATTGTTTCCTTGGGGGGCTACGGACTGTACAACTACTCTCTATCCCACATTAAAGCCTCCACTTCGGCGGGTTACATAAATTTGCTGCCTGCTTTTACTTTGGTTTTCTCGATGCTACTTCTAGGCGAGCGCCTTGGTTTTACTCAATGGGTAGCAATAGGGATTATTTTCTTTGGGGTATTATTGAGTCAGGAGCGAGAGAAAAAAACCGACCCTAAATTAGGTCAAGCAAATGCAAGATAGGCGTTGGCTAAATAACATTAGCTAAAATTTGAGCGGAAAGGCGCTGCTTGGAATACCTTCAATGCTCGTCTCCCACTTGCTATTTTTCCAGACGAGATACTGATCGAAACCACAAGGTATACCCTTCGCTTTCTTTACATCGACTCGATCCATCAATTGAAAATGTAGATAGGGAGTGGTGGAGACACAACGATTGGTGTCAATAGCTACCGATGCTCCATTAAAAAGCAAAGCAGTAACAATAACCAACAGCATTAGCTTTTAAATCACCACATGTGGTGATTTAATAAATCCTCACCATCGATAGTGTGTAGCTCAATATTTCTGCAAGGAGCACTTCATGAATACATCTACTATGGTCCGCTTAGCGTTACTCGTAAATTGTGCTTGTTTTGGGTATGGAATCGGATTGCTACTCACTAAGTTCTCTTATCTTCAAGACGAGCAATACACCGAGCAACAGGTCCTCGAGAGAATACTGTTGGATAGCGCTTATTTTTCTAGTTGGCATATTGTTATATACCTTGTGTTTGGACTTTCATTGCTGTCTCTAACAATTAACCTTTTTATCACCGCCAAAAAGCATTCTCCACATTTGGCCACCGGGCTACTTGTGATGGGAGGGATATGGTCAGGCTTCATGTTGCTAAGCGGCGGACTAGCGATAGAACTGTTAAATCAAGTAGCGGATATTTATCCAAACGACCCAGAGTTTGGAACACAGATTTGGATAACAGGTCAGCTATTGCTTGAAAGCATTGGTGGTGGCAATGAGTTAATAGGAGCGGTTTGGGTGGCCCTCATTGCTCTATTGCTACCAAAGCACAAAGGGCTATCGACCCTGACTAAATGGCTAGGACTCCTCATTGCAGCAACGGGCACTGGCACCTTGTTTGATTCCACTGAAACCTTAGCAAGTCTATTTGGTATAACACTGATAATCTGGTTTTTGCTTCTTTACTGTGTTTCGCCCAACGTAATTGCAGCATGGAAACAGGCGGAGTAATGGAAAGTTCTAACTCATGATAATGAAGACAAAACTATTTATCCCAGAGCCTCGAGCTGATTATGTTTTGAGGCAACATGCAACACACAAACTGAAACAAATTACTCGGGCTAAAGTGACACTAGTCTCCGCTCCTGCTGGCTTTGGTAAATCACAATTGGTTTCAGCTTGGTGTCGAGAACATAACCAACGGTATGGCTGGTTATCTCTAGATAGCCAAGACAAAAACCCAGACACGTTTCTCAAATATTTTGTCGCTGTTATTAGGGAGGCTGATCACTCCTTAGCAAATGAAGCTTGGAATCAAGTACAGAGCCCTAAACAAGTTAATGGCAATGAGATAGTCACCAGCTTAGTCAATGAGCTTAGTTACGATCAAAACGACTTCACTCTAATCTTAGATGACTACCACTTAGCAAGCTGCCCGGACATCGATACTCTGATGGACCTTTTTATTGCTAATTCCCCAAGCAATGTTCATCTGGTAATCATCACACGCTCAGACCCACACTTATCACTCGCTAAGTTAAGAGCATATGGCCAACTCGTAGAAATTCGGGCGGCGGATCTGAGGTTTACTGATCTAGAGGCTGCGCAAGTATTGAAATATGCATCTCAAACTCAACTTGATTCAGCAGAGGTAACCGTTATCAATCGGCACACCGAAGGCTGGGCTGTAGGGCTACAACTTGTGTCTTTATTACTTAAAGATGCAGAAAACCCTCGCACCTTTATCAACCAGTTTTCGGGCTCCAACAGTTATGTCATCGACTACCTTACTGAGCAAGTTCTATCCAAACTCGATAGCAATGTAAGAGATTTTTTACTCCACACTTTCTACCTTAAAGAACTATCCGCAGAACTATGTGACCACATTCTCGAGCGAGAGGATAGTAATGAAATGCTGTCTTACCTGACCGCAAATAATCTTTTCCTCATTCCACTTGATAGCGATAGACGCTGGTATCGCTACCATCACTTATTTGCAGATGTTTTGCGTATTCACTGTCAGGTCACGAAAGATCGAATGAAAATCTTGACTTGGCGGTCAGCCAACTGGTTAGCGGAGCGAGGGCGTCTAGCCGAAGCCGTTCAATACGCGACTTTTAGTGATGAATGCAAGCAACTTAGCTTGATAGAACAATTCTGGCCGGCGGTAAGAGAAAACTCTCATGACTCACAACTAGTAGACTGGTTAAGTGGTTTTGATCTCACGACCATTCAACGTTACCCAGTCTTGTCGTCATATTATAGTTTGAACCTGTTACATCGTGATCCCGAACGAGGCATGTATCTTCTCGAAACGACACACAACAATTTAGCAAATGCCAACAAACAGCTAACTGTCCGGGAAAAGAGTGCTCTCGGAATTATTAGCGTCGGGAAAGCCTATATTTTTGCAGCGCAGGGCCAAACCAAGGAACTGCTTACACATGTTCGCACTGCTCTAGAAGTACTTCCACATCAAGAACAGGTCTGGCGAGGTTCATCGAGAGCACTTGAAGGCATAGCATTGTGGCGTGATGGCGAACTCACCCAAGCTGAACAAAGCCTCAAAGCAGCTATTGCGAATATGGACCGTTCAGGAGATATCAGCGCAAAAATCACGACTCGCTTTTTGCTAGGAGACTTTTATTTTCAGTTTGGCTGGTTGAGCAAAGCACAAACAGTCCTCAAGGAAGCGATACTAAAAGTAGATCATGATAACCAATACATCGTGGAAGGGAGTGCAGATGTCTATCTGCTGTCTGCTGAAATCGAAATAGAACGAGGTGAAATAGAAAACGCTCTAAATTTGCTCGACACCGCAAAACAGTTTGGTACATCAGGCGCTATGCAGGAAACAAAATATCGATATCCGCTCGTTGCCGGACGTATTGCAATAGCCGAGAATCGTATCGAAGAAGCTATCCACTTTCTGAATGAAGCTGAATTGCTCTATTCAGAAACCCCCAACCCTTGCCACAGACCGCCACAATTTTGGCTTAACATTATTAGGCTCAATCAAGGTAGCAATGATCCGTTTAAATCACTCGATACTTATAATGCTCCGCTGCATACCCACAGCTATTACTACATGGCTTATGCGATCGCCTCTCCTAGTGAGTTGAAAAACGTCATAGCGGTATTTGAAACGGCACCTTCAACGCATACTTGGCCTATTTTAGAGTTTACAAAAAAAGTCCTATATGCGTTGGAGGCTACTAGTAGCGATGAAAAAAAAATAGCTGAAGATTTGCTTAAGCTTGCTAAATTAGTGTGCACTCAGAATCATGGGTCAGAATGGATATCACTGTTTTCAAAAGTACATGACCTTTTCATAAGCCATCAACTTGCTGCACAAAAAAACTCGATTAAGGGGTCAAAGGAAACGCTAGTTGAGCCGTTGAGTGCAAAAGAGTCTCAAGTTCTTGAGTGGTTGGATACTGAGCTTAGCGGCCCCCAAATCGCTACCAAGCTCTTTATTAGTCTAAATACCCTTAGGACTCATACAAAAAATATCTACTCGAAGCTTGGAGTCACTAATCGACGAGCTGCAGTTAACAAAGCTCGAACTCTTCACATACTTTCTTAAACACAGAGACAAAATCACATCATTTGGTGATGTGGATAGTTGCCAACACCAATAATCTAGCCCTTAAGCAATCAAGCTTGAACATTTGATAACTTAAGGGCTTTTTATGAACAATCACTTTACTATCTTTACCGTCACAATGGCGCTACTACTTTCTGCAGCTCCTGCTTATTCGGCAGGTCATTCATCCATTAAACTTTTGCTCGGTAAGAAAAATCTCAATGATGACTGGGGAAGAGATGACTCAATGGATACGATTGGATTTCTATCAACGATCCAACCCGCATCACTTCCAGTTGGCATTGCCATAGATCTCTACGGGAGTGGACACGAACACAAAGACGCTGGCAGAAATGCCTTAACTTCAGTTGCTGAAATGAATATCGGCTTGAGATGGCAATCGGCAGTTATAGCAGACTCTTTGATCCCCTATTTTGGTGGTGGACTCAGCTTAGTCTATTCGGAACTGCAAGCGTTCGATGCTGGCATTAAAAACACCTACGATGATACAGGAACTGGATATTGGATTGGTGGTGGCATCGACTATCTTTATGCCGAGCACTGGTCTTTTGGTCTAGAAGCTCGCTATTCTCACGTTGACGTCAAACTTAACGATGACAAAAGAAACGCTGGTGGTTTCAACTGGGGAGCAAGTGTGGGCTATCACTTTTAATCTTATGGGAGGGTATTTGGATGAATACCTCAATCAAAGACTCGCCACGTTTATACTACATCTATGTGGAAGAAGAGTTATCTGACGACTGGCAACAAACTTTCTCTGGCATAGCAGTAACAAAAATATCGAGCGGAACATGTATTAGTGCCAGTTGTAAAGATATGTCCGAGCTTCATGGTATCGTGCAATTGATATTCAATATGGGTCTCAAGATACAAGCTGTCATTAGGCAAGGATTCATTCGTAATGTTCCGAAATGATAAAAATCGAGCCTAAATAGGTTCAACCTCGCTGGTTGAACCCATTTCTGTCCTAGACTTACAAATATGACTTGAACTTTGTGAGCCTATGAAAAGAAAATACCTCATCGCCTTCCTCACTCTCCCTCTCCCATCTATTGCTGCTGATGCAAGTATTCAGGAACTCAACTACGCTTCTATGTTTATGGGCCTATTTGGTGGTCTCGCCATGTTTTTATACGGAATGGAAAAAATGTCGAATGCGCTCAAGCGCACTGCAGGCAGTCGTATGAAACAGGTATTGGCAACTTTGACCAAGACACGCATCAGTTCGGTATTTACAGGAGCAGGCCTAACTGCGGTAATTCAATCTTCATCGGTCACCACAGTATTAGTCGTTGGATTTGTAAGCGCTGGTTTGATGTCTTTAAACCAGGCCGTAGGGGTTATTATGGGTGCGAATATAGGCACCACGATCACCGCTCAAATCATAGCCTTTAAAGTCACAAAAGCTGCCATGGCAATGATCGCCTTAGGCTTTGCGGTTGAAATGGCTTCCAAGCAGCAACAAAACAAAAACTACGGCAACATCATCTTTGGCCTAGGATTACTGTTTTTAGGCATGAACCTGATGAGTGAAGCCATGTCTCCACTAAGAGTGTTTGACCCATTTATCGACTTTATGGCCAAAATGGACAATCCAATTTTTGCCATTTTACTCGCAGCCACATTTACTGCATTGGTCCAATCCTCTTCTGCTACCACAGGTATTGTCATCGTACTGGCCAGCCAAGGGTTCATAACCCTTGAATCAGGTATTGCGATGTCGATGGGAGCGAACATCGGTACTTGTGTGACCGCACTTCTAGCGGCGATAGGTAAGAGTACTGAAGCGAAACAGACCTCCGCCATTCACCTTTTATTTAACCTCGCAGGGGTGATTATCTGGCTGCCTATGATTGGACTCATTGCATTAGTCGCAACGTCTATTTCCCCAAGTTATGCCGACCTTTTAGGAATGGAGCGTTTAGCGGCTGAGACACCTCGTCAGATAGCCAATGCCAATACACTTTTCAATGTTGCCAACACGTTAATAATGCTTCCTATGAGTGCTTTATTCGTCACTGCAGTTAAAAAGCTAGTGCCTCACGACTCTTCTAGAAAAGAAAAACAAAAAATAGAGCTTAAATACATAAAAAAAGAGTATTTGGAAACTGCGGATATTGCACTCGAACAAACCCACCTAGAGATTGGTCGATTAGGTCGACGAGTGGCGAACATGGTCAATCAACTTCCCCCCTTGGCCAGTCAACACAAAAACGAACAGGAAAAAATCACCACGCGTAAGACGCTACGTGAGATAGAAAAACTAGAAGATGAGGTCGACATTTTACATGCCAAAATTCTTTCTTACTTAGGTAAGTTACGTTTATCCCCACTGACAAAACAACAAAGCCGCCATCAAATCAAACTGGTTAGTATTACGGATCAGCTCGAAAGTGTTGCAGACTTAGTCGTTAACTCTTTGCTACCTCTTTGCTACAAAGCACTCGACGCAGATATCAAAGCTAGCCCAGAAATGCGCAAAACTCTTGACCGCACCCACCAAAGAGTAAATCAGGCATTACTAGACAGTGTCAATGCAATACGCCGCGGCGATCGTCAGCTCGCAGACAATGTACTTAACGCTAAACGTGAGATTAACGTGTTGCTGGAATCGATCTTAGAACTTCAAGCACAACGGCTTTCACAGGCGAGTAAACAAAGGCTAGATATATTTAGAATCCAGATGGAATGGGTCGAGGCGCTCAAGCGAATATATACACTTAGTAAACGCATTGCCAAACTCCAACTAAGAAAATAAAAATGCCAATGATCTCAGCCAACAAAATCAGTCTGTTTTTGGGGCTCAAAAATGACTATTTTAAATCGGCAAAATGCTCTGCCAGCGTTATTTTCCCATATAACGGAGCAACTGCATTACTGCCGATCATGGTCAAAAAAAACTCTGCAGGTCCTACCCATTTTTCTGGTAGCACAGGAATTATTTTGAGTAGGAGTCGACGAAAGCCATCAGGCAATGTTCGTATCGCTGGTGATATGTTTTGAGCTTGAAAAGCCAAGTGAGCAATCTGTTGTAGCGAAAGCACCTCTGGCCCACCGACATCTAACTCTCTTTGGTCTGTTCCTATTTGCTCGATACAAAATTGGGCCAGGTCTTGACCATGAATCGGGTTCATCTGCATTTCACCTTGGCCAAATTGATAAACTTTCCCTGCTCTCGCCATGCGAAAAACCTCTTCTAGGTCAGCAAAAAAACCATTAGGTCTAATGACACATGGATTCGGGATCCTCGAGCTAAGCAATCGAGATGCAAACATTTCTTTTGCACGCAATATACGTATGTGCGGATGGTCTTGCGCTTTGAAGGCTGATATATAGATAAACCGTTTCACACGTGATTTTTCAGCTTGTTGGAGCAAATTAAGATTAGCTTGGTAATCTACATCCATATAACTTAACCCATCTTTTTGTCTAGTAATGCCTAAACATGAGATAACCACATCAACATCATCGCATACGCCTTCAAGTTGAGCAGCTTCAGTCACTTCAACTTCAAGAATCTGATCAGCACCAACGCCTTTTTGCACTAATTTAGCTTTGTTACGGGCCAGTGCTACGAAATCAACACCGTTTAGCGTCAACTGTTCGACAATGTGTTGCCCAAGGTAACCAGTAGCACCAGCGATCAGTACTTTTGTTGCTTTTGTCATTCTGCCCTCCAATAAGATCAGCCCTAAGCTTATAAAGACCACTTGGTCTAAATAAATCATAACGGAACAAATTCTCACCAGTCAAGTATAAAGTCCACATGGACTAAATAAAATTCTCACTAGACTTCATTGATTAGGGACAATATAGTCCACATGGACTTTAAAGGAAGTAACAGATGCCCAAGATAGTTGATCACCACGCTTACCGCCAAGAGCTTGCGACTAAAGCCATCCAAATATTCACTCAGCATGGGTTTAATGGCCTTGGAATGAGAGGAATTGCAGAAGCCTTAGGGATCTCAAAAAGTGCTTTATATCATTATTTTCCAAGCAAAGAAGAACTGTTCAAAGCAAGTACCGAGGCATACTTAGCCCCTAGCTCCATTTATGGCCTCGAGGATGGTGAGGAGATCCCTCAAAACACTGAGCAAGCGCTTACCCTGTTAATCAGCACACTCGATTCCCATTTTCGCGGAGAACTGACCCTACTGCTCGACTACACCAAGAGTAAAAGCCATCAACAAATCGAGCAAGATAACCTGCTTGCGTTGGCCCACAAGCGATTTCGAGAAGAGTTAAGTCGACTAACTGATCAAGAAAATGTTGACCAAGCTTATGCGCTTCTATTAGGAGGACTAACAATGCGACTTATGGATGGCGGCCAAACCGAAATCACTACTATTGTGGGTTGGATAGTAACATTAACTACGAAACATAATTGATATCCGTAGTCAGCTAGGCTTTGAACTCAACGGCGTTTACCTAAACCTTGTGCCCAAACCTAGCCAAGTTTTTATACTGGCTAATCGTGCCATCAAAAATCACACCACGCCTTAAAAAAGCTTTGCTTATTACGAGCTGAGGCGATTTTATTCTATCCATCCTAAAATGACGAAAGCCCTCTTTACTTGGGTCCCAAGCAACCAAATACAGTAAAGGAAGTAAAATCAGAATCGCTTGAGGTTCTACTTCTCGCATCGTGATGGCCCCTTTTGCATCAACATATTCGAACTGCAACATCCGCTTTTCAAGAAAAGCAGTTTCAAACATAGGGAGCAACTCAGGGGTTAAGTCACCGATATTTTTTTGGCTAACCTCTGGGGCAAGTTGACCGATGTACAGGCACTCAAGTAGCTTGCGCAGCTCTTTGGTTTGATCACTTGATAAGCTCTTTTCTATTTTCTCAATACCAGTGTCAGCAATCGATGAAAAAGGTACATTACCCATTGATCTTACTGCTGTAACACTGATGATCATTGAAAATACTTCAACCACCGATAATCGAGAACTGGTTAGAACGGATTGTGGTTCGAGCTGCACTCCGCCTCCCGGCCCGGAATCGGAATGAATAACGAACCCTTCATCTCGAAGCACATTAAGGTCTCTCAATATCGTACGCCGAGATGCGCCAACTTCATTGGCGAGTTGTGAAACAGTCAAAGCACCATTTCTCCTTAAAGTACGAATTACTGCGTCCTGTCTTAATCGAATACTCACACTGCTTCCCCATTGGTGCCAACATTTGGCACCAATGAGTTTTATCCTGTTTATCGTCTAATTCAAGGAGAAAATATATGTGTAACTCGGATAAGTTCCCAGAAGCCAAATTCATCTCGGTTAATGGTATCAATCTAGAAGTTTTTGAAGCGGGAGAAAGGAACTCCCGTAAACCCATTATCTTGTGCCACGGATGGCCTGAGCTTGCCTATTCTTGGCGACATCAAATACCAGCACTCGTTGCTGATGGCTACCATGTGATAGCACCCAACCAGCGGGGTTTTGGCAATTCATCTCGGCCACAACAAGTAGATGCGTATGGCATTGAGTATTTAACAAACGACCTAACAGCACTACTAGACCACTATGATTACCAAGATGCGATATTTATTGGCCATGACTGGGGAGCGATGGTCGTTTGGGGACTAGCACTCCTACATCCAAATCGGGTGAATAAAATCATTAATCTAAGCTTGCCCTATCAAGAACGTGGGGAAATCCCTTGGATAGAAATGATGGAACGCTACTTCGGAGAAGAGCACTACTTTGTTCATTTCAATCGCTTTCCCGGTATGGCCGATACAGTACTTGATGACAACCCTCGACAGTTCCTCACAAATTTATATCGGAAAAACCAACCTGCAATTGATCCAGAACCAGGAATGGCAATGATCAATTTGGCCAATGCTAAACACCCCTTGGGAGACGCAGTAATGAGTGGATCGGAACTGAATGTCTTCGTTGATGCATTTGAGAAGTCTGGCTTTACACCGAGTATTAACTGGTACCGAAACCTTGACCGCAACTGGCACATATTAGGAAAAGTTGAGCCCCATATCTTTGCACCAACCTTAATGATCTATGGGGACCGAGATGTAATCCCAAAACCGCACAACCTTAAACAGTTTGTACCTGCCGCCAAAGAGCTAAGCTTAAATTGCGGCCACTGGATACAACAAGAAAGGCCTGCCGAAACCAATCAAGCCATTTTGAACTGGCTAGCACAGACTAGCTGACCAAAAATCCCAAATCGAGTATTCAAATAGCGTATCCTCATGCGCTATTTGACGCCAAATACTGGCTCATCTCTGCGGCCAAAAAGTCAAAAACACGACGAACCCTGAGATTCGTTCGTAGCTCTTCATGGCAAACCAACCAGAGCGGCAGTTTCAGCGATGGAGTAAGGTTTGGAAGCGCCCTTTCAAGTAGAGGTTCTTGCCTTGCAACGTCTTGTGGCAGATAGATCAGTCCTAATCCTTGTTTGCATAGTGCAATTTGGGTCGCCTGAAATTCGGTAGATATCCTAAAATTGTCATCAGACAACTGCCAACCGAATTCTGAGAACTGTTTAGCAATCACATCATTATGGCCAAAACCTATGATCTGTATTTGCTCGTTCCCTTTCGGGCTTTGGGTATTACTAAACAAAGAGAGGTATTCTTTCGTTCCATATAAATGAATCTTCTCATCGCCAAGCTTTTTCACAATGAGACTGTCCTGTGTTGGCTTAAAACTTCGAATGGCGATATCAGCATCTCTTCGTCTTAAATCACTCACTTCATTGGTCACAATAAGTTCAACGTTGATGTTTGGCTCTGCCTTTCTGAGGCGATTTAAGATAGCAGGCAGTCGATATATCCCATCGACCTGACAAACTGAAATAACAACTTTCCCCTCTAACGTCTGTGCTTGCCCATTCGCCACCATCGAGAACTTGTGCGCAACATCACCCATCTCTCTTGCAATATTAAACAGTTCAATACCACCGGAAGTGAGTTTTAGGCGTTGTCCAGAGCGTTCGAACAAGGCGATACCAAGTTCATCTTCAAGTGCAGCGACTTGTCGGCTCAAAGTAGGCTGTGTCATCCCCAAGGATTTTGCCGCTGCCGACAAACTCCCAAGCTCTGCCGTGGCAAGAAAAGCTCTGGTGCGGTTCCAGTCAAACGCAATCGATTTCCAGTTCATACAAAAACGTATACCTTGATACTAAATTGGACAATTATCATTCATTATTCGCATGGTTATAGTGTTAGCACATTCACCAAAAATGAGAAAGTACTATGGCAGTTTTAGTGTTAGGAGCGACAGGTACGACGGGAAAGCTCGTTGCAAAGTTGCTATTAGCTAAGGGATATGAAGTCTCTGCGTTAGTGCGTTCGCTAGACAGAGTTGACAGTGAATTACTCTCGCACAAATGCATGTCTGTAACGGAGCAAACCATTCTCGACCTCACTGAAAATGACCAGATTGAGCTAGTACGCAACTATGATGCAGTGATCTGCTGTCTGGGCCACAATCTGACGTTTAAAGGCATTTATGGTCATCCTAGGCGACTAGTCGCTGACACAACTCAACGCATATGTCGGGCCATTACGACTCTCCAGCGAGAGAAACCTATTAAGTTTATCTTAATGAGTACAACGGGGTATCAAAACACATTAGGAGGGGAAACTGTCACTTGGCAACACAGCGCCATCATAGAATTGCTTCGGTTGACGCTGCCTCCCCATGTAGACAATGAAGAAGCTGCGAGATACTTACAGCATCAAATAGCAGAAGTAGGCTCACCTGTAGAGTGGGTCGCAGTAAGGCCCGACAGTCTAACCGATGAATCTAGAGTTACCGAATACACGCTGCATCCATCCCCCACCAGCGATCCCCTGTTTGCATCAAGGCAAACCAGTCGCATCAATGTAGCGCATTTTATGGCCGAATTGGTTTCAAATGATAGTTTGTGGCAGCAATGGAAATTTGATTTGCCAGTGATCTATAACAAGATATAGCGACACTCAAGGTAATCGCACTAACCCTTTGGCACTGGGTAACCAAACCTCGCCAAGTAATGCCATATCTTCTTGATATCTTGCGCATCGTAGTTGCCACTAGCCAACGCAGCGTCAAGCAGTTTGGGGTTAATTTTACCCTGAACAGCGATTGCTTTAGCTAAAGTGATAAATTCTTGCCCTCGATAGTCAGGAAAGCGTTCCATCTCTTGAATGCTCAGCTCAAATCCTTGGTGCCATTCGACAGGAATACCCAGTCTTGACGCTTGTTCGTGCACTTGGCCGCCATGATAAATTGGGTCCATGACGACACACTCAATATCTTCTTTGATTGAAAGCGCACCATGAACGTGTGCTTCGATGTAATCGTCAAGTAAGTCATGTTCTCCACTTTCAGCAAGAGTAACCAATGTCTGCAATCTATCGCCCACGGCAAAATCCTTTGGCTCAAAAAAGCTATCAGGGTAACAAAAGGTAGCCCGTTCAAAGACATGAGGCTTTAACTGGAAAAACGCTGAACCAAACCTTGGCGCAGCACCAAACTCATACTGTTTGAAGTTGAGTGCGCCATATTTGGGACGCAGGTGATTGGCTTGCTCGTCGTAAGCCCCACCGAAAATCTCTTGTTCCCAACGCCAACGGTCACCACCTTTATATGCTGTTAAACCACCATTACTAGTTTGGGTTTCAAATTGAGATTTAAGGTAACCGTCTTTGGCTAGCGCTAGCAGTAGTGGCTGACCATGGTAAGTGAGTCTATCTGGATGAAAATTGATGGTGATGCTCGGCTTTATGTCGCGGGCCGACTTTTGAGACTTATTTTTTACGCTTGTTATCGCTTTTACAACTGCGCACTTATCTGCTGGCTTAAAGACCACTCAGTCCCCCTATTTACTAACAACCTACAGCTATACTAAAACATCACAAAACCAATAAAATCAACTCCCTTCCCGCTACTTTGAGTAATTCGAGCCTCAGAACTTTTCTCTAGCGCTGTGGTAGTGTTGGTAAATATGCTCTATGAGTAGCTTAGTTTTCGCTGATAGGTGCTTTGTATAGGGATACACTACATAAATACCCAAACATTTTGCCACTTGATGTTGTAATACTTCTACCAAATCCCCTTGAGTAAGATCCTCTGCAACCAGCACTTTTGGAACATAAACCAACCCTTGTCCAAGCAGGGCGACTTTTCTTAACGCTGAGGCATTATTCGTACAAAAGTTTCCCGAAACATTGACGGTATACACTCCGTCATTCCCCTTAAATAACCACTCATATGCACCAGTTTCTTGATAGGAGTAGCCCAAACATTGATGTTTTATTAGATCTTGAGGTGTTTGAGGAACACCGTTGGTGGCTAAGTAGTCTGGGGCTGCACAAATCACCCAATGCACATCAAGCAGCTTGCGAGCAATATTGCTCGAGTCAGGCAACACGCCAGTGCGAATAGCGAAGTCGTATCCTTCAGAAATCAAATCGACAAACCGATTATCTAGATCCATGTGAATATCGATATTAGGATATTTTTTACCAAAATCTGCAATCACATCAGGCAAAAGGAGCTCTCCCGAGATAGTTGGAACAGATATTTTGATAACTCCCGACAACGCTTTATCTAGGCCTTTAAGTGCTTCGTTTGCATTATATATCGACTGGTAGACTTCCTGAGCATGGCGGTAAAAGACCTCACCTTCTTCCGTGAGCGTCAACTTACGAGTAGTACGGTAGATAAGTTGTACACCAAGCTCTTGCTCAAGCCGCGTGACCCTTTTACTCACTACAGACTTTGTTAAGGAGACCTGCTCAGCTGCCTTACTAAACGAACCTTGATCGATAAGGTGATAAAAGATTAGGAAATCATCGGCTTTTCTTACCATAGGGGGCATCAACTTAGGTGATTAGAACGAGTTATTAACACTCATTCTAATCGACACACTCAAAAATTTCCGTTGGTAAACAAACAGTTTTCAGATTTCCCAATGATTACCCAATATCCTAAGTTAGAGGCACCATTTCACGGGTACAGTCATCTACGAGATAAACGATGGATTGATAATCAATACCAGAGTGGTGACTCAAACCTATTTCACACGTCCGACTGGTTGAATAACCACTTTCACAGCCCGTCACTTGATCTGCAAGTGTGCTCAGTGCCGACTCATTAAGCTCAGGAGTTGTAAACCCTTTATCACCTGCAAAACCACAACAGGTGATCTGGTCGGGAATCACAACGTTGTTGCTGCACGCCTTCATAACCTCAGTAATCATGGTTTCAAGCCCCATACGTCGTGCCGAACAGGTGATGTGAAGCGCTACCTTGTCGTCCGTTGGTTCAAAGATTAGGCGTTCCATCAAATACTTGTGAATGAACTCTACTGGCTCGTGGAGCTTGATTCGTGCATCCAAGAAATCCCTCAACTGCATGGTGCAAGGGCTAGTATCACAGTAGACAGGGATCTCCCCGTAGTTACTTGCTTCCAACAGCATCTGAACCGTTTCTATTGCTTTGGCCTCAGCTTGGTTGAACATACCTTTGCTCTTAAATGGCATGCCACAGCATTGATCTTTCAGCTTTTGGGGGTAGATGACCTCAAAGCCCGCCTTTCTCAATAGCCCTTCAGTTTTGTCGACCAAAGTGGTTTGCTCTTTCGCTCCCCTTGCAGGTCCCATGGTGCGACTAGCGCAACTAGGTAAGTAAACGACTTTCGGTTTAGACGATTCAACAGAGTCTCTGTTTTTGTCTCTTCCTCGTAGTGTCATGTTCGTCGCCGAGGTTGGCATCTCTGGATTCCAGAAGCCCAACTTATTGCCTGATAGCTTTCTTGCGTTACGAGTCAGGACTCCCATATTCTTGCTGCCTAGCAAGCCGTGACTGGCATCGGCAACACTGAAAGCAGCTTTAGCCGCACTGGTAACCGTGCCAAAGTTTTTTGCCACCCATTTCGCAATTGGCTCCTTACCCGCATGTTTTTCATGGCGTAGCTCTCGAACAAGATCACCAGTATTTATTCCTACTGGGCATACCGTTGAACACAAGCCACATCCTGCACAAGTGTCGATAGCCATGTAATCGTACTTGTCGGCAAACGTCTTCTTATTATCTCCATCGAGCAACGCTAGCTCTCGCTTGCCAATAATACGTTGCCTTGGGCTCAGGGTAAGATTTCTTGATGGGCACATGCGTTCGCAAAAACCGCATTCAATACACTGATCTACGATATCGCTCACTGCCTCCATTGGCTTGAGGTTACTTACATGCAAACGCGGGTTATCAGTGATCATAACATCTGGATTTAGGATACCTTTAGGGTCGAATATTTCCTTTATTTTCAGCATGTACTGATAGGCAACGTCTCCCCACTCCTTGCGTACAAACGGGGCCATATTTCTCCCTGTTCCGTGCTCGGCTTTTAGCGAACCGTCATATCTATCTACAACAATGTTACATACATCATCCATGAATCGTTCATAGCGATTAATCTCTTGTTCACTCCCAAACCCTTGGGAAAAGATAAAGTGTAAGTTTCCGTCCAGAGCATGGCCATAAATCACACCGTCGTCGTAACCATACTCTTGCATCAGATCTTGCAGATCGCTCAACGCTTCAGCGAGAGAGTCGATTGGGAAAGCAACGTCTTCGATGAGGGCGGTGGTGCCCTTTGGGCGTGTTGCGCCTACTGCGGGGAAAATGCCCTTACGAATGCTCCAATACGCTTGGTATTCGTGGGGTTTGTCGGTGAACTTAGCAGGCACGACTAGCTCTAAGCCTTCAATTTCACTTACTATATTTTCGATATTAGCTTCTAAATCAACAAATTGCTCGGCTTCTGTTTGTACCAAGATGGCGGTTGCCCCCTCAGGTACAGTCGCAACAAAATCCGGAACCCCATCCATATGCTGCACGGCTTTCATTGCGAAGTAATCAATCATTTCAGCGGCAGATACTGGCGTGTTATTTGACTTAAATCGAGTCACGGCTCGACTTGCAGTTTGAATATCAGGGAAAACCAAGAACGCTGACGCTTTTAACGGCATCTTACGAATTGTGTTGTGAGTAATTTCGGAAATAAAACCCAGAGTACCCTCAGACCCGATAAGAAGGTGCGCAATCATATCAATTGGGTCTTCCCAATCGATCAATGAGCGTAAGCCGTATCCAGTGGTATTCTTGATTTGATATTTGCGAGCGACTCTGTCTTTGAGAGCAGTATCTTTCTTTAGCTCCTGGGACAACTCTAGAATGTCCGCAATCATCTTAGCGTGAGACAATCTGAACGCACTTCTACTCGACTGCGATCCTGTATCAAGCACAGTTCCATCAAGAAATACTATTCGAGCTGAATCCATCACCTGATAAGTATCCATCGAGTTCATGCCCGCGGCGTTATTAATAGCTATCCCGCCAACACTTGCCGCGTCTATTGACGCTGGCATCGGTGCTAATTGGTATTCGTATGGGGCTAAATAGCGATTTGCATCACCACCCAGTACACCACATTGCATGCGGATCTTGGCGCCATCCTCCAATATTTCGAAGTCTTTCCAATCCGCGGTAATAGATAGCAAAATAGAATCAGTGATCGTTTGTCCCGATAAACTGGTGCCAGAGCCTCGGAAGGTGATGGGTAAGTTTAATTGCGTTGCAAGCGCCATCAATTTGATGACTTCTTGCTCGTTAGCAACTTGAACAATTACCTTAGGTACTAAGCGGTAAAAACTTGCGTCAGTACCGTAAGCAAGCGTCCGTAGATAGTCCTCAATGATTCTATCTCTAGGGATAAACTCCATCGCTTTAGCTACAAAAAGTTGATAACTATCTTGCTCTTGCATCACATTAACCTCGTCTTCCATGCGTTTTTATTATTGCTACAGATTAACAGGTCACGAGATGTCAGATTAGCTAGCTTTAAGGCGTTTCATTGTTTCCAAAACATTACTAATAGGAGCCTAGGTTCCATTTGCGATTAGCCTAGAGCCGCAGACTATGGCCTAAGGAGGGGTAAACAAGAATTCAATAATTTTGGCTCAAAGGGTGCCCCATCGGACAATTTTGTTCCGAAAGGGCAATTTTATCAGGCAATTATAAGCCAGTGGGTTTACCCCATCAGGCCAGTTTTGTCTCTCACTTCTTGGATATACTCTTTTAGCTTCACTGCAATTTGCTCAAGCTCTTCTAATTCACTTTCAGTAAATGGATGAATCAATATCGAGTCTGCACCTTTCGCATTGACGACCGTTGGCAGGCTTAAAACAACGTCAGTTAAACCGTACTCGCCACGAACCATAGTACCGACTGGCAATACTGAGTTCTCGTTAATTGCGATGGCTTGAATGATTCGAAACACGCTAGCTGCTATGCCATGTGCGGTGTTGTGCTTGCGTTTGAAGATTTCAAAGCCAGCTTGTTTTACCGCATCTAACAACTCGACAGGATCGATAGAAGGCAGGTTGTTAGTGCTGCAATAGTAATCCGCTGGTTGACCAGCAATGCTAATAAGACTTTTTGGTGTAAAGCAGTTGCTGCCGTGCTCACCGAGCACGTAACCAAAGACATTTTTAGGGTCTAGTCCAACCCGTTTAGCAACAATAGACATCAATCGAGCCGTATCGATAACACAACCCGAGCTGATCACCTTACTGGCATCAAAACCGGTATTGGCAACGATAAAGTAAGACACGATATCGCATGGGTTAGATACCACGATTAAGGTCGCATTAGGCGCAACTTTCTCTACTTGCTTGGCAATATCAACACCAATTTTACTGTTGATTTCGGCAAGGTCGAGACGGGACTGTCCCTCTTTCACCTGAGCACCTGCTGTAATTACCACGATTTCGGCATCAGCCAGATCGCTGTAGTCATTACTGGCAATCATGTCGGTGTTTTTGGAGAACGTTAAAGCGGCGGTATGGGTGAAATCGAGTACTTCCCCTTCCGCTCGCTCTAAGTTTTTATCAAGCAGAACCAGTTTACTTACACTACCAAGTGTCAGTAGGTAGTTGCATACACCAACCCCTACCGCACCTGCGCCAACGATTCCTATTTTCATTTTTCACTTCCTTAATGAAACAATGGCGATAATTAATCTGCGCCTATGAATATCACACAACGATCTTTATGTAGAGTGTTTATCTAAAAACAAACGACTACAAAACCATAGATGCTAGTAAACATACCTAAATGACAAATAAACCACCACTAGCGACTAGCAATAAATGACTTGGAAGGGTCAATTAAAAAACTATTCCCTAGCGCTTGCCGTCCAAGCAGCATCATATATGTCATATCTGAGCGATCAGTCAGTGTAATTTGAATAGGCCAGCTTTCATCGCCCAACTCCATTAGAGTTTCAATTACATACCGCTGCTCCGAGCCACCATTTGACGATTTCACTTTACGTACGTCATACAGTGAAGCTTGGCAGCTCACGATAGTATTGACGTTATGCACCTCGGGATGAATATCGAAACGGAGCCCCGGCTTGCCGTTAAACTCAATTCGCTGAATATTATCGACATGCAACGAAGAGGTTTGAGCGCCAGAATCGACTCTAACCGTCAATTGAGAGATCCCAAGCTCTGGCAGGTTTATATTCTCCAATCGACCTATTATGGTTTTGTTTTTCATAGCTAATCTCGAACTTCGCTAAACTGCATTTCTTCTTGCAACACATGGCCTGAGGCAACATCAATGTTTTTGGCGACCACCGCATCACTTTGGTCAAAATAAGCAATGTGATACATGGCTTCCCCCTCTTGAACCAAGGGGATATTCTGTTTGCCGACGATGATGCCGGAACGTGGAGCGAGCACTTCGCTCAACATTTCCCCGTAGGTGCTGGTGATCGTTGCAAGCTTGTCACCTTTATCCACTTGGTCACCAAGCTTGAACAAGTGATTGACGATCCCGCTCTCACTTGCTCGAACCCATAAACTGCCTCGAGCAATAAACGGCTCAACAACTTTGCGTTGTGAAGACAATTTGTTGACCATGCCTAGATGGCGCAAAACACTCATAATGCCTCGAACGCCTAAGCGTATTGATACTTCATCGAATCTCAGCGCTTCACCCGCCTCATAAAGCAGAACTTTTGTCCCACTGCTGGCTGCACAGTCTCGCAATGAACCATCAATTTCTTGGGAATGCAGCACCACAGAAACACCAAATGCTTTTGCTAAGTTAGCGGTTTCATCATCTTCTACATTGGCGCGGATTTGTGGCAAGTTGGAGCGATGAATCGCTCCAGTATGCAGATCAATACCGTATTCACAGTTGTCAATCACTTCCGTTTTCAATATGTTCGCCACACGCGCAGCTAATGATCCTTTGGCTGAACCGGGAAAGCTTCGGTTCAAATCTCGTCTGTCTGGCATGTAACGACTTTGGTTAATCACACCATAGATATTCACCATTGGCACCAGCACTAAGCTGCCACGAGAAAGTCGAAACCCTTTCATGTTTATCAATCGATGAATGATCTCAATACCATTTAGCTCATCTCCGTGCACTGCCGCAGTGATAAACATTGTCGGCCCAGGCTTTTTTGCTCGTATAACGTAAACCGGGAGCGACACGTCCCCATCGGTATAGAGCTTAGCAACTGGAATCGCAATTTTCTTGGTTTCCCCACGGGCGATCTCATGCCCACCTATTACCAACTTATTCATACAATCAGCCTTTTCCAACGGTGCGATTGGTCGCGGTCGCAGCACGTTTTTCGATAAATTGGTATAGCTTGTCTGCCACATCGAGATTGGTCGCTTTTTCTATACCTTCAAGACCCGGCGAAGAGTTCACTTCCATTACCATTGGTCCATTGTGTGAGCGAAGCAAATCGACACCACAGAAGTTCAGTCCCATGACTTTGGCAGCATTGATCGCGGTTTCACGCTCTTCTTTGGTCAATTTCACCACCTCGGCGCTGCCTCCTCGATGCAAATTTGAACGAAATTCACCTTCTAAAGCCTGACGTTTCATTGCAGCCACCACTCGGCCACCTACCACCAAACAACGGATATCTGCCCCCCCGGCTTCCTTGATGTACTCTTGCACCAAGATGTTGGCTTTGAGTCCCATAAAGGCTTCAATAATGCTTTCCGCAGCTTTTGATGTATCAGCCAACACCACACCGATGCCTTGTGTGCCTTCAAGCAACTTGATCACCAAAGGTGCGCCTCCAACATTTTTGATAACGTCTTTGATGTTATCTGCTTTACAAGCAAAACCTGTACGTGGCAGACCAATACCTTTACGAGACAGCAGTTGCATTGAGCGAAGTTTGTCTCGAGAGCGGCTAATCGCTACAGACTCATTAACGTTATAGGTGCCCATCATCTCGAACTGACGAGCCACCGCCGTGCCGTAAAAAGTAATCGAAGAACCAATACGCGGGATCACCGCATCGTATTTTGGTAACTCTTCACCGTGATAACGTACGGTTGGTCGACTGCTGGTGATATCCATGTAGCACTGCAACGTGTCAATCACATCCACCTCGTGACCACGAGCAATGCCCGCTTCAACAAGGCGCTTAGTTGAGTAAAGGTCTGGGTTGCGAGATAGAATCGCGATTTTCATATGTCTGCCCTAATTTGTTGGGTTGGTTAAGATGCGCCAACAATAGGTCAATTGAATTGAATAAAAAAACTAAATAAATTATATTTTTTGTACGATTTTTTTTATCAAAAACCGCTATGAAAACTGAGCTACTCACCACCTTCTTGGAAGTCAGTCGTACTTTGCATATTCGCATTGCGGCTGAAAATCTGTTCATCACTCAAGCTGCTGTCAGCTCACGTATTAAACAGTTGGAAAATGAGTTAGGGGTACTTCTTTTTGACCGTTCCAACAAACGTCTCAAGCTAACACCAGAGGGTCATAAGCTGGTCAAATATGCGAATGAGTTTCTCGCTATGTGGCAGAAGATCAAACACGATGTGGGTTTGGGGGAAGAAGAGTCAGCACAGTTGTTTGTTGGTGCAGTGACATCCATTTGGGATATGGTTCTCCATGATTGGCTACAAAAGATCCATCGCAACTTTGATGATTTGCACCTTTATACCCACAGCTATTCGCAAGTCGAGCTAAGAAAGCAGGTGCTTGGTCGTTTGGTCGATATCGGTTTTGTCTTTGAGCCTCCTCATAGTGAAGAGATCAGCTCACGCAAAGTGGCGACCGTACCTTTGCAATTGGTTTCTAGTCGTCCGGTTGAGTCAATCAACGAGATCGATAATTTTGTGATGGTAGATTATGGTGAGTCAGTAAACGCTCAATTTGCCAATGAGCTCGCTGACGAGCTGTTGCCGAGACACCACATGAATCAACCACGCATCGCCTTGAACTTTATTTTGGAAGCCAATGGGGCAGCCTACCTTCCCAAGCAGATGAGCTTTTCTCACTTACGCAAAAACCAACTTCATCTAGTGCCAAACAGCCCGACGTATCAGCGTGATATCTATGCTATTTATCTAACCAAAGGCCATAAAGCTACTTTGATTGAAGATACCTTAGAGCTATTTCCATACGTCAATCGATAAAATATATTTTACAAAACTCTTCAATTATACAATTTATATAATCAATACTACTCATGGACATTTGATCGTCACAAAAATTTCTTATTTTTTGTCGCTTCGCTATTACTGGATTTCTACAAACTCAACAGTACAAAAAGAGAGCTAGACAAAGGTTTTCGCTATCTTGGACAAAAATCCACCTAGCGACCCAAAAAATGTCGGACTATGATGAAGTTACGTGCCGAATTAATTCAATCTAAAGGGCGGCTTTCACACGATGACGGACTATTCTAACGGCAACACTTCTTTCTCCGAGCCAGAGAACAATAAAGCGGTCTGGCAAAATCCTTTTGTTTACATGTTGGCATTTTCAAGCGGTTTCTCAATTATGGGGATTGAACTGCTTGGTGGGCGCATACTCGCCCCTTACTTTGGCTCCAGTGTCCATATTTGGGGAAGTATCATCACTGTCTTCATGCTGAGCTTATCCTTCGGCTACTTACTTGGAGGTCGACTTTCCACTCGCAACCCAAGCCTAAAAATCTATGGCATGATATTCATTGCCGCTGGCATCACAGTGACCCCAATTTGGTTATTTGCAGAACCTATCATGGAGAGCATCTTCCTTCATATTGAAGACAGCCGATATGGATCGCTACTCGCCTCCATTGCACTGTTTTTCATCCCGACCATTATTCTCGGCATGCTTTCACCCTACTCCGTTAGGTTGTTAGTCGAAGACCAACACAAAAGTGGTCAAGTGGCAGGAGCGCTCTATTTTGTATCCACGCTCGGCAGTGCACTGGGCACAATATTCACCTCGTTTTACTTCATCCTTTGGTTTGAAGTAAACACTATCATTCTCGCATACAGTGGGCTGTTGTCTTTGCTCGGAGCAACGGCCATTGCGATACATTTCTTTGAGCGCAGCAGCGCCGTCACTCGAGCGAGGCAGCAAAATGCGTAACATTCTAAATGGCTTGAAAATACTCTGTTGCACCATCGCCACCTTTGCGGCGATAGGTTTGCACGCCGAACCCGTAATTCTCCATGAAGAGCGCTCTCTTTATCGAAATATCATCGTTTTTGAAAATAATGGGCTGCGATGCCTCAAATTTGACGAAAGGAGCAGTCGACTCAATCAGAGCTGTATGTACATTGATGACCCACAGAAACTGTTTTTCAGCGTCAGTCGACTTCAGTTTTCAGCACTATTGACGATAGATGACCCCAAAAAGGTCCTAATCATCGGGTTAGGTGGCGGCACCATGTCCAACGCCCTTCATCAACTTTATCCAGATATTGAAATCGACAATGTAGAAATTGACCCAGCGGTAGTCAAAGTCGCCAGAGACTACTTCGACTTCTATGAAAGCGACAAAATTACCAGCCACACTCAGGATGGGCGTATCTTTGTTAAACGAGCGCTGCTGAAAAAGAAACAGTATGATTGGATCATGCTCGATGCTTACAACGGAGACTACATTCCCGAACATTTACTGACACGAGAATTCCTTGAAGAGGTAAAAGCCTTACTGGCACCGAATGGCATTCTTGCCGCCAATACGTTTACTAGCAGTAAGCTCTACGCCTACGAGTCTTCCACTTATCAATCGGTTTTTGGCCATTATTACAACGTTCGTTTTGATACCAGTGATAACCGGATCATTCTGACCAAAAACTGGAGTGAAGCGGGTACGGATGACTTCTTGTCACCTCTAGGTCAGCAAGCTATCGAAGCGAGAATTGCGCAGCTACAACCCAAAGTTACTCCACTTGGCGTGGATCTCACTCAGCTGAACAATTTGCTCGAATCCACCCAACATACTCAAGATTGGCCGAAAGATACCAAAGTACTCACTGATCAGTTCTCCCCTGCAAACCTGTTGAATAACTAGGTTCTTTCAATACAAACGAAAACAGGAGCCAATCGGCTCCTGTTTTTGTTAAATTCAAGGTAAGTTCTAAATGACCAGTCGAATCACCGAAACGGCAATTAAGCCAGGACGACGAACGCCATCAATCTCGACTTTAATCTCACGTTCAATTTCCAGTCCTTTTTTCACTGGCGTCACTTTAAGTAGCTTGCTACGAGCACGAATATTGTTACCTGCCTTAACTGGATACGGGAATCGTACTTCATTTAGCCCAATATTAACTGTCATCTTCGCCGTCGGGAACTGAGGCTTTTCTGGGTCAACTGAATCGGTCAGTTTTGGCAACATTGAAAGGGTCAAGAAACCGTGCGCAACAGTAGTTTTGAACGGTGACTCATGAGACGCACGTTCAGGGTCGGTATGAATCCACTGCATATCTTCTGTCACTGCGCCAAAAGAGTCGATGCGCGCTTGGTCGACAGTAGCCCAATCACCGACATGGATCTCTTCACCCAGTTTCTGGCTAAGCTCCAAATAGAGTGCTTGTGCCTCTTGGCTCAATTGAATGACAGGCTCTTGCGTTTCATTGACCGCTGGTTTGTGCAGATCATTGATCCATGGAAAGATCTGTTGAGCTTGTGCTTTGCTCACAAAATCACTCCAGTATTCTCTCAGCGCAGGCGACATAAGATCGCGAAATTCGATCTGATGCTTCTTCGCCAAAGACTCGCTTTTATGCTTGAGAATATCGACAACTTTCATGCTTCACCTTACTAAGAACACTATCCATAAATGGACGTAACCTAATAATTTTGAAGTACATCGGACCACTTGGCAAACTTTTTCGGGCGAACAGTCGTTTACTGAACAGTGTATAATTCAATAAATACAAATACTTAAACAAATAAAACAATATTTTATTAATAAGATTGCTAATACAGTGTTCCAAATATGATACAAGCCTATGGACCCAAGGTAAGACGGAATTACAAGAACGCCGATACCAAGCGGACACTAACTAAGCAATCAGACCCATTTTCAGTGATTAGCCCTTTACAAGCATAAGCTTGTTTCATAATATACGCCCCGCAACGGAGAGATGGCTGAGTGGTTGAAAGCACCGGTCTTGAAAACCGGCATACGTTAATAGCGTATCTAGGGTTCAAATCCCTATCTCTCCGCCACATTAGAAAAGCCCGCTGATTTTTCAGCGGGCTTTTTCGTTTTCGTAAACTCAAACCAACTCGACGTTCTTCTTTACGACATTGTTAGAACCCACTTCAACCAAATCCTTCACAATCTGCTGAATACCAGTCTCTTGCATCGCCTCACCAAGTTCTCTCCTCATTTTACTACCATCAAGAACCAGCTCGTCTTCCCACAGATACTTCATCTCTATGACCTCTTTTAGCATGGGACTAAACACTGAAATCAAATGAAACACCCACCAAGGAAAACGCCGAGTTTTAAGTACGATACCATTCGACTCAAAAGCTTGTTGCCAATCACCAATGGTTAACACCAAACCGGGGTCATTCCAAACTGCAAAACTGGTGTGTTGACGCTCGATGAGTTGAGCGGCGTTAGCGCTTAAGTCTGGCAGGTAACTCCAATAGTGGCGGTGGGTTTCCGAGTGAGGTAACTGCAAGGTGTAGTGATCACGCTTTCTTTTTAGGGCATAGCTTATCCATTGGCCTCGTTCACCAATGAAGTCCCCTGCCCTAACAATTGTAATACGAGCGCCGCACTGACTTGCCTTGCGTAACCTCGCCTCCATGTCCACACGGATTGACCCCTTGGTGGAAACTGGGTCTGGCTTTGCCTTTTCGTCAATTAAGTTGTTGCTAGGTTTCAAGGTGTATACATTGCCGGGAAACAGGATATGCAGATTATTTTGCTCTGCAAGCGTCACCACTGGTTCAAGCATCGTCATGGCGCTTTGCTTCCATTGATCGTATGGAGGATTTATCGCATAGACCAACAGATCCGCACCTTGGGCCGCCGCCTTTAAAGTGTGTGTGTCCTGAAAGTCTCCGTGGATTATCTCGTAGCCTCGCTGTTCTGCGGTAAGTTTTTCTGGGTTTCTTACCAAGGCTTTGACCTTCCAACCACGCTTTTGTAACGCCTGCGCCATGGCTTCACCAAAATTGCCTGTCACTCCTAAAACTAAAGCTGTTTTCATTTTCCTTGCCTCTGCTTGCACTCTGTAATACAAATTTACTATCCGTTTTTGAACGCTAGAATGACTATAAATGCAGATAGGCTATGCAAATATGAATAACAAGATTGGCGAGATTAACTGGCAAAGTTGGGCTTATTTTGTTGCCACAGCGGAGACAGGTAGTCTTAATCAAGCAGCAGATAGGTTGCAGATATCTCAATCTACCTTGAGCAGACAGTTGGTTGCACTTGAGCAAAGCTTAGGGCATTCACTGTTTAACCGCAGCACCCAAGGTGTCACGCTGACCGAGTATGGCGCTCTGTTATTGGAAGAAGCCACGACCATGCAGCAATCCGCTGACCGATTGCAGCGTTTGGTCTGTGGAGAGAGAAACGCGTTGTCTGGAACGATTAGGCTTTCGGTCAATGAGATCATAGCTCAGTACTACCTTCCTAAAATTCTACCCAAGTTCCTTGCCGATTATCCTGATATGAAAGTTGAGGTCGAGGTGACTAACCAAGCATCAAACATCGATAAAAGAGACGCAGATATTGCGGTGCGAATGTTCCCGCCTACGCAAGTTGACTTGGTCTCTCGACATCTGTTTGGCATACCTCTTGGCATATTTGCTAGCCGCTCTTACCTAGATACGGTGCCAACCCCAAGAGACGTGAATGATTTATTTGAACTGCGAGTACTTGGCTATGATCGAGACAGCCAAATCGAGCAAGGGGCTCGAAAGCTCGGGTGGGATGTGAGTAACGAAGATTTCAAATTTCGCTGTGACTTCATGCCAATCCAATTAGAGCTGGCTCGTCATGGAGGTGGTATTGTATTTGCGCACAAGGGGCTAGCACTGAGTTTGGGGCTTACCGAGATAGACATTGATGTGACTTTGCCCGAGTTGCCCGTCTATCTGGTTTGCCATCGAGACGTGCAGCACAACAAGAAAATCAGAGTCATGATGGATTTTCTAGCTAAGTACTTAGTAAGCAGTGTTTCTTGATCGTCATTCAACTGTGTTTGTAGCCACAGCGAGAGTTTCAATCAACTGTGACGCCGTAGTTTCCTGACAACCTTCAGTATTGGTTCCTGCCCACAACGGGGTAAAATCGCTACTGTTTAAAGATTCAGCTTTAGCTCGAAGTGGTGCGAGGGCTATGGATGCGTATGGAAACTCAGGGGCATCATCACTGATACAACCAAATTCCAGCATCACTTTGTTAACGATGCCTCGCGCTGGGCGGCCAGAGAAGATGTTAGTGATAGCACTCTTAGTATTAGAAGATTTGATCGCTGCTCTATGTACGCTGGTCGTCTTAGCTTCATCACATAATAAAAAGGCCGTTCCTACTTGAACCCCACTACATCCTTGAGAAATCAATCTTTCCACATCCTTTTTAGAGCCAATCCCACCAGCAGCGATAATGGGTAGCGAGACTTGTTCACGTATTGCAGTAACAAGTTCTAGCGTCGGTAACTGAGTCGCTAAATCGTTACTAAGAAACATGCCTCGATGCCCTCCTGCTTCAACACCTTGGGCGATTATCATGTCAGCGCCATGGTTTTGTAACCACACCGCTTCTTCTACGGTCGTCGCCGAAGCGAGGATAATCGTACCCCACGATTTAATGCGCTCAACGAGTTTTGGCGCAGGTAAGCCAAAGTGGAAACTGATGATCGGTGGTTGAAATGACTCGATGGTATCAGCCACATCTTCATCGAAGGGATAACGCAGCCCAGTGATCTCTGAGGGCGCTTTAAGGCCTAGTTCGTCGTAGTGATGCTGTAGTTTTTCCTGCCAATTGGCTAACCTACTTTTGTTGACTGGCGGCATGTGATGACAAAAGAAATTGAGGTTGTAAAGGTAATTAGAATGCGCCTTGAATTGTTCAATCTCAGCAGCTACCTGCTCAGGGGTAAGCATGCCGCAAGGTATAGAGCCCAAACCACCAGCTTTAGACACTGCAACCGCAAGTTCCCAATTTTGTACTCCAGCCATTGGGGCCTGAATGATGTTGGTCGGTATCCCAAAAAGTTGGTGTAATGTGTGCTGCATGTGTTCTTCCCTGATTAAGAGCCATCGAATGCATAAAGTAACAGACTACACATCACTGAATTCCGTGATTTCAGTAAGTTGTGATCTCTTGTAACAAACCAGGACCACCGCTTCTCGTCTTTGCAAAGTTATTGTAATTAAGTGTGATGATGCACTGACAGTGCATCAGGTGATTTTGTGAAATGGTAGTTTTGCGCCGTTAGATTTCGATAACTAATGGTAAAATTAATGTCTACCTATTCAAAAATTGCAACGGCTGTATTAGTGGCTATGTCAGCAACTGTGTGCGCCGAAGAATCCGTTCAAGATATGTCTGACCCACTGGCGGTCTACACGCAAGTTGGTTCTGGTTACACCAATAAAGGGCTGAATATTAAGCTTGGTCAAACCTTTGATACCGGAAGCGACCACACTATGGGCATGAACGTTTTCGAGCTCAAAGGGATCATGGGCGACACGTTTGGTTGGGATGATAATGCAACCAACAGCATCGACCAGGTTCGCTTCCGTCGCTTTGGTGCCGACCTTACTAATGGCAGAGGCTCCCAAATCGATAGCAACTACAACTTCCAAACTGAAAGCGGTACCGTTTCTTATAGCGTTATCCAAGCATTACCAAAACTCGGGGCGATTCAACTCTACCCATTGGCTGGCCTTGGTGTTGCGGTAGGCAATAACGTTGTCGGAGATGATGGCGACGTGATCAGCGGCTACTCCGTCCCAGGGACGTTTGCCGTAGTGGGAACATACGCCAAGCTTGAGTTGAGTGATAAGATCTGGCTCAACTACAACCCTATGTGGATGTCTACCCTTTCTGGTTCGGAAACCTTTACTAATCATGGTATGGAAAATGGTTCAAGTGTCCTTGCCCATGAGTTTGCTGCATCTTACCAAATCAACCCTCGACTCAATGTAAGATACTTTGCGAACTGGAGTGAGAATGATACCTTTAAAGACGGTGACCATCGTTTAGAAGTCAACTACCAGCTTTGATCACAGCAGGCCAGTGAGTAAAGTCACTGGCTTAAAATTGTAAAGGGTGCTGCCCTTCAAGGAAGCCCATGACAGCAGAATCTCTTGAATTATACGATGCATTTCGCGTCTTACTGAATCAACAAGCTTATCCAACTTTATATCAAGCCTTTCAAGGCGATGCCGTACGCAAAAAATATCAGGCTGGGGAGCAACTAGTTACTCAAGACGATTCTTTAGAGCAAATGGGCTTTCTACTCTCAGGGGAAGCGGAAATCGAGATCGTATCCGCCGATGGTGAACTGCTCATCGCAGAAAAGTTCTTTCCTAACAGCTTACTCAATGCGGTTTCATTTATTGATGGAAGAACCTCTCCCGCCACACTTGTCGCAGTATCGGATTGCGTTGTGCTGTACCTTTCTTATGCCAAATTAAGGTCGGAGCCTCAACTTAATCTAGAAGCAACCTTGATAGCGGGACTCTGTGCGGCGTCTTTATATCGAATATCTGAAAAACTCTTATCGGCTTCGTTACTTTTGCCACTTGAAGAACGAATCATGATCCGCCTTCAAAGGCTCAAAGATGAGGATAACAGTGTTTCTATCACCGCAGAAAAACTGGCTGCTTATCTTGCCGTCAGCAAGCATAGAGTACACCGCTCGTTAAAACTGTTAGAAGAAAAAGGTTCGATCATCAATACCTATGGTAGCGTTCAATTAATTGAAACGAAGTAAAACAACCCTCTCCCGAAGATGTTCATTTGCTTGATGAAAACGCACCAGTCCAATCTCCATCGCATGCTCCATTTCTATTTGCTTCGTCACTATCGCTTGCAAACTCGCCTGCGTCACCAAAATCACATTCTTCGGTTGCTCGGGTACAGCAATATCAATTGATACGCTTCTTGGGTGTTCAACATCTAACTCCGACCACAGCGGAATGTCTGCCACCAATATCAGCGCAGATTCTAGCCCCGAGAGTGCCAACTGCTCGCTAAACAAAGTAAGCCACCAAGAGACTCTTTGAAACGTCGCACTAGGCACCAAGTCACTAGGCTGCTCTATATCTCCATGCTTTACATGAAAAATGGACGAGAACTTCAATAACTCTGCTTCAGGAAGTGAGCCTTGTTCAACAGCATCAAAACCTAGATGCAGTGGGCAAGAGGCCACTGACCAGGAAAATAGACAGCTGAGGGCAAGCGCCTTTGTTTTTGTCTTCATCGACTTTCAACTCATCGCGTTAAACACAGCGAGATAATAGACAAAACTTATTTTTTCAAAATCGCACCGTGCAACTTCTGCTGACATCTCGCTTGGTAATCTAGCCGCATCTAATCCGAAACAGGAACAATCAAGATGTCAAAAATGACTAAGCTGGCCATTTTAGTGTCAGCGGCACTATCGACTAGCGTTATCGCCAATACTTCCCTTTCAATTGATGAGAAAAGCGTAGTCAGCCCAACCGGTGCGATTCTCGCAGAGAGCTTAAATAACAAAGATGCTCAATACACGGACGGTGCATACGAAGTTACACCAGGTGTATGGTCAGTGACAGGTCTAGGTATGGATAATGTCAACGTTGTTGAAACTGAAAACGGCATCGTGGTATTTGATGGCGGCCTTAGCGGAGACTACGCAAAAAAAGCGATGTCGCTTCTGCCTGAACACGTCGCCAAGAAACCTGTCGTCGGCCTCATTTACACCCATTGGCACTACGTCGTTGGTGCAGGCGCATGGAACGTCTCTGAAGACACCGTTGTCGTTGCTCACGAAAACCATAAGCAGGAGTTTAGCACTGCACTTTCTACTGACTCTCCAACTGCGCAAGTAAGACAGTTACGCGGCGCTATTCAGCTAGGTTCTTTCCTTCCTGCTGAAGGAGAAGATTCTCCATCAGTTACAGGTTTGGTGAACGTAAGCTTTACTCCTGAACAGATGAAAACTTATACGCCACCAACAAAGCTTGTCGGTGATGAAGAAACCACCATCACTATCGATGGTATGGATTTCGTCACTTACATGGGTCACACAGACACCATGGACGGCATCAGTATCTATATCCCTGAAAAGAAAGTCAGTGTCGACAATACCTTCTGGGCTCATGGTTTGTTTAACTACTCGACTTTGCGCGGAGACCGCTGGCGCGACATTGATCTAATGGAAGCATCACTTGAATGGCTACTTTCAAAAGATATCGACCACAGCCTTAAAGTTCACGGCAAACCAGTTACAGGCGAAGTATTTAAAGAGCAATTAGAGCATCAGCTAATTGCGACCAAAGCGCTGGTTTCTGAAACTGATAAAGCCATTGGCAAAGGTATGGCACCGGATGAACTGCAATACAACGTCCAGTTGCCTGAAGAAATTGCTGACTCTCCTTGGGTTGAGCAAAACTACGGAGAGTGGTCCTACCATGTGCGTCGCTACTACAACCACGTAATGCACTGGTTTGGTAATGACTCGATCGACTTGCACCCACTACCGCGAAATGTCGAAGCTGAAAAAATGGTCGAGGCGATGGGCGGTACCGATAAAGTCATTGAACTGGCGAAAAATGCCCAGCAAAACAGCGAGCACCAATGGGCTGCTCAACTTGCGACATATGCTATTCGCTCTGGTGAAGAGTCAGCAAAACAAGTTAAGGCCGATGCACTAAGATCAATGGCTCAACAAGCCACCGCATCGAACACTCGAAACTGGATGCTTACTCATGCGCTTGTATTAGAAGGGAAGCTTGAGCTTCCAATGATCCTTACTGGCGAATACTAATAGAACTCGGCCCCCTAATTTTTAGGGGGTCTTTATGGTGCAGATATGAAGAAAATTTTTGCCCTTTACTTGCATTCGATGATGCGACTGGCAGAGAGATACCAGTTCGTTCGCACTGCTCTACGCAAAGGCAACACCCTATTGGTCAGATACCTTGTGTGGCGCTATGAAAAGAAAGGCCTTGCAGCCTGGCAATCGTTCTGGATTCCAGCGTTTGCACAATACGGTAACTACCGTGCAGACTACATTGCAAAGAAAATGAATATTCAACCCACTATCGCTCGCTCAGTGGGGGCTTATCATGATTATGAAGACCCAATTTTGGGTGTTGAAGGGCATTGGGAAACCAATAGCGAAGGTGAAGCGATTCGAGTAGAGACATCTTGTGTGGTGTGCGATGACTTGATGAAAGCGACTCAAAACAAACACTGCCGAAGTGACTTTTGTCGCCACATTGTGCACGCCATGGAATCATCTACTGGCAAAGCCATCAACGCAAAGTACAAAGTCGGTATCATTTCATTGCTAACGGAAGGCGATACCTCCTGTCAGTTTGTCCATAGAATTGACCCGTCGTGAGCACTATCAGCCACTCGTATCGAGTGGCTTCATCATTATGAATAATAAGCAAACCCTGATTAAAATCTATGAACTGAGCGAAAGCCTAGCTCAAACTTTGGTAACCCTAGGTAAGTTTGAAACAGTGCCAAAGAGCCAATATATTAACTTGCAAGATCAGTGTTCCACTGACCTTTGGTTACTATTGTCTGGCCGTTTAGCGCTGTTTAGTGCCTGTGAAGAGAGGGCCAATCAGAGCTACAACATCATTGGCCCCGGTGTGCCTGTCAACGAGGTCCCGCTTTTACTGGGAACGTCAGCGGTTGCAGATATCCAAACCAGTGAAGAATCACTAGCACTTAGAGTTCCGTTTACCGCTTGCACTGAGCTGCTGAAAAACGATATAGAGTTTCTACGATTTATTAGCCTCTCAGTTGCCAAGAAACAAAGAGTGCTTCACGCCCTGTTTCAATTAAGGGCGATGAAGTCAGAGAAAAGAAAGGTATTAAGTGCCTTACAAATCCTCACCGACCTGAACATCGAAGGATATGCGCTCACCAATATAAACAACCTCTCATCATTGCTTTATATGTCGAGAAATCGAGTTAGCAAGATACTCCTAACGCTCACTGACGCGCAAGATATCGTTCAAGTCCATGGAGGATACCAACTTACCTCCAAACACATTAACGAATAGCAATATACAGGTTTTCACTCACTTTAAAGGTTGATCACAGAATTTTTTCACCATAAATCGTGAGCCATCAACCCAATGCAATTCAGAATGGCACAAATTATTGGCATAAGGATCTTGCCAAATTTCATCTCGATCTCTTCCCAATAAATCGTTGATGATGGTTTTGATCCATGCGGCATGAGACACCATCAAAATGGTTTGATTTGGGTGTTCACCTACGATTTCATTGAGAGCGGCTAATCCCCTTTCAGCCACTTGAGCAAAAGTCTCCGCCCCTTCACAAACGAATTGGCTAGGTTGGTGCCAAATATTGTGGTGTTGCTTAGGGTTCAGTTGAGCCACTTCTTCAAAGGTTTTGCCTTCCCAACTGCCTAAGTTTATCTCCATCAAGCCTGTATGAGTCTTCATCTGGGTTAGCGAGCCGTTCATCAGCAGGTCGGCAGTGTGTACAGCTCGCCCACTCGGGGATGTAATCACTACATCAAATTCAATTCCGGATATTTTACTTCTAGCGTCAATCGCTTGTTGAATGCCAAGTTCGGTAAGTGGAGCATCGAGATGACCTTGAATACGACCTTCGAGGTTGGCCTCTGTCTGCCCATGGCGAAACAAATGAATGGTTGTCACTGTGTACCTCCTTTTGCAACTAACATTAATAGCTTATAACAGATTGCGCTGTTTGATACGGTCAACATTGTTAGATTGAATGCTCTTTCACACTCTAGAAATAAGCTAACCAGTAAATCCTTAGCTGATATGACAAATTAGTGTAAGTAGGTTTGAATCGCACTTGAGTTCTTAAGTCAGGTCGCTAAAATTTGCCTCCCGATTGTCGAATATATAAAGACTATGCCAAAACTGAACTTATCTTCCAGCGTACAGCACCCAGCTCTGAGCTGTGAAAAGGCCACTCAAGACCTCACTACAGCGTTAGCTTCTAAACATCATGCGGTTGATAAGTCTCACCCTCGCTCTCCTTTTATCCGAGAAAAGACCGTCGAAAAACGATGGCAAGCGCTTGATAACCCAGACTCAAAACAAGCATTACTTGACCCGATGACACTGGAATCAATGGAGTCATATGAAAAGAATATCGAGCATTTCATTGGCACAGTGAAACTTCCTGTTGGCATTGCTGGCCCGCTACGAGTAAACGGAATGTTTGCTCAGGGTGATTACTCCATTCCTCTCGCAACGACTGAGGCTGCGCTGGTTGCCTCATATGACAGAGGCTCAAAGCTGATCACGGCTGCTGGTGGCGCATCGGCGCTGCTAATCAATGAAGGCGTCACTCGTACCCCTGCATTTGCTTTCGATACATTGGCTCAAGCTGGCCAATTTGTTGCTTGGGTGACGACCCAATTTGATACCTTTCGCACTATCGCCGAATCAACAACCGCTCACGGCAAGCTCAAAGACATCAACGTCAACATTGAGGCGAACAACGTTTATTTGGTGTTTGAGTACCTAACTGGTGATGCCAGCGGGCAAAATATGGTGACAATCAGCACCAACAAAGTATACGAGTATGTGCTAGAACATTGCCCTATCGAGCCAAACTTCGCCTGCCTCGATGGCAACTTATCTGGGGATAAAAAAGCTAATGCTTTCACCATGCGCCACGTTCGGGGCAAGAAAGTGTCAGCGGAAGTCACTTTATCTAAGGCGTTGGTCGAGAAATACTTACACACCACACCTGAGTTGATGGAAAGATTTGGCCGTATGACAACCTCTGGTGCCCTATTAAGTGGCTCTCTCGGTGTCAACGCCCATTACGCAAATGCACTAGCGGCGCTATATATCGCTTTAGGTCAAGATGCGGCGTGTGTTTCTGAATCGGCTATCGGCACGACACGTATGGAAGTCACTCAAGACGGTGGATTATATGCGAGTGTGACTTTACCAAACCTTATGGTTGGTACAGTAGGAGGCGGTACAGGATTACCAAGCCAAAAGGCTTGTCTTGATTTGATGGGGCTCCATGGTAGCGGCAATGCCAAAGCACTTGCAGAAGTGTGCGCCAGTGTTTGCCTCGCTGGTGAACTTTCCATCGTTGGCGCATTTACGGCAGGCCATTTCTCTCGCGCCCACCATAAACTTGCACGCTAATAGCATCTGGTCAGCAGTGAATTACCGCTCGAACGAAGAGCGGTACAAGCCTAATGCTTTTTTACTGACTAAAGAGTAAGAGATAAACGCCAACACAATGAAGACTGGCCAGCCCAAAATAATATGTAAGGCATTGGCCACGCTTTCCATCTCGAAAGAAAACAGCATCAATACAATCGACTTCAGCACAAAGAAACCTACCCAGATCCAATTGATCTGTTGCCACATCAGCATGTAATTATGACGATAGTAACTTCGTAATGGCTTCAAATGCACATTAAAGCACTCTGCTATCAACATAGGCACAGGTTTATCAATATAGCCAAAGGCCGTTAATAATAAAGCGATTTGGGCAGATTCGAAGATACAAGAGGCGCACGCAAAAGGCGTTGGTGAAAAGAAAGCGGAGAATATCGCAACTCTGATCCAGTCGCACATAGCCACGGACGCAATAAACATGGGTAGATAGACCAAGCTTCGCACTTTGTAACTTAATACAATCGTGTAGAAGAGGCCAAAAGTTGCCGCAATGGCATACTGTCCGAAAACATCAAAACACAGATATGCGATGGCTGGAAAGCCAAACCAATACCATGCTCGACGATCTAACAGCTCTTTAGAAAGCTGTAACATACGAGTTCCTTACCTGACGTTAATAAGCCAGCCAATCTCTCTTTGGAGTGGCTCAAGCTAGTACACGCAGGTTTATCGAATCTTATGTTCGTTTCCCGTACTTCATCACCCCTTTATTGGGTGAAACCTCTATCCTGCGTTTTATTGTTATTAAATTGCCTTAACCCTGACTAGGCAGTATTCAATTTGTTTGATTTAACCCTCTTCGATAATACAAAACAACCCTTATTTCATGAATTCATGCATAGGTTTATTAAAACCTGCTACGCATCGCACTCTATATCGATATAGCGACGTTTAAAAAACTCCATTGCTTGATGTAAAGGTTGCTCTTTAATCGGTTTAACAATGATGTAATTAGCACCAGCGGCGATAAACGCTTTTTGCGTCGACTCATAAGCATCTGCCGTACACGCAAAGACAGGTGTTTTGAGCTTTAACTCATCACGAATATAGCGAGTGGTCTCAACACCATCCATTCCTGGCATCTGGTTATCCATCAATATCAGATCAAACGTTTTCTCTCTCAATATTTTTAGTGCACTTTGACCATCTATCGCCCAATCTACGTCAATACCGTACTTCTTCAAAAAAGCTTTAGCGATGAAAGCGTTACTCTTATTATCTTCGACCAAGAGTACCTGCGGTGAGACTTCAAAAAGTTGGTAATTGACGCTCTTTTTAAGCTCTGGCGAATTCACTTCTGCATCTGACGCAACCAGCTTAATTGGCACGTTAATATAGAACACTGTACCTTTACCTAACTCGCTGTCTACGGCTACTTGGCCTCCCATCATATCGATGAGGTTTTTAACGATACTTAAACCCAAACCACTACCGCCATATTCACGGGTGGTGGATCGTTCAGCTTGGGTAAATGGTTCAAACATGTGCTCGATGGAATCTGAAGCAATACCAATACCTGTATCTTGTACTTCGATATGTAGGTCAGCTTTATCCGCGATGGTCTTTTCTAAGGTAAAACGACATTTTACATGACCTGACGCAGTAAACTTGATGGCATTATTGAGCAAGTTAAACACAATCTGATTCAAGCGTACTTGGTCACCGCTGATGGTGGTTCCTGCTTCTACACCCGATTCAATATCCAGCACCAGACCTTTCTGTTCACACATAGGGCCATAAATGCTTTCCAACGGCTTAATGAAATCGGCAAAGGAAAACTCACTAAACTCCAACTGAAGTTTACCCTGCTCGATTTTGGAGAAATCAAGAATATCATTAAGTACCGCCAGTAAATGCTCACCGCTGCGATACAAAATCTCTACTTGTTCTCGGTTTTCATCTTTAACCAGTGAGTGTTTAAGAAGCTGGCTAACACCTAATATGCCATTTAGCGGGGTTCTGATCTCATGACTCATCTTCGCAAGAAAGTCCGCTCGAGCGGTAGCGGCGCTTTCTGCTTCTATTCGAGCCAAATTACTTTGTTTCTCAGCTTCGATCAGTGCGGTGATATCTTGGCCTTGCCCGATAACAGCCGTGATCCCATCATCCAATGAAATCGGAGATAGGTTCCAACGGAAGATCTTGTTCTCTATCGGGACATTAACCCCCATTAGAGTTTCACCTTTGGTCACCATACGTATGTAAAAAGCGACTTTGCTTTGGAAATTCTTGAATGACTCCGGAGCATCGACACCTTTTTGAAACAGAAGAATATCTTGTTCCAACTTGAGCGCTCGTTTAGCCGCAGGATTCATCTGCACAACGATGCCATCGGTATCCCAAACGACGATAGGAGACAAAGAAAAATCAAACAGATCTTGGAAGGACTTTTCTTTTTCCCTCAACTTAAAAAAAGCCGTCTCGAGCTTATGGCCCAAGGCATCAAACTCCGAAATGTCAGAGCCAGAGAATTTTCTCACTTCCCGTTCTTCGCTAACGCCATTGGCGTAATCCATCAATACACCCAATTGGTTAGTAAGGATTTTTTGAATATAGCGACGAAAGATCAATCCAAGTAGGGCGATAACCAGCAATGCGCCAACCAAACCATATAGGTAGGTTTGCTCTAAGGCGACAATGTTCGAGTTGTTTTGGATGGTAACTACGGTGAGAGGAATCAACTCCTCTCTCACTTTTAGTTGGGTCTGATGTAACAGATATTTGGAGTACGACGTTGGTTCTGGCCCAATAAGGTTGAGCATTTCCAAAAAACGAGGATCATCAGGTGCCAACGACGAAGCCACAACTTCATCACCTGACAAAATGATAGCCCCTGTACTTTGTGCAGCAGATTTAAGCTGCTCTATCATAGTGAAGTTATTGTCTACCACCACAGCAATAAACAACTGCCCTAGCACTTGCCCTGTGTCTGGCGCAACAACTGGTGATCTTCTCACCAACAAGTGACGATCGCCCATCACGGTAATGACATGCTGGAAATACCAACCAGAGCGAGTGATCATTTGATCAGCGATGGTTTTTAACGCGTCATCTCCTATCCCATAGAAATAGCTGTTCCCATCATTCCAACCTATGTCTAGGCTATTATCTTTAGTTATAAATCTGAAATCTGGAGAATTTAACGGTTCGCTTTGCTCCACATCCAGAAAGAAAAAATCCAAATTACGAGTTTTTCCTTCTAAAAATAAGCTTTGCAACGTCACACTTGACGACGTGCTGTCTTGCTGGCTCTGCATGGTGATGAGCTTGTAATCAAACACACTTTGCAAGAGAGTAGAGGTTTGCGCCGATGTTCGCTGAACCTCTTCTTTAACAATGTTCGACGAAACCTGATAAGTCTGAAACACCAAACCAACCATGAGCACCGCAATAGCAGCGACGAAAATACGAACCAGTACGCTAGCTAAAGTCCTATTTGGGTTTGGTGAGCTATAAGGCATAAATTATTGATCCGAGTAACGAAAAGCTCTGAGCTTCAGTTGTTCAATTTTTTCGTGCGACTCATCGCGAGTAATTATCTCAAAATCGCCTGAGTAGACCGTAGGTACAGGTTTTCCCTCCAGATCCCACTTAATTGCTTCCGCCATTGCGACGCCAGTGTCGTCGTTCATTCGCATCACAGTAACGTCTAACCCACCTTCTTCGATGGCTTCGAGTTCTGCACTGCCGCCTCCCCAACCGTTAATGAGAACATCACGTCGGTTAGCAAATTTCAGTGCCTGAGACGCCCCTAGAGCAACATCTGTCGAACAGGCGTAAATGAATTCAATATCAGGATTGGATTGAAGTGCCGTCATGGTGGCCTCATAACCACTTTGACGATCCGCTTTAGTATAAAAAGAGGACATCAAGTTGTACGGTTTAGACCCTTGTTTCATTTCTTCAATGAAAGTGTCACCTCGAGCATCACTCACATAACCAGGAGAGAAATACAATAATGAGTAATCCGCACCATCTGGGAATCTGTTGTTGAAGTGCTGAGCTAGCGCTCGACTGCCAGTGGGATGATCAAACCCCACGTAAAGGAATGGCTGTTTTTCTTCCCAAGCTTTCACTGGCGTGGTGATGTTTTGCAAGATGAGCTTGGTATCAGGATTATTTAAGACGTGTTCAATGAACTTTCGATGACGAGTAGTATCAAGGGTAAAAATCAAATAACCCGACTTGTTTTGTAGCGCCTTCATCAAAGACAAACTTTGCTGACGTGAGCCTGCGCCCGGACGAGTAAAAACCTGATTGATTTCGTATTCAATCCCGAGCTCATCCATGCGCATGCTAAACGCTTTAATATTGCGTCGCCAGTAATCGGAAATCTGTTCGCCCGGGTAAACAACAGAGATTGTCACTGGCCCGTCTTGATCCACCTTTAAAGGTATCGCAGTTTGACGGACCGTTTCGCCAAGCGCATTGGTGAGCGCTTGCTGCTCTGGATGAGCCGAAAGGTAATCACTATATTCCCAAAAGCTGTCGAGAGAGCGACCGGCGATTGCTTGAGACGCAATAAATGGTGTTAACACCCCTAGCAGTAAACTATGCCACTTCATTTTCCTAACCTTATGTTTGGTCGCATGAAACTAAATATAGATTAGTTGAAAAAGAATTTGTACACCAAATGCTTATCGACAGTTCAACTGCTTACACTTAATACAAAGTCCATAAAATCATTGTGGCACAAGTTTACAAAATCACCGCATTTATAATCAACTTATTTAATATCACTTCCGGTGTATTCTAGGTACAAAACCGTTGCAGCTGTACGCGAAGGAACATTGAGTTTCTTCAGCAGACTCTTCATGTGAACTTTCACCGTAGATTCTGAAATGAACAGCTTGTCAGCAATCTGTTTATTGCGAAACCCTTTGGCAACCTCGCTTAAGATTTGCATTTCACGCTCAGTCAATAAATCACCCAAAGATGGCTTATCTTCCCGATTGTCCAAGTATTCTTGCACTAGGGAACTGTATGATTTGCTTCCAGTGATCGCATTACGGATCAGCTCTACCAACTCATCAGGTTCGGTATCTTTAAGCAGGTAACCATCAGCTCCTGCTTTGACCAAAGCATCGATATCGGTGCCGCTATCCGATACTGTCAATATTACAATCCTTGCCTCAACATCTTCTGAGCGCAGTGCGTTCAAGGTATCTAGGCCAGACATCCCTTTCATATTTAGATCGAGGAGAATTAGGTCTGGTTGCTGCTGATTGGCTACTGCTATCGCATCCGCCCCATTGCTTGCCTCTGCAATTACTTCAAAGTCATCTTCAAAGTTAAGCAGTTGCGTAATGCCTCTACGCATTAGGGGGTGATCATCAACCACCATTACCCTACAAGTCGTCATCATCCACCTCTTGTTGATTTTCAAATGTTAGTGTCACTTTACAGCCCAATCCTTGCTGACTTTCAACGGTGACATCGCCATTAAGTCTAGCAGCTCGTTCTTGCATGATACCAAGTCCGTAATGGTTCGGCTTTTCTGTTGTTGTATCAAATCCCACACCATCATCTTCGATGGTCACGTTAATCTGGTCACCGTCGCTGCCGCAGCGTACAGTGATATTACTTGCTTGTGCATGTTTGACGGAGTTATTAACCGCCTCGCGGATCAACTGCAATAAATGCACTTGATGATTCGCTCGCAGATAGATAGAGGAAAGTTGATTGTCGATCTCAATCGATGCATTAGTGCGTTCTTCAAATGGCAATATCATTTGATTGAGTGCTTCACCAAAATCCGCCTCTTTGATCGTCAAGCGGAAAGTGCTAAGTAGCTCTCTTAGCTGGCTGTACGCATTCTTCAATCCAACGTCAATATCATCAATGGCTTGCGTTGCATTAAGACATTTCTCGACTTGGCAGTTTTTGCCCACCTGCCTTTTGAGCAATGCGACCTGAATTTTAAGATAAGAGAGCGATTGAGCGATTGAATCGTGGAGTTCTCGAGCAATGGTCGCACGCTCTTCCATAAGTAGCAGCTGCTCTGTCTGTTTCTGGGCTCGGTTATAGTAAATGCCACGTGCCAAAATCTGGGCAACGTTATCAATCAACGCTTGGTCAGGGCAAGGTAATGAGGCTTGCCAGCGCAACGTGCCCAAGTGCTCCCCATCTAGGACCAATGAATTTACGTGCCAAGAACTGGATGTAGGCTTTCCTTGGGTAATCTCTAATGCTGCTGGTGTATCATCTGCAATGATCAGTTGCGCAGCTTGAATGCCCTCAATCCGCACAAGGTGGCCCACAATGGAAGAAAAATGCTCAGTACTTAAGTGACTAACACTCAACTCTTGTGAACAATCATATAACACCTTAAGCGAATCATTGGCGTGGCTAAGGCGGTGAGTTTTCTCATTCACCAGCTTTTCCATCCCTCGATACAGTTCGCCAAGTTGAGTCGCCATTTTATTGAACGTCATGGCTAGGCGACTGAGCTCAGTATCCCCTTTGACTTGAATCTTAATATCAAAGTTTTGATTTTGGATCTCTTCACTGGCTTGGTTAAACAAGCCCAAAGGATAGACGATTTCTTTTCTTACGTAATGCACCACAAACAATGCTATCACTAGTATGGTTCCAAGCCCAATCCCAGCAACCCAACCGAGTACAATTAGCTTTCGCTCGGAGTGACGTTGTAACTGATAAACAAATTCATCGATTTGCTCAACGAAGTCTGCAACCTGTACGACATACTGCGCTCGTTGCTCGCTACGTAACAGCAACTCTAAGTTATCCCAACGCTTAATCAGCTCAAAGTAGTGGTTTTGAATATCGGAAGGAACGATCCAGTGCTCAAGCGCCTTCATACTCGGTGCGTGTAACGAATGCTCAAACTGATCCAAATGCAGCTCGTACAAGGGTGAAGACAACTGAATGTCATAGGCCAAGCGATAACTCTGCATTCGCATCGAACCTGAAACGTTAACAGCTTCAGCATCATTTAGGCTCGAGGAGAGAGTGAAAATGGCAAACCCTGTTGTCATCACCGACAGCAGGAGTATTGAAAATAAGGACCGTGCAATAGATTGCGTAACTGGTCGTGTAGGTCTGTTAGGCAAAAACTGCCTCCAAAAAATCCATTGTTGTGGCGCAGTGCTCAATTTGACAGATTTATCGGCGTTGGGCGATGTCCATCACCTCAAAACCTCTTCTTGATCACTTTCTGAACCAAACCGCTAAACCACTAATTTTCTAATAGTTAATTGTGTGAGCTAAAGCACTAGTAAGAATTGATCTAGCTCAATTGAAATAATCCTTTACTACTTAGTGGGTATTTATAACAACCTGTCTGATTCTAGACTAGAGTTATTAATAATATTTCTAATTGTTAACGATATATCAATGATTTAATAAGAATAATTATCATTAATATGTCGAGCTAGATGTGAGTACAAGCTTGGTAGATATCTCGAGACGACGCCTTTTTAGGAATGCCAGTATTGCGAAAGCACCTTCTGTGCAACGCATGCCTTGGTTGAGAGAAGATGTCATTTTTACAGATGTGTGTAGCCGCTGCGGTAAGTGTCAGGAAGCCTGTGAGACCAAAATCATTGTAAAAGGCGATGGCGGTTTCCCAGAAGTGGATTTCTCCAAAGATGAATGCACCTTTTGTGGACAGTGCGCCAATGTGTGTCCAGAACCACTTTTCAGGTCTTTGCAGGAAACACCATGGGATCAGGTTGCTGAAATCTCTGAAGCTTGTTTAGCCAACCAAGGCGTCGAATGTCGTAGTTGCTCTGATATCTGTGAGTACTCTGCGATCAAGTTTCGCCTCCAATACGGTGGTGTTGCTCAACTTCAGCTCAACTTAAAAGATTGTATCGGGTGCGGAGCGTGTGTGAAGCCATGTCCAACCCAAGCAATTTCCATCAAATCGACAGGAACAGCGAATGACATATCACGTTAGCAGTTTGGCCGTTCACGCCGCTGCGGACCAATTACAAAACGTTAAAGCGGCGATTGAACAAATGGAAGGGGCAGAAGTTCCCGGTGTCAACGAAGTGGGCAAATTGGTCGTGGTGATTGAAGGCGATAGCCGTACTCACCTCGCCGATATGTTTGAAGAGATTAAACAAATTCCGGGGGTGCTTGCAGCAACTCTGGTATTCCATCAAATGGACGAGCAAGTAGAGCTTGATTGAGGAAGCAATAAATGAGTGTCAGCAGACGAACGTTCTTAAAAGCAAACGCAGCAGTTGCGGCAGCATCGGTGGCAGGAGTGACTCTGCCAACCTCAGTTGCACATGCTGCTGGTAAGGATGAATCGGTAAGTTGGGATAAAGCCCCATGTCGATTCTGTGGTACTGGTTGTAGTGTATTGGTTGGTACACAACAAGGTCGTGTGGTTGCATCGCAAGGTGACCCAGACGCACCAGTGAACCGCGGCCTTAACTGTATCAAAGGGTACTTCCTACCGAAGATCATGTACGGACAAGACCGCCTAACTCAGCCACTGATGCGTAAAACCGATGGTGTTTACGATAAAGAAGGTGAATTTACCCCTGTAAGCTGGGACGAAGCTTTCGACCTAATGGCAGACAAATTCAAAGCTGCAATTAAAGAAAAAGGTCCAACATCTGTTGGTATGTTCGGCTCAGGTCAGTGGACCGTATGGGAAGGTTATGCTGCGGCTAAGCTCTACAAAGCAGGTTTCCGCTCAAACAACATTGACCCGAATGCTCGTCACTGTATGGCATCTGCGGTAGTTGGCTTTGGTCGTACCTTCGGTATGGATGAGCCTATGGGTTGTTACGACGACCTAGAAAAAGCCGATGCGTTTGTGCTTTGGGGCTCAAACATGGCAGAGATGCACCCTATCCTATGGTCGCGTCTAACTGACCGTCGTCTATCAGACAAGAATGTTCGCGTTGCTGTGCTGTCGACTTATGAGCACCGCTCGTACGAGCTTGCCGATAACGCAATCATCTTCACGCCGCAAACCGACCTAGCAATTCTAAACTACATTGCGCACTACATTATCTCGAATAACAAAGTGAACAAGGACTTCCTTGATAAGCACGTTAACATTCGTGAAGGTGTAACAGACATCGGTTACGGCCTGCGCCCTACTCACCCACTTGAGCAAGCAGCGAAAAACCCAGGCAGCAAAGACTCTAAGCCAATGAGTTTTGATGACTACGCCAAGTTCGTTGCTAAGTACGATGCAAAATACACTTCTGAGCTGTCAGGCGTTCCTGTTGATCAACTAGAAGCACTTGCAGAGCTTTACGCAGATCCAAAAGTCAAAGTCGTTTCTTACTGGACAATGGGCTTTAACCAACACACCCGTGGTGTATGGGCAAACAACCTTGTTTACAACATTCACTTATTGACCGGTAAGATTTCTCAGCCGGGTAACGGTCCGTTCTCACTGACAGGTCAGCCATCTGCGTGTGGTACTGCTCGTGAGGTAGGTACGTTTGCTCACCGTCTGCCAGCAGACATGGTGGTAATGAACCCTAAACACCGTGAAATGTGTGAGACTAAGTGGAACATCCCAGCAGGGACTATCCCACCAAAACCTGGTTACCACGCTGTTCTACAAGACCGAATGTTGAAAGACCGCAAGCTTAACGCTTACTGGGTTCAATGTAACAACAACATGCAGGCCGGTCCAAACATCAACGAAGAGCGCTACCCGGGTTACCGCGATCCAGCTAACTTCATCGTTGTATCAGACCCGTACCCAACAGTAACGGCGATGGCGGCTGACCTTATTCTTCCTACGGCTATGTGGGTAGAAAAAGAAGGTGCTTACGGCAACGCGGAACGTCGTACTCAGTTCTGGTATCAACAAGTGAAAGCGCCAGGTGAAGCAAAATCTGACCTTTGGCAGCTAATGGAGTTCTCTAAGCGCTTCAAAGTAGAAGATGTTTGGCCTCAAGAGCTAATCGACAAGAAACCAGAGCTTGCTGGCAAAACACTGTTTGAAGTGCTTTATGCAAACGGCAACGTAGACAAGTTCAAGCTTGACGAAGTGCCTGATGAGCGCCTAAACGACGAAGCTCGCCACTTTGGCTTCTACGTGCAAAAAGGTCTGTTCGAAGAGTATGCATACTTCGGCCGTGACCATGCGCACGATCTTGCGCCATTTGATATGTACCACAAGTCTCGTGGTCTACGTTGGCCGGTAGTTAACGGTAAGGAAACGCTATGGCGTTACGCTGAAGGCTACGACCCATACGTAAACAAAGGCGAAGAATTCTCTTTCTACGGTAAGAAAGATAAGAAAGCGGTCATCTTTGCGCTGCCTTATGAGCCAGCAGCAGAAGAGCCTGATAACGAGTACGACCTATGGTTCTGTACTGGTCGTGTACTTGAGCACTGGCACACTGGCACCATGACACGTCGTGTTCCAGAGCTATACCGCGCTTACCCTGATGCTGTGGTTTACATGCACCCGCTTGATGCGAAGAAACGAGGTCTACGTCGAGGCGATGCGATTAAAGTCGTATCACGTCGTGGTGAAGTCACCAGTCACGTAGAAACGCGTGGTCGTAACAAGGTACCTCAAGGTTTGGTATTCATGCCGTTCTTTGATGCGGGCCAGTTGACCAACAAACTGACACTCGATGCCACCGATCCTCTTTCTAAAGAGACGGACTTCAAGAAGTGTGCAGTTAAAATCATGAAAGCGTAGAGCTGGAGCAGCACTATGAAGTCTTCACTCCCCTCTGCAAGTAGGCGTCGCTTTATGCGCGACGCCGCCAGAACCGCTGTTGGCGTCGGTTGCGCCGCAACCGTTCTGAGTTTGCAGACCAAACAAAGTAAGGCAGATACCACCAGCGTCCCAGTTAGACCGCCGGGCGCGTTGGAAGAATCTGAGTTCCTTAATGCTTGTTTGCGTTGTGGGTTGTGTGTACAGGCTTGCCCTTATGACACGCTGAAGCTAGCAACTATGGTGTCGCCTGTTGCGACAGGCACACCGTATTTCACTGCAAGAACAATCCCATGCGAAATGTGTGAAGACATTCCTTGCGTGGTTGCTTGCCCAAGTGGTGCTCTAGACCATGATTTAACCGATATAACCAAAGCGAAGATGGGAACGGCAGTTCTCATCGACCATGAAAACTGTTTGAACTGGCAAGGGCTACGCTGTGACGTATGTTACCGAGTATGTCCGGTAATTGATGAAGCAATTACGCTGGAACCTGTGAGAAACCAACGTACTGGTGTTCACGCCTTGTTTATCCCAACCGTCCATGCTGATAAGTGCACGGGTTGCGGTAAATGTGAAGAAGCGTGTGTTACCGACGAAGCGGCAATCAAGATCGTACCAACAGAACTCGCAAGAGGAGCTCTTGGTAAGCACTACCGCTTAGGTTGGGAAGAAAAAGAAAAAGCAGGCGGCAGCCTGATCCCAGAACAGCTAACGCTACCGACCCGTAAACCGGGTGATGGAGGTTTGTGATGGCTAAAAACTCAGCAAAAGATGCAGGTAAAGCTGCTCGGCAGAGCTTGGGATTATGGCACGCCAATCGTTTTTTAGTTCTTCGTAGAGCAGTGCAACTCAGTGTGATTGGCCTTTTCATCATGGGCCCTACTTGGGGTGTATTAACAGGCAACCTCTCGTCGAGTGAGTTGTTTGGCACCATCCCGATGACAGACCCATTGTTGCTTATCCAAACATTGGCAACAGGTTTTTGGCCAGAAACTACCGCAATTATTGGTGGCCTTGTAGTGATTGGTTTTTACGCCATCGCTGGCCCTCGAGCATTTTGCGGTTGGATATGCCCCGTCAATATGGTGACGGATTTAGCCAACTGGATCCGTCGAAAAACAGGGATTAAAGCAAGTTATCAATGGTCATCAAGCCTAAGATATTGGCTGCTCGCAGCTATTATCGTTGGCAGCGCAGTGTCTAACACCCTGCTTTGGGTTTGGATAGACCCTGTCTCTGCTCTTCATCGTGGCTTGGTATTTGGTATGGGTGCAGGTTGGACGTTGATACTTATCGTCTTCTTAATCGACCTGCTTTTGGTTGAACATGGTTGGTGTGGTCATCTTTGTCCACTTGGAGCCACCTATGGTGTGATTGGCCGTTACAGCTTAACCCGTGTGACGGCAGTAAAAAGGGAACAGTGCAACAACTGCATGGATTGTTTTAACGTTTGTCCGGAGCCAAAAATCCTCCGCCAACCGCTAAAACAAGGTGATAGAAAAATAATGAGCCAGGATTGCATCAGTTGCGGTCGCTGTATTGATGTCTGTGCTGAAAGAGTATTCGAATTCAGAATAAGAACTGGAGCTAAATATGAAGAATAAGATTGTCGTGTCTGCAGTGCTAGCAGCGATTGTAAGTGCGGCAGCGGTCGCTGAAGTTACCTCTCTACGTGGTGCTCAAGAGATCAAGGAAGATAATGTTGTACCTGAGTTAAAACATGTACCAAAGAGCCAAGATAAGCTGGCACTAGATTATGTTAACCAGCCACCACTTATCCCTCACTCAACAGTACAAGTTCAGGTAAATCAAGCGAACAATGGCTGTCTAGAATGTCACGATGTGAGCACTTATCGTAAATCGGGTGCACCGCGTATTAGTCCGACTCACTATATGGATCGCGACAATAACGTACTTACTGAAGTAGCTCCTCGTCGTTACTTCTGTCTACAGTGCCACGTAACGCAAGTAGATGCGAAGCCAATCGTAGAGAATGACTTTAAACCTACTGGCAAATTTGGTCAGTAACGGGAGGCGATATGGGATTTATTAAACGCCTGTGGGCTTGGTTTATGAAACCAAGTACCATGGCAATCGGTAGTATCCTTACCATAGGTTTCATCGGCGGTATTATCTTCTGGGGTGGTCTCAACACCGGTATGGAAGCGACCAACCAAGAAGAGTTCTGTATCGGCTGTCATGAAATGCGCGACAACGTATACGAAGAGTATGTGGGCACTATCCACTATCAAAACCGCTCTGGTGTTCGTGCAACCTGTCCAGATTGCCACGTACCAAAAGAGTGGGTTCCTAAGATCATCCGTAAGATCCAAGCAAGTAAAGAGCTTTACGGTAAGATGATCGGTATCGTTGATACACCTCAGAAGTTCGAAGATCATCGCCTTGTTATGGCTGAGCGAGAATGGAAACGAATGAAGGCCAATAACTCTCAAGAGTGCCGGAACTGTCACAACTTTGAGTACATGGACTTTGTCGAGCAGAAACCTGTTGCTGCTGCGATTCATAACCGCGCAGAAGATGAAGGCAAAACTTGTATCGACTGTCACAAAGGTATCGCTCACAAACTGCCTAAAGGACACACAGTTTCAAAAGAGTTCTAATCTCGATACATTTATCGCTAAACTTGCCACTGACCTCGGTCAGTGGCTTTTTCGTTTATGGAGCAAAACCTTGGCACAATTTAGTTTATTCTTCCCTATTGGCTTGTTAGCAAAGCGCTTATTGATAGGCTACCTTTTTAAGTAACGATAATAAAAAAGACTATGCGCAACTTTTAGGAGGAAGAATGAAGCTAGTAGCATTGCTTGCGATTGTCTCACTCCTGTTCGGTTGTACCCCATCAAACTCACCTCTTACCTTCAGTAGCCACGTCTGGCCAGGTTATGAGTTCATTTTTCTATCTAAGAATTTAGGTCGAGTCGATCCAAGTTTACTCGATATCACTAACACGGGTTCTGCAACAGAGTCTATCCGGCTACTTAAACAAAATCGGGTAGAAAGTGCCGCACTGACGTTGGACGAAGTGCTACTTGCACGAGCTCAAGGTATTGATCTTACTATCATTGCTGTAGTCGACATCTCCGCAGGAGCGGACATAGTCGTCTCTCGTCAAAGCATCTCAGATTTGAGTGAGCTTAAAGGCAAAAGAGTCGGTGTTGAACGAACTGCGGTAGGTACCTTGGTGCTGCATCAATTGCTCGGTAAAGCCAACCTCAGCAACAGTGACATTACCGTGGTGGATGTCACGATTGATACTCAACTGTCAGCGTGGAACGAACATCAAGTCGACGTCCTCGTCACCTATCAACCAGTAGCTAACCAAGTGATCAAGCAAGGTGGAAAAGTGATTTTTGATAGCCGCTCAATGCCAAATATGATATTTGATGTACTCGCCGTCAAAACAAGTTCGCTTGGAAAAACCAAACAGATCAAGCATCTGCTTCAATCTCATTACGATGGATTGCAGCATTTTCACCTACAGCGTGAAGATTCTCTGTATCGTTTAGCGGATAGACTCCAAGTCCCGCCAGAGCAAGTTCTTAGCCTCTATCAAGGCATTGTTCTCCCCCAAAGGGAAAACAGTAAAGAACTAATGAAATCCGGCGGAAAAGTTCAGCAGACGGCTCACCTGCTCAATTTTCTACTCTCAGATTCAGGGCATTTAGACACTCCTGTGAGTTTAGAGCACCTAGTCAACAATGAGTATCTGCCTTATGACTAATAAAGGCCTAGTAACGCTTGTCACCCTAACATTGGCAATACTGTTCGCCCCGCAATTGCTCGGCGAAGTGATATCGGAAATAGAAAATTCAGGACAGACACCGAATGTTACGGGACAGACATCTAACCTCGTGACACCTAACCTCGCCCCGAAAGAAACTATCTTCATAGGAATACTGGCTCATCGGACCAAACAAGCAGTAACTCAACGCTGGCAACCCATTGCAGACTACTTAAACAGTCGAACTACCCGCTACTACTTTCAAATACTTCCGCTGAAATATAACGAACTGAATCTTGCGGTGAATACTCGCCAAGTCTCGATTGTGCTCACTAACCCCAGTCATTACATATTTCTGGAGTACGTTTATGGGTTGTCATCCCCAATTGCAACGATTACCAATCAGCTTTCTGGACAGAAAATCAAAGCATTTGGTGGGGTAATCTTCACTCAGGCGGATAACTCAACCATAAGCACCCTATCAGACCTCAGAGATAAACGAGTCGCTATCGTCAAACAAGCCTCACTCGGCGGTTATCAGATGCAAGCATTCGAGCTTGAGCAATTTGAACCAGCGCTTAGTGCTCAGCTAAAACTTATTGAAACAGGCATGCCCCACGACAACGTAGTCAATACGGTTCTAAGCAAACAAGCCGATGCAGGATTTGTACGAACGGGTGTGCTAGAAGCCTTGATTGAAAAAGGAGCGCTTTCAAAACAACAGATCAAAATCATCAATGAACAGGCTATCTCTTACTTCCCCTTCATCAGTTCAACACAGCTCTATCCAGAGTGGCCTGTATCGGTGCTTCCTAATGTGGATGTGGACATCACCAAATTCTTCTTATCCCAACTGTTTCACCTAACCCCAGAGCACCCGGTGAGTATACAAAGCCGCATCGCAGGCTTTGACCTGCCCTCTAACTACACTAGTGTGGCTAATATACTTCGCACCTTGCACCAACCTCCATTTGACCAAACTCAAGAAGTGAGTTTTAACCAAGTTTGGGGTCAATATCGCTTGGTGATTATTGGCTCATTGCTCACCGTTATCATTTTGATCACTGCGCTTGCCCTTCTCGGTTGGCTAAATCGGCAATTACAGGAAGCGAAAGATGCAGTCGCCAAAAAACAAAACGATCTTAATGAAGTGATTCAAGCTACTCGGGTGGGAACTTGGTCATGGCATACGGTCTCGTCAAAGATAACTGTCAATCAAAGGTTTGCTGAAATCCTTGGTTACTCGCTATCTGATATGGGCAGTTTCGATATCAACAAATGGCAAGAGTTCGTGCATCCTAACGATTGGTTTCTAATTACCCAATCATTCAAAACGCATCTGACACACTTCGACGCACAAATGAATTGCGAAATACGGGTAAAACACCGGCTAGGTGAATGGATTTGGGTGCATTTGGTTGGTGGCGTTGTGGAAGTCGACAAGGATGGGAAACCGCTGCGAATATCAGGCACGCAGTCAGATATCAGTCAACGTAAGACGCTTGAGCATGAGGCTGAGTCTTACAAACGCCAACTCGAACAAATTGCCAACCACGATCAGCTCACCAAGCTTTTCAGTCGACACTACTTTTTTAGTACCGCTGACAAGCTGTTTGATATTGCCCAGCGGTATAGACAACCATTGAGCTTTGTCATGATTGATGCCGACCATTTTAAACAAATCAATGATACCTATGGGCATCAATGTGGTGACAAAGTCCTAATAGACATCGCTCAGTTTCTCAAAAGTAACATTCGTGATTGTGATGTATTGGCAAGACTTGGGGGCGAAGAATTTGGAATTCTTCTACCCAACACCCATGGAGACAGTGGCTTGGAACTCGGGCTTAGAATCGCACGAGAAGCAAAGCAACGCACGGTCACCGTGGGGGACCACCAAATCAGTTACGGTATCAGTGTCGGCGTATCACAATGCCATCAAAGTACCAAAGATATTGAACAGCTCATGGCGGAAGCGGATAGTGCACTCTACATAGTAAAAGACACTGGCCGTGGTTCCGCTAACTTATATCAGTCGCCAAGTGCATGAACCAAGCGATGCAATGCCTCTTCTAAAATCGAGGTAGGACAAGCAACATTAATGCGAATGAACCCTTTTCCATGTTCACCGAACATACTTCCTCCCTCCAAGATGAGGTGCGCTTGATCGGCGATCTTATTGAGTAGCTCTTTCTCTTCCATGCCAAAAGCAGAGAAATCTAACCAAGCAAGGTATGTGGCCTGAGGTACAAAAAACTTAACTTTTGGTAAGTGAGTACCAAGATATTGCTCCATGTAAGCCATATTATGCGTGATGACTTGGTTCACCTCTTCAACCCACGCTTCCTCTTGGTTAAATGCCGCAATCGTGGCATCCACTGCAAATGGGGAAACCCCGATCCAGCCTGTGAAGTTGTTTAGCGTTTTCCGCACTGTTTTGTTTTTTATTACTAGGTTGGTAATGTGCAGCCCCGCCACATTAAAAGTCTTATTCACGGCCGTTGCGACGATAACATTGTCACTGAACTTAAGATTAAGAGCTGAGGTAAAAGACTCACCTTGGCGTATCAAATCAGCATGAATTTCATCAGAAAAAACCATCACGCCATTTTCATGACATAGTCGCAGTAACTCTTGTGTGACTTCCCTACTCCAAATATTTCCCGTCGGGTTATGAGGGTTACAGTAGATGAATAACTTGTTCTTTGGGTCCTTACACTGGCGCTCAAAATCATCCAAGTCGATGCGATAGTGGTTATCCTTGTCTTTGAGCAAATGATTTCGCACGACCTCACGACCAGTTTCCTTGATTTGCATTTCAAACGGATAGTAGACAGGAGGTTGAATGATCACCCCATCGCCTTGCTCTGTAAACGCACGTACCACATTTCGAATCGCTGATACTGTGCCATTACTAAATACCAACCACTGTTTGTCGATATTCATGTCGTGTCGGCGACCATACCAATTGATCACACTTTCAAAATACTCATCAGAGAGGTAACTATAGCCAAAGTTACCTTGTGCAGCCCGTTTGGATAACGCTTCAACTATCGCCGGAGCACATTCAAAATCCATGTCTGCAACCCACATAGGGATGGTGTCAGGGTAGTAGTTAAGCCCTAAGACTTGCTTAATAACCGTCTGATTAGTTTTGATTGATGTACTGTCGTTGCGCTCCAGAGGGCGGGTGAAGTTGTAGTTAGCCATAATTCTGCGTTGAGTGAGTTTATCGAAAATCAATAGTATGCGGTGTAAGGCATTGATTTCTGCCTAGACGCTCACGATTTTTGTCTCGTTCAACATATTAAAAATGCCTATGATCTTTCAATCATAGGCATTGTCTAAGCTATGTCGGGCTAAATAGCCAAGATTTAGTTGATGGACTCTATCGCAGACTGAATTGCAGGCGCAATTTGGCGTTTACGCGACGTAACTCCAGGCAGATTTAACCACTGATTGGCTTTATCTTGATCAAATGCCTGCTTGGCGACTTCACCGTCTTGTGCGTCAATCCAAATCAGGTTTGCTTGTTTGTTTTTGGTATCCGTCACCGAGAAGAACAAGTGGTCTAGTTGCTTGTCAGCTTTATGTGCCTTCATCGCTTCAATAAACTCTTGTTTACGAGCTAGCAGTTGTTCTGCTGTCAGTGTTTCTGCAACACCGATACCCACTTTTTTGCCTGCAAACTCAAAGTTTTTGTAGTCCATTGTCAAAATAGTTTCAGCGCTCATATGGCTTAAATCCGACTTAGCCACCAGCATTTGTTGGCCAAAATCGTTGATGTCTTTGATGCCTGCTGTTTTCGCCAGTGACTGAGCGTATTGATGGTCATATTTGGTCGTGGTTGAAGATTGCAAAACCACCGTATCGGACAAGATGCCACCCAAAGTAGTACAGGCAATTTCTTTCGGTAACTTAACCCCAATTTGCTCCGCTCGGTCAGCTAAAATTGTTGCCGCTGAACCCCATGGGCGAATATCCAACGTTGCTACTTGCGCCATGTTCACAGGCTTACCACCAATAGCATGGTGGTCGATAATGGTGACGATACTTGACTCATCGATGGTTGCTTGTAACTGTGTTTTTTGGTTGAAATCAACCAAACCCACTTGCTTGCCGGAAAAATCCGGCATCACTTCTGGGGCTTGGTAATTACAATACTCTAGAACGAATTTGCTCTCTGGATTGATTTGTTCAGGCACGACAGCAACACCGCCATAGATGTGCGCAGCAATAATTGCTGAAGTCACCGTATCCGTATCTGGGCTAATGTGACCCGTCCATACCAGATTGGTGGTGTCATTTTGACTCGGATCACCAAGATCAAATGCCATCGTTGGTGCTGCTAGAAATGAAAGAGAAGAAATCAGTAGAGTTTTGTTCATCGCAGGTGTTACTCCATGTAAAAGATGCGATGAGACTAAGGTTCTATGATTAACCTTTTATGACAACATTAATTATTGGTCGCCATTAATAACATAAAATTCGCTAAAACCACCAAAATCATAACCATGAACGATAGCAAATCGACAGCGCATTCACCCCAATGTTAGAACAAGTAAAAGCTGCCCCATTACCTTGCGAGTTGCTCTAAGCGTTCAAACAGTTGTTCCCAAGGTTGTTTCTCTAAGATTCCGATCCATGCACCATCACAAAACCTCTCAATACGAGCGAAATGAGTGAAAATACCCTTAATATCCATAGCACTAGCGTTGTCTAGATTTTCAATTACTTCGGTGCTATCACTAAAACAGTAGTTACTGTTTACCCACAAATCACTTTGAAGGTTCTCCATGAAGTCGATGATTTCTCTTGGATAACTTGGCACAAAGTCATAGGGTGCAATGTCTGAAAGGCTGTTTTTTGCAGCGATAAATTGCTGCTTTAAAAAATCAAGATCGGCCTGTTTAATGCTCATGTATCGTTCTTACTTATAGTCATAGTGCTTATGAATTTAATGTCAAATAATATCTTCGCCAAATGTCACTTTGTCCGAAGATTGTCAGAACTCAACTGAAGCAGTCACATATATTCTCAGCAACTAATGAATAACGAGACGATTAAGCGTACACTTGGCGTCAAATTGTCATATAAGATTACTATGCCCACCTCTATCCAATACAAAACCATCTTACTGGCCTGCTTGATCATTAGTATCGGCCAACTCAGCATGGGACTTGTCTTTCCTGCGCTTCCTTGGATTGCTAAAGACTTCCATATGCCGCTCGACGAAGCCCAGCTATTAATTGCTGGTTATCTGTTTGGATTTGGCCCATCACAATTTATTTATGGCCCTATCTCGGACGCACTAGGTAGAAAGAAGGTACTACTGGCTGGTTTAGCTATTGCTCTGGTGGGCATTGGAGTTATCGTTTTAATGCAAGACAATTTCTATGGCATGGTTGCTGGGCGATTCATACAAGGTCTGGGGACTGGCTGCTGCGCTGTATTAGCAAGAGCTTCCACCCGTGACAGGTACAGTGGTGCTCACTTGCCAACGGCAATGTCATATATTGCGATGGTTGCCTCAATTACTCCACTGGTTGCCCCTGTGTTTGGCGGTTTTATCAATGCCCACTTTGGTTGGCAGATGGTGTTTGTGTCCCTATTTTGCTATGTCGCCCTTGCGTACATGGTACTGTCTATTCGTTTTGACGAAACCATGGTCAACAAAAGCCAAATCCCAAACCCTAAGGCGATGCTTAGCCAATATAAGGCACTGCTCACTAGCAAGTATTTCGTCAGCTTTGCAGGCATCGGATGGCTCAACTTTAGCTTGATGATCACGACGATCTCTGTGATGCCATTCATTATGCAAAACCAAATTGGCATGAGCTCCGATGAATATGCATTGTGGGCAATCATCCCTGCGTTAGGGATGTTACTGGGCACCAGTTTAAGCAACCGACTTCGCCCAGTTCTCGGTGCTAAGCGATTACTGCTTTGCACCCCAGTTCTACAAATCTTATCGGCGATGTGGCTATTTACCTGCCCGATCGAGCCCATATACATGATGCTCGGACAACTGATTATGACCACAAGCAACGGCATGGCACTGCCAGTGTCACAAGCCATGGTACTGCAACCCTATAAAAAAGAAGCGGGATCGGCAGCAGCGATGGCCGGTGGTGGACAAATGCTAGTTTCTGCCATCATGAGTATGTTGCTAGTTCAGGTAGGCCTGAGCCAGCCTTGGCATATTGCATTGGTGGCACTGGGTTTTGCTTTGGTGACTGTGGCTAATATCTTTCGTGGGTTTGCCGCAACAACACCGAACTCTCCATAACAAAAAAGACCACCTTTTGGTGATCTTTTTACAGCAGAGCTAGTCTTCCATTTCCCATGGCATATCTGGTAGGGAATCCAAGTTTTCGCTGTAACGCTTGAGGTTAAATTCCCCTTCATTTTTCATGACATCGAATACTTCAATAGAAAGCGCACACGCTATCATTTCGATAGCTTCTTCACGTGCAGTGCCCGTCATCATCAAACGCATCAGCGTTTCTTTTACTTTGATTGGGTTACCATCTTCAAGTTGATTTTCTACCGTTTCTACTAGCATTTCGCCAGTCATGAACTCTTCGTTTTGCATTTATTCTTACCAATATTGGGTTACTGGCGACACTATAGGCATCCTAGGCTCGCCTGACAAACTATTTGTTCATTGGATAACATGACCCAAAATCTGCCCCTCTATGAAAACGAGCCCAAAAGTGGGCTCGTGATTCTAAAGAATTTATTACTTACAGCTACCTAACAGCTTCCAGCCAGTCCACGGCTGATCGGGTGCTTTACCAACATCAGTCCAACGCTGCGCTTGGTAGTGGTTGCCTAGATAGCGAACTTCTTGTTGCGGCTGATATTGCTGCCCATCTTGATAGAACTCAAGGTGACTGCATTTATCATCGCTGTTTGATGAAGCTTTCACCGTAACTTGTGTCGCTTTAGTCGTTGAAGTTTTGCCATCAGAAGCGGTAAGTGACACCGTGTAGCTCGTCTGAGTTGCCACTGCAGGAGCGGTAACCGACAAAGTAGGCTCATTGAGCCCAGAGACTACCGTTAGCTGTGCAGGCACTTGCCACTGGTAACTGATCACATCACCATCAGTGTCCGTTGCTGAAGCCGAAATCTCCAATGTCTCTCCACCAGCAACTACCCAAGTAGGAATCAAACTGATCACTGGTGCACGGTTATCAGGATCAGGCGTAGGGTCTGGAGGTGTCCCACCCCCACCCCAGATAGAACCATCACAATCAACGCCAGTCAGACAGGTTGGTGCACTGACATAGTCGGCGACTTTGCTCTTAAGCCAACCGCCATCATCACCATTGGAACCAATCGATACCACCGAGGTTGTCGAGCCACCTCCCCAAAACAATGAGAAGACATTATGCTCTGGCAATTCCGCCATACGGCGATATGACCAATCGTATCCAGCATCTTTGTCGAGTAACTGACGAACGTTAGATGCCCCATTGTAAACAGCGGCGTTAAGAGGTTTATCTAACAGACCTGTGTAGACCGTATCAATATCGGCATTGATGCGGTCATCTCCCATAAAGAATGTGCCGCCTGAAGCTTGATGATTACTCTGAATCAGGCTTGTGCCCTCCTCTTGAGTCGGAATATGCCCACCGGGAATTTGCCAGATCATCGCTGGGGCGTCTACCGCATCACTGATGGTTTTGACATAGTCTAAGTAACGCTGCCAACTCGTTGCGTTATAGGCGTAATTACCAATCGCCTCGCTGCCAAATCCATCACGCTCATATTTATCAAACACAATGTAGTCTGGTTTATATTGCTGTGAGTAGACTTGTAATTGATTCACAAAGTCACCCACTCGCTGTCCCATTGCCACCGATTGATCATCACTGCTATGAACCCAATTTGCAGACCCAACTGCCCATAAATTGATTTGCCATCCAAAACTGACATCTGGTGCCATCACTTTCATGATGTAGTTAAGTGATTGGATATAGCCATTGAGAGTATTTTCAAAACTCGGTACTGAGCCGCTCGGTTGATAGCCATACGTTTGTTGCATGTAGCCCAAAGCGTTAGCTAACTGAGCGTTAACATCTACAGCACCTGCACGATTAAGGTCGTCGACATGGCTAGCATTTTTTTGCAGCTCCCCCAAGAAATCAGGATTCAATACAAATGACATCGGTGAATGACCATTACCTTGTGCATACTCTTGCGCCGCCCAAGCCTGAGTAATGAAGGTCGCATAATGCTTATATAGTAGCTCTTGATCCGTTAAATCTCCCCACGTTGCGCCGCCACTTGCATTAGCCGTGTAAACCACCATTACAGGTAGCACATGCTTACCAGAAATAGAACTCGCAAGCTTTGCATTCGCCATGGTGCGATGAAGTGGCAAACTAGATTTCTCCAAAATCACACCGGGATCACCAGAGCCACTGAAGCCTGCATATTTGAATATGGCATCGACCTTAGTATCGCCAATAGATTTCGTCACTGCCTCGCTATCATTGGTGACTGTCCCGTTTGCGACAAAGTCGGGAAATCCTTTCACTGCGAGTTTGACACCATTTTTAAATGCCAAATTAAGTACCGTATCCTGCCCTGACACTGTTAACTGGGTTTGATTGGCTAATACATAATTCACACCACCATGCTCGGCATCGGCAACAGCAACTTGGTACTGCCCATTGGCAATTTTGTAAGGCAGAGATGTCGCATCAGAGGTAAGGGTCATGAAGTAACTTGCAGACGGTGATATCAACTTCAAAGTGAATGAGTCTACGTCTGCTGGCAATCCTGAGATATGAGTCGCAACGGTGACAAGATCCGCATCGTCTATTTGGCGACTACTCAATTGAGTGGTGATTTCGTTGATAGAATCTGCCGTAGCACCTACGTTATTGACATCACTTAGTTGGTGCTGTTGGTTGTTAACCGTGATCGGGTCAAAGTGGAAATCGTAGCTTGAACCATCATCTAGCTTTTCGATATGAAGGGTTTGACCAAATGTCACAGTACCTTGCTTAACTTCTTGCTGGGTCTGCGAGTTCTTAATCCGAACTGTGGTTGTGACACTCTGAGTAAGGTTTGGAATTGAAGGAACAATAACGTCAATTTGCGCATAGGCAATGAATGGCTGGTATTCAAAATATGCCGTCGGAGCAACTTGCCCAGCATCAACTTCTATATCTATTGAGCTTTTCCCATGTGCATACCCTTTATCACTGGTAACCGTTAGAGGTGTCACTGTATAAAGACCATCTTGAAGGTTATTGATATCCAGCGATGTTCCCCAAGGAAGGCTAAACTGCTCGGAGTACCCTTCACCTTCAACCAAAACACCCGCATGACCAAGACTCGAATGTGGTGCACTAGGAGCGTTAACCGTCACCTTACCGGTCACGGCTGGGTCATTTTTGAGCGTGACCGACAACACTTGCACATCTTGAGCTTCAATTGTAACGCCGTCGCTACTACTCACACCACCACTGATGGTCGTGCTAGCCCCTGCTTGCATGGTGACCGAGCTAGCTTGATGGGTAATTAAGAATACCTTTTTCCCACTTTTTTGACCTTTCGCTTCGACAGAATAACTAGATGGCCAGTTCCCCCAAACAGAGCTAATCTCTCCATTTTCTGGCACAGCTACTTCCACTTGTAAGCCCGCAAGGTCAACGTCCTGCCCAGCGCTATTGTTTAAATTAATAACAAATGATGAGTACCAAGCCCCAGGGGTAACACTCACTGAAGCGGATACAGACTCAGTCGATGTCGATATATTCGCAACGGTATTTGCCACTGTGAACGAAGGAAAACCGCCGAGAATTGCGGTTGCTATCAATCCACTCAATACTGTTCTTTTCATTATATTTCCTTAATTTAGGTTTGGCCTTTCAGAAAATATAAAGAAAATTTCTTCATCATACTTAGGAAAATATGTGATCTTCAGTCACAGGATAAATTTATAATTTTCAAATAGATAACGATATTTCCAAGTTTCTAATTCGACTTGGAACTACTATCACACAATGCGTTTTAAACAGTGAAATGTTTCAATACCAACTATCGAGTTCACAATATCTAAATATCGAGCAAAGAAGGCGTATTTGGCCCTATCAAATCAGACACAATTTCGATATCATTAGCTAAATTTAACGGAATAAGTAATACAATATGACTGAACATCAAAAAGCTGCCACTGAGCTACTAAAACGCCGCAGCGCTGGAACTAAAGCGCCTCGCCTTGCCGAAGAACAGCGCCCGCAGAACATCGAAGATGCCTTAAATATTCAATCTTCTATGATCGACTTACACAGTGATAAAGTGGGTGGTTGGAAGTGTCTTCTTCCATTGGCAGAAGACAAATTTATTGTGGCTCCAATCTTTGCCGATTCGGTGCAACAAGGTGACACATGTGAGCTGTTTGCTGACAACAACCTTGTTCGTATTGAACCTGAAATTGCATTTGTACTGAAGAAACCACTGGTTGCAAATCCGCAGGGGTATAGTGAAGACGAGATCAACCAAGCTATTGGGTCTTGTCATATGGCACTGGAACTTATGCAAGCACGTTTCGCAGACGATAGCGGAGCGGAGTTCCTAGAAAAATTGGCAGACTGCCTAGTAAACCAAGGTCTTTACCTTGGCCCTGAAATTGAACGTGAGAAAGCATTCAATGCCTCCACAATTGATATTACGGTAAGCCAAGAAAGCCGTGAGCAGACGTTCGAAGGTAAGCACCCTAATCAGCTTGCTCAAACCCCTATCTACTGGCTCATCAACTATATGACTCGCCGTGGCGTGAATTTCCAAGCGGGTGAAGCTATCATCACGGGTTCTTACTGCGGAATTGTCGAAGTTGAATTCAACCAGCCAACAACCATCACTTACCAAGGTGTAGGCAAGTACCAAGTTACTTTCTCAGAGAAAGAATAATAGTAATAAAGCAGGAGTCCTCTCCTGCTTTTTCAATATAACCCCAGTTAGAAACTCATCTCTTTATAAGCTGGTTGAGTGTTGAATATCGACTCACTGTGGTAACTAACTGTCGAAAAGTCGATAGTATCTAAATCAACTTTACGAATATCCATGTTGTCATACGTTCTGAAGTAATAATCTTTATTCGCAATATCAGCCACATTTGAGTGAGAAGTAAACTGTGGGGTATTTTCCGCAGCAAACCTCCAGTACAAGGCTCCTTGTGGAATATCAACGGCATTGATCATAGACCATGCTCGGTTCACCGCATCATAGTCATTCTTCACTAAACTAAAATCAGCTGTGTGGTTAAAGGCAACCATTTTCTGGAATCGGCCAATAGGCGAATAATCAAACGCTTGAAACGTCTCTTCAGAAAATTTCACATTACCATTGTCTAACATCATATTCGCTAGCGCTTGTTGATGATCGTAACTAGGATCATTGGTCATTACACCTAACTTGTTCTCGTAAATAACTGGAAAACCCGAGCCGTCCAAATATTCCACGACAATTGAACTCTCACCATCATTAAATACATAGTGCATACCTAGATGTAAGCCATCAACTACATCATAGGCGGCGATCTCTACCCTAGTTTTTTGCAATAGTTTAATGACTTGAGAAACGTTTTTAGCATTGGCCAACACGTAAGCGACAACATCTCCTGAACGTATATCTCCGCTTCCTTCAGGGGCAAAGTCCGCAGCGGCAAGAGCAAGCGCTTCACCACTTAACCCATGTTCATTCATACCAGAGCTAAACAACTCTTCACCGTGCTGAATACCTACAAAGCCATATGCTGTATTGGTATAGCTAAAACCATATTTACGTGGAACAACAGAAAACTGCCCGTTAAGCTCCCCCGGCCACTCCATGGTACGACCCACAAAAGTATGACCCTCTTCTGTTTTAAAATTGAAGTTTGTGCATGCTTGAGCTGTCGCTGCTGCGCCCGCTAATGTTGCTGCACTGATAGCTAAAGTAAGAAGTTTAGTTTTCATAATGGACTCCGTTAGTGTCTGGTCTCGATTTGATGAAGCCATTATGAACCCGCATAACCCTTTCATTAACTCGCATAAAAAGGATAAAACCCTGCTATAGTTATAAACAACAATCACAGGACTAGACCTCATGAATAAAGCTAATTTTACATTGGATCAATTGACCGCTTTCGTGAATACGGTCGAGCAAGGCAGCTTCAAAAATGCGGCGATATCACTAGGCAAACATGCCACAACCGTCAGCCAACAGGTGGCGATGTTGGAAGTTGATGTTGGGTTTGACCTGTTTGAACGAAAAGTAAGGAGAATTATCCTTACCCCACAAGGCGAAGAGTTCTATCGTTATGCAAAACCGGTTCTCAGGGAAGCTGCACTCTTAGGTAATAAACTGGAAGCTTTAGATAGTAACCTGCCTATCGATTTCAAATTAGCAATCGACAGCACGATTAGAGACCGGCAGATCATACGATGTGCAAAAGACGTCTGTGAAAAATACCCAACCATTAAACTTGAAATCATGAGTGGAGACCCGATACAAGTGATTGACTGGGTAAGAGAAAACCAAGCCGACGTCGGCGTCATTACAACATTATTCAACCAACTACCTCAACTTGATACCAAGCAGCTTTTTAACTTTCAATTGGCCTATGTTTGCTCGCCGAGATGGGAGCACAGTCTCGGTACGATAACAGAGAATGAACTTAGAGCTTTTCCACAAATCGTCTATCGTTTTGTTGAGCAGTCCCCTCAACTTTCGGGACATATTATCTCCAACCATACCCTGTCAGTGCATAGCCTTGATGACATGATAGATTTGCTGTCACTCAATATGGGATGGGCCATTTTGCCCCGCTTTCGTGTTGAAGACCTGATCGACTCGGGAGAGTTAGTTGAGTTTAAACCAGACCAAAGCTCGAATGTAAACTGGTACACCGAGCTGTTGCTTAAATCGGACAGTAAGACAAACCCTGTGCTAGACACCTTTATCAATTCAGTGACAAAGCTCAGCGACCGATAGGATCTGGAACAATGATCTTTCTGCACAATTGTTGCTCCAGCTCACATTTACTAATCACATAATTATGAGGCTAATAATTCGCTCAGTTAATATACCTATTTGGTTGAAACTTCATAAAGTCCAAAGCTTCTATAAAGCTTCAACATGTATAGCTGCCGGCCTTTGGATATGAAGCTACGAAGTCTTTTTGTCATCACCTTTTGTTTTATTTCTATCATACCAACCACTCTGTTCTGGGCATGGCCATACTCCCAAGCACTCGAATCGGAAATCAACGACGTTAATGAACGTCATTTGGTGATCGCCAAAAATCTCTCAACGGCATTTGAGCGTTACTATCTCGATGTTGTAGGAATATTTTCTATTACTTCGCTCATCTCGGTTGAAAAAGCGCACCATCCTGAATTTCAAAAGCTGCTAGAAAGTTACCACTTCAACGCCGTTACCCGTGTCGACTCCAATGGCCAAATTCTTGAGTGCCTATTTCCCGCCAACCAAGAGTGTGCCGCATCTTTACCAACGCACATTATGGCACTGGCCCAAGCCACGCTATCAGACGACGATATAGTGATGTCACCTGTTACTGAAGACAAAATACGAAACAGTGGCCCAATTCTATTGGTTATCAAGAAAACCGAACTGGGCCTTATCATCGGTTACCTTTCAACCCAGTACATCAGTGAGACAGGCAAAAAAGTCGCATTTGGTGAGAAAGGGCATGCAGCGGTTGTGGACCAACAAGGCAATGTATTGGCGCATCCATTAGATTCATGGGTAGCAGAAAGACGCAATATCAGCGCAGTTAGCGCCGTGCAGAAAATGTTAGCCGGGCAAACTGGCGTTGAGCGCTTCTATTCTCCCGCATTAAAAGGTGACATGATCGCAGGCTACACACATGTGTCACATGCCAATTGGGGGGTAATGGTACCTCAGCCAATAAGTGAGCTAGAAAATAAGGCCAAAGACATCGATAAAATGGCAACTTTGGTCATGATGCTCGGAATTGCACTGGCACTAGCGTTAACAATACCAATTTCACGACTTCTAATCAGACCACTAGAAACACTGCTTGAGAACATTAAGAAATTTGAAAAAAGCGAGCGTAGTGAAGACATTAGTTTTCATACCCAGACCATCACACCAGTAGAAGTCAAAGAGATCAATAAGTCTTTTGCGAGCATGATTGAAAACATTGAGCGTAACAAACAGCAGGTGTCACAACTGGCTTACTTAGATTCTTTAACGGGTTTGGCGAATCGGCAATATTTCAGACAGTTAACGAAAGCCGCTTTCGTAGAGATGAAACAAAAGCAGCAATCAGGGGCACTGATATTTATCGACCTTGATGGATTTAAACAGGTTAACGATAAGTATGGGCACAAGTTAGGTGATGAGCTACTTAAAACTTTTGGCCTACGGCTGCTTTCTCAACTGCAAATCCCTCAAGACCCAGGTTCGGCACTGGAATATTATCAATCTCTACCGAGTATTATCCCTGCTCGAATGGGTGGCGATGAATTTGTACTTCTGTTTCAAAATTTGCACAGTGACACCAACATTGAAGAGCGCTTGAAAGCTTTGTTCGAGCCTGTATTTGGTGACTATCGTTTAGAAAATGGGGTGTCCACAAAGATAGGTGGCAGCATGGGGGTCGCTCTTTATCCACAACATGGAGAAGATTACGACAAGTTGCTCAAACTGGCTGATATGGCCATGTACCGAGCTAAAGGTAGCCCAGTGCATCAAGTTAAAATCGCACAAAAAGTTTAGGCAGCGTTAGTTCGAGACCTTTGATTTGAATTTAGTCTAGCGAGACAATCAGGTTGTCAGTGATGATTTTTTCTTTACGTACTTTTGGCAGGCGTTTGAGGCGATACTCTAGCTTCATGGCGGTGACTTTATTGTCAACTTGCTGCGACCACGCAAGCTCTAATGGCCCCTTCCCTCTGAGATATTTTGCCCCTGTTCCATTCTGATGAGCGGCAAAACGTTTTGCGATGTCATTGGTGACACCGCAATACAGGCTTCTAGACTTGGTTCGTACAAAATACACGAACCAAGGATGTTCTTGCTTACTCACCGAGACGAGAGCGCAATAGTTCGTTTTCAGCTTTTAGAATCGCATTTTCCTTAGAGAGCGCTTCCACTTTCGCTTCCAACTCAGCGACCTTACCTCCACCCATAGCTTGGGCTGCTTGTTGTTCTAACGCCTCAAGATCGACATCGCCACTAAACAAGTGCTGGTAACGTGCCTCTCGCTTGCCCGCTTCACGTGGCAACTTCACCACCAGTGCACCACCGTCTCGTGAAGCTAGACCGTTCAGCACGGCTTCCACTTCCTTCACATCAGAAAAGTCACATAAGCGGTTGGTACGGCTACGAAGTTCGCCCGGTGTTTGTGGGCCACGCAATAGCAAGCAACAGATCACACCACGCTCTTGCTCTGTAAACTGTAAAGAACCGAACTCTGTGTTACAGAAACGATGACGAAACTTTGCTGTACGGCTATTAAAACTGCTTTCATCGTTGACTAAATGACGGCCAGACAATGAGTCTATAGCTTGTTGAACTTCCGTATCAGACAAAGCCATTACTGGGTCGCGGTTACTCTTTTGGTTACATGCGGCCGTTAGGCTGTTGAGCGTTAAAGGATAGTAGTCTGGCGTAGTTACTTCTTTTTCAATTAAGCAACCAATTACTCGCGCTTCTACCGACGTTAATTCAATACTCATGAGGCTATCCTTATTATTGTGTCATTGTATTTTGGGAGAGATGAAGACGTTACGCCACTTTATCAATGCGGTTTTGGCAGTTGTAAATCAAGTTGAACGCCATTTTGATCATAGATCACCACTTTGCATTGATTTAACTGCACATCAAGTAAGTCTTGTAGGTGTCGCCCTGCCTTGTACGCAGCCTTCAGTTTTTGCTTCGCAGGTTCTGTATTTGGCGGGGATGGTTGTTTCTCTTGCACGTCGTTATTTCATTCTCTAGCAATCGTTAGCAACGATAATAATCGTGAAGCCGTAACAATGCTACGTGCAACGGATCAGATGGCGAAAAAACCAGCATGGGCGTCGGCAGATTGATCTAAAATCTGTAAAGCCGTTCCACATTGTGTTTTAATCGAGCCAGTTGCTTAATTTGAATTAGGAAAGGGATCTAATGAACAACGTATTTGAAATCGTTAACCTAGCGCGTCGTAAAAACAAACTTAAGCGTGAGCTTCAAGACAACGAAAAGAAAGTTCGTGATAACTCTAAGCGTGTTGACCTGCTAGATAACCTAATGGACTACATCAAGCCAGACATGTCGACTGAAGAAGTTGTTGCTATTGTTAAGAACATGAAAGCAGACTACGAAGACCGCGTTGACGACCACATCATCAAGAGCGCTGAGATTTCAAAAGCTCGCCGCGACATCAGCCGTAAAATTCGCGAGCTGACTCAAGCAGACAAAGAGAGCCAAGGCAAAAAATAATCTATTGCCACTTTAGAATTCAAACCCACCTCGAAAAGGTGGGTTTTTTGTATCTAATTCAAACTATTAGCTTGTATTTCGTGCCATAATCCGCCAAGTAATACCTTAAATAGACCTAGAGGCATGGATGTACGATAGCTCGAAAGCACAACGATTTTGCTGCAACTGTAAAAAAGTCACTCTACACAAGTATCAAACCTTTGGTAGCAATGGCACGCAGCCAGAAACTCCGTCTCGTGGTTTTATCATGGGGCTTCTATTTGCCATCTTCTCCAGCATATCTGAAGGCCAAGCCACTGGGGATTATAAGTGTACCGTTTGTGGCACCTATTTCTCTACGCCAGACCATTTAGACTAATACCACCACCCAACTCAACAATCTCGGTTAACATTTTTTAGCTTGATAAGGGCTAAACGTTTGCGTAATCGCTAACCTTCTATTTCCTGAAAAGTGACTATTTGCTCGTGAGTTTGCTATTGCTATAGTCCTTCCCACAAACAGACCATTCGGGGCACGGAGCTCCCCCTTAGACCAATAACACGGTGGCTATTAAGGATATATAGCGCATTCACCTTTAATTATTGGTCGTCCTCTCAAGATGAGAAGAATTGGCAACACGAAACACAACAAAGGGTCAAACTATGGAATTCAATATGGTTGAAATTTTAGGTTACGCATCATCAGTGATGGTTGCAGTGTCATTAATGATGAAAGATATCGTATTGCTACGCATTCTAAACTTCATCGGTTGTGCGCTATTTACAACCTACGGATTAATGATCGACGCCATGCCTGTTGCGGCAACAAATGGTTTCATCGCCTGTGTCAACGTCTACTTCCTTGCGAAGTTATACAGCGAGCGAAAATCAGCAAGTATTGAGCCTGCTAAAGCTTAAACTGATATTAAACTAAAGGGGAGCGTGAAGCTCCCCTTTAGTTTATATACGAATACTTAACACTGATAATCAAACACCACTATATCTTCAAGCAGTGGTCGAAATACCACTTTCAAAGCGTCATGTTCGGGATGAGGAAGGTACCTTTCTCGTGCTTCATCGTTGGCAAACGTCATTAATACACTATGGGTATAGCCTTGGTTTTTATTTTCTGGACTATCATTAATTCCCCACTCGACAGCAGTCACGCCTTTAATTTTATTTGGCATGGTTTCAAACAAAAACTTAAGTTTGGCGATGTCACACTCAGCCGCTTCTGGCTTGAATTTAATGAGTAATATATGGCGGATCACGGCATGCTTCCTTTTTGCATTAGTTACTGATTACGTTACTCCAGATATAAAAAAAGGGAAGCCCCCCGCTCCCCTGAATGCTAGCTCAATTTCGAGCTAAAGACTGCAACAATGAACAAACTTGCTTGGTCGCATCAGCCTTTCGGCATCAACACGACCAGATAATTAAATTAAGCGACAACACCCGCCCCAGCCATCGCTTGGCAGATATAGATTGACTCTTTAAGCCCCGTTTTCGCTTCATATTGAGACTCTACTGCTTGAGTCACTGACTCAACCAAAGCTGGTGGAACTAAGGCAACAATGCACCCACCGAAACCACCACCGGTCATGCGCACACCACCCTGCTCGCCAATAACGTCTTTAACGATATCCACCAGAGCGTCTACCTCACTGACCGTGATTTCAAAATCATCTCGCATCGATGCATGCGATTGAGCCATTAGCTCACCCATCGCTTTTAAATTACCGTTAGACAGTGCTACGGCTGCCGCTTCAGTACGATCATTTTCAGTAATAACATGGCGAGCACGTTTTGCTACCACTTCATCTAGCTCAGCTTGGCGTGCTTCAAATGTCTCAATAGATACATCTCGAAGCGCTTTTACACCAAACACTTGCGCTGCTTTTTCACACTGTTCTCGACGTGTATTGTATTCACTGTCGACAAGACCACGCTTTTTATTCGAGTTGATGATAATGACCGAAATATCCTTAGGCATTGAAACCGATTTGGTTTCTAAGCTTCGGCAGTCAATCAGCAAAGCATGATTTTCTTCACCTTGAGCAGAAATCAATTGATCCATAATGCCGCAGTTACAGCCTACAAACTCATTTTCAGCTTGCTGACCATTCAAGGCGATATCTGTTTGTGAAATATCTAAGTTGTATAGAGTCTTGAACGTTTGACCAATCACAACTTCTAACGCTGCTGAGGAACTCAAACCAGCACCTTGCGGTACGTTGCCAGTCACTGCAATATCAGCACCGCCAAACTCAAACCCTCTCACTTGAAGAAAATGAACAACACCGCGAATATAGTTCGCCCACATTTTGTTTTCTACAAAGTCTATCGGTCCATCTAACGAGAACTCATCAAGCTCATTTTGGTAGTCGACAGAAATGACACGAACAACCTTGTCGTCTCGTGGTGATGCGGCCACCACCGTTTGATAGTCGATAGCACAAGGCAGAACAAATCCATCATTGTAATCCGTATGCTCTCCAATCAGGTTCACTCGCCCAGGAGCCTGAATAATATGGCTTGGCTTGTAGCCTAACTGCTCAGAAAATACCGCAGCGACTTTTTCGTATTGTGTTGTCATAGTTATCTCTCAAGCTGGTAACGTCGCAAGTCAGATTGCGTACATCAAATTATTGTTCTTTGTAATGGACATCGCTCAAGTTACGCAGCCTCTCTGCGGCTTGTTCAGCGGTGAGGTCGCGCTGGCTTTCTGCCAACATTTCATAGCCGACCATGAATTTTCTTACGGTCGCTGAGCGCAGCAATGGTGGGTAGAACAGCGCATGCAACTGCCAGTGTTCGACACTTTCTGACGCTTCAAAGAAAGGCGCATAGTGCCAGCCCATTGAGTACGGGAACGCACACTGGAACAAGTTGTCGTATCGACTGGTCAGCTTTTTAATTGCGAGTGCAAGATCATCTCGCTGCTCGTCATTTAACTCACTCATTCGACGAACATGTGTTTTCGGCATCAACATGGTTTCAAAAGGCCAAGCTGCCCAGTAAGGCACTACCGCTACCCAGTGTTCTGTCTCAACAACAATGCGCTGCTTAGATTCGAGCTCCGCATTCACATAATCTACCAGCAGGTTAGTCCCGTATTTCTGGTAGTAGTCTCTTAAATTGATGTCTTTGCGCTCAATCTCATTAGGCAGGAAGCTATTTGCCCAAATCTGTCCATGTGGGTGCGGCTGTGAACAGCCCATAGTTTCGCCTTTATTTTCGAAAGCTTGTACCCACAAGTACTCTTTACCGAGCTCTTCAATTTGCTCATCCCAAGTATCAATGACACCACGGATTTTGTTTAAGGGAAGCTCAGGTAACGTTTTGCTGTGGTCAGGAGAAAAACAGATCACTCGACTCAGGCCTCTAACACCTTGTGCCTGAAACAGCGGGTTATCACTCTCCGGCGCATCTGGTGAGTCCACCATTAGTGCGGCAAAGTCGTTATTGAAAACGTATGTGCCCTCATAATCAGGGTTAGTATCGCCCGAAATACGGGTATTACCTGCGCAAAGGAAGCAGTTTTCGTCGTAACTAGGAAGCTGCTCGGTTGAAGGCTTCTCATCTTGGCCGCTCCACGGGCGCTTGGCTCGGTGCGGGGATACTAAAATCCACTGGCCCGTTAGCGGGTTATAGCGACGATGTGGATGATCTACAGGATTAAATTTCATTACGATGTCTCTTTATTTGTTGCTATAGCCTTGTGGATTATTCGATTGCCAACGCCAAGTATCTGCGGTCATCTCGTCGACACTCCGAGTCGCTTTCCAACCCAAAACGCTTTCTGCTTTGGCGGTACTTGCCCAACATTCGGCGATATCGCCGGAGCGGCGTGGGCAAATTTCATACGCAACCTCATGGCCACATGCCTTAGAAAATGCACCAACCATCTCAAGCACGCTGCTGCCTTTACCCGTACCCAGATTGAAAATATGCAGCCCTGAACTCTTGCCAACTGTGTTCAATGCGGCAATATGCCCGTCAGAAAGGTCCATCACATGAATATAGTCTCGAATCCCAGTTCCATCAGGTGTTGGGTAATCGTTTCCATATACGGATAATTTTTCTCTACGCCCTACAGCGACTTGCGCAATAAATGGCATCAAATTATTTGGGATCCCCTGAGGGTCCTCTCCCATAGTTCCAGAAGGGTGAGCACCAACAGGATTAAAGTATCTGAGTAACGTGATGCTCCAGTCAGGTTCGGCAGCGACCAAATCTGTCAGGCACTGCTCCACCATGAATTTGCTTCGACCATAAGGGTTAGTCGTCGCACCAACTGGTGAGTCTTCGGTAATAGGCACACTGTCTGGATCACCGTAAACGGTAGCAGAGGAGCTGAACACTAGTGTTTTGACTCCTGCCTTTCGCATCGACTGAGTTAACGAAATCGTGCCATAGACATTGTTGTCATAATACTCAAGTGGTTTTTGCACCGATTCACCGACGGCCTTAAGACCAGCAAAGTGAATAACCGAGCTAATATCGTGCTCAGAGAATATTTGGTCTAGAAGCGCTCCATCGCGTATATCCCCTTGAAAAAAGGTCGGCTTTTTTCCAGTCAATTGTTCTATTCGAGATAAAACCTCGACCTTTGCATTCCAAAGGTTATCCAAAATGATGGGCTCCATACCTGCTTCAATCATCTGTACGCATGTATGGCTGCCTATATAACCCATTCCGCCTGTTACCAATACTTTCACAATACTGCCCTCTTACTTGATGCTTATAAGCTTAGCAGCAGTTCTAACAATAAATCTGTGATCAATACTGCATAGTGTAAACGTTTCCACAGGATTGCATTTAAGTAGCACATTGTTATATCAGTAAGGCCGAGAGTCCAAAATACGAGTGACTCCTATCTAAGTGATACGTTTTCACAAACAGCCCCTATAAATTCACTAAACATAACAACAACAAATTACTGCTTACTTATTTATTTACGGGGCTATCATATTTGCCAAATGCATGCTTAAATTTCATAGAGTTATAAACAGCAGGATGCATTATGTTTTTAGACTACTTTGCTTTAGGGCTACTGGTATTTGTTGCCCTAGTCATTTTTTACGGGATCATCGTTATTCACGATATCCCCTATGAGATCGCAAAAGAGCGTGAGCACCCTCATCAGGATGCTATTCACTATGCAGGATGGGTTAGCCTGTTCACGTTACACGCTATTTGGCCATTTTTATGGATCTGGGCGACACTGTGGCGCAAGGAGCGAGGCTGGGGATTTGCGCAGATGCAACAAGAACAGCATGATCTGCACAACAAGCTAGAACAGCTCACCACACAAGTCATGCAGCTGGAGGCTCAAGTTAAAGAGCTCAAACGCGAAGAACCCGTGACCTCTAAGCCTGACCAAACCGTCAATAAAGCCGCCGAGCAGGGAGAATAAGCATGGATTTACTTCTCGTTATGACCTATGCGGCCTTATGTATCGCAATTTTTAAGATCTTCAAGATCCCACTCAATAAGTGGACGGTTCCAACCGCAGTACTTGGTGGCGTAGTTTTAGTAGGTACCTTGATACTATTGATGAACTACAATCACCCATTCACACAGCTCGGTGGCCAGTACTTTACAACCACACCAATCGTACCTAGTGTCAAAGGGAAAGTGATTTCGGTAGAAGCTGAGCCAAACACCCCACTTAAAGCCGGTGACGTTCTGTTTAGAATCGAACAGACCCCATTCAAGACTCAAGTGACTCAAGCCAAAGCTGCTCTTGCAGAGGCTGAGCAATCGTTATTGCAACTAGAATCCACCTATAAGCAAGCACAAGCAACGACAATTCAAGCTGTGGCAGAACGAGACAAAGCGGAGCGAGAATTTGAGCGCTACGAAAAGGGGCAAAAACGCGGAGCATTTACCGAGCAACAAGTAGATACCCGTCGTCAAACCTATAAAGCAACACAAGCGGCACTTGAAGCTGCACAGGCACAAGAACGTCGAGCTGAACTCGCCTACACTTCCGAGATCGATGGTGAAAACACTACGGTGGCAAGGCTTAAAGCGCAGTTAGAATTAGCGGAGTTCAACTTATCCGAAACCGTTGTCAGAGCGCCAACCGATGGTTACGTAACGCAACTGGCGCTTCGCCCGGGTATGATGGCAGTACCAATTCCACTAAGACCTGTCATGACCTTTGTTCATACCGAAGATAAATACTACGTCGGTGCGTTCAGACAGAACTCGCTACAACGACTCGAGTCTGGTTTTGAAGCAGAGTTCATGTTCCGAGCCCTGCCGGGCAAGGTGTTTAAGGGGGAAGTAGTTGAAGTCATTCCAGCCATCGGTGAAGGTCAGATCCAAGCGGCAGGTTCGCTTCTCAACAGTTCTGCGCTTAGAACCAATGGCCGAGCACTTGTTAAGTTAAAACTCACCGATGATGTTTCTAGCTATCACCTACCTATGGGTAGTAACGCCGAAATCGCCGTCTATTCTGATAGCTTCTCTCACGTATCAGTGATGCGCAAAGTACTGATACGTATGAAGAGTTGGCAAAACTATCTGTACCTAGATCACTAACTACGCTTATAACCGATACGGCCTCCAATTTAGGAGGCCGTTTTTTTTGATTTCAATCTAGAGAAAAAATAACCCGATACCCATCACGGCGACGAGCGTCCCAACCAAGGCTGAACGCCCTATCACTTGCCCCTTTATCCGATAAATAATCAACATAAACAGAGGACTGGTAGCAATTAGAGTTTGAGCAATTGCTGGATTTGCATGTTTCAATGCGATTTGCTGTAGCCACAACGCCAAGAAAGTTCCGACGAATATTGCGCCGAGCAGTTTTAACATCTGAGAGCGCCCCATCGCCATCCAGTGGCGACGGATACCAGCAAAAGGCTTGGCTTCAACCCAAGGGATCAGCATAGCAACCGCTAATACGCCGATACTCAAGCGGATCAAAGCGCCAAGCAGCGGTGGAATATCACCAGCAACCAGAGCATAGTGAGAAATCACAACCCCAGTTGCCTGACAAACACTTGCCAACAGGCCAAAGCCAATACCGCTCATCGATACAGGTTGTTCGTTCTGGCTCGGCTGGAACACCACAAATGTTACTGCACAAGTGGTAATGATTACCCCGAGCCAAGCTTGAATACCTAGCACTGAGCCCAATGCCACTAACGCTAACACTCCCGATAACGGTGGAGCAAGCGACTCTAGCAACAAAGTTTTATTGGCGCCAATTCGCTTAAGTGAGGCAAAATAAGCGCTATCACCAATCGCTATACCAATCACACCAGAAATTGCCAACACCGAGAGATGCTCAGTCGATAAGTCTAGTTCAGGCATGGGCAAGAACGGCATCACAACCAACATCATCATCGATGCAAGTGCACCTTTAACGATATTTAGCTGCAATGCTGAAAAATGATGACTAAACTGCCCATAAATCCACGTGGCGATAGCCCACACCAAGGCTGCGCTTATTGCAGCGATTTCCCCTATATACATCTGATACCTCAAGTTTTTAACGTCATCAGAGTAATCAGTCTTACGTCGGTTGTCATGCGTAAGTTACCTTAGATAGAAAAACACCTGCCACAAAGACAGGTGTTACCAATATAGGGGGTGTAAGTTCTTTCAGGTAACATGCCAGACGAGCTTGTCGCCTTTCTTACTATTGGTTAACAACGAGTTTCAACCAATCTAACCTGATGAAAAACAGTAAACTTTGAAGAAAAAATTTCCCCATTTAGAGTCAAGCCTGATACTTCACCCCATCAAGACGCTTACCTAAACTGACAGAGTTATCAATTTGAAATCCGAGCGCCTGATAAAACTCGATCACTTTTTGATTGGTAGCTCGCACCTGCAAGTTAATCTTAGGGCACCCTTTATCTTTAAGACGCAGCTCAAGCTCATCCATCATCAAGCGGCCTAATCCTGCCCCTTGAATCTCTGGGTCGACTACAAGGTAATTAGCCCAACCTCGATGCCCTTCATAGCCGCCCATCACACTAGCAACCACGACGCCATTTTGCTCAGCGACCAAAAACAGCTCTCCATCGTGGGCAAGCTTAATAGCGATATCTTTATCAGGGTCGTTCCATGGTTTGACTAGCTCACAAGCATGCCATAACGCAATAACTCGCTCGGTATCTTTTGCTTCAAATTGCCTAATAATTACTGAGTTGTCCATCTACGCCCCTATTTCTTCCTTAAAGGAGGATTTGCTTAAAACTGGTGTACGCTAAGTTGAGTATGTACCCACCATAACAAGAAAATCGACATGAAAAAATACGCAGTTTATCAAGTCTTTACTCGTTTGTTTGGCAACACCGTCACCAACAATATTCCTTGGGGAACCATAGAACAAAACGGAGTGGGCAAATTCGCTGACTTCACCGATATCGCCCTTAAAGAAATCAAAGCGCTAGGAATGACTCACGTATGGTTTACCGGTGTACCACACCACGCTGTCATCCGAGACTATTCTGAGCTCGGGATCGAGCACGATCACCCAGCCGTCGTCAAAGGGCGAGCAGGCTCACCGTATGCAGTGAAAGATTACTACTCAGTCAACCCAGATCTTGCCATCGACCCAGCCAATCGTATGGAAGAGTTTGAAGCACTTATAGAGCGTACTCATAAGGCTGGTCTGAAAGTGATTATTGATATTGTACCAAACCATGTCGCACGCAATTACAAAGGGCTTAATAACCCAGCTGGCGTCAGTGATTTTGGCGCACACGATGTCACTTCACGTGCATATCATAAGCACAACAATTTTTACTACGTACCCGACCAAGAATTTGAAACTCCTGACATTCCAGACAAGTTTCAACCACTGGGTACCAATGCAACGTTAACCCATTGTCAGCCGTATCACGAATTTCCTGCCAAGTGGACTGGTAATGGTGCCACCACGGCCAAACCAAACTTTGACGATTGGTATGAGACCGCCAAGATAAACTACGGTATTCGCCCTGATGGATGTAAAGATTTCGATGAACTGCCGCCAGAGTTTGCAACAAAAGACGCCAAAGCTCATGCGCAGTTTTGGCAAGACAAGCCCGTCCCTAATTCATGGCAAAAGTTTCGAGATATCGCACTATTTTGGCTCGATAAAGGTGTCGATGGTTTCCGATATGATATGGCTGAGATGGTGCCTGTAGAATTTTGGAGCTACATGAACAGTGCCATCAAATGTCGCAATGAGGATGCCTTTTTACTCGCTGAAGTGTATCAGCCCCACCTTTATCGAGACTATATCCAGCTTGGCAAAATGGATTACCTCTACGACAAAGTCGACTTGTACGACACATTAAAGGCGATTATTCAAAATCGAGGCCATGCAGAACAAATTAGTCACATTGAGCAGCAATATGCGGATATCAGCTCACACCTTTTGAGGTTCTTAGACAACCATGATGAGCAAAGGCTCGCTCATCCAGAGTTTGCGGGTGATGCAAATTTTGGTCGACCAGCAATGCTTATCAGTGCACTTTCCAACTCAGCACCAAGTATGATCTATTTTGGTCAAGAAGTTGGAGAGCCAGGGTTAGAGGAAGGGGGTTTTGGCCAACCGAGTCGAACCTCTATTTTCGACTATGTCGGGGTGCCGCATCACCAGCGCTGGATGAATGGTGGCAAGTTCGATGGCGGTGCATTGAGTAAAGAGGAAATTTCGCTACGCACTTTTTACCAGTCACTGATGAATTTTGCTTTAGAACACCCAGCCATTGTTGGTGAATACCACGAACTGTACTTGGCTAACAAAGAAGCCCTAGGGCAACATTGCTACTTGTTTGCTCGCAGCGCCCAGACTCAGTTTGTCATTGCCGCCGCCAATTTAAACGCCCAGCAAAGCGTACAAGCGCACATCGAGATTGACCCAATAACAATCAAACAGTGGCAGCTAAGCGACGGAGAATACTCCCTAACCGACCAATTAGGCTCCAATGTAACGACCCAACTCACAGTGAAAGACGGCAAAGCCATACTAGCACTATCACTAGAACCTTTCGCCGCACTCGCTCTAACACTCTAACCACACCAGGGCGCTTTCAACTCCAAACGTTTGCGCCCTTAAACTCTTAAACTCTTAAACTCTTAAACTCTTAAACTCTTAAACCCTTAAAACCTAATCCCTTAATCCCTTAATCCGATAAAAAATCAATATTCTCCAACTCAAGCAACGCCTTTTTACGCTCCAGCCCTCCCGCATACCCCGTCAACTTACCACTTTTTCCTATCACTCGATGGCAAGGCACAATAACAGATATTGGGTTTTTCCCATTTGCCAAGCCCACTGCACGCACCGCTTTGGGATTGCCGATATGATCCGCCAGTTGCTGATAGCTCCAGCTTTTACCATACGGTATCTGCGTTAATGCATGCCATATTTGGCGCTGGAACTCCGTCCCTTTAGCGTCGAGTGGCAAGTCGAATTCAGTGCGAATACCAGACAGATACTCATCGAGCTGAGATTTCGCTTTGACCAAAATTGGATGGGTATCATCTTGGGTACCCAACTGATCTGGCTGGGTCGTTTGGGTTTCGAACCAAACCCCTGTTAATCCAGCATCACTGGTTTGCAATGTGATCACCCCAAGGTGAGATGGCATTAAACTGTAGTAATTCATTTACTCGACTCCGTTATTCCAACAGTGCAGTGAGGCGTAACTGCCCCAAGGCGCTGCGCTCTGTTTATTCAATTTAGGGTAACGAGGCATGGCTTTTTTAACGATTAAGTCTTGGTCTAGAAAACAGTCCGGCTCACTCGCACCACGCATTAGTCCATAATTTACCGTCCACGGGCCAATCCCTTTTAGTGCTAACCACTCACTAGGGACTTGCTCAGAGTGTTGATCCATGAATTCAGCAAAGGTCCTTAAAGTCTGCTTTCTAGCAGTTGGCATTCTTAGCGGTTCAATATCAGCGCTTAACACTTGTTTAGGAGACGGGAAAACTCTTTCTTTTTCCACTGGTTGGCAAAGTTCACACAACAGATTCAACTGCCCGACCGCAGCTTTAACTGACACCTGCTGCCCCAAAATCGCTCGAACACCTGCCTCCCACGTGCTCCAAACACCAGGTATACGAATGCCAGAACGCTGAACCAAGTTAGAATCAACCTGATTTAAATGTTGCTCTACCACGTCCATGTCAGTATCTAAGTCAAACATGCGGCGCACCCCATTAACCAAAGGGCGCAGCTGCCTACTCTCTTCAAGCTCAAAGCTAAGTTCAAGTTCCCCTGATTTAAGCGGCTCGATAGAGAAACAGCATGGTTTACCGCCAATGATCAGTCTGCGCCAATAACGACCTTGTTCGATTTTTTCTACACCTTCTATCTGCCTCAAAGAGTAGAAATCGAGCATATGCTGCCAGTCCAGTTTGCCTCGATACGGCAAAGTTATTTTGTTTTCTGCACTCATTGGCGCTTTTTTCCTTACTTGGCTAGGCGTGAGTTTTAACTGTTTAACAAACGCATCGTTAAATCGCCGAACACTGTTAAACCCAGACGCAAATGCGATGTCGGCAACCGACATCTGGCTCTGATGCAAAAGCTGCTTGGCAAACAGTAACTGCTGCATTTGTGCGTACTGCTTCGGGGCGATACCCAAATATTGCGCAAACAACTGACGAAGATAGCGGTCCGTGATCCCGAGTCGTTCGGCGAGCTCTGCCAACGTCCCTTGTTGCAATGCACCCTGCTCTATCAATCCAACAGCTCGCTGAAATGAAGCTTCAGTACCTTTCCAAGCCCATGAGCTTGGTGCGGCATCAGGGCGACAACGTAAACAAGGCCGAAAGCCCGCATGCAATGCGTGCGCAGAGCTTGGGTAGTATTCAACGTTCTCTTCTTTTGGCAAATTAGCCGGGCAAATTGGGCGACAGAAAATCCCCGTTGTTTTAACGGCGACAAAAAAACGGCCGTCAAATCGGCTGTCTCTTGCCATTCGAGCTTGCTGACATTGACTCTGAGTCAACTGCATGATGCTTTACCCATTAGGTTGGATTTTCTTTAGTGTACGCCGCTTATCTTTTCTGGCTAGCCATTTTCGGAACTCAATGAGATAAACACAGGACTGGCATTGGTCGCTCAAAGCAGTACAATCCCAATCCCTAGTCAATAAGTTTCCTGTTATGCACTGTTTTACTCGCTTTCAAACCTCTACAGAAGATATCTCGCTCCCAGAGCAGTTCACCTTCCCGTTTTACTACACACCCCATGCCTTGTGTGAACTAGCCGCAGACGAGCTAAAACAGCATTTAACCACCCAAAATCAGTGGCAGCACAATTTTGGCGCTCCACATGAGCCTGAGCAAAATGCCACAGGCAAGATGTTTGGGGTTTTAATCGTGAAATCACCACAAGGTGAGATTGGTTATTTAAAAGCCTATTCAGGAAAAATTGCCGACTCCAATCATCTACCCGGTTTTGTACCACCAGTTTACGACATGCTGGATGAAGACGGTTTTTTCCGCAGCGAAACTCATGCAATCAATGACATCAACCGCCAAATCAACACTCTGAAAGCAAATCCAGAAATAGATGCGCTAAAACAGACATTGGCCGAACAAACGGCACAAGGTGAGGCTGAAATCGAAGCTTTTCGTCAAGTGATGATCGAAGGGCGTGCTCGTCGTAAGAAGTTGCGAGCGGATGCCGAGCAGAACTTAACAGGTGATGCGTTGGAACAAGTGATGAGTGAGCTTGGAAAAGAAAGTATCGCTGAAAAATATCGCATTAAAGATCTCAAGCGAGACCACAAAAATAATATCGATAGCGTTGAGAGCAAGCTTAACCTGTTGCAACAAGAGATTGGCACACTTCAAGAGTTAAGAGCCAAACGCTCAAATGCACTGCAACACCGCCTCTTCTCTAACTACACCTTTCTCAATGCCAATGGTGAGAACAAAGCACTGACTGAGATTTTTGATGAGACGATCCCAGCGGGCTCTGGTGAGTGTGCAGCGCCTAAGTTACTTCAATACGCATATCTTCACAACTTGACGCCGATAGCTATGGCTGAGTTTTGGTGGGGAGTATCTCCGAAATCAGAAGTACGTCAACACGGTCGTTTTTACCCATCGTGTAAAGCGAAATGCGAGCCAATTTTAGGTCACATGTTGGTCGGTTTAGATGTGGAAGCGAACCCGCTGTTAACCAATCCAGCACAGGGAAAAGAGATAGAAGTACTGTACCAAGATGAAGCCATCGTCGTGGTCAACAAACCTGCTGAATTTCTTTCCGTGCCGGGAAAACACATCAAAGATTCTGTTTATACCCGTGTGTGTGAGATGTTTCCTGATATCGAAGGACCATTCGTCATTCATAGACTCGATATGTCGACATCAGGCATTTTGATTTTCGCTTTAACTCGACGAGCCAATAAAAGTTTGCAAAAGCAGTTCATCACCCGAGAAGTCGGCAAGCGATATGTGGCAACCATCGAAGGAGTATTAGATAAACAGAGTGGCGAGATAAACCTACCATTGCGTGGTGATCTAGATGATCGCCCAAGACAACTGGTTTGTTACGAGCATGGCAAAGCTGCTCACACCAGTTTTGAAGTCATTGAACGGTATGAGAACGCCACCAAGCTCTACCTACACCCTCATACGGGAAGGACGCATCAGCTTCGCGTTCATTGCGCCCACCAACAAGGTCTTAACATGCCAATTATTGGCGACGACCTATATGGCACCAAGGCCAATAGGTTGCACCTTCATGCACAAAGATTAGAGATTGCACACCCTTACACTAAAGAGCCTATGGTGTTTGAAGTTACCGAAGGATTCTGAATCAAACGAAATTCAGTCAGCAACGAGCGTCAAACCGTAATCTTCTGCTAGCCTTATTGTGACTATTACGCAAAAACTCACTGAAATTCAGCGCAATTTATAAAAAATCAGGTCTGCTCTGATTTACTTGCGTAGAATTGCCGATTAAGTAAGTTTTTCATTCTTAAGGAGAAGTCATGAAAAGGTTAGCCATTGCCACGCTAGTTGCGTGCGCCAGTTTTGGCGCACTTGCTGATGCAGATACCATTTTCTATAACGCTAAAGTTTATACTGTAAACAAAGCGATGCCTTGGGCAGAAGCGTTTGCCGTTAAAGACGGCAAGATTGTCGACGTCGGCGCTTATTCCAAAGTAAAAATGCACCAAGACGCCTCCACAAAAATGGTAAATCTTGACAGCAAGGTAGTTATGCCCGGGATGATCGATGACCATATCCACCCCGACATGGGCGCTGACAACTATATGAATATATTTGTCTCTCCTCTAGACCCGTGGGAAACGGTTGTTGAAACGCTCAAAACCTATCGTAAAAACAATCCTGATAAGAAATGGATCTACGGTGGTAATCTCAATTGGCTAGCTGACAACGGAGAATACATCTCTGGTACCACGACGCCTTCGCATAAATCTGCGCTTGATGCCGTCATCGACGACAGGCCAGTCGCCCTTTGGGACCAAGGGGCTCACGCTATGCTACTCAACTCCATGGCACTTAAAGAGCTCGGGATCACCAAAGATCGAGAACCGCCTGCAGGAGGTATTTTCGTTAAAGATGAAAATGGTGAACTAACGGGCGTTGTTCGTGAAACCGTCTCTGAGTGGGTAATTGCTGCACTTGATAACCCAAGTGTCGAAGAGTGGGCTGATAGTGGTCTTAAACCTTTCTTCGATGAGATGCATTCTTACGGCGTAACCGCGATGAACGATGCCTACGGAGTGAAACGTAATTTCGACGCGTACAAATACCTCGAAGGCAAGGATGAAATGGAAATACGCATGCACGTGAGCATTTCCTCACCGCTAAACACTCCAGAAGAGTCAGCAAAAGCTGCTCAGCAATACCTAATTGACAACAATGAATCCTTAGCCAGCGAGTTCGTTTATCCCTATGGGATCAAATACATTCTTGATGGTTCAGCAGCGGGCAGAACAGCGGTAATGCTCGAACCTTTCATTGGCACCAAGTACGGCGGTACATTGCGTATTCCGCAAGAAGACGTGATGGAAGAAATGCGACGCCTTGAAAAACAAGGTTATGTATTTAAAGTGCATGCAATCGGTGATCGCTCTATCCGTTTGATGCTCGACAACTTAGAGCAACTGCCAATCCGTAACGATGGCCGCTACCACAGTATTGCGCACGGTACCTTTATCAACCCTGAAGATTACAAACGCTTCCATAAATTGAATGTAGTTTATGAAGCTTCCCCTGCCCTTTGGTTCCCATCTGATGCGATTGGAGTCATTGAAAAAGATATCGGCATGAAACGGGTCAAATACATGTGGCCAATTCGCCAGTTACTGGCCAAAGGCACTCTCATTTCTTATGGTTCAGATTGGACAGTTGCGTTCTCTCCTAACCCGTGGCTAGCGATTGAGTCTTTAGTGACACGTGAAGTCCCTGGTGGGTCTGTAGATACCGCATTTGATTTCAGTGCTATTTCGCTAGACGAAGCACTAGAGATCGTGACATTAAATGGCGCAAAAGCGATTGGTTTGGGTGACAAACTTGGTTCAATTGAAAAAGGCAAGTTCGCAGACTTTATCGTTCTAGAAAATGACATCTTTGACGGTGAAATTCGCAAACTGCACCAAACCAAAGTCAAACAGACCTACTTTAACGGTAAGTTGGTCTACGAAATGTAACCAAAAATGCTAAGCTTAATCAGCCCGCTTTGATGATTCAATGCGGGCTTTTTTCATTGATGAAGAAGTGACCAATACAGCATTCACTTATATTTTTCATTCGCATCCGTAACAAAGCCTGATATAACAGTCTGATAACAAAATAGACTCAGGCAGTAGGAATGGAAATAACCTTCGAAGAGATCCTCGTCAAAAGACCTCACACCACTCTCAACATCCCTCATTGGCGCATTCCTACCGATCAGTGTATTGGCGTATTTAACGGCGATGGTGATGTGGGCACTCTGCTAGGCGATCTGTTATGTGGGGAGATCTTACCGGACTCTGGTCAGTTTGAGCTATCAGGTCGTAAAGTCGCACAAGTCTCATTGACCGAGCAACAACGTCTGCTTGAGATGGAAATCGCCAATGATGACACCGACTTTCTTGATCGTATTGATACTGGGAGCTCCGTGTTATCTCTGATTCTAAACGTCTGCCAAGATGAAAGCTCCGCCAACGCATTGATGCAAGGCTTAGATATTACTCACCTTGCTCACTCAGGGTTTCGGGTGCTTTCTACCGGCGAGACTCGCCGTGTCATGCTGGCCAGAGCGTTGGGGAGTGAGCCTGACGTGATTGTCTTGGAAAATCCATTTACCGGACTCGATGTTGAACACCACGCTGCACTCTCATCACTGCTCAGTCAACTGTCTAAGACTACGCAACTCATAGTGGTATTTAACCGTGAAGAAGATATTCCTGATTGGATTGACCAAATTGCACTGTTTAATCACGGCACAATGGACAGTGTATTAAGCAAACAGGATTGGGACAGTCACCCGATTATCGCTCAGCTAAAGGCACAATCGGCGCAGCAAAGTGAACAAATGCTCGACCTCATCCGCAGTGCGCAATATCAATCACCATTTGAAAACCCAATATTCGAACTCAATAACGGCAAAGTCGCCTACACCGACAAAACCATATTCTCAGACGTAAACTGGCGAATAGACAAAGGTGTGCACTGGCAGGTTAAAGGCCCTAACGGCTGTGGAAAAAGTACCTTACTCGGGCTCATTTTTGGTGACCACCCACAGTGTTACTCCAATGACATTCATATCTTTGGCAACAAACGTGGTAGCGGCGAAACGATTTGGGAGATCAAACAGCACATTGGCATGGTTTCCTCCGCTCTCCACCTTCAATACCGAGTCAATTGCAGTGCCCTGCACGTCATCCTATCAGGGTTCTTCGATTCGATTGGACTCTATGACCAGCCAAGTAAGAAACAAGTGCAATTGGCGGAAGAGTGGCTTGAAATATTACATATGACGCAATTTGCCAAAACACCATTTAAAGCGCTGGAATATGGGCAACAACGGCTGCTTTTGATTGCTCGTGCCATAGTGAAACAGCCAACGTTATTGATTTTAGATGAGCCATACCAAGGCTTAGATTACTTAGGCCGCCGCTTGGTCAAAAGCGCTTTGGAAATGATCGCCAAAGAAAAGTTATGTCAACTGCTTTATGTTTCCCACTATCAAGCAGACAGCTTGGACAGTATCCAGCACTTTCTTGAATTTGAATACAACCCAGATAAAGCGTGCTACCACGCCAATGTGGTAATTAAGGAGCCAATATGATCACCCCAGTTTACGCCGCATTGCTGGCGCTAGTCTTCATGTACCTAAGCAATCGTACTTTCACCTTACGCAGAAAAGAGAAAATCGCCGTAGGGACAGGAGAGAGTAAAGAACTGCTGCGTGCCAGCCGTGTTCATGGCAATTTCGCCGAGTATGTGCCTTTAACCCTCATATTGCTCTACATGCTTGAGCAAAATGGAGGCAATGCCCTCTTCCTTCATATTGCTGGAGCACTGCTACTAATCGGCCGCATCATTCACGCTTATGGGGTATCACAAGTTAAAGAGCAGTTGCGCTTTCGTATCACGGGGATGTTAGCCACACTACTGAGTTTAGGGGGGAGTGCGTTGTATATATTGGCGCTGTCACTCACTAGCTAATTTTTAAATCCGTTAAATTTATAATTGCCAAACAATCAATTAACACCAAGAATAGATAGTAACTCTATTGAGTAGTGTACTAAGTTTTAGCTACTTCATTTAAGGATATCTATGAGTAAAAAACGTGTCTTGGTGCTATATGCCCATCCATCACAGCATCGTTCAGAAGTTAACGCACCGCTATTTAAAGCCGCTCAGAAATCAGAAGGAGTGACTTGTGTCGACCTATATCAAGAGTACCCAAGCTATGGAATCAATATCGATAGGGAACAACAACGCTTAATCGACCACGATGTGATCATTTTCCAGTTTCCTCTCTATTGGTACTCCACTCCAGCTATACTCAAAGAGTGGCAAGACTTGGTACTGGAGTATGGATTTGCCTATGGCAATGGTGGTGAGGCACTGAACGGCAAAACCTTCTTGTGTGTCCTTTCTGCCGGCGGCAAAGCTGAAGCCTACCATGCTGATGGCTATAACCATTTCACCATTCGCCAATTGCTACAACCGCTTGAACAAATGGCCTCACTCACGGGCATGAACTACCTTCCACCATTTGCTCTGTTTGGTGCACGTACCGCTTTAGAAGAAAAGCGAATCGAGTCTCATGCAGCTCGCTATGGAGAGCTTCTTAGTTGGCTTGTAGACGATAAGATAGACATTGCACAAGCAAGTAGTGCTGAAAAGCTTAATTACTACTTAGACAAAGTAAATAAGGAGTCGAATGTATGACCAGTCTGTTCCTCCAAGCTTTTATTTACCTTGTAGCGGCCGTTATCGCAGTCCCTATTGCTAAACGCCTGGGTCTAGGCTCAGTACTCGGTTATCTGATTGCTGGGGTCGTCATTGGCCCTGTGATTGGCCTTGTGGGAGATGAAACTACTACCATACAGCACTTTGCTGAATTTGGTGTGGTGATGATGCTGTTCCTCGTAGGCTTAGAACTAGAACCTAAAATGCTGTGGGCAATGCGCAACCGCTTGATCGGATTAGGCGGATTGCAAGTGGGTGCTACAACCGTCATCGTGATGGCAATTGCGATGGCATTGGGTATCACATGGACAATCGCTCTGACTATTGGTCTCATTTTCGCCCTGTCTTCTACCGCCATCGTATTGCAAACATTTAGTGAAAAAGGTTTATCAAAAACCGAAGGCGGACAAAACGCATTTTCCGTGTTGCTGTTCCAAGATATCGCCGTCATTCCAATGCTGGCGTTCATTCCTTTGTTATCTCTACCAGAGCTGGTTGAAAAAGCGCAGAGTGCAGCTCATTCCGCAGCCGAGCACCATGAAGAATTGAGCTTAGTCGCTGGCCTTCCAGGCTGGGCATATGGACTAGTCATTACTGCCTCAATCGTAGGTGTGGTCTTTGCTGGACATTATTTGTCTCGTCCACTGTTTAGATTCGTTGCAAGCTCGGGGCTGCGAGAGATTTTTACTGCCGCTGCACTCATGTTAGTGATTGGTATTGCAGCTCTGATGAGTTTGGTTGGACTGTCTCCTGCATTGGGGACCTTCCTAGCAGGCGTAGTGTTAGCAAACAGTGAATTCAGACACGAGCTAGAATCCAACATCGATCCATTTAAAGGCTTGTTACTGGGGCTATTCTTCATCACCGTTGGGGCGGGCATCGATTTTGCTGTCCTATTCAGTGATTTCTTTATCATCATCGGCCTTACCTTAGGGGTCATGGTGATTAAAGCACTGGTGCTATTCTCACTCGCCTTTATTTTCCGCATCAAAAACAGCGACCGTTGGCTATTTGGCCTAAGTCTTGCGCAAGCAGGGGAATTTGGTTTTGTACTGTTAAGTTTCAGTGTTCAAAACCATGTATTGCCAACCGATCTGGCACAAACACTATCGCTGGTGGTAGCAATATCTATGTTCCTAACTCCAGGGCTGTTCATTTTGTTTGATAAAGTGATCTTGCCTCGATATGAACAGAAATCGAATGACAAAGAGCCTGATCAGATCGAAGAAATGGGGACAGTGATAGTGGCGGGTGTCGGTCGATTTGGCCAAATCGTCAACCGCTTATTGGTCAGCAATGGTATCAAAACCGTCGTTCTCGACCATCAAGCTAATCAAGTAGACGCCGTGCGCCAGATAGGCACCAAAGCCTACTTTGGTGATGCCACTCGACCAGACTTACTGCACACCGCAGGGATCGAGCATGCGGCTGCTGTAGTCGTCGCTATGGATGGTCAAGAAGCTTGTGTTGAGCTAGTCAGGTACATCAAGCACACCTACCCTAAGGTGGTTGTGATTGCGAGAGCGTTTGACCGCGGCCATAACTACCAACTTCGCCAAGCTGGCGCTGACATTATCGAGTCAGAAACTTATCACTCTGCACTAGAAATTGGGGGCCATGCCCTGCGCACACTAGGCGTACACCCATTCCTTATCGAGCAACAAAAAGGCAGCTACAAACGGGTTGAGGACGCGAAGTCTGACCTTTTATATAAGGCTTGGGAAGGCGGCAGTGACGAAGTTCGCTTTGACAACAATTACCGAGACCTCTTCATCCAACTCGAAGAATCTATCTTTGAAGAGATGCAAAAAGATCGCAGCGACAGACATACCAGAAGCGAGCGAGGCTGGACACCTCCTCCAAAAGGTTATGCTGATAAACTCGATTAATCGCACCCAGCGCTTACTCTGCTTCTATGCAAGGGTAAGCGCTTTTCTCTACCAAATATTTGCAAGTTTTAACTGCTCAGAGTGGTTAATAACTAACACCCGCCCATCAGTGTAATAATCTCTCGACTCGTTCACCGCCATTGACTGAGCCAGTGGGATCAACTCATGCTCTACATTGACACTAAAGAGTTGAGATTTTAACTTATCTCGCATCCTATCTACGTTTGGATCGATGGCATGTAACACAGTCACGATACCCGTGTGTTTCTTAATTGCTAATCCGTCATCAAAGCTTACCGCACCCACCCAAACAGGGGTGTTTTGATACAGGCCAGCATACCACCAGCGCAAGTGATTGCGTTTGAGCAAGGTGCCCTTTTCTTGAAACGCAAGATCTTGTGGTCTTCCACTCCAAATCAAATCTGATACCGGTGGTGTGCCCGCCTTGATTAGCGAAAGGTAATCTAATAAATCCAAGTCATGACGTGAGAAGGTTTTGTTCTCAATCCAGCCTAGCTCAAGCATTAAGGTTCTAGGCGACTCTCCTACATAAATCAGGTTAACCGCTTGTGCCGCATAACCTTGCCCATACCCCGGATAAGCAACCAACTCAAGTTCAGACCAATGCACTGGCGTAGCTGGCTCTACTTTGAGTAAGTTATCGTCCGCATTGGCAAAAAAGTTCTGATAGTTAGCCAGTGAAAGCGTAAAAAGTAAGAAAGAGACGGACTTTACCGAAGCTAAACTTTTGCGTTGCTTAAACAAGTAATAGCTCATACCAACGCTCACCATGACGGCTAGCATAGTCAAATAATGCTCTGACACGTAGGCTTGGATCGGATTGAGCCAAGGGATATATTCTACTCCCGCTGCGCCCATATACCCCCAAAAGATGAATTGACCGATACCAAGCACCAAACCAACGGAGCTGAACAAAGTAAAGGTTAGCCAAGGCACTTTTTGGGTTCCAGCTAAAAATGGCATCACCCAAGCAACTGGACCAAGTAGGCGACTCACGACCAATACCGTGTGAATACGTTTTCTCATCAGCAGTCGGCATCGAGCCACGGCTCTGCGAACCTTAGGTCTGTTGGCTGCGTAGCGTTTTAGATAGCGACTGCCTTGGTACTTACCAACAAAGTAACTGATCTGGTCTCCTAGAAAACCACCTGCAAGTACCGCCACAACAGCTATCCAACTGCCTGAAAAAAGCTCAACACCTGCAGCAAGGAAAAAGGGTTCACCCGGAAAAAGTAAGTTGGGGCCTATCAACGCATCCAGCAGCGCCCCAACAAAGAGAATCCATGTCGACATCTAGTTTTGTTCGCTGTAGTGGCCAAATTTATATTCCATTTCATTGTTTCGCATCTCGCCAAACAGGAAACGTCGCACATTGGCTTTTAAGTAGGTTAAGCCCATGGTGAAAAAGCCATCTTGTTCCATACGGCGTGGGTCAAATTGGAAACTCACTGGCAGCATTCGGAAACGCCAAGTCTGAGCGGCTCGTTTGACGTAATCGCAATCTTCACAAAGCACAATTTGCTCATCGAACCCACCGATTTCCTGATGGAGTCGTTTGGTTGAGAAGATGCAAGCACCTACCGCCGTCGGGAAGAAAAACTGAGTAGCGAATAACCCAGCGTTAAATACGCCATAGCCTGCTTTATACGCAAATGACAACTTATCTGCGCCCATGTATGCCGCTGAGACTTCCAACTTGGTCTTATCAATCTGGGTCATGGCACGAGAGAGAAAATCGCCATCCAATCGTACGTCTGCGTCTAAAAAAAGTAGGCGCTGGTGAGTGGCAAGTTCGGCACCGGTATTACGGCCTAGACTAACCCCACGTTTATCCATAGTGTGAACTTTTAACGCAGGTAGCTTGTCTTTAAAAGAGTGGGCGATTTCTACAGTGCTATCATTACTATTTGAATCAACTAACACTACTTCGAATTTTTGGTAAGTTTGATTGCTGAGATCTTGTAATAGGTTTGCAATGCGTTTCTCTTCATTGAGCGTGATAACTACGATACTGATAGGTTCCATTTTCTTGTCCTGCTTCTCTTGATTGGATGATAGCAGTGTATGTGTAGCGTCATTAATGGGGACTGATGGCAATATTCATTTTCAATTAACACTTGTGTTACTGACGAGGTATCAATTTGTTGAAATGGCTTAAACCCCCAGCTTGGGTCGTAGTACTAATGGGCTTGATGCTTAACGTGGTGGCGCTCATCATTACCGGCGTTCAACTCGACCAGTTTGAACACATCTCATCTGAACTAGAAAGAGAGAAGACTCAACATCTCTATGCGATTGATCGTGCATGGGAGAGAATCAATACCCTAGAGAGAAAGCGAGAAACCTTAGTGCTATTCACTGCAATGCCAGAAGAGCAGCAAGCGCAAGGCGCTGACTTCTTAAAGCAGCAGCTCTCAGTTTGGATTGGCACAGATGTCGCACTGCCCAGCCAGCAAACGCTGGGTGAACTTAACCAAACCATTGATCTAGAACAGGCCAACCAACGTAATCAAATAGACGACTACTATCTGCAAATTATCGATATCAGCGAAATAATGAAACATCAACAAGAGCAGTATGATTACTACAAGAATCTCGCTCTGTTCTTCCAAGTCTTTGGACTTGCGCTTATTCTAGCTCGAGATCTGGCTCGCAGACCCTAACCATAATCGGTAATCTTGGGCAACATTCACCTTAAAGGACGTAAAGTGAAACTCACAAACAGTTACACCCAACTTGGAGACGCATTTTATCAAGCCTGTCTCCCTGCAACGGTCTCTAAACCAAGCCTACTGTTTTGGAATACCAACCTCGCATCAAAACTAGGCTTCGAAGATTTAGCTACCGAAGACGCTGCATTACTATTTTCTGGTCAAGCGCTTCTAGAAGAGAGCGAGCCCGTAGCTCTAGCCTATGCAGGCCACCAGTTTGGTCACTACAACCCGTCGCTAGGAGATGGAAGAGCACACCTACTCGGTGAATTACACACTGCGCCCAATGAGATTTGGGATATCCAACTAAAAGGGTCAGGTCGTACACGCTATTCTCGCCGAGGAGACGGCCTCAGTGCGCTTGGCCCTGCCATTCGAGAATATCTAATGAGTGAAGCGATGGCTGGGTTGGGTGTTCCAACGACCAGAAGCCTTGCAGTCGTAGGTACTGGCGATCAAGTGATGCGCCAAGGCTTTGAAGCTGGCGGCATTGTCACTCGTATAGCGGCAAGCCACTTACGTGTCGGAACTTTCCAATATTTTTCCGCCAACGGCTCCAAACAAGACCTAGAAAACTTGTTGGATTTTGCCATTAAAAGGCATTACCCACATATCTCTACTAAGGCTGAAGACAAAGTCTCACAGTTCTTACAAGCGGTGGTATATAAGCAAATACACACTGTCAGTGAGTGGATGAGAGTCGGTTTTATTCACGGTGTGATGAACACCGACAACACCACCATTTCAGGCGAAACCATCGACTTTGGACCTTGCGCCATGATGGGAGTCTATGATCCGCACACGGTTTATAGCTCCATTGATGAACAAGGCCGCTATAGCTTTGGCAATCAACCATGGATCATGCAGTGGAATATGGCAAGGTTAGCCGAAGCATTGCTGCCGCTAGTGGATACAGACAGTGATAAGGCCGTCGCTGTGCTTGAGCCAATCATTGTTGGTTTTAGTGACAAGTTTAAAACCGCTTATTATCAAATGATGGCTAGCAAGTTTGGGCTAGATACAAACGAACCTCCAAGAGATCTGATCGACACTCTACTTCAAGCCTTCTTAGAGAAAGAGCTAGACTATACACGTACTTTCGTATCACTCACCCAAAGTGTTGCCAATGGTAAACTTGTCAGTGCGTTGAACTTTGCACCATTTGATACATGGTGGAATGCGGTGCAGGAATCGTCCAATGCATTGGAACAGATGACAGCGGCCAACCCACTAGTTATTCCAAGAAATCATCACGTAGAGTCAATTATTGATCAGTGTGTAAGCGAATATAACGACAAGGCTGCGCAAGCGTTTCTCACTGTGGTAGGCTCGCCCTATCAACAGCTTCAAGACACATCTCGCTATCAAGATACACCTGAAGATGGCGATCGATACTACCAAACATTTTGTGGAACCTAGGACACACGCAATATGAGCCAAACCCAACATCACTACCCGATTGGTACACCGAATACGCCTTGGACAGACAAGGAAAAACACGCCTGGTATCAACAAACCAGCGTTAAACGCAGCTACCAGCAACAAGTCCTAGATAAGCTAGAAAACATCAGCTCGACCCTTGTGGTTGTAGATTACGGTGCTCTCGACATTGAGCCATCTCGCTACCCTCTCAAAGCCCTAAAGAGCAAAGTGTGGGATGAAGGTAAGCCAACCATTTTAATTACTGGCGGTGTACACGGCTACGAAACCAGTGGCGTTCAAGGTGCTCTGCTATTTGCAAGCGATGCTATTGAGAAGTATGCCAGTGAATTTAATTTCCTGATCGCGCCATGTGTGAGCCCATGGGGATATGAGACCATCAACCGTTGGAATCCACACGCCATTGACCCCAACCGCTCTTTCTACCCAGACAGTCCAGCGCAAGAATCTGCATCCTTAATGGCATTGGTCACTGAACACACACCGAACGTGTTCGCCCATATCGATCTTCATGAGACGACAGACACCGATGAAAGTGAATTCCGTCCTGCCCTTGCCGCTCGAGATGGCAAAAGTTATATCGAAGACAATGTACCAGACGGTTTCTACCTAGTTGGCGATACCGACAACCCAAATGAAGCCTTCCAAAGCGCCATCATTCAAGCGGTTGAAAAAGTCACTCACATCGCACCGCCTGATGCCGACAATAAAATCATCGGCTCACCAATCGTTCAGCACGGCGTGATTAATTACCCGACCAAGTCGTTAGGATTGTGTAGCGGTTTAAGCAATTGCCAATACGGCACAACCACTGAAGTGTACCCGGATAGCCCGAAAGTCACCGAGCAAGAGTGTAATCTTGCACAGGTTGCAGCGATTTGTGGTGGACTTGATTACCTGCTGGCCCAATAAAATAGTTAAGCCATTGAATCAAGACTGGTTCGATGGCCTAACTGACTTGTTTGATGAAAAAGCGTTGCTCAAAACTATCTGAACACATCGCAGAAGCGAACAAATCCCCCTGTCCGATGCGGCAACCCTCAGCGACTAGAAAGTCCAACTGAGCTTGAGTTTCAATCCCTTCAGCAACAATATCTAGCCCCAAATCGTGCGCCAGTGAAATAATGGTTTTGCACAAGGTTCGATCATTGGCATCGGTTTCAATGTCTCGTACAAAGCTTTTATCGATTTTCAAACCGTCCATTTTAAACTGACGCAAATAGTTAAGTGACGAGAAGCCGGTACCAAAATCATCCAGCCATACCTGCATGCCCTTAGAACGTAACTGCTCGAGCGAGCACGCCGCTTCGCGCTCATTACTCATCAATAGACTCTCCGTCACCTCGATGTGCAGCCTAGAACTATCAATGCCAGAAGCTTCGATGTGATTGTAGAAAGCCTTTACCACCTGTTGACCGTAAAGCTGTTTTGCTGACAAATTAACCGAGATATAGAAATTATCCCCCAAATGATCCTGCCAACTTTTGAGCTGCTGACAAACTTGAGAAATCACCCACTCTCCCAAGGTTACAATCAAACCACACTCTTCTGCTACCGTGATAAATTCATCTGGTGGGATGGTACCCTTTTCTGGGTGATTCCAACGTAGAAGCGCTTCAGCACCAATCAGGCTGCCGGTTTTAGTATCAAAAAATGGCTGATACCAAACCGCAAATTGTTCCATCGTCTTCATCGCCAAATGCAGGCGACGCTCCATCATGGATTTCTTCAGTACCGCATCACGCATTTCATCAGTAAAGAAACAGTACATGTTCTTGCCGTTGGTTTTGGCGTGATACATAGCAATATCAGCGCACTTAACCAAATCGTCCGCCGTCATGCCATCTTCAGGGTAACGAGAAATACCTATACTGCCCCCGACCACTAACTGTTCATTGTCTATGATGATCGGGCGACGGATCTCATTGATCAAATCCTGAATAAGCCGTTCAACAATGCCCTCACACTTACATTCAGGTAAGCAAATCAAGAACTCGTCACCACCGATTCTTGATAGCACAACGTCTTCACTCGGTGCATATGTTGGGCGACTAGCAACAATCGTACGCCTAAACCGATTAGCGACTTGGATGAGCAACCTATCACCCGCTTGATGGCCGAAGTTGTCATTGACGGCTTTGAAGTCATCCAAATCAACAAACAGAATCATTAACGGCTCATGATTGAATCGACGCTGGACCAATAAAGTTTCTACCAACGAAGTAAATTTGGTTCGGTTTGGTAGTTCAGTGAGATGATCGTGATAGGCAAGGAATTCTATTGCTTTACGACGCTCAATCAAGCTTGCTGACATTTCATTAAATGAAGCAGCGAGGTCGCCAAGTTCGTCACTACGTCGGATCTCGGTACTCACCGAGTCAAGCTCCCCTTTAGAGATCCGTTTGGTTTGCGTGATGAGATCTGCCAAAGGTGAAATAATTGAATTAGTGACAATGAAAGAGACGCCTATCGCCAATGCACTAAATAGGACAGCTAACCCTACCGCACCAAAAGTGATCTCTGTTTGAGCACCATGCTTAACATTTTGAATAACCACCTGAGTCTCATGAATTTGCTCTTGAATGATCTCGAGTGAGAAACTCAAGTAAAGGCCACCGAGTAGCTCATCCCCAATCATCAAGGGCACGCCATAAGTGAAGAAGTCTGAGTCTATTTTTGAGTAGGGTTTCTTAAGATTAAGTATGCGATGGAGCAGTTGTTTGTTCTCAACCGCCTGACCATAATTCGGGTCGACTCTCAACCCGGTATGAAAGGTGTGCCCTTTCGCATCGAAGACCACTACTCGTTCCAACTCTTCGCTGTCTAGTGCTGGTTTAAGTAAATCGTAGATCCCTTCCATGTCATAGGTGTACATAGGGTTAATCAGTGAGTCACTTAAATAGTTGGCGGTATATTTAGCTCGCGCTTCTAACTGGTTAGTTAAGCTCTGAGAGACCAACTCCGTGGTTTGTTTCATCACAACATCAGAGCCTTGGCGAAACACTAATAGCTGCACAAAGCTTAGTGCGGCCATGGCGATGATGACCAACACGGTGTTAGCGATGGTAATACGGCTAAGTAGCTTCATTAACGTCAGTTCACCAAATTATCGTCAACAAGTGATTTTAAGTTCTTGGCCCACTCTAAGTCCTTCATGAGTTGTTCATCGACAGCCTCAAACTTAGTGGTTTTCTTGTAGCGCTTAAGGACGATTTTTCCTTCTTCACTCTCATGCATATCCAGCAAAGCTTGTTCTATCGCTTCTATCATCGCAGGAGCCATACCTGGGCGAATGAGTTCCAAAGAACGTGCTAATGAACGGCTTTGGTAAAATATATGCAGAGTTTCCTTAATGTTGGGTGCAATATCCGAGTCCCAATCTTCACTACTAAAAGCCGCCGCTGACACAATCCCGTTGTATACCCACGAGTACATGTTTATCTCACCACCCGCTTTGGTTAATTCATCGGCAAATAAGTAACCAATTTTCCCTTCGGGAGGAGACTCTCTCGGAGAGGTGAGTTCAAACAGCTCAAAACCACTATCGAGCAAGATCGCAGCAGGAATGTAGAAAGCACTTGTAGAGCCACGGTCTTCAAACACAACCGTTTTATTAACCAGGTCTTCAAAACCCCTAATATCCATACTCTGTTTCGAGAAAAACACCGTGTAATATTCAGCAAGGCCACCTTTCCAGCGTTTAGCAATAGGAATGGCCCCCCCACTTTCCTTTATTAACTCATTGGCAGAAAATACGGTTTCAGACACCATATCGACTCGACCTTGGGCCAACCAACGGGACATTCGTTTGTTGTCGGGTGCAACAATCACTTTGCCATGTTGAACGCCAAATGGTCGCAAGCGCTCGGCAATATACTTTGCAAGCGGACCTGCTCGTTTAATGGCTTTTTTAGGGTTGGAACTGATAACACCGATGACAAAAGTATCTGGCTCTAGAGATGGCGTCACTGAGGCGTAAACGTAACTGGGGCTTATGAGGCTCGCAACAACCCATAGCGTAAATAAGTACAAGGCTCGCTTCACAGCTTCTCCCCACAATTAAAAGGAAAGTATTAACAATTACAATTGTAGCTAATACTAATGAATAGGAAGGCGTTTAAGGTTGGATTTTTCGTAAAAAAGCCTGCAAAAGCAGGCTTCTAAATGTTATTTCATATCAAGTTCGGCCAGTGGTAACCAATCTACCTCCACCCCAGCTTGCTCAAACATGTCTTGGCTGACTTGAATTTTCTCGCCCCAACGCGATAAAAAGTCTTCCGTTTGCTCAGGGCAATGCACCGCTTTGATACCTGTTTGAATGATCTTCGCTGCACAGTTCGGGCAAGGAAAATGAGTTACCCAGATCTCACACTCATCCAAATCGCGCTTGGCGAATAGGATGGCATTCTCTTCTGCATGAAGCGTTTTTAAGTATTTCATATCACGCTCATCAGTATCTGCGCTGTCAGAAATACCGTGCGGATAACCATTAAAACCAACCGATACAATGCGGTTAGCTTTGGTAATTACCGCACCAACTTGTGTTGATGGATCTTTACTCCAAGATGCAACCAGTTCAGCCATCTGAAAGAATCGGACTGCCCACTTAGAAATCATCGTCTGCCTCTTAATGCCAGTTAATCGTGTGATATTGAGCAAATAATAACGCAAAATTTTGATCTTGTACGACTTTTCTTAGTCATCACACCAGTAACCCAATTAGTTCGCTACCAAGTGCCTATTTACACTGTAAACTGAACTTAAAGCTGGGTAGACTATGCGCCCCCTAACCGTTGGAGACTTTTTATGGAACGTGATTACAGCTTTGAATGTTTGGTAACCATGCCTAGGCACGAACTGGAAGAATTTAGCATGCGCATTCTCACTCGTATGGTGCCAGAAGATATGATGAGCGAGCTGTTCACATTCGAGAACGAAGAGACCGACAACGAAGAACGCATGAAAGCTGCACAGTTTGATGCCATGCTGCGTATGAGCGCAATCGCACTTGGTCAGGTAATCTTGGCTTTTGAAGAGTCTGACAATGCGAAGCAAAACATTCAACGCATGAGTCGCCTATTGTTGTGGCATTTCTACGCAATCTCTTTCAACTTAGAAAAGGCCATTAGCCTAGAAGTGCATTGCGCTAAAGTCGAAGAAATCCTGCAAACCCCACCAAAAGATGCTCTCGCTTGGGTTAAAACATTGACGGAACTGCTTCACTATTACGCAGAAAAATCCGATCAGAGTGAATAATTGTTGCTAAATGCTATAAACATTAACCAACAAGTCGTTATACTCTTGGTTACTCTATCTTACTGAGTCTTCCCAATTTTTCCTGAGAAACGCTAACAAGGCGTTGAATTCTCGCTGAATCGAAGAAGACTGGGCACACACAACTAACTGAGGCTTAACGATGAAAAAACTCGCTGCAATTCTTGGGCTTTCAGTAGCCCTAATGGGCTGCTCTGATAATGAAGTGGGTGATGTTTCTCTGGGTATCTTTACACTAAAAGACATCAAGATATCTAACCTTGATGACGACAAGATCCCCGGTGTAACCTGTCATATTGCATCCGTTGAAGCCAACTTGAGTTTGGCTGATCCAAGTGACAGCTCAATCTCTTGTCGCCAAACTGGTGACATCACTCCTGAGATGATCGCGAGTATCGACAAGAGCAAATCGGGGGAAGTGGTATTTAAGCAATCTAAGAGCATCTTCTTCAAATCGATGAAGGTTCGTCGTATTTACGATGCTGAAAACCAAACCCTACTTTACTTGTCATACACAACAAAAGAGACCGAAGGCAGCTTCAAGCACAGTTTGTCTACGGTACCACTGTGGGGAACGGCGGCTTATGTAGAGCCAGTGGCTACCAAATAGTTGAATCGAAACAGGGCGAATTATCGCCCTGTTTTACTATTGCCTCTTAAACAAAACTTGATGACAAATTGATTGCAACAAATGTAATCCTCACTAAATTTTTGTGATAGAATTCGCACCTTGTTTTCATAACCCCGTTTTTTCCATGAAATTTCCTGGTCAGCGTAAGTCTAAACACTACTTTCCGAGCCACTCTCGTGATCCATTAATCAACCAGATCCGTCAGGCACCGAAACTTCATCGCCCGACAATTGTGGGTGTGGGTCAAACCATCGTAGATATCGAAGCTCGTGTCGATGATGACTTCCTAGAGAAATACGACCTAAGTAAAGGTCACTCCCTCGTTCTAGAAGAGAGCAAAGCGGACGCTCTATATCAGGAACTAAAAGAAAAACGTCTTATCACCCATGAACACCCTGGCGATACCATTGGTAATACGCTGCACAACTACTCTGTGCTTGCTGACAGCAAATCCGTTCTGCTGGGTGTGATGAGCAAGAATATCGAAGTTGGATCATACGCATATCGTTATCTGTGTAACACCTCCTCTCGTATGGATCTTAACTATCTTGAGACCGTTGATGGCCCGATTGGTCGTTGTTACACCCTGATCAGCGATGATGGTGAGCGTACCTTTGCCATCAACGAAGGTCACATGAACCAGCTTAATCCCGAAAGCGTGCCACCACACATTTTCAAGAAAGCAGCAGCGCTTGTTGTTTCTTCTTACCTTATGCGTGGCAAGCCAGAAGACCCAATGCCTAAAGCGGTTCAGCGTGCAATTGAGTTGGCGAAAGAGAACAATGTGCCTGTGGTTCTAACCCTTGGTACCAAATACGTCATCGAAGGCAAAGCCGAGTGGTGGCAAGAGTATCTGCGTGACAACATCACTGTTGTTGCGATGAATGAAGAAGAAGGCGAAGCGCTAACAGGCGAGTTAGATCCATTGAAAGCGGCAGACAAAGCCCTAGAGTGGGTTGACTTGGTTTTGTGCACGGCAGGCCCTGAAGGGCTATATATGGCGGGCTACACTGAAGAAAGCACTAAGCGTGAATCGAACAACCCAATGCGTGAAGGCAGCATCGAAAACTTTAACCAGTTTGAGTTTAGCCGCTCCATGCGCAAGTCCGATTGTGAACAACCGATTAAAGTCTACTCTCATATTGAGCCATACTTAGGCGGTCCTCTAGAAATTAAAAACACTAACGGTGCTGGTGATGCTGCACTCTCAACTCTGCTTCACGACATGGCTGCAAATCTCTACCACAAAGCAAACGTGGTCGATTCAGATAAGCACTCGCAAGCGTATTTAAGCTACTCTTCGCTATCGCAGATTTGTAAATATGCTAACCGTGTAAGCTATGAGGTGTTAACCCAGCATGCGCCTCGCTTATCTCGAGCACTTCCTGAGCGTGAAGATAGCTTGGAAGAGATTTACTGGGATCGTTAATCCTGTTTTAAAAGTCAGCGATAAGCTGGCTTTTATACACTAGTCAGATTGGCAAAGGATGCTCCTCCCCTTGATCGGAAGTGTATGTATTTTCGATGAGTTATCCGCTAAGGGGAGACTGGGAGGGGTTGTTGTGATAATGCATGGTCAATACATTTGATGGTGCTCGCTAAAAACCTAGCTCAACTAGCAAACCTTTTTTACGCTTTGAGTTCTACTTTTAACCCCCTCTGACTCCCCCTTGAAAAGGGGGGAGAGACATGTGTTCACCTAGGTTTGAAGTGCAAATAAGTTAGAGTTTAGTCAATTGGCATTTATCACCACATAAAAGGCTTTACAAAGACAAATACCAAGGTATATTTCGCACGCAAACGTTTCCGTAACCAGCTTTTTGGCATGTAGGGGGTATTCATGCTGAGTGACATCGAAATCTGTCGTTCCACTCCACTTTCACCGATTGATACTGTAGCGCGCAAGGCCGGGCTAGAAGAATCAGAAATCAATCCGCAAGGACGCCACAAAGCAAAAATTTCACTAGATTGTCTATCACGCTTAGAGGAAAAAAAGCGTGGTAAGTTAGTTGTCGTCACGGCAATTACACCAACACCACTAGGTGAAGGCAAAACCGTAACAACGATCGGTCTTGCTCAAGGCCTAGCAAAAATCAACCAATCTGCAATGGCATGTATTCGCCAGCCTTCTATGGGCCCTGTATTTGGTGTTAAAGGCGGCGCTGCGGGTGGTGGCTTTAGCCAAGTTGCACCTATGGAAGAGCTTAATCTTCACCTAACTGGCGACATCCACGCAGTAACCGCTGCACACAACCTAGCGTCTGCTGCTATCGATGCACGCATCTATCATGAGCAGCGTCTAGGCTATGATGCTTACGCTGAGAAGAACGGCATCCCTGCCCTTCGTATTGACCCAGAAAATGTGGTTTGGCGACGCGTAATGGACCACAACGACCGTGCACTTCGCATGATCACTGTGGGCAAAAACCAGCCAAACAAAACCATCAACGGTTTCGAACGTGAAGACGGTTTTGATATTTCAGCGGCATCAGAATTGATGGCGATTCTTGCACTAGCATCAGACCTGCATGACCTGCGTAAACGCATTGGTCGTATCGTTATGGCGTACAATCTTGATGGCGAGCCAGTAACCGCAGAAGATCTGAAAGTTGCTGGTGCAATGACAGTCACTATGAAAGATGCGATTGAGCCAACCATGATGCAAACACTAGAAGGTGTTCCTACGCTAATTCATGCAGGCCCTTTTGCCAACATCGCACACGGTAACTCATCTATCATCGCTGACCGTATCGCAACCAAGCTGGCTGACTTTACCGTTACTGAAGGTGGTTTCGGTTCAGACATGGGCTTTGAGAAAGCTTGTAACATTAAGGCGAACATGTCTGGTCATGGCCCAGACTGTGCTGTAGTGGTCGCAACTCTGCGTGGCCTAAAAGCAAACTCAGGCCTTTATGACCTACGTCCGGGGCAGCCACTACCAGATGCAATCTTCGGTGAAGACCGTAACGCACTTGAAGCTGGCTTCGAGAACCTAAAATGGCACATCAACAATGTTGCCAAATACAAGGTGCCTGCAGTCGTTGCGATCAACCGATTCCCACAAGACACGGATGCAGAGCTAGCTCTTCTTAGCGAATGGGTTGAAGCTATGGGAGCAAAAGTTGCAATCAGTGAAGCATTTGGCAAAGGTGGCGAAGGCGCTGCAAAACTTGCGCAAGCGGTAGTAGATGCTTGTGAAACTCCATCTGAGTTCACCCCTCTATATACGCTTGAACAAACGCTAGAAGAGAAGCTGATGGCAGTAACGGAAGTTGGTTACGGCGCAGCAAAGATTGAACTGTCTGATCTAGCGAAACAGCAGTTAGCTACCTTTAAAAAGCATGGCTTTGACAAGCTGGCGGTGTGTATGGCGAAAACGCCTTTATCTATTTCGACAGATACCGCAGTAAAAGGTGCTCCAACAGGTTTTGATGTCTCAGTACGTGAGCTAAAACTCTGTGCTGGTGCTAACTTCATCTACGCACTGTGCGGTAACGTAATGACCATGCCAGGTCTTGCTGAAAAGCCATCCTTCATGAATCTCGACATTGATGAAGATGGCAACATTATTGGACTGAGCTAAATTAATCCAAACTCGAATCGACAAACCACCCTATCTGGGTGGTTTTTTCGTTTATTTGCCGAGTTAGTTTCACTGAGTACGAATTGATCAAAGAAATACGCTACGCCAACTGAAATAATAGTGAGAATTATTTTCATGGATTAACTGCTTATGTACGGATTACTTCTCACCTTGCACCTTTTAGCTGCCACCATTTGGACGGGTGGCCACATTGTTCTATCCGTGGTCATTTTGCCAAGAGTTTTGAAGAACCGCAGTGCGAAACAGTTACTTGAGTTTGAGTCGGTGTACGAGAAAATCGGAATGCCAGCTTTGATAATTCAAATCATCACCGGTTTAATGCTCGCCTATCGTATGCTACCGGACGTTAGCCTATGGTTTGATATGTCGATACCGCTAGCACATGGGATTGCGGCTAAGTTAACCTTGCTGTTTCTTACCTTTGCGCTTGCTCTGGATGCAAGGTTTCGAGTGATTCCCAAGCTTTCAGAAAAGAACTTGGTGGATATGGCGTTGCACATCATTCCTGTGACCGTTTTATCGATCTTATTTGTGATTGTCGGCGTCTCTTTCCGCGCTGGCTGGTTAATGTAGAAAACAACATGCCTGAAATTAAAACCCTAGCCCTATTTTTTGTTACTGCCTTAGCCGAAATCATCGGCTGCTACTTACCTTATCTATGGCTCAAGCAAGATAAAAGCGCATGGCTTCTTCTGCCCGCTGCTATTTCCCTAGCCCTGTTTGCATGGCTATTGTCGCTGCACCCAACCGCTGCTGGTCGAGTATATGCTGCTTATGGCGGGGTCTATATCTTTGTTGCGATTTTATGGTTATGGGCGGTCGATGGCATTCGTCCAACATTATGGGATTTAGTCGGGGCAAGTGTGGCGCTGTTTGGAATGGCGATTATTATGTTTGCACCAAGAGGCAGCTGAAACAAAAAGGGCGACTCAATAGTCGCTCATTTGTAAATCTTTTGCTTATTATTGAACAGTGCCGATAAACATGATTTCTACTCGGCGATTGCATGCTTTTCCTGTCTTAGACAAGTTTGAACAACTTGGCAGATGCTTCCCATATCCGCGAGTGTATACCGCATTTGCCGGTACGTTAGATTGGGTAAAAAGTAACTTTACTTGGGTGGCTCGTTTATCTGACAAAGGATCATTAACTTGGTTACTGCCAACACTATCGGTATGACCATCGATCACGGTGCTGATTTGGGGATTATTAGATAGAAATCGCCCAAGATCTTCTAACCAAACTCGAGAGCCAGAGGTGATCGCCGCAGATCCCGTCTGAAAGCGAATCGTTTCTTCTAGCTTAACAATCGTATGTTGACCGGGTATGACATCGTAACGCAGCCCTTTTTTTTCCATATAAGCGAGCAAATCTCTCATTTGAGCCATCGCATTTCCTGATGGCTTGGTGGCCATCATGCTGCCTTGACTGACCATACGAGAGCTGTTCGTTTGGCTATTTAATGGCGAAGGTTGGCTTTGCTGTGCTCGCATTTGATTTACGCGAGCTTGTGGATCTTGCTCTTCCTCACCCCAATCTGGATAACGAACTTCCGCTTCGGTTTGCGGTGCTGTGTCTAGCATACTTGGGGGCGCTAATGACTCACAGCCTGACATCAGGACTGCACTAATTAGCGCAATGAGTGTAAATCGAATCTTCATTCTTGTTTGACCTTAATCTCAGTGTTGAGCTGATACTCCTAGTATCGGCAAAAACGGGGATTCCTTTAAGCCCAATTCACAATTGTTTTTCAATCTCGATGGTAACGCTTAGTTTTTGAACATATTAGGTAAACTTCCTTGCGTCCAGTCACAGTTCCTAAAACAGATTGAACCATTCATACAAGTTATCCTCTAAATATATCGATTCAGCTCTAGAAAGAGCATTTAGCGTCACTTGGTGTTGCCTCCAACTGAATACCTAGCACCAAGTTTCCACCTAAAAGGTTACAAAATACAAATGATTATAAAAAAGCTATCTCTAGCTACACTGGTTTTGTCTTCTCTCGCACTGATTGGTTGTAGCGACACTGCCGAGCCGAAACTCGGCGAGCAATACAAACTACTACCTACCGAGCTCAAACAAAACTCTATTACGCCTGTTACGGAAGTATTCTCCCTTACCTGTGGCCATTGTCGCAGCATGGAAAAAGTGATCCCGCAGATTGAAGAAGGGATCAACAAACCGATTGGTAAAGTACACATTACCTTCAATGAAAGCGCACAAGTTGCAGCTCTAATCTATTATGCAGCACAAATGCAGTTAGACAGCACTCCAGACCATGAGATGATGGAAAAACTGTTTTCGGTAATGCAATCTCAAGACTACACCACTGGTGAGGCTCGCCAACAAGCACTCGAAAGCCTTTTCAATGAGTATGGCTTGGTTAGCCCATATCAATTCGATGAAATTCAGCAAAAGGCGTTATTTGAACTGCTCAATGAAGCCGATGAAATCACGCAGCAAAGCCAAATCAATGGTGTACCTACCTTCATTATTAAAGGAAAGTATGAGCTGATCACATCAGGACATGAGGATGTTAATGATCTCGTAAAAACGATAAACTACCTGCTTTCTAAAACTTCTCAATGAAAAGGATAGCAAGTGTCTAAGATTGTTTTTCCAATCATCATCTTTGTCTTGGCGGGCTTTTTTATCTACCGCACCTGGACAAATCATAAAGCTAACGACGAAAACTTTGCCATTGGACAAGCGTTTTTGGCTGAAAATGGTCAAAAAGAAGGTGTGATCACGACAGAATCTGGCCTTCAATACCAAGTACTTACTCAAGGTGATGGCGAAGAGCGTCCAACCATTAACAGCACAGTGACTGTGCATTATCACGGTACGCTAATTGATGGCACTGTGTTCGATAGCTCTGTTGAGCGCAACGAACCGATCAGCTTCAACCTCGGGCAAGTGATTGCTGGATGGCAAGAAGGTGTGCAGTTGATGACTAGGGGTGAAAAACTTCGTCTATTCGTTCCTAGCAATCTTGCTTACGGAACTCGTGGTGCTGGCCCAATCAAACCAGGTTCCACACTAATATTTGATGTAGAGCTCATCGACTTCAAATAACATAAAAGCAGTGGCTGCACTCGTAGCCACTGCAACTACTTTTGTAAAATGTACGTCAGAAACCCGCACAAGGTATGACGACAAACCATTAACACTGTAAACTCCTCCATATCTCGATTAGATTCGAGTCTTAGGTTAGTGCCCTAACACACAGTCGGAAATTATTGATTAATCTTATAAAAATCTATTTGGAACGCTATACTCTCTAGCGTTTTTCCGATAACATTTTGACTTCCATAGAAATGGACTATTCTTATTAAAAAGAGTGAATGTGCAATCACTCACTGTCAGTTGGATTTGATAGACGGGCATCAACCCGCACTTTGCTTTACGTCCGCAGTTGTCACATAACCGTCACATTTAGTGTGGTTATTGGTACTAGACTGCTTAATTGGAACTCAAGTAAAAGTTACTATTATGAATATCAAATCACGCCTCATTGTCGCTGGACTTGTATCTATTTTTGGCATAGTTGCCTCATTGGCTATGTCGACCTATTTTTCAAACACGGTATCTACTTTAAATGGTGCTCGCACTCAACTTGCAGAGCTCGAGGTTCGCCTACTCAATCTTCGCCGCAATGAAAAAGACTTCTTACTACGTGGCAACGACAAGTACCTCGCTACTTTCAACAAAAATGCTGATACATTCCTAAACATTAACCAATCTATCTCAAATACTTTGACGGAATACGGCATTGACTACCCTACTCGGCTTGGACAGGATCTAAAGAACTACCAAACGACCTTTGTTAATTTAGTTAACGCCTACCGCACATTAGGGCTCGATGATAAATCTGGTTTATTAGGTGCGTACAAGCGTGAGCTAGGTAAAGCCTATGATCTTGCTGACTACGAAGGTGATTTCCACCTCGCTGCTTTCGACCAAAAAGTGTTCTCAGGTAGCTTAGAACCAGAGTTAATTAAGGACGAGTCAACACCAGAACTTCTTGCCACTGCCCAAGCCGTGGTCAACCAGCTTAAAACTATTGGTCTCAAGTATAATGAAGGGCTAAAGGGTGATGTCCGTGGTGGCTCACACCAGATTGAGGAGCAGTTTGGTCATGCGGCAGAAATTTTGGAGCAAGGGGTGACTGAACACCAAAATAGCTTAGAACGCACCAAGCTTCTGTTCTCTGCAATCATTATCGCCGTCATTGGTGCCTTAATGGCACAAATGATCATCTCTATTTCTCGCAACATCAACGAAATTCTAGACACAATTAGAGAGATTTCAGAAACCAACAACATTGGTATGCGCACTAACCTACACGGTAAGAATGAGTTGGTTACCTTAGGCAGCTACTTCAATGATCTTTTGACCAAAATTGAAGAGCTCGTTTCTGGGTCACAGGAGAAGTCGCAAATGCTGTTTAGCAGCACAGACGCAATGCAGGGCGAGCTTCAAAGTGTTATCGAACAGTTTGAAGTTCAAGCACAGCACACCACATCGATGGCCACCGCTGTACAACAGATGGTATCGACCATTAGTGAGATTTCCGAAAGCACTGCCGTAGCGGCAGAAGGTGTGCAACAAGCTGCTAACAATGCAAGCTCTGGTCGCAGCGTGGTGAGTGATACGGTTGATAACATCAACGAGCTTTCCGCGACACTCGCCAACAGCCAAGCATCAATTGCGTCACTTGATCAGTTTGTGGCACAAATTGGTGGTGCGGTAGAGATGATTCAAGGCATCGCAGAACAAACAAACTTGTTGGCACTTAACGCAGCTATCGAAGCCGCTCGTGCGGGTGAGCAAGGTCGCGGATTTGCCGTGGTTGCTGATGAGGTTCGCGCATTAGCAAGTCGTACCCACGATTCGACTCAAGAAATCACCTCAGTGGTCACCTCTATCCAAAGCCAAATGTCGACCGTGGTTGACGATATTGAGCAATGTAACCGTCAAGGCGAAGAAACCAAACAGTTCTCTCAAACTTTGGATGGCAACTTCTCACAAATCATCGTTGATATGGAAAACATCCAAAGCAATTCTGAGCGTATTGCTTCTGCCATTGAAGAACAAGGCATTGTGATGAATCAAGTGGCTGAATCGATTACTGAACTACAATCAATTTCAGATGGCAACATGGTCTCTGCAAAACAGTGTTTAGAAGAAGTCAATGGCGTCTCTAGCCAAGCGCAAGAAATGGACGAAGCGGTTAAGCAGTTTAAAACCAGCGCTTAATCCCAGCTATCATTTCTACCCGACTAAAAAGCCCCGAAGTATTGCTACTTCGGGGCTTTTGTTTGGAACTTAACTCGTTGGACTAGCGTAAACCGTGCAGGAACTCATGGCGAGTAGCTGGGTTAGACTTAAAAATCCCACCTAGAGCTGTGGTTGTGGTCTCACTGGTCGCATCCATCACACCACGTGATTTCACACAGTAGTGTACCGCATCCATAGTGACCGCAACGTCATCGGTTTCTAATAGTGTTTGTAAAGCGACAAGGATTTGCTGTGTCATGCGCTCTTGTACTTGAGGTCGCTGAGCGAAGAAGCGAACAATGCGATTGATTTTGGACAAACCAATGATCTTCTTACGCGGGATATAGGCGACAGCAGCTTTACCATCGATGGTCACTAAATGGTGCTCGCAAGTACTAGTCACGGTGATGTCTTTTACGCGAACCATTTCGCTACACGCCATTTTGTTATCAATAACGGTGATCTTAGGAAAGTTTGCGTAATCTAGCCCTGAGAACACCTCATCAACGTACATCTTAGCTATGCGGTGTGGCGTTTCTTCTAGGCTGTCATCGGACAAATCTAGCTCCAGCAGCGACAAGATTTCACGCATATGATGTTCGATGCGCTCTTTTTTCTCTTCTCGGCTGATGTTGTTTGGTACGAGTGGTGTTTCAATACCTTTCTCGATCAATGCGTCCCTAACCAAATTGGCTGATGCACTCAGACCTGACATGTTTACCTCTCCCATGCTTGATTGGACCCTTTTAAAATAGCTGACAAGGATACTCGGATTTAGCCACAATTACACCCATATTTTGCGTTGGGTTACTGATGTCAAAGCATGATTTATGCTATGGTTCAGCCGATATCCAATAATAACGAACAGGAATGTAATATGGGTTGTTGTGATGCGCCGGGTCTAATGGCAATTGAGACGGCGATGGAGAAAATGTTGTCGAGTGTTTCCCCAATTCAAGACACGGAAACTTTACCCTTACCGCAGGCTGAAGGAAGAGTGCTTGCCAAAGCGATAGAATCCCCTATTTCTGTTCCCCCTTTCGACAACTCTGCAATGGATGGATACGCAATTCGCATTGCGGAGCTTAAACCAGATATAGCGATGCCTTTGGCAGGAAAGTCTTTTGCAGGCCAACCATTTGATGGCGAATGGCCAGAAGGTACCTGCGTTCGCATCATGACAGGTGCGCCAGTCCCTGCAGGTTGCGATGCTGTCATCATGCAGGAAAACACCCAACAAACTGAACAAGGTATTGTCTTTACTCAAACCGACGTCGCACCACAAAACAACATCCGTCCACTGGGTGATGACATCAACGTCGGCGACCTAGTCTTGAGTGCTGGTCATCGCCTAACCCCTCGCGATATTCCTATGGTTGCCTCTTTGGGTATCGCGGAAGTCGAAGTCATTCGCCGCCCTAAAGTCGCATTTTTCTCAACTGGCGATGAACTCAAGCAAATTGGCGAACCGCTAGGCGAGGGACAAATCTACGACAGCAACCGTTATGGCATTAAGTCGCTTATCGTCAACTTTGGCTGTGAAGCCATCGACCTTGGGATTATTCCTGATTGCCCAGTGCAGCTCAAAGCAACCTTTGAAAAAGCTCAGCAAGTGGCTGATGTAGTCGTTACATCTGGCGGTGTAAGTGTTGGCGAAGCAGATTACACCAAAGATATCCTTGAAGAACTCGGTGAAATCGGTTTTTGGAAACTAGCCATCAAACCCGGTAAACCCTTTGCCTTTGGTCAGTTAGATGATGCCCTATTCTGCGGCCTTCCTGGCAATCCAGTGTCTGCGATGTTGACCATGTATGAACTGGTACAGCCATTGATCGCTAAGTTGCACGGTCATACTCAGTGGAAACCACAACCGTCTATTCCTGCCATCACTCGCTCTCGTTTCAAAAAAGGTCCTGGTCGTACAGACTACCAACGTGCGATATACACCATTGAAGACGGTAAATTCTATGTCGAAAGCACTGGCAACCAAAGCTCTGGCGCATTTCGCTCCATGAGTCTTGCCAACTGTTTTGCTGTACTTGAAAGAGATCGTGGTAACGTCGAAGTGGGCGAAACCGTACAACTGCAACTGTTTAATCACACGCTTTACTAAGGTCTTGCGATGGAAATTTTGTCTGACCAAGAGATGCTTCGCTACAACCGCCAAATCATATTAAAGCAATTTGACTTTGAAGGTCAGGAAGCATTAAAACAGGCCAAAGTATTGGTTATAGGTGCAGGTGGTCTTGGATGTGCGGCGTCGCAATATCTAGCCGTTGCGGGTATAGGGCACATGACACTGGTCGACTTCGACCAGGTGGAACTGTCTAACTTGCAACGCCAAGTCCTCCATCATGATAAAACCGTTGGCTTGCCCAAGGTGGAATCTGCCAAGTTAGCATTGGAGCAGTTAAATCCCTACCTGAACTTAGTGGCTATCAATAAAAAGTGCGACCAATCAGAGTTGGCAGAGCTAGTGGCTGAACACGACATTGTGCTCGATTGCACCGATAATGTAGATACTCGCAACCAACTCAACGCACTTTGTTATCAGCATAAGACTCCGCTTGTCAGTGGCGCTGCTATTCGCATGGAAGGACAAGTAAGTGTCTTCACCTATCTTGATGATGCCCCTTGCTACCAGTGCTTGAGTGCTTTGTTTGGAGCTCAAGCACTGACCTGCGTTGAAGCGGGTGTGATGGCACCTCTGGTCGGCATTATCGGTGCGACACAAGCGCTAGAGTGTATCAAGGTGCTTGCCAACATGGGCACGACTCTAGAAGGTAAACTATTGATCCTTGATGCCATGAGCATGAGTTGGCGAGAAATGAAGCTGGCGAAGCTGCCAAACTGCCCAACTTGCAGCCAGTAGGAAAAATCAATGCAGACGATACTCAAAGCAATCACGCTTCTTATCTCAGGTATCGTCTTGCTTTACCTACTTACTGGCAGGACTAATTCAACAGCGGCCCCTGATCCAATTCGAGTCACTGTCGAACAAAGAATCGTTACCCAATCACTTGATGGCCATCGCCACTACATCACATTTTCTCATCAAGGCGAGCATCTAAGGCTAAATATCGACCCGAACGCTCGCTGTGAAGCTGGTGATATTGCCACCCTACAACCCATATCCACCTTGTTTGGCCAAAATGATCGCCTACAGCTCATAAAATGCCAAACCGTTAGGTCTTAAGGAACTTCTATGACTGAAATCGTTACTGCCGATTGGCTCGCCGCTCATATTAATGACTCTAATCTTGTTGTTTTAGACGCTAGCTTGGACATTCTCGTGCCAGGCGCACCTGAAAAAGCTTCTGTGGGTTATATCCCCACTGCACAACGATTTGACTATGACCAAGATATTAGCGATGAAGACAGCACACTACCTCATATGTTGCCTAGCGCGGAAAAGTTCGAGCGACGAATGCAACAAATGGGCATCAATCAGGACAGTGAAATCATCGTTTACGACGACACGGGAACATACGCCTCACCAAGGGCTTGGTGGATGTTTAAGTGTTTTGGTCACGACAAGGTGAAAGTGCTAAGCGGAGGGATCAAAGCTTGGGTCAATTGTGGCTATAAAACCACTGCCAACTTGTCTGCACCAAACGATAAAAACGGTGACTTTGTTGCTAATTTCCAACCACCATGGTTTGCAGATAGCGACAAAGTTCTATTCGCCTCGGGCCAAAGCTCTTGGACAATTCTCGATGCACGTGCCAAAGCCCGTTTTTATGGACAAGTGCCGGAGCCTCGCAAAGGTCTTCGCAGTGGTCACATCCCTAACTCGCTTTCACTTCCATACGCAACAGTGCTTAATGGTGACCACCTTAAAACGCCACAAGAGTTAGCGCATCTATTTGACCAACTAGAAATTACCTTATCGCAAAGAATCATCGCAAGCTGTGGTTCTGGGGTGACAGCCGCTATTCTTATATTGGCAGCGCACCAGGCAGGATATACCAAGCTGGCTGTCTACGATGGTTCGTGGGCAGAATGGGGACAAGACCAAGCCTTACCGATAAATAAGTAAATAGCCTTAAGTGGGCTACAGACCAATTTAGTCCTGTACCCACTTAGTTGGAATATCCCCAACTATCATACGCTTAATTGTGGCTACTTGGGTCTGAGATAGTGACGAAGTTTGCATACAATGCTTTTGATATAACTAAAGCGTACCAATGAGCTTATTTTTATAGTATTTTTTGATAAGTCTCACAATGGAGATAGTAGACTTAGAGCGGTTACGTGACTTAACTGAGTATACAAGGATAATAAAAAGAGCAGCTCTCGCAAGGCTAACAGGAAGTTCATGGCCCATTTCAAGAAAAACATCTGGATGTTATACCGCTTCCTAGTACTGTTTAGTACTGGGCTGTTTTTATTTACGATTTGGCAGCAGTTTTTAAATGTCGATAAGTTACACAAAGACGAGCAGTACAATGCCATTGAACTGTTTTCTAGTGGAACTCAATCATTACTTGATAACCAAGAAATGATGCTCGACATGATAGCAGAGCGCTTGTTGCTTGAAACGGACATGGCAACGTCTGCTAAAGAGCGCTGGCTGGCTAGCTTGCTTGAACTCAACAGTAACATCTCTGCCTTTGGTTTAGTGTCTCCTGAAGGCGATGTGCTTTTAACCAGCTCGAATATTGATAGTCAGTCTCAAAGCAACCTGTTAAAACAAAAACACACTAGAGATTCCTTTCTCGATGCGGTCAACAGCTACAAAATGGTGGTTGGGCGTTCTTACTACAAAAATGACTTAGACCAAGTCATGATGCCTGTTCGTAAAGCGATTCGAAATGACCATGGTGAAACGATCGCCGTGATGACCGCTGGTCTGAAGCTAGACCAATCTAGCCTATTTAATATCGATTTGCATGGCCACAACGAACAGCTTATTGGCCTACTGCGCAGCGACTACTACTACCAATATGTCACAGGAAAGGACGCCCCTGTAACCTATGCAGATCTACTCGATAGTGATGAAGTAAATGCCGTACTTGAGAATATCGCCGTCACCAATGGACTATCTCTAAAACAAGTAAAAAGCAGTAGTTCCCCTGTTACCGCTAACATGGGGTATCGGAACCAGTTCGGGCTAGAACCGACGACAACGACGGTTAAATTCTTACCAAGATATAATATGTGGGCATTTGCTCAAATTTCGCGAAGTCATATTTGGTATGAGTTTGTTGTCTCAATCATTCCTTACATTGCAGTGTTTATCGTTTTACAGGCGGTTTTCTACCTCTCGATTCGCTCGATTCATCGTAACGAGACACTTCGTGTAGAAGAGCTTTTGTATCAAGCGCATCACGACCCACTAACTGGGCTACCTAACCGCCATTTTCTGCGCGACAAACAACACCGTTGGTTTGGTGACAAGCGAGCACCCTTTACCCTGTTATACATCGACATGGACCATTACAAGCGAGTCAATGACAGTGCAGGTCATGAAACAGGTGACAAGGTTCTGAACCAAATCGCTTTGCGCATAGAAGGTGAAATCGAATCAGACATGGTATTGATTCGTGAAAGTGGTGACGAGTTTGTCGTTATTATCCCTGATGCTTATAAAGACCGCATCGAAGACTATGCTAAGAATATCCTTAGCACGTTAGCTCAGCCGTATTACGTTGATAAATTTAGCTTTATTCTCGGATGTAGCATTGGTATCACCCAATATCCAAAGCAAGGTAAAACACTCGACGAGTTATTGCGTTGTGCCGATATCGCCATGTATCAGGCCAAAGAGAAAAGAAATGCTCATGCTTTCTTTACCCCGACATTGCAGCAAGCCTATCTAAAAGAAATTCAGATTGAGCAGAAGCTTCGTCGTGCAATCGCCAAAAAAGAACTCTATTTGGCCTATCAACCACAGCTAAATAGAAAAGGTGAGCTTCACGGCGTAGAAGCCCTAGTTCGCTGGGAAGATAAAGAACTTGGGTTTGTGCCACCTGATCAATTTATTCCTATTGCTGAATCTTGTGGCATGATGCCAGAGCTTGGAGATCTGGTACTAGAGATCGCTCTCAGTGATATGAAAGGCCTACAGACCGAGTTGAATTACCGCTTCCATACCGCCATCAATATCTCGGTCAGACAAATTGTGCAACGCGACTTCCTTGAGAAGCTGCTTAAGACATTGAAAGCCACTAATTACGAGAATAACTATTTGACCTTGGAATTGACCGAGAACTTATTTATTGAGGATCTCGAATCCGTCAAACCCCTTTTCAATCAGCTCGCAGAGCTCGGTATTCGTATTTCCTTAGATGACTTTGGTACCGGGTACTCTTCTCTATCTATGTTAGGTGAACTGCCGTTCGATGAGATCAAAATCGACAAGAGCTTTATCGATGAAATCCTTACCGACGAAAAGGCGCTAAGAATGGTTCAAAACATCATCTCAATTGCCAAAAACTTTGACCGAGAAGTGGTTGCAGAGGGAGTTGAATGTGAAGGCCATGTCCACCAGTTAAGAATGTTCGATTGTGATTTGTACCAAGGTTATTACTACGCAAAACCAATGACACTGCCTCAGCTTCGGGCGGTACTATTCCAACACCTAGTACGCCAACCAAACGTTACCGATGCTCCACCTAACGCAAGACCGCAAGCTTAACGATTTACCTCACTAAATTTGGAACATATAATTATCCGTTATTGAACTTTCAATAACGGATTGTTATGCGATGCTCAACACTACTTGGCTGACCACCTACATCAAACTAGTTGAACTAGGACACTTCACTCGCACGGCGGAAGCCCTGTACATGACCCAACCAGGGGTTAGCCAGCATATTAAAAAGCTTGAACAAGCCTGTGGCTGTGATCTTTTGATCCGAGATGGCAAAGAGTTCGACCTCACCGAGCAAGGCCAAGCTGTCTATGAGTATGCCAAACAACAACAAGCTTTCGAAACTGAACTACTCTCTGGGCTAAAAGAAGATGACCCTAATAAGGGCACTTGTAAAATCGGCTGCTCGGGGGCTATGGCGCTCAAGCTCTACCCACGACTCACTCAGATCCAAGGTCAGTTTCCCGAACTTAACTTCCATATGGAAGTTGCGCCTAGCCGTAAGATATTGAGTGACATAAAGGCTGGTTTGCTTGATGTCGGTATTGTCGCAGAGCAAGTCGACTCACAACTTTTTGATGCCCAGGTGATCGGTGAGGAGACATTGTGTCTCGTGTTACCGAAAGCGTTCCGCAACCAAGACTTATCGCCAGAGACACTGACTCAACTTGGTGTTATCGATCACCCCGATTGTCGACACTATCTCGCTAAATATCTTGCCAAAAGTGTTGATGAGCCCTTTGCGGCTTTAGAAACGCAACAAGTTCCAATTCACGGCTATATCAACCAATTGCACCAAATCTTACTGCCTGTTTCTCAAGGGTTGGGTTTCACAGTACTACCACAAACCGCCGTGGAGGCATTTGATAAAATAGATGAGCTCTATATCTATCCTGCTAAATCACAACTGACAGAAACGCTGTCACTAGTGCATAAAAGACGCAGGCCACTTGCAGCAAGATTTAACCATCTTCTACGCTGCTTTAACTAAAGCCATGTAATAGGCCAGCACGGCCTAATTATTGCCCTTCTACGGCGTTCATTTGTTCGTCGAGGTTTAGCACGGTAAGCGCATTACTCACTGAGGTTGCGATAACATCAATGACGCCTGTCCTTAAAGCACCTAATAAGGCAAGTGGCTTGCTATTTTCCGCAGCAATAGCGATGACTTCAGCAATTGGGCGAAACTCTTCGATGCCCAAACCAATCACTCGGTCACTCATTACGGTATTCGCCGCCCTGCCTGAAATATCAAAAAAGTCGTAGCCGGCAAAGTCTCCAACGACTCCTTGATGTAAACGAGATTGCACCACCTCATCTGGAGTGAACCAACCAAGATCAACCATATAGCTGTTTTCACTCATGTCACCGATGCCAACCAAAGCGACATCCGCTTTACGTGCAAGATCCAATGTTTGTTTGACTGTCCCATTTTGCATAAAGGCCATCTTCTGCTCTTTGTTTTCCGCATAAGCTGGCGCATAAAGCGTTTCTGATGTACCGCCATACTTTTTCGCCAATTGGCGGCAAATGTGGTCTGCGTTAAACATACCGCCTCTTGGGTGTATTCCTCCGATACCACAGACAAACTTCACTTCTTTTGGCGTGATAACCCCAACATGGTGGGCGACAGCCGAAACATTTCTCCCCTGTCCAACGGTAACAACATTGCCATTTTTAAGGCTGCTACTGAGGTAATTAGAAACCAATCCCGCCACTTGCAATCTTTGTGCTTCTTCATCCGCTTGGTCGAGCGCCACCAGAGCACGCTTCACCCCAAAGCGTTCCACTAATCGCTGTTCAATCTGAGCGCTAAATACAGGGTGATACTTAACCGTAATTTCAACAATGCCTTCATCTCTGGCTTGCTTCAATAATCTACCAACTTTGGCACGGGAGATAGCAAACTTCTTTGAGATCTCTTCTTGAGTTGCCCCTTGTTGGTAATAAGCCACAGCGATCTCGGTAAGCAGATCGCTATTTTCGACATTGGTGTCTTGAGTATTCATTGTCGCTCTCTTCCTGACGGCATTGCTAAACCCGCTAATAGTACCTAAACAAGTGCTGCCAGTCTAAACATTTGCTCATTAGCGTTACACATGTTCACGGTTCACATACCTTGGTTTTGCATAACCAAAATGACCCGCCAAATTCACGCAAACGTTTATACCCATCAAGGCTTAGAAAAAGGTTGATAGCCGTCACTTTAAACAAAGTTTACCCTTTGCCTTTAGGCCCAATTACGTTAAACATGAGACATCATTTACTCACCAATTGAACGGATGCTCACCACATAGGTTCAGTTGGATAAAACAACTTGAGCAATTGCCCAGAATTTTTCTGGGGGATTACTACACTATCTTTACTGCTTGCACACTCCCACATGATGTCGGACCAAGCCATAGCCCAACATAGGAATTACAGAATGAGCAATAAGCTAGAACAACTACGCAAACTAACCACTGTTGTTGCAGACACCGGGGAGATCGATGCGATTAAGAAATATCAGCCAGAAGATGCAACGACCAACCCTTCGCTTATTTTGAAAGCCGCTCAAATTGAAGCTTATGCCCCTCTTATCGATCAGTCGATTGCGTACGCTAAAGGTCAAAGTGACGATAAAGCGCAGCAAGTACAAGATGCTTGTGACATGCTGGCAGTTAACATCGGTAAAGAAATCCTAACCACCATCCCTGGCCGTATTTCGACCGAAGTTGATGCCCGTCTTTCTTACGACACTGAAGGCAGCGTGGCTAAGGCTCGTCAACTGATTAAGATGTATAACGATGCTGGTATTTCTAACGACCGTATCCTTATCAAGCTAGCATCAACTTGGGAAGGTATTCGTGCCGCAGAAATCCTAGAGAAAGAAGGTATTAACTGTAACCTAACGCTTCTATTCTCATTTGCCCAAGCTCGTGCTTGTGCGGAAGCAGGCGTATTCCTAATTTCTCCATTTGTTGGCCGTATTATGGACTGGTACAAAGCGAAAGAAGGTCGTGATTTTGAAGCAGCTGAAGACCCAGGTGTGTTGTCAGTATCTAAAATCTATAACTACTACAAGCAACACGGCTATGAAACTGTCGTTATGGGTGCAAGCTTCCGTAACATCGGAGAAATTCTTGAGCTAGCGGGCTGTGACCGCCTAACTATCGCACCTGCACTACTGTCTGAGCTAGAAGAAGCTCAAGGCGAAGTGGAGGCAAAACTGGTTGCGACGGCAGACAAATCTGAGCGCCCAGAGCCTATGACTCACGCTCAATTCCTATGGGATCACAACCAAGACCCAATGGCTGTTGAAAAGCTAGCAGAAGGCATCCGTAATTTCGCTGTCGACCAAGGCAAGCTAGAAGCGATGATCGAAGCTAAGCTGTAAGTTCAGCTCGCGATAACCACTATTTAGGGTTAGAGCCTTCCGCTTTAACCCACTAATTTTTAAAAGTTCGGAAAACTGGAAACTATTATGGATCGTAAACATTTGGCGAATGCTATTCGTGCTTTGAGCATGGATGGGGTGCAACAAGCAAACTCAGGTCACCCAGGAGCACCTATGGGTATGGCAGATATTGCAGAAGTGCTTTGGCGCTCTCACCTTAACCACAACCCAAGCAACCCAGAGTGGGCTGACCGTGACCGTTTTGTACTGTCTAATGGACACGGCTCTATGCTTATCTACTCTTTGCTGCACCTAAGCGGTTACGAGCTTTCTATTGACGATCTGAAAAACTTCCGTCAATTGCACTCTAAAACGCCAGGCCACCCAGAATATGGTTACGCACCGGGCGTTGAGACCACCACTGGTCCTCTTGGTCAAGGCATCACCAACGCTGTTGGTATGGCGATGGCTGAGAAAGCGCTGGCTGCTCAGTTCAACAAACCAGATCACGACATCGTAGATCACTTCACTTATGCCTTCCTAGGAGATGGCTGTCTGATGGAAGGCATCTCGCACGAAGCCTGTTCTCTTGCAGGTACGCTTGGCCTTGGCAAACTGATCGCATTCTGGGATGACAACGGCATCTCAATTGATGGTCATGTAGAAGGCTGGTTCTCAGACGACACGCCTAAACGCTTTGAGTCATACGGCTGGCACGTTATCCCAGCGGTAGATGGACACGATCCTGAAGCAATCAACGCTGCTATCATTGCTGCGAAAGCAGACCCTCGCCCTACTCTGATTTGTACTAAAACCGTTATCGGTTTCGGTTCTCCAAACAAATCTGGTTCACACGATTGTCACGGTGCACCACTAGGTCACGAAGAAATTGCAGCAGCACGAGAGTTTTTAGGTTGGGAGCACGGTCCGTTTGAAATTCCGCAAGACGTTTATGCGCAGTGGTCAGCGAAAGAAGCTGGCGCAGAGAAGGAAGCAGCGTGGGACGAGAAGTTTGCTGCGTATGCAGCAGCTCACCCAGAACTTGCCGCAGAGTTCAAACGACGCGTAAACGGTGACCTACCAGCGCAATGGGAAGAGAAAGCAAGCCAAATCATTGCAGATCTACAAGCAAACCCAGCAAACATTGCGTCACGTAAAGCTTCTCAAAACGCATTAGAAGCCTTTGGTGAAATGCTGCCTGAGTTCATGGGCGGTTCTGCCGACCTTGCACCATCTAACCTAACGATGTGGTCGGGTTCTAAATCTCTAGAAGCGACTGATTTCTCAGGCAACTACATCCACTATGGTGTTCGTGAATTCGGTATGACAGCGATCATGAACGGTATCGCACTTCATGGTGGTTTTGTCCCTTACGGTGCAACATTCCTAATGTTCATGGAGTACGCTCGTAACGCAATGCGCATGGCTGCTCTGATGAAAGTACAGAACATCCAAGTGTACACCCACGACTCTATCGGTCTAGGTGAAGATGGCCCTACCCACCAGCCTGTTGAGCAAATTGCTTCACTTCGCGTCACACCAAACATGAGCACATGGCGTCCATGTGACCAAGTTGAATCTGCAGTTGCTTGGAAACTGGCGATTGAGCGTAAAGACGGCCCGACGGCACTGATTTTCTCCCGTCAAAACCTTGCGCAGCAAGAGCGTGACGCAGAGCAACTGGCAAATGTTGCTAAAGGTGCATACATCCTGAAAGATTGTGAAGGCAAGCCTGAGCTTATTCTTATTGCGACAGGTTCTGAAGTAGAGCTTGCAGTGAATGCAGCAGCGCAACTGACACAAGAAGGCAAAAAAGTACGTGTTGTTTCAATGCCATCAACCGATGCATTCGATAAGCAAGACGTAGAATACCGTGAGTCAGTTCTACCATCTGATGTCACTGCACGTGTTGCTATTGAAGCGGGTATTGCCGATTACTGGTACAAGTATGTTGGCTTTGATGGCCGTATCATCGGTATGACAACATTTGGCGAGTCTGCACCTGCAGGCGAGTTGTTCAAGATGTTTGGCTTTACCGTTGAGAATGTCGTAGACACTGCGAAAGAACTACTTAGCTAATAGATAAACCGTGAATAAAAGCCCCTTGAAGCAACTGTTTCAAGGGGCTTTTTTTATTTCTTACCGAGATGTGAGTTACATCGGTACGACAAAGTATATTCAGATTTACAATGGCGTGAGTTTCGTAAGCAGAATGCAATAAGGATGAATGCATGCAAGCAAAAATTCGTTGGGGGATCATCGCTCCAGGTCGTATCGCCAACCGTTTCGCACAAGGCTTTGCCGACATTGGCGATGGCTATTTGCAAGGCGTTGCTAGCCGAGATAAACGCCGAGCTGAAGAATTTGCCAATCAATATCAAATTCCCACCGTTTTTGAAGACTATCAGACGCTTATTGAAAGCCCAGAGATTGATGCCATCTACATTGCCAGTCCGCATCGCTACCACTTCGATACCGTTAAAGCCTGCCTAAACCACAAAAAGGCGGTTTTGTGTGAAAAGCCGTTAACAGTTACAGCAAAACAGAGTGAAGCACTGTTTTCCTTAGCGAATGAGCAGCAAACCTTCTTAATGGAAGCGTTATGGACTCGCTTTTTGCCTATCTGGCAGCAGGTAAAGGCATGGGTAAGCGATGGCGAAATTGGGGAATTGGTTACTCTTAATTCAAGCTTTGGTTTTAAACCGCCCAAAGATGAAACCGACCGTTTATTTAGCCTTGATCTCGCAGGCGGTGCCATGTTGGATACTGGGGTATATTGTATCGCCCTCTCCCAGTTCATTATTGAAAAAGAGCCCGTTAACGTTCATTCATCGGTCGTAGTAGGTGATACGGGTGTCGATGAGAAATGCAGTGTCCTGCTCGACTATGGCCAAATTACAAGTCAATTTACCTGTACGTTTCTCGCAGAGCTAGAGAATCGATTTGAAATCCATGGGACAGAAGGGAAAATCGTTGTCGATGGCTGTTTTTGGGATGCATCCAAAGCAACACTGAGCAAAATCAACCAAACTCCGATCACCAAACATTTACCTCAGCGAGCAAGTGGATTTGAATATCAAGTCGATGAAGTTCATCAATGTTTAATTGAAGGGCAAACCACGAGTGACAACATGAGCCCAACGGCGACTATCAACACCATGAAAGTGATGGATACTATTTTGGAGAATGCGGGAGTGAGATATCCCTTTGCGCCGAGGGATTAATCAGAGAGACACTAGAGCTATATTCATAAACAAGCGGCCAATAAACGGCCGCTTGTTAGCGATATGTTACGCCTTAAAGGGTTCGCTTGCGGGGGCTAATTTCCACAAGGTGGCATCTTTAAACTCATCTGATACAGATATGTTCGTTGCATCTGTTGGGGTGAATACTCTTGATGTCATTACGTATTCACCGTCATTGATGAACACTTCTACACTAGAGGTATCGGCTAAGATGGTAAGCTCAACTGGATGGGGTTCGAGTTTTAGTTCACGCACAGTATCCCCGTCCCTCAATAGTGTTTGGCTTCGATCTAGAAGTAAGGTGTGGGTAGACTCATCCAGTCTGATGGATAAATGGTGGTGACGGTTATCAAACAGCTTAAGTTCACTGCCCCACTCCAAAGTGATCTTAAGCTCGAAACTCTTAGTACCGACATCAAGTTGACCATCTTCGAAATGCATTTTTCCTTGGCGCAACTGCTCATAGCCAGAAAATGGACGTTGGCGAAGCTTACCCGACTCAAACGAAAGGCTACGAAGGGCCGTCAATTGATGTACCCAACCATCATCCGCACTTGGATGGTCGACTTCATCAGGTAGTCCCATCCAGCCGCTCATCACTCGCTCGCCTGACTCTGTCATTGCCGTTTGCGGCGCATAGAAATCGAAACCATGGTCTAGGTGTTCAAAACCCGAGAGTACTAGCTTTTCATCACCTACCCACACACCTTTGGCAATCCCATTATGATGGGGGATCGTATGGTACTCACTCGAGGATTCAATTCCTTGAGGGCCAATGACAACAAATTCCTGCTCGCCAAGAGTGAACATGTCTGGGCACTCCCACATGTAACCTAGATCGCCAAACTCTTGCCCCATCAATCCCATGTAGTGCCAATCTTGAAGGTCATCAGATCGGTAGATAGCTAAGCGCCCTTGTAGCCCTTCGGTTTGTGCCCCTAAAAGCATTCGGTAGTGGTCTTGATAAGGCACTATTTTGGGGTCACGAATATGCTCCGTGACGCCTTGCGGAGGCATAGCGATCACCGTGCCTTGTTTTTCAAATATAACGCCATCATTCGATGTCGCTACACATTGAGAGGTTAGCCTTTTTCTTTCTGGTCCAATACGAACATTGCCCGTGTAAAACAGCTTCAGTTCATCGCCCACACTAAGTGCATGTCCTGAAAACACACCATGACTGTCAAACCAATCACTTGGGGTTAATGCCACAGGTTGCCATGCCCAGTTAACAAGATCGGAGCTGGTCAGATGGGCCCAGTATTTATCTTTGTGCAAACACTCAAATGGAGACCACTGATAAAACAGGTGATAAATGCCATCATGCAAAATGAATCCATTGGGATCATTAAGCAGACCTTGAGGCGGTGATACATGCCAAGTTGGACGATGATTGCTCTCTACTGGAGTTGTGACACCCAAGAGCTTCTTGCGCTGGTTTGATTCGATAACACGCCCTAACGCAGCACAAACCGTTTGGTCAGGTTTCTCTTCTGCGGCAAAAGTATATTGATTTAATGCTAGGTCACACTGCTCGATAGCAAACTGACTAAGAGACAGGTCAGTAACTTCGATGGTCACTGAATCACCATCAATCAGGACTCTGGTTAGATTGTCTTCCCCACCACAAAGGGACAAAATGTGCTCTTGATTCATGTGACTGCCTTAAGTAAATATTTTCGGGAACGTTTGCAAGATAGATAATTATTGCTCAAGTTTCAAGTCAGATGTCGTTAAAAGAGGGGCATGGACAGAAAAATACCCCCCAATCGAGCAAGTCTAACTACCGGATAAACCTAACTTGATTTGCAAGTCTGCCTATCCACTTCGGTAAAGGAAAGTACGTGCTTGCTCATGATCTGCGGCTTGCCTTCTATCAACTCGAGCAATACTTTAGCAGCCATTTCTCCCGCCTTATCAAAAGGATAGTTAAAAGTAGACAACTGTGGAGAAACCACACACGCCAACTCATCATCCCCCACACCAAGCACCTTGACCTCTTTACCGACATGCTTGCCTGCTTCACTAAGACCTTGAATAGCACCTATCGCAATTCGGTCAGTTGCGCAAAACAAACCGTCTAAGTCCGGATACTGCTTGATAAGCTCAAGCACTTGCTGCTTACCCGAATCAATCGCAAACTCACCTCGACTGTGGAACAATGGCTCACCAAGTCCTGCGTGCTGCATTCCCTGCGAGAGCCCTTGATAACGGAGCTGGTCAACCGCTATGTCTTGGCTAGTTACCCCAATAAAACCAATGTTTTTGGCCCCTGCTTGTACCAGGCGCAACGCTGCTCTAAAGCCCACTCTCACATCATCATGAATGACGCTCGGTACACCAAACAAAGAACCATCTTGTCCCACAAGGACGACGGGAACACGGGACAACTTAATCGCATCTACCAGCTGAGCATCAATATGGGTCGCATACAAAATGATCCCTTCAACACGTTTTTGGTTAAATAGCTGAATAAAATCAATTTCTTTCCGATAGTCTAGTTGGCTATTTGCCAGCAAAACATGCTTCCCACAAGTCTCAAAGACATGACTCAATCCATCTATACCCTGCCCTGAGGCATTCGATGCGACCCTAGGAACAATCACACCCACCAAATTCGTTTTTTGTGACTTTAAGTCCTTTGCGACCTGATTCGGTAGATAGCCACACTCATCTATCGCCTTTCGCACCTTAACTTTTGTAGCTTCTTTTACGCCATATTCATCATTTATCACTCGGGAGACGGTCGATTTAGACACACCAGCCAACAGTGCCACGTCATGCAAACTCGCCATTACAGCGTATTCCTTGTCGATTATTGGGATTGTTTGCAATTTTATCCGCTTTTTCCTCGATAGGAAATCTCCTAAGACTGGTGATTCGCATACAAAATAAAAATAAATACCGATCAATTTCACAATATGGCCAATAAATTTTGACGAAACGAGCATCTAAGTTAAGAATCCATTTTGCAAACGTTCCCGAAAATAAAATGAGTTCTGGAGATAAACATGGATTACCCTAAAGTTGCCGCTCGCTTGCTGGAGTTACTTGGTGGCAAAGAAAACATACACGCTCTTGCACACTGTGCCACTCGCCTACGTCTTGCCCTGAAAGACGAATCATTAATCGACGAAGAAGCGATTGGTGATCTGGATGGTGTTAAAGGTCAGTTTAAGGTGGCTGGTCAATACCAAATTATATTTGGCTCAGGCATTGTTAACCAAGTTCATGCAGAAATGGCGAAGCTCACTGGTATGTCTGAAATGAGTACCAGCGAAGTTGCGTCAGCAGGCGCAGAAAAACAGAACATACTGCAACGAGCAGTAAAAGGATTGTCAGACATCTTTGTTCCAATCATCCCGGCCATTGTCGCTGGCGGTCTATTGATGGGGGTATTTAACTTACTCACTGCGCAGGGCTTGTTCATCGAAGGACAGTCACTGATAGAGGCATACCCTGGTATGGCGGATCTCGCCAACATGATCAATACTTTCGCCAATGCTCCTTTCGTTTATCTTCCTGTTTTATTGGCATTTTCGGCATCTAAGAAGTTTGGAGGCAACCCATTCTTGGGAGCGGCACTAGGCATGCTCATGGTTCACCCAGATCTGCTAAATGGTTGGGGCTTTGGCGGCGCAAGTGTGGCAGGAAGCATCCCCGTTTGGAATATTTTTGGCTTTGAGATTCAAAAAGTGGGTTACCAAGGTTCGGTTCTGCCTGTCCTTGTTTCTGCATTCATTTTGGCAAAGGTGGAAAATGGCCTACGCAAATTTGTCCCATCGGTGCTTGATAACCTGCTGACACCCATGCTTGCCATCTTCATCACTGGCTTCTTAACGTTTACTTTAGTGGGTCCATTCACTCGTGATATCGGCTTCTTGCTCGGTGATGGCTTAAATTGGCTATATGACTCTGCAGGTTTCGTTGGTGGTGCGTTATTTGGCTTCATCTATGCACCGTTCGTTATTACTGGTATGCACCACAGCTTCATCGCTATCGAAACTCAGTTGCTCGCTGACATTGCAATCACCGGCGGTACATTTATTTTCCCAATCGCTGCTATGTCTAACGTTGCTCAAGGTGCGGCTGCACTTGCTGTTGGCCTAAGTACAAAAGATACCAAACTAAAAGGCATTGCAATGCCATCTGGTGTAACTGCGCTGCTAGGTATCACTGAGCCTGCAATGTTTGGTGTTAACCTGAAACTACGCTACCCGTTCATTGCCGCAATCATTGGCGCTGCAATTTCGAGTGCATTTATCACTGTATTCAACGTAAAAGCACAGGCATTAGGTGCGGCAGGTCTTCCTGGCATCATCTCGATTCGCCCAGAGAACATCACTTATTACGTTATCGGTATGTTGCTGTCATTTGGTATCGCTTTCGCATTAACTTTTGTTTTAGGAGCAAAACAGCGTCGAGCGCTAAAACAAGCGACTGCTTAATCTTCAATTCCCCCCAAGCACTTGGTCATCAACCGGTTCTTATTGACGGCTAAGTGCTTTTTACAAACTTGCTTTAACTCATCTTTTTGATAGTTTACTCTTTTAACTTCGCACCACTTAGCCCATATTTGTCTAATATTCTTGTAAGACTTAAATAATAAAGGGCGATTGTGTCACATTCTTCTCACAGTTTTATCGCTGAAAAACTTGCTGAAGTCGTTCAAGATAGGCAACGACGACAAGACATGATGGTCAATAGTTTGACCATATTTGGACTGCTCTTTTTAAGCTTATTTAGCGTTCTCAACTACATTAACCAAAGCTATTTTCTTGCCAACCTGCTGTTGGGGTTTGTGATTTGGGGCAGCGCCAATATATTCCTATTGAGAAAGCATCGCACGGCTGGTCTCATCAGCCTTAATTTTATCCTTTACTCACTTTCTTGGCTGTTGATTTGGACAGGTGGACGTGAAGATACCGGATTACTTTGGGTTTACCCTATTATCGCCATCAGTATATTCATCATCCCATTTCGAGTAGGCATACGACTTATTCCTCTATTTTTGCTCTCAATTTCAGCCGTATTTGTGTTTGACAGTTATATGGATGTCATGCCAACCAACTATAGTCCAGCAGTAGAAGTTCGATTTGTGCTTACCTTAGCTGCATTGTGCGGTATGTGTTTGATTTTAGTTAACTTTCAGACCAAGTCCGATGAATACTTGATGCAAATGCATAAAGAAGACATTCAGTCCTTAGCGTACTTAGACTCGCTGACTCGTATTGCAAACCGATCGGCATTTTTGTCCGTTCTCTATCACAGCACAGTGAACAACAAAGCAAAGCGTTCAGCACTGGTCTATATCGACTTGGATAACTTCAAGCCTATTAACGATATCTATGGTCACGACAAAGGTGATACCGTACTGGCCGAGTTCGGACAAAAACTGAAATCTACCTGCCTAGAAGCGTACCCACAATTAGGGAAATACGATATTGCACGCATCGGGGGAGATGAATTTGCCGTGTACATATCTTCTGTTGATAGCGACCAGCAAACCATTCAACTCGTCGAATCAATCATAGACCTCTTCAAACTTGACCAAATGTCGACGTTAGAAGATATCGAACACAACTTATCCGCCAGTATCGGTATTAACTTTTACAACAGCTCCTTGCTTGAACCTGCCCAAGCGTTACGCATCGCAGATGATGCTATGTATCAAGCCAAACATGCCGGCAAAAATGACTATGTGGTGGTTTAAAACATTTATTGGCTATTCATCTCACTAAAACCTTCTCGATTTCCTATACTTATTGCCAGTATCATCAAAACAAGGGATGTTCGATGAAGGTGCGACCACCAAGTGTCGCTGGGCATTTTTACCCCAACTGCCCTGCTACACTCATAGATCAAATGAACCAATGGTTGAGCGAGCCAGCTTCAGCCATTGAAAACATTCGTGCCATTATCGTGCCTCATTCGGGTTACGATTACTCAGGTGACGTTGCGGCATGCGCCTTTCGTTATATCAAGTACAGCCCAAAGGTATATCGCAACATCATTTTGCTTGGAGCGAGCCATCATTTTCATTTTGATGGTATCGTTTTATCGGGTGCGAAAGAGTTTTCTACTCCGGTGGGTGAAGTGCCAATCGACACCGATGCGACCGGTGCGCTTTCGCTACATCCAGAAGCACATTTCGCCGACGCCGTTCATGCCCCAGAACACAGCCTGGAGCTACAACTCCCCTTCCTTCATGCCTGCTTGCCGGATGCCAGAATCATTCCAATATTGGTTGGAGAAATACAAGTCCATCGGCTAGCTCAAATCATTGAGCCTCTATGGGGCAGCGATACATTAATGGTTGTATGCAGTGACTTGAGTGAGTCATTGCGGTACCAAGAGGCAATAGGTTTTGATCAGCAAACCAAACAGATGATCGAGACCAAAACACCTGAGCTTGATGAAAAGCGAGCGCTAGGATTTACCGCCATCAATGCGTTTCTTGAGATGATAAAAGATGACAGTTTTAAGATAGAGGAACTTAAATACAGTAACTCTGGTGAACTAACAGAGCACCGCTCAAGAGTAGTAGGATATAGCAGCTTTGTTATTTACCAATCAGGCAATTGATAGCATTGGCGTTAGCACTAGTTTCGGTGATAGGTCAGTGATATGATGGCGTAAGTCTTTGGTAATACTTCGTTCTGTATGGGTAAGTATCTAGTTTTACTGTTCGTTTTAGTTGTTGGTATCGGTTATACCTTCAACGAATCAATTAGTGAAGAGATCTGTGCAAATACCGCTGCTGCGGAGCATGCGCCTGCCGCACAGGCCACCACACAGTGTAGCAGTTGCCCTGCCAAAGCCCCGATAACTAATCCTGTTGTGACTTTTGCACAACCAAGTAGCACTTTCGCTCCACATATTGACGATTTGACGGAAAAAACCGCCTCGTTAGCTTCAACACTGTTCCGCCCTCCAAAATATTCAAATCAACAAACTATTTGATTTTTTAATATTATTTTGGAGTACCAACATGAAAAAGCTATTCACTCTTTTTGCAGGCCTAATGCTTGCAGTATCAGCCCATGCAGCGAAATTTAACGAAGGTGATCACTACCAAGTTCTGAACGGACCTAAATCGTCCAAACCTATCGTTACTGAGTATTTCTCTTTTTACTGCCCACACTGTAAAGACTTCGAACCGATCTTTGCTCAGTTAAAAACTAAGCTAGATCCCAACGTAAAAGTTCAAAAAGTACATCCTTCTTTCATGGGTGGCAGTATGGGCCTACCAATGTCTAAGGCTTATGCGACCATGGTTGCACTAAAAGTTGAGGACAAAATGATCCCTGTGATGTTCCGCCAGATCCATGATTACAAACAACCACCAAAAGACGAAGCGGCGATTCGTCAGCTCTTCATTGATAACGGTATCGACGGTAAAAAGTTTGATGGTGCATACAAAGGCTTCAACGTTGACTCAATGCAAAAACGCTTCGATAAAGCCTTCCAAAGCGCAGGCTTACGCGGCGTACCTTCTGTCATCGTCAACGACAAGTACTTAGTTGTCACAAACAACATCCAATCGCTAGACCAATACTTCGAGCTAGTAACGTACCTGACAAAGATGTAGTCGCACTAAACCGAAACAACCAAAGCCCTGACACTCTGAACTGACCCCCAATAGTTGGACACCAATTATTGGGGGTCTTTTATGTCCAAATATAGTCGTGAGTTGAAGTGCATCATTGCTAAGCAATGCTTAAGTGGTGTGCCATCTCGCCTGTTAGCTAAAGAATATTCCATTTCCTCTAGACAAATTAGGTACTGGGCGCAAGTCTTTGCTATTCATGGTACTAACTCTTTTCTTCCCACAAATCATGCTTCAACGGCTAAAACGAAGCTAGAAGCGATTAATTTAATGTGGACGAATGGCTGGTCTCTGACGCACACTAGTGCCTTCTTAAACCTCTCGACCCCTGGAACACTCTCTGTTTGGCTAAAAAGATACAGAGAACAAGGTATTAAAGGGCTCGAGCCTCAGAAAGTAGGCAGACCTCTTATGAAACAGCAACCTCAACATCCTATTACATCCGATGATGATAAGACTTTGGAGGAGCTGAAAGAGGAGTTAGCGTACTTGAGAGCGGAGAATGCTGTCCTAAAAAAGTTAGAGGAGTTAGAGCAGGAAAAGAGACGCCGTCAAATAAAGAAAAAACGGTAATTGCTCTAACTCTCAGAGAAATACACCCACTAAAACACTTGCTCCAAGCACTCGAGCTGCCAAAAAGTGTGTTCTACTATCAAGTACAAGCGAGTAAGCGCTCGGATAGCTATACGATTGAACGAGAGTTAATTAAATCAATTTATCATGAGCATAAGGGTCGGTATGGGTACCGCCGTATTCACCTTGAGTTAAAGAAGCTGGAGTTCGTAATAAACCACAAGACGGTCCAGCGACTGATGGAAGAACTAGGTCTAAAATCAACCGTTAGACCCAAGAAGTATCGCTCTTATCGAGGGGAAACAGGCAAAAGTGCGCCAAATATCTTAGAAAGAGACTTCACGGCAACTAAACCAGATGAAAAATGGGTAACCGATGTTACTGAGTTCAAAGTAAAAGGCCAAAAAGTCTATCTGTCACCAGTGGTTGACTTGTTTACTCAAGAGGTTGTCGCTTATAAAGTCGCCAAGAACGCACGATTGCCTCTTGTGACTGATATGCTAACAGAAGCGATCTCGAAGCTGGATAAGCACTCAAAACCGATCATACATAGTGATCAAGGCTGGCAATATCGACATCAGTTATATCAGAAGAAAATTACCGATAATGGGTTAACACAGAGCATGTCGAGAAAAGGGAACTGTTTAGATAATGCAGTGGCAGAGAACTTCTTCGCACTGCTTAAGACAGAGATGTACCACAATCAATCATTTAATGATGCCAACGATCTTATAGAGCAGATTGAAGAGTATATCGAGTATTACAACACCAAGCGGATTAAGGTAAAACTAAAAGGCCTGACTCCGATTGAATATCGAAATCAGGCCTTGCAAGCCGCTTAACAGAAATGTCCAACTTTATGGGGTCACTTCACTCATTCAGGGCTTTTTTAGATAACGACGGTCCCCCTATTTGAGGACACACACCGAATATTCCCTGAACTTCCACCACTCCCATTCCTCTATTCAGGACACACACCAAAAGTATGAATCTAGACTGATTTTCTAACAAAAACGCCACTGCTCTCATTTCTATCCCAAGCAGGCTGTTACGTTACTCAAAAATCCTCCTTATTATCGACTATGACAACACCTAGAAAAAACCTCATCTCAGTAGATGCAACACCCTATTACCACTGCGTTTCTCGCTGTGTTCGGCGTAGCTATTTGTGCGGAATCGACGAACTCACCAATAAAAGCTATGAACATCGTAGGGCGTGGATAGAAGCTAAAATTCTGTCTCTTACACGTACATACTGTATTGATGTTTGCGCTTACGCTGTGATGAGCAACCATTTCCACGTGGTTCTTCACATCAATCGGGACAAGGCTTGTGCGCTTACTTTAAGTGAAGTCGTTGAGCGATGGGGACTACTACACAAACTTCCTGCGCTGATTAAAAGGTGGCAGAAAAAGCAACTTTCTTGTGAAGCAGAAGAGCTAAAATGTTGGGAGATTATTGAGTCTTGGCGTGAACGCTTGTGGTCGCTAAGTTGGTTTATGAAAGAACTCAACTACGACATTGCTTGTCGAGCCAACCAAGAAGATAACTACACAGGGCATTTCTGGGAGAGTCGCTTTAAGAGCCAAGCACTATTAGATGAAAAAGCTCTTGCCGCTGCGATGGCTTATGTTGATCTCAATCCAGTACGTGCTGGGGTCGCCAAGACTCCAGAAAGCTCTGATTTCACCTCAATAAGTGCACGAATCCAAGCACTACAGCAAAATCTTGAAACTGCTCCGTGCCTTCACCCATTTGTTGGTTCAGCGAACACCTCCCTCGATGGCCTTCCGTTTAGGCTCATTGATTATTTAGAGTTAGTTGATTGGAGCGCAAAGCAACTGAGAGCTGGGAAATGCTCGATGCACAGTTCAATTCCTCCAATATTAGTTCGACTCAATATTAATCAAGAACGATGGTTAGGTGCTTGCACTCTACTAGAGAAACGGCACGCCACTGCAATCGGTGGTATTTCTCTGATAGAGCATGCAAAATCTGCACTAAATAAGTCCAAGATTCACTTTTATTCTCTCGAATAAGTATCTCTTCTTAACCTTACGTTTAATGCCAGCACTTGCTGGTTACTCGTACTGCGTTCTAACTACGTTTATTTTTGAAGCGTATACGTCGTATGAGTAAATCTACCAGATTTGCGTGAAAGAGATTATGCCAGGCCACCAAAATTGATTAGACTTAGGCAGGGTACATACCCTTGATCTTTTAAGAGCACTATTTCTTTTGGTGTCTGTCCTTTAACATGCTTATTGCGAAGCTACTTTGAGACGCTTGTCCCAAATAAAGTGAAGCCATTTAAGGTGTATGTCCTTAAAAAAGAAATAGATAGCTACTCTGAGACGCCTGTCCCGAATGAAGTGAAGCCTTTTAAGGTGTGTGTCCTTAAAAATTAAGAAGTGCCTGTCCTTAATCAAGAGATGCATGCAAAAAGGCCCGATTCAATGAATCGGGCCTTTTGATTTGGAGCGACACACGAGGTTCGAACTCGTGACCTCAACCTTGGCAAGGTTGCGCTCTACCAGCTGAGCTAGTGTCGCAAATGGAGGCGCGTCCCGGAGTCGAACCGAGGTCCACGGATTTGCAATCCGCTGCATAGCCACTCTGCCAACACGCCTTAAATAATGGTTTTTACCGATTATTTGTTGTAGATGGTGCCCCGGGCCGGTATTGATGGTCCGACATTTCGGCCGGTACATCGTGAATGGCGAGGAATTTTAAATCCACCAAATTTTCTATTTTGTAGATGGTGCCCCGGGCCGGAATTGATGGTCCGACATTTCGGCCGGTACATCGTGAATGGCGAGGGATTTTGAATCCATCAAATTTTCTATTTTGTAGATGGTGCCCCGGGCCGGACTTGAACCGGCACAACGCGAACGTCGAGGGATTTTAAATCCCTTGTGTCTACCAATTCCACCACCAGGGCACGCAATTCTTTATTGCGATGGGTTAGACACCATCTTTAAGCACTGAACCTTTACAGGTTCCACACTCCAAAATTTGGAGCGACACACGAGGTTCGAACTCGTGACCTCAACCTTGGCAAGGTTGCGCTCTACCAACTGAGCTAGTGTCGCAAATGGAGGCGCGTCCCGGAGTCGAACCGAGGTCCACGGATTTGCAATCCGCTGCATAGCCACTCTGCCAACACGCCTTCGTGTTCCCTTTGTCTCGGGAACGGGGCGTACTTTAGCGCATTGAGTTTTTTGGTCAACACTATTTTTAGTCTTTTTTAATCAAGTGGTTATTTTACAGTCCGCACAGTATGTATTGCGATCAATGTGATGATATTTTTACCTATTGAATTTCGAATTAATAGGCTATTTACCCTAAGCTTGGGGGATCATAGGTATGAGATACTTACGAACAACTCACAAAACCCCATTCATTTGCTAGTCAGAGAACACTATTGGTCAAAAATAGCTGGCCTATTTGTAGACAAGGAGCGCAAATGCACTATTACCTCATGGCGGGAACTCTTACTTTCATCGCTGGGCTAATACATGTAGCGATTATTTTTGTGGGCCGGCTTGGTATCGCTTTTTTGGCGCAGGAGAACAGATGGCCACAATGAGCGAACAGGTCCGTCACTACCCTGCATTAATCACCGCCTTTATTGCTGCTGCATTATTTGTATGTGCTCTCATTGGATGGAGTCCTGTAATCACCTCAGTCACAATTCCATATAGAAAGGTTCTGTTAGCTCTCATCTCATCTCATCTCATCTCATCTCATCTCATCTCATCAGTGTTTATTGCACGAGGCATTTTGGGTATACCCGTAGTCATTTTTTCCCAATCGCCTTATGCGCTTGAGCTGAGAAGCCGCAAAGTATTCATGATTTTGAGCTCCTTGATTTGTCTGCTGATTGGCGCTTAGTACCTGATATCGTACTTACAATTAACTCGATAAAAAATGCCCTGCATCGGCAGGGCATTCCAGTTAACTTAATTTAAACGTTGCTACGTCTTGGCTCAGCGAATCCGCTTGATGCTTGAGAGAGTCTGAATCCGACAGTGATTCTTGTGCCCCCGCAACGAGTTGATCAGTCACATCTTTATTGCTGGTGACATTTTGTGTAATTTCACCTGTGACATGTGTCTGCTCTTCCGCCGCTGTAGCAATCTGAGTGGCCATATCGGTGATAAGTGCAACTGAACTATTGATTTCCTCCAACGCTTGCGCCGCTCTGTCAGCATCTTCTACAGTATGAAGCGCCAGCTTAGAACTGGTATCCATCAATTCTACCGCTTGTGAGGTGGTATTTTGCAGTGTATCTATCGTCGACTTGATTTCTTCGGTTGAGGAATGGGTTCGCTGAGAAAGCACGCGAACTTCATCAGCAACCACCGCAAAGCCTCGACCTTGCTCACCCGCACGCGCCGCTTCGATCGCCGCATTCAGCGCCAGCAGGTTCGTTTGTTCTGCAATATCTTGGATAGTTGCTAGTACTGTTTCAATCTCTTTAGCATGCTGACTCAAGTCCGAAATTACTCGACCTGTTTCGTTGACTTCGCCAGCAAGATTATTAATAGATGCTTTAGTATCTACCACTAGCGCCAATCCATTACTGGTGCTGGTTGATGAGTTCTGCGCAGCTTGAGCCGTTTGCTCGGCGTGAGATGCGATCTCTTGAGTTGCCGAAGCCATCTCTGTTACCGCAGTTGCAACCATAGTGATTTCTTGATGTTGATTATTCAACTCAGATACAGAACGATTCGTTCTCACCGAACCCACTTCAGCTTGTGCTTTTAGATCCGTCGCTTGTGAACGAATCTTACCAATCAGGGTATTTAAGCTTTCAACAAACGTATTAAAGTTATTTGCTAGCGCCCCAACCTCATCATTATTCACAACAGGAATACGCTGAGTTAGGTCACCACTACCATGAGCAATTTGTGCCAGCGCATCAGAAACACTCGCCAATGGACGGAACAAAATTGAGCACAGTAAATTAAACAGCAAGGTCACTACGACTAGGGCAATAATTGTCGCAATAGATTGGCTCCACATTGCACTGTAAATTGGCGCAAGCAGTGAACCCTCATCGATAATCGCAACCGTAATTAGGCTAGTATTGCCAATTGGTTTTGCAAACAATACGTACGTATCGCCTTTGATCGTTACCTTAAGCTCATCATTAGTTGCTGCCGCTTTTTGTACATCAGAAAATGCAATACCAAGTTTGGACAAAGGCTGATTGAGAAGCTTGGCATCAGAGTGAGTATAGATATTACCGCTGCTATTAGCGATAAACATGTAACCCTCGCCCGGAAGAATTACCTTATCTAAACCTTGGACAATATCAGTGATCTCAACATCAGCGCCAAGTACCAGATCTTGATGACCAACACGAGTTAACAAGCCCATTGACACGACATTCGCTCCCGTCGCCGCTGCAACGGTAGGATTATCTAGAAAAACTTGACCAGGCTTCGCTTTAGCGTTGGTGTACCAACCCCATTTGCGTGGATCATCGTTACCTGGCGGAAGGGTCACCCCATTGGCGTTCTTTTGGCTGCCGTCGGGATAGGCCAAAAAGATATTGTCAAAAGCGCCTGCGTCTCGAATTTGCTCTAAGTGAGGAACGATTGGAGAATCTCCAACACTCGCTGGGATAGAAGCCAGTGCTCGCTCCTTAGAACGTAGCCAATCTGATACGTAATGGTTGTATGCAGTGGTTGTACTTTGAAGGCGCTGCTCGACCTCGACTTCTAATCGACTTAAAGAACTTTGGAACGAAATCAGTTCACTGATTGCTCCAAGTGAAAGAATCGCCACACTTGCTGAAAGCGCCAGCTTATTCTTTAAAGATAGCTTTTTGAACATGGTTAGCCCTAAATAGACGGTAAAGATTGGGTAAACTGTTAGGTATGGTTAAACAATAGAATTGTCGGTGTGGCTTTCAAAATAAGGCCTAGCATTCCGAAGTCTACATAATTAACACTAAATGCACGTCACAGATGGCGGGCAATACTACCGAATATTTGTAATATTTCTAGCATAATTAATAACTTCTAAGACTGATATGACCTGCTCCCATCGTGCGCCGTGTATATTGCTAGCCCGGTAAAAATTCAGTTTTTTATTGCCTATATGGGCCAAATAGGACAAATTAACCACTCTTTTTCTCCACTTGGACAATTCAATGGATCTCTCTAGTTTCTTACGCCTAGTATTACTTGCTGCTATTTGGGGTGGGTCTTTTTTGTTTATGCGGGTCGCCGCCAATACATTTGGCCCCGCATTTCTAGTTGAAGCACGAGTGGGGTTCGCAGCATTGAGCTTGCTTGTCGTCGCCATCTACCTTAAGAGAAAACTTGAGTTCACTCGTCATTGGAGACATTTTATGGTGCTTGGTCTATTTAATAGTGCTTTGCCTTTCTTATTCTTTGGCTATGCTGCGCAAAGTCTGACAGTTTCTACACTCTCGATTCTCAACTCCACTGCACCTATGTGGGGAGCCTTGATCGGTTACCTATGGCACCGCACCCCGCTCACTCCTAAATCTTTACTTGGCATGGCATTTGGTATTTGTGGCGTCACGATACTTGTTGGCCCAGACTTCTCTGGCTCAGAAACAGCAAACCTTCTTCCCCTAGTCGCAGGGGCATTAGCCGCAGGCTGTTACGGACTGGCAACCAATTACACTAAAATCGCCCCAAACATCTCTTCTTTCAACAATGCACACGGCAGCATGTGGGCAGCAACAATTTGGCTACTGCCATTATTGGCTATCATTCCGATGAGAGCAGTTCCTTCAGCGATAGAAATCTCATCTGTAATTGCTCTGGGCGTCATTTGTACCGGCATTGCTTTCTTACTCTATTTTGGATTGGTCGAGCGCATTGGTCCTACATCGACGCTCACTGTTACCTTTATGATCCCAATTTTTGGCATCTTGTGGGGATACTTGATACTCGATGAGCCGATTGGTATGAGCACGTTAATCGGCACTAGCGTGGTTTTAGTTGGTACCATGTTGGTGACCGGGTTTTCACCCAAAAAACTCTTTTCCCGATAAAAAAATGCCCGAGTCATAGCTCGGGCATTTCGTTTTGGTCAACAAATATTATGCTTGTGCCAACTCAGCTTGAGGTTGTTGATTTGGCTCATCTTGATCCTTAACGAAAGTAACCATCAAGCCTGCAAAAATCATAGAACAGCCGCCCAACACCAACGACATCATTGCGTTTCCTTCAAACACTTGGCTTGTGAAGTAACCTAAGATACCCGCTGCGGTGATTTGTGGCAGTACGATAAAGAAGTTAAACACACCCATGTAGAAGCCCATTTTCTTCGAAGGAAGGGCACCTGCAAGAATAGCGTATGGCATACACAGGATACTTGCCCAAGCGATACCAATACCTACCATATTTAGCATCAACATATCTGGCTGAGTAACCAACGAAATACACGCTAGGCTCACACCACCAATGATCAGTGACAAGCAGTGCACAAACTTACGACTCGTACGTTCTGCCAGCCAAGGCAGTGCAAACGCTGCCAGCGCAGAAACACCGTTGTACGCAGCAAAACACAGACCAACCCAATCCGCACCCACGTTGTACAGCTCTGAACTAGGGCTTGGAGCGCCATATATCTCGCTAGTCACCGCCGATGTGGTGTAAATCCACATTGCAAACAAAGCAAACCAAGAAAAAAACTGAACCAAAGCTAATTGAAGCATGGTTTTTGGCATCGCCTTGAGATCCGCAATGATTTCAGCAAAAGTCGCTTTGTTTTCTTCAGGCTGCTCTACCGACTCGCCTTCAAACTTCGCCATTTGCTCAGGTGAGTATTCATCGGTACGTAAAACGGTCCACATGATCGAGCCTAAGAAAACCACCGCACCACAAATGAAAGATATCTTCACAGAATCCGGGATCTCACCCGCAGGCGCCGTATTCGCAACACCAAACACATTGGTCACGATGTAAGGCATCGCTGATGCGATCACCGAACCAACACCGATAAAGAATGTTTGCACCGCAAAACCCTTGGTACGTTGCTCTGACGGCAAGTTATCTGCTACCAGGGCACGAAACGGTTCCATCGATACGTTAATAGATGCATCCAAAATCCAAAGCATACCCGCAGCGACCCACAGATAAGGCGAATAAGGCATGATAATGAGCGCTAAAGAAGAGAAAATCGCACCCGCAAGGAAATATGGGCGACGGCGGCCGATACTGGTCCAAGTACGGTCACTAAAATAGCCAATGATTGGTTGGACCAAAAGCCCGGTCAATGGTGCCGCAATCCATAGCAGCGGGATCTGGTCAATACTCGCACCTAGCGTTTCGAAAATACGGCTTACGTTGGCATTTTGAAGACCAAAACCGAACTGAATACCGAGAAAGCCAAAGCTCATATTCCAGATTTGCCAAAATGACAGTCGTGGTTTATTCATGAGTTAAATTCCTTTTCTAATACTTATACTTGTGATTCAAGCAGCAATTAAATAACTGTTTTGGATACTAAAAAGTTATCACCCCTACATACAGTGACCAACATCACACCGTTTAACGTCATACGTGCGGATTGTTTCAACCGCTTTGTTTTTGACCGAGACATTTGTGAGGAAAATCACTTTGTTAGGGATGAGTTAATCGCTACTTAACAGGAAATTAACGCCCGACTCTCTTCACAGAGTAGGTAGCCTCACAACTAATCGTTTGCATCTGGGCTAAAACATGACAAGGTAGGGCTATAGAACAAGGAGGCATAAATGATTGATTTTCGTTCAGATACCGTAACAAGACCTAGCCCAAAGATGCGCCAATTGATGGCTGACGCACTCGTTGGAGACGATGTCTATGGTGACGATCCAACGGTTAATGAGTTAGAAGAATGGGCGGCAGAGCGCCATGGTTTTCAAGCAGCACTCTTCACCTCTTCGGGTACCCAAGCCAATTTATTGGGTCTTATGAGCCATTGTGAACGAGGTGATGAGTACCTATGTGGTCAGCAAGCACACAACTATCGTTATGAGGCAGGTGGAGCAGCGGTTCTGGGATCGATCCAACCTCAGCCCATCGAAAATGAAAAAGATGGCTCACTTGATTTCGATAAGCTTGCAGCGGCTATCAAGCCTGATGACTTTCATTTCGCACGCACCAAACTACTAAGCCTAGAAAATACTATCAATGGTAAAGTACTACCGTTGACCTACCTTGCTGATGCTCGTCGCTTTGTAGACAAACACAATCTTAAGCTCCACCTAGACGGTGCACGTGTCTACAACGCTGCGGTTGCACTCAATGTCGACATCATCGAAATAGCAAAGCACTTTGACTCGATGACTATCTGCCTATCCAAAGGACTCGGTGCACCGATTGGCTCGCTGCTGCTAGGAGATAAAGCCTTTATCGAAAAAGCTCGCCGTGTAAGAAAGATGCTTGGCGGCGGTATGCGACAAGCCGGAATATTGGCCGCAGCGGGAAAGATGGTACTGACAGAAAATGTAGCAAGATTGGCGACAGACCACGAGAACGCAAAGTATCTCGCCCAAGCACTCAACACCATTGAAGGTTTTGATGTAAACGTTGAAAACGTTCAAACCAACATAGTGTTTAGTAAAGTTGCAGACCACATTGATCTCGAAAGTGTTTGCGAGCAGCTAAAACAGCAAGGCATATTACTGTCGCCAAGTCGACCAATGCGCTTTGTTACCCATCTTGATATCGACAAGCCAGCAATCGATAGCATGATTTCAGCGTTAAAAGCAGCACTATAATAAAGACAGGCGCTAACGACATGTTTGGCGCCTACCCTTATTACCTAACTATCGCCGCAAACGAAGGACAGAAACAATGCAAATCATTCACGATTCAAACTCGCAAGAATTTAGAATCGAGTTAGCGCCTCAAGCATGGGCCAGACTCACCTATCGATGGGATAACAACATCATGGTCGTTGACCACTCTTCCGTGCCGCTTAGTTTAAGAGGACAAGGAAAAGGCGGTGTGATGATGGAAGCGTTTTTGCCAGAGGTAGAAAAACTTGGTGTGAAGATTATCGCCGAGTGTAGTTATGTTCAGCACTACCTCAAAAAACACCCACAATGGCATCATTTAGTCGCCTAAACCTAGTCTTTTCTTGCTTTATTTTTGATTATAAAACGTCAAACGCTAAGTTTGACTTTCCTCTACAACTGAACTGCTACCATCCTCATCCCCTACTTCCCTCAAAGTCAGGGCATGAGCCAACCTCTAATTAAGCCATTGAATTCAAATAATATATATCTACCTTAACACCTTTTCAGCCCCCCAAAGGTGCAACCGTTTGCGCAAAACATAACCGCATGAAATTTATATAGTTAAATTGATTTTGCATTCTACTGACATTTCTATATTTACAAATTCAATGTAATACCTATAATGCGAACCCAAGAAAGATACAACGTAGTATCTTCTCGTATTTTCCCTAATCCAAAGAGAAAAAGCAGTGATGAAAAAAATTACTCTAACTACTCTAGTTGCAGCTATGGCTGCTGCGACTACAGCACAAGCAGCATACATCGAGTCTGGTGTTGAGCACGAATTCTACAACTCTGAGTTCCGCGCTGAGAACGACAACGTTCTTCCTTACCTAGCAGCAGGCTTCAACCCAGTTGCTGACCTTCCGCTAACAGTTGGCTTCAAGCACAGCGACAAGCAAATGGTTAACGATCAGGCTGCTGTTAACGCTGGTAAAGCTGACCGTGCACGTCAAGAGTACATGGTAACTTACAAGCACAGTTTTAACGATGCTTTCACTGTTGCACCTATGTTCGCTATTCGTCACGACAACAATGAACTTTCTATCGGCAAAAAAGGTCACGCTACAGAGTACCGTTTCCACCCGAACATGTCTTACCAACTAGACGACACTTTCGCTCTAGCACTAGACGGTTTCATTGCTCCAGTTAAAATCGTTGACAGCGTAAATGCGAAAAACACTTCTGCTCTTAAGTCTGAGCTAGATTTCCGTCTAAACGTTGCTCTTAACGACACTCAAAGCGCTCGTGTATCTTTCTACAACGAAGCAGCTAAAGCTGACGGTCAAGACAAAGGCAACAACGAGTGGCAACTACGTGCTATGTTCACTCAAAAATTCGGCGACCTAACAGTAACTCCTTTCGTTCGTTACGACCTATCTCGTGACCTAGAAAACACAAACAAGGCGACTGAATCTAAACTGCGTCACCGTGCTGGTATCACTGGTTCTTACAAGCTACAAGACAACCTAGCTGTTGTTTTCGAAGGTAACTACCAAGCTGAGCAAGAAAACCAGAAAGGCGACTTCAACAAAGCTCGCGTATTCACTAAAGTTGGTCTGAACTACAGCTTCTAATTCTAGCTAAAGATTAGATATCAAAGGGCACTCAATTGAGTGCCCTTTTTAGTTTATATAAACCTCACTCTTTGCAAGCGATGGCAAATTGTGGTGTCATCTATGGATAGTTCAACAACAAAGGAACAATGGAATGTGCCGATGGTTAGCCTATCAAGGGAAACCGATTTATCTCGACGAGCTTATTTACGAACCGGAGCACTCACTGGTTCATCAAAGCATGGAGGCAAGAAAAGCCGTTACAAGAGTCAATGCCGATGGTTTTGGTTTAGGCTGGTATAGCCAAGAGCGACAGGAACCCGGACAATTTCACGAAGTCATGCCTGCTTGGAGTGATGAGAACCTAAAGTCTCTCACTCACCATATCAAGTCACACCGCTTTATGGCCCATGTGCGCTCATCGACCGGAACTCAGGTCACACGCTCTAATTGCCACCCCTTCGTGCATCAGAATTGGATGTTTTTACATAACGGACAGATCGGTGAGTTTGAGCAGATCAAATTCTCGCTCGAGAGAAGTTTGCCCGAATCTCTTTACCTGACAAAGCGCGGCACTACCGATAGCGAACTCATTTTTTTGCTCGCTTTGAACAATGACCTGATCCACCAGCCCGTCATGGCGATCTCTAAAACTATCGACCAGATTGAGCAAGCCAGAGTCGAGAAAGGTTTAATCGAGCCCTTTAAAGCTTCAATGTGTATTTCTGACGGCGAACAATTTTGGGTGGTGAGATACAGCAGTGATGGTATGCCGCCGACTGTGTTTATAAAGCAAGAACAAAGCAATATCGCCCTAGCCTCCGAACCACTAGAATCCAATCGCAGTTGGCAAATGCTACCTACACAGTCAATTACTCACATTCAGGATACTGAAGTCACCCATTATCAGATTTCGGAAATTAACTAAGGATAAGTGGTTAGATAGACAACGGCCAGACATAGTATCTGGCCGTTTCGGAGTTTAATTCAATTGGGCGTGGAGCCAGTCTTTAAGCTCCGAGCGCTGAACTTTTAGGTCATGCATGGCTTGGTCATCAATGGGTGACCCTCTCAGTTCAAGTACACGAATCTCCTTATCTAAAGCATCATATCTTTTAGCCCGATCAGCAAAGTGATCATCACTCGCAATTAGCTGTTTAATTTTGCTCAATTTATCAGGATATTCACTGGTGAGAGAATGGTTTTCGCCTAGCATAAACACCTCGCTTTTGGTTTACGTTCCGTTTGCACTGCTTAAAAGTTAAGCCAATTTAAGCTACCACCTTCAATAAATTGAATTCGCCACCAAGCGCACAAATTGACGGTTAGATTATCAATATTTCATAGAAAGTGTTTCGATAGCATAGCCTATAGTTTGCAAACTAGTTTGGCCCTAACATGACTCCTTATTAAGTGTGTGTCCCAAAAGGTTAAGTAATGAAGAAACGAATTCTAATCACTGGTGCAACCGATGGTATTGGTCTAGAAACAGCAAAAATCTTAGTTTCTCAAGGGCATAGTGTTATTGTTCACGGGCGTAATCTCGCCAAATTGCAGCAAGTAGAAAAAGCGCTGTTTGAACTCGATGCCAACAATCCAGTGGAAACCATCGTTGCTGATCTGTCCAAATTCTCAGACATAAAACAGATGGTCGCTGAAATCTCAGAGCGTTTTGGCAAGTTGGATGTGTTGGTCAACAACGCTGGTATCTTCGCCACCAGCCAGCCGCTCACCGAACAAAACTTAGATGTTCGATTTGTCGTTAACACCTTAGCCCCCTATTTTCTGACCAAAGAATTATTGCCGCTGCTTACTGGTAACGCCCGAGTCGTCAACTTATCTTCTGCGGCCCAAGCCAGCGTCGATTTAAGCGCATTGGGTGGAGCCAAGAGTCTATCCGACGGTGAAGCTTATGCCCAAAGCAAGCTGGCTCTGACCATGTGGAGCGCTGCTCTAGGCGAACAAAATAAAGATACCGGACCAATGATTGTCTCTGTAAACCCTAAGTCTTTCTTAGGCAGTAAGATGGTCAAAGAAGCCTATGGAGTGGCGGGCAACGATTTGTCATTGGGTGCTGATATTTTGGTAAGAGCCTCGTTATCTGAAGAGTTTGCCGACGCCCATGGAAAATACTTTGATAACGATATCGAGCGATTTGCTAACGCTCACTCAGATACCTACGACAAAGGTAAAGTCAGTGCGCTCATCGATAAGCTGGACTTGATTATTAACCAATACAGCTAACCGCACTCGACTACAAATAACACCCAGCAACTCGCTGGGTGTTTTTTTGCCCAAACGGGACTATCAATGAAATCTATAAACTGATTAGTTAGAAGTGGGAATTATCAAACAGATCAACCAAGCGTAATCTCTAGCTATCCAATGCAAAGGGTCAAACTCTTTGCAAACTAACGCCATTAGCGGCATGAGAAATTGCTGATAAAGCAACAGCGGAGAGACACCATGAACTACGAGGGTAAAGTATATCGACCTTGGCCTGAATACCGCAGCATCCTGATCCAAACGACTTTGGGTTGCAGCATCAACACTTGTACTTTTTGCAGCATGTTTGATGACAAGCGCTTTAAAGTCCGAGATATCCAAGATGTGTTTAAAGATATTGAAGAAGCAAGGCGCATCTATCCAGAGGTCGAGTCAATATTTCTCATTGATGGCAACGTTATGGCTGCAAGAACAGAGTTCTTGCTAAAAGTACTCGATAAGCTCAAAACAACTTTCCCAGAGGTTAAGAAGATCTCTTTGTACAGTGGCCTCAACGACTTTCGACGCAAATCGTTGCAAGAGCTTATTGAAATCAAAGATGCGGGACTGGATATGGCCTATTCAGGGTTAGAGTCAGGTGATCCTATCGTGCTTAAAAATATTAAGAAACATATGACACCTAAACAAGCGATTGAAGGAGCACAAATGGCAAAAGATGCCGGTATTCAGGTGCTTCAGTCGTTTATTTTTGGGCTTGGTGGGGCAGAGCGTTCGTATGAACATATTAAGGCGACCACTGATATCCTCAACATTATGCAGCCAGAGGAAATTGCCCCAATGGCACTGGCCATTCAACCAGGTACAGAGTTGGAAAGGGAACTTCAACGAGGTGACTTTATTATGCCAACTCAACTCCAAGTTCTCGAAGAAGAAAAGTTCCTGCTGGAGAACTTAAATATTGATACCTTCTATTGGGGGGATCATGGCAATAACTTACTACCACAAAAGGGCTTTTTATTGGACTCTCGTCAAGAGATGCTCGCCAATCTTAACCGAGTGATTGCCGCTAACCCACTGGCAAAAGAGCGCATCATCCAAACCTTTTCTTGGTAACGGTGACAATCTAAAATGCTTAGAGCTTAGATCGCTCTAAGCATTTGTCCCAATAGGTCGGCTCTCCATAGAATTCTACGAAATAGTCAATAAATGCCCGAACCTTAGGGGCAATCAAACGAGAGCTTGGATAAACCGCCCATAACGCTGTATCAGACACCAATGGGTAATCAGACAAAACTTCGACTAATTGACCACTTTGAAGCTCTTTATAACAACTCCAAGTCGAATTAATCGACAACCCTAACCCATCCACCGTAGCATCTCGCATGGCATCCCCATTATCGGTACGGAAACGGCCTTGTGTTTTGATGCTCACCTGCCCTTTATCGGTTTGAAAAGACCAAGTTTCTAACCCCATTAAGTTTAGGCAACTATGATCTACCAACTCTTGTGGCGTACATGGTGCGCCATATTTGGCAATATAATCTGGAGACGCACACACTACACGACGATCGCTGGCTAGCTTTCTAGCCACCAATGTCGAGTCTTTAAGTTCAGCGTTACGGATAGCGACATCAAAGCCACCCTCCACCAGATCAATAATTGAGTCTGAGAAACGAAAGTCGACAATCAAATCAGGATACCTGTCCAAGAAACCTTTCAGCGCTGGCACCATATGCATGCGACCAAAAGAAGCTGGAGCAGTCACCCTCAAAGTCCCCGTAGGCAAGTTATGCCCAACACCTACTGAACTCCTTGCCGCCTCAACACTCGCTAACACCTCTTCTGCGTGAGGCAGGAATGCCTGACCTTCTTCCGTCAACGATACTTTACGTGTGGTTCGATGCACCAAGCGCACACCAAGCCCCTCTTCCAGTTTATTGATATGAGCACTAGAAACGGCGGGAGATAGACCTAGCTCTTGCCCCGCAAGGCTAATATTATGAGTAGATGCCACACGTACAAAGAGCTTGAGGTGTTCAACATTCATCTTTATCAATCATTCCTTGATAATCACACTAATTTAGTAGTTATTATAGCCCATTGATTGAGTTTTCTTATCCTGACAACCTAACCCAATTAGACCTTAATCGTCGATTCCTAACGTAATAGCCGATAGAATACCCATTAGTAATCAAAACTCTAAAGGCCACGACCTAATGGCAAAGCGCTCTCCAATCGTTGAGATCACCTCTTACGGACTCTATTCTACGTGGGATTTTTCATCAAAAGATCTGCCTAAAATACAAGACTTCACTACTCAAATTGTCGCTGATGAAGACGTAGAATTTGGGTTCATCGTGAACATCAAAAAAGCCAAAGGCACCAAGCTCTACTACTGTGTAAACCACCCCGGCGTGATCAATAAGAAAGGCAAGGTTCTTGCGCCTTTTGACGGAGAAATTCATGTAGGAAGTAACGACTGGGATTTTTATTTAGGTGATACCATCCAACTTCTGCACCCCGTCGATGGGCTTGAAAGTAACCTAGGAGAGTGGCACATGACGATGGAGATGAATGGTCAGATCATAGCGGAGAAAAAATTTACCGTCGTCGCTCGTGATGAGGGGCAGTTTTGGAAGCGTCGTGGATTTTAACGGATTCAATAAAGCCCAACTAGAGTCACTAGTTGGGCCATTTCGTTAGCGGTCTGTGTAATCTCGCTTTATATAGATGACCACACGCCGATTTTGTTCTCGCTGTTTTTCTATAGTAAGCGATTGGTCTGCTCGTGGACGAGTGTCTGCGTATGCAATCGCACTGAGAAGGTTTTTATTGATGCCTAGATCAATCAACTGCTGCACAACCTGAACAGCACGCGAGCCTGACAATTCCCAGTTGCTGCGGTACTTAGAAGTATTAATAGGAACATCATCACTATGACCTTCAACAACAATCGCTCGATCTTCTAAGTTCACCTCAAGCAACGCACCAGCAAACTCTCTAATCACTTGTTCACCTTTAGACGTTAAATCGGCAGAACCCGACTGGTACAGATTTTCACTATCCAGCTCGATTTTCAAACCATCAATGACTGGGGTTATTACAACCGACTCAAGCTTTTGTTCCTCCACAATTTCTTGGATCTCTGCTTGAATAACCTCCATCGGGACATCGGCTGGTTCACCCATAATACTAGTTCGGCCCTTTTTTAGGTCTTCAAGCTTACCTTCATCGATCTGTGATACCGCAACAATCAAAACAAAGAATGCTAACAATAAAGTGATGGCATCACTGTAGGTTGTCATCCATTCGTTGTCCTCCTTAAGCTCTTGATTAACACGTTGGCGTGCCATTCTAAACCTCCAAACGTTTTTGGAATGGCAAGTGGGCGTTCATGGAGTCTTGTAGGTATAGCTCAGGACGCTTTTCGGTCATTAAGACAAAAGCATTGATCTGCATCTCACGATTCTCAAAGTGATTCTCAACACGGCGAGCAACGCGAGTTGAAGCCGGTTTGAAAAGCAGCTGAGCAAGCAAAATACCGTATAACGTAGTCAATAGGGCTACTGCTAAGCCATTGCCTAATGCTGCCAAATCACCATTTAAGTTATCTAGCATGGTAATTAAGCCAATCAGAGTACCAATCATTCCAAAGCCTGGGGCGAAGTTACCCATAGAGTTGAGCACTTGCGCTTGACTCATCTCAGCTTGGCGCTGGCTGTGATTACTCTCGTCAAGCATATTCTTAAGCTCACTTCCTTTGTAACCAGTACCGATAAGCTCAATGCCCAAACTGACAAATGGGTCCTTTAACTCTTTTTCAGTTAGCGAAGTTTCCAACGCAGCCATACCACCTGTACGGAATATTTGGTTCCATTCCAGAGTGCGAGATATAGAGTCTTGCTTTGCTTTTACCACATTTTTTTCATCGATTAGGTTTTGCAAAAAACCTTTAAATGACTGAAAAATTAACGGATATGAATAGCTCATTAAAGTTGCTGTTAACGTTCCGCCAAGCACAATTATCAAGCTAGAAAAGCTGACAAATAACATGTAGTTATCTGTACTCATAATAATGGCTCCCAACAGAACGCCCACTGCCATCAATAGGCCAGTAATGGTGCTTAATGAGATCATGCAGCTTGCTCCAGATCACTCATGTGGAACTGGTTGTTTGCAAGGGCGACACGCATTGCATCGACAACTTGTTGCTTCGCAGCAAATCGTTGCTCTGTTGTGATCGTAGCCATACGCTCGATCTCGGACTGTACCATTGCAGCAAAACGATCAGGTAAGCAGCTAAGTAAGCGAGTCAAATCTGCTTCTTCTATATCTGCAAAGGCTATTGCTAGAGTTTCACCGTCAATTGTTCGCAGTACGTTGCTAACCACATTCTTCGGTGTATTAACCAAATCTTCAAAGATGTAGTAAACCTTACGAAGTTCAATGTACGAATCAGGCGATGACTGTTTTAGCTGGGCTAGCAGGCCTTCTTGTTGGCTCATATTCATGCTATCCAACAAATTAACCAAGATCTGATTACCGTCCGACTTAACCGTCTTGTAATCAGGAACAGTTTGCGCTTTTACAGCCAGCGAAGTCGCCACTTCATTAAATGCAGCCATCGGCATCGATTCAAATTGAACAATCTCGGTGGCCAGCATTGCTTGTACTTCTGGCTCAAATGTTGCCATCAGTGAACTCGCTTGCTGTGAAGAAAGTTGGCTTAATACTAGAGCTTTAATTTTGATCGCTTCATCGTCGATTAACCAGCGGACCTGATTAGTCGTTAGCTTTTCAAGGAACTCAAACGGACGAGTTTGAAACTCGAATTGCTCCACTGAGTTAGCGTCAACCAATAAATGTTGCAAGTCAGACAGGTCACGAACTAGACGATCGTAATCCGCTGGATTTTCATCCAGGTATTTCAAGTAAGTAGGGATTTGCTTATTGAGTACCGGAAAAACCGACGTAAACAGGGCACGGCCTAGCTCTTGGTACGCTGAAGCAAACACGGGAGTATTTTGCTCATTTAAGCTCAGCCGGCTAAGAGCATCATTGACCTTTTTAGGTTCACTTAGGCTGTACTTAACGAGTTTCTGACGGATCTCCTTCAGCTCCCCCTTTTTTGCATCTAGCAATGCTTGTGGGGCACTGGGAGACATATCAATCACCGGAGCATCTTCTTTAACCGCTCTCTTAGCTTTCATCACGCCCCACAAGGCAATTAGAAGCGCAATTGCGACGATCACTACCCACCAGTAATCTTGCCAGCTTTTCGCTCCAGCAAAATTTTGATCTGCTATCTCTAAATCCGTTTGGATCAATGTAAACTTGTCACCACGTAGCGCATTGTATTGCAGTTTTTTCAACGCTACGCTTCGTACCAGTTCAACCTTATCTTGTGCGATACTGGTATCGAGCTGAAGAATTGTAGAAATGGAGCGAATTTTCTTTTCCATCGCAGGAGCGGTTGGCTGTTCTTGTAAAGGCAACTCTTCTTGATTTACTTGCGTGTCATCAAGATCCTGCTCTACAACCTCTAGTGCATCCGCCGTTGCAATCCCTGATAGCCCAGGAAGTTCTGGGAGTCGTTCGTCATTAACCTTGGTCGACGCAACAGGTTTAGGTTGTTGCGGTGCTAGTGCTTGCTCAGGCACTCCAATAGGCTCTCGAACAAGCTCTGCCTCAACCACTAAAACATGACGATTTGGACCAATCACACGTTCGATATCGTTATTAAGACGTGATTCTAATTCGGCTGTAAAAGCCATTTGCTCAAGCTCAAGAGACGACTGTGCTGCGACAACAGTACTCGCAACTAGAGCAAAGCTACCAATAAATTGAATTACCTTGCTCATATTATTTTTCCAACCATTTAAGCATTTCAGAGACTTCTGTCATCGATGGGTCAATAGCTAGAGCCTTTTTCCATGCTTGGATCGCACCTGGCATGTCTTTGAGCTTATAGAGCACACTGCCTTTCGTCGCCAGCACCTGAGCTGGTTGCTCAGCGAGTGGCAACGCTTGGTCCAACAACTTCAGCGCTTGCTCATAGTCACCTTTAGCAGCAGCTTCTTTCGCTTCAAGACGCAGAGCCAAGCACTCAGCTTCTCTATCAAGAGTAAGAGCGGTTTCTTCATCAAGTTCTGCCGCCTCTTCAGAAAGTTCTGATTCAAGAAGCTCTTCTGTGTCGCCTTGTTGAGCTTCTACCGCATCATTATCAATCACAAGGATTAAGTTTGGATCAGACAAGTCTATTTGAACCGATGAGCGATATTGATTCCCTTGCACTTCAATCACAAGCAAGTCATCGCGGGTTGGTGTCAAAGGGGTTTGCATCGCTGGAGCCAGATCTACTTGGGTTTCGTCATCTTGTTCTGACGCAAAAACAGGTTGACTGATCAGCGTCGCCAAAAGTAGGTATTTAAATTTCATCATAACTCCTTAGAAGCGAAGACCAACGGTAAAATCGACAGCTAAACCACCAAAAGTCACCGGTGGAATGCTATTTACTTCCATACGGTGATAATCGTTACGCTCCACGTAGATGGTACCTAAGTCGAAAAACAGATTTTTCATCACCGCAAACTCAACACCTGTGCGTACTGATAGATTGTTGCGACCTTCGATAAACTGCGAGCCTAGCCCCAGATAAACACTCGGCTTCGGCCAAGAGTCGGTGATGCTATATAGGATACGCCCTTCAGCACCATAGCTTTTCACATCAATGTTGCGATTTTGGTCGGTGCTTCGGAAGTGATTAGCAATCACCGCAAAGTGAAGCTTTTCGTTTGGTTGACGACCGGTGTAATAACGAAGGCTAAAATCAGTTACGTTGTCGAAGCCATTTAAACGTGGAGAGTTAGGATATGCACCTAGGGCAATATTGCTCAGAGCAATACCAAACTGGCTACGGTCTTGTTTCTCAACGATCTCGTCAACAAGCTCGGAACGATAGAAGCTATCTGTCCAAAACACCTGATTGTTTTCAGATTTGACCAGCGCAAGGATCATATTTTGGCTATCTTGAGCAATGTTCATGTCCCACTTTAGGAAAGCATCACTTTGGATTTCACGCCCTAATTGACGCAGGTCGTCGTTCGTTTCTAAACCTCGCTTATATTTGATCGAGGTTTTTGTCAAATGCACGGTTTGTTTACCGCATTCGATACAGTCACGGACCGTTAAGCCCATGTTATGCAGCTTACTTTTTAGCTGCGAATTTATATCGTCGACTTGACCTTGTGTGGTCGTTTCATCAATGCGACCTTGATAAACAACGGTCACAGATTTAACTGCATTATTTGCTGCACTATCTTTTACCGCAAACCAAACACCATCACTTTCGATGAAATCGTACACCGTATTTAAATTTGACGTAGTAACGTCAGATGCGACTGCCGATAAAGACAGCAAAAATGAGCTAATTGCTAGCTTAATTAGAGCTATTTTTTTCAAAATTATTTGCCTGATATGACGAGGTAACTGATTGAGGTGTGGATATTACATAGCTAATATCATTTATTCAATCGCGAGCCAAACTGATAAAAAAAACTTACCTAGCGAAGCAACAAATTAAAAAAAGACATACCGCACAACAAAAAGTCACTAAATTTTCTAAAGGCTCCAACATTAATATTGCGAGCCTTTCATAAATGACAAGTTTAATTACTTGTAGTATTTCTTGATGATTAGATCTTGCAAAATACTGACGTTTTCAACTTCAAACATCGTTGAAAATCTCGAAGTACGCTGTCCACTACAATATGCATCATCTTCCCAGCTGGATTTCTCTTCAATAGTGATGCCACCACCATGATTAACAACAAAATCGAAAACTGCCCAACAATAAGACTCCGGACCTACTGGTGGTGAGAAAACTTGCTTTCTGCCTTGAAAACTCAGTTCTACACGACCAGGAGAGCTTACAATGCTACCCGAACGTGAGTAGTTTTTAACTGCATAACTGTATCTGCCTTGATATGGAAGCGTTTCAACTGTCGTCACTTCTGGCCCAAAACCACTAGTGTCATCAACATCAAGCCAAACAGATCCGGTTTCAAAATGATGGTGTTTGTTACCGTGGTACACTAAAAAACTACTATCACCTGACTCCGAATCTGGTCCGAAGAACTGCGTATCTAAATCAGATGGTGTTGCTCCCCAAGTCAGAGTAACAACTGCTGCGCTTTCTGTTAGAACAATACTTTCCGATAGTTGAATGTCTTCACTTCCAGTCACAATAGTTTGTGTTCTACTTTCGCCATCTTTCGATGAAGCGGACAGTAAGACTTTAGAGTTAGCCTTTGCAGCAACTGCAAACTCACCATTTATGTCTGTCGTTGCCCAATTTCGTCCAGAGTAGTCAACACCTTGCGTACTTACATTAACGCCTGCAACTCTGTTGTTGTTTTTGTCAACTACGTGACCGTTTATGCGGATGGTTTGAATAGGGTTAACTGCGCTCCAAGTCAAAAATTTGGATACTTTGCCTTGGTAATATTGACTGGTGCCATTGCTCATCAGCTCTGCTCGTGGTCCTTCTACCCAATATCCTGATTCGAAGTCATAGTAGTATAAAGACAGATGCTTTGGAGCAGATTGGACGCTAGAAGCTAGCGGGATACGAACCGTAGCATAGAACCCATCAAGCATTTTGTACTTGTTACGATTCTCGTCATTAATGCCTAATGTAACTGCTCCAAAACTCTCGATATTACGAACAACCCCATCTTCACCAACGGTCTCATAGTTTCCTGGCATCAACGCAGGATCATGCGCAGGATCGATAACCGTAACTTCACTCATTAAGTCAATACTTGGAGCGTAGCCTTGGAGGTCGATTATAAAACTGGTATCTAATTCAATAATATCTATATCAGATACCGAAACAGTAAAGTTAGAATCATGACCCGGTGTAAAGCGCTTCTTAGCAACAACGGGCTGTTGAAATAGGTCTACGTTAGCTTCAGCAACTGAAATCGCTTTACCATAATAACCGTAGTCCCAAGCGTCAGAAAGCACAGTAATACGTTGAGAGTCCTTTGGTACAAACAGTGTTGCTTTGCCTTCACTATCTGTCACTGCGGAACGCTGTTCTTGATGTACCCCACCATCTTTATAAATAGTTGCGATAACATTTGAGTTAGCTACTGTCGTACCATCAAAGTAGTTCTTCACATTTAGGTCAAGAGCTCTGTCCAGACTCTTAACGACTACCGTTCTAGAGTCAGCACTTGAGTTTCCTGAGCTGTCTGTCGCACGATAAGTCAGGTGGTATGTACCAGGCGTCATGTGATCAACAGACCCTGACACAACGACAGGTAATGCCCCTTCAAATAAATCAACAGCGCTTGCTCCTGGATCGACAAATTCTTGCGGTGAAATAAGCTCAATGTATCGATCACCGTGTAGCGTAAGTTCCGGAGCAATAGTATCAATAACATTGACTGTTCTTACCGCAGTGCCAACATTATTTGATCGGTCCATCGCACTGTAGGTTACTTGATACTGACCCAATTGATTATGGTCAACCGACCCACTGATTGTCAGCTCTAGCACTCCGTCGTAGGAGTCGAGCGCCGTTGCACCATGTTCCACATACTCATCTCGACCTGCCTCTAGAGTCACAGGGTTTTCACCATTAAGAGTGACAACAGGAGCCAACGTATCTTCAATAATAAGCGTACGAATAGCAGAGCTAGAGTTATTTGAACTATCAGTCGCTGTGTACACAATTGCAGATTGGCCCAGTTCGGAGGTATCAACTTGGCCATCTTGATCAATATTGCCTGTTGCGACTACAGGCACCGGACCATCAACATCATCTCTTGCAGTTGCACCTGCATCGATATGGGGCTGGCCAGCCTCTAGACGAGTAACCACATTACCTTTGATTGAAATAGCCGGGGCCGTTACATCGACAAATGTGCGCTTGTCTTCTTGGTTACACCCAGAAGTCACCACCACTGCTGACATTAATATAGTATAAATAGAGAGTTTTTTGACTTGCATTTATTTCTCATAAATAGACATTAAAAATACGAATAAGTACTTTACTAATTATTATTTGCAGCAATATCCGTTCGATAAATCGCTGTAAATATACCGAAGAAGCTTATTTACGCAAGGCAATTAAATGAGTATTTTATAAAGTAAAACACCTCAGGAATGACTAGCGGGAATACATTGAGTTTATATATATTATAAAGTAAAACTTTAAAATTCTTGCTTGATTAATGCACCAATTTTAATACAAAAAAAGCCAGCGTATTTACACTGGCTAATTATCAATCTAACTTGTACTCTGAGCAGTAATTAATCTTCGCTTGGCTCAACAGGCTTAGTTGGCTTAGGCTTTTTCTTTGGCATAAATACCTGATCACCCACAGCAACATTATTGTAGAAACCTTTATCACGTTTGGCTGGCTTCTTCGCCACTTTTTTAGCCACTGGGCGCTTACCTTTGGTTTCTTGCGCTTTCTTCACCGCATTTGGTTTACGAGGACGGAAACCTTTAAACTTACCCTTGAGACCTTCTAATACGTCAAAGCTCATTTCCTGATTAAGGAAGGCTTCAACACGCTTAAAGCTATCCCAATCTTTCGGACCCACTAGGGAGATCGCTTCACCCTTGTTACCCGCACGGCCTGTACGACCAACACGGTGCACGTATTCTTCGGTATGCTTAGGCATATCAAAGTTAATAACGTGAGTTACATTAGCGATATCCAGACCACGAGAGGCAACATCGGTTGTCACAAGGATTTTGAACACGTGGCGCTCAAACTGACTCATGATGGTGTTACGTTTGGTCTGATTCATGTTACCACTAAGAGCGATAGCTTTGAGCTGACGCTCATTAAGCAGATCAGTTAGACGATCAGTATCTGCACGTGTGGCAGTAAAGATAATTACCTGACGGTATTCAGCTTCATCGATAATACGATTTAGGATCGCTTCTTTATGATCTAAGTGATCACATAGGTAGAACTTCTGGGTGATATCACTGTGCTGTTCATTTGAAGAACCCACAGAGATGCGCTTAGGATCACTAAGCATCTCAGAAGCCATATCACTCACTTCTGCGTGATCCAGCGTTGCTGAGAACATCAAGGTTTGACGACGACGGTGTTTTGCCGCTTTATGGATACGTTTAAGCTCTGGTGCAAAACCAAGATCAAGCATACGGTCAGCTTCATCTAGCACTAGCGTTTCTAGGCCATCAAGAAAAAGCGAACGGTGCTCTAGGTGGTCAGCAAGACGACCTGGAGTTGCGACGATAAACTTTGGGTAGCGGCGCAGTGCTTTTACCTGGTCGTTAAAGTTCTCACCACCAACGACAAGTGTGGCTTCGTAAGAAAGACCGTTAAGCATAGAGCGAAGCTCTGTAAACACCTGCTTTGCCAACTCACGGGTTGGAGCAAGAATAACACCACGTGGGTCTTTCGATGAAAATGCTTTAGTCTTTAGAGATTTGTGCAGCATCGGAAGCACAAACGCTAAGGTTTTGCCCGAGCCAGTTTTTGATGATGCCAATAGATCTTTACCAGCAATCGCTACAGGTATCGCTTGACGCTGGATATCAGTAGCACTAGCAAAGTCGTAGTGCTTTAGGGTTTTCAATAGGCGGTTATCAAGACCCAAATCTTTAAATTGCAAAGGATTCTCCGAACAGTTTGATGATGGTAAGCCACCCATTTCAACACGAACTATGGTACTGGCTGCCAAGTAGCCCGCAATGATACTCCCTTTAAGAAAAAAGGGGTATAGATCACATAAAAAAAGCATCGATTTATAACGATTAAATCGCACTAAAACTTAGATATCGTAGGATAAGGCTGAAGTTTTGGGGAGTTTTTTAACCGAATTCTCAATAATCCCACATCGATCACGCAATTTATGCCATATTATTAGTGGGTAACGAACTATCGCTGGATTCAACCGGAAAGAAAGGATGGTTCGTTTTTCTATCCAACAAGGAGTTTAAAGATGAGCAAACAATTTATTCTTGCAGCTGGTGCTTCCGTTCTACTTTTGGCTGGTTGTTCAAGCAGCCCAGATCCAATGGCTGAAAAAATTGACAGCCTAGCAAACCAAGTTGAGCAGCTATCACAGCAAGTTCAGACCCTTCAATCAGGCCAAAACCAAGCAACAATGCAAGCTGAGAAAGCGGCGAACGCTGCCATGTCTGCTCAAGAAGAAGCAGAGCGTGCTAACGATCGTATCGACAACATTGCTCAGTCTTACAAAAAATAATTAAGGCGAACTGACGCTTGCGTCACTTGCTCCAATAAGAAAGCCAGCGTAAAAAACTCTCACGCTGGCTTTTTGTTTGGCGAAGTTTGTGTTCACCTACAGTGGTGGGGTTGCAATTTCAATCGGCACGCCGTTTTGAACTTGAATCACCGCACGAGCTTTACTGTTAGATATCCCAAACTCGTCCATCCACCATTCCAATTCCATCGGTAATACTAATTCTTGTTTGTCACCGTTACTTTCCGTCAATGGCTCATGCGCTTCCATAAACACGCTTCTGTCGGGTTCTAATGTCACCTTGACTGGCTGATTAATGATCCGTACTTGAATACCTTTAGGTACTTGACCAAACAACCATTCGATATCTTTGGGCTCCATTCGAATACAGCCAGCACTCACCCGAAGACCGATACCGAAATCCTTATTAGTCCCGTGGATCAAATACTCACCTCGTCCGTACGCCAATCGAAGCGCATAATCTCCAAGCGGGTTATCGGGACCTGCGGGAACCACTTTGGGTAGATCAATGCCTTTCTCTTCTAGATACTCTTTACGAATTGAGGCCGGTGGCGTCCAAGTCGGATTTGGAATCTTCACCGAAACGTGGGTTTTCATTTGCGGTGTATCGCGCCCGATACGTCCGATGCCAACAGGAAACACGTGAACTTGGTTAGTGCCTTCTGGGTAGTAATAGAGCCTCAGCTCTGGCAAGTTGATCACGATACCTTTGTACTCAACGGGGGGAAGAATGAACATGGAAGGGATCGTCAGCACGGTGCCTTCGGCAGGTAAAAATGGGTCAACCCCGCGGTTTGCCGCCATCAAAGAGAGAAAACCAATATCGTAATCTTTGGCGATTTGGGCGAAGGTCTCTCCTTCCCCGACCAAGTGACGTTGTACTTTCCCCACGATACGGCTGCCATCTTTTGGCAATTCAAATTGAGCTGCAAAGCAACTGCCTGTCAGCAGCAACAACGCAAGCACGCTCCATGTTTTACTCATTACCCATCTCTTTGGCTTGTTGATACATCTCTAAGGCTAATCCTCTTTGTATGCTGTGATCAACTATTGGTGAAGGATATGCGAGATCCTGACACCCCTGCCAAAGCCAAGGTTTATGGATAAATTTGTCTGGCACGCCAGATAGCTCTGGCAACCACCTGCGGACGAACTCCCCATTAGGGTCAAATTTTTCCCCTTGGGTGATCGGATTGAAGATACGAAAATAAGGCTGTCCATCACATCCCGTTGATGCTGACCATTGCCAGCCGCCATTATTGGCAGCAAAATCTCCGTCGATTAGCTGGCTCATGAAGTAGCGCTCCCCTTCTCGCCAGTTTATTAATAGATCCTTAGTGAGGAAACTCGCCACAATCATGCGCAGACGGTTATGCATCCAGCCAGTTTGGTTGAGCTGCCTCATGGCCGCATCCACTATAGGATAACCCGTTGCCCCTTGTTGCCACGCTAAAAGCCAGTCGTTACGAGAGTGCCAGATAATGTTTTCACTCCACTTCACAAAGGCTTCTCCTTTGGCAAGTCGAGGCTCAAAGACCAGTAAATGCTGGTAAAACTCACGCCAGATCAGCTCGCTCAGCCAGGTGTGCTCTCCTTCACCCAGCTCATCAATATTTCGAACATTGAGTAGCGACACCAAACATTGCTTGACGGAGATTGCACCGATAGCTAAGTAGGGAGAGAGTTGACTCGTGGCCGCTTGACTCGGAAAGTCACGACGCAGCTTGTAGTCGGGGGCTGACAGCTCAACAAACTGGTTCAGTCGGCTCGATAACGCTTGGTCATCTACAGGGTAAGCATCGCTACTTCCATCGCTCTCAGGAATATTCTCAGTCCAGCCTTGTGGTAGCTGGGGTAACTTGGCTTGTTGCCTTACTGCCTCTGGTGCAGTCACAGAGCATTCATGCCAAAGAAACTGCTTTATCCAAGCCTTTTTAAAAGGTGTAAACACCTTGAAGTAAGCGCCTTGTTGATTCATTACACTGCCCGGCACCATAGCGCAACGGTCGTGATACCAAAAAATCTCGATGTCGCTTGCCGCAAGCTTGCTATCTAGTAATGCATCTCGGCGGGATTCATCGATGGGATACTCTAGATTGCTGTGAATTGCACTTACACCAACTGTTTCAGCGAGCGTCGCCACAGCCTCCGCACTATCTGCGTAGGTTGGCAAGGATGAACAAAGTAGCGGGATGCCCAACTCAGCGAGAGACTGTTTGAGGCAATGTAATCGTCTATAAGTTAGGTCTGTCTGAATAGGGGCTACATTATGAGACTGCCAAGTTAATGGCGTAGCGGTATAAACCGCCACCACTGGCTGCCCCGACTTAATCGCTTGCAAAAGTGCGGGGTTATCAATGGTACGTAAGTCTCGTCGAAACCAAATTAATTGCATATCAACCCCGATTGAGTCTAATTGAAATGTAGTGTAGTCAGCAGTTCACAAGCCTCGAGCTCACAATTAACCTGCTGTTTTAGCTCTTTGATATTGCTGACCAACTTAGCAGGGATATCTTGGCTGGCATAAAAATAGACGGCGGTGTACAACTCTGTCGCCAGCATATCCTTAAGACCGCCAAGGTCTTCAACGGACTCGATTAAAACCACTCTATTACCTTGCTCGACCTTCTGAACCAGCTCCATACGAGCGTGGATTGAACCAAAAGCATCAAAGCTAACCATCAGGAGCTTATTTTTTTTGCCAGCCTTGTTTTCTGCGTCGACAATTTTTCCAACGACACTAGTCACGACAGAGTTAAAAAGCCCTAACTGCAGAGACTTTTGACTGTTCTTGACCACTTCCAAAGTGGTTAAAATAGGCTTTATTGCTTGCTCGATGACGATATGGCTTGGGTATTCTTTAAAAATGCCGCTCAATATCTGTTCGCTCTTGGTGTACTGCAGCTTTGCAATCGCAGCCAAGACTGATTCAACTTCTGCAAGCTGTGGCGCTTCATCTTGCTGCTCAAAAACTGGAGATGAGTCCGAGTTGAGTAGCTCTTTGACTTTACCAATGGATACGCCTTTCTCTAACCAGCTCTGAATCGTCTTTATTAATTCGATATCGGCATCAGAATAAAGACGATGCCCTTTCTCAGTGCGTTCTGGCTGAACCAAGCCATAGCGGCGCTGCCAAGCTCGTAGTGTGACTGGCTTTACGCCCGTTTTTTCTGAAACATCTCGTATTGCGTATTTTGGTTCACATCCCATATCTTAAACGTAACTCCTGTGGGTAAGGCTGAAAGAAACACTGCTGGGACAGATACTCGTCAGGGTGAAGACTCAAATGGTGCTTGATCAGAGTCAACGGGGCGAGTAACGGAGAAATACCGCTACGATAATCCAAAATCAATTCCGCTAGCTCTTTCTTTTGCTGCTTGTCCAACGAGTTTTTCAAATATCCTTGCAAATGCATCAAGACGTTAGTGTTTGTCTTGCGGTTGGCACGGTGTTTCAAGGCATTCATAAACAGCAATCTATATTCATTGATAAAAGAATCAATGTCTACATCACCCAAGTTTGCAACTAAGCGACCGAGTTCCTTGTAGGACTCTGGGTGGTGCGCCATCAAGGTCAACTTGTAGCGAGAGTGAAATGCAACGACCTTACCAGCGGTTGGGTTGTCACCCATGGTTTGATAAAAGTCACTCAATGCAAACACGCGTAGAATGAAGTTCTCTTTCAAGTATGGGTCGGTCAAGCGGCCATCTTCTTCAATAGGTAACCAAGGCATGTGCTCGATCAGTTTTTGTGTGTACAAACCTACCCCAATTTTCTCCGCATTATGCTTTGAGTAGACTTTGACTTTCTCCATGCCACAAGTTGGAGAGTTGCGACATACCACGTAGCCACACAGTTGCTCATCAATCAACTCTCGTGCCTTTTGGTCGGAAAATGCCACCATCTTATCGGTATGTTCGTTGTCTGTATTCTTCGTCTCGACCAAAGCAATGCGTTCCCCTTTAAATTGCAAACGAATGGTTGGTCTTGGTACCGACATACCGATCGCCACTTCAGGGCATATCGGCATAAACTCTACGTAGGGGCTGAGCTCCTTAGAAAGAAATGCGCTGGTCTTGTGACCAGAGTCGAAACGAACTTTGTGGCCAACGACACATGCGCTCACACCAATCTTAATTACGTTTTCCATAACTCACCCTCTACAAGTTTTTTGTTTGTACAACTTTTATAGCACAACCCTAAAAGTTGTACAAACATTTATCATGTACAACATGAGTTTTCTCTGTACAAGTAAGCAAATCGATTGCCTTCCCCCTTTCAACAGAATTAGTTATCAATGACCAAAAAAAAGTATAACCTCAGTGTTTTTGTGACAACCGTCGCAAGGAGCTCCTGTTTACAAGGCTAATATTGCATCCAACGAAACAACTTATTTCAACAATATTGGTAATACACTGTGCTCCTTCCACAGTTACCAAGCAATGGAGTTCAACTTTATGGCTACCCCACATATCAATGCACAAGCTGGTGATTTTGCAGAAACTGTTCTGATGCCAGGTGATCCACTACGTGCAAAGTACATCGCAGAAACCTTCCTAGACGATGTAAAGCAAGTATGTGACGTTCGTAATATGTTTGGCTACACAGGTACATACAAAGGTAAAAAAGTATCTGTGATGGGCCACGGCATGGGCATTCCTTCGTGCTGCATCTACGTTCATGAGCTGATCGCAGATTACGGCGTGAAGAACATCATTCGTGTGGGCAGCTGTGGTGCTGTACGTGATGACGTTAAACTGATGGACGTTGTGATCGGTATGGGTGCTTCTACCGACTCTAAAGTTAACCGAATCCGTTTTGCAAACCATGACTTCGCAGCCATTGCTGACTTTGGACTGTTAGAAGAGTCTGTAAAACAAGCCCGTGAGCTAGACGTACCAATCAAAGTGGGCAACATCTTCTCAGCTGATCTGTTCTACACACCAGAGCCAGAAATCTTCGAAACGATGAAGAAGCTAGGCATCTTAGGCGTCGATATGGAAGCCGCTGGTATCTACGGTGTAGCCGCAGACCTTGGTGCAAAAGCGCTAACTATCCTTACCGTATCTGACCACATTCTACGTGGTGAGAAACTTTCTTCTGAAGATCGCCAAAAATCGTTCAATGACATGATGAAAGTTGCTCTAGAAACGGCGATCAATATTTAAGAATTATCCCGAGGGGGCGATTGTGTCGTACGACCAACTACCAAAGGACGCCGAAGGTCTGCAACTCAACTTTTGTAAAACATTGGCGTGTGACAACTTTGGATTGAGTGATGCAAAGCATTATGTTTTGCAGCACGCAAACCCAAAGCGTCCAGCGATGGTTTGTCGAGAATGCGGTGCTTTCCCCCCCTTACTTAATAATCAGGAGGTCGTTAACGAACTGACGCGTTTACGCCACGTTCACAGCGACGGCCTTCCTGCCTGCCGAAACCCTGAGTGTGATAGCTTTGGTAAAACGGTACATACCCACAAACATCTCTACCATTCATTTGGCTTTAGCGGCGATCGTCAGAGATACCGCTGTAAAGTTTGTCAATCGACCTTCGTTGATAAATGGTCGGGAAGTAATGCCAAGATAACCCTGCAAGAAGTTTTGCTCGGTTATCTGTTCACAGGCTATTCGGTACGAGAAATCTGCCGAAAACTTAGCATCAACCCAAAAACCTTTTACGATCACGTTGATCAAATTGCTAGTCGTTGCCGACGCAAACTTGCGATGTTTGACGCTCGCTGGTTAAAGCACGCCGATAGCTTTACCTTGGCCTCTCAATACACCCCGCTACAACCAAAAAGCAATAATGGCGTATTTTGGTTTGTTACCTGCGACGCAAATTCTGGCTATGTACATAGTCAGCACGTGAACTACTCTTTTGATGAAGAGCCTCAAGGCACTGAACTACACAACCCTTATGAATTTCCCGCTCGCTTTGTTTCGAGTGAATATTCTCCTGAAGGTGCAGCGCTACCGAGCACCAACAGCGACAACCTACGCCAGAAAATTGACCATAAGTATCAACAAATTTTGGCGCGTGGGAATGTCGAAGATCCTATGGGTAACCTCGCCGCTTTCAATCACCCATCAAAAGGGGCACTGATCAGGCCGCCATACACCAGCTATGCGCACTATCTGAATATCCTTAACTCTTGTGGCGAAGATAAGCCCGTCATTTTGTATATGCCTCAAGACCCTGTGCTGCGTTCGGCGGCGTTAAGCATTTACCGTAAACCGATCCAAAACAAAACTGCTGACTTAATCTATGTAGAAGAAGACAGCCAATGGGATGCGGCATATACCGACCAAAAAATTGACATCGTGCATGTTGGTTGGTGGCGTGACCGATGGGCGATTAAGTCGCACCAGAAAGCAAGTAAAGGCATCTGTCATCTTGCTGGGGAGCGCAACGATAGCGAATATTGGTTGAAGCATGCAACCACGAATCAGCCTGAGTTTTATCAGCAAAGATTCCACGTTTTGTTTGAAAGCTTTGTCAATGAGCCCCGCAGGAAATTACGACCAGGTGGTCTTTTACCGCTGCTAGATATTTTCCGTGCATGGCATAATTTATGCTACCAACATAAAGATGGATTGACGCCTGCTCAGCAAATGGGCTTATCAGACAAACCTTTGACGCTTAAAGCACTCTTATCCTGATTCACGGTCAAAAATTGAGCAACCAGCCAATTGAACGCCGGGCAAAAAGACGACGATTCAGCAAAATGCGGCTATGATCATTGTATTAGCGGTATCTACTTAAGTGACTGCACCGTATAATGAATATTGCTATTGGTAAAAAACTCAACTGCTTGGACTCAACTTTTGGATAAAGCCCAACTTCTGGTAGAAACTGAACTCGAACAGCTTAGGAGTCGTATCGATGTCGATCCTGATACTACTCTTATGCAAGCCCAACAGTGCTTAGCGCGAGCTCAACAGTTAATCTTTCACGACGGCGAAATTCTCGCCCAAATCATCATTGCCAAATGTTATTGGAGCTTGATGGATTACCGCAATGGTATGAAAGCGATCAAATTCGCTCATACCCTGCAAAGCCGTTTAGAAAATGACAACTACCTGCCTGAAATACTCCATGTGTTTGCCCAACAATATTGGGGCCAAGCAAAATACTACTCCGCACAGCAATATTGGATTAATGCGCTCGAGCAATCAGCTCTGGTTGGTGAAACCGCCATTGAAATCGAATCTTTGATTGGCTTAGGGAACATTTGGCGCATCACAGATGATGTGCAACTGGCTCGTTCAACTCACGAACTCGCAGTTAAGGTAGCCAATAACGCCAGAATCGATTGGTTAGAAGGGAAATCTCGAATCCTTTTAGCATGGGATTACTACCTACTCAATAACTACGTTGAGATGCTTTCGGTGCTTGATGGCGCAGAAGAAGCGCTTAAATATCACCAAGACCCAACGTGGCGCGCCGAGATCTTAGATTTTCGCGGTCTAGCACTCATTGGCTTAGAGCGGTTAGAAGATGCAGAGCAAGCCACGATTGAAGCGCACCAACTCGCGGTTAAGCACGACCTCAAGTGGATGAAAGCTCACTCTTTCATTAGTCGAGCGCGTCTTGAACTTATCCGCAAAAACTATGTTGATGCCGGTGAACTGTTACTTGAAGCCGAAGCGGCGGCCAATAAATTTGATAACGGCGAGCTTTTGTCTCAAATCTGTTTCCAGCAATCTGTGGTGGCTGAAGAGAGCGGCGATTACCAACACGCACTCAATGCGTTTAAGAAATATCGCCAATATTCCATCCAGATGCAAAAAGAGCAAACCAATCGCATCGGAATGGATAAAGCTCGAAGTTCGAAAAGACAACTAGAGCAACGCGCTCGTAAACTGATCAACCGAATTCGTGGTCAGATGGAGTTCAGCCGCGAACGTCGTTTCTCTAATGCCGTCTCGGAGACCTACTGGTGGGAACAGTTGGTGCTCTATAAGTCTGAGCTCAAAATGTCGAACCATGCAGTGATCATCATTAAGCATGAAGACAGCAACTTCCTAGAGATCTGCATGGAGCTTGCGCACTGTTTATGCAGCCGTGATGACTTACTTTCACAGCTCGATAAGCAGCGCATCGGATTGTTGATTGCGGAAAAAGACCAAGGTGCACTGCATCTCTTTAAAGTTCTCGAACAAATGGTTTCCATCTACCCATGGAAACGCCGTGGACTCAAAGGTGATTCACCAACACTGTCATTACACAACATTTTGACTTTCCCATTTACTCTCGAGCAGTTGGTCGAGGAAGAGCCACAACTGGAGCAAGAACATGGACGCGATCCTAACTAAAGTCTCCGATGCCGGATTAGACCCGGCCTCGGTTCAAGGCGAAGATGCGATCATCTTTTGGGACCATGTTCGTCAACACATAGCCACTAATAATGAAGAGCGAGCCCACTGCTACGCAATAAGCTCTCAGTACCGAGTCAAATTAAAGCAGCCTCGCGCCTCAATAGATGAGCTGCGTGCTGCGTTAGAGTTGCTATCCTTGCCTGAGCATGCGGAAGATGTGCTCAATATTAGAGCCAGTTTGGCTGAGCAACTGTTTGATGGCGGTGACTATGCACTCGCACTCAAAGAGTACGTCATGCTATCAACCATGGCGGTAGAATTCAGTGAAATTGATTTTTATGTGATAGCCGTAATGGGCATGGGGAACCTATGTGACGCCTATGGTGATCATCACCGCGCCCTCAAGTACTACATGAAAATCGATGGTATCGACCATGCGATCTCTAGCCGTACCCTGCGCCTTCGCTACAAACTGTATATGGTGTCTTGCTTGATTTCGGTAGGCCGCTTGGTTCAAGCGGAAGAGAAATTGCGAGAGTGTGAAGAGTTAAGTATTCTGGTCAGCGATAAAATTTTGGCTGGTCAAATCATCCTCTATCAAGCACGTATTCAGGGCAAACAGAAGAACCACCTAGATGCACTCAAAACACTGACTAAAGCTCGCTATTCACTGAATAATACCAGCGCCCTTTGGCTCTCGAACATGATGCGTCTTGAACTGGCTCGAAACCTGAACGGCATTGGTCGTATGGACTTGGCAGAAGCGATTCTATACAGCATGACCAAACGTCTAGAAGTGACCAACTCGCCAGTATTGATGCATAAGCTTTATGACGTCATAAGTGGTGTGTTGGAAACTCAGCAGGAATACAAACGTGCATTGGCGTATCAAAAACACGCCTACCGCATTCACTCAGATCTGGTGAAGAATATTCCTATTAGTGAGTTAGCGGGCTCTCAGTTGCGCCGTCTGACACGCTTCGAGCTTCAGCTCAAGCTGATCATGTCTGAGCAAGAAAACCGTGAACTTAAAGAAACCACCGAGACCCAAAAATCGGCAGTGGCTAAGCTGCAACAAGATGTATTTACGGATCCACTGACCAGCCTTCATAACCGTCGTTGGCTGGACGTAAAACTGAAAGATTTGCTGCTTCACAACACGAACTTTGCGTTGATGGTCATTGATATCGACCACTTTAAGTCAATCAATGACGAGTTAAGCCACTTGGTGGGTGACAAAGCGATTGTTAACGTCGCCACTGAGCTTAAATCTCACTTCCGCTTTAAAGGTTCGTCCTGTGTTCGATTTGGTGGCGAGGAGTTTTTGGTCATACTAGAAAATGCCAACATCGAACAAGCGGTGATGCATGCTGAACATTACCGTGAACGCATTTTCCAATTTAGTTGGCTAGATATTCTTGGAGAACGTGGTCTTACCGTCAGTGTGGGCGTGACTCTTCATAAAGAAGGGGAAAATACTCAGCGTACTTTCTACCGAGCGGATAAAGCTCTCTACCGAGCAAAAGCAAAAGGCCGTAACCAAGTCTGCTACGAGGTTTAAGCCCCTGCAAACTTCTACTTTAACCAAAAAAATGGCTAGGTTTTAAACCTAGCCATTTTTGTAATTTGTTAGTTATTTAACACCAACTCTTCAATCACTTGAGCAACACCGCTCTCGTCATTGGTAGCCGTATGGTAATTCGCCACGGCTTTGATTTCTTCGGTAGCATTGCCCATCGCAACACCTACGCCTGCATACTCAAGCATGTGTTTGTCATTACCTGCGTCACCCATGCAAATAACCTGTGAGGCATCAATGCCCATCATCTCAGCCAGCATCGCAACACCAGTGCCTTTATTGCTCTTGGCATTCAAGAACTCAAGGAAATATGGCGCACTCTGAACCACAGTGAACTCTTGGTACACCTCAGCGTGGATCTTTTCAATAGCGGCCGAAAGCACCTCAGGCTCATCGATCATCATCACTTTCATAACTGGTTCGTCATCGTCTAGCGATTCGAACGGCATTACCGAGACCTCAATACCATTGATGCTCGCTTCAAGGTCGGTATAAGTGTTCAGTTGTGGAGTGATCAAACCGTGAGTTTCGGTAAACGCATGGATATGAACACCAAGATCTCTCGCCAGCGTCGCAAGATTTTTGGCATCCACACCGGTTAGGATCTGACTGCGTAGCAGTTCACGAGAAGCCACTTTCTGCACGACTGATGCGTTGTAGCTTAATACGATATCTTGCTCGCCAGTCATTTCAAGCTGGTCAAGATAAGGCAGCATACCTTCTGTTGGGCGGCCAGACACCAGTACAACCGTCACCCCTTGGGCACGAGCAGCATCAATAGCGTCCTTGTTACGCTGACTAAGTTTTTTCTCTGAATCGAGAAGAGTCCCATCCATATCGAGGGCAATCAATTTGTACATCACGACATCCAAGCAAAATAAAAAAATAAAGTCGCAGTGTACTGAATGATGCATTGAGAATCGATGACTATTTTGTGACAACACCCCATGGTGACAGCGTCACTTAATGAGTGTAGATAAAACCACCATAAAGGTATTTAGTCGCTTCAGCACCAATCACTAACACCCTATCCCCATGCTCGAGTTTACCGCTGCTTAATAGGCGGCTGAAGCTCATCCAAATTGCCGATGAGCCTAGATTCCCCAAGTGCTTGGCATCATTAATGATTTTCTCCTGTGCAATTCCAGTTGCTTTAGAGAAATGCACATCAATATGCCCACTGGCTTGGTGGGGGATAATATAGTCAAAACTGTCGAGTTGATGCCCTTGCTCATTTAACGCATCTATCGCCGCTTTAAATAGCATTTCACCGTTTTGTTTTACCTTGGCTGCGTCATGATGGAAACGCGCTGGCCCTTCTTGGGTATAAACAGAAGTCGATCCTCCATCAAGGTAGAGCCCCGGTGATTTCCCCACACCAATTTGCCCCATATAGATATCACTAATGATGCCCTGCCCCGAACCATCATCACTGCCAAGCAATACACCTGCAGCACCATCCCCCATTTGCAAATAGTTAACCAGTTGCGCTTGATCGAGAAACTGTGGTGCATGATCAAAATAGACAGATCCTGTCTCGCTGCCCACCAGCATCACAGGTTTACCCAGTGACTCGATTCTCGGTACCGCCATCTGCAACGCACTCGCAAAACCTGTGCATGCCTGTCTAAGCTCTAGATACAAACCTTTATAATTTATCTTGTCTGCTACCCAAGCCACACTAGGTGGCACTTGGGTATCTGGTGTGCAGGTATGCGCCAACAAGTAGTCAAGATCACTAGACTGCAAATGCGCTTGATCTAAACACGCCTGCACAACCTCTACGGCTAAGTCGGAGTTGCTTGGCGTCGGCGCAGACGTTTTTAGGCGCACATCGCGACTTAAATGACGAGATTCCACACCTAAATGTTTACTGATCCGCTGGGCCAATTTTGCGTAGCGCCACCCTGACAAAGATTGCAGAGTTTCGAGCATTTGGTCAGTGGTATAGCGATTTGGTGGTAGGGCAGCTCCATGACTGAGCAGCTTAACTTTGGTTTTGAGAAAAGTGGTCATAGGGTTGGCTTCCTTGGCAAAAAGATATCATCAAGATCCACGTTTAAAACCGAAAAGGCTTGCTGCTCAGACTCAAGTAGGACTCGCAGTTTAAGCGCAACATTGTGTTGAAACTGATGCCATTCACTGCGATCAAACCCTAGCTTTTTGGCGTGTTTTTTAGCGATGGAAACGTGTTTCGCTTCATCTTGCTTGATGGCTCGACAAAGCAAGGTAAAAGGATGGTCAGCGCCAAGCGCACTCTTTTCCATCACCTTCATGATCTGGCACACCAGAGCATCCAAACAAGCGATTTGGGCAAAGTGGTCACCCAAGGTTTCTTGGCGTCCTAATAAGGTATAAAAACGCTGACTGCGTCGTTTGATTGAGGTAATGTCTTTTGGCTGAGGCAACTTATTCATTACTGCTTCTAAAGCGACTTCGTGATACTGCTCATCTGCGACAATTTCCTCAAACGCTTCTACACTCTCTTGCTGGCCTTGTGCAATTAAGCGCTCACGCTCATTGTGAAACACCCACTGAGAGGACTGCTCACCGCAAATCAGCAGCGGCAACAGTCTCGCTAGTGCTTGATCGTGACCAGTTTGATAGCTGAGCGTTTGATGCTCGAAATCTCTGAGCCAACTGATGACAGAAGTCTTGCTGTGAAATTGCTGCTCAACGCTCGGAAAACATGGCCGCATCGGTATCCCTACTTATTGGTTTTCATGCAATAGTTATTAAGAAAGGCTAAACACAACTTTTATTTCACTCGAGCGTATTTAACCAAGGCAATATGCGAGTCGACGACTCAAATGCAAATTTCTCTGGTACAACGTCTGCTATTTTTACCCACTGAAAACCACTTACATCGTCATTGGCGACCACATTGGGTTTAGTCGCTAATCGGCAACCAAACAAAACATCGCAGGTTTTGTACACCACCTCTTTATAAGGATAGGTGTTTGGGAACGAACCGATAAACTCCAACTTGAGCGCTTGATTGAGGCCTAGCTCTTCTTCGAGTTCGCGAACGCATGCTTGCTCTAAACTCTCGTCTGGGTCGACAAAACCACCGGGCAGATCCCAGTGCCCTCTCATTGGATCTCGACCACGGATCACCACTAACAGTTCATCGCCACAAACAATCGCAACGGCAACCGCCGCAGCGACATTTTGAAAATAAGTAAACTGACATTGATGACAAACATACTGATTGGCAGCGACATGATTAAAACTCGCTTCACCACATTTTGGACAATACATAAAAACTCCCTGTGTGCTGTGTAAAAACATAGCGAAAGCAGCTCAATTTGAGAATGCTAAATTTGCATTTTTGACGAGCTGAACCATAGTTAAATGACCAATTTAAAAACACTTTTATCAATGGAGGCTGCATGCCACTAAAGAGGTATAGCATAGTTTTTTGGCTCTTTTTGGGCTCATTAATGCTATCTACCTTTTCTTCCCAAAGTGCACCAATGCGCGACAGTGGTAGCAGCCAAATCATCTATAAATGGCTGGAAGAGTTCCAACCCTCGACTTTATCTAAGCCACAACAACTTGAAGAGATGAATTGGTTCATCAATGCCGCTAAACCCTACCGCGGGCTTTCAATTCATGTGGTATCTGAACGAATCAACACGCATAAGTTCGAATCTGAGGTGCTAGCAAAAGCATTTTATGAATTGACTGGCATTCATGTCGTGCACGAACTGACCGGAGAAGATGATGTAGTTAAGAAATTATCGGCTCAAATTATGACTCGTCAAAACTTGTTTGATGCATACATCAATGACAGTGATTTAATCGGCACCCATTTTCGTTCTGGGGCGGTTGTCGCCTTGAGTGATTTTATCGAAAATGAAGGCAAAGAAGTCACTTTACCCAGTCTAGACTTAGATGACTTTATTGGTCTCGCCTTCACAACTGCACCTGATGGAAAATTCTACCAGTTACCTGATCAACAATTTGCCAACCTCTATTGGTATCGTCACGATTGGTTTGAACGCCCGGAACTCAAGAAAAAGTTTAAGGAAATCTACGGCTATGAGCTTGGCATCCCGCAAAACTGGGCTGCGTATGAAGCCATTGCAAACTTCTTTACTAACGACGTCAAATACATCGACGGACAACGTGTCTATGGGCATATGGATTATGCGAAAACGGACCCATCTTTGGGCTGGCGCTTGTCCGACGCCTGGTTATCCATGGCGGGTGTTGGCGACAAAGGCTTACCCAATGGGCACCCCGTGGATGAATGGGGTATTCGAGTCGAGGGATGTCGACCAGTGGGGGCGAGTGTTCGCCGTGGTGGCGCTCTAAATGGGCCTGCATCGGTTTATGCCATCAACAAATTCATTGATTGGCTCGACTATGCTCCACCAGAAGCTAGAAACCTTAACTTTTCCCAAGCAGGAGAATGGCCCGGGAAAGGCGTCATTGCCCAGCAAATCTTTTGGTATACGGCATTTGTCTCTGATCTTACCAAACCTAATCTGCCAGTCATGAACCGTGATGGCACCCCGAAATGGCGTATTGCACCATCACCTGTGGGTAAATATTGGCAACCGGGCATGAAGTCTGGTTACCAAGATACTGGTGCTTGGACCTTCTTACATACAACGCCACTATTTCGTCGACAAGCGGCATGGCTTTATGCTCAATTTGTCGTTTCTAAAACGGTATCGCTTAAGAAGACCTTAATTGCAAATACACCCATTCGCTATTCCGATATTCACTCTAACGTGATGACCAAAAGAGCCCCTTACCTTGGTGGCTTAGTTGAGTTCTATCGAAGCCGAGGCCGTGATGTATGGACGCCAACTGGGACAAACGTTCCCGATTACCCATACCTTTCCACGCTGTGGTGGAAGAACATATCAAAAGTTGTTGAGGGAAAAATTACCACCGAGCAAGGGCTCAAACGCTTTTCTATCGAAGTCGATGAGCACCTCAAAGACCTCTCTTATTCGCAAGATCATGAATGTGCACCCAAACTGAACGCAGCAACCTTTCCTGAAAAATGGCTCAATGCGCCAGGTTCACCAAAAGCTCGTATCGATGGTGAACCTCAAGGCATTACCCTGCCGTATGAGGAGGCGTTAAATGTCTGGCGTTAGGCGAATATGGCTAATACTTTTCGTCGCATTACTAACAAGCTTTAGTAGCGTCGCAAATATCGTCAATCATTACACCATACTCACCTACGAGTCGCGTCCTCTTGCTTACTCGGAAAATGGCAAACACAAAGGGCTACTCATCGAACTCATTGATGAGTTGTTTAAACGTTCGCAATTTGAATACACCATCAAAATCATGCCGTTAAAACGTGCGATGAACATAGCAAGACTGCAAAACAATCATTGTGTTTTGCCCGTCGCTCGTTCGCAAGAACGAGAAGCTGACTTTCAGTGGGTAAGCCCTGTATTGGTCACTCGTTATGCATTGTACGCCGATTTAGACCATGATAGAGATATCGTCACACTCGCAGATGTGCGCAATCATACGATCGGAACCCACCGCGGTAGCATTGTTGATGAATACCTCAGCTCGATGGGCTTTACTACTGAGCCAACATCAACCAGTCGACAAAATTTTCGCAAGCTCGAAATAGGACGGATAGACTTTTGGGCGGAGGATACTTTAACGGCAACACCACTAATGGAGAGCCTTGGCTACCACTTATTACCAGAACTTGTGTTCTACACGTCACTTCGGGCTATGGCCTGCAACCTTAGCAGTAACCCCTATAAGATGAGAAAGATGGAGCTGGCGCTGTCGAAAATGTATTGGGACGGATATCTAGAAAAGCTCTACGCAAAATATGGTCTTGAACTTAACCCGGTCGTCAGTGACTAAAAAGCCAAGCAAAGTGCTTGGCTTAGTAAATAAAGACTAGGATGTGTTATCAAGCTACTTCTGACCAATGCCCATAACAACCGTTTTCTCACCCATGGCAGTCTCTATGGTAAAACCGACCTTGGTTTCTACTGAACTAAAACCTGCTTTAGTCAATGTGGCTTTGATTTTTTGCTCAGTCATACCATCTTCGCTACTCGCTGCAAGCCAGTCCCAATGAACAAACAGCCCGCCATCGTCAAGCAATGAAGCGATGATCTCGGCACCTTGCTGGAAATCGTCTAGAAAACCACACACCGACGAGGCAACAATTAAATCAAACTGTGTTCTGAACGCTGGGTGGTAAGCCACCAAGCCACGACTCAGTGCATCAACAACTGGCTCTACGTTTGGCAGCTCTTTGGCATCTAATTGCTCGATCATCATCTCTGAGCTATCTAGAGCCACGACTTCTTTAACCAAAGGTGATAGTTTTTGTGTTAGAAGACCTGTTCCGCAGCCGAAATCTAGAACTTTAAGCCCAGATAGGCTGACCATATTGTTCAGCGTCTCAAACACCTTATCAGCATATGCAGCGGTCGAAGGGTCCTTCTCCCACTGCTCTGCGTATTCGTCCCAATCAGTGGACATGATTCCTCTCCAAAAACATCTCTTACCAATCTGGAAAAGCAACTGGCTAAATACTCCATAGAGAGAGCTCAGATACTCATTCCTGTGGTATCAATACAAAAAGATTTATGCACTTAGGCAAACTGACCTAAGAGTAAACCAAAGATCCATGTTATACATCGCTTATACGACAAAAAAATGATGAAATCGAGCGTTAGGTCTAATTTGCGCCTTCATTAACCATTCATTCGAACAAAAATCCCACAAATCAATCAATATCCAACAGTTAAGCCAAGAATTTGAATATTTGTAAGCTATGTCATAACTGATATAAGTTCATGATTTGCAATTTGGATTGGCTCACGGTTATGTGCCACAAGCTCGCATAGAATTGACACGACACTTTTGACCTAGTTTCACCAAATTCTATCGATTATCTGAACACGCTGTGAGAACCAACAATTGTTAGCGGCATAACCTTTGCTGATGCTTAGTCGTCATGCCCTAATTTTTCGCCCGCTAGACAATCGTCTGTTTCTTACCATCCAAGTCCACATATGAATGGGAATTGGTGTTAGGTTCTTTTTGCCACTCACGGAGTCGAGTCAAATATGAAACCTATTTGGAAAACTTTTTACGCCCTGATATTACTAACCACAACCACGCCCGCCTTTGCTGCAACTTCTTTAGATTTTACCCATTCTTGGGTGGGCTACCTATCCATCGTCATCTTCACCATCGCATACGCTTTAGTGATGGGAGAAGAGTTCTTAAAACTTAAAAAATCAAAACCGGTACTACTTGCCGCAGGTCTTATTTGGATCATTCTCGGTTACGCATACCAGCAAGCGGGACAGATAGAAGTCGCCAAGCATGCACTTGAACATAACTTACTAGAATACGCTCAATTGCTCTTGTTCCTGTTGGTAGCGATGACTTACATCAATGCCATGGAAGAGCGACGCCTGTTCGATTGCCTCAAAGCGTGGATGCTCAATAAAGGCTTTACCTTGCGCTCACTGTTTTGGCTAACAGGGGTTCTTTCATTCTTTATCTCACCTATTGCCGATAACCTGACCACCGCTCTATTGATGTGCGCCGTGGTCCTCAAGGTTGGTGGAGATAATGACCGTTTCATTAACCTTGCCTGTATTAACATCGTTGTCGCAGCAAATGCCGGGGGAGCTTTCAGCCCATTTGGCGACATCACCACCTTAATGGTATGGCAGGCTGGCCACGTCACCTTCCAAGAGTTCTTAGGCCTGTTTGCACCTTCAGTACTCAACTATGTGATTCCAGCGGTCATCATGTCGTTCTTTATTCCAACTGGGAAGCCCGACAGTATTACTGAGGTGGTCGAGCTTAAACGTGGGGCCAAGCGTATCGTGGGTCTGTTCTTGCTTACTATTGCCACGGCTGTTGGCTTCCATGGCTTCCTCCACTTCCCACCAGTGATTGGGATGATGATGGGCCTCGCCTATCTACAAATTTTTGGCTTTTTCTTGGTCAAAACACTTCCAGCTTCGCTGGCGAAAAAGCGTAAGTATGCTGAAGAACACCACGATGAAGATGCTCTGCGTCGTCTAGGTTCTGTCGTGCCGTTTGACGTCTTTAAACGTGTATCTCATGCCGAGTGGGATACACTACTCTTCTTCTACGGCGTTGTAATGTGCGTGGGTGGCCTAAGCCTCATTGGCTATCTCGGAGTGATTTCAGAAGTGATGTACACCCAGTGGGACCCAATCTGGGCCAACACCATGGTGGGTATCTTGTCTGCGATTGTCGATAACATCCCAGTTATGTTTGCGGTTCTGACGATGGAGCCACAAATGAGTCTAGGCAACTGGCTACTGGTCACGCTCACTGCGGGGGTTGGTGGTAGCTTACTTTCTATTGGCTCTGCAGCTGGTGTAGCGCTCATGGGGGCAGCGCACGGCAAATACACGTTCTTTGGACACCTTAAATGGGCACCCGTGATTGGTCTTGGCTATGCGGCTAGTATTTGGCTGCACTTGATCGTTAGCCAGCATCTTTTTTAGCTTTTTCTTTACATGAGGGTAAACATTTACACTACCGTCAGCCCTTTACTGGCGGTAGTTTAAGAACTAGCTCTCAATTCTAGTGTAACCCCGATTGCACTAGTTCTATTATCGTAGTTTAATGACCTAAACCCCTACTGGGGTTTAGGTCATTTCATAGAGAGGAGCTTTATGGCTACGATAAAAGATGTTGCACGTGAAGCCGGAGTATCGGTTGCCACGGTATCTCGGGTGATTAACAACTCCCCTAAAGCCAGCGCCAAATCCATCCAATCTGTCACTAAAGCCATGAAGCAACTGGGCTATCGTCCCAATGCTAATGCTCGCGCTCTCGTTAGCCAAAGTACCAATACTGTTGGTGTATTGGTCGGAGATGTGTCAGACCCATTCTTTGGCACCATGGTCAAAGCTGTAGATGACGTCGCTCACGCCCAAGGCAAACACATTCTGATCGGTAACGGTTATCACGATATCAATGATGAACGTCGAGTATTGGAGTTACTGGTAAACAGCCGCTGTGAGGCTTTGGTTTTGCATAGCAAAGCCCTCTCTGATGAAGAACTGATCGAATACGCTGAAGAAGTGAAAAGCATGGTGCTAATAAACCGCCACGTTCCTAAACTGGAAGAGCGGTGTATTTCTCTGGATAACTACCGTGGTGCCTACATCGCCACCGAGCACTTGATTAAAAATGGTCATCGCCAGATCGCTTGCATTGGCTCTTCCCATCAAATTGAAGATGCCGACGAGCGTGTTCAAGGCTACCTTGCTGCGCTCAAAGACAATGACATCAGCCTGTCAAAAAGCTATATCGAATACGGTGAACCAAATAACGATGGTGGTGAGATAGCAATGACCAACTTGCTCACTAAGTCACTACCAATTACCGCTGTTGTGGCTTACAACGATTACATGGCAGCAGGTGCTATCTCAATCATGGATGAAAATGGTATTCAGGTGCCTGAGCAAATGTCGATTGTCGGCTTCGATGATGGTTTAATTGCTCGCTACCTGCATCCAAAACTCACCACCGTTCGCTATCCAATCAAAATGATGGCAGAAAAAGCCGCTCAGTTATCACTGCAACTCGCTCGAGGTGAAGAGGTAGAACCCGAACCTAAACTCTTCTCCCCAACGCTAGTCAAACGTAACTCCGTTTGGAAAGCGAATTAGGCGATTGATACTCTATCTAGCAATAATGGCCCTCAAAAGGCCATTATTGTTTAGGGGCTCACTTTTTGTATATTCAGCCCTTCATCGACAGTTGGCGGCTCAAAAAATTGTGTCACCTGACGAAAAACCACTTCTGTATCAAACTGCGCCCTTTCTGGCTGCTCAGTTCGTCGTTTAGCTATCTGTGTTAAACACTGCTCGTCTGTGACATTGAGGTAATATAACTGGTGCTCACATCCAATTTGCTGGCAAATCGATGCAAACCACGCTCGTTGCTTGACGGTATTGGCGGGGAAGTCCATCACCACATCGACTCCTGCACCAAGGACACTCAGCACATGAGAGTGAATGAAAGGTTTAATCAAAATTGCGTGTTTAATGTAGTCGTCAAAGGTTTGGATTTGATTTGGATAATGGGCAGATAACCATGCATCTTCAGAAATCACAACACCACGACACTGAGCCCCTACTCGTTGAGCTAAGGTCGATTTACCTGCTCCCATTTTGCCACAGAAGAAATGCAGTTTTCCTAGCGTTCCCATATGCCCTCCTTGAATGGCCTCAATCCACCAATTCTATATCCAAGCTATCTAACAAGCTTAATGCATCATACCTTGTGAATTTGGCCTTCTTGATATTGTTTTCAAACACATCAATCGCATACTCTTCCGAGTCACTAAAGTCGACCCCTGATAGGTTGGTTCGCATGAACAGGCTGTGTCTAAAACTGCATTGAGTCATTACTGAACCTGTAAAGTCACCTTCTCGAAAATCGACATCGTGCAGTTTGCACTCTTGAAGCTTGAGTTCATTGAGGGTTAGACCAAAGAAGGAAGCGTCATTTAATATGCAGCGAGTAAAACTTAGTTCAAAGTCCACATGATAGACAGCCCAGTCGGCTTTGGTCCAATCAACACCAACTAACTTGCTGTCTTTAAAATGAATATCGAATAGTTTGGCGTTAGAAAAGTTAACTAAGCTGAGATTACAACGCTCAAATGAGCAATTGATAAACTTGCAGTTTTTAAAGGTCGCTTCGGAAAAGTCGCAATCGACAAACTGACACTCTTCAAACTCGATATCAGTAAACTGTGCAAACGAACACTGGCGCTTTTCAAACGCTTCATCGTAGAAACTTTCACCGTTACTCAAAATTTGCATATCCTACCACTCCTAAACACTGTATCCATAAACAGTACCTAGAGTAAGGTGATTAAGCAAGGAGAAAAAACAGCTAGTGGTAGGAGCGAAAAAGTATCCTTTCAAGGATTACGTTTAGACAATGCTCGAAAATTTGTTGCTATAAATTGAGGCTTAAGGCTGATTCTAACCAATCCATACCTTTTCCCCACGATATTGTTGCTACTGACAGAATAATGTATTGACTAATATTCCTTTAATACATAATTAAGAAACCTCGAAAAAAGTGCGATGAGGCTCGAATTAACTGATTTGATAAATGGAAATAAATCACTGAAGTTTCATATTAAAATGAATCATTAAGGAGGTTACCATGAGCATAAAAGATACCGAAATAAAATTAACAATTGCTAAACTGATTGAGATTTCTTATTCAAAAAATAATGGATTGACGTCCGCTATACTGCTTGAGGTAGGTTCAGCTAGCCTAACAGTTGATGATCAAGGGAATGCAATTTTATCAGGTAAGGTAGGGATAGTGACCTTTAATGGGAAAGACGCCATTGATGAAATCGGGGTTCAGGTTAAAAGGCTATCGGTCAAGTTTTCAAATGAGGGACAAGGCGTTACTTCTTATAAAGCGACAATGAGTTTTGTTGGTATGGGTTTATCTGTCACAGGGTCTTTCAATGTAGAGGAGCTGATTTTGAGCTGCTCGGGGCTGCTATGTATTGCAGCTAGAAAGCTCAAAAACAGGCCAAAATATATCGAAGATCAGTTATCTAAAGCAATTGGTAATTAACCATGAAATTTCTACTATTTCTTACGCTTTTGCTTTCATTTGGCTGCAGTAACAACATGACTAAACCCAGCTTATACTCGACCTATAAAAGCTATATACAACAAATAAACGAAAGTAATGCCGCATCAGTAGCACCCAAATACTACGACCCAGAATTATTAAACCAAATAGATCTCAATAACCATAGAAACTTATTTCAGGTTTTATTCTTTGTTCCAATGAAAAAAGTAGACAGCTATGCTGAGACTATCCATGACAACTACGGCTGTTTATCTGTCAATGGTTTTGAAGAGGGCGGCAATCCAATGTCCATCAATATCGAATATAACCACAACAGTCTCATTAGTGATGTTGGTGTCTTTATTTTAGAAAGTACAGAGGATTTTTTTACAAAAGGTACTTGCCCCAACGAATATGAAGTTTATTAATGGGAAATCTATCATCATATCAAAGCGGGAATGTAGCTAAAGCGCTACCGAACGTAGGCTTTAGCACATAATATATTTACACTTTAAATTGCTTTAGCTGCACTGACAGATGCTCACTGATTTCATTCAAAGACTCACAGGTATCCAGTGTATTAGAGACTTGAACGGAAGTTTGGTTGGCGAGCAAGTGCACTTGGGCAATTCTTTCATTGAGCGATTCAGTGACATTCTTTTGCTCTCCTGCTGACACTGAGATTTGAGCATTGCGGCTTGTGACCATGTGCATCGCATCGGTTATAGAGTCGAGCGCTTGCTTAGTCGTATTAGCGCCGCTTAAAGTCCCTGCACTAATTTCTTGACTCGCTCGCATCACATTGACGGCTTCTTGAGTCATGGACAGCATTTCGTCGATGATTTTTCGGATATCTGACGTACTGCTTTCAACTTTTGAAGCTAATGTTCGCACTTCATCGGCGACCACGGCAAATCCCCTACCATGTTCACCTGCTCTTGCGGCTTCTATGGCTGCATTGAGTGCTAGCAAGTTGGTTTGCTCAGACACGGATTGGATCACATCCACTACTGAGTTTACGGACGAGGATTTCTCGCTCAATGAATCAATCACTGCAACAGCATTTTGCACCTCTTCCACCAACTTGGTGACCGATGTCATCGCTTCACTCACTACGCTTTGCCCCGACTCGGTATGCTCATTCACTTTGAGTGAGGATTGTTCGGCACTGTCTGCGTTATGGGCGACTTCATTCGAACTGGAGCTAAGTTGCTCTACGGCCGCAGCGATCTGTTCGACTTCTCGCTCTTGGTTTTGCATCGCCTGCTCACCTTCTTGCATCGCATTTAATGTTTGAGAAGATGCGCTACGCAGCTGTTCGGTCGACTGCGTAATGTCTTGAATTAGATGCTGAATTCGGCTCACAAACTGGTTAAACGCCTTGGCAATTCGCGCCATTTCATCATCGCCATGCACTTCCAAACGTTGAGTTAGATCGCCCTCACCCTGACCAATGTCTTCCATCAGTTTTACCGTCTTGTTGATCGGTTTAACGATGACTTGAACCATCAAGAAGATGATCACAAAGCTTGAGATAGCGACCACAATCAACGAAGTGATGATCAGTTGCTCCTGCCATGCAACGTCTTGTGAAGATTGCTGAGCCAAGACTTGCATGTTTTCGTTACTTGACTGGCTTTGCTGGCTAAGTTGTCGCTCTTTTTCAAGCAGATTATTGAGCTCTTCGACTTGAGCAGCTTCAGATGCTACCTGAAGACTAAAAGAGTCCAACGTCTTTGAAGACTGATTAATATTAATCAGAGCTTCTCGCTTTAAACGCTCACTGATATCGCTAATTTCATCACTGACTTCTTCGAGAATCGAGATCGCTTCTTCATCTACTACATCCTCTGATAGCTCCTCGGTGGTTTCAATCAACTCTTCCAACGTGAGGCTGATTTCTTCAACTTTTTTACTCAGAAGTTTAGTCCTTTGATTTGCACTCTTAATGCCATCAACGATTGCCAGCATATTAGCGTTGATCGCTTGTACTTTTTGACTGCCTACAAATGCTCCTTCTGCAATGCTTTTAGAGCTCTCCAAATTGGTCGCTGCACCAGCAACGACTTGCTCGAAGCTAGTTGATAATTGACCAAACGAAGATTTAGCGATCACGCTAATCACAATCAAGGACACAAATAGAAAACAACCGCTGGCAATTAGCTTAGTTCGAATAAGCATACGCTTTCCTCACGCTTGTTCATTGGGTCACTTGGCCGCTTCAGCCTCGTACAGCATCACTGCCGCATTCATCTCTTTAAGCAAAGGTAAGTTCAAGTTAGCCACTTGTTTGATCTGCTCTAATGAAATAGCGGTGGTACTATGGTCTGCTCCAGCCTCTACAACAGGTTTGAAGTTTTGCCACAGTCCGTTCACGACATCTAGCTGCTCTCGAATATGGGCTTGCTCTGTTGCGGGTAATCCCAAAGTTTCATCACCATCTTTAAGCCCTGCCAAGGTTTGATCAAACAGTGAGTAGGTTTCGAGCAAGTTAAGCTTGTTATCTTCGACATCTTCACCTAGTGCTATTAAGAAGAACTCTTTGCTCATTTTTTGCGACAACATACGTTGCTTGCCCGATAAGTTGAGGGTGGCAGCTAAGCCTGGGTTAGCGCTGAGCCCATTTTTCTTGGCGTCTTTCTCATAGAGCCCTACTGCTTTGTTCATCTGCTTAAGCAGTGGTAAGTTTTGCGCCGCTATAAAATCCAATTGCTTTTTGGTCACAGAGCCAGATGCAATCACCTCTTGCACAACAGGGTAAAACTCCATCCAGATCTTCTCGATTTTATCCAGCTGTCTGAGAATACGCTTACTTTCCGTTGGCGGCAGTCCTAATGTGGCGCTACCGTTTCTTAACCCTTTTAGCGTGGTATCAAACAGATCGGATGTTGCTTTTAGGTTGGTCAGGTTAGCACTTGCATCAACATCAAGAGCAACTAAAGTGACTTCTTTGGACATCTTTTGTGTAAGCATGCGCTGCTTACCAGATAAGTTAAGCACTACACCATACTCCGCCGGAGTCGGCGCAGCGTGAGCGGTGAGACCAAAGGTCAAAATGAGCAAATGGAAAAGATAAACGGAAAGTTTTATTACTTTCATACCTAGCACCTTCGTTTAGATTAATTAGAACCTTCTGTTATTAAGATTAGGAGCTAATTATCTCTGCGAATTCATATGTGCCAAGTTTGCTAACTTAGTCACACATTTTTTGTGGTTTATTTAGGCTAGTTACAACGGAGTTTAAAAAGGAGGATCTTCGGTATCCGTCTTTGAAAGGCAAACTCATCACTTGTTGTTCAGTCCTGGGTTTGCCTTAATAGACATCAAGAAATTAGCTAGGAAGTTGCGCCATTATGATTGCTGATTTTTAAGAAGCTGCTTAATTTCCACCAACTCCTGTTGCAGCATTTGCACCTGTTGATGAGTGGCAAAGATCTGACGTGGATGTTCATCAGCTGCAGCCACAGGGTCTTGCGACTGCTTTTCTTTTTCTGCCAGCGCGTGCTCTGTCGTCATAGTCTCGATAACTACACCGATCATCATGTTTAGGAACACAAATGCCGTTAGGAAAATGAAGGTGAGGTAGAACACCCAACTGGTTGGGTAAACTTCCATGGTTTCGTACATAACATCAGTCCAGTCCTCGAATGTAGCGATTCGGAACAAGGTCAGCATCGAGATTGAAACGTCTCCCCATAGGAAGTCATTAATATGGGCAAAGATTAAGCTACCAACGACCGCATAGATGTAGAAGATGATGAACATTAACACCGCAATGTATCCCATCTTAGGGATAGCCTTGAACAGCGCATTAATCAACAATTTAAGTTGTGGCACTGCGGAGACCAAACGAAGCACTCGGAACACACGCAGCAAACGTGCAATCAACACGCCTTGGCCTGCTGTTGGCATCAGGCTGCCAATCACTATGATGGCATCAAACCAATTCCAACCACTTTTAAAGAAATCCAGCTTGTTTCGATAAGAAAAGAACTTGATGACAATTTCAACCAGAAAAAACAACAAGATAAACTGATCGAGCCAGTAGATTGCACTGCTAACGGCAGTTGGTAGTTCATAAGTGTTTGCACCAATAGAGAGTGCCGCAAGCACAATCACCAGAACGGTGAAGGCTTGAAAGTACTTGTTATTGTTAATCGCCGTTAGTTTAACGTGCAGTGTAGAGAGCATGGGGTGTTTCCTTTGTGACGAAGTCGAGTCTAATCAGTATTTTCGGGCGCAATACTATAACGACCTGATAACATTTTGCTAGCAGGTGATGTAAATAAATGTGTTCCTACAAAAATGACGACATTCCTAGTTGAATTGGGTTAATAGAAAATGCGTAAAAAAGTACCAACTTATCAGAGCCTCATCGCAATGACTCATTTATGCGGTTAGTTTCCAAGGCCGTTAACTCTAATATCCAGTTTCTTCTAAATGCAACAGGACGCTTTAATGAGCAAAAATTGGAAAGTGGTTTTTGATGAAATTGGGACAACAAACGATGCTGTCTACAATCAGAAAGTTTCGATTGTAGACGTATGTGGGAAGGTACTTGGAACCTACAAAGGCAGTTCAACGCCTAACCCATTTAAGCCAAGTGATGCTTCCATACAGGGCAAGGCAGCGTACCCATTTATAAAAAAGGGCGAATACAAATTAAGTCATGGAACCCACAAAGGTAAAGCTGCATTAGTAGTTAACGATAACCTCTTTGTTCCAACCCAGAATGAAAACCCAAATTATCCTGAGTATGGAAACAGAGCTAATTACATTCACGTACATTGGGGATATAAAACAACATGGAAAGGTTCAGCTGGTTGTCCAACCATTCATCCAGGGCAGTGGAAAGATTTTTTAGAAACAGTACCTTCAGGTACAGGCTCTTTAGTTGTACCTTAGCTTGCGTACTGTCGATGCCCGTCTATTCGTCGGAGTTAGATGTAACTACCGAGTACAATCAACTCACTGAAGAGTATAACGAGCACTATCTAAAGAGTAACTACCTAGAAGCCTTCAAAATATCCCAAAAACAACTTGAGATGGATTCCAGTGATTCAGTAGCCTTCTTAAGGTTGGCACTTTCCGTAAAAGGTTCCTGTGACAAAATACTGCCGTACTATTCTCAGTACGGTTCGATGAACAAGTATAAAGACGTAACCTTGATAGCCAGAAACGTGATCTTCAAGGAGTGTGGGATAAGCTTATAAATTCTGATTCACCAAAGCGTCACAGCATTGACCTAGAAATAGAAAACCCAGTGAGAGCTTTTCACTGGGTTGTAATGATTATAGTTCGAGACATGTCACTAAGTTAGATTCAAGTGCTGGGTCAATATCTTCAGCAATCACTTCTATGCGAGACTCAAGGCAGTCATCGAGTTCCGCTTCGGTTAGACCATCTTTGGTTAAGTTATAGCCAAACACACCGTCGCTAGTGATAAACACCGCTTTCATGCGCTCGGCCTTTAATCCAACCAAAAGCTGCACAACTTTGCGTCGGTCAAACACTTTCGTCGGTGCAAATCGCCAACCAACGCTATGGTAACCTTCACCTTTATTGGTCGCCTTCACATAACCGCACTCTGGGATCTCTTGTTCAGAGGCCATCACTTTTTCTGAATGGTGATGATGGTGGTGGTGATGCGGAGCATAACTCGCGCCTTCGCTGGCGCCGTTAAACTCTTCTAGCGGAATTACGCCTTGCTCAGCAAACAGAACCTTGGTCTCAGGGCGAGAAACCCTCGCAACATAATCACGCAACGCCTGTTCATCACCCTGTTGGTAGAGGTCCGTTTTGTTACCAATCACTGTATCTGCAATCGCAATTTGTTGGTTAAACGTATCATGTGAGGTATAGCGACTATCGGATAAGTTTCGTGCATCTACCAAAGTGATGTTTTTCTGCAAGCTCAACACACTGCGATAGTGCTCTGAAGACAACACCTCTAGCACTTCTTTAGGATGACCGAGACCCGTCGGCTCAATCAACAGTCTGTCTGGCTTTGCTTCGGTGAGGAGCTGATTTAAGGCAATTTGCATTGGAACTCCAGCGGTGCAACACATGCAGCCACCGGGTACTTCTCTAACAAACACCTGTTGTTCACCACTACTTTGCCCTTTGACTAAGCTGCCATCGACCCCTATTTCACCAAACTCATTCACTAACACCGCCCAACGCTCTCCCGCAGGCTTAGCTTTCATCAGGTTTAGAATGGCGGTGGTTTTCCCTACGCCCAAAAATCCGGTAATGATATTGGTAGGAACCGCTTCAATTTTATCTTGTTGAGAACTCACTCATTGTCTCCATACGTAAGCCGATAGCATGTTGCCATCGGCCGAATGTTATTTGTTGCTTCAGTTTCTTGGCTTAGTAAAACCCAATAGATAGCTAAGAACAATCACCAATTTAACGGTCAAACGCCAATCGCATTGCAGGTGTTACCGCCGAGTTTACTTTGCCATCAGAGTAGACTAGCTCACCATTGACCCATGTTTTCTCAATTCGAGAACTGAATTCATGACCTGTGAACGGCGACCAACCACAGTGATATAAACTGTTTTCATTGGTCACAGGGGTGGATACTTGAGGATCGATTAATACTAAATCGGCAAAATATCCCTTTCGAATATAACCGCGCTCTTGAATCCCATATCGAATGGCCGGGTTATGGGCAGTTTTTTCGACCACTTGAGGCACTGAAAGAGTGCCACGGCTGACATGGTCAAACAAACTCAGCAATGCATGCTGTACCAGAGGAAGACCTGCTGGTGCTTGTGGATAAGGCACTTGCTTTTCTTCCCATGTATGAGGGGCGTGGTCGGTTGCGATGATATCAATTTGGCCAGTTTGCAAGGCGTTAATTAATGCTAAGCGGTCACTCTCATACTTAATCGCAGGATTGCATTTAATTTGGTTGCCACGTAACGCATAGTCAGTGTTGTTGAACCATAAGTGATGCACACAGGCTTCGGCAGTGATACGTTTTTTCTCAAGTGGTCCTTTCTCAAATAGAGCCAGTTCCTTCTCGGTCGTAATGTGGAGCACATGCAAGTTGCTGTTATGTTTTTTTGCCAACTCAACAGCAAAGGAAGAGGATGCGTAACACGCTTTGTCATCACGAATGACAGGATGATCTTCAATGCTAGGCTCAGTTTTTTTACTTAATAATCGTTGCTGATTGTCCGCAATCACGGGACCACTCTCGCAGTGCGTTACGATAAGCACTGGAGATTCTTTGAAAATAGCATTTAGCGCCTCTGTATCCTCCACGAGCAAATTACCTGTTGATGCGCCCATGAATACCTTAACGCCACAGTGACTTTTTGGGTTGAGTCGTTTGATTTCCTCTAGGTTATCTTCGGTAGCGCCAAGGTAGAAGGAGTAATTTGCGATTGAACTTTGAGAAGCGATGTCATATTTGGCTTCTAATGCTTCTATCGTCGTGGTGGCCGGATTCACGTTTGGCATTTCCATATAGCTGGTAATGCCCCCGGCAACAGCCGCACGAGACTCAGTTGCAATTGAACCTTTATGGGTTAAACCCGGCTCACGAAAATGGACCTGATCATCAATCATGCCTGGGATTAAGTAGGCCCCTTCTGCGTCGATAACTTGGTCAGTTGATTTCTCTTCGATATTTGCATCAATTTCATCAATACGTTGATTGGCAATACGAACATCACCTTGAATCACTTGCCCTTCATTGACAATTCGAGCGTTCTTTATCAGCGTAGTAGACATATCTATTCCCTAGAGTTTAATGAGTTACGAAATGTTATAACATAACAAAAACACAAACTCGACCATTGATAGATTGCTCATAGATTATGTCCCACAGATCCGATAGTATTCGCCACCGATCGCAATCATTACGCCTAACCAAAGGCGAACGAGGAAAACACAGTGCTACCTAACCGAAATGCAGACTCTGTTATCGTACTTGACTTCGAGACTACGGGACTGTCCCCGAATCAGGGTGACCGTGCTATCGAAATCGGTGCGGTAAAGCTCGTTAATGGGGAAGTCGTTGATACCTTCCAGCGTCTAATGAACCCAGGGTTTCGTGTCAGTTCATTTATCGAGGGCTATACCGGGATCACCAATGCGACGCTAACGACTGCCGATTCCTGTGAAGCAGTAATGAATGAATTTGCCGACTTCATCCAGGGCAGTAACTTGGTGGCTCACAACGCTTCGTTTGACCAAAGATTTTTAGATGCAGAACTTGAACGTATTGGTCGTGGTTACGACGGGGAATTTGCTTGTTCGCTCCTTATCTCGCGTCGCATTACCCAAGAGGCTAGCTCACACAAGCTAGGTGACTTGGTTCGTTACCACAATATCCCCAACGACGGTGTTTTTCACCGAGCACTGGCTGATGCACAGGTAACGGCTTCTTTATGGTTAATTCAGATCGAGCAGTTAAAGCAGCGCTTCGCTATCCAGCATCCTGATTTTGCGTTGATGAAAAAAATCACAAAGACACCGAAAGCGTCTGTCACCAATATGCTAAGTAAACATAATCGTCTTTGAGCATTGCAGTGCTCGCAAAAATACTCGAAGCGCTCTGATAAAGATCGCTTCTATATAAGAAGAGATCATTGATCTCTTTTCAAAGCATAAAAGATAGCATCCTATGAGTACCCTTTCTTGTGTGTAGCCAAAGAACTCCTACACGATTAAGGTCTATCAACCCTTCCAGCCTCACGCACCTAAGATGATCGTCGAAGATCCAATCAACTACCCAGCCGATCTTAGGCAAATTTGACCTGAGATTTACAAAATTCGCAGGGCAAGGTGTGCAATAATCCCAACTTGTTTGACTTTGTACTTGAATCTAAAACCCCACAACTATCTTGGCTTAATTAAAGGCTTATGAAGTAAGGTTTTATTTACTCCCTTTATCAAGGTCACCGTGTCTGGAGATGTTATGACAAATTCTAATTCCGGCGCTATTCACTTCATGTGTGTAGTAGCAAGCCTCGCAATCTTAGTAGCGAACACCCAATTTTTGATGGGTATACCAAGTGCTGATGGATTCCCATGGCTTGGTTTAGTGTTGGCGGAACTGACTCGATTTGCACCGCCACTGCTTTTTACCCTCATCGGCTATGTGCTTGCTGAGCAATTGACCCATCAACCGATATCAACATTCAAACACTATGCAAAGGCTGCATTACAGCTTTGGTTAGTGTGGAGCCTTATCGGGCTTATCTTACCAATTGCCTACCCTATGGTGATCGATTCAGGCTACCTAGCAGAACGGTCGATGTTTTGGGATACCTATATATCTCAGCCACAACGAATCTTTCTAGTGGGTGGAAGCGCTAACTTATGGGTGTTTCCTGCCTTCGTATCTGGTCTAGCCGTCATCGCGTTATGCGTCAAACAGGAAATGACAAAACAACTTCCACTCATAGCTGGGGGTCTGTACCTATTTGGCTTGATAGGCGATGCCTACTCACCATTGTCGGGGCTGCACTGGGGGTTTGAGAGCCACCATGGTCCATTTATGAGTACATTGATGATGGTGATAGGCATGCACATGCGTTGTAAGCGCCAAACAATGCCGCTAGCTCGTGCGACAGCCGTCATGCTGATGGGGTTAACATTGCACATGGGAGAAGGGGTGTTACTGCATAGCTTAGGGAGTGCTTTTTACCACCCAATGTTACTAGGCACTGTCGTCTGGGTTTCAGGGGCTTTTTGTATGCTAAGCCTGATGCCGTGCATGAAAAAGCCGGCAAGAGTGTTTGAAAACTTAGCTAAGCTCTCGTTAGCGATTTATCTGGTTGGCTACTTGGCGGCAAACGTGGCTGCTAACCTAGTCTACTTTGTTGGCCTAAGTGACTTCTTGCGTGATGTATTTGTTCTCACTACGACAATTCTTCTCACGTTTGGCGCTATTTCACTGCTTTCAAACACGCCAGCTAAACAGTCACTTCGAATCCCATAAGTCACCATTATAGTTTTCACGCTTACTTTACGCCCTGAGCGGTCGATTTCGATCGGATCAGGGCGTTTTTGTTTGTATTTGCATTGAGATAATTGCTCATCGTGATGATTTACCTGCCTTCGTTTGAGAAATTTTCTCTCATATAAGAACTATTCCCATCAGTCACAGTTATCTTCAAGCCCGATAATTGCTGAAATACCCACCACCTCCAACCTCTTCTATAAAATCACCATACTAAAGGTACGATATTACACTTTTAAACAATAAGCGTGATGAATCCTTTCTCAGGATGATGAGGAATTAGTTATTATTAATTGATCGAGATCACACTTTTTACCCCCTTTTAGATTGTGTTTAATATCAAATGAGACTATTCTTATCACCAAGTTAAGAAGTTAATCATCAAACTACTTAGGTGATTTAAGTGTGTAATCAGCTGTTAGACATTCAAGAAAATCTCAAGCAGCTCGATATGGACGATGTACCTTTTGTAGCATGCGGAATCAAGGCTGGTGCTTTATGCAAAGCACTATTAAGCCAAGTTCCAGATGAAATTGATATCTTGATTACAGGGCCTAAAGCTAAGCTTGAGTCCCTTACTGAAGAAGCATTAAAGAGCATTGGTTATATGGTTGGACATTGCAGCATAAGCAATAAAAACGATATCAACCCATTTTCCGAACAATCTTCCGTATCTGATTCAATTTTGGAAATGTTACGAAGTGACATGATTACCACGGCAACGGATGCAGATAGTAAAGAACAACTAAGGTTTGACATTGAGGCACTAACTTGTTGCCACACATGTCGAGTCTCAATAGCAATAGAAAGCTTGGAGATTATCTACCAAGAAGTCGATGGCTTACCTTTCTGTCGCTTGAACTGATTTTTCAATTTGCAACTAACTTTCACTACGTTATGTAGTCAGAGGAAAATTATAATGAAACCAATCATCGGTGTTACAACTGTTACTCACAAATACGAGCGCGGTACTCTTACTAAAGTAAATACTAACTTTGCTAACGCAATCACTAAGGGTGGCGGTGTTCCTCTACACATCCCAATCCTTAAGACTCGTGAGCAAGCTCGTGACATCCTAAGCGCTGTTGACGCTCTAGTGATCTCTGGTGGTGACGAATCTGTACACCCAATGTTCTACGGCCAGCCTTACTCTAAGCACCACGTGTGCTGTTACCCAGAGCGTGACGAGTGGGAAATCCTACTAGTTCGCGAAGCAGCTGAAATGGGCGTTCCAATGATGGGTATCTGTCGTGGTATGCAACTTCTTAACGTTGCATTCGGTGGTGACCTAGTAAGCAACCTGCACAATGAAATCGACGGTGTTAACGGCCACTGGGGTGGTAACATCGACATGTCTTTCGCTGTTCACACGCTGAAGCTAGAAAAAGACTCAATCATGCAAGAAGTTTTCGGTCAAGAAAACATCATGGTTAACTCTTTCCACAACCAAGTAGTTAAAAACTTCGGTGAAGGTTTCAAACCAACTGCATGGGCTGAAGACGGTCTTGTAGAAGCGTTCGAAAACGTAAACCACAACTACACTGTTGGTGTTCAATGGCACCCAGAAGCAATGGTTGACCGCCACGAGAACATGATTAAGCTTTTCGCTCGCCTAGCGAACGAAGGTACCAAGCTTAAGAAAGCTCGCCTAGAGAAAGAATGCGCTCTAGCAGACTAATATAGTCTCCCAAAAGGGCTGCTTTTCGGCAGCCCTTTTTAAAACAAACCCTATTTTTCCCAATTATTTATTACAGGTATCGCAGGCTGGATGACAGCTTGTAAGGACTCCGCATGTCTGATAAAAACAAATTTGGACTACCTAGCATCGTATTGCTTGGTTTTAACGCAATCATCGGCTCTGGCATCTTCTTGCTTCCTAATGCGCTTTACGCAAAAGCAGACGTAATGTCGATCGCTCTAATTCTTTTCACTATGTTGATCGTATCGACGATTGCAGTGTGTTTCGCAGAAGCTGCGGGCCACTTCAACAAGAACGGCGCAGCATACGTATACGTTAAAGAAGCATACGGTCCATTCGCAGGTTTCCAAGTTGGTTTCCTTAAGTGGGTAATGGCGTGTGTTGCTTGGGCAGCAATGTCAGCAGCATTCTCTACTCTACTGGTTAACTTTGCTCCTGAAGTGTTTGATGGTTACCAAACCTACATCATTGCAGGCATGGTTATCCTACTCACTATCGTCAACATGACGGGTGTTGATGCCTCTAAATATGTAAACAACGTAGCCACTATCGGTAAGCTACTACCACTTATCGTGTTCGTTGTTGTTGGTGTTTTCTACATCAACTGGGATAACGTTCCTCTAAACCCAATGACTCAGTTTGCAGAATACTCTGCAAAAGGCTTTGAGTTTGATATGGACGTAATGGCACTAGCAGTTGTACTTTGTTTCTACGCTTTCACAGGTTTCGAAGGCCTAGCAACTGCTGCTGAAGACATGAAAGACCCTGCGAAAAACCTACCACGTGCAATCATGCTGGTAATGGCTATCGTATCGGCTTTCTACCTACTAATCATGATGGTTTGTATGGGTGTTCTTGGCGACGACCTAGCAAACACTAAGGTTCCAGTTGCTGATGCAGCAGGCGTATTCCTTGGTGAGTGGGGTTACATGTTCGTAATGATTGGTTCAATCGTGTCTATCGCTGGTATCAACGTAGCAGCATCATTCATGACACCACGTACACTAACTGCACTAGCTGAAGATAAACTACTACCAGAAACTTTTGGTAAGAAGAACGAAAAAGGCGTTCCAACTATCGCAATCCTGCTAACAGGTGCGGCAGCGCTACCAATCGCACTATCTGGTTCGTTCACTATGCTTGCTGCACTATCAGTAGTAACTCGTTTTGCTCAGTACATCCCAACATGTCTAGCGGTACTAAAACTACGTAAGATGTACCCTGAGCGTGAACTAAGCTTCAAGATCCCATTCGGTCCTGTAGTACCTTACCTAGCAGCAGCAATCTGTGTTTGGCTACTCACCTTCTCAGATGCATACAAGATTGCTATCGGTCTTGGCGCTATGGTTGCTATCACTCCTTTCTACTTCATGGCTCGTAAGAAATACGCAGCACAAGAAGCGGAAGCAGCAACCGCTGAAGCAAAATAAGCGAATAAATCGAGGCACCGCATGAGCGGTGCCTTTTTTATTTCGCCCACAATATAAGTAAGTTTATTATTCAATATCAACCACTTAATTTGTCATACAATTAGATATTGAACAATGTACTTTAACGTGTTCTAATCTGCCTCGCAGAAGCCCACAGAACCATAATAAGGGACAACTTTAGTCATGAATATCTCATTAAACTTTTCGCATTTAGTTAACTTTTTGTCGGAGATCTTAGGCCCAACCGCCGAGGTTGCGCTGCATGACTTATCCAAGCCAGAGCATTCACTCATTTATCTTAAAAACGGTCACGTTACAGGTCGCCAAATCGGGGCACCTATGACAGATCTCGCTCTCAAGATGTTTAAAGAGACTGGCGCAAAAGAAGAGCCCTACCAAGTAAACTACTCATCGGTGAAAGGCAACGGTGCTCGCCTGCGCTCTTCATCAATGTTGATTAAGAACGAGTTAGGTATTCCAACTCACATGCTGTGCATCAATATCGATGACAGTCACTACGTTGAAGCCTTAAACACGTTAAAGCATTTGTTTCCATCAGCGGAAATGGAGTCCACTCAAGAAACGTTCGTCGCCAATATCCAAGATATTGAAACTCAAGCGATTCAAGATGTACTAAAAGGTCGCTCCGTTGCCATGATGAGTATTGAAGAGAAAGCCCAAGTCATCTCTGAGCTCGACGAGATGGGCATGTTCTTGATCCGTGGCTTCCGCCGTAAAGCAGCGAGAGCCCTTGGTATCTCAGAACAGACACTCTACCGATACATGAAGCAAAACGAGTCCGAGGTACTCTGAACCTCACCCGATTAATATAACGATAGGAATAACAAGGTGTCAGAAATCCACCAACTTCAGCCTCAAGCCGTATGGCAAATGTTCGACATGATTTGCTCAATCCCTCACCCATCGCACCACGAGCAAAAACTTGCTGATGCGATCACCAAGTGGGCGAAAGAGCGCAACCTTTTCGTAGAACAGGATGAAACAGGAAATCTACTGCTGCGTAAAGCAGCGACACTAGGGATGGAAAATCGTCGTGGCGTGGTTCTTCAGGCTCACTTAGATATGGTGGCACAAAAGAATGAAGACACAGTACACGACTTCGAAAATGACCCGATTCAAGCATACGTTGACGGTGACTGGGTAACAGCGAAGGGTACAACCCTTGGCGCTGACAACGGTATCGGCATGGCAGCCTGTCTTGCAGTTCTTGCCGCAGACGGCATCGAACACGGCCCGCTTGAAGTGCTACTAACCACTAACGAAGAAGACGGCCTTGAAGGTGCATTTGGCCTTGAAGCTGGGTGGTTACAAGGTGATATCTTACTGAATACCGATTCAGAGTCTGAAGGTGAAGTTTACATGGGTTGTGCTGGCGGTATCGCAGCAACCACGGAACTTGAGCTAGCGTTTGAAGCACCAAAAGCTGAGCAAATTGCCCTTGAGATCGTGATCAACGGACTGAAAGGTGGCCACTCTGGTTGTGACATCCACCTTGGCCGTGGCAATGCGTCTAAATTGCTTGCTCGCTTTTTAGCAGAACACTTAGAGACTGAAGCACGTCTAGCAACGATCACTGGTGGCACGCTTATCAACGCGATCCCACGTGAAGCAAAAGCAACTATCGTAGTAGCGAAAGATGCGCAAACAGACGTTGAAGCGGCGCTAGCGAAGTTCCAAACGATCATCGCAGCAGAGCTTTGTGTTGCAGATGCAGGTGTTCAATCTGCGGTTAAAGCGGCTGAGATGCCAGCGCAAGTGCTCACCGCTGAATGTCATGCAAAAGCTGTTGCGCTAATCAACACTAGCTTCGATGGTGTGATGCGCATGAGCGATGATGTTGAAGGCGTAGTAGAAAGCTCACTAAACCTAGGTATGGTTTTTGTATGCGATAACAAGCTGGTACTTCAAAACCTAATCCGCTCGCTAATCGAATCAGGCCGCATCATGGTTGAAGGTAAGCTAGAGTCACTCGCTAAACTTGCTGGTGCGAACTTCACAGCAACAGGCGCATACCCAGGTTGGAAACCAAACCCAGAATCTGAGGTGATGAAGCTATTCCGTGACATGTACCAGAAGATGTACGGCAAGAGCGCTAACATTCAAGTGATCCACGCAGGTCTGGAGTGTGGTCTGTTTAAGAAGCCTTATCCAAACATGGATATGATTTCATTCGGTCCGACCATCAAGAACCCGCACTCTCCAGATGAGAAAGTTAACATCGCAACTGTTGCGTTGTTCTGGGACCAATTGGTTCAAATGCTAAAAGAGATCCCTGCAAAATAATTTGCATTTTCATTAGCAAATACCGTTGCAAAAAAGCGCTACCTGCAGGTGGCGCTTTTTTATTTCTAATAGACTTATCAACTAGATACTAGACGGCTACTCTGTAGCTGTTGTATAAACTCCCGAAATAGACGTTTGTCACAGGGGAGATAGGATTATGATGGCAATAAAAGGAGTGATCGCTTTTTGGTTGTTAATGATTGGTGTGCTAACCCTCATCTCGGGGCTCAGCTTACTCGCCGTCGTCACGCAACACTCAGATCTCGACGCTATCCAAACCTTGAGTATGGATATGTGGATATTGGTCAATACCACCAGTGATGAGCATACTCCCCTTTCCTTCCCAAGCTTTATTGAACTGGATACTAACCAAGCCATTCGTTTGATAGCGGTGGGGATCGCCGAATGTATTGTTGGAGCTTCACTCGCCAAAACGGAAAAAGATGAAGGTGGCGATATGGAAGCCTAGACTGTCCTAATTTTCAATTTTTTGAAAAAATAATTTCTGCAACATTTCTGTGCATTAAAGTGCAAATAGATTTGTAGATGAATTCGGGGGTAGACGCTAAAAAATCTTCGCCTGCGATTGACAGTAAGCCGAATAACAATCAACCCAACAAAACCAACGGCCAAAAAAAAGGCTCGGTATTCCTACCGAGCCTAGGACAATTTGCGTCCTGTTCCCAATTTTTTGCGTAGTAGCTTTTTGCGTAGTAGCTACGCCAATATGTTTTGGAAGATCAGCAGTGAACCAACGCCACTGATAACCACCCAAACTAAATCAAATCTCAAACTAATAATGGTAGCGACTATCGCAGCCAACAGTTTTGGGTTGTGCAAATGAAACGCAACCTCTGGTGCAGTGCCTAATACTTCAACAGCAATGATCGCTGGTAAAACAGTGATAGGTACAAAGCGCAATGTCTTTTTCAATCTTGGAGACATCTCAAATGAGCCCGCAAAACCTAAAATCGAAAATCGAATTGCAAATGTACTGATTGCGATACCCATGACAAAAACAAAAAATTCACTGTAATTCATGGTTATGCCTCACTTGTAGCTGGTGTTGCGTCGTGGCTTTGCTTGATAGCAACATCGCAAGATTCTGCTTTCTTAATCTCAGCCGCTTGCTCGCGCTCTGTCATTAAGTCCATCTGATAGCCGACAAATACACCGATAGATGCTGCGACCACCAAACCTAGCGAGTGTGGCAGGCTAGAAAACAACACACCCGCAACCATAGATACCACGGCAGCTACGATGCACTCTCGCTCTTTAAGCTGAGGCACAACAATCGCAATAAAGGCTGCAACCATAGCGAACTCCAACCCAAAATTAGCAATATCAGGGAAAGAACTTCCTACCAATGCACCGAGAGTATTAGCGACTACCCAGTTGACGTAAAACAGCCCCATCGCACCTAGGTAAAACCAATGAGCGCCATATTTGTGCTCTCGAACCCCTTTATAGGTGCCTGCATAAACTTCATCCGTTAGGCCAAATGCCATCAATGCACGTATGTGCAACGGCTGCCCCTTGGCAATTTCCGCCAGAGATGCGCTGTAGAGCACGTGACGTAAGTTAATCACGAAACTGGTAAACATGATTACCAGCATGCTGCCACCATGTTGAATCATGCCATAGGCTACCAACTGCGATGATCCTGCAATCGTCAGCATTGCAGAGAGAATACTTTGCGTAATACTCAATCCAGCTTGAATGCTCATAGCTCCAATGATGAAGGAAAAGGGAAAAGCCCCGATACAAAGTGGCGCTATCGTCTTCGCCCCAGCAAACATTAGCTGCTTATTCATAGTGGTAATTCAAACCTTGGGATTACATCAAACCTAAATGCGAGGCAGACATTATTCGATGTTGAAGTTTTTTGCAATTTGTTTATTTTGCAAATTAATTTGAAAGGTGATCTCCATCAAAGTTTTACCATTATTGAGACGCAAATCACCAAAAAATAGGCATTTAAGGGGGTTCGATGTAAAACAAAGCTTGCTTGATGCAACAAAATTTGCATTAATATATGCAAATCAAATTCTGAACGAAATCGAGTTGGAACTACAACAAACTTTCGTTTTTAACCAACATAGTAATAGGTAATACAATGAAAACAGTTGTTACTTCTCCAGCAGCTCCTGCAGCTATCGGTCCTTACTCTCACGGTACTGAGTTCAACGGCATGATCTTCACTTCTGGTCAGCTTCCTGTAGACGCTGCAACTGGTAAAGTTGTTGAAGGTGGCATCACTGAGCAAAGCATCATGTCTCTTAAGAACCTAGTAAGCGTTCTTGAAGCGGGCGGTGGTAGCGCTGAGACTGTTCTTAAGACTACTTGCTACCTAGCAAACATCGAAGACTTCGCTGCATTCAACGCAGTTTACGCTGAAGTTTTCCAAGGCGAATGCCCTGCTCGTTCTTGCTTCGCAGTTAAAGATCTGCCTCTAGGCGTTCTTGTTGAAGTTGAAGCTATCGCGCACAAAAAATAAGAATTATTAAGAGGTTAGCCATGAAAGCTGAGTGGAAGCAATACATTGAGATCATCAACTCTGTTGTTAAACCTGCACTAGGTTGTACAGAGCCAATCTCTGCTGCATACGCAGGTTCTGCGGTTGCAAGCATGCTAGGTGGTGCTCCAGATACACTAAAAGTATTTGTATCTGACAACCTGTTCAAAAACTCAATGGGCGTTTTTGTACCAGGCACTGGCAAAATCGGCCTTCCAATCGCTGCTGCTTCTGGCGCTGTTGGTGGTGACTTTGAAGCTGGTCTAGAAGTACTAGCGAAAATCACTCCAGAAGACGTTGAGAAAGCTCAAGCGATGATCGACGCTGGTAATGTAGAAGTTTCTCGTGAGAAAACTAACGAATTCATCTACTGCCGTGCTGAAGCAACACTTGGTGACAAGAGCGCAACTATCACTATCAGTGGTGGCCACACTCTAATCGTTGAGAAAACGCTAAACGGCGAAGTTATCTTTGCTGCTGACAAAGCTGACAACGCTGCTGCTTCTACTGCTTCTGTATGTGAAGGTGTAGACATCAGCATTGAGAAGATCTACGAATTTGCTACTCAAGTTGACTTTGCTGACATCGAGTTCATCCTTCAAGCTCGCGACCTAAACATGGCGCTTTCTCAAGAAGGTTTGGACAGCAAATACGGTCTAGAGATCGGTCGTACAATGGGCAGCAGCATCGCAACTGGCCTAATGGGTTCTAGTCTGACTACTGACGTTCTTATGTACACCTCTGCGGCATCTGATGCACGTATGGGCGGTGCAACACTACCTGCAATGAGCAACTACGGTAGTGGTAACCAAGGTATCGCTGCAACAGTACCTGTTGTTAAGACGGCTGAGTTCGTTAAAGCTGACGATGAGAAGCTAGCTCGTGCACTTATCATGAGCCACCTTGGCGCTGTTTACATTAAGTCACACTACCCTCCATTGTGTGCTTTCTGTGGTAACACTGCGACAAGTTCTGCGGCTTCATTTGCGATGGTTTACCTGAAAGGCGGCTCTTTCGAGCAATCTTGCTTCGCTATCCAGAACGTACTAAGCGACACTGCTGGTATGGTTTGTGACGGTGCAAAAGCGACTTGTGCGATGAAAGTAGGTAGCTCTTCTCAAGCAGCAATGAAAGGCATGATGCTAGCACTAGCAGGCCAAGAAGTTGCGCTTCAAGGCGTTATCGCTGGTGACGTTGAGAAAACTATCCGCAACATTGGCCGTATGGTTAGCACTGGTATGGCTATCACCGATAAAGAAATCATCGAAATCATGGCTTCTTAATTCGGAACAATCGCTGCCTCGTAAGGGGTAGCGATTTTTTTGATCTATATAACCTTAGTATCTTTATGGATACTTGTAACACCCTTATGCCAAAGGAAGTAATCTATGCTCGTCACGTTATCACTAAGTGACAAACTGATTCTACAAGCCACCTTTAATGTGGTTGATGGCATTGCCGCAATGTACGGCACCCACACGGAAGTCGTTCTACACAGTTTGGATATCGAGAACCCATCGATCATCAAGATTGCAAATGGTCACGTCACTGATCGTGATATTGGTGCCCCTATCACCAACTTAGCACTAGAAAAGCTACGTTCTGGTGTCGATGTCTCTGAACCTTATTTCAGTAAAGGCCCACACGGTAAGCTACTTCGCTCGGTAACCACAGTGATCCGCAATGACATTGGTACGGCCATCGGCTTATTGTGTATCAACTCCGACATGGATGCGCCGATCCATTCGCTACTAACGAGTATGTTGCCTGCAACCAACATCTCGGCTTCACAAACAGAAGTCACCTCTTCTGAGAAGTTTGCGAAAAGCCCCGATGAAATGCTGCAAGACTCTATTGAGACGATTCGAAAAAGCATTCTAAGTGACAGTGCTATATCACCAGCTAAGCGTAACCGCGCCATCGTTGAGCAGTTATTTGAAAACGGTGCGTTCAACATTAAAGATGCAATTGTCATTACCGCAAACACCTTGCAGGTATCTAGAGACACCATCTATCGCTATGTTCGCGAAATCAAAAGTGAGCAAACGGCCAACAGTTTATAAAAAAATCCCCAAACCTAAGTTTGGGGATTTTTTCGTTCTAAACGCAGACTACATTTTCTGTACTTTGCCATCCATCGAGAAGTTATCCAGCGTGGTAGAAATACCAGAGGCCATGTCACTCATATCTTGTGCGATTTGAGAACTGTTGGATATTTTGTTGTTGGTGTTGCTCAGCAGCTCAGAAAGGTAACGCTGTGCATCTTGCAAGCTATTGATGCTCTGCGATTGTTCTTGAATCAGGCTGGCAATCTCATTTTGCTGAGTCACCGTCATTTCAATCGCCGCCGAAATCGCACTGATGCTTTCTGACGTTTCTTCACTCGCCTGACGGCTACTTTCTACATGGTTTTGCAATTGACCCACAGATTCTACCGAGACATTCACCCGCTCGGTTAAGTCTGCCAACAGCTTACTAATTTCTCCTGTCGAATCATTGGTCTTACTCGCTAGCATACGAACTTCATCCGCAACCACCGCAAATCCGCGACCTTGTTCACCCGCTCGTGCGGCCTCAATGGCGGCGTTAAGTGCTAACAAGTTGGTCTGCTCCGCAATGGATTGAATCACATCAATGATACTGTAAACCTGCTCTGCTACAGAGCTCAGCTCTTGAATGTTTTCCGCCACTTTATGCGACTCTTCTGTTGCGACTTGTACCGCATTCATATTGGACTCAACGGAGCGCATCCCCTGCTCTGCACTGCTTCGGCTAGTTTGCGCCGAATCAATGGTCTGTTCAACCACCGCAGATACTTGAGCGAAAGAGCTTTGAAGACCATCTGAGATTTCGTTTATCTCAACGTATTTCTGTTTCTCTTCCTCATGGCTATCGGTCACTTCTTTTGACAGGACATCTACTCGATTAGATAGCGTTGAGATGTTCTCCGCACTGGTTTTCAAACCCGTGACTACCGAAGAGATGGAATGGCGCATCGCAATGATATTGGTTGCCAATTTACCCAACTCGCTCCGGTTAACTAAGTGTTCCGGATCGTTGGTCGCATCAAGATTCCCTCGACCGATTTCACGGCTGATTTTAACCAAGTGACCCAGAGGTTGAATAAGGCTAGATCCGATCAGAGAGGAAAGTAGTAATGTCAACAAGACACCAACCACTGAAATTATCAATAAATCTCTTTTCAGTTCCGAAACATTAGCATCGGCATAAGCGTTGTAATTCAACACAGCTTTGTGCATTGCAGCAAGGGTTTGATGATTCGCAAGCATAAACTCATCCACTTGCGCTTCGGTTGCATCTCGGCCTAAGGGCAGCAAAGCAAACGCCATTGCTTTTTGTTTCTTCCACAGTTGCTCAACCACTGTTAGCTGCTGCAAAAATGCAGAAGCATCACTCTTTATCAAAGAGATTGGCGACTTCATGGTTAAGTCAGAGAATGTTTGCCCACCATTTTTAAGAGCATTGAGGGAGGTTTCGTAAAGGCGAATCGTATTGTCATAGTCGAGCGCACCATGGCTAGACTTATGACCTTCGTATACTGTTAACATCACTTCTGATGCGAACTTCTTGGTCAACATACGTTGTCGACCAGCCACATTAATTACCGTGCCGTCTTGCTTGTTGGCTTCAAGTGTTGCCATGACGTCAGCAACGATAATACTGGTCGTTACCACGAATACCGCCAAAATAAGCATAAGCCGTTTAGTAACGGAAAGTTGCGAAAGTGCACCCTTCATCATTTAGTCCTTTATTTTCCTAGCCACTCTAACAAATTAGTTTAGTTTTACTCATTTAGCGAGGGAATATAAACAACAATAATGGACAGAACACATTGTCACTTTTATAACGTGAATTTGATCAAGTTAGGGGTAATAAAGCTAGGTAAATCAATGGCTGAGCGACGTTAGAAACTACCTATAAGGGGGTAGTTATCTCTCGCAGCCTAAACCGATGTTTACCATAAACCGACCAAGATCTAGAAACGGGGAACGGGAAACGGGAAACGGGAAACGGGAAACGGGAAACGGGAAACGGGAAACGGGAAACGGGAAACGGGAAACGGGAAACGGGAAACGGGAAACGGGAAACGGGAAACGGTGCAAGTCTAAATGCCGCTGGCAAAACGGCGCAAACAATATAAGCGAAATTTTGCCAGCAAAAACGCATCCTTGGCTACAACAGCAAGTTACTCTTCTTGCTGCTCGTCATCATGGTGAGAAGTAAGCTCTTCATAAGCTTTGAGAGCGTTAAACTTCTCGACCACAGTATCGTACTTCGAACGATCTATGGTGTGATGCAAGCCGGTATCGACTGGGGCAACTTGGTCGTCATTGGAATGAATTTCAGCCCTAAGTTCAAACTTAGGAGAACGCAAGTAAGCCAAAAGGAAAGTCAAAACAAAACCCGGTAATCCAACATATATCGGGTGGGCAATAGACAATACAAAACCAATCACAAAAGCGATCAACGCTGCGCGCTTGATTTTATCGTTAACGTGGTAATCTTTGACGTAAAGCTTATCTATTTTTGATAATGCAATTACTGAGCTTTCGACTTTTAGCCCAGCCGAAGTAAGATACGGGGGTTCTTTGCGACTAAACATCCGTTCTTCCTAATTCCTTGTATTTATGAACGAAATCTATGCTACTAGAGCCTGTAAACTAGCATACCAATAGCCTAACTTATGTGCTCGCGATTACAAACTCGTCAATTACCGCTCAAAAGGTGCCAAGTGCGTCCCATTCATGAACGATTAATTTATAAAGCACTGACAAAAATCGAACATAGTTTGACATCGCACTGACATTGAGAGAGCAAAAAAACAGCACAATAGCTTCATCACCTAATTGATAGTAAATACCTACTTACTATTACCCTAATAGGTCCGAATAGGTTAGAGCGTGTTGCTCAAAGCTCGCTGGAAGCGAGCTTTTTCTTTTTCGGCTGCTCTTCTTGTTTAGGCTTATCATCTGCGACTTTGCGGCTACACTGCTGCGCTGATACTCGGACTCTTGGCTTGCCGACAAACGAAGTCAACGGCAAGGTTGATGGCATGAAGTGATTCATCGCTACTCCTAAAATACACTCAAACACTTGTTCGACTATACCTTTGAGGTATTTGATAAATCTTGATTTAACTCAACGAATTACCCGTTCAAAATCACCCCAGTGATGAAGTTCGTAATGCGGTGTGATCTCGGTAGGTTGTGGCTGCTTTTCTAGGTTAAGCCAACAAGTATCAATGCCCGCATTCAGTCCGCCTAAAACGTCTGAATGAATGTTATCGCCAATCATCAGCACCTTAGAACGTTCCGGCTGTCCCATTTTCTCTAAGGCATAATCGAAGATACCAACCGCCGGTTTTGCAAGCCCCACCTCTTCGGAAATAACCACGTGCTCGAAATAATCACTAAGTCCAGTACGGTTTAAACGAACTTGCTGAAGTTGGGTAAACCCGTTAGTTATGATGCCCAACTTTGCGTGCTGAGAGGTATATTCAAGCATCTCGACAACACCGGGCAATGGCTGACAAATATCGGCCATCGCATCCAGAAACTTCTGATTGAGGTCATGGGCGCTGGTATTGAGACGTTTAGCCCAATCTAGAAAGCGATCACTTTGCAATTGGCTTGCGCTGATCTCACCATCTTGGTATTTGACCCAAAGAGGTTTGTTGACTTGTTGGTAAGTCGCAAAGTCTTGCGTAGAGAAATCGACGCCAAAAGTGCTGAACATGGTTTTAAGCCCTAAATAGGCATCAAAGCTAAACAATGTTTCATCAGCGTCGAATAGAATCCAGTCATATTTCATAGCAATCCTCTTGTTTGGGCTGCTAGTGTAACCTCTTGATCTAAAGTGAGCTATAGGTAATTTTATAAACGAATTCTAGCAATGATCGTATCAAATCTTCTTAGGGACGACCCAATCGTAAACTCCGTATCGATTAAGGATCTGTTTGAGCACACCCGACTTCCTGAGCGACTCTAACTCAACATCAAATTGATCTGCCCACTCTTGAGCTCGCATATCTGCTGCGGTAAACCCGATTACTAGCGGTGTAGGCTCTAAACAACCTGCACTTTTCAACATCCCTTTTTTGCCCTGTTGCTGTAAAAAATACTCCATTACATCTTTATCCTCTGCAATGGCTGTCACCTGCCCCAAACTCAGCAGTTCGACCAAGCTACTAAGACGATTCTCCTCAACCCCGGTATACGCATATATTCGGCTGTTCCAATACTGAGTTATATACGAATCGATCTCACCATAGCTATGCCCAGCAACGACACCGAGTTTTACCCATTGCAGCGATTCAGGTTTGTTGTAATGCCAACGACTTTTTTGGGCAACAAAGAAACAAGTATTGATTTCACCAATCGCTAGTTTGGGGAAAACAAGCCCCGGTACACTGCCCTCGGCGGTTGCAACAATTGCATCATATTCACCACGATAGGTCTCTGTACGCTGGCGCATAAAAGGTAGACTGGTGTATTCCGTGTGATAACCCATGTTTCTCAATACTGTATTAACGATTTCAATGCTGTAACCGGGCAATTGGGCTTTCACTCCATTTTCATCAGCAAATACGAAAGGCCGCCAGTCGCCCGTGGTGAGGCGCATGGTTTGAGCATAGAGCGGAGCTGACATCATTAAAGACATCAGTGTCAACGAAAGAGCCTTTTTAAGCATGTGAACCTCTTGCGAGAAATTGAAAGACAAGGCTGTCTCTGTATCGGCTAATACTAGGAATTCTTGATGGTAAACATGATTCAATTTTAAAGATGGGACTTAATACCAATCCAACCAATTATCTGATCAGCCTAGCTAGTCCATATTTCTTCTAGCCGCGTCAGAAATCGTATCCCTAGTCCCTGCTAGGCATAAGATTTCTTCCTTACTAGAAAAAAATCTGTCCGTCGCTATGCAAGATCACATAATTAGTCGTATTGGTATTTGTTCACAAAAAAAGCGCACAACAGGCCAAGTTGTGCGCTTTTTTATAGTTTACAAAACGTTAGATGTTACACACTGTGCTCCAGCTACCGTCACTTCCCGGCTCAGAAGCAGTCCACCAGTTGGCTTGGTATACCACGCCGTTATGGATCACTTTATCACCTTGGTTTGCGTGACTTGGGTTACCTGCCCAGTCTACCTGAGGGAAGTCTGGGTAAGTCTTCAAGCCAGTTACATCACAGCTACCGCCATTGTTGTTACCACCGTTGTTCCCCCCATTATTGCCACCAGAGCTAATGTCAGCAACTGGTAGGTCTGGCTGCTCAAACTTAAACGCATAATCAACACCATTGATGTTCACGCTGTAGTTTGCAGGGCCAGAGATAGGTAGGTAGTAAACCATGTCTAGCTCATAGCTCTCGCCTGCTGGTAGTGCTTTCCATGCTGGTAGGCTAAACGCTACGCGGTGCATTGGTCCGTCAAGGCCACCAATATTGTTGGCGCGAGTATGACCTGAAGAAATCACTGCAAGACCACCACCAGACTGATCTTTAGCGTTATCTGGAGCAGATACAGGGATATCAAACTGGAACTCAGTACCACCCGGGATCTCAACGCCCGTGTTGTTGGTAAACGTCACTTTCGGGTTGATTGGGTAGTTCTGATCGCCCACTTTAAAGCCACCGATAGACACAGCAATATCGACAACTTCGCTCGGAATAGCGCCAGTCGCAACTTTGTTGCCATACGGAGCTGCGGACTTAAACTTATCGTACATGGCTTTCGTCATGGTATTACCCATGTGGTATTCACCATTGCCCGTCGCACACGCTTGCTCTGTTGCATCGATGCTGGTTCGGTTACCATTTGCGTCTAGCACATAACAGTTGTAGTCACCCGCAAGCTCCCAGAACATGATGCCACCGATACCCTTATCGATAACGTAGTCTGATTTCACTTCGATAGACTGTTTATCTTCGGTTGATAGGAACACATTGGTGTCCGCATTCCACAACCAAGGAGCAACGGCGACACTGTCGTAGTGACGAGTGTAAGTACCCGTTAATACATCAGAAGGATCGTTCACAGGGTCCAGTTTGTACGCTTGCGCATAAGAACCCCAAATACCTTTTTCTAGGTTCTTCGCATGCCACATTGGGTTGGAACCTGCGCCCATTTCAACGCCATTGGCATCCAAATCGTGCCACATGTTGTTGATACCCAGTGCACCGTAACCACAGTTGTTCTTCTCACCTTCACCTGTTCCTGCTGGACAATCCGCTTGGTTTGGCAGTGGTGCACGCCCCCAAAGGCCGTTTTCACCACCCGTTACGCCTTGCCAACCACGGGTGTAGTATGGAACACCAATATTGATTCGACCTGCTGGCATCGAGCCGCGGAAATAGTGATAAGCCCAGTCAGTATTTAGATAACCAATACCACCATAAGCTGCGGTGCCGTAAACATTCCATTGAGCAAGCTCAGAATCTTTACCAGTATCAAACAAGGCGGCGTTATGACCCACGTGGTCATTCCAAGCGCCATGCAAGTCGTAAGACATGATGTTGACATAGTCTAGGTAGCGACTCATTGCCATGGTTTCCATACCACGTAGCAAGTAGCCAGAAGATGGCGCTGCAATCGTCAGCATGTAGTGAACACCATCTTGCGCACTCGCCTTATCTAGCTCTTCACGTAGTGTACGCATCAATACTTCATACGATTGCATCAAGTAAGCTCGGCGTGGCTCAGAGAAGGCCACATCATCTGGGTTACCTGCACCTGCCATCGATGTTGGGTATTCGTAGTCAATATCCAAACCATCAAACTTGTAGGTACGCATCATTTCAATCGCTGATGCGACAAAGGTATTAATACCTTGCTGGTTAACGCTGCCATCGGCATTAGTGGTCATGGTATAGAAACCGCCGTCAGCAACTCGCTTACCATCAACCCCAAAATGACCACCCGTCTCAGCCCAGCCACCAATCGAAATTAACGTCTTCACGCCATGTTTGACCTTGGCCGTTGCAAGCGCACCGAAGTGGCCTTTAAAGCCAAGTGCTGGATCAACTTCAACACCCGGCCATTCTTTACCTACCGCGGCGTTGTTTGGATCATTAACATCACCTACATTGACTTTACCGTCTGAACCAATGCTGACGAATGCATAGTTGATATGAGTAAGCTGTTCCCAAGGAATGTCTTTCACGAGATAAGCGGCTTGAGGGTCGTCCCCTGCACGCCAGCTGGTAAAGTAACCAATCACACGACGTGGGTGGTCAGCACCCATGATTTCACGGCCTTGATCATCGTAGATAGTACAGTATGGAACATTTACACCTGGGGTTTGGTACAAACCATCTGGACGACAGTTCGAGGTCACCGCACCGCCATTGACGGTCAGGGTTTGTGCAGCAGAGTCTGTAGTTGCACCTTGATTGTCTGTAGCTTTGGCATACACAGCATTTGAGCCTGCACTAGCGGCAACATAGTCAAGTGTATACGGCGCTGCTGTAACCACACCAACCGATTGACCAGCCACGAAGAACTCAACAGAGCTTACCGAGCCATCGCTGTCTGCAGCGGTTGCGCTTAAAGTCACCGTTGCACCGACATCCACCGCAGTTGCAGATAGAGCAACATCAACCGTTGGCGGTACATTAATAGGACCAACAGAAGCTTCTACAGTAATTGCCGCAGAGCTTTGAGTACTCTGTGCACCTTGATCATCCGTTGCGACAACAGCTACTGTGTGGCTACCTTCTGTCGCCGTCCACTGGGCAGCAAATGGCGCAGCAGTTGATGTCGCAACTAATGCCCCATCAATAAAAAATTCAACTTTAGCTACGCTGCCATCGACATCGGCCGCCGTTGCTGCAATATCTACCAGCTCGCCAACTTGGTAGGTCGATCCAGCAGCTGGAGAAGAGAGTGTGACTGTCGGTGGTTCATTAACGACTACACCACCCTGACAGGTATCAATTTTTTTCCATTCAGCCCACTGACCTTCGTGAGTTGATGGATCGTTGCCTTGCGTCCAATAGTTGGCCTGATAGGCGATATTATTTTGCTGAACTTGCGCTCCGCCCGTATACACGGTGGCTGCGTCCCACTGCTCAATACCAGTACAATCTACTGCTGCATAGCTATTGAATGCGAGCAGGCAACCGACGGTAATCGTGCTTAGTGGGAAAAATCCACTAGCCTTCTTTACACCCTTCATATTGCATTTCCCTTAATTGATTGTTTCATTCGACAAAATTCTGGAGCTTCCCGCCCCTAACACTTTTTATCTTGTGCAAATCAACTCTAGGAGAATGGGATTATTTACGCCCCGAAATATTCGAAATAGGCAAAGTTACTCGCAAACAATATGGTGTACGTTACATAATTCAGCATCTTTTTTTGTACCGAAAACAAATTATGAAGATCGGCTAGTATTAATTTCTCATGCCAAAAATCACCCACTTTTTATAAAGTTAAATCACCAATACGCAACTAAACGCATCAATGATGATGGAGATCACAATGGCTGAAAGAAGGATTTTCTGGTAGGATTTGCGACCCAATTTAGCCGTGCTTTTTTTGCACTGTTTTGCCTCTCGGTTAGATGCCCTAACTGAGGATTTGAAGAGAGTTTTTATGTCATTTTCACGCTTAGGTTTAAACCAAGCCCTTGTCCAAGCAGTAACTGAACTTGGTTACCAAGAACCTACCAAAATTCAATCACAAGCCATTCCATTGGTCTTGCAAGGGGATGACTTAATCGCTGCAGCGCAAACAGGTACGGGTAAAACTGCAAGTTTTGTGTTGCCGATTTTGGAGAAACTTTCTCGAGGCCAAACAGAGCGCAAAAAGCGTTTTCGCGCGCTGATCTTAGCGCCTACTCGCGAGCTTGCTCTACAAATCGATAAAAGTGTTGCCCAATACAGCAAACACCTGCCGCTAAAATCACTGGCGATTTATGGGGGTGTTGACGAAGCTCCTCACAAGCAAGCGCTGATTGAAGGTATCGATGTTCTCATCGCAACACCGGGTCGTCTATTGGATATGGCGAACAGACGAGCGCTCTATTTTGATGAAGTAGAAATGCTGGTACTCGATGAAGCTGACCGTATGTTAGACATGGGCTTTATCGACGACATCAACCGTATCTTGGACCGTGTGCCTGAAGATGCACAGAACCTACTTTTCTCTGCCACTTTGTCTAACAAAGTGCGTGATCTTGCCAAATCTGCGATTCACAACCCGAAAGAGATCAGCATCAGCGCCGCAAGTGCGAGCAAATCCAATATCGAGCAGTGGGTGATCCCGGTCGATAAAGATCGTAAATCTGCGCTGCTATCTGAACTCATCCAAACCAATCAATGGCAGCAGGCGCTTATCTTCATCAAAACTAAGCAAGGTGCAGCCAAACTTGCAAGCCAATTGGAAAAACGAGGCATTGCCTCAGAGCCTTTCCACAGCGGCCGTAGCCAGCAGGTACGTGAAAAACTGTTAGAAGATTTTCGTGATGGAAAGATTCAGTTCCTTATTGCAACAGGGGTTGCATCGCGTGGTATCGACATAGATAACCTAGAGCGAGTGGTAAACTACGATCTACCGTTCCCAGCAGATGACTACGTACACCGCATTGGTCGTACGGGTCGTGCCAATGCTCAAGGTGAAGCTATCTCTTTCCTATCGAAAGATGATTTCAAGAATTTGTGCATGATTGAAAGCCGCCTTAACCATCTGTTAGAGCGCCGTGAAATGGAAGGATATGAGCCTCGTAAGCCGATCCCAATTTCGATTTTAAACTATGTACCTAAGCACAAGCGAAAGCCTGAGCAAGAATCCTAACCAATTAAGGTCTGACAATGTCAGACCTTAATTTTATTCAATGTTTGGCGAAACAAGTAAGTGATTATGTGCGACGAAAGTTGCGATTACCCGCTGAACGCTTTTTGTGAGCAGAGGCAGCTTTCGCTTGGGATTTCAGAATGGAATCCACCGTTAGCTCCATCGGTTCTTTAGGCTTTAGACCATGTGGGAAAGTGCGAGCACGTGGAGGCAATTCATACTCTTCACTAGATGCACGAGGCATACGCTTGAAACGATACAGATAGAAGTTCTCTATCTTCTCTCTTGCCCACTTGGTTTTCTTCAAATACTTTACACTGCTAGCGATGGATGGATTGGTGTGGAAACAATTAAATCGCATCGCCGTGTCGAGGATATCCCAACCATAGTGATCCACCAACTCTTGAAGTAAGGTTTCGAGCTTAAGGCCGTGCAGTGGGTTATTTTGTTGGAGTTCAATTCTTTCTTCATCTGTCATCATAGCTAGCTCCTAAGCGGGTTTTACTCTTTTGCCTGAGCAAGGTCGAAAGGCTGGGCATTCTAACAGAACAAGACCCATAGCCCAAATGAACTCACTAGATGCCACAGCATCAATGTTGATCGGTGGCTATCGCTCTAATAATCAAGCTGCCCATTTGGCGGGTATTATGCTGATTTCCATTGCCATTAAGGATCGATATCCCTAGTTCTGCGGCTATCTTGCGTAGGTGCGGCTTAACCGTATTTATCGGTTCACCGGATTCAAATAGGTTAATAGAACCATTTTCAAGTTCTTGAATTTGATAGTTCTGCCAAGTGACCTGCTTCACCGTAGGAATGTCTCTTGTCACAGGTGTTGGTTTAACGAGCTTACTCAAGGCTATGGTGTGTTTGCCACTGTTTGAAGCTCGCATCAGCAACTTTGCTTGCTCTACCTTGTCATCAAATAGGGTTTCAATCTGCATCTCTTCAGTATTAATGCGCAATATGATGATGCGATCCACCAGCTCCAACGTATTCGGGTTAAACGCAATGTGACCCGCCCCGTATAACTGGCCCGTAGTTTTGACTGACACTCTTTCGCCATCACCACTAACCACGTCATAGCCCGCTTGATTGGTTTCAGTCGCCATTTGACCATTGGTAATCAACGCCGCATATAGCTCACCGATTCTTCCCGTAAGATGACGAAGCTCAGTCACAGGAACGCCCCAGTTCAATTCTCGCTCTAGCCAGTTCATGGAATCACCCAATGACTGGATGATCTGAATTTGAGTTAATGCCATATTACTACCCTTGCTGCATGGTTAATTTGCGACGTCTAAACCGACCACCAGTGCGATACACCACGAGAGCAAACATGATAAGAGCACAGCCGATGAACTTATTGGTCGTCATCTGCTCGTCAAACCAATAGATGCTCAAAATCACTGTCCAAACAGGCTCCAAAAGCATTAGCAGAGCCGCATTGGTCGGGCTAGCATACTTTTGCCCTGATATCTGCATCAGGTAACGAATGCTGGTGGCTAGTAACATACTAAGGGCGAACCACACCCAGATACTGTTCTCGACACTGTCTGGTGGCGTTTCAAAAGCTGCTGACATCACAAGCCCAATCACACCTGTCATGAATAACTGGATACAAGTTAACATCATGATCGGCATGCGCTTGGCGTATTTAGCGTTCACGTTAAAGTAAATTGCGATGATGATGGCATTGCCCAAGAACCACCACTGACTCGGGTCACTCTTCCAGCCATCTGCAATCGATAGAAACGCCAATCCCACAATAGCGATGGGCAAGGAGAGCCAGAACACTCGCTGAGGTTTGTCACCAAACATCATCCATGCCACCAGAGGAGCAATCAGCATGGACAGGCTCATAATAAAAGCACCTTCCCCAAGGGTTTCACTGATAGAAACCGCATAGACCCAAGTTACCAGCACCACGCCTAGTAAACTGCCAATACCGGCAACTCTCACAATGTCAGACCAAGCCGTTGCACGGATAGATTTATAGCAAAATGGCAGTAAACACAGTGATGCGCCAACAAAGCGTAGCCCAATAAATCCAAACGGCGGCAAGCCTTGTATGGTCTGTTTAGAGAAAATCCAGCCCCAAGCAGCGAGGAATGTAGCGATCACCAAGATGAATGCGCCTTTGCGTTCTGAGTTCAAACGTAATTACCAAGTGTTGGCCGCTTAAAACGGCTTTTATAAGTGAGGGAACGAACAATTTACTCCGATTTTGTTGGTTATGCATTAGATATCTTACCTATAGAAAAGGTCACTCGTTTGGAGTGACCTTTTTGTCAGTAAGTTTTGAGCTTTAGAGTCAAGTTTATGAGTTCCCGGCACCCTCTCTAACTTTGCTGATTCAAGCTAACCAGCCAACTTAGTACACGTATTTTTGTATTTCTTATCAGACGATATGTACTCATCTTGGTTGACGATTGTTATCGTTAGGTGTGTTTTCTTTTCCATATCAGACGTTAATATCTGTTTGATTACCGCTAAAAGTTCACGATCAAGTAGATCCTCATCGAATACTGTGAAAGAGTCGATAGTTCTCAGCAAGGTGTTGGTCTCCTCTTCGACTTCCCAACCGCCTGCTAATTTGTAGACTATAGGATGCTCTACACCAGAGACTTTCATCCTAGCCTTAAGTATATAGTTGTCATTAGCAGAGAACTTCAGCTGAGTTTCTGTATATACCCTGACATTCTCATGGATACACTGCCATTCGTTAGACATTAGGTATGAAGTTAAGGTTTGTGAGTAGCTAGGGTTAGATACGAAAACTGTCAATACTGCAAATAGTAGTTTCTTCATTAATCTTTCTTTGAGTTTAATAACTATTTTTGGAGTCTATTCTGAATAACCTTGGTCAAAAATTTATAATCGAGGAAGTATTTCTGGTTACACTTTCATTTACCGATGCCTGACATTTGCTAGCAACACTATTGATTTATCTGAAATACGCCTTACGCCAAAATAGCCCCCTGAAGACGAAAGCTGATGTACCTCAAGAGCATCCGAATCGAGCCTGTCAAACCAATATGGAGCTAAAGAACATTGAGCAGAACCTGTTGCCAGGTCTTCAGAGATACCAATTTTGGGAGCGAAATATCTTAGCACATACCCGTTTTCTCCATTCGCAGCTGTCACGATCAAAGCATGATATTTATCAAGCTGTTTAAGTCGCATATCATCAGGCTTAAAATTCACCACAGATTCTATAGAAGGCAAAACGATAATTAAGTCTCGAGTTGAAAACACGTCAATAGCATCAACAGCTAAGTCAGCTATTTCTGGTGGCACGATACAAGTTTCACCTTTCCAACTTGGCAACTCAAGAGTGTACGCACCACCTTTTTTATCAATGGAAACGTATCCATATTTGCTATTAAAAATTACACAATCGAGTTTGTACTTAGAAAGGATTGCAGCGCCAGCCCCTAAGCTTCCATGCCCACACAGGTTAATTTCTCCATCCAAAGCAAACCAGCGAATGTGAAATTGTCCATCAGCTTTAACAACAAAGGAAGTAACAGGCAGCGCTATTTCACAAGTTATTTTCTGCAACTCTTCGTCTGGAAGCCAACTATCAAGCTCTAGTACACCACAAGGGTTACCAGACGCCGAATCTCCACCAAACACATCATAGATATCTATATTGATAAGCCACCATCCTCGACTGTAATTTACACATACTGGACAAGTTTTAAATGTACGTCACTCATACAGAGCAACGCAATCATCAATCTAATCTAAAAACAAAAAATTTCAAACCGTGTTCACGTCCAGCACTATCGACTTTACTCGATAATCCTTAATACGTGCCCTAATTAACGTGAAAGCAGCAAGAATTAGCCGAGTCAATCAATAGAACACATCAGTATTTTTAATCTACTCACGGTCACCTCTCATTGTCGGAGAAAAAACAACATAATTTTTCATTAGAATGTTGAAATGAACGTCAAATTTACCTACTTAGGCTTCTAACTTGTTAGAGTAAACCTACAATTAATAAAACAAAAACGGACTCAAAATCAATGAAAAAAATGCTGGCGATATTGATGATACTATTACTTGGTTGCCAATCTGAAAAAACAGACTTCACACCTAAAGAAATGGTACTTACACCCCAAATAATCGATGAGTTGAAGTCTCAGGATTCAGTCCATAGCCAACTTACAATTCTCTATAGGAATTTTGAACCTACTCTAGATAGAAGTGATGACATTCTAGGTACCGATGAAAATAGTAATGGGATCAGAGATGATATTGAGGCGCTCTTAAGTTCTATTCAAAACATCAGTCAGCAAGAACTAAACACCTACAAGAAAACTGCACACTACCTACAAGAAACATTATCAACAGAGTATACACTTGACTCTACTGGTAATAGTGAGTTAGCTCAGAATGTGACAGCAGAGTATATGAAAGTTAGTTCTTGTCAGCGACACCTAAAGATGGGCATTGATGATGTTCACAGAGTGAATCAATTACTAACAGCATTGACCTTTAACACTAAAGGTAGAACGTTAAAGCACTTACAATATATGCGTCATAATAGTGGAAATTCATTTACTATGCTTGACGCCGATGAAGATAATTGCAAATAGCACTTACTCAGTAGCGGCGTTTTTCAAGGTAGTTGTCATCATTCGCTCATTAATTAAGCGGCTATTCTCTCTGGGTTCAGATGAACCTCTCTAACTGGCTCACAGTTCCTAATTCCGCTCGACCAACGCTCAGGGTGCTTTTGCTTGGCAGCAAGTAACACCTTCGCTCGATGCATTAAGATCTCTTCATCTTGACCATTGTGTCGCTGTGCTGGTGTTACATAATTCAGCTTACTGTGCTTATGCTCTGTGTTGTACCAGCGCACGAAGGATTCTACCCAGTCACGGCTTATATCTAGGTTTTCGAAGCCTTTTGTTGGCCAACTTGGCATGTACTTTACCGTGCGGAACAGTGATTCCACATAAGGGTTGTCATCACTAACTCTTGGACGGCTGTAAGATGAGGTAATACCCAGCTCATCCATCTTAGCTTTGAACGTCAGCGACTTCATTGGTGCGCCATTGTCAGAGTGCAGTACCAGTGGTTGGTTAAAGCACGTTCACGCATTAACGTGCGCTGTAATAGTTGTGAAGCTAACTCACCACATTCACACTCATAGACATCATAACCAACGACTTTGCGGCTGTAGATGTCCTCGATGACATACAGGTAATAGTGTTGCCCACGCACCTTTGACGGCAAGTAGGTAATGTCCCATGTAAACACCTGATTAGGGCCTGTTGCCGTATAACTTGTTGGTCGTGACTGTTTCTGTCGGCTCTTCTGACGTCCACGACCATGAAGCTGACCTTCCGCTTTTAGTACTCGATAGAAGCTTGACTCCGAAGCAATATATTCGCCTTTATCTAGCAGTGTTGGGACGATCTGAGTCGGTGGTAAGCTTGCATACTCAGGTCGGTTACACACCTCGATAATGGCCATCTGCTCTAGTGGTGTGAGCTTGTTGGCAGGCTCTGGTCTCTCGCAAGCCGGCCTTTTATCCTCTTGCACCTCACCTTGCTGATACCAGCGGCGATAAGTTCTTAAGTCTATCTCCACTTCACGCATGCAGGCTCTAGACGGCAACCGTTATTCCTAGCTTCATGGATCAAGTGACCAAATACAGCCTTTCATCGGCAGAGGTTAATCGTCCTCTGGTTCTTCCCCGTAAAAGGCTCTCAGCTTTTTTCTCAACACAAGTAGAGCAGCCGTTTCAGCAAGTGCCTTTTCCTTATGTCGGAGCTCCTTTTTGAGCTCTTTAATCTCAAGCTTATCGGCTTTGGCCTGTTTCTTGGCTTCAGCTTCACGCTCTTTATTCGACATAAAACCTTGCATGCATTCACTTCGCCAGCCTTGTACTTCTTCTGGATATAACCCTTTTTCTCGACAGTATTGACTGAGTTCATTCTCTGTCATTGAGTAGGTTTCAGCCACAATGGCTAATTTGGTTTGAGCTGACCATTGCTCTGATGAAGTGTTGCTATTTGGCACTGCGGCTCCTGAGCGTCGAAGTTGTTTCCGCCAATGATACAGGGTTGCTGTACTGATGCCTTCTTCTTTTGCAACTTCCGCCACTGACATGGAATATGGGGGCAGAAGTTTCTTCAATATGGCTTCTTTTCTTTCTGCTGAGATACGAGACAAAGTTCACTCATTACCGCCCAAAACTGGTTAAATTTTAACAGTGACAACTATCCTGCCAGAGGGGGGTAGATCGCAAATCTCGACTCTAGCGGGTAGTCATTGTACTTCTCTGAGATCATTGCCAGCTTTGGTACCTGTCTCAAATAGTTCTACCTAGGTAGATGTTGAGTATAGAATTTCACCCCTACAAAGTGTGCGTTACTGTAGATAAATAACCATATAATACAACTGGTTAGTGAATTATTTTTCATGTCATGTTCAGATAATATCTAGCTCAGAATTCAGGGCAGGTAAGGGAGCCGTCATATATGTCAGTTCGCTTGAAACAGATTTGAGGTTACTTTGATGTAAAAATTGACACCTCATTAACAAAAAGGATATTTAAATGAAGTTGGCGTTTGTTGCGTTTTTTTCACTGCTTATGGTTGGATGTGCGGCTCCAATAGTTCAAGTTGAGGTCCCAAACCTAGAAAGGTCTTCAGCTTATCAAGTAGAAGACCTTCGACCAGAAACAGAGAAGCAACAGGAAATATTTAGCTATTTAGTTACAAGTAAGGCTTATGGAATTTTTAGAAGCGGGGATCAGACAGCTCCGTCTCCAGTAAGGCTCCTCCAACACAGAGTCCACGAAAAGTTTTCTGATTCTGGAGAGTTTCCTAATGTAAAAGTACATCACTTTGTTACCTATGCTAACCTTCAGTCAGAACTTAGGATAAGTGGGCTTGCCAGTACAGTGGGTGGACTCGGTGGTGTTGTTGGTGGTGCCGTTGCTGGCGTAATAAGCTCATCTATTCAAAAATACGGCGTTGATGGTATTGGTACTCTTATATCTCCCGACGAATTTAATTTAATTAAGGATGAGTACAAGCGGGGGATGTATTCTGAAACAGAAAATCCTGGTGAAGTAAGCGTTTTACAAGTTTATCTAGATGCTGAAATTGATGGAGAGAGAAAGTTTATTAAAATAATGTCTCCTATTCACCTTGATGAACAAGTAACTCAAACTCCGATAGTTGTAGCAATTGAAATGGCAATTGATTACTACCTAGACCAATATCAAATTTAATATCGATCTTCAACGTGATAAAAGCGAGTAGCCAAATGAAATGGCTCTCGCTTTTTTAGTCAATTACACGTTAGATTCGAGATAAGAATTACCCAGCAAACTCTTGAGAGTCGGGACGATTGGTAAACTGCACACCATTTAAGAAGTCGCACAACAGTTGGTCTTCACACTGTTTGTAGTTTTTGTTGTTTGGCTTGCGGAAATACGCGCCAATTTCGTATTTACTTAAACTAATACCAACCACTTCTAATACGTCCAGCACATCTTCTGCTTTCATGTCTAGCGCAATACGTAGCTTCATGAAGATCATGTTGTTGGTCAACGAGACTTCTGGCTTAGGTTGCTCGCCGTCTTTTTTGCCTCGCTTGAGGTTAATAAAGCCATTTAAGAATACCGCTAACTCTTGATCCTTCATCTTAACGCAAGATTTGTCGCTTTCATCTTTTAACCAGTTTGCCACTTTATCGTGAGCCACAGTGACTTCAGCCTGCCCGAAAGCTTTTATTATCTGTGCGTTTTTAAGGTTTAACGCATGTTGGATACGACGTAAAATTTCGTTGTTAGTCACTAGGGATTCCTAAAATGAGTTCTAAAAGTGAATAAAAGTCCATCGATCACATACGATCTGAGGGTGTCTTTATTCAATAGCGTAGTTGGCGGTGACTCTAACAGAGAACACGTTTCTTCGGTAGGTTAAAAAATTCAGTTTTGGTGTCTGTCCTGAATAACTTTTTGAATAATTGTCTGAGAGATTCAAACTATTTGCTCGGATTTTATTCGATGCGTATTAGGAAAGCCCTGGAACACCCAGGGCCAATAACTAACGGTGAGACCAGACATACCCCGTAACAGAGGCCCCTTTTAGCATCTGTTTTGCCTGCTCTTCGGACAAACAACCTGTCTTTTGCTTTCCGTTAAACCCACAGATAAACTGATCCCAGTCCGGAGACCCAGAACTGTGTCTCACGTATCCAGTATTCCCTTGATTATTGATGATCAACCAAAACTCCAGTCCGCTGAAAGTTGTACCGTAGTTCTCCGTCAGACAACTGTTGGCTGCATCATCTACTTTGTGAGAACCACCGACAAACGGTTCCCCCATGAAGTGAGAAACCTCATACTTCACTTCCAAGTTTCGGATGGCGCATTCCCCTACCTGCGAGTCATTTTTTCTAAAAGTACCCGTATGTTGTGTTTCTCCGCCACGGGTATTACCTGTCCAGACCAGACTTTGCTGATTTGCAATTAACGTGTTTGAAGAGAGCTGCTTTTCGTTTTTTCTGGACTGACTAAAACCGTCAGTAACCATCACTTTAGGACTACCTGCTTTTGCTGTCACCGTGTATTTGGTGATATCAAACTCAGGCTTAGCCATTGTCTTAGTGGGACTGATGTTGTTCTCTTGCCTCTGTACATTGAGCGACTTGTTTCTGGCTGCTATTTTTTGCTCCAGCTCAGCCTGAATTCTGGCCTGTTGCTCTCGCTGTTTTTTCTGCCAATACTGGTTATGTTCATTGATTTTCTGCGCATCCTGTCTGACCGACTCCATAAATGCTGCTGCATCAAATACCGGAGGAGATGAGTCTGGGAATATAGTTGATTCAATTGATCGGTAGTAGTTCGCCCTACCCCCCATCTCATATATTTCATACTTTGACTCTTTATCAGCGTGATACTCAAAGAACCAATCCATCACAGTAAACCCTTCATCACCACCCGGTATATTGAAGTCCGCCCCTGCCTCATGTAAAACGTAGAAATACCCATAGCGTCTTCTCAGGCTCGCTGCATACAAAGCGGGAGTTGGAGTTTCTGCGAGGCCAGTGTAAACATCAGGGTTACCTCCTGCGTTCAAAATGGACTCAACCACATCACTGCCTGAATCAATCGCTATAGCGTACACAATCATCGGGCGCTGGTATGGACCAATCTTCATATCTGGAGAGACACCTGCCATACGAATGTACTTACCAGTTTCACGAGAGCGCTTTTTGATTAAAAGGTCTAAGAACTGTTCAATCTCTTTCTCATACCCACCTGCTGCAATATAGAAAGGAGCTAGTGTTTTAGACACTGCCAGGTTTTCGTTTTTTAACGCCACATCAAAAGGCGTTTCTCCTTTGAGATTTTTCTTAAATGGGTTTGCCCCTTGTGCGACCAAGTCGGCAATGTATCTGGCCGTTTTAGAGCTTCCAGCTGCAAGGTGAACCAGTGTATCCCCCTGAGCATTGATATGAGACGGGTCAACGCCAGCTAGAATAAACTCTTCCAGCCTCTCTATTTTATTGTTAAGTAGCGCTATACCGAGCAGGTTGTTACCCTGTTTGTCCTGATACGGGCTTAACTGCGCTCCCTCTGACCTAAGATAGTTCTGGTACTCTTGGGATTTCCCAGTCATCAGTGCCTCAGTGTAAAGGGCATTTAGGCGATCGACGCTAGGAGGAGGCATGCTCTTCAGCATAGCAATCGCTATTACTGAGTCATCCATTTCGATTGCTTTTGTCAGCGGCTGAAGGGTTAATGATTCTTCGATATAAGCTGGATAGCCACGTGTAAGCATGGACTTAACTAGTGCAGGCTGCGCCCCTTCTGTTGCCAATAGAAGTGCAGATTGCTTCTGCTCAATACTTAACGTTGAAAGCTCCTCTACAAGGCTTGTAGCAACCTTGGCTGCACCCGAACCAATGGCTAGTTCAAGATCCGAAAAATTTGGTTTTTCGTTTTTCTTCAGGATGCGATACGACACCAGGTCATCTTTCTTTAACGCCAGGCTCAGCGCATCATGCTGGTCACTCTCACTCCACGGATGATTATCTAGCAGCCAAGCAGTGACTTTGGGAGCCTGACCGTCAACAGTCCAGTACAACAGACTATGTTGCCGGTTTTTCTGACTGATGATATTTGAGTTGGACGCAATAGAGGATTCAATACATAACGGTTCATCTTGCTCTAAACAGCGAGTTACTGAATCTGGATAAGCCTCATTTTCCGGTCGGTAAATCTTTACCCTACGCTTCTTTTTGACCGAGAAGTAATCTTCACGTGAGTAGGATTCGAGTATTTTTCCATCGTGAAATCGAATATACCATGGTTCAAACTCATCACTGTCTGCACTAAATAATCGGTATATAGAAGCTTTATTGACCTCTATTTCCAGTACCCAGTCATACCATTCTATCTCTCCAGACCAAGCGCTGTTTGTGTAGAATTTCCGCATCTTCTTGAAGTTAATTTCAAGCCGATCCGGATGAGAAACGTTCTGCCTGACATACGCTTCAACCTCTGGCTGATAGTTTTCAGGGATTGGACCAAACTCTGCGTCTTTCGGCAAAGGCTGAAGCCCACTGCCAGAAGATCCTGAATATGAAGTACTCGTTACGGTACTGCTCGCACAGCCAGCCATCAGTAGGATAGCGGATAAGATAACAACCAGTTTCATGTCAAGCTCCTTAAATTTACTAGGGTAATGGTAGAAAATTAATTCTTCTCTTTACCTGCTTGACATCTAACTTTTATATAAAAACCTTTTAATTTATGTGGACATTTACTTGTGCAAAATTGTGGTGCCTGTCCTTATTAAATCATTCTAGTGGAGCCAATCAGATGAGATGGATAGTTTAGTTGCGGATCTAAAGCCTATTTCACCAGAGCATCACAAAGAAGACGTAAGAAAAATTTCCTTTGGTAAGCAGCCGCAGATAGAACGTAAAAAAGTTGGAAGAAACGAACCTTGCCCATGCGGCAGTGGTAAGAAATATAAACGATGCTGTATACCATAATTCTGATTTAGTGGTAAAAATCCAGTCGCTTGTGAGCCTCGCATTCATCGCAAGGCTTGTTCGTATTAGAATTGCTTATTGATTAAAATAGTATTTAAAACTCATATTGGGGCAAAGACATGTTACGTCACCCATAAGTAACACGTCGCTGAACACCCTAAATCTACGCTATAGCTTTTTCATCAGGTCGCTAAGCACCTTACAATGGGTATCAGACGGACATGATTTATGCAGTTGGCGAATGTTCGTCGCGTAACGTTGGTATTCTTCACTCTGTTTCATTCGCTCGGTGCGCATGGCAACAATTTTATTGACCAGTTTTCGCTCTTCCACTGAATGCGTCATTTTATCGATATCAGAAAGCCCAACGCCATCGTATAGAACTATGGGAATCGATTCTGGACCTAACCCGAACAGGCCATAGACAGAGTCACGATAATCATCAGCAAAAAAATGGATCTCTCTTTCTATTAGGTTTTCGTACTGGATCATCGCCAAATGATATCGCCCAACATCAAGAGATAGCTTCGCGATCGCCACAAAATCTTCATCTTTGAGTTTTACTTTCTGTTTTGCAAAACGGTATTCAATTTTTCTATGCCAAAGGGAAGATTTATGTTCATCTTCAAGAGCTAGGTAAAGCCTTGTGATGTCAATTGCGGCAATATGATGGCCAGCCACATAGCTTTTTTCGAGCCAGTAAAGGGACTGTATCGGATCATCAATATAAAAATGTGTTCCTAGAACATAGAGAGCTTGTGGATATTCTTGTGCAGCAGACTTGCGCAACCAAACTTCTGCATCTTCTTTTTGTTGGTAATAACGTTTGATGGAATACATCGACATTTGAGCCTTAGGGTCCCCTTTGATGGCTTTATCATAAAACTCAAATCTTTGTTGAAGATAACTTTCCTGTTCTTCTTGGCTCAACGCTTGATACTCTTCTTTCGGCATCAGTTTGGCGTAGGCCACATTGACCCAAAGCACCAGCGCTAAAAATGGCAAAAGACGCAACATTAATACACGCTCCTTATATATTTTAATGGACACACCACGTTGAATTTAACACACAATTAACATTCATATCTTTGCACCACTCCCCATTTTATTGGGTTTTGCCTTCATTTTGGCGCTGGTGACAGTAACAAGCCAAGCCACTTTCAAGAGCATCCATCATATATCTCCAGCCAAGAAAGGGCCATTTTGCCTCTCTATACTTTTGTATATCAAAGTTAACTGAACATCATTGTTTGAACTTCGAGGCGTAACTCTTTTCGGGGCAGAAATGTAAAAGGTATTTGGGTTCGCTACTCCATAACCTCCAACAAACCTGAGAGCTTTCCGTGAAAACTCAAACACAAAAAATCGGCCACAATTTCCATCACGACCGATCAAGAAAGCCACTATCGCAACATAAATCCAGTTAATAACTCAACATTAACTGCATATCAGTAGCCTAGCGATGAGATGCCGAGCTTGAGACCTAAACTTCCAACGCCTCAACACTCTCACTTGGCTTTGCTACTTCAATATCCTGCGCTTCTTTAAACCTTGCAGTAAAGTGGCGTAGCACTTCAGGTTCGTAGGTAAACTCTACCCCTTTTACCTTATGGGCGTTGGCTTTCACTTTTTCGAATGCTTCTATAATGAAATCCATATGGGTTTGAGTATACGTGGCTCGTGGGATAGTTAGACGCAGTAGCTCGGCAGGACATGGGTGCTGTTTGCCTGTTGCTGGGTCACGGCCTAGCAGTAGTGAGCCGATTTCTACCGCACGAATACCTGCGACTTTATATAGCTCACAAGCAAGTGCATGGGCTGGAAACTGATCGGCTGGGATGTGTGGGAGCAATTTACCCGCATCAACAAACGCAGCGTGACCGCCCGCTTGCTGGCAAACCACACCGATTTTCTCAAGGCCATCTACAAGGTATTGCACCTGACCAATTCGATACTCAAGCCAGTCTTGACGCATACCGTCATATAGACCGACCGCCAAGCGTTCCATGGCACCACCTTCAAGGCCACCATAGGTTGGGAACCCTTCTTGTACTACACATAAGGTGCGACACTCGTTATAGATATCTTCAAAGCGGTTGTCTTTAAAGCACAACAGGCCACCCATTTGTACCATGGCGTCTTTCTTAGCAGACATCGCTAGACCATCAGCGTATTTGTAGGTCTCACGGGTGATCTGTTCGATGGTCCAATCTTGGTAACCCGGCTCGCGCTGCTGCACAAAGTAGGCGTTCTCAGCGTAGCGAGCAGAGTCCATGATGACTGGAATATCGTACTTTTGCGCAATCTCATAGGTCGCTTTGAGGTTAGCGATCGAGACTGGCTGACCACCAGCCGAGTTACAAGTAATGGTAGACACTATGTATGGCACGTTTTCTGGGCCAGCGTCGATGATGGCTTGTTCTAGCTTTTCTAGATCGAAGTTGCCTTTGAAGTCAGCATTGATGCTGGTGTTGAATGCATCTTCGTTGTACACGTTCTTGGCAACACAGCAGTTCACTTGCGTGTGTCCTTGAGTGGTATCGAAGAAGTAGTTAGACAGAGCTACCATCTTAGTGCGATCCAAGCCCTTTTCTTTTTCACGCTTTTTGATCAACACAGGAATGTAAATTTGCTCAGCGCCACGGCCTTGGTGAGTTGGGATGGTTAGCTCGTAGCCAAAGATCTCTCGCACGGCATTCGCCAGTGCATAGTAACTGCGGCTACCACTGTAGGCTTCATCACCACGGAACATCGCCGCTTGCATCTCTTGAGTGATAGAACCTGTACCACTGTCGGTCAAAAGATCAATAAACACATCATCACTGTCGAGTAAGAATGGGTTTAATCCCGCTTCTAGAATTGCGTGTTCACGGTATTCTCGGGTGGTGCGTTTTACTGGCTCCACAACACGAATGCGGAATGGTTCAGGTAGGTGTTTAAAGTTTTCCATAGCTCAATCTCTTAATTTTCAAATAGTTTTTGAGCAACTAGTCATGCGAGGCTGTGCCCCAAGTGTCCTAATCGCAAAATGAATCCAGGCAAAACTGCCTAATTTGAAAACTGAGTGCTATTCAGCAGAGAGACGGAAAGAGAGGATATGATCTAAGTTGTACCATGCAGACTGGGTTAACCAACTACAAGACTGCCACTTAAGGTACATAGATCTGGACAAATCTTTGAAGTGATTCATTCATTGCTCCTTTCTATGTATTTGGTGAGTAAAAGTGGTTATCGAGCACTGCTTGCTCTTCTTACGGTATATACCAAGGCAGACTGTTTGTGAAGTTTCTCATTGAGCGATTGTCTTAGTGTGCACAAAAATACTCGCTTAGCCCATCCATATATTTCATATAGAGATTGTCCAATTAGGTGAACTTTAAAAACCTATTGTGCTTGCCCTTCTCAATCTGACAATCAAATTGAAACACTCAACAACCCCCAAAATTATGTCCTTATAATTCAATGGCTTATTTTTGGCACAACTATTGAAATAGTCCCTGTGAAACTTCAATGACTAGGGGACGATTATGAACAAATATTGGATAGGACTAGGACTGGCCATGACGCACGCTAGTGTGATAGCAGCACCATTTGATACTTGCCCGAGTAAGGCGTACCTCTTCCAGTCAAAGCCTGTACAAGTGTATGGGGTCAACCTGGTAACTGGACAATCGTCCCTATTGCAAGGGGATGCTGGTACCAGCTCCAACATTAATGGGCTCGGCTTTGATGAAGCAGACCGATACATTTATGGCTATGACACCACCAACAAGCAAATTGTGCGCATGGGTAAAGACTTCCAAGTCGAGACCATCAACACTTCTGGATTACCTACCGACCACACCTTCTATGTCGGTGATGTGTTTGACCACAAATACTACCTGTACCGCAGTGGTAAGGGGCTATTTCGCATTGACCTTGCTCCGCTTGATAGCGATCCGAACGCAACAGTAGTTGTGGAGCGACTAAGCACTTTTGGTTCGGTCAGTCTCACTGACATGGCATTTAACCCAGTTAATGACAAGCTCTATGGTGTGGATAACAACTCTGGCGCTCTGTATGAATTTAATCCAAGCAATGGCGCTGCAACCTACGTGGGAGACACCGGAGAAACGGGCACATTCGGCGCAGGCTATTTTGATGTGAATGGCTATTACTACTTATCTAGAAACCAAGATGGGTTGATTTACCGTATCGATCTAAGTAGCCAAGCCATTATCGATTCTGGCGTTGTTCCAGCAGTGTTGTTTGCTTCAGGACCAAGCTCAAGCCAAAACGATGGGGCTCGCTGTGCCAATGCGCCTGTCATCGATGAAGACTCAACCATCGATTTTGGTGATGCACCTGATAGCTACGCAACCTTACTGGCATCCAACGGCCCACGCCACCAAATTGATGACCTGACTTGGTTAGGAACGACCGCACCTGATGGCGAATCTGATGGACAAATAGCGCCAAACAGTGATGACAGCACAGGCACCAGTGATGATGAAAATGGCGTAGGCTTTGTAACAGCAATTGAGCCGGGATTAGATGCCATTGTGACTGTTCATGCTTCGACTTCAGGTTACCTATCCGCATGGATTGACTGGAACCAAGATGGTGTCTTTGATCCAACCAATGAAAAAATCTTTGACGATTTACTTCTATCACAAGGGCAAAACATCTTACCTTTCAACGCTGACATTAATGCTGTGGCGGGGTCGACTTGGAGCCGCTTCCGTTTTAGTCAACAAACGGGGTTAGCGCCAACAGGCGGTGCTACTTCTGGTGAAGTAGAAGACCATGCTCTAACCATCACCGCAGCCAATACCACGGTTCGTCACTTCCCTTCAGAATCAGGTTACGTCACTTTATCTTATGAAGATAACTGGCCTTATACCGCAGATTACGACATGAATGATGTGGTGCTTCGTTACCGAGTGACCGAGGTGTTGAAAGATGGCGTCGTCGCTAAGACCACCATTTCAGGCAAGCTTGCTGCGGTGGGCGCAGATTATCACAGTGGCTTTGCTGTGAGATTGCCTAACGTGCTTGCTAGCGATGTGAACACTAGCTTGACCAGACTGATGGTTAATGATGTTCAGCAAAACCATTCTGGCCTTGAAAGCGATATGAACGAAGCAAGCTTTGTGATCATCAATGATGTAATCGACCACAAAACTAACCAATGTTCCTACTTTAGAACGCAGGCCAGTTGTCGAAATGATATGAGCTTTGCGTTTGACCTTCATGTGAGTTTCGATGGGGATACTTCATCACTACAAGCGATGCCTTATGACCCGTTTATCTTCGCAACGCCAGGCTACTACCACGGCAGCGGTATTATTGAAAAACCGGGACGTAAATGGGAAGTACATTTAGCAGACCAAGCACCCACTGAGAAATTCGACCAAGGTAATTTGTTCCAAGGCATTGGTGCTGATACCAGTGATGCTCAAACAGGTCGATACTTCAAAACGGCCAACAACCTACCTTGGGCACTGATGATTTACGACGATGCGTGGATGTGGCCAACAGAGCGTACCGACATTCTCAATGCGTATCCAAAATTTGCGGAGTACACCCAGACCGGCGGCCAAGTAAACACCGATTGGTACAAAGCAAAACATGCCATCACCAGCCAATGCTACTAACAGAGGACAAGACCATGAATACGTTTAAGCAAACATCAATGAGTTTTATCGTCACCCTTGGTTTGGTTGGTTGTGGTGGAGGTGGCGGCGGTGGCAGTGCGTCTGCCCCGACGCCAACGCCAGTTTCGCCAGCACCAAGCGCAATTGAAGTAACAACGGATCTGGTGGCACCGAATGACTTTAGCTACGACCCGAGACAAGAGGCAACCCTGAACGTAGATTTGTCATCAAGCTTTAACCAAAAAGCCTACTTGTCGGTATATCGAGTCTACGACGAATCGGCTCAGGGCATACTAGCTCCAGATTATGGAAGCCGCATCGTTGCAATGCCGCTTAAAGATGGCAAAGCCACCGCACAAATCACGCTGGCACAAAGTGACGAAACCTTACTTGCCGAAGTGTGGTTTTACGATGGCAGTGAGCCTTTGCAACTGGAATTAGATGCCCAGCAAAGCGAATGGTATTGGTAACCAAGGGCGTGCTCTCTCAACACAAGGGGAGCACGCTTTTTTTAGTTGTGGATATTGCGCTGCCACAAACTGGCTGGCTGAGTGCACTGCATTTCAACGCCACTCTGCACGGTAATTGGAGCGGTGCTGTTTTGGCAGCGTAGATAAGGCGTACGATAAACCACGATTGCGATAGAGGTTACCAACACTGCAACCAAGACGAAAAACAAAGAGACAAATCGAAACATATTCCACCTCTGCTCATCGAAGAATTGAACTTCATTTTACCGCACAGGCCCACCATTAGCCCTAAATTTAGAGGGGATAATGGCCAATTTGTTACCTTGGTCAACTTGTTGCGTATAAGTAAAATTTCAGCAATTAATACACCCTTTTAAAGGCTATCGATTTTGTTTACTTCGGCGATAAATGTCTTTACCGCATCATCGGCTTCTAGACCACTCAGATAGATAATCTCAGTAAACCACGAGTGATACCCCGTCGGTAGATGCTCGAATTCTGCAATGGTTCCTCGTTCAAACGCTGTCTCAGCATACTTCCTAGGCACGTAGCCCCACCCCATTCCTGCTTCAATCAGAGATACCATTTCCTCTGCGTCATTCGTTTCAATAACGTGATGACTGTAAACTTGGTTGTGGGAGTTATGCGGCTGGTTAAATGCTCGGTGAACAATTTGCGGTATACGGCGCAATTCATCCATATTTTTTGGTTGAGGCAGAGCACTACCGATGATCCTAACCGCCTCAATACCAAAAGTTTTATGGGTCGTGAGTTGAGGATTAAACTCCAACATCGACATAGCAATGCCCAAAGACACTTCTCCTGAACGAACCCAATCGTTCACTTGCAGCGTATCCCCAATCAATATTTTTAGCCGAATTCCCGGATACGTTTGTTGTAGGATTTGATAGCAGCGACTCAATACCGGGCCTTGGAGCAGTTTATCTATCGCCAACGAAAACTCACTCGGACGAGCCCCGAGCAAGTTATCGACTCGGGCACTGAACAAGTCTACTTCGTTCAAAATCGGCTTCGCATAATGATACAGGTGTTTGCCTTGCTCGGTAATTTCCAAACTTCTCGGTTTTCTTTCAAATAGCTCTAATCCGGTATCTATCTCAAGGTTTGACACCAACTCACTTATTGAAGAAGCATGTTTTCCAAGCTTATCTGCCGCAGATTTGAAGCTACCGCTTTCAACGGTAAGCACGAAAGCCTTTATCTGTTCTAATGTCATATCCAAAAACCACTTGAATGGGAAAACCCCTCGCTAAGAGAGTTTGATATTAAATAATAATATGAATAATAGGAACCAACAGGGAGCGGAATCCTATAAATTATTATCCAACTGCTATGGAATAGCCAAATTACTAGCAGGTTATAAAATGAAAAAACTAGCACTTACTCTACCACTAATCGCAGTACTATCTGCACCAGCATTCGCAGAAGAAGCACAAGACGTAAACTACGGTGATCCAACCGCTTCTTACACTGGTCTTGGTATGAGCCGCGGCGCTGACGCAACTCAGTTCAACGGTATCTACGGTATGGGTTCACACATCTTCACTGCTGACGTAACAGTAGCAGACAAGAAAGATGATCTAACTGGTCAAGTTTCTGCTCGCGGTCGTTACTTCCACGTGACTGAAGGTCTTGGCTACTCGCTAGACATCATTGGCAACAAAGCAATGACTGGTGCTATCGCTGGTGCAATGTACAAGTTCCAAGTAACACCAAACATCATGCTTTTCCCAATGGCAGGTATTGGTTATGCAGCGACTGAATTTACTTATGAAGATACTAAAGTATCTGAAAGCAGCATGATGAACCAAGTTGGTGCTTACGCAATGTACGCATTCGATAACGGTAACTGGGTATACGCAAACCCTCGCACTACCTACATCAACGAAGCAAAAACTCGTTTCAATGAAGTGACCCTTGGTGGTGGTATGATGATCGCCCCACAAGCAAGCCTTGGTCTTAAAGTAGAGCACGTACTAAACGATACTGCGCTTAAGATGGACAAGAAAGATGCAACATCAGTTTGGGTTAACGCAAACTACTACTTCTAAGCCAGTCTCAAGCCATGGTAAAGTGGCCAGCACAATGATTTATAAAAAGCTCATCCCCCGTGGTGAGCTTTTCTGTTTTCGTTCTCAATACTTAGTGATCAACCAAGGCCAACAGGCTTATTTTTTCATAAGCAACATTTTGCAAAGCGGAGTTGCACTGACTATATTTTAACCAAACGTCAGGGCAGGATGCTTTATGAAAACTCAAAATATCGTCGTAATAGACGACTCACCTGCAATCTTACTAATAATGCGAAGCATGATGGCTGAACTTGGTTTCGATAATATCGTGACTTCTTCATGCCCCAAAACGGCTTTAGCACATATTAGAAAATCGCCACAGCGATACAGTGCGGTATTTACGGATCTCAATATGCCAGAAATTGATGGCATGTCGGTGATCAAAGAGCTCGGTCAAATTGGTTTTCAAGGGGGTGTGTGCATCATCTCCGAAATGGATACCCGAGTGATCGAACTGGCTTCGGAAATTGCTCGTAAACATAAGATCAACTTGATTGGCAATATCCCGAAACCTATCCCTATCAATGAACTGCAACGAGTCTTGTTTAAGTTAAGCCGCATCACTGAGCGACACGCACCAGCTGAGCAAGCATTAACTAAACAAGAGTTGCTCGAATGCATTCAAGACGGACTCATCGAGCCCTATTATCAGCCCAAAGTTAAGCTGCTAAGTCGCAGTGTGGAAGGCATTGAGGTACTGGCAAGGATCGTAAAACCCGGTAAGAGCAATGCCATATTGCCGGGACAATTCATTCCAACGGCTATTGAGTGTGGATTGCTTAACGATGTCACTCGAATTGTTCTCAAGCAGGTGGTTGCTGATACGCCTAAACTTATCGCAGAATTTGGCAAGAATGTAAAAATCAGTCTCAATCTTTCCCCTTCCCAGCTCAGTGAAAAAGGCTATCCAAAGGAGTTTATGCAGGCGATCGATCACGAGAACTTGGATCGTGAGAACTTCACGCTAGAGATAACAGAAGAGTTTGCATTAGAAGACACAGAGCAACTTGAGAGCATTAACCGATTCCGAATGCAGGGCTTTGGCCTTTCGCTGGATGATTTTGGTACTGGCTTTACCAACCTCAATCAACTGCGCAGCTTACCTTTTACTGAAGTCAAAATTGATCGAACTTTGATAAGCGATATACACCGCGATCCTTTCAATCAGGTTGTTGTCGACACTTTGGTCAATATAGCCAAGCGACTCGATATTTCGTTAATTGCAGAGGGCACGGAAGAGTTTTCAGACCTTGAATATCTGGGAAGAAAATACGATGACATGAAGGTGCAAGGCTACTTAATATGCAAACCCAAACCTCTAAGTAGCCTACTGCTATGGCACCACAGTTGGGCGCACAACAATACGCCATGATCAAAAAAGCCCTCGCATCAAAGTGAACTGACCCCCAATAGTTGGACACCAATTATTGGGGGTCTTTTATGTCCAAATATAGTCGTGAGTTGAAGTGCATCATTGCTAAGCAATGCTTAAGTGGTGTGCCATCTCGCCTGTTAGCTAAAGAATATTCCATTTCCTCTAGACAAATTAGGTACTGGGCGCAAGTCTTTGCTATTCATGGTACTAACTCTTTTCTTCCCACAAATCATGCTTCAACGGCTAAAACGAAGCTAGAAGCGATTAATTTAATGTGGACGAATGGCTGGTCTCTGACGCACACTAGTGCCTTCTTAAACCTCTCGACCCCTGGAACACTCTCTGTTTGGCTAAAAAGATACAGAGAACAAGGTATTAAAGGGCTCGAGCCTCAGAAAGTAGGCAGACCTCTTATGAAACAGCAACCTCAACATCCTATTACATCCGATGATGATAAGACTTTGGAGGAGCTGAAAGAGGAGTTAGCGTACTTGAGAGCGGAGAATGCTGTCCTAAAAAAGTTAGAGGAGTTAGAGCAGGAAAAGAGACGCCGTCAAATAAAGAAAAAACGGTAATTGCTCTAACTCTCAGAGAAATACACCCACTAAAACACTTGCTCCAAGCACTCGAGCTGCCAAAAAGTGTGTTCTACTATCAAGTACAAGCGAGTAAGCGCTCGGATAGCTATACGATTGAACGAGAGTTAATTAAATCAATTTATCATGAGCATAAGGGTCGGTATGGGTACCGCCGTATTCACCTTGAGTTAAAGAAGCTGGAGTTCGTAATAAACCACAAGACGGTCCAGCGACTGATGGAAGAACTAGGTCTAAAATCAACCGTTAGACCCAAGAAGTATCGCTCTTATCGAGGGGAAACAGGCAAAAGTGCGCCAAATATCTTAGAAAGAGACTTCACGGCAACTAAACCAGATGAAAAATGGGTAACCGATGTTACTGAGTTCAAAGTAAAAGGCCAAAAAGTCTATCTGTCACCAGTGGTTGACTTGTTTACTCAAGAGGTTGTCGCTTATAAAGTCGCCAAGAACGCACGATTGCCTCTTGTGACTGATATGCTAACAGAAGCGATCTCGAAGCTGGATAAGCACTCAAAACCGATCATACATAGTGATCAAGGCTGGCAATATCGACATCAGTTATATCAGAAGAAAATTACCGATAATGGGTTAACACAGAGCATGTCGAGAAAAGGGAACTGTTTAGATAATGCAGTGGCAGAGAACTTCTTCGCACTGCTTAAGACAGAGATGTACCACAATCAATCATTTAATGATGCCAACGATCTTATAGAGCAGATTGAAGAGTATATCGAGTATTACAACACCAAGCGGATTAAGGTAAAACTAAAAGGCCTGACTCCGATTGAATATCGAAATCAGGCCTTGCAAGCCGCTTAACAGAAATGTCCAACTTTATGGGGTCACTTCAATGCGAGGGCTTTCCATTTAATCAGTTAACCATGCATTACTGAGCGTGCTTTTCGCCTAGGTGGCTCCAAGTTTCAACCACAGTATCTGGGTTAAGCGATAGAGAGTCGATGCCTTGCTCTAGTAGCCAGTCGGCAAGATCTTCATGATCTGAAGGACCCTGACCACAGATACCAACATACTTACCTGCTTTGTTAGCGGCTTTGATAGCCATTGAAAGCATCGCTTTCACTGCTTCATTGCGCTCATCAAATAGATGAGCAATATCTGCTGAATCACGGTCAAGACCAAGGGTTAGCTGAGTCATGTCGTTTGAACCGATCGAGAAGCCATCAAAGTACTTCAGGAAGCTCTCCGCTAGCACAGCGTTCGAAGGTAGCTCACACATCATGATAACTTTAAGACCTTGCTCACCACGACGTAGGTCATGTTCAGCCAGAAGATCGATTACAGATGCCGCTTCGCTTACGGTGCGAACGAATGGGATCATGATCTCAACGTTCTTAAGACCCATCTTCTCACGCACACGCTTCATCGCTTCACACTCTAGAGCGAAACAATCACGGAATGCTGGAGAGATGTAACGTGATGCACCACGGAAACCAAGCATCGGGTTCTCTTCGTGCGGTTCGTAAGCAGGACCACCAATCAGGTTACGGTACTCGTTTGACTTAAAGTCAGACATACGAACGATCACACGCTTAGGCCAGAACGCTGCAGCGATGGTTGAAATACCTTCTGTCAGCTTCTCGATGTAGAACTCTTTCGGGCTCTCATAACCTGCGATACGTTGGTCGATCTGAGCTTTCAGCTCGTCAGACTGCTCGTCGTAGTTAAGCAGAGCTTTCGGGTGAATACCTATCATCTTGTTAATGATGAACTCTAGACGCGCAAGGCCAACACCTTCATTAGGAATAGTTGCAAAGCTAAACGCACGGTCTGGATTACCTACGTTCATCATCACTTTAAGTGGCAACTGAGGAAGCTCGTCAACCGCTGAACGGCGGATTTCAAAGTCCAGTTTACCTTGGTATACAAAGCCAGTTTCACCTTGAGCACAAGACACTGTTACTTCATCACCGTTGTGCAGTAACTCGGTTGCGTTACCACAACCCACTACCGCTGGAATGCCTAGTTCACGAGCGATAATCGCTGCGTGACAAGTACGGCCGCCACGGTTGGTTACGATAGCAGAAGCACGCTTCATTACTGGTTCCCAATCTGGGTCAGTCATGTCAGCCACCAGCACATCGCCTTCTTGAACCTGATCCATCTCATCTAGGCTGCCAACAACACGTACTACACCAGAACCAATGCGTTGACCGATTGCGCGACCTTCTGCTAGCACTTCTGCTTGCTGGTTTAGGTGGAAACGCTCCATCACGTTCTTATCAGTACGTGACATTACCGTTTCTGGACGTGCTTGAACAATCATAAGCTCGCCAGTAATGCCATCTTTCGCCCACTCGATGTCCATTGGACGACCGTAGTGTTCTTCGATGATAAGCGCTTGTTTTGCTAGAGCTTCAACTTCTGCATCGGTTAGAGAGAACTGGTTTTGTTCTGCCGAAGTGGTATCAACAATCTCAACTTGGGTACCAAGCTCGTTGCCTTCTGCGTAGATCATTTTCACTTTCTTTGAACCGATAGTACGGCGCACTACCGCAGGGTTACCTGCTTGAAGTGTTGGCTTGTGAACGTAGAATTCATCAGGGTTTACGCTGCCTTGCACTACCATCTCACCAAGACCGACAGATGACGTAACGAAAACTACTTGGTCAAAGCCAGATTCAGTGTCTAGGGTGAACATCACGCCAGAAGACGCTTTGTCCGAACGAACCATGCGCTGGATGCCCGCAGATAGAGCAACACCACGGTGGTCAAAACCTTGGTGAACACGGTATGAAATAGCGCGGTCGTTAAATAGAGAAGCAAATACGTGCTTAACCGCTTCGATAACCGAATCGATACCACGTACGTTTAGGAAAGTCTCTTGCTGACCAGCAAAAGAGGCATCTGGTAGATCTTCTGCCGTCGCTGAAGAGCGAACTGCCACAGATAGCATCTCATCACCTTCACCCAACTCTGCATAGCAGCGGCGGATGTCAGCTTCCAAATCGGCAGGAAATGGTGCTTCCAAAATCCAATTGCGGATGGTTTCCCCTGTTTTCATCAATGCTTGCACATCGTCTACGTCTAGCTCATCAAGAAGCGCATGAATGCGATCATCTAAGCCTTCAAAGTCCATAAACTGATTGAATGCAAAAGCGGTTGTTGCGTAACCATTTGGCACTTTCACGCCAGCGTTCGCTAGGTTAGCTACCATTTCGCCCAGAGAGGCGTTTTTTCCACCCACTTTATCTACGTCATTCATCGATAAAGCATCGTACCAGACAACGTTCTGTTGCATGGGGAGGTCTCCTTTATTATTGGATCAGCGGTATAATTTGTCGGACAAAAAGCAAACGATTGCTCGCTATTTAGCAAAAATTGTATGACTTCACACTTTTTCAGCTAATTTTGTCGCTCAGTACGGTTATAGTTATAATCAATTGCGCTATAAAGATTACTGGATTTTTTGAAGGCTTCAACTTTTTATGAATAGTAAAACCCAATTTCGTGACGTCTTTTACATTTCTGACGGCACCGCAATCACTGTAGAGACCTTGGGACACACGGTTTTGGGGCAATTTCCCATCGAAACTTCCCAAACGACAATCCCTTTTGTTGATAATGTCGATCGAGCCGAAGATGTGGTCAGAGCGGTTGCTCAGTCGCACAAGAAACATGGCTTACAGCCAATCGTGTTCTTTTCAATCGTTGTTCCAGAAGTGAAGAAAATCATTGAATCGTGCGATGCCTTACTTTATGACGTATTAAACACACTGGTCACACCTCTGCAAGCGGATCTTGAGCTGGAGCCGAAACCCAAGTTGCAACGTTCACGAAGTATCAAACGCGACCAAGACAGCTACATGGATAGAATTGCGGCAATTGAATACACCCTCGCCCATGATGACGGCATCTCGCTCAATAATTTAGAGCAAGCCGATATCATTTTGTTAGGTGTGTCGCGCTGCGGGAAAACGCCAACAAGTCTTTATTTGGCCATGCAATTTGGCATTCGTGCGGTGAACTACCCTTTCATTGCAGAAGATATGAATCGCCTGACACTGCCAGCAGCCATTGAGCCTTATCGCTATAAAACATTCGGCTTAACTATCGACTCAGACCGATTGCAAGCCATCCGTCATGAGCGTCGAGCGGATAGCGACTATGCCAGCCAAGAGCAATGTGATACTGAGCTATCTAAAGTAGAAGCCATGTTTAGGCGAGAAGCGATCCCATACCTCAATACCACCTCGCTATCAGTGGAAGAGATCTCTACTAGGCTATTAGAAAAGAGCGGTCTAAAACGCAAGATGTGCTAGGGCTTACCACCCTTGTCACCATCGACTAGTCGCCGACAGCCTCTATTTCAATACCAGTAATTGCGCCCGCTGCAAGGCATACCTTGCGGCGTCTCGCATTGAAGCTTGCGCAGTCAACTCCCTAGCGGTAGGAAGCAAGACAAAGAAAATCAACTCATTCGGGTAGATGGCCTGACTACGCATTTTGTCTGAATCTAGGGTGTAAGCTTTCATACGCACAGAAAGCACTAAATTGTCACTGCGGGCCAAACCGCCGAAGAAAGGTCCCAATTCATGGATAGCGCCGAACGTGCTGGTGAGAGGGGCCTCAATACCGCTGCTCAAACGTAATTGAAAGCTCACCGATTGTGCTGGGTCATCTTTATGTAGGGTCAGCCCTTGCTCAAACAAAGGCCCTGAGATAAAGGGCATTGGCTGACGTAAGGTGTCATCAAAAACTTGCCCTGTGCAGCCTTGCTGCATTGGTAATGAGTGGCGAAAGCGGTACTCGGAACAGACCACTTCCGATAACATTTTCTGGGTTAATTCAAACAGTGACCGAGACTCTAATCGAGTGGCTAAGTAGTCATCTTTCTTGTAAACCTCTGAAAAAATCGATTTCAAAGTCTGCTTATATTCCGCTGTGTACTGTAAAGGCTGAACTTGTTTGTTCTCAATAGCCGCAGCAATGACGTTATCCCCCATCACCACTTTCTGACCATCAGGCAACTTTGAGTACGCAAGCGTTGGGTAGTTGCCCGATTGAAAGGCAAAACTAACCGCAGGCAGCAATAAAGTAAGTAACGCCAACTGACGCATAGCAACCCCTTGGTGATTTATTAAGCAGAATCGCCATTTTAAACACTAAGGGTTTGCCTTGTCGCTGCGCACCTTCTCAACAATACGCATATATCTACAAATCACTCAAAAATGCTACAAACCATAGTTAATGCCTATCAAAATGATATAAACAATCGATTTTATTCAATAGTCCTGAGTACGTATTCTTACGTTATCTATTACCAATAAAAGAAATCCTTATGTCAGATAACTCTTGCTTAGTGGTTGAAGGCGGTGCAATGCGTGGTGTGTTTGCCGCCGGTGTACTCGATGCATTTATGGATCAAGGCTATAAGCCTTTTGATTTTGCGATTGGCGTCTCTGCGGGTGCGTCCAACCTTTTGGGCTATTTGGCTGATGCGCCTGAGCGAAGCTTCAAGGTCATTAGCGACTTAGCCACCTCAAAGCGATTTTTCGATACCGCTCGCTTTATTCGAGGCGGTAACTTAATGGATGTGCGATGGCTGAGTGAAGAGTCTCTTGCTCGCTACCCTATCGATTTAGATAAGCTTTCTGACTCTTTTCCGCTATATGCCACCACAACCAATATTGTGTCAGGAGCTGCGGATTACTTTCAGATCACTGCTGAGAACGTTGTTGAAGTGACTGAAGCCACAACAGCGCTGCCTATCGCCTATAAGTCAACCCCTTGCTTTTCAGGTGGCTGCTATACCGATGGTGGTGTGGCGGACTCTATTCCTGTACGAGAAGCCTATCGTCGTGGTGCCAGAGACATCACGGTGATTTTGTCGCACCCATTAAGCTATAACATGGCAAAAACCAAAAGCCCTTGGTTACTCAAAACACTGTTTGCCAAACACCCGAACGTCGCACAAGCAATGTTGAGCCGGGCAGAGAACTACAATCAATCACTAGAATTTCTCCGCAATCCACCAGCAGACGCCAAAGTGAGAGTAATAGCACCACCTGAAAACTTTCCAGTAAAAAGGCTAACTCGTAAAAGAAACTTGCTGGAACAAGGTTATGAGATGGGCAAGAAAGCAGGCATTCAACACGTCAAAAACCGACGAGGCGAAATCCAGTACCACTCCGAGGAATGTCACTTTTGTGTGTAAGTCGCTCAAATAACTCCTAAATGGTTAGATTTCAACCACTAGATTAAGTTAATCAAATCGATATCACTGAGTTTTTTCATTTGAACCTCACACCTCCCACCAGAGATCACTAGTCATTGCTCAACCTTTGAGATGTGCTTAAAAATTGGTCGAACAAAACAATAAATGATCGACCAATAACACGTAAAACATCACCTCAAGGGTTTCAAAAATGAATAGAACTTTTAGAATCAGTGCTTGCAGTATCGCCATTGGCATAGCTTTGCTAGCAGGTGGCTGCAATAGCGACTCTGATGAAGCATCTACTACAATTGATTTACCAATTTTTCAATCTACCCCTCGCAGTATCACAAATATCGACGCTGATTGGCGTTATCAAATGGATTTTGGAGAGGATGCTGCGCTTGCTGCTGACTTTGACGATAGTGGTTCTGAATGGCAAGCGATTAACCTGCCACACTCTGTCGATGCAGAAGCGGTTATCAACGCAGACCCAGTAAACAACCCGCATTTCCGTGGTTTAAATACCTATCGTAAAACCCTCAATCTGGCCAAGATCGATGGCAAACGTCAATACCTAGAGTTTGATGGTGCTGCAATGATCACCGAGGTTTACGTCAATGGCCAAAAGGCAGGTGAACATACTGGTGGTTTCATGCGTTTTCGTATTGATATCACTGATTTCATCCAAGATGGCGACAACACCATTGCAATCCGTCTCGATAACCGACCATATGATGCAGCGGTACACGATGAAGGTTTCTTGCCGATGGAAACTGGGCAGGATTACACCTACTACGGCGGGATCTATCGTAGTGTGAAGCTTGTTCAAACTGGTGAAGTGGGTATCGATGCCGAAGATTATGGCGCATCTGGCGTCTACTTCATGCAAACAGAAACCACTGATGACTACTCAAACATTTATTCAAACATTCGTGTTCGTAACAAGTCGGGCCAAGCGTTTGAAGGTAATGTACGCACCACTATTTTAGATGCCTCGGGGAAAACTGTTTACACGGCGATCAACGCAGCTAACGTCGCAGCCAACCAAGTCACTGAAGTAGAATCAGAATTTACACTGCAAGATATTCACCTGTGGGATGGTGTTAACGACCCTTACTTGTACCAAGTTGTGGTGCAGGTGTTTGATGGAACCACACTTGTAGACCAAGTGGAACAGCCTCTTGGTCTGCGTTACTTTGCTTTTGATGCCGATAAAGGCTTTATGCTCAACGGCAAGCAGTACCGCTTAAATGGTGTGGCTATGCACCAAGACCGTGACGTTGTTGGCTGGTCAACCACTCAAGAAATGCGCGAAGATGACTTGGATATGGTGCGCGAGATGGGGGCAAACTCCATTCGATTCTCCCACTACCCACATGCTCTCGATTCCAGCGAGTATTCCAACCAGATAGGTTTATTGAACTACCTTGAACTGCCCATCGTGAATACTTACTTAACCCCTGAAGAACATGGCAACGCAGGGGCAGAATATCTTGAAAGTGCCAAGGAGCAGATGCGAGCGCTGATCCGTCAAAACTTCAACTACCCTTCCATGGCGGTAATTGGCAACTCTAATGAAATTGGTTTGGGTATGCCAAACAGCGATGCCAACACCAAATGGCTTCAAGACTTATCTGACGTAATCAAAGAGGAGTTTGGTGCGCGATTTGGTAAAACCGTGCCATACCGTAAGAGTACTCAGGCAACAGTTTTAATGGACCAACTCGGTGATGCTGATTGGGATACGGTAGAGATGCCATGTCATAACCGCTACTTTGGCTGGTATGTGGGCAACATCTCAGACATCAACGGCTTCATCGACCAAATCAAAGATGAGTACCCTAACCTGCCATTTTGTATGAGCGAATACGGCGCAGGTGTGAGTTCACTTCCTGAATACGCCACCGAAACGCCAGTCATGGCGGATCACTCCTCCCAGTGGGGTAATCTGTATCACGAAGGGCACATTGCCGCATTCAACCAGCGTGACTGGGTTTGGGGCACTTATGTATGGAACATGTTCGACTTCTCAGTCGCTACCCGAGATGAAGGGGACACCATAGGTCGAAATGATAAAGGGCTGGTGAAGTTCGATCATACCACCAAAAAAGATCAGTATTACCTCTACCAAGCAAACTGGTCTGAGGTACCTATGGTCAAGATTGTTGATCAGAGCCTAACCGAACGAACCAGTCGAGAAGTCAAAGTCTACTCGACGCTTGATGCAGTAACGCTAACGGTCAACGGCACGCAAATTAGCACGCTTAAACGCAGTGACAATGACCCGCTTCTACCTGGCGTTTTCGTCTGGCCTGCGGAGTTAACAGACAGTGCATTTATTCAAGATCAGTTTAACGACATTCAGGTATCTGGTGTGAGTAATGGCACACGTTTTAACGACAGTTTCCGAGTGTTCACCAACCCATATGAAAGCACAGGAGCAACCAGCGGTTCGGTTGCGATTCATCAATACACAGGTTCTAGTGATGAGCTGTTGGCAACCATTAGCCACCTACCAGAAGGGACAGATTACACCAAGTTACAACAGTTGATGACGCTTGATGCAGGAGCAACTTGGGGCAACGCTTCAAACTCAACATCCGCACTAGTCGATGGTGATACTTTTGTCGTCAATGCACCCAACGGCAACTCACGCACTTATACCGTGAAAGATGCCACCAGCCTTTCAACGTATCGCAACGCTTATTCGTCACTGATTTATCAGTTTATGGAAGGTAATCCAACCGACTCACAGATGTTTGATGGCGACGTTGCAACCACACCAATGGGAATGGCGGGTCTAACCGCAGACAACATCAACAACACCATCAGCGTTGATCTTGATGCGGTGTACTTTGTTGAACAAGTGGTGCCATACCGTAATGACGGCATCTTAGCAGCATCAGGAAATGCCAAATACACCTTAACAGTGAAAGGCGATATCTTGGGCACAGATAAAGTCGCGTACACCGACGCAATCAACTGGGAACAAGGCGCAATTGCACTGGATAACGGCGCTCAAGCAATCAAACGCTTAGAGCTCGCAGTAACAGGCACAGAGTGGCAATGGAACATGAACGGTATGACCATTCCATTGTTTGGTCTAAGTGAACTGAACGTATACGGTGGCTTAATCAAGTCAGAGAACAGTGGTCTCACAATTGATTACGTTAACCATGAGTTCTCGCTAGATGGCTCGCTGGCTGATGTCGCTGCGATTGCATCCAACATCACCGCGGTCGATTCTCTTGCTGTGGTTACTGATGCGGTCACAGTCGAGTTACTCGATATCAATGGAGCCACAGCGACTCAAGTTGCAGACCTCACTCAAATCAAAGTGAGTCAAACTCGAAATGGCAACACTTACTCTGAGCTATACACCCTAAAGTAAGCCCCATTGGACAGCTAATTAACCCTAGTAATTAGCTTTGCCGGATGTCAAAAGACATCCGGCTTTTTTCTTCTGCCCTTTAGCCCTTTAGCCCTTTACCGTGTTACCGTTTACCGCATTCCCGTTTACCAACTTTTTATTTCCCACCGGAACACTTCCCCCAACTAACTATCGAGTCTGTACAAAAATTTATCTACCATCCGCGTCGCTCATTGGTAATCAATACGACACGGTAAAGGCACTATGGTAAAAAATACATTCGCAAGCAATACAATCATTGGCTTACTGGGACTGTCCCTTATTGGCTGTGGTGGAGGTTCTAGTGAGACCTCTGAGCCAACGAACCCAGCTGAACCGCCAGTCAACTACGAGTCTGGTGAAGTTGTGTTATCTGATATGGATTTAAGTCGTTACACTGCGCTTGGCAGCATACCTACCGATACCTATATGGATCAAAGCGTCGGCATTCTTTCCAATGACGAAGTAGAGCTGATAGAGCCTGGCTTCGGTATCGTGCCAGATGTTGACCCTAGTTTTGGTGTAATTGCCCCACCAAGCTGCCTTGCATTTCCTACCGTCGACATTGACTCTATCGACCATATTTCACCACAGTGGCGCATAATTAAAGCTTATGTTCCTGTGCACTTTACCCAGTGTATCTTTGACCAATATGAGTTAAAGATTTACCTAGAAAACGAAGGGAAACTTTATGCATTTCCTGAAGGTTATGAACCTGCATATGCATACAACCACAACGAATTGTCACTAAAGGTCATCCAGCCGAATAGCACCTTTAATGAAACCGACAAGCCTGTTATTTCCCTGCGTGATACTGACAATTATGGCCCTTATGAATCTGTGTTCTTCCTTGACCCAGAAACCATAGAGCATGGAGCAAAACTGGAGCTAATTGCACCAAACATTACAGTGCCAGACTACCGCTACAACAGCTTTATGTATGTCAGCACCACTCACGCATTTATTGTCGATGGCAAGGTGACACGCCAAGTAGAACTGACCAGTGGCAACATCGTACAAACTTGGCAGGGAAATCAAGGCGACTCTTCTCATGCCATTACACCATTTAAATACCAAAGTGAAATGTATACGGGCGAATCGGGAGACACATTTGTAAAACTTAACCCAGACGGTACGTTTGGCGAGCAACTACCACTACCAAACCAAGGTTTTTTTGGTAACAACTTCAGCATTGATTTCGTGATTGATGATCGCTTCATTATCGGTGATCGATGCACCATTTGGGACATGCAAAACGGCATCGAACATGGTGTGCACTTTGGCTCTGGCAGCAGTGAAACCGAAGTGGTCGATGGAGTGTACTATTGCTTAGACCACAACTCAGAACACCTTAATGCATTCTCCTTCAACCTTGAACTGGGTCAAGTGATCCATCAGGAGCCATTAACTAGCAACACCAATGTGGCGCAAAGTCTACGAATGGATGCGCCGTCAGTCATGTATTCCGATACGGTAGACAGTGTTTATGAGACTGACCATGTCTCAGTCAACATGCTCACGGGTGAAAAGAGCGTCGAAAAGCACTATTACAGTGGCGATAAAGTTATCGACCTCACACCTATCAACTAAGGTGGAGTAACAGTACATGAGAAAAACCACCGTAGTACTAATAGTGATTGCGCTAGCATTAGCCACCTACGCTTGGGGAAGTTACCTAGCCAACCGAGATCTTGAACAAGGTTTAAGCCCCTTTGAAGCAGCATTTACCGTCAAGAGCTTAAATCCACTATCATCGCTAGGCTACCAGCATGTATTGGACAATTCGGAAACATGGCAACGTCACCTAAAGAGCATCGAGTGCAAGCAGTATGCTAACCGTCTGCATCAAGGACTTTATTCTTACTCTAAACATGGTAAGAACTGGCGTGATTATCGTGACGAAGCGATAAAAGATACGCTTGAAAGTTGTATGCGTAGGTAACACCGGGAAACGGGAAACGGGAAACGGGAAACGGGAAACGGGAAACGGGAAACGGGAAACGGGAAACGGGAAACGGGAAACGGGAAACGGGAAACGGGAAACGGGAAACGGGAAACGGGAAACGGGAAACGGGAAACGGGAAACGGGAAACGATACTAAAAGAGCTAGCGGTTGCTAGCTCTTTGCGTTGTACATACGCTCGAAATTCTTTGGGTTCCAGCCAATCATAATTTGATCGCCTATTTTGAGTACCGGAAGCGAACGAGCGCCAATGGCGTCTAGCTCTTTACGGCCACGCTGCATTTTGGCGTTGGTCAAACGGTACTTATACCCTTTTGAATCAAGGTAACGCTGCGCGTCTTTGCAGTGTGGGCATTTATCCTTGATATACAAAACCAGTCTTTTCATCGAAACCATCTTTTATAAAGGTCAGTTTTTATTTGGGCAGCAGGATACCAGTTACTGACTCAAAGGTTAACTAGCATCTCCATCGCTATAGAACATATTCACGACGGCCAGTACCAAGCGGGCTTGTCGAGCATATCTTGTCCTCTGATGAAGGTCTCACCGAGTTTTTTATCCAGATGAATTGAATTGCAGCGCTCAAACTTTTCAATGGTATTAACCAGACGAGGAGCATGAGATACAACCCACACTTGGGTACTTTCCGAGGCAGATACTATCAGCCTGGCTAAAGCGGGTAACAGATCTGGGTGAAGACTGGTCTCAGGTTCATTCAGAACCATCAGTGATGGCGGTCGAGGAGTCAGCAGTGCAGCGACCAACAATAAGTAGCGTAACGTGCCATCGGAAAGTTCAGCTAATGCCATTGGCCGGAGTAACCCAGGTTGATGGAACAACAATGACAAACGGTTATCATCACTTGGTGCCATTGAAATACTTGCGCCTGGAAAAGCATCATCAATCGCATACGCTAACGCTTCCCGATTACCAATCTCATAGATGGTGCGCAGTGCTGCTACAAGGTTATGTCCATCATGATCAAGCACCGGTGAGAAAGTACCTATCTGAGGCTGTCGAATGGGTGAATAGGTATCGGTTCGAAAAATATCGTAAAAGCGCCAACTTTTTATGGTTTCACGCACTCGAAACACTTCAGGAACCACCGCTGGATCAACCACCTCAGTCAGCATCGAATCAAAGGTGCTGACATTGTCACTATAAACTTCCCACTTGCGCCCGTTGCGAACTTTAACAACCGAACCTTGCCTTTCGACCAAACAACTCGCAGGACGATAGAAAGGACCTGCCCAGATGCACTCTCGTCTTATCACGGGATCAAAACCAAACAGAGTCGTGCTATCTGGTTTTGGCAACCCTAACGATACACTGTAGCCAAAGTCATCACAGACAAAGCCAAAATCCAATCGCTTGGGCTTGGTCTTATGGTTTCCCTGAACAGGTGCCACACCATCTAACATATCTTGAGAAAACTCATCTGGTCCAGCCCAAAAGGTTGATTGAAGCCCCCCGTCTCTAGCCAGTGCAGAGATCAATTGACCATTAGCCGTGTCTGCCAGAAGCTTAAGTGAACGGTACAAATTTGACTTGCCACTCCCATTAGGGCCCGTCACCAAATTTAAGCTCGAAAGCGGAGTAACGATATCTTTTAATGAGCGAAAATGGCTTACAGAAAAAGCTTCTATCACTAATGTTCTCCTAATCTAGTTCGTAATTGATTACTACGGTGAAAGTTTGGGTACTACACGTGGCGCTCTAATTTGGCGAAGGGAAAGGTTGACTGATCTCAATAAGTTTTTATCTACCCCAGCAAATCTCGATACCCTTTTACCTGTTTGTCTACTAATAACACGATTCCTCCAAATTTAAGACCATAATTTGGCAAGCTGAAGCGAGTCGATTACCATGAGCACGTTTAATAAGATTTAGGTACGAATGTGGGACTGAAAATATCCAATACTGTGGAGCTTGCTGACTGGGAGATCCAGTTGACGGCGATTCGAGCGCAAGGGGCGGGCGGGCAAAACGTCAATAAAGTCTCTAGTGCTATCCACTTGCGTTTTGATGTTAACCACTCCACGCTGCCTGATTTTTACAAGCAGCGCTTGTTAGCGCTTAAAGATAGCCGCATTACCAAAGATGGTGTGGTCATTATTAAGGCGCAGCAGTTCCGGGCTCAGGAGCAGAACCGAGAAGACGCACTTTTGCGGCTAGCAGAGCTTATCCGGTCCGTCGCTAAGGTCGAAAAAAAACGCCGACCAACCAAGCCAACTCGGGCATCGCAAACTCGCCGCATGGACAAGAAAACCCAACGAGGCCAGACCAAGTCTATGCGTGGCAAAGTTAACTTTTAGCCCCTCACTCCCCTATCTTTTCGATAACAAACTCGATAAAGCTGCGCACTTTCGGTGACATGTGTTTACGGCTTGGGTATACCAGATATAAAGCCAACGGAAATTTGGGCCAATCTTCGAACAGTTCCACCAGTTTTCCTTGGGCTAGCTCCTCCTGAACATGATCAACAGGTAGGCGAGTAATGCCTTGGCCTGCTAAACACATTGCGATCTCCATTTGAGCGCTGTTAGTCATGATGGTGTTATCGACTGTGACGCTCACTCGCTCTCCTTGCCAATCGCTAAACTCCCATAGATTCGGCTGCTGCAAGTTGGTGTAACAGATGCAGCGATGACCAATCAGATCCGTTGGGTGCTTGGGCGTGCCATATTTAGCCAGATACGCAGGTGATGCGATCACGACCCCATGTGAACGGCGGACCAATCGACTGATAAGGCTTGAATCTTCTAGCTGTGTTGTGGCTCGCAGCACAATATCAAACCCTTCAGCAACCAAATCTACCTTGCGATCATTTAATTCAACATCAAGCTGCACTTTTGGATAGCGCTCGGCAAATTCCGCCAACACACCGCTGAGCTGTCCCGCACCTAACCCAACGGGGCAACTGATTTTCAATCGACCTTTAGGTTCACCTTGCTTACCCGACAAAAGCTGCTCAATACGTTTCGCCTCTTCTACCACGGTTTGGCAATGATCGAAGAACACTTCCCCTTCTGGGGTCAAGTTTAACGAACGGGTAGTTCTATGGATCAGACGAACACCTAACCTATCTTCTAACTTGTTAATTTCTTTACTGATATATGAGGTTGAATGCCCTGTTTTTTGCGCCGCAGCGGTAAAGCTGCCAAGCGAAATCACCTGATAAAACACCACATACCCATCCAGCGTTGTAGTTTCCATACCACTTCCATTAATAGTCATATGGAAACAATCATTACACATCTAGAGTATTAATCAATAAACAGAATCAATCTAAGATAACTATCAAATCACAAGGAGAGATGAAATGAACACAATTTCTAGAGTGAACCACATTGGATTAAGAGTAAGTGACTTCAACGTCGCAGTGAACTTTTATGCAAGTCTTGGCTTTGAATACATCGCAGGCCCGATTGGTCCAGAACCGGTCGCTGTTGTTGAGCACCCAAGCGGCATTAACATCAACTTCATCTTGAACGCCAACCAAGCGAATAAACAAAATGTGTTGATGGACGTAAATACTAAGTACACGGGTTATACCCATGTTGCGATGGAAATCACCAGCTTAACAGAAACACTAGCCGAGCTAGACCGACTGGAGATCCCATTAAGCGGTGGCCCAATGCATCACTCCACAGGGACTTCTATTTTCATCCGAGACCCAGACGACAACGTGATCGAGTTTATCGAATACCTCGGCTTAGACGCACTTAAATCAGCACAATAAACAGCATTTTAATAAGGAACATCATTATGAAAATCATCGCATTTGGCGCAAGCAGCAGCCGCAATTCAATCAACAAACACCTAGCCTCATACGCTGCAAACCAGTTTGAAGGGGCGCAAGTTGAGCTGATCGATATCAATGACTACGAAATGCCACTTTTTAGCGAAGACCGTGAAAAAGAATTAGGCCAACCACAACTGGCACAAGATTTTTTCAACAAATTAGGCAGTGCAGACCTCATCATCATCTCGTTTGCCGAACACAATGGTTCTTACACAGCCGCATACAAAAACCTGTTTGATTGGACCTCGCGAGTCAACATGAAAGTATTCCAAGGCAAAAAAGTGTTGTTCCTAGCAACCTCACCAGGTCCTGGCGGAGCATCAAGTGTTTTGGCAAGTGCGTCCAACTCAGCCCCTTACTTTGACGCTAACCTTGTTGGGTCGCTCTCACTACCTAGTTTCTATGACCACTTCGACATGGAATCGGCCAAGGTGACATCTGATGAATTTAATCAGCAGCTAGCCACAGTTATCAAAAACATTTAATTGAGGATACGTGCATGGAAGCGCAACTCACCTCCCAACCAATACGCAGCACGCTGTTAACCATGGCAGCGCCCGCTGCCTTTGCGATGCTAATGACGTTTTTATTCCAACTGGTGGACAGCTACTTCATCGGCCAGTTGGGTACCAGTCAACTGGCTGCAATGGGCTATATCTATCCCGTCTATATATTGATTGTCGGACTATTCATGGGCACCTCTTCGGGCATTGCTGCAGTGGTTGGACGCCTGCTGGGTGAGAACAATCAAATGGAAGCAGGCTCAACAATTTCTTTGTCGTTGCTGTTGTTTGCTTTTGCGGCCTTTCTGGTTGGACAGCTTGGCTTCAATACACTATCCATCACCTATGGCTTACTTGGAGCTAGCAGCCAAGAAGTCACTATTATTCAACAATATATCACCCCCTTGTATTGGGCGATGCCACTGCTAGTCATTGGCCTGATCGCCAATGCTGGGTTAATGGCCAAGGGCATCATGTTAGCACCGACGGTGGTCATGGGTGTTGGTGGCGTGGTTAACCTAGTTTTTGATTACTTCCTCATATTTGGAATCAGCATTTTTCCTGAACTCGGCTTACAGGGAGCAGCCTACGCTACAGTGTTGTCATGGTTAGTTATCGCAGTTTCGATGCTTGGCCTACTGTACCGGCACACGTTATTAGGGCAAATCAAATACGCTCGTATTACAAGCCAGCTCAAAGGTGTACTGTCGATAGCGACACCAGCGATTGCTGCACAAGTGCTGCCTCCTATTGCTATTGCGATTATCACTAGCCAAATCGCCCACTATGGTGCTAGCCACATTGCCGCCTTTGGTATCGTGACACGTATTGAATCATTGGCGATGACAGGCGTGTTGGCATTAAGTGTCATACTTACGCCAGTTGTCGCACAAAACTACGGTGCGAAAGCAATAGAAAGACTTGAAAGTGTCATCGCTTATTCAGGCAGGATGACGGTTTATTGGTCACTGGCTGTGGGGATTGCGTTAGTTGTGTTTATCGAGCCACTCATGGCGCTGTTCAGCCATGATGCTGACACCATCACTTCTGGTAAACACTACTTTTACGTGTTGGCGATAAGTCTACCAGCCTATGGATTGACCCTAGTGGCAAGTGCATTTTTAAATGGGGTTGCACAACCGATCCACTCTCTAAAGTTAGTCTTGGTCAAAACCGTCATGTTAACCGTACCTTTGGCACTGATCACAGCTCAAGTGAGTTTATTTTCCCTATGGATTGGGCTAGCGATCGCCAACATTCTTGGTGCATGGTACGCCAAACGCATGCTTGATCAGTGGCTAGCGACTAAAGATATCTATCACAATGCTAGCCTAATTTTAAGCGACTATACCTCCGACATCTCTGCTCTACGAACATCATTTTCACGCCATCAGTAAAGGTGACGGCGTAACTGAAAGCGAGAGACTGCAAGCGCAAGATTTGCGCGTAACAGTCTCTTGTTCACAAGTGCTAAACACCATATTTGTGATCACCGAATCCCATTCGATAAATTAGATTGATCAATCTCTCCTAACCAGAACAAATTGGTTAACCAATAGATTCAAATGCAACTATAATTGTGTAAACAAACAATAACAAAGGTAAACCAATGTGGCTTACCCTTGCGGAAAAACTTAACTAAGAGTAAGTATTGCAAGGCCTTACGTCATCTATCGATTTACCAATGAAAGTGAAACAGCAAAGTCTCTTCAATCATATTTGGGTAACCAATTTAGTAGCAGTAGCGGCAACAGCACTCATCTCCCCCCAAAAGATCGGTGCGCCGCTGCTTTTACTAAAGGCGTTATGGTGCTTTTTAAGGACGAAGAACATGAATCAATATGCCAATGTACTGCAATGGGATAACCCCTCTATCCCGCACCGCCTTTGGATAGAACAACTCGCTACCGGTGGCACTCGCTTATGCATGAAAGTGGTCAAAGATGTAGAACCTGAAATCCTATCACTTGATCTTCCTGCTACGCAGGCACAAGTGTTAGGCGCATGGATTGGGCATGCTTGTCCTATTTCGGGCGCTTATGATAGGAATTCACTCTACTCACAAGTCCGCAGCCTATTAAACTTGCCGCTCGGTTGTGTGATTTGGACCGTCAATCACATCGAGCTACCCGGAGGTGAAAAAATGTCCGCAGATAAGCTGGCATGGGTGCCACAAATGCACTCTAAGCATGGGCATTTAGAAGCCATTCTATAAGCCTTCCATTTTTTGGCGATTTAGCAATTCACAAAGACTTCCTCCTTGCAATCTCCATGATGCTAGATCGCCAAAACCTCAGCCATTCACCTGCTTCAAGTTCACCGTTTTTAATCGATAGATGGTTATTAGATTGGAAACAATAAACGTTGCCTCCATCATAGTCCCACCTATTGAGCCAATGAAAATATTGTTTGTCAGCCAGCAACAAGAATTGAATAGGATCAGAATGCGCATGGTAATGCCTTGAGTGCAAAACAGCCCATAGGTCGCTACCGACGCTCCAATAATCGTCAATAGTTCATAACCGTGATTCATCTGAGGCAGTCCAAATAGCCATAAAGCGGCGACGAAGAAAGCCATCACTTTGACTGATTGAGTCTTGGTTGATACGTAACTACGAATTGCACTTATGCCACACCCTGCGGCTGCGACCCAAGCTTCCATCATGGCGAAATGGACCACGAGAACACACTGGAATACCATTAAATGAAGGCGAAACTTGTGACCATCTTTTTGAAAAAACGCACTCACACCGATGAGAAATGCCACCAGACCGACCGCTTGAGCTAAGTTAAATTCCCACATCCTACACTCCTAAAAAAGGCCTTCAATTGAAGGCCCATGAACTTACATCTAACTCGGATTAAGCGATCAAATCAGCCGCTTCTTTGGCTAAACGACCAATTTCATCCCAACGACCTGCATCAATCAGCTTTTTATCTACCATCCAAGTGCCACCACAAGCGTACACTCGGTCTAGCGCTAAGTAGTCTTTGACATTTGCAGGGTTGACACCACCGGTTGGCATAAATTGCACATCAGTATACGGCGCTAGCAAGGACTTAAGCATTGCGATGCCGCCAGAGGCTTCGGCAGGGAAGAATTTGAGCGTCGTCAAACCCATTTCTAATGCGGCTTCCACCGCCGTAGGATTGTTAACACCGGGAACAATATCAATGCCGATCTCTTGGCAAGCTTTCACTGTATTTGGATTAAAACCTGGTGAAACAACAAAAGTAGCGCCCGCATCTTTCGCCGCTTGCGCTTGCTCACGATTAAGCACAGTTCCCGCACCAATAAGCATTTCTGGCTGGGCTTCACGAAGCAGTCGAATCGCTTCAGCCGCAGCATCTGAACGGAACGTAATTTCTGCCGCAGGCAGGCCATTTTCGGCCAGTGCTTTACCAAGCGGTACGATATCTTGGGCATTATCTAGCGCAATCACGGGAATAATTTTAATCTGAGCGAGTTGCTCGGCGACGGTACTCATGAGTCATTTTTCCTTGTTGGACAAAGGTCACTTTCGACCAAGTCCCTTGCAAATAAGTTAGTTAAATCAGCCATTAAATGTTTATCAATGATTGCCCCTTTGTGCTGGATCACTCGGCTTGCCGTTTGGTGACCAAGCAAGGCACATTCCTCTGCAGGCAGATCATTGAGAAAACCAGCTAAGAAGCCAGCATTAAAGGAGTCTCCGGCTGACGTGGTATCAACCACCTTGGCGACTTTGTTCGGAGTGACATCACACGCTTTGTCATTAGCAAAATCGCGCCACAGACACGCTTCAGAACCACGTTTTAGAACCGCCGCTTTGACGCCACTTGCGGCTAGTCTTACCAATGTCTCTTGGTCAGAGCTATCGCCCCACAAGGCTTGTTCGTCATCATTGGTGACCAGAGCAAGGTCGGTCACCGCTAAGATTTGACGATAGGCATTGCGTGCACTCACTTCATCTTGCCAAAGCGCTGGGCGATAGTTGGAATCAAATACAATCTTGATCCCTTGCGACGAGGCTTGCTGGAGCAGTTCGACCAAAATTTCTCGGTCGGCATCTGGCAAGATAGCCAGACTAATGCCACTTAAATAGAGGCAATCTTTATCCAAAAGCGCAGCTTCTAGCTCGTCATATTTTGGATGACGAAGCAGATAACGAGCGGCTGAATTATTACGCCAGTACAAAAACGTACGTTCACCTGAAGCATCAAGTTGTATGAGGTACAAACCGGGCTGGTGCTCAGAGTCGATTAAAACCGTGTCAGTTTTGACCCCTTCGCTTTGCCAGCGAAGGATCATCTCTCGACTCAGTGCATCTTCCCCCATCGCTGAAGCAAAATGCACCGAGCAACTGTTTCCCGCCAGTCGAGACAGGTATACTGCGGTATTGAGGCTATCACCGCCATAGGTTTGCTGCATTGAACTAAACGGCTCACCGTTCAGCTCAATCATGCACTCCCCGATTAAGGCAATGCTTTTCATCACGCCTCCTTGGCGAAGTAACGCTTAGCGTTATGGAAACAAATATCCTCCACAAGCTGACTTAGCATCGCCTTATCGTTTGGTACCTCTCCGTTTTCTGCCCAGCGACCAACCATGTCACATAGAATGCGGCGAAAATACTCGTGACGAGTGTAAGAAAGGAAGCTACGAGAGTCTGTCAGCATGCCGACAAACTGGCTAAGTAGGCCCAATTGTGCCAGTTGTTCCATTTGGCGCTGCATGCCATCTTTTTGATCGTTAAACCACCAGCCAGATCCGAATTGGATTTTGCCCGCAATACCGCCCCCTTGGAAATTACCTATCATGGTTGCCATCATCTCGTTATCACGAGGATTTAAGCAGTACAAGATAGTTTTTGGTAGCGCATCATCACGGTCCATCGCATCAAGCAAACAAGAGAGCTCTAGTGCAAACGGTTTGTCGCCAATCGAATCGTAACCACTATCTGGGCCGAGTAAGTTAAACATGCGACTGTTGTTATTACGTTGCGCACCAATGTGAAGCTGCATCACCCACCCTAGGCGAGCATACTCTTGACCAAGCCATACTTGTACGGCAGTGCTAAACTGGTCAACCTCAAGCTCTGAAAGCACTTGGCCAGACAGGCGGCGAGCGAGAATATCATCAAGCACACTCTGTGCGGGTACTTTGGCAAATCGCACCACTTCAATACCGTGGTCTGCTGCGCGGCAGCCGTGGTTGTCGAAGTGTTTAAGACGCTTGCCTAGCGCTTCGCACAGTTCTGCAAAGGTAGCAATTTGGACATCAGCGGCTTGCGACAGCGATTGGATGTAATCCGCAAAGCCTGCAAGCTCAATCTTGAATGCTTTGTCTGGACGCCAGCTTGGCAGCACCTCGACATCGAAGCTGTCATCTGATGCAATCGCAGCGTGGTGCTCTAGTGAATCGATGGGATCATCGGTAGTCCCCGCCATCACTACATTCATCTGCTTCATGATGCCACGTGCAGTAAAGTCATCTGATTGAAGCATCTCATTACACTGGTGCCAGATCTGATCAGCGCTATCGCCATTCAACAGAGTGCCCGTAATACCAAAAGGGCGACGCAGTTCAAGATGCGTCCAGTGAAACAGCGGGTTACCCAGAGTTTTCGGCACCGTGTTTGCCCAAGCGATAAACTTGTCGTAATCACTAGCATCACCAGTGATCAGCTGCTCTTGCACACCCGCTGCGCGCATGCCACGCCATTTATAGTGATCACCCGCCAGCCAGATTTGAGTTAAATTCTCAAATCGTCGGTCCTCGGCCACTTCTTGTGGATTGAGGTGGCAGTGGTAATCAAAGATTGGCAAACCCGCAGCGTGATCATGATATAGCTCACGAGCCGTATCGTTGCTTAATAGAAAGTCATCACATAGAAAAGATTTCATGGTCTCATTCCTTATAAAGAAGCAACGGCAGCACGAGCGCCTTTGTTTGCAACCAGTTGATAAGCCTTAACCACTTCGTTAACGAAGGACTCGTTGTGGATCAGGTCTTCTCCAAAAATCGCACTGACTGATAGGTAAGCACGTACTCGCTCTTCATCGGTGCTGTTTTCTTGATGAATGGCCGCCAATTGTTCAGCCATTGGGTCGCGTACGTCGATCGCTTCACCTTTCTCATCAATGCCACCTACGTAGCGCATCCAGCCTGCGATACCAGTTGCGAGCCAGCGGTAATCTGTCCCCTGTTCCAAGTGAAAACGCAGTGAACCACCCATACGCTGAGGGATTTTTTGACTACCATCCATTGCGATCTGCCACGTTTGGTGTTTGAGCGATGGGTTAGTGAAGCGCTCAATCAATAAGTTGGCGTAGCTTTCAAGGTCCGTACCTTCTGGCATATCTAAACTCGGAGCTTGCGCTTTTAGCATCATATCTAGCGCTGCTTTGCGGTAGCTATCGTTGATCATGGTGTCGGAGATATGTGCGTAACCACCGAGGTAGCCAAGATAAGCTAGGAACGAGTGGCTGCCGTTTAGCATGCGCAGTTTCATCTCTTCGTACGGCACGACATCTTCAACAAACGTTGCACCATCAATCACATCCCAATCTGGACGACCGTTAACAAAGTTATCTTCGATTACCCACTGACGGAAAGGCTCACAAGCGATGCCGCAAGGCTCTTCAACACCTACTAGCGCTTCGATTTGGCTAAGCGTTTCTTGTGTTGCCGCAGGCACGATACGGTCAACCATGGTGCATGGGAAGGTGACATTGGCTTCAATCCAACCCGCTAACTCTTGGTCTACCAACATGGCAAAATCAAGTACCGCCGCACGAGCTACGTGGCCATTTTCTTGCACGTTATCGCAAGACATCACTGTGAATGGTGGCAAACCACGTTCACGGCGCATACGCAGAGCTTCTACGATGTAACCAATGGCGGAATCTGGTAGGAATCGGTTCTCTACATCGTGTTGGATAAGCGGATTATTCTTATCTAAGCGACCTGTCGCAGGGTCAGCGCAGTAGCCTTTTTCAGTGATGGTCATGGAGACAATCGCTACTTGCGGCTCGGCCATTTTTTCTAGTACGGCTTCTTTGCCGTCAAACGTTGGGTGCAATGATTCTGTGACTGCACCCGCCACTTTTACGGTGTTTTTGTCAGCGCCCTTTTCAACCACAGTGTATAGATGGTCTTGGTCACGCAGTTGAGTCACTAACTCTTCGCCGCCAAATAGGTTGATTTCACAAATCCCCCAGTCGCCGCCTGTCGCTGCTGCGGTCTCACAGGTATATAACCCTTGGTGTGCACGGTGGAATGCGCCAAAGCCTAAGTGAACAATTCGCGAGGTCAATTTGTTACGATCGTATTCAGGCCACTGAATGCTATCGCTTTTAGTGATTGTTGCAATGGTAGTCATTTTCTTATCCTTAGCTCCTCAGCCGTAGCTGAGGAGAGTCCATTTATTATTAGTAGTTAAGTACCAGCTGAGGGAGGAATAGGCTCAACTGTGGGAGGAAGGTTACGGCTGCAAGTGCGAGGATAAGCGCAGCGTAAAACGGCAATAGTGGTTTGATGATTTTGTCGATTGATACGTTAGCCACAGAACAACCAATAAATAGCGCACTACCTACAGGAGGGGTACAGATACCGATGGCTAAGTTAAAGGTCATCATGATGCCGAAGTGTACTGGGTCAATGCCCATATCTAATGCGATTGGCAGGAAGATAGGGGTAAAGATCAAGATGGCAGGCGTCATATCCATGAAGATACCCACAATCAATAGAATCAAGTTGATGATCAATAGGATAACTAGCGGGTTCTCAGATACAGCAAGTAGAGCATCTGCAATCATGTATGGGATGTCTGCATTTGCCATCGCCCAGGACATGCCCATAGAAGCGCCAACCAACAACAATACAATTGACGTGGTGACCGCAGACTCAAGAACGATCTTTGGCAGGTCACGCCACTTCACTTCTTTATAGATAAGTACCGCAAGTGCAAAGGTGTACATCACTGCAATCGCTGAGGCTTCAGTCGCAGTAAAAATACCGCCGATGATGCCGCCCATGATCACCACAATCAGTGTCAAAGAAGGCGCAGCTTTAATAAAGGTGTCCCACACCACAGACATTGAAGGGCGCTCTGCCACTGGGTAGCCACGGCGTTTAGCGATAAAGCCAGCCACCAGCATCAAGCTAAGGCCCATAATGATGCCTGGGATGTAACCTGCAAGGAACAAAGCCGCAATCGACGTACCACCAGAGACCAGTGAGAACACAATCAAAGTGTTGCTTGGTGGGATCAATAGCCCTGTTGGACACGATGTAATGTTTACAGCCGCAGAAAAATGCTCATCGTAACCATCTTTCTTTTGCAATGGTGACATAGTGCCGCCAACCGCTGCCGCCGAAGCCACTGCAGAACCAGAAATAGAACCAAACATCATGTTCGCCATCACGTTCACGTGAGCAAGCGATCCTGGTAGTCGTCCGCCGAGCACTTTCGCAAAGTTTATCAATCGCAACGCGATCCCGCCTTGGTTCATGATGTTACCCGCCAAAATAAAGAACGGGATCGCCAATAGAGCAAAGTTATCTAAGCCTGCGGCCATACGTTGGGCAACAACGGCAATTGCAGGTTCGAGCGGTAAGCTCATCATAATAGTTGCGAGAGACGATAACCCAATCGCAAACGAAACTGGTACACCTAAGCAGAGCAAAACTGCAAAGCTTCCAAACAGGGTGAGTATTACTTGCCATTCCATGAGAGGCATCCTTCTTATAATTAAGCAGATTCTTGTTGATTATTCAGCGCCGCTTGCTGGGGGTTGGCGAGCGCCTTAATTTTTTCACCGGTGAAAACCAGAGAGTAAAAGATCATTAACAAGCCACTAATTGGCAGACAGTAGTAGACGTAGCCCATCTGCAATCCAAGTGCTGGTGTTACCTGACCTGTTGCGAGGGTTTTTAAGGCCAAGTTGGTTCCGCCATACACCAAAACGATGGCGGCAAAGGAGCCGATAGCGATTTGGATAATGATTTCGTTAATCAGTTTTCTTTTTCCGGTAAGTTTCATCGTTAATAGGTCAATGGCGAGGTGACGTTTGACCCCTGTGGTATACGCTGCGCCAATCAACGCAACCCACATAAATAGATATCGAGCTAATTCATCGGTAACTGTGCTTGGTTTACCAATCACATAACGGGAGAACACCTGCCATATCACGCAAAACACTAAGAAAGTCGATAACGAGACCGTAAATAAGGCTAACCCACGATTTATATACCCAATCAATTTATTCATTGTCATTTCCTTTGTTGACTTATGCACCTTTAGGTCAACCAATATTTATAGATTTGATAGAGCATTGGTGCTTAATACGTAGCCAGAGTATAAATTTCCCACACAAATGTCATGTGATCGCACTCACAGTAATAATTGGTCGACCAATTTCACCCTAAAACTTGTGATTTAGGTCAACCAATTGAACATTTCGCTTTGACTGACTGACCAATAACGCTCAATAATCAAACCGTACTCGAAAACGTACCCTACAAATTTGGAAAACAACGCGATAAAGCCCCTTATTTCCAAACTTTGATAATTAAAATGGATAACCAATTCACGGAGACATAATGATGATGACTCGTAAAACCGTACTAACGACGCTAATCGGTGCAGCACTAACCATGGGCGCAACAGCGTCAGCGTATGCAGCGACGACTCTTAAGCTGAGCCATAACCACCCTCGTGACCATGCGGTACATAAAGCAATGGATCACATGGCAAAAGAAGTAAAACGTCTTACTGATGGCGAAGTGAAAATCCGTATCTACCCTGATGCACAGCTGGGTACTCAGCGTGAATCAATGGAGCTTATGCAAAACGGTGCGCTAGACATGGTGAAGTCAAATGCCGCGGAACTTGAAGCGTTTGCTAAAGACTACTCTGCGTTTAACTTGCCTTACCTATTCCGCGACCAGCAACACTACTTCGATGTACAAGAAGGTGAGATTGGTGAGCGTATCTTGGCTTCTTCTGAAGCAAGCGGTTTTGTCGGTCTGACTTACTACAACGCTGGTGCTCGTTCGTTCTACACATCCAAACCAATCAAAACCCCTGCTGACCTAAAAGGCATGAAGATACGTGTTCAGCCAAGCCCTTCAGCAATCAACATGGTGAAAGCACTAGGTGGTAACCCAACACCTCTTGCGTATGGCGAGCTATACACAGCCCTTCAGCAAGGAGTGGTAGATGCAGCGGAAAACAACATTCCATCATTTAGCCTAAGCCGTCACAGCGAAGTTGCGAAATACTTCAGCATGGACGAGCACACTATGGTTCCTGATGTACTGGTTATCTCAACTAAGAGCTTAGAGAAACTTTCTGAAGAAGAGCGCAAAGCACTGAAAACAGCAGCAAAAGCATCTTCTGAGCTAATGAAAGAGCTGTGGGCGAAATCTGAAGAGAAAGAACGTGCTAAAGCACAAAAAATGGGTGTAGAGTTTGTTCAGCCTGACAAAGCAGCATTCGTTGAGGCAGTTCAACCAATTTATGCCGAGCTGAAAACTTCGAACCCTGAGCTAGACAAGCTAGTTCAAGAAATTAAAGCTGTGCAGTAATAACTAAGTGATGGCGGGTGGAGTTAATCCCCTAATAAATAACAGGTTACTCCCCCGCTGACTTAGATAAGAGGCGCAATAATCAACAACAAGGTGTGAACCGCACTTTATCATAAAGAGGTTGACCAATCTGATTTGGTCATTATGATGACGTATGAGTGTATTAGAATTTAGTGAAGCCCCGACTATGTTGCTTTTTGAACCGAAACGACCTTATCAAGAACTAGGCATTATTCTTCGCGACGAACTGTGTAGTGGTCAATACCGTATTGGTGACCGACTTCCGCCAGAGCGTGATATCGCAGAAAGGCTGAATGTAAGCCGAACTGTGGTGCGTGAAGCTATCATTATGCTTGAGCTTGAGAACTTAGTTGAAGTGAAGAAAGGCTCCGGAGTTTATGTACTGAACATCCCTAATACACCCAACAACCGTGAGCAAGTGATTAGCGACGATGCGGGCCCATTTGAAATGTTACAAGCAAGACAGCTTCTGGAAAGTAACATTGCTGAATTTGCAGCAACTCAAGTGACCCCTAATGATATCTCCAAAATGCGTTCAGCTCTTGAGCAAGAACGTAGAGAGTTAGAAGAAGGCTGCGAAGAGTGTGTGGGTGATGAACATTTTCACTTATACATCGCAGAAGCGACTCAAAACTCGGTATTGGTCGATATGCTGAAACACTCATGGGAACGACGCGAAAACAGCCCAATGTGGAAAAAACTTCACTCCCACATTCAGAGCACGGATTATCGTAAGGAATGGTTGCAAGACCACGCCCAAATTCTTACGGCAATGCAGCGTAAAGACCCTCTTGCGGCCAAAAATGCCATGTGGCAACACCTTGAAAACGTAAAACAGCGCCTCTTAGAACTATCAGACCTCGATGATCCAAACTTCGATGGCTATCTGTTTAGTTCAAACCCTGTAGTGCTGCTAAATAGTACCGACGCTTAACCGCTGCGATAATTTAGCACACTGTTTTAGCCACGCTCTTGTGGCGTATATATAAGCGTAATTTTTTTGTCCACTTAAGCCGATCTGTTTCGGCGGGTTAAGTGTGCCCAAAGTAAGGTGATTATCATGGAACAAACATGGCGTTGGTATGGCCCAAATGACCCAGTCTCTCTAGACGATGTAAGACAAGCTGGTGCAACAGGGGTAGTAAATGCCCTGCACCATATTCCAAATGGTGAAGTTTGGTCTAAAGAAGAAATTCTCGAACGCAAAGCGCTGATCGAAAGCAAAGGTCTAACTTGGTCTGTGGTTGAAAGCGTACCAGTACACGAAGAGATCAAAACTCAAACAGGTAACTTCCAACAGTGGATCGATAACTACAAGCAAACCCTGCAAAACCTTGCAGAGTGTGGTGTGAAGACGGTCTGTTATAACTTTATGCCAGTGCTTGACTGGACGCGTACCGACCTTGAATTTGAAATGCCTGACGGCTCTAAAGCACTGCGCTTTGACCAAATTGCCTTTGCAGCATTCGAGCTGTTTATCTTAAAACGCCCAGGCGCTAGTGAAGATTACAGCGAGCAAGAGCAAGCGCAAGCTCGCGATTACTTTGAAGCCATGACTCAGCAAGAGATCGACAAGCTCACTAGCAATATCATTGCAGGTCTTCCGGGCGCTGAAGAAGGTTACACCTTGGAAGAGTTCCAAGCACAGCTTGACCGCTATAAAGGAATTGATAAAGACCAGTTGCGTCAACACATGGCTTACTTCCTCTCTGAGCTGATGCCTATTTGTGAGCAAACAGGGCTCAAAATGGCGGTTCACCCAGACGATCCACCACGCCCTATCCTTGGTTTACCACGCATTGTATCGACGATTGATGATATTGCTTGGCTAACCAACGAAGTACCAAGTAAGAAAAATGGTATCACTATGTGTACTGGCTCTTACGGCGTTCGTGGCGACAATGATTTGGTCAACATGATCAAAGAGTATGGTGACCGAGTTTACTTCACTCACCTACGCTCAACGCAGCGTGAAGAAAACCAACTGAGCTTCCATGAGGCGGCGCACTTGGAAGGTGATGTCGACATGTACAACGTCGTGATGGCCCTTCTTACTGAAGAAAAACGCCGCTTTGACGCAGGTGCAGAAGAGTTGATTCCAATGCGTCCTGACCACGGCCACCAAATGCTTGATGACCTCAACAAGAAGACCAATCCAGGTTACTCTGCCATTGGCCGCTTGAAAGGTCTGGCTGAAGTCCGAGGCTTAGAAGTCGCACTAAAACGCAGCTTCTTTACTAAGTAACTAGATTCAACACTAACTACCGAGAACCTTCCGTCTCATTTCTGTAGTACCTATTGGCCCACTAGCTAGGGCCTTTTTTCTCCGTAGGGAGGTACGTCTTAGCTGAAGTGAGACGTGCCATCCTTGGACTCGGCTGACAGCTTTTAGTGTAGGGCTTTAAGTTGTCTCGATTTGGCTCCCATCTGGGAGCTTTTTTCTCGCCTAAAATTGACCTAGCCGCTTGTGGCACATCCCCTTAGCTTGCGTATAATACGCCCTCATTTTATTTTGAGGTTCGATCGTGAAACGAGAACAGTTTGAGCTATTGGCCCCAGGTGGGGATTTAGAGTCGATAAAAGCCGCTATCGCTGCGGGAGCTGATGCCATCTACTGTGGGCTCGACCGCTTCAACGCTCGCAATCGCGCCGCTAATCTCACCTTAGATAGCCTTAATGGCGTGCTTAAGCTTGCTCATCAGCACCAATGCAAGATTTTCCTTACTCTGAACGTGATGATCTTAGAAAGTGAAATTGCCGCGGTGGTGCGACTGCTTAGCCAGTTACGCTTAACCAATATAGATGGTGTCATTGTTCAAGACCTTGGTCTGGCTTATCTGCTTAAACATCATTTTCCAGAGCTCGATGTGCATGCATCCACTCAGCTCAACACCCATAACGAAGGTCAAATTCTTGCACTTGGCCAAATGGGCTGTAGCCGCGTTAACCTATCTCGTGAGCTAAACATCCATGAGATAAAGCACCTTGCTCAATTTGGCCACCAGCATAACGTATTGATGGAAGTGTTTGTTCACGGTTCCTATTGCATTGGTTTCTCTGGCCTTTGTTACATCAGCTCGGCTCGCAATGGTGCTTCAGGCAATCGAGGCCGTTGCAGTCAACCTTGTCGAGAACAATACGAAACTACTCAAACGGGTCACGATTACCCGCTCAATATGAAAGATAACTCCGCATTTAGCGACCTGCCCGCTTTGGTCGATGCAGGTGTCTATTCATTGAAAGTGGAAGGTCGAATCAAAAAGTCTCACTACGTGTATACGGTGGTCGACAGCTGGCGTCAGCAAATCGATCGTTTCTGCGAGCAGAAAACACTCTCGCAAGACACCAAAGCACTTTACACCGTGTTTAACCGTGATTTTTCTAATGGGTTCCTGGCTGGCGACTTTGGAAAAAATATGTACATCGACAATCCGCGAGATCATGCGGTAACGCACTTCTCTAAGGTGTACAGTTGCACGACGGATGAGCAGGTTAAGCAAGTCAAACGCAAACTTTACGACGACAAAACAGCCATCATCGAAAAAGTCGCTCAAGCCACAGAAACTTTTGATATTGAGAGCGATGGTCAAAGCGGAGCTAGCCTGAAAGGGGCGATAGACGTGCCTGAGTTGCCTAAATTGGTTGAGGCAAGTGACAACCCAGAACGTAGACTCTCAGTCCTAATTTCTAGCGCTGAAGACGCTTATCTTGCCGATGATCCAAGTATCGATGTCTATTATCAGATGCCAAATGGCATCAAAGCGCAGTTGCCACAACTACTCGCTCTATTTAAGCAGCAGCCAAACCTTAAACCTTGGTTCCAAGCGGTGATCATCGGCGAAGATTATGACGCCGCTAAAGAGTTCCTATCAGAGATTAAGCCTAAGCTAACCATCACCAACAACTCTGGGGTTGGCTATGTCGCTAAGACACTGAATCTTGACTGGATCGCAGGGCCGCAAATGAATAGCGCTAACTCCTATACCCTAAAATGTCTGCAAGAAGAGTATCTTGCGGGGGGCGCATTTATTTCTAATGAACTAAGCAAAAAACAGCTGCGCTATATCAAACGCCCAGAGAGCTTTAAGCTTTTCTATTCGGTCTACCACCCCAACACTCTGCTTACCAGCAGACAGTGCTTGTTTATGCAGACCGAAGGTTGCCGCAAAATTAAAGTCAACAAAGGGTGTTTACGACGTTGTGAAAAACGCACTTCGGTCATCAACTTAAAAGACAATCCGTATGTGATCCACAAGCAGCAAGGTAGCCACAACAGTATTTATGCCGAGTACAACGTTTTGAACTTGGAGGTACTGCAAGATCTGCCAGACTTGATGACCGATGTGTTAGTAGATTTACGAGACATTGAAACTGAAACTCGGGTGCTGGCGAGTAAACAGGAGCTTGTTGAACTATTTAAATCCAACATTGCGCCACACAATACCATAGAGCAAGCGGCATTTGATGCGGTGCTACATCCTACTCGTAACCAGCAATATCATAAGGGTGTGTGATATTGGCTCATCGGTGTTCTCACCATAATAATTAGAATTAGTGAGGCGCACCTAGGTGCGCCTCACTTGCAAGTGATAACTGATTAACGCTCAAACCGAATATTGTCTAACTCAAAAGACATTTGCCCAGTCGGTTCAAACACTAGCAAGTTGTTGATGTTAGCTGGATCGGCGGCATTGCCAGACTCATGGCGATTACCACCTGCAATGATATCTGCTACCGACATACGCACGGTTTGCCATTGCGGTGTATCCTCTAATGGTGCATTGAGATCACTGGTTTTCGGCCAGCCACTGTCCATTTTCACAACCAAATCAACATTAGATGGTTTATCCAACACCTTGATATCAAAAACAAGTTCACCCGCTTCTAGCCACGAAGTAAAGTCAGTCGGCGGCGAACGAAAATAGATGTTACCCGCACCATTTTGCTTGATCACACTCAGCGCTTTCCCACCAGATGCAATATCTACCTCTTCATATTCCACGATGTCTACTGGATCATAACTGCCGTATGCAAGACTGGTGTTCAATGAATCGTTAAACACTTCAATGACTTTGCCATCTGCATAGCTGTCATCTTGAACTAAGATCGCTGGCGCTTTGTTGCCTTTCACGTGTGTCGCTTGTTCCGAGCGAGACGAACATCCTTTGCCTTTCCAACGATCGGTTGAGCAGCGATAGACTTTTACATAGTCAACCAACATGGTTTGTGGGAAAACATCGGCATCCACACCTTTTTGGTTGGCATTGGCTGCCCAAGATCCACCGACCGCTAGATTAAGGATCATGTGAAAACGCTCGTTAAACGGCGCTAAGCTGTCCGCATTGACCAGCTCACCGTCTTGCTTGTACTGTGCATACCAACCTTCATGGGTTTGCGTTGCATAATGAATGTTGTCCACGTACCAACGAATTTCACCTTCCTCCCACTCAATCGCGTAATTATGGAAGTCATCGGCGGGGTTGATGCCGTTTGGCAACTCAACACCAATGCCACTGTGGACGTTGTCTGGCCATTGCTTACCGTAATGCAGTGTGCCGTAAATTCTGTTCTCTACCTGTCCTGAATTAGACTGAGGTGCGTCTGATTGCGCTTTTAGGTTGACGGCCTCAACAATATCAATCTCACCAGACGCAGCCCAAGTACCATATTTATTATCGGTCGGCAGCATCCAAATCGCAGGCCAAGTGCCTTGGCCTGACGGCAACTTAGCTCGAATTTCAAATCGGCCATATTTGTCATCACGCTTGCCCTTAGTTCTTAATCTTGCCGATGTATACGGCAGCGTTTTTTGCGCAGCGCTGCTAAGTCCGTTAGGATCGTCTGCCCCTGTGTAGGACTCCTTTCGAGCAACTATGTGTAAAAAACCGTCTTTCACGAAAGCATTTTTACTGCGCTTGGTGTAACACTGCTGCTCATTGTTACCACCGCCCCAGCAGTTCTCTTCCAAAGACCAATTGCGCTTATTAATTGAGTCTCCTTCAAAATTATCTTGCCAAGCCAGTTTCCACTTATCACTCACAGTGACAGGTGTCGCAGCCAGTTGAGTGGCTTTTTTAGTGGTCGCAAAGCTGCTTGTCTCTTCCTTCGGCGCTTGCGTCGAAGCACAAGCCACCATCAAAAAGCCACTTGAAGCTGCGAAGGTTAGTTTTAGGGGTGTAGATATCTTCACTCGATCTTCCTTACTTCTTTACAAGGACAGACACCAAAACTTCGTTAACGGTGTCTGTCCCAAATACATTTCGTGACTGTCCTAAATAGATTTAGTGTCTGTCCCAAAACAATTGGGATAGGTGCCTGTCCCAATTAGATTTGGTGTCTGTCCCGAGAATAGTTACTTCGAATAGTTACTTGCTGTAATACACCTTGGTCACTTCTAGTTGAACGCCTTCGGGAATGTAGCTCTCTCCGTCAGCGTCGACTGCACCGAGGAAATAGAGCAATGTTGGCACATTGGTTAGATCCATTTGATCTGCAGAAGCAAATGCTGACAATGGGATAGAATATTGCGCCTCAGTGGTAGAGATCGGGTAAGCGCTGGTCCCGCCTACACGCACCCAGTGATCAACGGTGCTTCCAGTTTGAAAACCAAGCTTGAACGTAACGTCTGCTAAATCTACAGAAGACTTAATTGAAAAATTAAGGCTGCCTGATTCAAAACCAGTCAAGTTAGCTGCCGAGCCCAGTTGAACACCGACACCCCACCAACCTGGGTAGACATCAGAGCCGCCACTCAACACTATCGTTTGTCCATCATCACTTAGGTTGATACCAGAGTTGCCGCCCCACCAATTCAAAATTGCACCATCAGCTAAGGTGTCGCCAATTACCGAATAGTTGTCAGAGCTGACTGGTGCAGCTTCATATGGGGGCAATTGAACATCTAGCATCAGTGCGTCAAGGTTGCCGCTGTAGGTCTTGGTGATTTGAGCACAATCGCGAGTTAAACCATCTAATACTCCCGCATCTACTTTGTCCCACAGCAAGTATTTGGCCTGACAATCTTTATCAATCAATCCGAAGTGTTTTTCGGAATGATCGGCATCGTTGCTGCCCCAGCCTGCTTTCCATTGCTCATCAAACGCTTCAAAGAAAAATAGTGATGCACCAAAAGAGTCACTCCACTCTCGCATCAGGTCGTTATATAGCTTTTGCTTGTATTCGTCTGCAGCGCCTGTCCCCGTTGCGCCAAATAAATCACTCGACACGGTAGACCAGCCTGTTTCGCCAATATGAATCTGCTTTAACGCATTTTGAGCAATCAAATAGTCTTGAACCTTTTTAAGTTCTTCAAGGGCGTGGTCACGTGCACGCTCCATTACTTTGGCAATTTGCTCTTCTTTACTCAAAGATTGTTCTTCTAAAGGGATGGTCCAGTATTCACTGTTGTAGAATGAGTCATGGAATGGGTATGAGTGAACTGAGACGTAATCGACCGCTTGAACCAATGCGGCCAGATCATCATTGGCGTAATCTCCTTCACCAGCCCAAGATGCAAAGTTATCTGAACTTGTGATCCAAACGTCAGAAGGGATCTCTTTTAGGCCATCACTATAACCCTTAGTAAAGCTGTCCGACTTAAGCCCCTGTAACTCGTTGACGTAATCCAAAATGATTTTCGGTGCCACGTGATATCCAGCCCAGTGCACCATGGCTTCATTACCAACTGCCAACACTTTGATGATTTCAGGGTAGTTGTTAACCAGCTCAATGGCTTTATCCATCTCCAAACGGCTCATGGCGCTGGCGGTATTATGGTCGGTCGTTGATGAATCACCATCCCATGCGTTTAGTGCATCAACCCAAATACCAAGCATGACGAACATTTCAAAACCTGGGCGATACTCTGCCGATGCTGGATTCATAAAATCATCGATGGCCTCTAGAAGCCTTTCGGTATCTGGGTAGTCTTGAGTGTTGTAGGTTCGGATCACTTTAATGCCTAACGATTGCATGATCAGCAAGTCTTGTTTGATTTGCTCAACTGTTGGAGCATCTGCATCGGTGCGTTCCACACTACGATAAGCACCATAGGACATAGCTTGATATTCCGGGTTTCCGAGTAAAGCATCGCTCGTGGTGTTGCTAAGACTAGTGACGTAGCCTTGAGTGGTCGGGTAAGGAAATACCGCCGCAGGTTGAGCGACAAAAACAATATCGCCACTGGCGTCATTGGTGGTCTCTGACGCTGTGTCTGAGCTATCGGAACCACACGCCGTCAACATGAATGGCAAACTCATCAGCAGAGCCTTTTTGTGCAAGTTTTTCATCTTCTATCTGTCCCTGTTCAGTTACTGTTCGGTTATTGGTACAAAGAAAGCGCTTTCTTAAAGTTCTCAGAATTAATCTCTAATTATCGCTATATATTCTATTTGTAGGGGGTACTTTCGCACCAGAAGCACGGTAATTGCTGTGCATTGGTGATAATGTCAGCTAGAATGGCAAAAAGTTGTGACACGAACCAAAAAGAAAGCGCTTGCTTTTGTTTTTGGTCACATAATGGGCATAAGGCTAACCTTTTCTATCACTGCGATAAGCTTGGGCTAAACAATTTAAGTAAGTGCTCAGTTTTCTGTCACGAATGCCAACTACTTCACATCTTAATGTTGATAAAGCACTAATTTGGGTAGAGAAACCTGTGCCCAAGTTGGATAATACCGTTTCTAGCAAATAATCGAGGATATCGTGTGATCACTATTAAAGAAGTCGCTGAATACGCCAAAGTTTCACAGTCTACTGTGTCTCGAGCGCTCAATGGTCACTCCTCTGTTAAGGAATCTAACCGTAAGAAAGTTTTTGACGCTATTGAAGCATTGGGCTACAAGCCAAATGCTTTTGCTCAAGCACTGGCCTCAAACCGCTCATTCAGTATTGGCATGCTGGTCGGCACACTTGATGGTCCATTTTATGGTCCGTTGATGCACACCGTCGAAGGTATCGTACGTAAAGAAAACTACCACTTGATCTTAACCAGTGGTCAAGAGATGTATGAAGAAGAACAAGAGTCGATCCACTTCCTTGAAGCGAAAAAGGTCGATGGACTGGTCCTTACTTCTGACCGATTGACTGACTCAGATATTTTACAGATAGTTAAAAACACCCCAGCCACTATCCTGATGAATCGCTATATCCCAGAAATGGCTGATCGCTGTATCTGCATGGATAATGAGCAAGGGGGCTTTATTGCGGTAGAGCACTTGATTGAAATGGGCCACAAGCGTATTGCCTGTGTCACTGGCCAGCTGAGCAAAAATGACAGCCGCGATCGCCTTCAAGGATATCGCAGTGCGCTGACTAAGTTTGATTTAGACTACGATCCTAATCTCGTCATCGAAGGGCGTTTTGACCACGGGAAAAATCATGAAGCTATCGGTCGCCTTTTAGACCGCGCACCTGACATCACGGCGATCTTCTGCATGAACGATAATATCGCTCTTGCCGCTTATGGCGTGTGTAACGAACGTGGATTAAAAATTGGTGAAGACATTTCGATTGTCGGCTTTGATAACGATACCCACAGCGCCTATGTGTCACCACCGCTTACCACAGTGAATTTCCCTAAAAGTGAAATGGCAGAGCAAGCGGCTAATGGAGTGTTAAACATCATCAAAGGCAAAGGAACAGAAGGGCTCACCAATCGACTCTCCCCTAGCCTTGTGTTACGAAATTCAGTAAAGCAGTTCTAACGAACTGCTTTTTGCAAAAAGTATTTATCTACACCCTTGGTTGGAAAGCCTGAGTATTTCCCCACAATTTCAAAGCCTAACTTGAGGTAAAAATCTTTAGCTTGGAAAGAATAGGTATCTAGATAGATGTCTGTCACACCCTTTTCTTTTGCTTTGCTTTCAGCCATCTGCACCAGTTGAGTACCCAAACCACTGCCACGTTGGCTTTCGTCAAGCCATAAATATTCTATAAACAGTGTGTTGGTGAAGATATCCCCCGTCAGCCCACCGACAATTTCTCCTTGCGGGCTTTTCGCAACGCAGGCGATTTTTTCTATCTCTTCTTCCGGGAAGTTCGGTAGATTAAATGAAAGTAACCCTTTGTAGATAAAGTCCTTAACTTCGTCACTCGGGTCAACAATGAACTCAAGTTCCCACGCCATGTGATAGTTTCCTTTTTAATGATTTTTACCAATCCAACCAATTATCTGATCAGTCTAGCGAGTCTGTACAAAATCAGATAACTAGTCGTATTGGTATTAACCTAAAAATTTTGCCTGAGGTCTGTTTATAATTCAAACACTAAGCACTGACCTGAGCGCAACAAATTGGTGCATTGCACCAAACCAAAATAGTGCAAAACACCAATATAGAACATCCTTTCATAAATAGCTCACTGGGTATGCCATTCGATATTAGTTATTAAAAACATAAAGTTAGCCATCACAGGCTTAAAGCCAATGCAAACGCTGGAACAATACTTGCCTTAACTTACTAAAAAATAAAATAAATGCGTTTGGTATAAGGATAGTTCTATGCGCAAATATTATCAGTCTCTAGGGATTAATGGGGCAAAAAGAGTGATCGCAGTGATGCTTTTATTAGGCGCTCTTCTTGCTCTACTCGGCTTTACATTCCAAGCCATGTTGCTACTCGCATGTACCAGTTTACTCGCTTGGCGAGTGCTCTACATATTGTCGGATGACCAAAAAATATTCTCTGACCATGTAGAGCAGGCTCGCTCCGGGAATAGTGTTGAGTTTGACTCTCACCAACTAGTACTGCTCCACCAGCTTTACCCTCTTCTCGACGATATGGTTCGATTGGAAAAACGTAAGTTTAGCCAAGTGAAATCAGTCAGTGATCAAATGGGCTTTTCGGCCCAAGAACTCGCCAATAACTCACTTGAGGTTGCACAGCACTGTCAAGAACAAGCCGATGCGACAACGACATCTGCCTCTGCGGCCACTGAGATCTCGCAAAGTATTGATGAGGTCTCTGGGCGTATAGAAAGCACACGCTTGGTGATGGAAGAGAGTAATCAGTTTAGCCGTCTGGGCAAAAAAGAGCTCACCCAAACTCAACAGCGAGTGGTTAGCGTCAATGAGCAAGTGACTGAAACCAGTCAAAGCATGCACCTGTTAGATAAAGAGCTAAGCAATGTAGTCTCCATGTCCAGATTCATCCGCGAAATTGCAGAGCAGACCAACCTGCTGGCACTTAATGCTGCCATTGAAGCTGCTCGAGCGGGCGAGCAAGGTCGCGGCTTTAGTGTTGTCGCAGATGAGGTACGGTCACTTGCACAGCGCAGTCATGAGTCTGCTAATGCCATCACCAATCAGGTCAATGGAATTACCTCCAGCATGGGCACATTGGTGCAACAAATGGAGCAAGTAGTGACTTCCACCGCTGAATGCCAGCAAAGTGTAGTTCAAGCCAGCACAGCCCTTGAGAATATGTTGAGTGCCAATGAAGAAGTCACCAGTCAAATTGGGGGGATTGCAACCGCTTCCGAGCAACAAGCGATCGCATCGCGAGAAATTTCTGAAAGCATGGAACAGATAGCCCAAACCGCCGAAAGAAACGCATTTATGGCGCAACAGAATGCCAGCGTGGCGGAACACCTACAAAGTATGGCTAGTTAGAGGGAATCGAACATGGAAATGAGTTTACAAACAACCAGCATCTTGGTAGCGATTGCGTTGGTCGCATCTTTTCTTGTCACGCTCGTGCTGCTAAACCGACATTCTAAAAGCAAAGAACTTAAGCAGTTTGAACAGGGCTTAAACTGCCTACTGCTCTACCGTCAACTGCTTGGCCTAATTCAGCAGCACCGTGGTCTATCCAATGGTGTGCTTTGCGGTGACAACGAACTTCAAAAAAGGATCTCACCATTACAAGGAGATATTCAAAGGCTAGTTCAACGCATCAATCACAACCATGCATGGCTGGCTAAACAAGAAAACTGGTTGGCGATATCTGAACATTGGCAGCGCTTATCAAAAAGTTTTACTGAGCAAACCGCATCTAATAATTTGCAGCAACACAACAAACTTATCGCCAATGTCTTATTCCTCATTGATGACATTGCAGAACAACACCGTTTATATGAGCTCAAAGATAAGGACAACCGCTCAATTCGCTACCTTTGGCAAGATCTGTTGGTTACCGCAGAAAACATCGGCCAGGCACGTGCGATTGGGACAGGTGTCGCAGCAGCGCAAACTTGCACCAGTGTCGACCGTATTCGGCTAAGTTACCTTCACCAAGCCATCGAACGTGTGAGCACAGGTAATAAGACCGCCAAATTGCTCGACACCATCCAGCAAGAGGTCATTTTGGATCAACCGTTAGTCAAAGCACAGGCGTACTTTGAACTGGCGACTCAAGCACTAGAAGAAGTGTTTAATGATTTTGACGCATCTCTAGCGCAGGCCCAGCAGTCTATGAACGCATAGGGCCTACTCCTCAATACTTTGAAGATATTGTCGGTATAAGGTCGCATAAGCCTTTTTACCGACGATTTCTTTGACTGAATCTACAAACGCTTTAGGTAGGCTGACTTTGGTCGGCTCTTGCTCTGCCAACAACTGCTTCAGCGTTGCTAAATGCAGATCCAACGATGATCCATTACGCTGTAAAAGCAAATCTAGCTCCAACCAGAATGCAACGCCTTTGGAGGAGAACAAGGCTTGATACTTCTCTTGACCCGCTTCCACTTTGCGACTGGCTTGATACAGGCCGTAATTGTTCAGCTCCATTTCAGCGGCGAAGTCTCGCCAATCATCAAGCGGATCCTCAAGGGCAAACTCGGTATCAGATAAAGATTTATGCGCATAGTAATCGGTCAGGCTTTCATTGAGCCATAATGGCGCTTGAAGGCCAGAAATAAACTTGATGGTATGCTGTGCTAGTACTTTGAGCGCCTGCGAAGACAAAGCACCCTCTTCTGCTAAAGGCCAGTTGATCAGATACGTTCGATAAGCGCTAAGCCCTTCAAGCTCCCCAGTTTGTTTGCCTACAACAATCAGCTCTACTGGTTGTGTCGCTCGAGCATGAAACACGCCACGCAAATAAAGCAACTGACGCTCCAACATTGGTTGCCACAGGTCTGCCTGTTCGACCAAACCTTTTACGTCGGTATATAAGGTTAACGGCTGCTTTCCAATATTAAGAGAGATTGCATTCATACCTACTGGAAACAGTAAAGCCGCCTGCTCCTCTCTTGGTAGCAGGTAACAGCGCTCTTTCTCAACACAGATTTGCCCTCGCTGTGCCCCTCTAAGGCGAGGAAAAGAGTCCCATTCACTAATCAGATGCCAACCCAATGATGGCGTGTAGCTGTTAGCTTGGACTGAGATATCAAAGCCATTCTCATCGACCGGTTCAAATGTTAGTTTCCAGCGCACTTTTTCACACTGAAGACTGGTGCCATAGCCCATTTGCAACCAATAAGGCGCTGGGTCTGGTGCGGCTAACATCTGTTCTTGAGTGAGCTTATTTTTTTGCTCGACGTGAGCTGCTGTAATGCCCAAGCCATCTGGTGCTTGGGCAACAAACTCTGGACGAGGAGGTGGGTAGAGGCACTCTACGCCAACGGCATAGCTGCTTTGATGCAAACTTTTGGAAGGGATCAGCTCGATCAAGGGGTGAGATGAAGTGTCTACTTCCACTATCGCTACCGCTGGATTTTTATCATCCATCAGTATTTGATAATCCCATTGTGCATAGGCAGAAATACTTGCCATGCTCGCTGCTAATCCCCACCAAAGTTTGATCATACTAGCCCACCGAGTCCGCTGGGAACACCACGCCGACCTGACGGCGTACTTCAGTTAAGATTCTAGCGGTGATTTTCGACCGATTCACAGCACTAGCATCCATCTCTCCCGCTTCTATTTGCGATGCAAAATGCTCTGCTTCGTAGCGCATGGTCCACTCATCGGTCGCTTGGGTCAGGTCGAGATCGTCTTCGCCCTTACGGTGCAAGGTGACTTGGGTTGGATCAGAAATAAACGCCACAGATAGGGTGCCTTGCTCACCTTGAATATCACTCGGCGCAAAACCATCACTAACTTTAGAGTGACTGACGAGGATCTCAAACCCGTCATATTTCAAAATTGCACTGCCATGAGCATCTACTCCAGACGCCAGCTTTTCACCACTGGCTAGGATAGCGTTTGGTTCCCCGAACAATTCTGCAGCGGCGGCAAAACAGTAGTAACCGATATCCATGGTAGAGCCATTTGAAAATTGAGGGTTAAACGTATTTGGATTCTCTCCAGCCAGATACTTGGCGTAACGAGAAGAGAGCTGGCAATAACTGAGATGGCCTCGATGAATCGGTTTGATCGCCTCAAGGTTGGCCTTAATCTGTTTGAAGTTAGGTAAGTAAGGCGCTTTGTATGCTTCAAACAAAACCGTGCCACTTTGCTCAGCGGCTTGATACATGGCCTCGACTTCTGCGATGTGGGAACCTAATGGCTTCTCACAAATCACGTGTTTACCTGCATTAAGCAATGCTATCGCTTGCGGCGCATGGAAAGAGTTTGGGCTAGCAATATACACCGCATCAAAATCACTTGCGTAACAGAACCCTTCAAAATCATCAAAACAATGAATTTCAGCATCGGTTTGGTATTCTTTCGCAAACGCTTGGGCTGTCGCTTTTTGGCGTGAATAGACCGCCGTTAGCGCAAATTTCCCCGTTTTAAGTGCCCCGTTAATAAAACTTTGTGTAATCCAATTGGTGCCAATCACCGCCAGCTTAATCATGCAACTTCCCTTAGGTTTCTTTCTCTTTTTATAAGTTATCTTTATATCACAACCGATATCCAATTGGAGCCGCATCGAAAATGTTAGGCGTTTGAATTCCTTCACATCGCACAGTTTTGAACTTGGGTCGACGAGCGAATATTGCAACTTGGTTGCTGGCAACTATCTTTTTATAGAGCGGATAATAAAGATAATGATATGGATGAGCGCACCCCACCTTTGTGGACACCTAGCGAACAACGAATTGAACGCGCATTGCTGACACAGTTTTTGGCGAGAGTAGATGTCGAGCATGGCCTACACATGCAAAACTATGATGAACTCCACCAGTGGTCTGTTGAAAACCCAGATCTATTTTGGGAGACGCTATGGCGATTTGCTGACATCATTGGCACTCAAGGCAACAATACTTGCCAGCTCGGCCCTGCTAAGTTTGAGCACCCCATTGAGGCAAGAGATACTATTTGGTTTGAAGACAGTGTTCTCAACTACACCGAGAACCTACTTGCACAAGCGTTCCATACTCCAAATAAGGTAGCGATTTATTGCGAAAATGAGCGTGCCGAGTCGCAAGAGATCACTTGGCAATCTTTATGCGATCAAGTGTCTGTCGCAACCCAGTGGCTTGAAGACTGCCACGTGGGTGTTGGTGATGTGGTCGCAGGTTATCTACCCAATATTGCTGAGACCTTGATTGCAATGCTGGCGACGGCAGCGCGAGGAGCAATCTGGACCTCTACTTCGCCAGACTTTGGCGTGGAGAGCGTCGTCGAGCGATTTGGGCAAGTGAAGCCCAAAGTATTGTTTGTCGTCGATGGCTATACCTTTAATGGTCAAGCCCATACCATGCGAGACAAAAATCATCAGCTCGCAACAGCATTAGACAGCGTTGAGCAAGTCTGCCAAATCAATTACCTGCATCCAAACAGTGAAGATGGCTTTGCAGAGTGGCACCACATTCAGCAAGGCTACCAAGCTAAAGCGATGCGTTATGAGCGTGTCTCGTTTAACAGTCCGCTGTTTATTTTGTACTCCTCGGGCACAACAGGTAAGCCAAAGTGCATCATTCACAGTGTTGGTGGCACATTACTGAACTTAGTCAAAGAGCACCAGTTGCATTGTGATATTCACGCCATTGATACCGTGTTCTACTACACCACTTGTGGCTGGATGATGTGGAACTGGTTGACTGGCGCATTGGCATCAGGTGCGAGCATCGTACTCTATGATGGGCAGCCCTGTTATCCAGACAATCAAACCCTTTGGACAATGGCGGAAAAGCACGAAGTGAGCCTTTTTGGTACTTCTGCCAAATATCTAGAGGCGATTGAAAAATTCAATTATCAGCCAGTCAAGCATCATGATTTATCTTCATTAAAGACCCTCTGCTCTACGGGGTCCGTGCTTCATCCAAATCAATTTGACTTTGTATATCATTCAATCAAACAGGACCTCCATTTGGCTTCAATCTCAGGAGGAACAGATATTTGTGGCTGCTTTGTTTTAGGGAACCCAATATCACCTGTGTATCGAGGCGAATGCCAACAAGCTGGGCTTGGTCTAAGCGTTAAAGCCTTTGATGCTAATGGCAATGCTGTCCTCAATACCCAAGGGGAACTGGTGTGTACTAATAGCTTTCCCAATCAGCCTATAGGTTTCAGTAATGACAACGGCGAGCGCTATCACAACGCCTACTGGGCGAAGTTTGCTAACGCTTGGCACCATGGCGACGAAGTGAGCCAGTCTTCTCATCTTGGGTTTCAATTTTATGGGCGCAGTGATGCTGTACTCAATCGCGGTGGAATAAGAATCGGCAGTGCGGAAATTTATCAACAAATCAATAAACTGGAAGGGGTAATAGACTCGGTTGTAGTGGGACAAAGGGGGGCAAGTGGTGACGAGCGTATGGTGCTGTTTGTTCAAACCGAAAGCGGTCGTGTGCTCAGTCATGAGATGATCAGCGAGATTAAATCTTCGCTACGAACTCACTGCTCTCCTCGGCACGAGCCGGATTTGGTCCTGCCTATTGGTGAGGTGCCAAGAACCAAGTCTGGCAAGTTGGTCGAGATAGCTGTGAAACAGATACTAGAGGGAAAAGTTGTCGAGAACGAGGGCGCTATCGCCAATCCTGAATCGCTCGACGAGATCCGCTCAATGCAACCTCACTGGAGGGCGTAGCTAAGTCCATAGAAACTCGTTACTATTTGGCGCATGAGTACTTTTGTTTAGACTGTTGTGTTGCTATGAATTTGTCGCAAATCGAAGCGTTTGTAAAAATTGCCGAACTGGGCTCAGTATCCGAGGCCGCTCGTCAGTTGGAATGCAATCGCACCAAACTGAGCATGTCTATCAAGGCACTAGAAAAAGAGCTCGATACCGCACTGTTTAACCGAACTGGCAACCACTTAGAGCTTTCGGAAGCGGGCAAAGCCATCTATAGAGACTGCGAAACGCTGCTCGCCATACAAAGCCGTATCCAACAAACCTGTCTGCAAGCCAATAGCGATTTTAACGCTGAAGTGTGGATCGCTCGCGACGACGCAATTCCAGACGAGCTTTGGCAAGACCTCTCTTATGAGCTGAACCGACGCTTTCCTGCAACTTCATATAACATAGTGCTGGCATCCAGTGGTGATTTGGAAAACTTGGTTGCCACGGAACAAGTCGATTATGCATTTGGGGTTGATTACGAGCGCATCGAAGATCCCAACATCACCTATCAGCCGCTGGGCAAAATTCGCATGATGTCTGTGTGTCGCAAAGATCACCCATTAGGCAAAATGGCACGGGTATCTGATAATGACTTACGTAATTCAACCCAAGCGTCTATGGCCTATCTGAATGAAAAAGATAATCCCGAGCTTGCGCCCTTCTCCACTCGTTATATTGGTTTTTCCAGCTTCGATTATATTCTCGACACCTTAGTTCGAGATGACGCTTGGGGAGTATTGCCAGAGCCATTGATACGCCACCTACTTCGCCAAGAAAAACTCGCCGTGATCAAACACACCTATGGCCTCACTCAAGAGGATTACTGCCTGTTTTCCCGCACAGGTATGAGCGAGCACCCGAGCATGACTTGGCTTGCAGACAAGCTAAGTGACTACTTATTTGAATACTGACCATCAGTCAGCGTCAATTTTAATGACGCCAATATAATTCGCTAAGACCTTGATTTATCGACATTCGTTAGAAATCACACCAAACAGTGGACACCTTTCATCAATTCGTAAATTGCTAATTCTGCGTTATATGCAAACAATGAACTCATCAGTCACATCAGTAAAAATCGTTTATAAGCAGTAGAAAACGACAACTTAACATGCTGATTGATATCGTGTTTAACTTCCGAGATATTGTATGTGTGCAAAAACTGACAAAAACGAAAAACAGATCCTAACATTCTCCGCTGTACTCTCTTCTGGCTTTGCCATCATGGGCATGGTGCTCGGTTTGTGGGTAGGTTCTATGGTGATCGTTTTTGACGGCGTTTACTCACTTATCAGCTTACTGTTAACTTTATTGTCGCTAACTGCCGCTTGGTACATTCGCCAAGGCAGTGATTTTGCGAAAAGCCATGGCCGCACGATCATTCAGCCAGCAGTGATTGCGATTAAAGCCATGGTGATCCTCGCACTCGTTTCAGTCTCGATATATGCCGCTATCGTAGCCGTCATGAATGGTGGTCGCGAAGTTGATGCTTCTATCGCAACCCTATTTGGTGTGATAAACGTCATTGGCTGTGGCTATGCTTGGTGGTTTATTGCAAGACGAGGTAAAAAATACAACTCCCCCCTTGTTAACGCAGAAGCCGCACAATGGCAGATGGACGCCCTAATCAGCTTTGCAGTAATGGCCGGTTTCATCACCGCATGGATTATGGAAATCACGCCATGGGCTCAATACGCAAACTACGCCGACCCTCTAATGGTGCTCGCGATGTCCGTTTACTTCGTCAAAGTCCCACTAGAGATGCTAATCCAAGCATGCCGAGATCTAGTCGTAAACGCCCAACTAGCAAAGTAGATCCTCTTTACCGGGACACACACCAAATCTCCGCAGTAAACGCCCAACTAGCAAAGTAGCCCCCTTTACCGGGACACACACCAAAAAGTATGAATCTAGACTGATTTTGCCATGATGATGCGTTAGCTCCCGCTCTTATTTGCAATACACTGCTAAATTAACGGCAAATCCACTTTCTCTAGACCTCATGACTACAGCAAGAAAACAGCTAGTATCCGTTGAAGCTACGCCTTATTATCACTGCGTTTCTCGTTGTGTGAGACGAAGTTACCTGTGTGGTTTTGATAAGAGTACAAACACTAGCTACGAGCACCGTAGGGAGTGGATTGAATCGAAAATACTATCCCTAACATCCACTTATTGTATTGATGTTTGTGCCTATGCGGTGATGAGTAATCATTTTCACGTTGTTCTTCATATCAATAGAGAGAAAGCTTCAACGTTGACTCCGTATGAGGTTGTAGAGCGCTGGAAGCTTACTCACAAGATTCCTTTAATTGTCCAAAAATGGCAGAAAAATCAGCTAGCTTGCCAAGCGGAAGAACAAAAGTGTTTTGATATTATCGAAACGTGGCGAAAACGCTTATGGTCGCTAAGTTGGTTTATGAAAGAACTCAATTACGATATCGCCTGTCGTGCTAATCGAGAAGACAACTGCACAGGACATTTCTGGGAAAGCCGCTTCAAAAGCCAAGCACTGTTGGATGAAAAAGCGCTTGCTGCTGCAATGGCGTACGTTGATTTAAACCCTATACGAGCGGGCATAGCTAAAACGCCAGAAGGCTCAGATTTCACTTCGATTAAATCACGTATACGAGCACTTCACTACAAAAATGAAAATGCTCCCTGTCTACACCCCTTTGTAGGAATCACTAATAAGAACAAGCAATACGGTTTGCCTTTCCGACTTTTGGATTACATTGAACTTGTAGATTGGACCGCACGACTGTTCAGAGAGAAAAAATGTAAAGTAGACAACGCACTACCTCCGATTTTGGTTAGGCTCAATATCACCTCAAACTCTTGGTTAAAAGCCTGCACTCAACTAGAAAAAGGAAGTGCGACCGCCATAGGTGCATACTCTCACCTTGATAATGCCAAGGTTGCGTTAAACAAATCTAAAATCCATCTTTACGCACTCGAATAACTCGGTTTGAAACCACACATTGAAGCATCCCAGCAACCGCTGGCCATTTAAGATCGTATCGATTATTCAAACCCGAATAGAAACACGTTTTTTGGCCATAACAGCCTATATATGTGTAGTTATCACTCCCAACGTGTTCCTGTTTCTCTAACAAGAAGTCTTTGCAATAATCTTCCAGTAGATCGCAGTAGATAGACTGTCCTCGTATTCAGTCTTCGTCGTATTCGCTCGTAATCGTATAAAATCTCTATTTAGTGCCTGTCCCCGAAAAAAGGAGCTAAACGAAAAAAGCCCCTCAATGAGGGGCAATAAGTACCATCGCTTATAGTTATAATTAATGTGCCAGTAAATTGGGTTGATTAACCGAAGTCACCGTTAACGTAACCTTTAGTGCGATCATCTTTTGGTTCAGTGAAGATGTTTTCTGTAACATCATGTTCTACTAGCTCACCCATTAGGAAAAATGCCGTGCGGTCTGAGATGCGGCGTGCCTGTGCCATTGAGTGAGTTACGATAACGATGGTGTAGTCTTTCTTCAGATCTTCCATCAGTTCTTCGATTTTGTGAGTAGCAATTGGGTCGAGTGCAGACGTTGGCTCATCCATTAGGATTACGTCTGGCGCCATCGCGATTGTACGTGCGATACACAGACGCTGCTGCTGACCACCAGAAAGACCGAATGCATGTGATTTAAGGCGGTCTTTTACTTCATCCCATAGCGCTGCACCACGTAGTGATTTCTCGACCACAGTGTCAATGTGCTTTTTATCTTTGATGCCTTGAGCACGCAGGCCGTAAGCCACGTTTTCATAGATGCTCATTGGGAATGGGTTTGGTTTTTGGAATACCATGCCCACCTTGATACGAAGGTCTGCTACGTCAACATTGCCGTAGATGTCTTGACCATCCATATCCAGTTTGCCTTTGATAGTCACACCTTCAATAAGGTCGTTCATGCGGTTAAGACAACGTAAAAGCGTCGACTTACCACAGCCTGATGGGCCGATAAGTGCCGTTACTTTCTGAGCTGGGATCGGCAGATTGATCGCTTTTAGTGCTTGGTTGTCGCCGTAATATAGATCTAGGTTTTCAATATCAAATTTGTTCATCGTTCTAATCTCTAAATTCTTTAAATTCTGTCTGTGTCATCACTGCGCTCTTGGGCGCACATTGAAATATCTGTTAGTAAGTTGCTGTGTTGAATTTACGAGCAATCAGCTTCGTCAGCATGTTGATAATCAATACCACTACAATCAGAACGGTAGCTGTACCGTAAGCTTGATTCCACTCTTCAATAGTGAACAGCTCTGTAGTTAGCTTATATAGGTGAACCGTTAGTGTACGGCCTGAATCCAACAGAGAGTCAGGAATACGTGCAACCATACCCGCCGTTAGGAATACAGGAGCAGATTCACCAATGACACGACCAATACTTAGAATGACCGAGGTAAGAATACCAGGCATCGCACTTGGAAGAATAAGACGCCAGATAGTGTAGATTTTCGAAGCACCCAAACCGTAAGAGCCTTCACGGTAAGTCTGCGGAACTGCCATCAGTGCTTCTTCCGTGGTTCGGATGATTACAGGCAGGATAAGGATCGATAGTGTTAACGCACCTGACAGGATCGAGAAGCCAAGACCTAGAATGGTAACGAAGAACGTCATACCAAACAGACCGAAGATAATCGATGGAATACCTGCCAATGATTCGGTACAGAATCGAATGATTTTAACTAGGCGACTACCCACTTTCGCATATTCTGTTAGGTAGATAGCCGTCATGATGCCAAGTGGCGCAGCCACGGCAATCGACGCAACAACCATGTATATGGTTGATACGATCATCGGGAAGATACCGTGTTCATCACCAGTACGAGTGTAATTATCGGTAATGAATGCCCAATCAACGTGTTTCAAACCGTTAGATAGGATGTACCAGATAATCCAGAATAGAAAACCAACTGTTAGCGCCGCAGAAATCCAAACGAACGCACTCAGCATGTTGTCTTTGAAATTACGAGCTTGTTTTAGCTTTAGCGTGTTCATCTTATTTCGCCTTCTGACGGTTCAGGTATAGAAGAATAGCGTTGAGTGACATGATAAATACCAGCAGCACTACACCCGTCGCATACAGTGCGTTTGCATGAACGCCACTTGCGTAAGACATCTCGATTGCGATGTTAGCTGTTAGTGTACGTGCTGAGTCTAGTAGACCCTCTGGCATGGCTGGTGCATTACCCATCACCATGATAATTGCCATGGTTTCACCCAAAGCACGAGCGATACCCAAGATCACACCAGTCATGATGCCCGAGCGCGCCGCCGGAACAAGCAGCTTGAAAATGGTAAAGATTTTTGAAGCACCCAGTGCCAGTGAGCCTTCTTTGTAACTACGAGGCACTGCGCGGATAGATGTTTCAGATACCGTGATTACGGTTGGAAGAATCATCACGCCAAGAACAATGATACCGGCAAGGATAGTGTTACCCGCAGGCACATTAAAGATGTCTTGAATAAGCGGAACGATGATGACTAGACCAAAGAAGCCATATACGACCGATGGAATACCTGCAAGAAGCTCGACCGCTGGGCGAATGATATCCGCCACTCGCTTTGGTGCAATTTCAGCGATAAAAATCGCCGTTAAAACACCGATAGGCACACCAACCACAACCGCACCGAGCGTCGATACGACCGACGCCACAATCATAGTTGCAACACCATAAAGTGCAGGTGGTAGCCAGTCTTGACCAAGAACAATGCCGCTAACGCCAGCTTCTTGGAATGCAGGAATAGATTCAGCAACAATGAAGTATGCGATTGTTGCTAGCGAGACAATACCAATGACTGCACTGGTTAGAAACAGGGCATGAAAGAAGCGTTCTTTCATATCAACGCCGCTTTTGGTACGAAGCGTGCTGACTTTTGGCTGGTTATTTTGACTCGACATAGAGTTATCATTATCTAATGCGATGGACATAAAAAATACTCATTTCGACAATATCGGAATGGGAAAAAATGCTCAGCTCTCGCGAGCTGAGCAACAATTTAAGTAAGCGTTAACCGCTATTAGTTTACTGGGATGTAACCTTTGTTAGACACAAGCTCTTGAGCAGCGTCAGTTAGCATCCAGTCTAGGAATTTCTGAGTTTCAGCTGATGGCGTGCCTTTCTTGTAAAGAACTAGGAAAGGACGAGCTACCTTGTAAGAACCGTCTTTAACGTTAGCAACAGTAGCTGGAACACCGTCTACCGCTAGAGCGTTAACTGATGCGTCAACCGTACCTAGAGAGATGTAACCGATTGCGTATGGGTTTGAAGCAACCATAGTTTTCAGTGCACCGTTACCGTTAGCAACTTGAGCACGTTGAGAGATTGCAGAAACTTTCTTACCAGAGATTTTCTTCTTAAGGCTCATGATGTCTTCAAATGCACCACGAGTACCAGAAGCCGTATCACGAGTGATAGCTACGATTGGCTTGTCAGCACCACCAACATCTTTCCAGTTAGTGATTTCGCCTTTGTAGATTGCCGTTACTTGAGCAGCAGTTAGACCTTCAAGCTTGTTCGCTGGGTTAACAACAACTGCGATACCGTCACGAGCAACCACTTCTTCGATAAGAGCAGGCTCTTTTTCAGAGTCTTTTAGGTTACGAGAAGACATACCTAGGTCTGCTGTGCCTGTCTTAGCAGCACGTACGCCTGCAGATGAACCTGGGCCTTGAACCTCGATAAATACGTTCGAGTTTTGCTTCATGTATGTTTCAGAGAAAACTTCCATCAATGGAGTAACGCTGCTTGAGCCCACTGCAGAAATAGTTTCTTTCGCTAGAACTGGATTTACTGTTAGTGTGCCTAGAAGAGCTAATGCACCGATTACTGTCTTTTTCATCACAAATTTCCTTAAGAGGCATTATTGCCGTTGTGTTTACTTGAACGCTGCTCACTTTAGAATTCGTAGATGACAGTTGTGTTACACAAAATTGAAGCCTCTATGACAATGTGAAATATTTCTTCTAAGCCTCTCAATTACGTACAAATTTCGCACAGCCGTACAGCATTCCGCTAACTAACTGCTTTATATGGGAAAAATTAGGCGTCATTTCTAGGTTTTCAGTTTCATATTTGCGTTCATAAAATTAGAATAACCGCTCTACAAATTTCATAATGATTACGAAAAGAGCTAGGTATGAATAAATTGCTCAAGAGCTTGTCCATTAAAACGCAGGTGATGATCCCAATGCTGATCATCATGGTTGTCATGACAAGTGGTATTTTCTTTGCGAGTAACCAACTGGATAAGGCTTTCAACGAAGTTTCGTACTCCGTCGACAACCTGATCAAACAAAAAGAGGTGATTTCTGATCTCGATGAAATCAGCTTCCGCATGAGAATTGCTGCCATCTATGGCCTAGCGGACAGTGATCGCATCGCAGGCTTAAGCCAACAAATGGCCTCTAGTCATGCTCAGTTGAAGCAACTGACGGTGCAACTAAAGCGTCACCCAGAGTTAGCGAACGCCACTCAAACCTTCGAGGCACGTGCCCAAGATTACGTTAACTTTGTACAGCAACGTCTGATTCCATTTGCCAATGCAAAAGTGCAGGGAGTTTCGGTTGCCGCTAGCGATAACACCATTGACCGCTTTGGTCAGCTTGGTGAAGCGCTTATTTCAGCGGTAGATGACCTTGCTCTACAAACAGACCAACTTGCTTCTACAGTCCTTACGCAAAAAGAAGCGCACCATTCCAAGATTCTGACCAGTTCGACTTGGAGCATTATTGCTGTCATCGGTTTGGCCTTAGTGGGTTGCTGGTGGATTGCAGGTCTTATCGTTCAGCCAATAAAAGCGCTGCAAGAGGTCATGCAACAAATCGCCAAAGGGAACTTGCGAGTTCGCGCTGAGGTAGAAGGGACTGACGAAGTTGCAGCACTTGCCAAAGACGTTAATGCAACCACAGAGCATCTCAACAGCATGGTGAGCTCTTTGGTCCAAATTGGTGGCGGTGTGGCAGCGGCTGCCACCGAGCTGTCTGCGGTGATGGTTCAAACCAACGCTAATAGTGAGCAAGAAAAATACGAAGTAGAACAAGTCTCTTCTGCGGTTAACGAGTTAGAAAGTACAGCAAACAACGTTAACGCCAACGCATCAGATGCAGACAACGCATCAAACCTTGCCAATCAAATGGCGATGGAGAGCATGCAAAAATTCCAAGCGGCGATCGAATCAAGCGATGTTATGGCAACACAGCTTGCTCAAGCCGCTGATGTCGTGACTAACTTGCAAACTCAATCAGAGAAGATTGGCTCAATGGTTGAAGTGATCCGTGGCGTTTCTGAGCAAACCAATCTGCTTGCACTTAATGCAGCGATTGAAGCAGCACGCGCTGGTGAAAGCGGCCGAGGTTTTGCTGTAGTTGCTGACGAAGTTCGTATGCTTGCGGCTCGAACCCAAGAGTCGACCATGGAAATCGAATCAATTATCGAAGAGCTTCAAGCGCAGTCGGCCGTTGCCAACTCCAACATGCAATCGAGCATGGAAGTGTTAGAAAGTAACCGTGCTCTGAGCGCTGAGGTCAACCATTCACTGGAAGGTATCACTGAATCAGTTAACGCAATGGCTAACATCAATACCCAAGTGGCAACGGCCGCTGAAGAGCAAAGCCAAGTCACAGCGGATATTAACCGTAACATCAGCACTATTTACGAGCTGGTTAGCCAAAACGTTGCAGGTGTCACCCAGTCGACTCAAGCAAGTAAAGAGCTATCGGAGTTGGCTGAAGAGCAGCAAAACCAGCTCAATTTCTTTAAAGTTTGACCTTTAAAAGCTAAACGCCCCTAGCGAAGCTTCGCTAGGGGCGTTTTTTATTAATCGAGTGTACTCAGCGAACCCTCGCCATCAAATGCAAATCGCTCAGTTGACCATCAAAAAATGTACTCTTACGCTTAGTGCCTTCAATTTCAAACCCAACGCTTTGATATAGGTGCACTGCCGCAACATTATTGGTTAGCACTTCTAACTCCAACCGGATCAAATTCAACCAATTATCCGCTTGATCAATTGCGCTGTTCATCAATAAACGTCCCACGCCTTTACCGTGAAAGTCAGGATGAACACCAATGGCGATACCAGCACAGTGTCGGTCTCTTATTTTATGAGAAAGAAACAAAGTGACATGACCAATGACTTTAGCATCCGCTTCAGCCACTAGGGTGTAATTGCTGTCGTCTCCAAGGAACAAACCGTCGACTTTGTCTCGACTCATGTAGGGCAGCTGAGAGGTATTTTGAGTCACGCTGGTGTGGCGATAAATATCAAACAGGTCCTGACTATCGGTATTTTCTAGATGGCGAATTTGAATGTCCAAATCATCTCCTTATGTCTGGATTTGGTATCGGTAAACATAGACTTGTGTTCGGTGATAAAAAGTTTGGTAAAGCGGAGAATCAAACTGGCCCACCCTTTCAAAACCTAACTTTTCATACAAGGCTCCCGCCCCAACCTGACTCGTTTCTAAAACAACGCTTTTAGCTTGGAGCTGCTGACAAGTAGTTAAGTAAACGTGCCACAATTTTCGCCCCAATCCAAGTCCTTGATAGTTTGGGTTAATCACCAGTAAGGAGAGTTCGTTTCCTAAATGGCTGTACTGTTGCCAAGCAGCTTGATGCTCGGTGATACGACTCTTTAGCGCTCTTTTCTCTCGCCAGGGGACACTTTGCGCTAACCAAAATCTAAGCCCACAAGCGTATTGAAATAGTCTCTGCTGTATTGAAGGCTTAGACTCAGGTTTTTGATCGACCTTGCCAAGTAGCAGCCCAGCAATCTCGCCATTGATCTCAACGACTTTAGCGTGGTTACTAGTGAAGATATGGCTGGTGGTGAATAACCTTAACGCATAATCGCCTACAATTTTCGAAGCAAAATTAGATTCAAATGGCCAGACCTCATTGATCAAGGCTTCACACGAAAAATAGTCACAAGGCTTATAATCACGAAGAATAACGGTTGGCTCCATGAACACTTCTCTTAAAGATGTAACATGGAGCGCATGGTATAGACTTTACGACAAACAGACTAGGTAGCCATGATCCAAAAGCCTAATTAATCAACAGTTTACATACTTAATCGGGTTAGCTGCGCCCTTAGTAAAATACGTGGATATAGACTTGTACCTGAGCTGCTTACGCACATCATCACTTGCTAGTTTACCTTCAAACCCCCAGCGCAATCTTCCGTAGTCAGTGATCGGATACCAAGAATCAATTCGATACACCTCGCGAGTTAACCCTCGATATGTGGCAACAGCGTATTGCGCTCGCTCCCTTCGAGTACCAATCACCCAAGCTTGGCGAGTCGCGTCATACAACTCCTGCGCCGTCATATCACGATGATACTGCTTGTTGATATTGATAAGGATGATCGGAATGTCGGTATCAAGCTCTCCAGCTGAGTACATCGCAATGATTTCATCGGTCGTTTTTATCCCAAAATCACTAGAATAGTGACCACCTTGCAAATTGGACAAATTCGCTAAACCAACAAAATCTATCAATGCGGCTTCAACCTCAAAAGAGGTTGATTCGTCTAAACCATGCCGAAGCACAAAGTGCTGTACCTTGTGTCCTGCGGCCAATATCTCTCGAATAGTATCGAGCTTATCGGTTTCATGCTCAGACTCTAAAGCACACTCAGCATGGTTGAAGATACGGTTTCCTTTCCCTTTACCAACATAAAAGACATTGCCATTTCTCGGGTCCCTCAAGAAATAGACATAATACTTAAGCTGTTCAATAACGGATTGTGAAAACATATCCTCTCCAGTGAATTGAGTTTAATAATCCAAAGCTTGTTCAAGATCAGCAATCAGGTCTTCTACAGACTCAATGCCAACCGACAACCTAAGGGTTTCGAAATAAATACCCATTGCTTCACGTTCAGCAACAGGCACAGAGCCATGGGACATCGAGGCAGTGTGGTTAACCATGCTCTCAACGCCGCCCAAAGATTCCGCAAGTACAAAGTAATTAAGCTTGCCAAGGAAATGACGCACTTGGTCTTCACCACCATTAAGACGGATGGTCACCACAGCGCCACCAGTTTTCATCTGGCGCAAACAAAGTTCGTATTGTGGATGTGAAGGTAATTGAGGGTAATGCACCTCCACGATATTGCGATGTTTTTCTAAGAACTCAGCAACTTTCAATGCATTTTCACATTGTCGCTGCATGCGCACATCTAAGGTTTTCATCCCACGCAATGCCAAATATGCATCAAAAGGAGAAGCAATCGCCCCCACCGTGGTTTTGTATTTATCCAACAAAGTGGCGATATCCTGACGAGCGGTTATCAAAGCGCCACCAATCAGGTCTGAATGCCCGCCAATATACTTACTGGTTGAGAGCATCACCAAATCTGCACCCAAAGTGATAGGCTGTTGATTCCATGCGGTAGAAAAGGTGTTATCCACACAAGTTAGAATGTTGCGTTGCTTCGCGAGCGTGCAGATTGCTTGAATATCGACAAGTTCCAACAAAGGGTTGGTTGGCGTTTCTATCCAGATCATTGCAGTATTATCTTGGATAGCTTGTTCAACACCCTCTAGGTCATTGAGGTCAATATAGCTAAACTCAAGCCCAGAGGTTCTACGTCGTAAATCTTCAAATAGACGGTAAGTACCACCATAAACGCTCGACATCACGATCAAGTGGCTCTTTTGGTCCACAAGCTCCAATGCCAATGCTGTCGCTGCCATGCCTGATGCCGTTGCAGTGGCATAAACACCACCTTCCAGCTCCGCCAGTGCACTTTCATAAGCACTACGAGTGGGATTCGAACACCTTGAATAACAATACTCTCCCCCTTCCCCCAAGTTCGGCTGAATAAACGAACTGGCAGTAGTAATAGGTGGAAAGATTGCGTTATTCCCTTTATCTTTCTGATCACCACCATGCACCGCAATCGTCGCAATATTGGTTGATTTCATCTTATTTATTTTCCCTAATTCATATTATCCCACCAGTATAACCAACCCGCCTACCCCATAAAGCATTTAATAACAAACCCTGCTCTGCACCATTTACCAGTCCCCCACTTTCCCTTTACCGATTACCGATTACCGATAATTATTATGGACCTTTTTATCCAAAATGTTTGGCACTTCCAACTATCGAACTCCCCACCAATTACGCACAAAATGCCTCCCATCCCCGAGATATCTCGGTTTAAAGAGTTTTAAGTACGAGGAAGACAAAGTGACTCATCAAATCATTACAGACCTAAAAAACCGTTATACTGCAAAAAAATACGATGCCGAGAAGCGTATTTCTGCTGAAGACATGGCAGTAATCAAAGAAGCACTTCGCCTTTCTGCGTCATCCATCAACTCTCAACCTTGGAAGTTCATCGTGATTGAGAGTGACGAAGCGAAACAGCGCCTGCACGACTCTTATGCCAACAAGCATCAGTTCAACCAGCCACATGCAAAAGAAGCATCACACACCATCTTGTTTGCTTTTGACCCTAAATTCACCAAAGAAAAATTCAGCAAGCGTGTGGATGCGGAAGTTACCTCTGGTCACCTGCCAGCAGATATGTACGATGCCTTCATGGGTGCCTATGCATTTGCTGAATTTAATACCGACGAGAACGGCTTTAATGGTGAATGGACAAAAGCACAAACTTACCTAGCACTGGGCAACACTCTTCATGCTTTGGCTCGTTTAGGTATCGATTCAACCCCAATGGAAGGCATCGATTCTGATTTGCTAGGAGAGCTCTTCAAAGAAGAATTGGATGGTCACATTGTCGGAGTAGCACTGGCGATGGGGTATCACAAAGATCAAGAGGATTATAATCACGGCCTACCTAAAGCACGCCTATTAATGGATGACGTGGTCAAGGTTCTGTAAACTGCTTTAGCCACTACATCAACGGGGCATAAGAAGAACTGCGCACGCAGTTCTTCTTATTTCACGGCATCATTAGCTCTGCTTTTTGGCTATTTCATCAAACAGCGGGAATAAAATGTCAAAGAGGTAAAGCTGGACATAACGCAAGCCTGTATGCTCTCGCATGGCACCAAACGTAGCGATAGACGCCCCTGTTTCATGGTCAAATGCAGACCACTGACCATTAACCCCGATCATCATTGAAAGTGTACGCCCTGATTCAGGATGGGTAATAGTACGCCACTGGTTTTTGTAAAATGCTTGTGGTGCCAACATATACTCGTAAGAGACTTTCGGCCATGCTGCCTTAACTAGATCATCACCATATTTGATCTCTTGAATATAGCTTAACGGGATCACCTGCTCGCCCTTCCAGTTTTTGCCATCGTTGGCCATCAAATAAGAGCCAATAGCAAAATCCCTAGCAGTGGTATTCATCGAGCCCGACGCCAGTGACTCTTTGTCTTGATTGACGTAAAGCGTCATTGATTGCTGAAAACCGCCTTTGGTCCACAAATATTTTTCAAAGATCTCTGCCAAATTCATCTCAGTAGCATTTTCAAACGCTCTTGCAATAATTTCGGTATTCAGATCCCGGTACTGATAGGCGACTCCTGGCTCCCAAGCGGGTTTCGCTTTGAGGGCGAAAGCGCGCAAATACTCTCCAAATGAGCTGATGTCTCCCAAAGCGTCAGCGGGCGGTCGTAACTTTCCATCTTTTTCTACTAATCCGTTGTACCCAACAACCGTCGACATAGCACTGTCCCAACTCGTCACACCATCTGGCATACCCCAGTTATGATAACCCTCGCGAGTAAAGTACATTTGGTCAATGCCCGCAGTCATGTCCGCATAGTGCTGCAACTCTATCTCTGCCCATGGTGTTCCTTCAAACTCAGGGATCCATTGACCAGCCTTATCTGTACGCTTTAGAAAACCCTCTTGTTCAGCAATCGCAAATAGCATTGAAGAAAATGATTTATGAGCGCTCATCAAATGATGCTTCGTGTCTTTATCCGTATTTGACCAGTAATCTTCAGCAATAATTTGTCCCTGCTTGTTCAAAATCACATAGCTTTGAATCGACGCTCGGTCTCGCATCACGTTATATAAACTGATCTCTTTTCCTGGAATAACGTCTGGCCTTTTGATTTGGCTAATATCCATACCGCCTACAAAAGTGAGTGGCATTACTTCCTTGGTCGGTACCACAGCGTGATAGTGATTAAGATGAGAATCAGCCATCGTAAAGCGCTGATTGGCATTGAATTCCCAGTTCTCAACACTGATACCATAGCGCTCCAAATTGGCGTCCATCTGTGGGTTGGGCTCATAGTAACTCACCGCATGCACATTAGCGCTCAAACTCAACGCACAAGCTAGAGCAAGCAAAGTTTTGTTCTTGCCTAAAAGTGTTCTTCCTTGATTCATCATCTTTTTCCTTATCAACGGATGGTTGTCCATAAACTTCTATTCAAGTATTGCTTAGCCGCTCTAAAACGAAATAGTCCAATTGATGTAGATGCATAATTGAGGAAAGCATATTTAAGTAACGTTCAAGCCCTGAGAAATGACCATCCTACCCAACAAACTTGCTTAGTAGTTCGCCATAAAACAAATAGTTGTTACCTTATAACATATAGAGCCATGACTCTAACTTGTGAATTCAACCAGAATTAAAATCCCATATTTATCAAACTGTTAGCAACAAAATAGTGCATCTCAAATAAAATCAGTTGCATATCTGTATTTCACACTTCTCGATTAAATTCGAATTTAAATTTGCACCTTCAAATCGAGATGATTAGATTGTAAATGCATTGTTAAATTATCGAGATCAAATTGATCTGCTGTCGGTGATTCCAGCGAACTGTATTCGACAAGGGAAGATCGAAATGAAATTTAAATTAGGACTTGCTGCGCTTGCTATTAGTTTAAGCCTACCTGCACTCAGCCAAGACACCATATACGTTAATGGCAAGGTTTATACTGTTAACAAGAACCAGCCATGGGCGGATGGCTTCATCGTTTCTGAGGGAAGATTTGTTGAAGTCGGCATGACTGAAGCTTTGAAAAAGAAAGCCTCTTCAGACTCAAAAATAGTCGACTTAGGTGGAAAATTTGTCATGCCGGGCTTCATTGATGACCACATCCACCCAGACATGGTGGCTGAAAACGTTATGAACGTCATGACCAACTACAACACCACCTATGAAGAGTTTGGCCAGCAAATCCAAGACTTCTTAAAAAATAAGCCTGAGGCTAAGTGGGTATTTGGTGGGCCTATCAACTGGTTGCCAGAGCATGGTGGCACAATTGACGTATTTAACCAGCCTGCGCATTACTCAATTTTGGACAAATACGTTTCTGATAGACCCGCTTTTTTCTGGGATATTGGAGCGCACGCCGCACTCGTTAATAGTAAAACACTAGAGCTACTTGGTGTGACAAAAGATACTCCCGATCCTGTGGGTGGAGCCTATGATAGAGACGCAGAAGGCAACCCTACAGGGGTTTTACGCGAAACAGCCGCAAACCTAGCTTGGGAAATGTTCCTCAAAGATCGCCCTTCAAGTGAAGAGATTGCCGACCAAGGGGTTAAGCCTGCGTTCGATATGATCAACAGTTGGGGCATCACTAGTATCTCAGATGTTTGGGCGCGAGCATGGATGCTTGATAGTTACAACTACCTAGAAAAGAAAGGGGATCTCAACGTTCGGATCTCTGCATATATTACTGACCCAATTGACTGGAATACGCAGTGGATGCGTGATGTCGCAAAAGAAGCGATTGCAAATCACAAACGATACAACACCGAAAAGCTAGAAGTCATCGGTGTGAAGTTTGTGCTTGATGGATCAGCTGGCGGCCAAACAGCGGTCATGGTTGACCCGTTTGAAGGGACCGACAATCGAGGTTACTACCGTAATGACCCCGAATACTTTCTAAAGCAAATGGCGATATATGATAAACAAGGCCTTACCGTCAAAATCCACGCCGTAGGTGATGGTGCGATCCGTAAAGGCTTGGAAGGGATTGGGAATGCCCGAAAACAAGGCAGTACATTGCGTCATAGTATCGCCCATACTGTGTTCGTAAACCCTGCCGATAAAAAGCTATTTAAAGAGTACGATGCGGTTGCGGAGTTCTCTCCATACTTCTGGTACCCGGGGCCGCACACTGACATGATTGAACCGGATGTTGGCAAGAAACGCCTGTCTTGGATTTTCCCATTCCGTTCACTGGTAGATAAAGGTGTGAAGACTTCGGTCGGCTCGGATTGGCCGGTCGCTGCAGATGCAAACCCATGGCCGTCAATTGAAAGCATGATGACACGTCGTCAAGCAGGCGGTGCAGGGCCTGAGCCGATTGGGCTACAAGAAAAGATCAGTCTAGAGAAAGCACTAGAAGCCTATACCCTTGGTGGTGCTTACGCTCAATATCGTGAGGACGAGATTGGTTCTATCGAAGCGGGTAAGTTTGCAGACTTCATCGTCACCGACCAGAATCCGTTTGAGATCACGCCAACTGATATACATAAGATTAAAGTACTAGAAACAGTACTCGAAGGTCAGACTGTTTACACAGTTCAATAATCCCTGCTGTTGCCCTCCCACCTTGGGGGGGCTTTTTTGTATGGAGAAAATGTTATGGATAAACTTATCACCCAAATTCAGCAGCAAAATATTGCAAAGATGTATGAGCATTGCGGCAAAGATAGTTTTTACACTGAGCTGCAAAAAGTCTTCCAACAAATTATTCGCCACGATGCATTTTGCGCAATACGAAGCTGTGATTACCAGGTTAAGCTCGACTATTTTTTGGGCGGTATTAAACAGCAGAAGAGCCTTGAGAAGCTTCTATCATCGATAAAACACCGATACCAACCTTTGCAAACCGAAAGTTTGCTCTATCGACCGCTAAGAACTGGGCAGTTCCCTGCGGACAAAATGTTCAGCTTCTTATGGCGAAATTACTGCTTACAACAGTCTATTAAAGATCAGTTGGTCATCACTCCACCATCCCATCACGACAGTCATCACATATGGTTGATCGTCGATTTATCAAGTCAGTACGATAGCTTTCGTAGCGAGCAGATCCAACGCGTTAAACATTGGCTTCCAACCATCGAGCACTTGATTGATCAACACCAGAAGAAGCTTGATGCTCAACTCAGCCTAGATTCCCTGTTTGACCAAGCCATTGAACAGTTTACAGCCACCTACTTAACTCCACGAGAAGCACAATTAGCCAAGCTTATGTTCGCAGGCCGCAGCTCAAAACATGCCGCCAAGGAACTTGCTATTTCCCCAGCGACCGAACGTGTTCATCGCGCTAATATCTATTCCAAGCTCGGTATTAACAGCCAAGCAGAATTGCTCAGCTGTCTACTACACAAAACAAACGGCGAGCCGTTTAGACTCGCCGTTTAATCACTATATAAATCAAAGTGAGTTGGCTACGTTTGGCCAACTCACTTGGTTTTAGAACAGCGCAGCTGCACCGAAGTAAACCGCCTGACCTGTCACCTCAACACTACCCACTTCATAATCTGTGTTGTATAGCTCTAGGTAGATTTCTCCCCAAGCCACTGGCGCAAAAGCAGTACCGATATGTGCGCCTGTGTATGGCGTATCTTCTGTCGCACCACTGGTTTTATTGTAGATGCGGTCTACGCCAACGTAGCTACGCAAGTAAGCTTCCCACTGGTAGTTAACACCCAAAGTAATGTTCTGGAATTTGTCGTTTGCGGTGTTGTTGGTGTAGTCATTTTCAATTTGCTCAAATCGACCAGCAAGCGCCAGCGCTTCTGTCACTGGGTAAACACCCGCAACTGCAACCCCTGTATGTTTGGCATCATCTAGGCTCACGGTAGAGAATGATAGAGCATCGATACCGTTACCCGAGATACCTTTCGCATGGTTATAACCGACAGCTATGGTTGCACCGTTATCAAATGCGTACTCAGCGCCAAAGCCGTAGCCACCTTCGATGGAGAAGTTCTCACCATAGGCGGTACCATTACTGTCACCATCAATACCCAAGGTTTCGAACGACGCAACCAAAGTACCTGCATTATAGCCGTTACCAAAAGTAATTAGGTCTTGAGTGCGCTTGGCTTGGTATTGAACACCTATCGACAAGTTATCCCACTCTTTTTCCCACACGATAGTGTTAGACACACGACGACTGCCAAGCTCATCAGAAAGCATCATAGCTGCGCCACCTGCCCAAATACTGAAATAGCCTTTGTCTGTCTTCATGTATGGGGACTCCACCATACCGACTTTGAATGTACCTACACTGTCATGGCCAACACCTACGTATACCTGACGCGCTGCCAGCAAGGTTTCAGAATTACTCAACAGTGAATCACTATTGGTATTGAACTCGATATCAGCTTCTACTTTTGCACTGAGCGTGAACGGCTCAAGATAGTGAGAAGCGCTTATGCCCGCAAATGAGCCTGGGTCTTCAATATAGGTGCCGTTTGAGTAGCCAGCGTGACTGTCTGCTCCGTCAAAGTTATTGTGCGTCACGTGCGCTGCGATTGCACCGTACACTTCAAAACTGGTGCCGTCTGCATTGTAAACTTCCAACGCATTGGCTGATGTTGCAGCAAGAATTGAAACAGCAAGCGTCGAGAGAGTTATAAAGGATTTTTTTGGATTCATTGGTATTCCTTCCGTGGATTGTTATTTCGTCTCACCCATAACACCACAGCCCATTAGCTCAATGAATAACGCAAATGCGTTAGTTCCCAAATTGACAAACCCTTACTTTCTCAAAATGAGAAGCCAGTAACAGCAACCCTTAAACCATTGAATTTTAATTAAATAAAAGTTGGCACAGCTTTCGCTATCTATACCGTAATCCCGCAAAACACCAAGGAGACGGATTATGGAAATGCAAATTATCAATCAAGCAAACAACGTGTCAGCTCTTATTTTGAAAGGTGATTTTGACGCCGAAGGTAGCAAAGTCGCGCTGCCATATATCGATGAAGTATTAAACGATGCTAATCGCCAAGATATCGTTGTGCACTTTACTCATGTTTCGTTTCTAGATTCTTCGGGTATCGGTGCATTGGTTTACTTATACAAGCGTCTTGTTGAGCAAAAGCGTGAAATGCGCATCGAATACGTTCAGGGCCAGCCGCTAGAAATCATGCAGTTGCTACGTATCGACCAGACCATCCGAGTTAACTCACTGCTAGAAATGGCAGCTTAATAATTATAACGATGAGGAGATTTACCATGGCTAGGTTAGTGACTTTGATTCTCTGCATCTTAGTGGTTGGGTGTACCAGCTACCCTCCTCAAGGACGAGGCGGCCTTGCAGAACAGTACCCAGAAGCGAGCTTTTCACCCGTCATGCCTGATGAACCATTAGGCCCAGAGCATGGACTACGTTTTGATTGGCAGCTTGGCAAATTGCATCTTGATGCACTGATCCAAGAGGGTGCTCGCTGGTGCTTCCCTGCGGCTGTGGTTCAAGCGACTGAGCGCCAAAATCGCATCGCTCGTGAGCTTGAAGGTGGCCTGCTGATTGATGCAGCTAATGACCTGATCATCTTTCGCAAGTCTCTTAATGAACTTGAGAAGAAGTTGGATTACGTGACGAGCCAAACACGCTGTGTACCACCAAGTGATACATCTCAGCTGCTGGCCCAACTAGACTTGGTCAATCAACTTTTCAACCTGCTCAATGTCGATAATCAGTTCGCTCACGATTCAGCAGAAATCAACCCTAAGTACATGGGTCACCTCGCTCAAGCAGCTGGCATCTTACGCGACCACCATCAACTGACGCTAAAAGTCACCGGGCACGCCGACGCCACTGGCACAGCTGAACACAACCAGAAACTCGCCAAAGCGAGAGCCAAACAAGTCGAGCGCTACTTAACTATCTTCGGAGTGTCGCCAAATCAAATAGAAACCCACGCCGTAGGCTCTGAGCTTCCGCTATTTGACGGTGATAGCCCAGCCGTTCTATTAACCAACCGACGCGTTAGCGTTGAAGTCATCAACAATGAACAATAAGGAGATTGTCATGAAATGGTTCAAAACTCTACTTATCAGCTTAGTGCTTATCTCTAATGCAGTGCTGGCAAATACAGTTCAAATTGGTGACATGGTTCAAGTGAATCTACCGGGAGAAGAGTCTTTAAATCGAGGCTTTCAAGTGGATAAACAAGGGCGTATAACGCTGCCTGAAATCGGTCCTATCATGGTCGCAGGCTACGATGAAGCTCAACTTAACCAAGTCGTGCTTGCGGCCCTTAACACCGTATTTCGCGATTTGGGTAACGCGACTGTCTACGTCACAGAGCGTCAAATCCTGATTTCAGTGCAAGGCTATGTTGAAGCGCCGGGAGAGTATACCCTACCAAGTGATGCCAACATTCAAGCAGCGCTTTATGCCGCTGGCGGTGTACGCTCAGGTGCGCAACTTAATAAAATGCAACTCAAGCGCCGTGGCAACGTGACACTATTTAACTACAAACAATTCCTCGACAGTGGCGATAACAACACCCTACCAGCACTTGAATCGCTTGATACCCTGTTTGTTCCTGCTTCACCACTTGTCGGCAACATCGAACAAGAATTTGACCCTGCGAAATTGGCCGACGCAGGAGACAGCGGTGACGCTCGCAGTGCGATTAAAGTGTTTGGTGAAGTCAATGCTCCGGGGTCATTTTCATACAAATCCAATAGTGACTTAGTAGACATCCTAATGCGCTCTGGCGGCGTAACTCGCTACGCAGGTGTTGAGCAAATTCGTGTCATCACTAACAACCAGCCAGCGCTATTCAACCTCAAGCGATACCTAGACAGCGGCGATGCTAGTCTACTTCCAACGCTCCAGCCAGGCTCCACTATCTTTGTGCCCAAGATGGAAGAAGAGATCAAATCTGGTGCTAACACTGTGTATATCATGGGTGAGGTCGCAGCCCCTGGTGCCTACGAAGGTAAGCAAGGTGCAAGCTTCATGGATATCCTAGCCAATGCAGGTGGTCCAACTCGATTTGCCGAATCTCGCCAAATTCGAGTGCTTAAAGCCAATGGTCGTGTGATCAAGTTTGACCTGACAGCGTACACCGAAGGGCTATCAGGCAGCAAACCACCTCAAATCCAAGCAGGCGATGCTATTTTTGTCCCTGAAAAAACCGACATGAACGAAAAGTCTTGGTTAAAAGTCGCTCCAGACCGCGCAGTGAGCGTATTAGGTGAAGTGGTTCGTCCAGGTCGAGTAGAATGGTCTGATGAAATGGATTTGATGGATCTTCTTGCCCATGTAGGTGGTCCGACCCTGCGCGCCGACACAACAAAAATTGAAGTCGTCGCAGGCAGCACAATGAAAGTCTTTAACCTTGACGAGTTCATCAAAAATGGCGCTCCGAGAAACTCATTACCTCTGATCCGCGCAGGTGCCATTGTACGAGTGCATGACTTGCCACAAGACCCATCAGACAATAAATCTCAGTGGGTACGCCAAAGCTCTGACGCATCAATCTACGTATTTGGTCAAGTGAATGCACCCGGCCGTTATCGCTTTACCAAAGAAATGCACTTTTTAGATATCTTATCTGCCGCTGACGGCCCAACGAAAGATGCTGATATCCACAATATCCGTATCACTCATCGTGATAAAACCTACTCGCAAGTGAGCAAACTGAACCTGTCACTCTATTTTGAAACCGGTGATGAATCTCTACTGCCAAAAGTAACCACAGGCGACACCATCTACATCCCCGAAAAAGACAAAAACTGGCTAGATCGCTCTAAGGAGTCCACCGTGCGAGTGCTAGGTGCGGTTAATCAACCGGGTCGATACGTGTTCAATGACAACATGACCATCTTGGATTTGCTTGCCGAAGCTGGCGGCCCAAGTGACGCTGCTTACCTAGAAAAAATCAGTATCGTCAACATGTCTTGCTGCCAAGGCCAAGCAAGAACCTTTGACCTCATTGAGTTCAGCAAAACCGCTAACTTTTACCAGCTACCCGTGCTTCGTGCTGGTGACACCATTTATATTCCCGACCGCCGTGAAAGCTTTATGGAAAAAGCCCGCATGACACTCAAAGATGTTCTGCAGTTAACGACCACTATTGTACTGATTGGAGCTCTATAATGACGATTCCAGCCACTCACTATGAAATCGAGCAGCTCTACTTAAGTGCAGAGCTTGCCGAATGTCGCTCCATCTGCCTGACAGGTTGTCAGTCAGGCGATGGTGTCACCGCTTTTGCCACCGCACTGGCTGAGCGCTATCTGCTTGCTGGCCATCGCACCTTATTGGTTGATTTAAACTTGCACAGACCCGCTTTCACACAGATTGAAACTGAGCTCGGAAATCAATCGTGGCTTGAGCACAAACAAACCAAACAGACCTTGCTCGGAGCTGCGATACCAACGGATCAATCAACCTTGCTTGCACTCAAAGACCCGCAGCAACTCAAAAACAACGTGGGGCTATGGCTGGAAAGTTATGACCGAGTCATCATCGATACCTCAGCCATGCTGCAAGTCAATCGAGGCAACATACCTGCTCAGGTTGTCGCCTCTGCTTGCGATACCACTATTCTGGTTGCCCTTGCTGGTGTAACAACCAATAGGCAGGTGAGCCAAGCAGTAGAATTGCTCCAACTTAGCAAAGCAAACCTGATGGGGACGGTACTCAATCACAGAGATCAGCCCAATTTGGCTCAAGAGTTATCGAGACAAGTTGAGAAGCTATTTTTTCTACCTCGCTCTTTTCGCCGTTCGATCAAAAATGCGCTTCAGGCCAACGAATTTTTGAATCAAGTCGTTTAAATAGCTCTATACTTAGATTCATACAACTCGCTGAAAGCGCAATAATTTTCGCCATAATAAGCAGACATGGAGGTGTGCATGACGTTAAGGGCCAAAACAATTCTTGGTATCGCCCTCATAGAAATTGTATTGCTGTTATTGCTTATCTTCAGTGCAATGTCTTTTTTGGCTGACTCCAATGAACGCCAGTTGATTCAAAGAGCCCACGCCACTGCCTCAATGTTTGCCCACGCCAGCACTAACGCTCTGCTTGCGACCGATTTAGCCACCCTCGACGATTTAGGCGACCAAATCATGCAGCTCGAAGATGTTTTGTATCTTCGAATCGTCAAACAGGACCAAGTACTGGTACAAAAAGGTGAAAACGTTCTACAAAACCACACCCCTGTACTCGACGAGAGTTTAAAAACCGTCACTGATGGCATCTTCGACACCCGTGAGTACATAACCTTTCACGGAGAGACTTATGGTTATGTCGATATGGGCTATAGCACGGCAGCCATAGACACCTTGCTCTCACAAGCTCGCCAATCCATCGTTTCAATTGCTTCTTTGGAAGTATTATTGGTTGCCATCTTCTCTTTCTTTCTAGGCACTTACCTAACCAAAAACTTAGTCAAACTGGCCAATGCTGCTCTAACCGTAAGTAAAAAAGGACCAGGGTACCAACTTAACCTCAAACAAAATGACGAACTGGGTGAAGTAGCCCATGCTTTTGACCAAATGTCGGCCAGTTTGCAGCAAAACTATCAGGAATTGCGTCAAGCAAGAGTGGAAGCCGAAACGGCGAATGAATCAAAAAGCCGCTTTCTTGCCTCGATGTCACATGAGATCCGCACCCCTATGAATGGTGTGCTCGGGCTGCTCAGTTTGCTTGAGGAAACCGAACTCAATAAAGAACAAAAGAAACTGCTTGCAACTGCCACCGAGTCAGGTCAGTTTTTGCTCTCCATCATCAATGATATTCTCGATTTCTCTCGTATGGAGGCCAATACCTTATCGCTGGAGAGGCAGCCATTTGAACTTAAAAGCTGCATTGAAAGTGTGGTGAATAGTTTCGTGCCGCTCGCCCACGAGAAGCAACTTCTGCTTGAGTGCCAATACGATCCTAAATTACCACCTTATGTCTATGGTGATGCCAACCGTTACCGACAAATCTTGCTCAACTTGTTAGGCAATGCCTTCAAGTTTACCGAGCAGGGGGCAATTAGCGTCGAAGTATCGATAAAACCCCATGATAATGAACAGCAATGCCGTATCGAATGCAGTGTCAGCGATACTGGTGTGGGTATTGAGCAAGAAGCTCAGTCATACTTATTTGATGAGTTTACTATGGTTGATCAAACCTACTCTCGCACCAATGAGGGCAGTGGATTAGGGCTTGCCATCTGTAAACGTCTTGTCTATTTGATGGATGGCGAGATCTCCGTTTCAAGCCAATTAGGCCAAGGAAGCCAGTTTACCTTTCATGTAATCCTAGATACGGCACCTGAGCCACAGATCGCTCGAGAAGAAGAAACCGTCATCGCAACTGAGCAACTAAAACAGCTCAAAGTGTTAGTCGCAGAGGACAACAAAGCAAACCAACTGGTGATCCGTAACCTCTTCCTTCATGCCGGCATAGAAATCGACCTTGCAGATAACGGCCTTCATGCTTTAGAGCAAGTCAAACACAACACCTACGACATTGTATTCATGGATATCTCGATGCCCGAAATGGACGGTATGGAAACCTGCGAGAAAATCCGAGAACTCGATGATCCTCAAAAAGCTAACTTGCCAATAGTTGCACTCACGGCTCATGCACTTTCAGGGGATAAAGAGCACTTTTTGAAAGTAGGGATGAATGGCTACCTATCTAAGCCTGTTAGAAAACAGCAACTGCTAGAGATGCTAACCGAGCAGCTGGGCGACAAATTTAATCCAAATAATGAACTGACTTTAGAAGCCATAGAGCCTATTACATCAGATCAAACACTAGAAACTTCAACGTCACTAGCTAATACAATGTCTATGAATAATCTAACTTCAGAAACACCACAATTAGATGAGGCGATAAGCCAACCCACAACAGCCAACCAAGATGAACCCCAGACTCCACTGGTGTGTCCAAAGATCATTGAGCAAATGATTGAAGATACGAGTAAAGATGTTTTGCCAATGCTTATTGAGCACTATATCGAAGAAACTTACACACGCATTCAAAAAATCACCGATGCAGTTGGTGCAAACGATGCAGAAGCGTTAGAGTTCGAGACGCACACTTTGGGCAGCTCATCGCTCGCATTAGGTAATCAGCGCCTTTCAGAGTCTGCTCGCCATGTTGAAAGGCTGTGTATCGAAGGTGAAGCATCTCAAGCACTTGAACTCGCAAAGCAGCTTGCAGCACTTGCTCAGGAGTCGGTACTTGCGCTCGTCCAGCACAATGACCAAGCGTTAGGGCTCACCCCTATCCGACCGGAAGTGATCCAGCACTAAACTGCGAAAAAAAGAATAAAATTCACGGCGTTAACTCGCTATATTAGGAATTTGATGCATAGTTATATTAGGGTGTACTGACCTAATCATAAACAAGGAGAGCTCAGATGCAGGCTAAGGTGTTACTGGTTGAAGATTCCACTTCACTAGCCATCCTTTACAAAGAATATGTAAAGGATGAGCCGTATGACATGTTTCATGTCGAAACCGGTAAGGAGGCGATGACTTTTATCGAACGTCATATGCCTCAGTTGGTGATTCTCGACCTTAAGCTGCCAGACATGTCTGGCGAAGATATCTTAGACTGGATTAACGAAAAACAATTTCCCACCAGCGTTGTCATTGCCACTGCGCATGGCTCAGTCAACATTGCGGTCAATCTGTTGACTAAAGGCGCTGAAGATTTCCTTGAAAAACCCATTACTGCTGAGCGCTTAAAAGCATCGGTTTCACTCCATTTGAAAAAAGCCAAGCTAGAAACTTTGGTCGACGATCTTGAGCAAAAATTTGATCGTCACAATTTTCATGGCTTTATAGGTTCCAGCCTGCCCATGCAAGCGGTCTACAAAATTGTGGAGTCTGCCGCCCCAACCACAGCCAGTGTATTCATTTGCGGTGAAAGCGGCACGGGTAAAGAAGTATGTGCAGAAGCCTTACACCGAGAAAGCAACCGCAAAGATAAGCCCTTTGTCGCCATCAACTGTGGTGCAATCCCAAAAGATCTTATGGAGAGCGAGATTTTTGGCCACGTTAAAGGAGCATTTACTGGAGCGACCACCGACCGACTCGGCGCAGCTAGACAAGCCCACGGCGGCACACTGTTTCTCGATGAGCTATGTGAAATGGAACTAGAGATGCAGAAAAAACTGCTGCGATTCCTTCAGACCGGAACCCTCACACCACTAGGCAGCAGTAAAGAAGTAAAAGTCGATGTTCGCATTATTTGTGCCACCAACCGTAACCCTCTTGATGAGGTAGAACAAGGCCGATTCCGTGAAGACCTATACTACCGCGTGCATGTGATACCTGTTGATATGCCGCCCCTCCGAGATCGCGGAAAAGACATCCTAGAATTGTCACGTCACTTCTTACAAATGTATGCTAAGCAAGACGGTAAGAAGTTTACCGGTTTCAAACGGGAAGTAGAGAGCGTATTAAAGCGCTACAACTGGCCGGGTAACGTAAGGCAATTACAAAATATTATTCGCAATATCGTGGTGCTTAACGATGGCAAACAAGTCGAACTTAACCAACTGCCTGCACCACTCAACCAACCTGCGGCGCTCAAGGCGGCAGCGGCTGAACCTGAGCCAACGCCAATCGCAATGCCAGCATCTACCCCAGAAATACAGACACCATCATTGGAAGCGTCTGAGGTAGAGGTATCAGCACCTGAAAAGCCAAGCAGTGACATCTCAGCTGGAGATATCAAACCAATGTGGATGGTCGAGCGCGAGACCATTCAGCGAGCAATAGAATTTTGTGATGGCAACGTCTTAAACGCTGCTGTGTTACTCGACCTCAGCCCCTCTACTGTGTATAGAAAGAAACAGGCTTGGGAGTCTGAGAATGATACTCAGCAAGCGTGATAGTCACATACCAAAACCGAATGAGATTTGGCTACTGCTTGATAGCCGAGTCTTTGGTGGTATTGAGACGCATGTCTTAGAGCTCGCAATTGGGCTGCAAATATTTAAACACCCTGTGCGCGTGGTGTTCATCACCCAATATGATGAGCCTTCCGCACTGGTTGATCGTTTGCAAGCCAACAACATTCGCTTCTCCTACCTATACCAAGTGTGTAGCTCGTCTAAACGCATTAACCCAGTACGGGCACTGCGCCAAGGCATCAAACGCTATAAGCCTATCCTTGTTCACGCCCATGGCTATAAAGCGAGCGTGGTCAGCCGATTCGCCAAAGTAACACTGCCTAAAGGCACGATTAAGCAATTTACCACCTACCACGCAGGTGAAACGCCAACTGGGAAAGTTGGGCTCTATGACTGGTTAGACAGACACACCAGTTATCTGTCTGAGCAATGCTTTGCGGTGAGTAAGCTAATTCAAGATAAAGTTCCCGCCGACAGCATAGTGCTGAATAATTTTGTTTCGACCCAAGATGTACGCCCAAGCAAAGGCCAGCAAATCGCCTTTGTCGGGCGCTTGAGTATGGAAAAAGGCCCCGACCGCTTCGTCGATTTGGCCTGCAACTTCCCCTACCTTGAGTTCCACGTCTACGGTACAGGGCCGATGGAGACAGAGTTGCTCGACCGAGGTGAACCCAATGTGCTCTATCACGGTCATCAAAACAATATGACACGAGTTTGGGAAAATGTCGGATTACTAGTAATTTCGTCTCGATACGAAGGGCTGCCTATGTCTGCGCTCGAAGCCATGGCTCGTGGCATCCCAGTTGCAGCAATGAAAGTTGGCGCACTCGATGAGCTCATCGACCACCGTACCAACGGGTGGTTGGCTGAATCAGACAATGAGTTGCTTGCAGGGGTCATGGAGTGGCTACAACTTACCCCAGAGCAGAAAAAATCCATCGCCAACAATGCTCAATACACCATCAACCTCAATTTCTCCAGTCAGGCCGTTGTGCCTAAGATTTTGAACATTTATCAAATTGACAATAAGGCGACTAAAACGCCTGCGGCCCGTTTCTCAAAATGAGAAAAGGCCAACCAGCCCAATAATTCCATTTAAAAACAATAGTATAAATCACCAATAAAGCTGGCATCACCTTTGCTGTATCAATGTAGGATTCAAGCAAAGGAGCAGTGCCATGACTTCTAACAGCAAAAATATTCTCTTTGTGCACTACGGTGACCCATGGTTGCGGGGCAGCGAACACTGCTTGCTCAACTTGCTTAAAACGCTAGATAAAAACCAATTTAATCCCGTAGTTTGGACCAACAACCCAAAGCTCCACCAGCAGGTGTTACAGATGGGCATCGTCAGTCAACTCGATTGCTTCCCTCTATTGCTGGGTTGGAAAGCACCTCGTTGGAATATTGCGGCTTGGCAGCGCCTAAAGCGTCAAACCCGAGATTTGATTTCAGCCCACCGCATCGACCTCATCCACAACAATAGTGCTGCGCCGGGCCAGTGGACCAACTTAGTCGCTAAAGAGTGCGGTATTCCAACCGTAACCCAACTCCATAGTGCTTATCCTCTCAGAGACCGCATTACGCTGGGACTGCATCTAAGCACACGAATTATCGCTGTGAGTAAAGCGGTTGCCGAATCGATGGCTTTCGACCACTACCCTAGACCACGTTTAAAAGTGGTCACCAATGGCATTGATTGCCAAGCTTTACTCTCGCAGCCACCCATGGATGTGAGAGCCCATCTCAACATATCCAAGCACGCTAAAGTATTTGTTACCGTGGGCTCCTTAATTCAGCGTAAAGGCATGGACCGCTTGATCAATGCATTTCGTCAAGTCAACCGCTGTATCGAAGCGCACCTCATCATTATTGGAGATGGAGAGCTAAAAGAGTCTCTGCAGCAACAGGCCAATGGACTACCTGTACATTTTGTCGGTGAACAGGAGCATGTGCACCGCTGGATGCGAGGTGGGGTAGACGGTTTTATCAGCGGCGCTCGTAGCGAAGCATTTGGTCTGGTTTGCGCCGAAGCTAGCCTGGCAAAGCTGCCTGTCATCGCCCCGAACGTCGGCGGTATTCCTGAAGTCGTCGAGCACAAACATACTGGTCTTTTATTTAGTGAGCAACTTGAGTTAGTTCAGCATATTCACGCCATTGCGGCCAAGCCTGATTGGGCAAAACACCTTGGCCAAGCGGGTCACAACAAGGTGCTAGAACAATTTACTCTTGAGAAAAACTGCTGCCAAATTCAGGCGATATATTACAACGCTCTCAACAAGCCATCAGAAGAGCCTCTTTATACCGCACTTCGACCACTTTCTCACCGCTTGCTTGCGAGGTAATCCCATGACCAATCACTGCTTAGTTTTCGATCCGATTCCTTTTGCTGGCGGCTCCAAAATTGCCACCTTAAACATGTTGGCACATACCGATCCCGAGCGAGTTAAATTTACCGTGATCACGGCCAGCCCGAGTTGTTGGAGAATCGATACACCACACCAAATCGACGTGGTCAGCCTCGCCTCCCCTCGTTGGTTAGCCAAAGCTCAGTCAGGAGCACTATTTTGGTTAAAGCAGCTTTACTTTAGTTTGTGCATTAGCGTCATTATGATGCTAAAGCCAAAGGTACAACTGACCGTGGGCGCTTCTGGCCCAGGGGTAGATATGGCACTTTACCTTTGTCGCTTTGTGTTTGGCTTTAAAGTCGCACAGCTTATTCATGGCCCTGTTGCACGCTCACGGTCAATTGGGTTTGCTTTAACTAAAGCCGACTTTGTGTTTTATCTTACAAGCAGTCATCAATCGTTGCTCCAAAGTTTGCAAAGCTACCTAGGTGCAGACCAAGACTTATCTGCGGTTCGAAAACTCATGGGTGAGCGATGGATTGCATTCGATAACGGCTTACCTGAGCATCAATGGCCAAGCCAAATCCACCAAACCGAGCCTGTTGTATACTGGGCAGCAAGCCTACTTAAGTGGAAAGGCTTAGACCTTCTGGTTGAAGCTTTATCCTCGCTCGAAGTTGAAAGCCAGATCTGTTTCATCCGCCCCAAAAATTCACAGTTAGCCGTCAGTAAAGCTCCTGTTCGTTTAAACGGCGCTAAATGGTATCAGCAGCCAAACAACCTCGATGATATTCGCAAACAGAGTTCTATTTTTGTCTCAACCAGTGTCAACGAGCCTTTTGGCCTTTCCATCCTAGAAGCGCTGGCGGCAGGCATGTGCGTCATAGTGCCGAAAGATGGAAGCTATTGGGATCAGGTGCTTACCGAAGGTTTTAATTGCATCAAGTACGAGAAAAATGATGCGAGATCGCTTCAGGCTGCCATCCAACACGTACAACAAGATCCCGAACTTATCGCTCGCCTAGGAAGAAAAGCTAAGTTGATTGCAGCGCATTACACTGCGAAGCGCTGCTACCAAACTATCACGCACTGTATTCACACCGCAGGAGACTTTATTCCAACTGCAATGAGCATTCGACACCAAGGAGCGGCTCATGAATAGCATGATCGGGTACGCTATTGGGCTGTTTGCCACCAAAGGCCTAGCGCTAATGATGCTGCCTGTCATGGCAAACCACCTATCAAGCCGAGAACTAGGTGAGCTTGAGCTATATGCCACTATTGCCACCTTCTTTGCCCTGCTGATAGGCATTGCACTGCATGAAGCTCTATATCGATTTGTCGCAGGTATCGAATCGCAAAGTAAACGCCACAAGTTGGCTAGTCAACTTGCTACTATCAATCAGTCCGTTGCCGTAGGTTGGGTGGTGTTACTACTAACTATTACGCAACTGCTTGGATGGAACAGCCCTGCATTAACCCTTGTGTTTATTGGACTCGCCATCGATGCCCCTCTTGCTATTCATCTAACTTGGTTGCGCATGCAAGAACGAGTCAAAGCGTTTGTACTTTGCTGCGTACTCACTGCACTACTCCAAGCAAGCCTTGTCATGATCGCTTTAATCAATCAATGGGGAGTGACTGGTGTGCTTGCGGCGAGCGTCGTTGCGCATTTCATCCAATACCTAGTGTTGCAAATGCTCAATCGCTTCCGTTGGCAGCTACCTTTAATGTCATCAGCGCAAGAGTTCTTTGGTTATACCAGCCCATTGATGGGGGCATCTTTACTAGCATTTGGTTTGAACGGTGCCGAACGCTGGCTAATTGCTTCCACAACCTCTCTTGAAGTATTAGGTCAATTTGCCATTGCGGCTAAATTTGCGCTAGCAATGTGCATATTAGTCCAGCCTTTTGGTATGTGGTGGATGCCCAAACGCTTTACCGCACTCAAGCAACAAGGGGTGAGCGCCGTTGCAAGAACCACTCAGATTGGCGTGGTTTGGATCGTGCTGTTAACACTGGCAATCGCAGGCAGTGGCCAACTCTTCATATTGCACTTTTTGCCTTCTGAGTATCATCCCGCAACAGACCTATTGGTCATTTGCTTAGCTATGGCGATGAGCAAAGAGATATCTGAGCTCACCAACATCGGCATACTGGCGAACAAGCAAACCACTATCTTGCTCAAAATAAACTTGGTCGCCATGATAGGTGGTTTAGGGTTGGCAACGTTATTGAGCCCTCTTGGCATCGAAGCCATTTTGCTAAGTTTACTCACTGCCCAACTAGGACGGACACTTGCTATCACCACCTTCAGCCAGCGAATCTGCCTTATCCCCTATGCTAAATGGTCAATCTTGGGTCTAATTGGTGTCGCTTATCTGGGGTTAATTGCCTTTTATCTTGCCGACTCTTCGGCACAACTTATCACCGTGGCCTTTGCTGCGCTTAGTATGGTTATCGGTCTAAGCACTGCAATGAACCTGTTGCCAATGACTTTCAGCGCTCATTTAACAAAGCGTCTATCAACCAGTAAAAGAGCGTTAGGTCGAGGTGTGTAATGAGTAGAACAGTGCAAATCTCATCCGCATTATTTTTCAGCTTGATACTAGCAGGGATATGGTACAAAGCGCCTCATCCTGCGTTGATCGTAGTATTGGCTATTTTACCTTTGGGTGCACTGTTTGCTATCCGCTACACCTTCTGGTTGGTCACGCTGTTTGTGATCTTCTCTTTCTTTCGCATTCATGAAGTCGTGCCAGCGCTCTACTCTTTGAAGATCCCTCTATTACTGTCACTTGGCGCTTTGGCCGCTCTTGGTTGGCACAGCACCATCAGTCGCACGCTTAACGTTTATTGGCACCCAAGCATGCATTGGTTAGCTATTTTTTGGTTACTCGTCATCATAGGGGTAGTGGCGGCATCTAACCGTGGGGTGGCTATCGACTATTTCAAAAACATGTATTGGAAAGTGATGGTGATGACCCTCGCCATCATGTGGCTTGTCACCCGCGTGGAGGACTTGGCGAGAATGTCCAAGCTGATCGCGCTATCTGGCCTTCTGGTTGCCTGCGTTGCTATCTACAACTCCATCATGGGTATTGGATTGGTGGAAGGCAGCCGAGTCACCATAGGGCGAGATTTTGGTTCCATGCTTGGTGATCCGAACGATCTTGCCTTAGTGCTCATGTTCCCATTTGCCTTTGCAATTAGCCTTGCGACAACCCAAGGATTGAGCCGCTTTATCCGTGTACTGGGTGTCGTCATCAGTATTGCGTTACTGATTGCCATTATTGCAACCCAGAGCCGTGGCGGCCTGCTCGGAGTGGTGGCGGTCTCTGGGGTATTTGCATTTCGTTTGATTCGCTCAAAAACGCTTATTTTCAGTTTAGGCGCTGTCGCCGCAATCGTGCTTTACGCGGCTGCTGGCATCAGTGGGCGAGCATCGGGCGGCGCTGCGGAAGAAGGTGTCGATGCTTCAGCAATGGGCCGTATCTATGCGTGGGAAGCGGCAGCCAAGATGGCCTTTGATAACCCGTTGACTGGCGTCGGACTGGATAATTTCTACTACAACTATTTCTACTACAGCTCACATTGGGATGGACTAAATCATGCCGTTCACAGTACTTGGTTTGGTGTAATGGCAGAAACCGGGATTTTGGGGTTGATCGTTTTTATCGGATTGATTGTCAGTTTGATACGGACAGCGAAACGCAGTCTTAACTTGCTTGATAAACATAATCAGGCAGGCTACCTCGTTGCTGCTGCAATTGCTGTGTATGCTGGCTTGATTGGCACCATCGTCTCTGGCACCTTTCTTACTCAAGGTTTCAACTGGCCCATTTACATCCTAGCCGCCCTCACTATTGCTATCAGCAAGATCGCTCAAAATGCCTGTCAAAATGAGAATACTCTTGAATCAATTTGACCACCACCCCATAACCATTTGTTTTTATTAAAGTACTAATTTGGCACAAGATGTGAAATGTCATAAGTAAAACACCGAAAAGGAATTTGCTAATGACCAGTGTTCACCAACTCAAACTTTGGCTAAAAGACCACCCAAACCCGGCATATCGCCAGCTGTTTGTTCGACTCAAACAACTTCGAGCATTCGAGCTTCCGACGCCCAAAGTCTATAACCAGCTCGTAAGTATGCTACTCACTACAGTGACAAACTGTTGGCAATCGGCCCTACGTGTATTGCTCTTCACTCCCGCATTCAAAGCGAAAGCAGCTCAACATGGAAATCAGCTCTACATCTACGGAGGCACACCTTTAGTCACTGGACCACTTAATCTAACAGTCGGTTCGCAATGTCGCATCAGTGGGCACACTACCTTTAGCGCTCGTACCGCAACAGTCGAGCCTCAGTTAATTATTGCAAACAACGTTGGTATCGGCTGGCAAACCACTATCGCTGTTGGCACCAAAGTGGTGTTGGGTAACAACGTCCGAATCGCTGGGCAATGCAACCTGTTTGGCTATTCAGGTCACCCGATTGACGCCAAGCGACGAGCGGCGGGCGAGCCCGATGATGCCTCACAAGTCGGAGACATAGTACTAGAAGATGATGTGTGGCTGGGCTCAAAAGTCGTTGTCATGTCCGGTGTCACCATAGGCCAAGGCACGGTGGTTGCGGCGGGCAGTATCGTGACCAAAAGTCTTCCTTCTAATGTTATCGCGGCGGGAAACCCAGCCAAAGTGATCAAATCGATTAAGCAAGAGGCATAACATGAGAGTGAATAAAGACTTGATCGTTTTTGGTGAAGATTGGGGCGCATTGCCTACCAGCACTCAGCACTTAGTGAAACAGCTCGCCACTCGCCGAAAAGTGCTGTGGGTAAACTCAATTGGTTTGCGCCAGCCAAAGTTTAACCGACACGATATCTCGCGAGCCATGACCAAACTCCTAGGCAAAAGCAAAGCCGCCCAAATGCCACTTGCAAAAGCGGACATGCCAAGCCAGATGAAAGTGGTCACACTGAGAACCATTCCCGCACCTCGCTCGAAAGGCGCACGTGCGCTGGCAGTAAAACTAATGAAAGCTCAGCTTTTGCCCATGATTGAAAAGATGAACCTCATCGACCCTATTTTGTGGACATCTTTACCAACAGCAGCAGATCTGTGTGGTCAATTAGGAGAGTCTGCGATCATTTATTACTGTGGCGATGATTTTTCTGCGCTGGCGGGAGTGGACCATCAAACCGTTCACCAGCATGAGCAAGCTCTTGCTTCAAAGGCGGACCTTATTTTGACTGCAAGTGATAAACTCGCTCAAAAGTTTCCATCACACAAATCTCATATCATTCCCCACGGTGTCGACTTGGAGCTATTCACCACTCCATCGCCAAGAGCACAAGATTTGCCGAATAATGGCCGACCTATTGCTGGGTTTTACGGCAGTCTTTCTCAATGGTTAGATTATGATCTCATTCAGCATCTAGCACTGCGCCTACCGAATTGGGACTTTGTCTTCATTGGGCCCAACGAGCTTTCACAGTGCCAATTACCCAAACTTGCCAATGTATACTACCTCGGGCCAAAGCCGCATCATCAGCTGCCGCAATATTCTCAGCACTGGGATGTTAGTTTGTTGCCATTTATCCCTAACCAACAAATTCAAGCATGTAATCCGTTGAAACTTTTGGAGTATCTTGCCGTAGAGCGTCCGGTAGTTGCCACACCCTTTCCTGCCCTAGCCGCTTATGATCATTGGGTGGCACAAACATCAAACGTCGAGGACTTTTGCCAAGCGCTTTCCCAGCTAAAAGGCAGCAAAATTGATAGCAGTGAAGCTTTACAAGCACATAGTTGGAAAAACCGAGCCGAGACCATAGAGCAATTAGTGAGGCAATTATGATTAAGCTAAAACAACGTCTGTTGCTATTAATGTATGCGGCGTGGCGTCGCAGATATTTGATTGTGATGCCTATGTTGATCTTGCCGATTTTGGGTGGGGTGATCTCAAAAACCACTGCCCCCCACTATGTTGCGCATACCAGTTTCCTGATTCAAGAAACCGCCAAAATGAATCCGTTTTTGGAAGACTTGGCCGTGTCGACCATGCTCAAAGATCGCTTAAGTGCCATCAAAACGCTACTCAAAAGCCGTCATGTGCTGACCTCTGTTGCCGTTGAATTAAATTTGATCACCCCTGATATGAATGAACAGCAAAAGGAGTGGGTGATTCAAAAAATGGCGGCTAGCTTATCGGTATCACAAGTGGGTAAAGATTTACTCAAAATTCAACTGACCTCCGATTCTCCACAAGGAATGAAGGCGCTACTCGAATCGGTAAGCCGCCATTTTATCGAGCAACTACTTGCACCTGAACGCTCGTCGATTCAAGACTCCCAAGAGTTTTTATCGATTCACATTCAAAGAAGAGCAGAAGACCTCGCACTTGCCGAACAAGCGCTGGCAGAATTTACCAACCTTAACGCTTCCATCACCCCCGAGATGCAAAGCCAAAGCCTGGCAAGGCTTGCCTCTCTCAAACAAAGTTTGGCCGAAAAACAAGCTGAACTGGCAGGGGTAGAAAAAAGCTTAGGTAGCCTAGATCAACAACTATCTAAGACTAACCCCGTGGTAGGTCGCATTGAAGAACAAATCATTACCACTCGCAGTGAGCTAACACTGCTTACGGCTCGTTACACCGACCAGCACAGTGAGGTGCAAGCCAAACGTCGTGCGCTCAATCGGTTGGAGCAAGAACGAGCGGCCATTCTTTCCCAAGCACAACCAAGTATCGACAGTGGGACCTTGTGGGATCTTGCCAGCGGTCAAGAAGAGGTTAATCGTGCTGCGCCATTGTTAGTTACACAACTGCAAAGCCTACAGCTGGTTCGTGCCCGCTATGAATCCTTAAAAGAAGAAACTAAAAGCCTTCAAGCCATGATTGACGAATTGGAAGTCCAAGTAACTCGCTTTGGTGATGCAGCGAAAGATCTCTATCGACTCCAACGTGACGTTAACGTCAAACGTCAGCTCTATGATGAGTTAATGCAACGCTATGAAATGGCGCAGTTAACCGGTGAACTTGGGGCATTTGAGCACAGTAAACGTATTAAAGTGATCGATTTACCCTACACCCCAAGTCTGCCAGCCAACTTCCCAACCGTCATCTACCTGATAGCGGGTTTAGTCGCAGGGCTTGGACTGGGTATTGGCATGGCGATTTTGACCGAACTGTTTGTTTCAACCATACGCTACCGAAGCGAAATGGAAGCATTAACTGGGGTGCCCGTGTTGACCAGTATCCCTAAAATTACCTAACTCCAATAACAAACAGTAGGGGCGCTTATAAAAAAGCGCCCCTACTGTTTGCGTACCATACCAGCACTTTCTCAATCTGATTCTCAATTTGGACAATCCTGTCTATTAATCACCAGTCAAAACCTAACCTATTGATTATAAATGAATAAATAATTGGCACACACAATGCACTATTAATCACAAACGAACATTTGATTGCGAAAAGGAAGAGACAATGAACCGTAAAAAACGCATCGTACACGTCGTTCAAAGGTTGGCACCTGGAGGCCTAGAATGCATGGTGCTGGACTTGCTAGCTCAGAGCCCATCTAATCACGAGGTAACGGTCGTCAGTTTGGAAGGCACTAAGCAGCAAAGTCTAGCTCACTGGCCTCGCCTACAGGCACATGCTAACCAACTACTATTTTTAGACAAACCATCCGGTTTAACTCCAAGCCTGTTCTGGACGTTAACCAAGCTGTTTCGTTTGATTAGACCGGATGTTGTCCATAGTCACCATATCGGTCCATTGTTATATGCAGGCTCTAGTGCTGGCTTTGCCAAGGTACCGGTTAGAATTCATACCGAGCATGATGGCTGGCACTTGAACAATACAAAACATCAAAAAATACAATCACTGGCGCTCAAGCTGGCTAAGCCAATTTTGGTGGCGGACGCTGACCAAGTAAAACATCAGTTAATGCGTACCTTTAACGTTCCTCATGTCGAAGTGATTAAAAACGGCATTGATTGCGACAAATTCCAACCCAACGCACAAGCACCTGCTCGTCAAAAGCTTTCACTGCCACAAAGCGTCACCTTAATTGGTAGCGCTGGCCGATTAGAATCTGTCAAAGGTCACGACCAACTGATCACTGCACTGCGTTTTTGCCACCGTGATATTCACCTTGCCATCGCTGGCATCGGCAGCCAAGACCAAGCACTTAAAGACCTAGCGGTAAAACTCAATGTCAGTGATCGTGTCCATTTTCTTGGATTGGTCGATGACATGCCAAGCTTTTATCAAAGCTTAAATCTGTTCTGTTTGCCTTCTCGCCATGAAGGGCTGCCCCTTGCTCCGCTAGAAGCGCAAGCCTGCAACACACCGACGCTCGTGACCAATGTTGGAGCCAGCGCTGAAACCATCTGTCCTATTTCTGGCCGAGCCGTTCGTCAAGGCAGCGCCATTGCTCTCTCGAAAGGGATCGAGTCGATGTTAAAACGCTACTGTATTCAGTCGCCAAGAGATTTTGTCGTCGCTAATAACTCATTGCTCAAAATGAGCAATGGCTACAACGCACTATTACAAGGAGCTTAATCATGTTGGATTGGATTTTAATGTCACTGTGTCTAACCTGCGGCTCTCTGGTCGTATACCACCATGTGGGCTATCCATTGTGGCTAAAATGGTACGCAAAGAATCATCGACCGAAGCAAACGCAATTCACGCCAAGACAGTTTTTGGGCGGCAAACGAGATCGCAATTTGCCATCCATCACCGTACTCGTACCAGCCTATAATGAAGAGCGCTGGATTGCTGACAAGATCCGTAATCTTGCCAGCCTTGACTACCCGAGAAACAAGTTAGAAATTCGAATCCTGTGCGATGGCTGTCACGACGAAACTGCACAAATCGCTCGCAATACCATTCAAGAACCGATTTGTGAAGACACTCTGTTTCGTATCGAGGAGTTTGAAGGCAACCGAGGAAAAGTCGCCGTCATTAATCATGCCATGATAAGTGTTCAGTCTGATATCACGGCACTAAGCGACGTATCTGCCTTGATATCTATCGACGCTCTATTAATTGCCGCAGCACACTTTTGCAGCCCAACCACAGGCGTCGTTAACGCCACTTATCAACTGCTTGACCAGTCTAATGCTGCTGAGTCCAAATATTGGCAATACCAGAGTCAGTTAAAGCTTGATGAGACAACGTTAGGTTCATCGTTAGGTTCACACGGTGCTTTCTATTTGTTTAGAACACATCTGTTCCAACCCTTACCTAGCAATACCATCAACGATGACTTCATCTTACCGATGACCATAGTTAAACAGGGATTTGTCGCCGATTACGAACCCAATATGGTGGCATTGGAACAAGAACCCACCAGCGAAGAAGCTGACTTTAAACGACGTTTGAGAATATCAGCGGGTAACATGCAGCAAGCCATTGAACTTGCAAGTTTGTTTTTGCCTAAACACCGCGGAATCGCTTTAGCATTTATCTCTGGGAAAGGGCTACGCCTAGCAACCCCATATTTGATGATTTGCTGCCTGGTGTTGAGCATCTCTCTGAGCCATTACGAACTGTTTGCAGCACTACTTGGATTGCAATTAGCTGCGTACGCCATTGGCGTGATGGCTTGGTGGCAACCAACACTCTTCAAGCACACGATTTGTCGTTACCTTAGCTACCTCATCGCAGGCCATACCGCCAACCTAATTGGCGGGCTGAGATACCTTTTAGGCATGGAATCCGGACGCTGGAACCGCGTCAACGAATAACCCGTCATATCGACTTCAAGGAGCAATATTATGAGCATTATTACTATCGCAAAACGCACATTCGACCTAATTGGCGCATTGGCTGGGCTACTATTAACACTTCCTGTTTGGCCTATGGTAGCCCTTGCAATTGTCGTAACATCCAAGGGGCCTGTTTTTTATCGCCAGCTTCGCGTCGGTAAATCAACCCCAGAAAAAATGGCACTGTTTGAAATCATCAAATTTCGCACCATGTATATTGATGCCGAAAGCAAAAGCGGCGCTGTGTGGGCGACTGAAAACGATCCTCGCATCACGCCTGTCGGTCGCTTCCTGCGCAAAACCCGCTTAGACGAATTGCCACAATTGATTAACGTGTTGGTGGGAGACATGTCGTTGATTGGTCCTCGCCCTGAACGTCCGGGGTTCTATCAAAAACTGGAGAATGCTATCCCATTTTTTGCCGAGAGAACCTACGGCGTGCTTCCGGGGATCACAGGTCTTGCACAAGTCAACCAAGGCTACGACACATGCATTGAAGATGTGCGCTCAAAAGTAGGTTTCGATCACAGTTACGCCCTTTCAATCCGTTCTTTATCGAGTTGGTTTGCAACCGATATGCAGATTTTATTTAAGACTTTGTGGGTGATGGTAGACGGCAGAGGCCGATAATATGTCGGCCCATCGAGTTCATTTCCGTTGTGGGGTTAACTTGGCTTTACTTAATACCATTGCAAGTTAACCCTGCTTTGAGCGCAGAAAAAACCAATAAGTTAGACTTGTGGCTAACCCCATAATCAACATGTTTTGCAAGGCAACTTCAAACATCATTATTGCTCCAAGCAAGTTGAATGCATGCATCGCTTCTAGCTGATAGCCCCCTAGGTGGAACATGAGCAATAACCAAGGCAGTGATCCGCACAAAAACACCAATAAGCTATAGCCAACCCCAGCCAAAAATGAGCATAACAGTGATTGGCGAGTCAATCGGCTCATAATATAAGCGGCCGCAAAACCCACCACGAACTGCACCCCGTACAGCTCTCGAATGAAGTTAAAGCCACCTTTAAACAACAGCTCTTGAAAAATCCACGTAAGAACTAAGTATAGGGTATTCAAAGCTAAAGCCCACAAGACAAAGTGCTTCGGCTTATCCAGATCTATCTGCATTTTAATATCCTCCCTAGCGATGTAGTGACTCTACGTCGGTTCAAATAATCCCATGTCAAATCTATGTAGAATTATTGCTTCGCTCATAAGAAGGTCAGCAAATATTTTTGCAAAATAACCTTATCAACACATATTTTTTATATTTTACATTGAACCATCTCTAGTTTCTTATACAATGTTGGCTCCTGTTATCCAACATAGTGAAAAGAACCATGATCGAAAGAATGGAAACTAAGCAGCGCATGAGCCGCATTGTTAAGCACAACGGTACTATCTACCTTTGTGGTCAAGTTTGTGCAGATGCTGAGCAAGGCATCACTGAGCAAACTCAAACAATGCTAGACAAAGTTGAAGCGCTTCTTGAGCAAGCAGGCAGTGATAAAGAGCACATGCTTTCTGCAACTATCTACATCAAAGACATGAAAGATTTCGCAGAAATGAACGCAGTATGGGACGCATGGGTTCCAGCTGGCCACGCTCCAGCACGCGCATGTGTTGAAGCAAGCATGGCTCGCGAAGCTCTACTTGTAGAAATTTCTGTTGTTGCAGCAGAGAAATAATTTCTAAAAAAACGCCGAAGCTCAGCTTCGGCGTTTTTTTTCTTATCAATCGGTTAACTTAGCTTACGTTATTATCATATTCCGCTTCTAGTTGGGCTGCTTTTTGCGCCGCTGGCTTTGCATGCAAATCCGTCAAATATCGTTGAAGTGCCGGATACTCTCCCAATAGGCCTAACCCAGCCGCCATTTCGATTACAAACGACAACAATATGTCCGCTGCCGTAAATTGTTCTCCCACCAACCATTGATTGTCGCTTAAGTGTGTATTCAAGTATCCCAATATGTTGGCCAGCTCTTGCTTGGTATAGCCGTCTAGAAACCGAGTTTCGCATCCATCTACCTTGAGAAAATAGTGCATCAAATGGGGCAAAGCCGCTGAGCTCTCAGCAAAGTGCAACCACTGTAGGTACTCACGATATTTAAATGAGTCTTTCTCTGGCACCAAGGTATCGGCAGCATAGCGTTGTGCAAGGTACTCAATGATGGCACCAGACTCAGCCAGCACATGACCGTCTTGTTCAATCACTGGTGATTTTCCCAACGGGTGAATCGCTTTTAGCTCTGGTGGGGCAAGGTTGGTTTGAGCGTCTCTTTGATAGGCGGTGATCTCGTAAGGAACTTGAAGTTCCTCGAGCAACCAGATAATACGTTTTGAACGAGATTTATTGAGGTGGTGTAGCTTAATCATTTCACTATCCTTGTTCACAAACCCAAACTATTGAGTCATAACCATAAATATTAGAGTAAAAGCACTACATTTCTACGCCATACTCACTGCAAATACAACTGTTTGATACAACAGCTTTTATAAATGGCTATCAGCACACATCTACGGCTTAGATATCACTAAAACTCAATAACTGCCTAGACGTCAGCGACGCTATGTAGTATCAGGTGTAGTTATAACAATAATATCCACTTACTACGCTAGCCACCGGAAAACGAATTCAATTAGGAAGTGCTGGGATGCGTCTGTCCATCTTTACCAAACTGTTTAGCTCATTTTTGTTAGTCAGTGTTTTACTGTTTGCTGCGAGCGCACTGCTCATTAACGGTAGCCTCAAACAGGGGTTACAAGATTACCTTAACCAACAAGAGCTAGAGAAAGTACAATCTCTAGCAACGCGTACAGAAAAAGCTTACGTCCAACACGGCGGTTGGGATCGAATTATTCGAAACCCTAAGATTTGGGCGGAGATCATGTTCGAGATTGGAGAAATTCCACCTAAGACACGTGACATGCTGCACAAGTTTGCTCCGGCTCGGATAGATGACTTGCCTAGAGGAGAGCTTCCTCGTCCACCTCGTGGCGTAATGCAGCCTACCTCTCCTTTATTTCAACGACTTAACTTGCTTGATGCCAACAAAGAGATCCTTCTTGGTGCGAGAGAAAACATCCTGCGCCCTGCGCCCAATACCAAAATGGAGTTTATTGCTATAAAGGTTGAGGGGGAAACTGTTGGCTGGATTGCGGTGCAACAACACCAATTTATTGCCGAACCACTTGCAGACAGTTTTGTCGAACACCAAATGCAACAAGTCTATTTGATTCTTGCGGCGGGTACATTCATCTCGTTGGTTATCGCCTTAATTCTCGTGCGGACTTGGTTAACACCGATGAAAGCTTTGCGTGACGGTACAAGAAAGCTAACAAAAGGTGAACTTTCTTACCGGATCACCACTCGTAGTAATGATGAGTTTGACCACCTAGTTGAAGCATTCAACCAACTCGGCGAATCTTTGCAGCAGCAGAAACAACTTAGAGAGCAATGGCTGGGCGATATTGCCCATGAACTTAGAACGCCTCTGGCGGTACTACGTAGCGAAATTGAAGCAATTCAGGACGGTATCCGTGCGCCAAGTGCTGAATATATCGATTCGCTCCATGCTCAAACGCTAAATCTGACGAAATTGGTAGGAGATCTGAACACCCTTGCTCAAAGCGAACATGGCAGCTTGTATCTAACCGACGAGTCTTTGGATTATTCTGCGCTTGCGAATGAAACCGTTAAACGCTATCAAACCCGTTACCAAGACAAAGGGTTGACGCTGCGCAGCAATGTGACTAGTGGCATCGTTGCCAATGGTGACAGTAAAGCGATGAGTCAACTCTTGAACAATGTATTAGAGAACAGCTATCGATACACCGACGAACAAGGACAAGTTCACTTCAACCTACATTCGAGCGAAAAGCTGATTACGATTGAAGTTAAAGACAGTGCGCCTGCGGTCGCCAAAGCCCATCAGTCCAAACTCTTTGAGCGGCTATATCGAGTGGATAAATCCCGAAGTCGCACCGAAGGAGGCTCAGGGTTAGGGCTTGCGATCTGCAAGAACATTGTTAAAGCCCATGGCGGTACAATCTCCGCACAGGACTCTGAGTTGGGAGGGTTGAGCATCACAATCATCCTACCGGCTCAAACCAGCATTTAAGGATCACGTAGAAAATAGGACTACGAAGAGATAAAGGAAGACCCAGTGACACAAACTATTCTAGTGATTGAAGACGAGCCCTCTCTTGGAAGCGTAATGCAAGAATACTTGCAGCACGCAGGGTTCAATAGCCACTTAATCGATGACGGTGCAGACGCTATTCCATGGTTAAGAACCAACACTCCAGATCTTATCCTGCTCGATCTAATGCTGCCCAATCGAGATGGTCTCGATATTTTTCGAGAATTGAGAACCTTTAGTGAGATCCCCGTCATCATGGCAACGGCCAAAGTGGAAGAAATTGACCGTTTGCTCGGATTGGAGCTTGGGGCGGATGACTATATCTGCAAACCCTACAGTCCACGAGAAGTTATCGCTCGTATCAAAAATGTATTACGCCGCTCGCAAAAAGCGACGGCACCAAGATTCAAACATGGATTAGAACTCGATCAGCAAGCCATGATTTGTAAGCTCAATGGTAACGAGTTAACCCTCACTCCCGCTGAATTTCGTCTGCTCAATCATTTGTTTGACCACCAAGGTCGAATATTCTCACGTGACCAGCTGATCGATTGTATCTACGATGATCACCGTGTCGTATCTGATCGAACTATCGATAGCCATATCAAAAACTTACGCAAGAAAATGCAAAAAGTTGATCCTGAAAGTGACTACATTAAGTCCATCTACAGCGTTGGGTACAAAATGGAGCTTCCCCTCGCCTAGTATTGTACTTAGTGATGGAGAGAAACCACATTCTCTCCATATTTGCTTCGAAATTGGTTTTTAGGCTTAACCTATACCAATAAGGGGAAAGCATAATGAAGACCTTTACTCGCAAGCACCAGTTCACCATTGCCATTTTGTCGGCTCTTGCGGCAATGCAAGCACAAGCCAACACTTTAACCTACCCGATTGTTGATACTAACCAGAGAACTTGTATTGGCCTCAATGACGTACTCGCCAGCTGTCCCACCAAAGGTGAACAGACCTACGGGCAAGATGCGCAGTATCAAGGTTTTCAGCCGAGCTATTACAACAACCTCGACGGTACGATAACAGATAATGTCACTGGCCTGATGTGGCGTAACTCTACCGATACCAATGGCGATGGTGTTATCAACGTTCATGACAAGATGACCTACGAGCAAGCTCTAGCGTATGTTGCGAGCCTTAAAACATCGGGTTATTCCGACTGGCGTCTGCCTACGATTAAAGAGCTTTACTCGCTTATCTTGTTTGATGGTCAGGACCCAAGCGGAGTGAAAGAAGGCTCCTACAATCTCACTCCTTTCATTCATATCGATTACTTTGATTTTAACAGCGGCGATATGGAAGCCGGAGAGCGCTTAATTGATAGCCAGTATGCAACGTCCACTAAGTATGTATCGACCACCATGAAAGGGGATGAAACCATGTTTGGTGTTAACTTCATTGACGGCCGAATCAAAGGTTACGGGCTAACTTCACCACGTGGTGATGAAAAAACCTTCTACGTTATGCCAGTGCGAGGAAACACCGATTATGGCATCAATAAGTTTGTAGCCAACAGCAATGACACGATTACCGACCACGCCACAGGACTTACTTGGCAACAAAGCGACAGTGCTAAAGCCATGGATTTCCCAACCGCTTTAGCTTTTTGTGAAAACTTAACCTTGGCGGGCAGTGACGCGTGGCGCTTACCAAACGTGAAAGAACTTCAATCGATCGTCGATTATAGCCGTTCACCAGATACAACTGATAGCGCAGCGATTGATCCTCTCTTCAACGCCACGGCTATCACCAACGAGGCGGGCAACAAGGATTACGCTAACTACTGGAGCAGTACTACCCATCTCAACACTCAGAACGCCAAAGCGGGAGCTTATGTCTCATTTGGTCGTTCCATGGGCAAAATGAAAGGTACTTGGCTTGATGTCCATGGTGCAGGTGCTCAGCGAAGTGATGACAAGGTTGGTGATGCAAGTCGTTACCCAGACGGCAAAGGGCCGCAAGGTGATTCGATTCGAATCGACAACATGGTGCGCTGCGTGACAGATAACCACAGTCAATGGGTTGAGAGCCCACAAGGCGAATCCCGCACCCAGTTTGTCGCCACCATCACCAATACCTCTGAACAAGGGGCGATGAGAAGCAAACCTAACCAAACAAATAACAATCGCACCCGACCTGAAGGCGATATGAAAGACCCTAGAGGTGGCAGAAACCCAATGACGGACCTTGACCGCAACAACGATGGCAAACTTTCTCGTCAAGAAGTGAGAGGGCCATTGGCGCAAGACTTTGATAGGTTAGATAGAAATGGGGATGGCTACCTCACTGAAGATGAGATACCTGCCCCACCATCACGGTAAAAATTGAAGGTCTCAAGCTTAGCTTGGGGCCTTTTGCGATAAAACTGGTGGAAAGATCTCAGTTTCATCGCTAGAGACTTGCTAACTCATCGTACCACGCCAAAAATGAAATTAACATTTTCGCAACAAATAAGGATAAAGGATGCGAACTCTAGAAGATTGGCTAGCGGCTTACGCCGAAAGCCATCAAAACAAAACCAATGTAATGATCCATAAAGTCGCAGTGCCGGGCATTTACTTATCTATTGTTGGACTACTTTGGTGTCTGCCCCAACTTAATGTGTTCGAGACGACTATCAACTGGGTATACATAGTGCTCGCCTTCGCATTGGCGTTTTATGCTCGGCTATCGATTCCAATCATGTTAATCATGGCAGCCTTTAGTTTGGTGTGTATCGGATTGGTAGCAATTGTAGAGAGCAATGGCAAACCACTATTGGAATACTCTATCGGTTTATTCGTTGTTTTATGGATAATGCAGTTTGTTGGCCACAAGATAGAAGGCAAAAAACCCTCCTTCTTCGATGACATCCAATTTCTATTAATAGGTCCTATCTGGGTATTCAAGAGCTATCGAGCTAGAAAGCTCGCCTGACATAGAGCTAACAAAACAGTGTTCAAAATAACAATACGATGACATTGAACAATTCGCTAGGTATTACATTAAACCTCAGTTAAGCAAACGTTCACCTTACTGAGGTTTAAAATGAAAAAACTAGCAATCGCAGCCGCTCTTCTTACTTCTCTAAACGCATTTGCGGCAGAAGAAAAATCAGATTTCGATTTCGCATTCCTAGGCGGTTACGATACAGCTAACGGTAGCGCTATCGCGCTTGAAGCTGGCTACAAGCAATTTATCGTGGGTGTACAAGGTTACAACACTCTAACTGAATCTAACCCACACGTTGAAGAACTTCCTGAGTTAGGTTATGTTGCCACTGAGCAAAAAGACTACTCTATCTATGGTGGTTACCGTCTAGATAATGGCATCGCATTTAAAGCAGGTGCTACCATGTCTAATGTAGATGCAGGCACTACCCTTAATCTTCCTCTCCTTGGCAACAAATCAGCGAAAGGTGACAACTCTGTTGTACGTCCATTTGTTGGCCTAGGCTACGATGTAACAGATAACTGGAATGTTAACCTGCACTACACTTTTGCTGCTAAACAAGATGTGAAAATGATGGACGGTGATATGCATATCTCTGATATGGATATTGAACACAAGTACCAGCAGAACGTATCTTTGATGGTTGGTTACCGCTTCTAATCAGTAGTTTCTACATCTAATCAAAAAAGGCGCTTCGTGCGCCTTTTTTAGTATTAATAAAATATCAAACAACCTCCCAAGTATGGGTCATTTCAACCCCTCCTCCGAGCATCAAACAGACTGAACAGTACTTTTCTAGTGAATCTTTAGCCGCTTTTGCAACCAATTCTGAATCCAGATCCTGCCCACTCACTTCAAAGTGGATATTTATCGCAGTAAATATTCTTGGTGCGGTTTCACGGCGTTCTGTGGTCAGCTTCGCTACGCAGCCGGTCACTTGTTGGCCTTGATCTTTCAGCCCTGCCACAACATCGACCGAGCTACAGCCGCCTGCGGCCATCAATACCATTTCCATTGGACTCGGCGCACTATCACCGCCCTTGCCGTCCATCACAATTGAATGACCCGATTGAGACGTACCTAAAAATTTAAGACCATCTACCCAACTTACTTCTGCTTGCATCTTATTTCCTTACAACAATTGCGGCCCTGAGTGGTTGTCACCCAATTCATCTTCAGGGTTATACAACGCACAGCTATCAAGTGACAAGCACCCACAGCCAATACAATTACTTAGCTTACTTTGTAGCGCTTCAATTTTGGCAATGCGCTGCTCTAACAGTGTCTGCCATCCTCGGCTCATTTTTTCCCACTCAGCTTTGCTGGGCGCTTGATGTTTAGGCAAATGCGCCATCGCTTGGGCGATCTCTTCAAGCGTCAGGCCAACTTGTTGCGCCGCCTTAATTACTGCGATCCTTCTCAGAACACCACGATGGTAACGGCGCTGATTACCCGAATTTCGCCAACTGGAAATCAACTCTTTCTGTTCATAAAAATGCAGTGCAGAGACTTTTACCCCTGAACGCTTCGCTACTTCACCCACACTGAGATCCATCTCAACACCCCCTCCTATGCGTTAAAAAAGTGCTTTACCTCAACTTAACTTGAGGTTTTAGAGTAGCAACTAACAACGCAGGAGGCGAATTTATGTTCAAAAAAACCATACCCTACTTATCAGGATTCTTTTTCGATGGCATCAGCTCGGGTTTATTTATGATGGCGCTACCTTGGGTGATGCTCAAACAGGGTGATATGGGCGCATTTGTCGCTCTAGTGGCCCTCACATGTACTGGCCTGTCGTTTGTGTCCACCCCGTTTTTTGCCACTCTGATCGACCGCCAGTCTCGTAAGAAGGTACTTATCGGTGTTCAAATCGCACAGGTGATCACCGCCTTTACCGTTTTAATAATGTTTAGCTTTGAATTAGGCAACGTATGGATGCTAGCGCTCGCTCAAATCATTTTTTGGGTCACCAATAACATCGCATGGAGTGCCAATAGCGCATTTACCCAAGAAAACTATGAGCCACATGAGTATGCCAAAATTGCCAGTTACCAAGAACTTGTAATGCAAGGCACAACCCTTGGTGCTGGGGCATTAGGTGTGATTTTGCTTGAGTTGTGGGGAATGCAACAGTTCGCACTGTTTGCGGTTGTAGCGTCAAGCCTTTCTACCCTCTGCTACCTAGTAACGCCATACCGACGCAAAGTTAGAAAGAGCAAACGAGTGCCGTTCCTCAAACAACTCAGTGACAGTAAGCAGATATTCAGTGGTAAACCGCAGTTTTTTACTTTTATATTTCTCTCGTGTCTTGGCTACCCAGTAGTGACCTATCTAGGCAAGCTGGTCCCGATTTGGTTTGCTGAAAACAACGTACCAGGAGATTTTTTAGCAGCCTACAGCATGGCCTTTGGTATTGGGTCCCTTGTTACAGGTGTGTTTGTCGCAAGGCTATTAGCCGCCTACTCACAATGGAAGTTGATGCTTGGCAGCATGTTTGTTCTCAGCACCGTTCTGTTTGCCATGTCTGCACTGCTCTCACCAATTTACATTGTATTGCTAACGCTAGTATTTGGCTTCTTCAATGCCCTCAATCGAATCGCTCGAACCAATCTACTCCACCACAGCGTGGCGATTGAAGAGCGTGGTCGCATCGACGGTGGTTTGGCGATGTTTTCTACTCTAGTCCAAAGCCTAAGCTACACCTTGATTGCCTTTTTGGCCCACTACCAACTGACCGACTATGGATTCATCGCCATTGCAGTCACCGTTCTAATCGCAACTTTAACCATGTGGCTAGTAAGCCAACGCTCGTCAAAAGCTCTCAACTTGGCAATTGAGACCTAATTGTTACCCAAATTGCACAATTAAAAGCCTTACAAATAACAATTTACAAACTGTCATTTGACTTACAGGTGTACGCTGATACTCTAGCGCACACTTGTAAGCTCAAAGGACTCATAATCATGGTTTCGCAAACCAAGCCACCTCTGATATGGCTCAACGTTTTTATCTTTAGTTTTAGTATGTTACTGGCCGTTGTTGCGGCACCTTGGTATGGCTTGACCCAAGGCTATTCCGTCTGGCACTGGGTGTGGCTAGTGATCACCTTCTCATTTTGTAACTTATCTATTACCGCTGGCTACCACCGTCTTTGGTCACACAAAGCTTTTCAAGCTCACTCTAGCTTAAGATTTATTTTTGGGCTTGGTGGCGCTTTTGCCCTTCAAAATAGTGCCTTGCATTGGTCTTCTGACCATCGTGTTCACCATAAGCACGTGGACAACAATGACAAAGATCCGTACTCCGCTAAGCGAGGTTTTTGGTTTTCGCACATGGGTTGGATGCTTCGCCACTACAACAAAGCTACTTATTCTGACTACGGTAACTGCCGCGACTTACAAAAAGACAAAATTGTTATGTGGCAGCACAAATACTATGTCCCATTGGCAATATTGATGAACTTGGGTGTTCCGCTACTGCTCGGAATCATCTATCAGGACATTATTGGAATGCTGCTTATGGTAGGTGCAGTGCGCTTAGTACTTAACCACCACACAACTTTCTTTATCAACTCGCTCGCACATATCTGGGGATCTCAGCCTTACACGGACAAAAACACGGCACGTGATAACGGTATCTTGGCGTTCTTCACCTTTGGAGAGGGCTACCATAACTATCATCATATTTTTGAGAATGATTACCGCAACGGTATCTACTGGTGGCAGTACGATCCAACCAAATGGTTAATTAAAAGCTGTGAGTTTTTAGGTCTTGCCAGCAAGCTAAGAAAACCTACCCAACTCAAAATAGAAAAAGCGCGCGCACAAATGAGCCTCAAGAAAGCGCAAGACAACCTCACCAAGCTACAAAATGCTCAGCAGTTTAGTGATAAATTACAACTGGAGTTCGACGCACTGGTTGCACAGATGACCGAATACTATGAGCTCAAGAAACAGCTGCTAGAATCCAAGCGCGAAAACTTGGCAAGAAAGTATGAATACTCGGTGTTGAAGCTAAGATGCGAACAGATCAAGGTAGGACTAGATACTCAGCGAAATCAGTGGGAACAAACCATTGCTGAAGTCAAAATCGCCACTCAAGCGAAGCTGACTTAGGTTCTAAAAAGGGTGTTGAGCCAGTATGGCCAACACCCTTCAAATGTAATCTATTACTTGTTCTGATAGACTTCATTTACCGCTTTCTCAACCACATTCTCACGTTTTATTACGATCAACATCAGCCGTAATTTAGGCTCTAAATCCTCATGTTTTTTGTGAAGATACATATACAGAGGAACCCGCTCTAGCACACCTGCTTGGCGGACAGCCTGTTGGTCATGTGGGGTAAACTGTTGTAGTGCAGACGTGACATTAATTTTGGAATCAACATAAATATCGGTTCGACCGAGTAACAGTTTTTTAATCCCTTGGTCTGCCGTATTCACAACAGATAGCTGTTTAGGGTTAACTAGATTAGGCAGGTTCAACTCTGGTACATTCGCCCCTCTTCGATAGTTCACTCGATAAGGCGTATCTTGCAAACTCTTCCAGCCATTTAACCCACTAATTGCCTCCCCCTTGACGAAAGCAGCCAGTGTAGCGATATAAAGTGGCTCTCTGACTCTTACCACATTGGATTCTGAATTTTCATACTGCAAACTTCGCCCAGTTTCACCATCATATTTGCCGGTGGAAATATCCATGGCACCTCGTTTGAGTGGACGATAAATAAATTCAATATCCATATCCAAACGGTCAAACAACTTACGGTAAATCTTGGTGACCACCTGATACACTTCGGTGTGCTCTGGGTAACTGATCAACATCTTAAATGGCTCTGTTTGCAGATTTCCGTCTTCCTGCTGTGTCTGGGCACTAACTGTCAGCACCACAGAAGATAGCAGCAATAAAAGCGATAGCTTCATCAGTTGCGAGCAAATATAAAAGGTTCTCATCCAATCACTTATCCAGCGTTCCTTGCTTGGCAGTTACTCTACTACCTTATTGATTATTAAAAAGATTCCATATTCAAAGTGTAGACGAAGATGTCATAACCTGCGCTACTCATTTGCTCGGTAAACGACATCCCCTTGCAGCACGGTCAGCAACACCTGACTGGTGGCAATTTTTTCAGGTGGCAAGACGGTTATATTGCGATCCAGCACCACAAAGTCAGCCCATTTGCCCACTTTTAATGAGCCTGTTTGACGCTCTAGCCCCAAACTCCTGGCGGCATTGATCGTGTAGGCATCGATGGCTGCATCAACATTTGGCAGTCCAGTATTACCCATGATAAGGCTATTACCTATTCCCACCAGTGGATTGAGATGGTGCACATTCCAATCGCTACTTAAGGTTACGTTGGCCTCAGTTTGGGCGATCGCATTTAAATTCATTAAGGCTCTCGCCCTTTTAGCACCAAGAAAGGCTTCTGCCCATTGATGGTCATGATAGGCCACATAATCTGAGCCCACTTGGAAATCTGCCGTCACATCAAGTTTGGCAAACCTAGGTACATCTTTTGAGTTCACCAACTCAACATGAGTGAGGGTATACCGTTGAGTGGATTTTTGCGCTCGCATCACTTCAATGGCATTGAGAGACTCTCGAATCGCACCATCACCGATGGCATGAATATGCGCACCGTAACCAATTTCATCAAGCGCTTGTAGCCAGAGTTTCATCGCATCGGGTGAGATGTAATTAATACCTAAGGGGTCATTAAGAAGGTAAGTATTAACGTAAGGTCTAAGCAGCTTTGACGTGCCATTAATCAATATCCCATCGCTATACATTTTGACTTGATCAACCACCAGCAGCGCATCGTCAGTTACTGGAGTGTAGAACTCGCGCAAATAGGTAAGTTGAGTCGACATGGGCTCACTTGGGTAAATCCAAGGACGTAATGATACTCTAGCGGTTAAGTCTCCATTTTTGTCCGCCGCTCGCCATACATCAAACCAGCCACGCTTCCAGTACATCCGGCCATCCCCTATGGTGGTGATACCGTATTTGGCGGCTTCTTCAAGGCCAGCCATCAAACCTGCATAGTTCTGATTGAAAAGGTCCTGTTTACTGTTCCAAGCGAGCTCCATCACTTGGTCTCCAGCGTTATCGAGCAATATCCCTAGCAACTTCCCGCTTTGTGGGTCCTTGAGAATTCGGCCACCCTTGGGATCTAGGGTATGCTGGTCTATTCCTGCTTTGGTCAGCGCAACTGAATTGACCCACATTGAGTGAGACGTTTGCTCCATAAAAATAACGGGCTGGTCGGGAAAAACAGCATCGATGACTTCTAATGGTGTTCGCTCTGATTCACCACGTAGAATGGGTTCTAAGCTAAAACCGTAACCAATCACCCACTGGTCTAGATCCACTTCGCTTCGACAGGCTTGTAAGTACTCGATTTGTTCCTCAAGCCCTTCTTCAAGCCCAAGTTCACAATCTCCTCCAATACCTGATGCGGCTTCAAATACATGGTTATGATTGTCTATAAAGCCAGGCAAGATAAATGCCCCGTTTAAATCGACTTCCTGGGTATATTGCGACAGGTAAGGCCCGATTTGGTCCATGGTGCCAATCTTAATAATTTTGCCTTCCGCAATCGCAATGGAATCTGCATTTTTATGGGTATAGATATCGGCATTAGTGTAGACCCAATCTGCTGTGACCGAGGCATAACTCATCGCGCTAACTAACATGCTGGCGACCAATAGTTTTTTCATCCCATACCTCAAGCTAAGTCCATAATAACCAAAGTATAGTGAAGCATCGGCTGTAAGTATTCGAGACCGTTTGAATTAATTTCAACTTTTTGTCGTCTTTTTTGAAATAGCTCCGTCTTACTAGACAAGACCTAGACAATCAAAAGAGAACCAAAACATGCTTACTATCATCAGTTTCACTATTTGCCCATTTGTTCAACGTGTCACAGCGGCATTAGAAGCAAAGCAAATCCCATACGAAATTAAGTACATTTCACTTAAAGAGAAACCGCAATGGTTCCTAGAACTATCTCCTCATGGGCAAGTACCCGTCATGGTCACGGAGTCGGGCACAGCCCTATTCGAATCCGACGCCATCATTGAATACATTGACGATGAGTATGGCGCTTTAGAACAGGTGAACAACGAAGAAAAAGCGTTGGATAGAGCGTGGAGCTACCTAGCGAGTAAAAACTATCTGCCACAATGTGGTGCGATGAGCAGCAAAGATAAAAACACATTTGAAGAAAGAGCAAACAAGCTTAGAAAAGTATTTGAAAAAGCAGAAAATAAACTGGACGAAAATTACCAATTTTTTAAATCAGACCAAGTGAGTAAAGTGGATATAGCTTGGTTACCACTGCTTCACCGAGCGCATATTGTTAAACAGAAAACTGGTTATGACTTTTTGTGCGGATTACCAAAAGTGCAAGCTTGGCAAGCAGAGATGATGGCCACAGGGCTTGCAAATAAAAGCGTTGCGCAGGATTTTGAAGCTAAGTTTACACAGTTTTATCTAACCAACACCTATCTTGCTGACGGGGATAAGGTGCAAACAACAGGCTGTACGACCAAATCGTCATCTTGTTGCTAACGTAAATTTTCTTGAGCGTGTTGACCTTTCAAGGGCACACGCTCAAGCTGATCTTGCGAAGCATTTGCATCATTCACTACACTAGGACGTGTTGGCCTCATTAATTGGTTACCCATGAATATTGAATCTGTCTGGTTAACGTATCAAACCAATCTGCGTGCTTTTTTGAGCAGCAAGCTAGAATCCCCTGCGGATGTAGACGATGTGCTGCAAGAGGTGCTGATCAAGACCTATCAAAACCTCGACCAGCTCAAAGATAGCGCCAAGCTCAAGTCATGGTTATTTCAAATTGCTAACCATGCTTTGATGGATCATTTCCGCAATCAAAAGCCTAGCGATGAGCTGTCCGATTTCCATACTGAAGAACCGGTCACTCTTGCCACAATCGATCAACTGACCGATTGCGTGATTCCGTTTATCGAAGCATTGCCAGAACAAGACGCAAACTTATTGAAAGCAATTGAGATTTCTGGTGTATCGCAAAAGCAGTACGCTCTCGAAAACAACATCAAATACTCCACGCTCAAATCAAGAGTAAAGAAAAGCCGTCAGACACTGCATCAGTTGTTTAACCAATGCTGTTCGTTTTCAGTCGATCACCAAGGCAATCTGAGCGATATTACTCCGAAAAAGTCTAAGTGTGCCGGCTGTTAGCTTCTGCGGCTAAGATACCGTGTGTGCGTACTCGATAACGACATCTTTACCATCTATATATACATGCTGTATCTCGCCATCAACACTGATTCGATTTTGTAAGTAGACCACTTTGGCCTTATCACTGTTATTTGGCATTAGCGATGGAAGCAGCAACTGTGGGTCAACATGTAGCATGCGACAAAACTGACTGACAAATGGCATGGTTAGAGGTAAGCCTCCACGCAAAGTGTTAGAAAACTGTAATTGGGTTAGCCCTAGCTTTTTTGCCACTTCCATTTGGGTGATACGCATTTTCGCTTTTTGAGACATCCATACGTTGTATAGCGCCTCTCTATCTTGCTGAGTAAATTCCACTGCCCACTCCTGATTCATTGCCAAGGGATCTTGTTCATTGGGCACAAATTCTGCGCAGCTTTATTTATAAAAGTGTCATCGTCAGGTGAAATTTGGTTAGAGTTACGCCATAAAGTCAAAATAAGTGGCCCAAAAAATGACTTAATCATTATTTGACGCAAAAATGAAATCTATACCAAACTTTATTCCCATAGACTTGAGTTATACTTGCAAGTCACTAATCTAATTACAAAACGCTAGATATAAATACAAAACACAGTACGTTGGCTAAGGAGAGTTAACAATGAAACGCATTTTTGCTGCAGGGCTTTTAGGATTAACATCGATGGCAGTGGCTGCCGATCAACATCCGCAGGAAATGAAAAAACAAGATCTTTATGTTTACGCGAGCTACGCAGACCATAAACTCGATGATGAGAAAGGCAAACAATATTCGGTTGCCTTTGGTGGTCGAAATTACTGGGGAGAGCAACGCTGGTTTATTGGTGGTGAACTAGAAGTTGGTTTTCTTGAACACGACTTTACCGCATACGACATTTCAACAACCCCTTACACCTCAATCAATGTTAAAGGCTCAGATACTTACACAGGTTATCTACTGGGTGGTAAGCAATTTGAACTCAGCGACAGCGCACAGCTTAATGCCTACCTGATCGGTGGCTACGGCATCTTCAACCTAAAAGTTGAAAAGCGCGACCGAGTGAAAAGCCATGGTCCTAAGTTTGGTGGTGGTGTCGACTTGATGATGTCACATCTGATGCTTGGTGTTCGCTACACATACTCCACAGCAACTTCTGCTGAGTTCTTGAACGACTTTGCTGAGAAGAAAATTGTTGGCCTGGTAGGTTATCGTTTCTGATCGGCTTGTTAATCTATTGATGAGATGGGGCGTTTGCCCCATTTTATTTACTATTCGCTGCATTCCACGCATCAAGCAACTCTTTTCCATAGATCACTTCTGTTTGCAGATGCAGATAAAACAGCACCGCAAGCACCACTAACATGCCCAAATTAAACCAACGTGAAAACTTCGACCGGAAGCTTTTGTCATAAATTGCGATTTGAATTGCGACGAGTGCGAAGGGGTAACCCAAAATCATCACGATGATGGCAGCAAGGTAATTCGAGATCGCCATTGGTGTGTCCATACCATTCTCCTTGGATTAAGATAAACCTTTGAAATAGTAAGGTATAAGGCAAAATGACATGCGAGTTTATAGGAGCTAATTGTTCAACTTAAGAAGTGACTCGCAAACCTCTGACTTGTGATAGAGATTTGTTTCTGAAATGAAAAAAGCCCCGCAAAAACAAGACGCGGGGCATGGACGCACGGCATTTATACCGTAAATCGATCAACTAAGTGAGCAAGTTCGGTCGCCTTATGATTAAGCGATTGGCCACCCGCTCTATTTTCATTAGCCAACTCTGCCGAGCTAGCACTTTGATCTGAAATCACCACAATACGTTGAGAGATCTCCTGCCCGACAATACTTTGCTCTTCAGTGGCGGTCGCAATCAAAGAGTTCATATCCATGATAGTGCTAATGTGCTCTTGGACTTGCTCCAAAGCAATACTGGCAGCTTTAGCTTCATCGACTGTCGACTGACTGCGGCTTTGACTTGAACTCATTGCATTCACCGCAGCATCTGACGCAGATTTTAGCTGCTCAATCATCTTGTGAATCTCACCTGTACTATCCTGGGTACGGCTGGCAAGTTTACGCACCTCATCCGCTACCACCGCAAAACCTCTACCTTGTTCACCCGCTCGCGCTGCTTCAATCGCAGCGTTGAGTGCTAATAGGTTGGTTTGTTCGGCAATATCCTGAATCACTTCAAGAGAAGTGGAGATGTTTTTCACATCATCTTCGAGCTGGGAAATCACTTCATTTGCTTTAGCTATTTCGGTAGCCAATTCAACCACAGAGTCCGCTGCTGCAACCACAATAGTGTTTGCATGCTTAGCATTATCATCAGCATCTTTCGCCGATTCCGCCGCTTGGTTTGCGTTGTTAGAGATATCATTCGCTGTGGTCGTCATTTGCGTCATGGCAGTCGCAACTTGCTCGGTTTCGCTTCGCTGACCTGCAGCCAACTCATCGACTTGTCCAGCTCGATGATTCATCTGATTCGTTTCTTCGACCACCTCTGAGCTCACCTGAGTCACATTAGTCACGATCGATTGCAGACTTTCGACAAAACGGTTGAAATTGCCTGACAGCGCCGAAAACTCCGGCACGCTGAACTTTGGCATGCGTGCCGTCAAATCAGCGTCACCACTGGCAAACTTCTTAATAGATTCGTCAAACATAGACAGCGGATTTAAAATACTGCGATTGACTAACATGGCCATGAAAGTGGCTACAATCACGATAGCAGCACCAATCAAAGCAATGTTCATCATAGAACTGGTCACCTTCGCATCCCCTTTCGCTTCCATTTCAGCAATCACTGCATCGACATCGTCCGTATAGAACCCCGTGCCTATCATCAAATCCCATTGTGGGAAAAACAGGGAGTAGCTTAGTTTAGGTAGCGCTTCTTGCTGGCCGGGTTTAGGGAAATAGTAAGTCGTGAACTCCCCTTTCTTGGCGTTCTCAACCAACTCTTGGATCAGCAAGTTACCTTGAGAGTCTTTTAGGTTCCAAAAACTTTCGCCTAATCCTTTGGTGCTACTACCCATTAAAAGGCGAACGCCTTTAGAGTCATAGCCGAAGATATACCCACTCGTACCGTATTCGATATTTCTCAGCACTTTAAGTGCATCTTCTAATGAACCGTTTTGCTCAATGACAGGCTGGAGAGCGGACTCAGTGATCTTTAGGTAAGAAACCAGTTCATCTTTTTTCATTTGCATCATTGCAGCACGCATCTGAACCGCTTGCTCGTGGTTGAGGTCGTGAGTTTCTTCGGAAGTGAGCACCATCAAGCTTGATGCGATTACAAGCAAAGGCACGATGGATAGGAAGTAGAGTCGACTTCTGATCGACAGGGTTTTTAATCCATTCATTGTTTGGCGTCCTATAGTTTATGGCCACCTAACAACTGACGTTTGAGCGCTAATGTTTTGGTTATTCTGGCTCGTGTTATTAACTTTTATATAACAAGTGTTGTCCACTTAACCTGAAAGTCAAAGATTATTTTATGAGCTCATTAATAAACTCTACAGCCAAAATGAAAATAACAATCGTTAACCCTGGAAAATAAACGGATGAAGGTAAGTTACTGAGGGGAAAATAAAGATCGGCTCCCCATAAAGTAGTATAGGGAGCCATTTAGGTTAGATAGTGAATCGACCAACTAAACTAGCGAGCTCATTTGCTTTCGAATTCAGATGAGAACTACCCGCTCTGTTTTCGTTTGCGAGCTCTGCAGAGCTCGCACTTTGATCTGAAATCACCACGATACGCTTGGAGATATCTTGGCCCACTAAGCTCTGCTCTTCGGTTGCCGTCGCAATCAAGGTATTCATATCCATAATTGTCTGGATTGACTCTTGTACTTGCTCCAAAGCAACACTCGCTGCGTTGGCTTCTTCGACCGTGCTGACACTGCGATCTTGGCTTGAGCTCATCGCACTCACCGCCGCATCTGAAGCCGATTTAAGCTGCTCGATCATCGAGTGAATCTCACCAGTACTCTCTTGAGTACGACTGGCCAGTTTACGTACTTCGTCCGCAACTACGGCAAAGCCTCGGCCTTGCTCACCAGCACGTGCCGCCTCAATCGCTGCGTTAAGAGCCAGAAGGTTGGTTTGCTCAGCGATGTCTTGGATCACACCGAGTGAGGTTGAGATATTTTGCACGTCACCTTCTAAATCTGAGATAACTTTGTTCGCTTCTGCAATCTCAGTTGCTAGTGCTTCTACAGACTTAGCTGCAGCCACAACAATGGAATTAGCGTGTTGAGCATTGTCATCTGCAGTTTTTGCAGATTCCGCCGCTTGGTTAGCACTGTTTGAGATATCATTTGCCGTAGTGGTCATCTCTGTCATGGCCGTCGCCACTTGCTCAGTCTCTTCACGCTGACCTGCTGCAAGTCGATCAACCTGTGAAGCTCGGCCGGACATTAGGTCAGTTTCACCCACGACTTCATGGCTTACTTCAGTAACGCTGCCAATCAGTTTCTGTAGTGACTTCACAAATGCATTGAAGTTGCTGCCCAAACTCGCAAACTCTGGCACGCTGAATTTCTCCATTCGGGCGGTCAGGTCTGCATCACCACTGGCAAACGAACGAATAGAATCGTCAAATTTAGCAAGGGGAACCAAGATACTGCGATTAACCATAATGGCAAACACCATTACTATCGCCACGATGACCACACCAATGGCAGCAATCTGCATGATGCCTTTATTAACATTTTCATCCACACGTGCTTCCATACGCATAATGGTTGCATCTACGTCATCAGTGTAAAAGCCCGTACCTATCATTAGGTCCCACTGTGGAAAGAAGGTGGATAAGCTCAGCTTTGGCAAGGCTTCTGTTTGACCTGGTTTTGGGAAATAATAGGTAGTGAACTTACCAGAGCGAGAGTTATTGATTAGGTCTTGGATGAAATAATTGCCTTTTTTATCTTGTAAGGTCCAGTGATTATCGCCAACGCCCTTATCACTGCTACCCAATAGCACTCGAGTGCCTGATGCGTCATAACCAAAAAAGTAACCGCTGTCACCAAACTTAATCCCACGTAACACTTCCAAAGCTTCTTCACGAGTTGCATTGCGTTTTTCTAATGGCAGTAATGCGGTTTTGGCAATGCCTAGATACGATTTCAACTCTGCCCGCTTCATATCCATCATCGAACTACGTGTCTCTTCCATCTGCTCGTTACTCAGTTCGTGAGTCTCCGAGTAGGTCAAATACATCAAACTCAGTGCGATAATTACCAGCGGCGCAATTGCTAAAATGTATAGGCGGCTTTTTATTGTTAAATTCATAAAGCGTCCTTAAAAATTTTGTCGTCCAAAAATGTTTAGCCAGCTCAACCTAAATGCGAAGAATTCTCTCTTTCTTATTAGCTTGGTATCTTTAGAAACCTTAATTTTAGTGTTGTCTATACTGGTCAAAAGTCAATCTGACCATTTACAAATATCAGAAAACACTCATGGATGATCACAAGATTGATAAATTAGTTTTTAAAATAGTTACATCTGTAACAGTTTGTCCCACTTAGGAAAATTAATTTAGCCCAAAAAGCACCCCAAGTTACGCAACCGACTGCTCAAGAATAACCTTATGTTTTACCTGATCTTTTATTTTACTATTCGGCTCAAATGATTAAACATCAACCACTTCCCTGACATTGCTCTAACAAAGCAACCGCTATCAATCAGTAACCTCTTGCGCTTGTCTTTTACCATTGCCTGCGAAAGGAAGCGCCTATAATTGAGAATGGTTTACTGTTCTCGACAAAATATTAGAGAGGAAAGCCCGGCAATTAAGCAGAGGTTATATGATTGAGACAATTTCAATTGGCACTTTGGAATCTTTTCTCATTGCGATGAGCGTGCTGTTTATCGGCCACTTAGTGAACAATAAGGTTCCTGCACTTAAACGATATAACATTCCAGAACCCATCGTTGGTGGACTCATCATCGCGCTAGTCATCACAGCGCTACACTTTAACCACATCGATTTAGAGTTCTCACTACCGCTTCAACACACATTTATGCTGATGTTTTTCAGTACGGTTGGATTGGCCGCAAACTACAAGCAGCTACTTAAAGGTGGTGCAAAGGTGTTTTGGTTCTTGGCTATCGCCTCACTGTACATCGTGATTCAAAATGGCGTTGGTGTCTCCATGGCGCAAATGTTGGGATTAGACCCACTGATGGGCCTGATTGCAGGTTCAATCACCCTATCAGGTGGTCACGGAACAGGGGCAGCTTGGTCACAAACCTTTGCTGACTCTTACGGAATGAGCAACACACTAGAAATTGCGATGGCGTCAGCGACTTTTGGTTTGATCATTGGCGGTATTATAGGTAGCCCAGTCGCACAGCGTTTGATCACCAAGAACAACATCGAATCGGAATATGGTTGTGGGACACACACCCATGAACGTTTCCCAGAAGTCGTTACCTATAACGAACTTGAAGAAGAGAAAGTTACTGCACGAGTAGTGATTGAGACCTTGTTTGTCTTACTCATCTGTGTGACAGGCGCAGGCTACTTAGAAGCGTTTGTTGCCAGCTTTGAGATTAGCTGGCTGAAGATCCCTGACTTTGTCTATGCGCTGTTTATTGGTGTTTTCATTACCAATGTGATGGAAGTGAGTAAGGTTCGTGAATTAGATACTGAAACTGTCGATATGCTTGGCACAGTCTCTTTATCGCTTTTCTTATCCATGGCGCTCATGAGCCTAAAGCTATGGAACATCTTTGACTTGGCGTTGCCGTTCTTGGCTATTCTAACAGTGCAATCTGTGGTGCTGGGCCTATTTAGCTACTTTATTACTTTTAAAGCGATGGGTAAAAACTACGATGCAGCGGTCATCGCAGGCGGACATTGTGGTTTTGGATTAGGCGCAACACCCACGGCGGTGATGAACATGGGGTCCTTGGTCACAAGATTTGGTCCTTCTCCCCAAGCTTTCATGGTGGTGCCGATTGTCGGAGCCTTCTTTATCGACATCGTAAACCTGATCATCTTACAAGCTTACATCTCCTTTATTGTGTAAAGCATTTTCAAAGCGGTGCCACTGGTGCCGCTTTTCTTTACGTTCCATTTACTCTCCTTTACGCTCCGCTAACCCCACCTTTACCCAAGCCTCGCTAATATAACTCCTGTAAACACCAAACGCCCCCAAGGAGAGAGTTATGAAAAAGTTAGCCCTAACAATCGCAGCCATCATGTCTACCAGTGCATTTGCTACCACCTTGCATACAAGTTCAACCTCAGAATTAAGTATTGATGGATACAAGACTCAAGAGCAAGCCTACAACGCTGGCTTTGATTTAGCCGACAACTTGAAAAACCAGTCTCACAATCAGTTAATGAGTAATCTACGAATTATTTCGGACAACGTGGAATACAACAGCATCGAAATCAAAGATGTGGAAGTACAGGTAGAATCTTATGCGAAAGCCAAAGGTGAAATCAGTTACCGTGCGGTACTGGAAGTAAACTACGACTACAACCAGCGTGATAACTCATAAAAGATCTTAAGAGTTTACTCGAAACCACTGCCAATGATTTTAGAGTAAAGAATGCGGGCCTTACTGCTAAGCAGAAGGCCCGCTAGGCTACTTTGAGAGAAGCCATGATTCAATTTGATGAGTAGAACTAGATCTTGATTTCTACGCGGCGGTTTTTCTCTCGCCCTTCTTTCGTGGTGTTGTCCGCAACTGGCTGTGACTCACCTTTCGAGCTTGCTAGCATTGTCTGCGGGTCAATCCCTTTCTCAACTAGAAACGCTTCAACTTCTTTACTACGACGTAGGCCAAGCGCCATGTTGTAGGTCTCGCTGCCCATTGCATCGGTATGGCCTTCCAGCGTGATAGTGTTTGGGCTCGCCTTTAGCTGCTTAGCAATATGCTCAAGAATTCGTACTGACGTATCACTGAGCTTTGAGCGATCAAACTCGAAAAACACTCGTGCCAAAATAGGATCGGTTTTATCAATGATCTGAGCGTCGCTTTTGGTCACCTTCAACACACTTTTGTGCTGTAGGTAGGCTAAGCAGTCGTCAGAGATTTGATTCTCGCCCACTAGCAGCGGAGCAAACTTAGACACATCGATTTGATCATTCTCTTCACCTGCAACCATACGGCCATTGCGATGATGGGCTATCACGATTGGCGTTGCCATAGTCACTGATAGCTCTTGGTTAAATGCGGTGGTTTCACACATCTGCTGGAGTAAGCTCTGCTCTGCGTTGGCGACGCTAGAGAATACTACTAGGGCACTTAACAGCCATTTTGTCATTATATTTCCTCGCGGGTGTTATTAAGAGTGACCTGTTCTTCAGGCCAGTTGTGTAAATCATCTTTCAGCTGAGCGAAAGTCAGCAGCGCCTCAGTTTCGTCCATTTCTCGCAGTAGCATTTGCTTAACGACGTGCTCTTGGTTAGAACGCATCAAGCTGACAATCAAGTTAGCACGCACGGTATCATCTGCCTTACCTTGGGTATAAAGCACCATCAGACGTTCAGCGGCATCGGCATACTTACCTTCAAGCATTTCCGTCATCGCTAGGTTATTGCGAATGGCATTCTCGTCATTGAAGCCAAGACGTGCCTCAAAGAAGTAGCGTTTTGCTAACTCGAAATCGCCTTCTGTTGCCACGATGATGCCGTAGAGGTTTTTTACCGCATAAACGTCTTTCTGCACCGCTAGGCTGTAGTCGATGTAGTATTTGGCGTTATCAAAATCATCGCTGGCGTAGGCGATCTCTGCCTTGGTTAACCAGCAGCCTTCGACTTCGCTGCACTGCGCATCGGGGATCTGATCTAGGTAGTAGCTCGACGCCTCTAGATCTCCCGCTTTAAAATAGGTCTGCGCCAGTTTCACACCAGCAAGGTGATCGTTTGGGTTTTTCTGCAAACGCTCACGGTAGTTCTCTTGCAATCCTTGGTAGTTTTCAGTGATTTCCATTCGCTGTTCTTCGCTTAATGTCGATTTTGGTGCAGAGCTACACCCCGACAATAGAGCAATCAGTAACAGGGGAATCAATCTCATTGCATTAGCCTCATTACGCCCGGTGCGATGATCAAAATCACGATAGGCATCATAATAAAAATAATCAGTGGCACACTCATCTTCGCAGATAGCGCACCTATTTTCTCTTCCGTTTCAAGCATTTGAACTTCACGAATATCTTTCGATAAGGTGATCAACACTTGGTAGATGGAACTACCGTGCTGCAAGCTTTGCAGCAAAGTAAAAGTAAAACTGCGCACCTCTTGGGTGTTAATTCGAACTGCAAGCTCGGTCAACGCATTCTCAAGTCCAGTGAGTCGAGCACGCTCGGCGGTTCGCTTGATGTGATACGCCAAGTGCTTGTCGAACCCTTGCAGCTCGTCTGCAATATAAGCTAACGCAGACTCCAGTGTCATACCGGTTTGCACACATACCGCCATGAGATCGATAAGGTATGGAATTTCACGGCCTACACTTCTTTCCACTGCCTTTTTCTTTGACGCTAAGATCATATCTGGCAACACAATGACACTGACCAAAATACCAAACACTGGAAGAATCACATCTTCTAGCGGCCAGTCTTGGGTAATTACCAAGAAAGCCGCAACGCCTAAAGTGACAAAAATGGTGCCGAACTTGGCTGGCAAGTAGTAAATTGCTAGGCCTTTGTTGTAGACACCTGCTTGCTCTAGCTTTTGTTCGAATTCTTCTTTGTTCTCTGCGCTGACTTTCTTCATCGCCAGACGGAATTTTTTCCTCGCTTCCGACTCGACTTGCTCGGTTTGCAGCAGCTTATGCATTCGAGAACGCTGCTTGGCTTGTGCGTTAGTGCGAAGCAAACTAAAGGCAATCACACCGAGCAAGAAGGTAATTAGTGATATCACCATAGATGTCATTAGCGAATACCTCGGATCAAGAACCAAATAATGCCCATACCTATCGCTTCACTGCCGATCAAGTAGTAAAGGATCATTCGCCCAGCAGGATCATGAATCACAAACTGGAAGTTTTCAGGGCTCATGTACTGCATGCCAAATAGGAACAGGAATGGTATGGCACCTACAATCTTGGCGGACAAACGAGCTTCTGAAGTCATTGCGTTAGTCTTTTTCTCCACCGAACGAGCATCAAAAAGCACTCGGTTCAAGCGAGTCATCACCTCTTTTAACTGACCACCACGAATCATGTTGGCGCGCAAAGTGATGATAAAGAATCGGTAACTCTTGTATGGGCAGTTTTGACACGAGCGGCGAAACACCTCATCAGGTGACTCACCGATTTGCAAACGCTGACCTACCCATTTGAACTCTTTGCCGACGATGGTATCGAGCTTATCTCCCACAAACTGAATCGCTTGCATCACACTCTCACCAGAGCTCACGGCACTGGTCATCAAGTTAATGGCATCAGGAAAAGACTCTTCGAATTTCTTTTGGCGACGGTTAAGCAACACTTTGACCAAGATTACTGAGGCAATCACTGGTGTCATAGTTAGTGCCGCCACCCCTGAGACAAAGCCAAGTGCAAGGTAAACCCCGACCACATAGCTCATCAAGAAACTGACGATAGCAATGCCAATAGCTGCCTGTATCAACCCCTTCTTGCCCAACTGCGTCGCAACGCCATTAAAGCGGATCAGGACCTTATCTTTAAGCGATTCACCTTTCAAAGAAGATAGGTTCACCAAGTTAAGCTCATCTTCGCCATCACTGGTGTGAGAATCTTTCGCCAGCAACTTAGTCTTTTGTTTTTTCAGTCCATTGCTATAAAAGAAGGCAACGCCGCCTATCAACAACAGGTAGAAATAGAGACTCATCGGAACGCCGCCATCAGTTCTTCATACAAACCAAAGAAGCGCGCTTTTTTCGCCAGCTCAGAACGTTGCATAAGACCTGGTGTGATAAAGCGACCTTCAATTTTATCGCCTTCACCTTGACGCTCATTTGGCTCGAATCGGAAGATCTCTTCCAGCACGACGTTTTCGCCTTCAAGCCCAACCACTTCTGAAATAGAGGTCACTTTACGCGAGCCGTCATGCAGACGGTTAGCCTGAATCACTATGTTCACTGCGCTAACAATGGTGCGACGAATCGCTTCCAGTGGCAGGCTTAAATTAGCCATCATGATCATGCTCTCTACACGAGCCAGTGCATCGCGAGGGGTGTTGGCATGCAGTGTCGACATTGAGCCATCGTGGCCAGTGTTCATTGCTTGAAGCATTTCAAATGCTTCTGGGCCACGACACTCACCAATCACTATTCGGTCAGGGCGCATACGTAGGGCGTTTATCACCAAATCGCGCTGGTTGATTTGTCCGGTACCTTCTGTGCCTGCAACACGAGTTTCAAGTCGTAGTACATGTGGCTGCTGAAGTTTTAGTTCCGCTGCATCTTCAATGGTCAGAATTCGCTCTTTTTCAGAGATAAATTGCGATAAGCCGTTAAGCAAAGTCGTCTTACCCGAACCTGTACCACCAGAGATCAAAATGTTGCAACGGCAACGAGCCGCAATCATCAGCACTTTCGCCATTTGCGGGCTCATCGCCCCAAATTCAACCAATTCAGGTAAGCCAATAGACTGCTTTTTGAACTTACGAATCGAAATCGCAGTGCCATCAATACTGATTGGGCTGATCACCACGTTAACACGGCTGCCATCTTCTAAACGCGCATCGGCTAGCGGCGTCGCTTCGTCCACACGTCGGCCCACGCGAGATACGATTCGCTGGGCGATTTGACGAAGCTGATTATCATCAACAAAGGAGACATCAGACTTTTCAACCAAACCGTGGCGCTCAACAAAAACCGCATCAGGACCGTTAACCATGATGTCGGTGATATCTTCGTCATCCATCAGCGATTGCAATGGACCAAGACCTGTAAGCTCATCGATGAGGTTAGAGACGAACTGGCGACGCATGATTGCTGGAACGGGTTGCTCCATTTGCTCGACCAGCATGTCCACGCCATTGGTTAACTGATTGCGAAGCTGATCCTTATTCGCATTTTCTACCGCTGTGGTATCTAGCGCTTCGTAAATACGGGTACGAATGTCCAGATAGAGAGATTTTGCTGCACTCATTGATCAGACTCGCTTATTTGCCAAGAGACATTTTTACAGAAGTGATCACTTCTGCAATCGGGTTACGCTTTTTCTTGATCACTCGACCTAGTACCTGCCCTGTTAGCTCCAGCAACTTGCTAGAGAAGCGGCCGTTAAGTTCGGTAAAGCGTTTACCTGACAGCAGTACGGTAGGAATGGTTTTCTCATACGCCACTTCTACATCCACTTTGCGTTTTAGCTGCTGTTCAATCTCTTTGGCATAGAGCACGCCGTCACGATAGGTGCGGTGCTGGTTAAGTACCACAATTGAACGCGGTGTTTTTAAGCTGTTGCGAGCTGCAACATCTAAGTTATGCATAATGCGTTTTGCTGATCGAACCGAAGAGACGGTGGAATCAGTCACCACCACCACTGAGTCATAGTTTTCACAAAACGCCATGTAGTCGAGTGGGAACTCGCGCGAGCATGAGAAATCTTCAACCACTAAGTTGTAGCGACGAAGCAGCAAAGAAACCATGGCATCGGTCTGTTTGTTACACTCATCGATTGGCGCTTTAAGGCCATCTACCGCCAGTAGTGCAACGTTATCGCACACTTTTTGCAGCAAGCTTTGGGCTGAGTCTTCATCCAGTTGCGTGATTTGCACCGAAGACTTATTTAGATCGAGCTTATCGAAGGCATCAATCCCGAGTAACACATCAAGGTTAGAATCGCTGTAGTTATGATCCACCAGCATCACTTTTGCGTGAGTCTCTTTTTGTAAGAAACTCGCCAGTTCACAGGCGATCAATGAGCAGCCAACGCCACCTTTTGCGCCAACTACCGCAATACGTTTCGCTTTACGCTCTTTACCTAGACCTTTACCACCGTGGTGGTTTTTCACTACATGGCGCAAGAAATCACTCAGTTCTGCTTTGACCACCGGCCAAAACACGTAGTAAAAGCCCATTTCTTTAAGCGAACGGATAGTCGAGATCGCATCTTCTTTGCCAATCACTACCACTGAGGCCGTGTTTGGAATTTGAGGAGCAAGTTCGGTGATCTTAGCGATCACATCATCACAATCGGTCAGTTCGATTAACACCAAATCTAAGCGAACAATATTCTTAGCGAAGAAATCTTCCCAGACGGATGGTTTCATCTCCATTAAATCTGGCGTTCCTAACGAATCGAAACTGAATACTTCGCTCACCAGATCTCGACAATGGCCTGATTGGTGGAATAAAACTGAATTTAAACCTTCCTTAGTTTCTGACAGTGCCTCCGTGGCTTTCAACGCTTCTGTTAAATCTAACATCGGTTAGTCCTCTAGAATGGAAAGCTCAGACACCACAGGCTTTAACGTAGAAGGTGTCGCTAATGATTTGTTACGCGCGCGGTCGACAAAACAACCGTCTTGCATCGACCAAGTGTTGTAAGCCCCTAACGCTTCACACGGTGGCATGATCACTTGAGTGCGTTCAGAGCGGATAACAAGATCGCTGGTTGCTCGGGCTTTTAGTTCGGTTTTGTATTCGATCCATGGGGCGTACTCTCCCAAAGCCTGTTTGAGCTTGGCTTGGAGTTGTTGGCCCTGCTTAGTATTCGCAGTAACGTAGATCTTTTCAGCGTGGCTGTGCATTTGTGCCACAATGAACTCGGCCGCTTTCTTATCTAGCTTCTTTTTCTCTGTCGATTTTTGAGATTTGTAGCCAAGCTTGAGTTCAGTGGTCACAGGAACCAATACGGCTTCAGTGCCTGTAACAGGTTGATTAGTACAACCTGTTACACTAAGCAGCACACTTAAGATAACCACTGAGGATTTTGTCCATGCATTAATCATTTTTTAAAGCCTCCGTGGTTAAGTAAGTCATACGTCACTTGATACTTTGGTGTCTCTGAAAGACCAAACAGGCGCTTAAACGTGCTGGTTGGCTGCATGCTCGGTAGCTGAATCTCGGAAGCGTGCTGTGGCTTAACACGATTTACCGTGGCGACGATGATAAGCTCGCGTTTCTCACGTTTAGTTGCCGAGTTTCGGAACAGAGCACCCAATACCGGGATATCGCCAGCACCTGGGATTTTGGAAAGGCCTTCAACCTCTTCAGAGCTCATCAAGCCACCGATAACAAAGCTTTCACCATCTTTAAGCTCAAGCGTAGTCTCTGCTTTACGGGTACGAATTGCAGGCATGAAATTGTTGTCACCAGAATAGGTTTTATCGACTGAGCTCACTTCTGGTTTAAGTTTCAGACGGATACGGCCGCTCTCTAGAGTTTTTGCCGCAAACGCAAGTTTGATACCGTATTCTTTGTAGCTCACAGAAGAGCCATTGGAGCTAGAGGTCACGACTGGTAACTCACCACCCACAAGGAAGTTTGCTGACTCTCCAGAGATCACTGACAGGTTTGGTTCAGCAAGAAGTTGGCCTAAAGAGTTATCGCCGATCGCAGTGATCATGGTGCTTAATTGCTTAGCGGTAAAATCTTCAAGAATGAATTGACCTGCACCATCCGTACCCCATTTGAAGCCAAGCTCTTCGTTAAGCGTACGGCTCACTTCTGCGATGGAAAGCTTAACGTTAATCTGATCGGCCGTTGCCACTTTTAGCTTATCCACTAGACCATCAAATTCGTATTTTTTAGTGAAGTGTGCTTTTACGCTGCCACCTCCGCCTGAGTTGTTGGATCTGCCGCTATTACCTGAACCGCCACTCGTTTTGATCTCTTTCTTCGGTAGTTTAAGTAGCTCACCAATGAGTTTGATCACTTCTTGGTGCTGAGTCTGGTTGATTATCTCGCCTTGAACCAATACTTGCTCATCCACCGCATCAACCTTTACTTTTAGATCTGGGTAATGAAGCTTTAGCTGGCGATTCACTAGACTGACATCACGAACAACAATCACTTTACGGTTGAGCAGTTCACGATTGTCTTTATCAAACACCATGACACGGGTTTCACCACGTTCTTTACCAAAGATCACAAACTTATTGCTATCAAGTATTTGGTAGTCAGCAATATCGGGTGCTGAGACAAAGATGGTGCCAATCTCTTGCTGGGTTGTGATACTGGTAGCATCACCTTCAGCAAGCGTCATATTTGCAGCGGACAAAGGTGCTGCGACAAGTGCCATCAAAAGTGGCAAAAAGTTGAGCATTTTTTTCATTGAGAACACCTTATCCGCGGCGAGAGCCGCGCAGTTCAACAATTCCCTGATAACCTGGCAGAATATCCTTAGTCTGCGCTTGTGGAAGTTGGGTCTGATTGCGAGATTTGTATATCTCAAGCGCTGATAAACGTCTTGCCAGCGTCATACGACTGATAAAGTCGTGAGGGATCTCTAGTACCAAGGTGACTAAGGTTGAAGTTTCATCAACGCTATAGTGACTAAGCTCTTGGTCGTCATAAGTTTTACCTTGTACTGCTAGCACACGCACTCGGTTTAGAAGAGGTTTTACGTCAACATTTGCAGCTCGTGGAGATTCTAAGCTGTCACGTTGCGCCATGTTTTGTTGTAACGAGGTCAATGACAAAATATCAATGTAGTCTCCAGCTTTAACGCCTGCCGCTACGATATGTCGGCTCGCCATCGCCAATGGGTAAGGCACCATTCCGGGCTTAATGATGGTTTCAACGTAATCTGGGTCTTCCGGTGTAATCAGGTCATCCGCCGTCAAGACTTCTCCAGCACGGATACCATGACGAAAGACCGCACCTTTGCTATATGGCAGGTCTAGCAGTGCGTAACCCACTTCGCTTTCTAGGCGCATTTGGGCATCTAACTGCTCTGGGTCGAAGTTATCGCCTTTGCGAATGCTTTGGTTGGCAACCCAAATACGCAGCTTAGTCTCTTGAGGCTCGACCTGAGTGATGTTGTCCGCTTCAGGCTTGGTCGCAAAAACTTCATTAAAGATGCCATAAACACCAACAGCCAGCGCTAAGATGGCAAAAAGATGGGTAATTCGTTGTCTCATATGCGTGCTGGGTCCAGAACTAGAGCAATAATGTTGAATGTGCTGACGCTTGCGATAGCAATGCCGTAAGGCACGCCACGCTCTTTTAACTCTTTATAACCTGCGGTTAAATATGCCCAACCAAACTGCACCATGACAACAACTCCACCAACCAATAGAAAACCAATCAGGTTGTCTAATGCCAGCGAGAAATTAAAACAAAGCGAGTAGCCCATGAGCAATTTAATATCTCCCGCTCCAAACACCTTGAAGCGAAATAAAAACAGACCAACAACAAAAGTAATTAAAGCAAGCGTTAAACCTTGCCAGATCGTTGAATAATCAAGCAACAGCGCCAAAATAAAACAGACTGCAAAGTTAAGACCAACCAACTGATTGCTGATGCGTCTTTCTTTCCAGTCTGAAATGCAAATATTGACCGCTATTGCGGTCAATATTGATATTAAAATCAAGCTCATTAATTACGCTGATTTCAATGAGTTAGAAATTTTTGTAAAAGCACTGTTGATAGCACCAACTAGGCCTGAACCGGTGCCTTTAGTACTACCGATTGCAACTGCTAAGCCCGCAGCCATAGCTACACCAATTACTGCGTATTCGATCGCTGTTACACCGTCTTCGTTTTTGATGAAATCTTTGATTAGGTTTTTCATGTTTTTTCTCTTATCTCGAGTGGATTAGCAACGCAAAAAGTGAAAAGGACAAATCATTTGTTGCGTCGTTTACGTTGGGTGCCATTGTATAGATTCGATATCGTATGACAACCTTGAAAGGCGTCAATTTTACAGTCCTGACAAAGTTCTGACACTGTTAACAAAATCAAGACGTTAGATGTTTAACTCTAGACTTTAGTCCTTATAAAACTGATAGTTAGAAAGAGCTCGGTTTTATCGAAATGAATACAGACCCTTAGCGAATAGCCAAGGTTTAATGAGAAACATAGCCTGTAAGATCGAAGACGCCCACTCAGTAGCGGGCGCTTGGCAATCTAAGGCTAACGGTTGAAGTTATGGCCTATATCATCAGTGATCAGACTAAGTATCCTGTCTTTTAGCTTATCCATATCATACACAGGGTGAATATTTTCACGCCCGAAACATTTATTATAGGCTTTGTTACTTGGGTTAAATCCAATACCAACAACAAACATCTTAAAGTTATAGTCTGCTCCATAAGCAGGGTGTGTTAGTTTATGTCGAATTTCGTCACACATACCTGCATTTACCAGTCTTTGGAAAGTGTCTACATTTTCAGCACCATCAGACAAGACAATAATATATCGATTCTTTTGTTTCGCCCCATAAAACTGGTGTGGGGCTGCTAATAGTCCTTGGTACATATCTGTACCACCACCTGCTGACATTTTGTCTACAGGTTTCAATAAGCTATTTTCTAAATCATTTTTGTCCGAATAAGTTTTTCGCTCAATATTGTAGAATTTAGGAGCCTTATTCTTGCTACTCCACCCTGTACAATAAGTCCCGAACTTGGGCTTGCCATCAGAGAATTTTCCACCATAAGGCATTGGCAAGCCAAACATTGGCTTATCTTTAATCGTGATTTCTCTAGCGCTTCTTTTTATATCGACATGGTCATCAAAATCGACTCGAACGCTCTTATCCCAACCCCAGTCATCCTTTCCATAAATATAGTCATAGCTCATGTAAGAAACCGGATAGTCGGCTCTTAGTACATTCATGTACTTCCACCACTCTTCACTCCATTCGCTATTAGCATAATGACCAGATCGCCCTTTTAACCAATTAACATAGTATTCTGCCATTCCTTCTTGGCGGTGGTTAAACTTATAAGACTTGTAGATTTCTTTACGGGAAGTGTTGCTCCAAGTATCACTATTCTTTTTCCCACGCATTAACTCACTAAACCTAGGTAGGTTTCGGATAGTTTCTGCGTCACTCCCTTTTTTTGCTAAAAGAGGAGAGGCGCAGTAATAGCTATCATCTCGTTTAATAACAATTCGCTTTGAGAAAGGAATGAAGCCAAAGGTAGAATTATCGTTGACTCCATAAAGTGTTTCACTTACATATCTAATTGCTTCTTGCAGTGCTTTTATTTTCACTTTTCCTTTAGAACGGCCATTCATCGACCCAGAAAAGTCGGCTACAAAAACTACGTCGGCCGGCTCGTGTCCCCCTTTGATTCTTCCTGAAACACCTTTGTTAGCCACCTTAACTTGACTGTCAAAACTAGCCCAACTCGAAAAATTGAACCAAGAGTTGTGCTTAGTAACGGCATCAATATCGTAACGGAAATATTCCAGCTTATATGGTGTCACTAGGTAGTTTTTGCCAATCAACTTCGATACGTCTTTACGTTTAATACTTCTAAGATCGATATCAACTTCATCATTGATGTAATGATGAATCCATGTTTTTGCGACTTGATTTGCGCTGTATTTAACACCACTCGGTGCAACATTGGCTTTGAAATCTTGCATAACACGGTCATTAGAACCCACAGCAATCGCCGCCGCTTCAAGCGCATCACCTAGTCTTGCTTTTTTGCCAATGTACCTTGAACCTTCAATAGCTAAGGCGCCGAGCGACATAATGGCTCCAATCAAGAAAATAAACCAAATCGCCGCAGCGCCCTGTTGCTTCGATACAAACTTCATAAATTAGCGCCCCATGAAAGTTGACTGAGCTTTAATCACTCGTTCATCGTTATCAATGTCTTTACCAATGACTCTTTCAAACCATGCAGGTATCTTTTGACAAACGGTCACTTGATACACAGGTGCAAACTCCCCTGTTTTCTCTAACGCTACATCGAATTTTTGATTCAATTTACCTTGAGATTCACACGTAAACCCATGACGTTGGCTTTGGTTAATACGCTGTGTTTTTCCGATACGGTAATCTACGTTGATGGCTACACGTTCTGGAGAAGTATTAAGTAATCTGGCAGCGATTTTATGCAGTTGAGCAACTTGCTTGCCATCAACAGGTTGTTTCTGCTGATAGAACAGAGTTCTTTCTTTTAATACACTGACCAAGGAATAAGAAACTCTTTCAAGCTGGCTTTTTCTAATCTGTTGATAACCCAAATCAAAACAGAAATATAAACAGGCTGACATGCCAATCAGAACAAATGCCATTTCAATTGAGAAAACCCCACGGTTCTTATTTATTTGCATGGGTGTGCCTCTCGAACTCATCAATGATCAGAACGCTTCGTTTTATCAATACAGATGACCACTTAGCTTTAAAAAATATTGGTTGGTAGGTGTAATTCACTTCAAACAATGAAAAACCGTTATCCTGCCAATTCTTACGATCTTTGGCAGCCCTTGAGTTCGTTGGACGGTCTCGCTCTAAATCAGTGAGTGTCTTGTAGTGTTTTGCTGTTACTGCAAAGTCATTTTTTGCAGTCATCACTTCCCAAAGTTTGCCACCGTTGTTCAACAGAAAACTATAAAACCAAACCTGATACTCATCACCTTTGAATGATTTGATCATCTGGCACTGCTTTAAATCAGTAGGTGACAGATCGTGGTCTTCACACACAAAAAGATCGGACTTATACAAATCGAAATCAGGATTGCTATCAAGCTGAACCCTTGCATCTCGGGCTGCTTCGGCGGTGGTATAGTCAAGCACTGCGCAGATGTAAGTAAGTCGGCAGGTTTCAAAAATCAGCATGGTGAACATAAACAACACCAGAAACCCAAGCGCAAATTCGATGGCAAACACCCCGGTTTGCTTTTTCTTCAATAGATATTTCATAACTGACCTTTACGGCTGTTGAGGTTGAGTTAGGCAGTTGTAACCCACCCAAAACTGAGGTCGATGACTATAGTCAGGCTCAACCATCGGGTAATTTTCGATACGCAGTGCAACTCGATAACTCACAGCGCCAATCACTCCGATCATCAATGCCACTATCAACGCATTCTTTTTTGGTGAAATGGAGCCCATGTTCACTTTGGTCTTACCCTGTATGCGCAAAGACCAAAATGTGCCTAACACCAATGCACCAATCATCTGGCTAAGAGGGGTGATCATCAGTCCAGTAAAAAAGCTATAGATAACCGCCGTTACCAAAGCCCCCGCCAGCACACGCGTTACCCGATGTGGAGTGGAGAATAAGGCTTTTACTAAGACTCCGATTAAAGCGAGATAGGCTAGCAATGCTACGACACCCCATTGGTAGAGCACGGTTAAAAAAGAGTTGTGTGTTCCTGCAAATTGCCCGCCATCACATGCGTACTGGTCAGAGCCCCAACCGTACCAACGCGTGTTGTGCAAGATCTCAAGCCAATTGGTGATTCGCGAAGAAGATGTCGTTCTTACTTGAGGAAGGAAGTCTGAGCTGGAACTCAATAACAGCTTAGGTAACGGATCGATCAAACAGTATTTAAACGCATATCCAACAACTGCGCACTGCCACAATAGTTGAAACCACAACTTTCGATTGGCTTTGTCAGCTATTGCCATAATGAAGAAGCCGCATACTATAGATAACAGTGCACCTCTGGCATCGGTAGCAAAAGCCGTCGCAAACAGAATAACCAAGGCAAGCCGTGTAACAAAAACACTACGCTGACGCCTTATTGCAACCACAGCAAAATAACCCACAGGGATCGCAACCCACGCTTGTAAATGATTCAAAAACCTAGGGTTGGCAAAGCTGAGCTGAGTAAAAATGGTGATCGGCTTATCGAACATCACGGCCAGCCACATCATGGTAGCAACACTGAAAAACAGTAGGATATTAACCAGCGCCAACAAGCGAAATAGGCGCAATTTATTGTTAGCTAACCAGCCCCCTAAAGCGCAGCTGACGAATAACAGTCCCAATAAATAAAAATGCTGCAAGTAACCTGCGACAATCTGTTCACTTAAAGAATTAGCGACCAGCATGCAAACACACAAAGTCAGCAGAGCGAGTGTCGTGACTCGGTTCAAACGCGTCAAATTGTGGATGCATTGACTTCTGATAGTACGGTTGAAAATGACCAGCATGCTTGTCAAACAAATAAATGCACATACAAAGATGCGCTTGCTGTCAAAAAGCACAAAAGTATTTATTTGGCCACGAAACACATTAAAGCTAAACAAGATCAGCGCAACGCTAACTAGGCTAAATAACGCCCCCTGCCAATCTACTCCCTTGGCGTTTAACGACAAAGGTTCGCGATAGTTTGTATAGGTAGAGTTTCGTAGGGAATTCATAAATTCGAGCTATAATTGACTTTAGTTCGAAATCGTACATAAAAGTATTACATTGAACAAGATCACACCAAATGTCAGCACCACATCTGACAATTATTTGACATTGAATATAGTCACTATTTTGTCAATAACTGCTTGATTACTTTATGGCAAAGCTCAAATCGCTATCTATACTCTAAAAAATGCACTGGCTTGCGAGTTCGCTATCTGTATAGCTATCTATTCGAAGTAACATAGGTGGAAAATGAATACAAAACGCTTAATTAGAGTATTAGCTCTATCTATTTTTCTACTATTTGGCCTGAACAGCGTATTTGCCACAGCTCATGCTAAAAAGTCTTTAGTTATCAAGGGGAATGTAGGTAGTGAAGTTGAAGTTTCGCTTGAGCAAATAAAGCGACTTGATCAAGTCGTTATTGACACCAATACACCATGGACTCAAGGCATGGTTCGTTTTCAAGGGCCGCTACTAAAAGACGTATTGGCTTTGGCACAGCCTAAAGGGGATTGGTTGATGCTTAGGGCTCTCGACCAGTACCAAGCCAGTGCCAGTTACTCAAAAATCATCGATTATCAGCCGATTGTTGCTTGGAAAATGGATGGAAAAGAGATGTCGGTGCGCAAACGTGGCCCTTACTGGATAATGTTCCCGATAGACGAATATGAGGAACTTAAAGCGCATATTTTTAATGACTACATGGTTTGGCAACTCTATGAAATCGAGGTCATGACCAAGGAGCCTTAGGTGATGAAAAAGTATGCTTGGGCTCGAATTATTATCATGACTTTAGCAGCAATCGTCATTATCGTTTGCAGCTCAATTAGCATTGACCTCATCAAACGCTCTTCTAAGCTAGTCGAAGAGAATGGGTTTTTTAGTGGTCGTGGAGCCGTGCAGCTGTTGCTTATGCACCAGTTGTTCTCCTTTACAGCAACCCGATACCTAGAAGGCAAGGTCAGTTATGATGAGTTGGTACAGGCTTATGACCTCTCTTGGTCCGCCTTCGACATCTTGTTAGATGGTGCAGGTTACGAAGAGCTGCTTGAGAACAAAAAAAATGAACTCGCTCTACGACAAGTCTTTGCCAACTTTGAGTCGATAGATCCAACACTTGGTCGCTTTAACGCAGAAAACTACGCTCAATACGTAGCCAATAAGCCCAATGCTAATGAGGTGCTCAATGTTATTTATAATGACGAGTTTCAGAGGATAGCCAATTACAATTATCAACGAGACGAGCAACTTTCTCACTCTATTGAGCTTATGTCTTATGCACTGGCTACAGCGCTTTGCATCTCATTGCTATTACTCATTAGCGGCATTCGCAATCAAACTAAGTTACACCGTTTCAGTCTTATTGATTCGCAAACTAAGCTGGCGAATCGTAACTCGATCAGATCCTATCTAGATAAAAAAATCGAAATGGGAGAACCCTTCGCTTTGATTTACCTAGAACTGGACGGGTTTGACGCATTGCGACTGAAACACGGCCACCCACTGTTTATCAAAGAACTCAATAAAGCCATTATGCAAACAGAACAGGCGACACCCCGAGCCAACGTTAAGATGTTTGCTCACATCGAGGCCAATCAGATTGCAATGGTGACGCAAAACACCCCCGATAATACTGAGTTGGCGAATGAGCTAATTGAGTTAATGTCAGTACGTGTTGTGGTCAGAGGGCACCGCTACCCAATACGGGCTTTTTGCGGCATCGTTATGGGAGCGGAGAACGCTCGCAGCAGCGACAAAATACTCGATGCAGGATATCAAGCCCTACAACAAACCAAGCAAGGTGGGCATAAACCCTATACGGTAATTCGACTTGAACGAATGGTTTAATCCGAACCAAACAAATCACGTGTGTAAACCTTATCCTTCACGTCCAACAGCTCATCAACCATTCGATTTGAGATAATGACATCAGACTGGTGCTTAAAAGAGTCTAGGTCTTTGACAACCAAAGAGTTGAAAAACTCAGGCTGATCCAACACTGGCTCGTAAACTATCACTTCGATCCCCCGACCTTTGAGGCGTTTCATGATGCCCTGAATACTGGAGGCTCTGAAATTGTCCGACCCCGCTTTCATGATAAGTCGATAAACGCCAACCACTTTTGGGGATTTAGCCAAAATGCACTGCGCAATATAGTCTTTGCGGGTACGGTTTGCTGCCACAATCGCCTTGATAAGGTTATTAGGCACATCTTGATAATTAGCCAACAGCTGTTTGGTATCTTTGGGTAGACAATATCCCCCATAACCAAAGGATGGGTTGTTGTAGTGATCACCGATTCGTGGATCTAGCCCTACCCCTTGGATTATCTGCTTTGAGCTAAGTCCATGTGTCTCGGCAAAAGAGTCCAACTCATTGAAATAGGCAACACGCATCGCCAAATAGGTGTTCGCAAACAGCTTAACCGCTTCTGCTTCGGTAGAATCGGTTAAGAGGACAGGCACCTCATCGGCGCTATCTACTTTGGTACCTTTTAGCAAGAGTTGAGCAAACCTTGTCGCTCGTGCGCTGCTTTCACCAATTATGATTCTCGAAGGGTAGAGATTGTCATAAAGGGCCCTACCCTCTCGCAAAAACTCAGGCGAGAACAACACATTGGTATAACCATGTTGTTGGCACAATCGCTTTGTAAAACCAACAGGAACGGTAGATTTAATCACTATGGTGGTATTAGGGTTGATTTGGTTTACTTCTCGGATCACAAGCTCTACAGAGCTGGTATCAAAATGATTGGTCACCGGATCGTAATCCGTTGGGGTTGCCACCACCACATAGTCTGCCCCTTGGTAGGCGTGGTATTTATCCATCGTGGCTTCAAACTGAAGTCGGTCTGATTTTAAAAACGACTCTATCTCCATATCTCTTATTGGAGAAAGGCGGTCATTGAGCATTTGCACTCGATCTAATGCAATATCAAGCGCTACCACTTGGCTATGTTGGGCAAGTAACATTGCGTTTGATAGCCCAACGTATCCGGTCCCTACTACTGCAATTTTCATATCATCCCTTGCTATCTACACTGACGTTGACGCTAAAACCAATCTAGAAACCGGATATGAAGATTATTTAAACCTTGGGTGAAGTTTGGATGAAGCAAAAAGCCCAATACTGTTTCCACAATATTGGGCTTACCTTGGACTATCCAATTTTACCGATGAGATTAAGCCGTTGTTTCCTCAGCTCGCTCTGCATTCGGTGCAGGGTTACGAATCAAGTAATCAAATGCACCTAGGCTTGCTTTTGCACCTTCACCCATTGCGATGATAATTTGCTTGTATGGAACGGTTGTTACATCACCCGCTGCAAACACACCACTTAGGCTAGTACTACCGTCAGGGTTCACTTCAATTTCACCACGTGGGGATAGATTCACACCTGTATCTTTCAGCCATTCGCTGTTTGGCATTAGACCGATTTGAACAAAGATACCTGCCAAGTCAATTTGCTTGATTTCATCACTATTGCGGTCTTTGTACTCAAGACCTGTGACACGGTTACCATCACCAAGCACTTGAGTGGTTTGCGCCATTGTGATGATCTCAATGTTTGGCGTGCTGTTCGCTTTGTCGATCAATACTTGGTCTGCGCGTAGCGTATCTGCAAATTCCAATACGGTTACGTGCTCAACAATACCAGATAGGTCGATAGCTGCTTCAATACCTGAGTTACCACCACCGATGACTGCTGTACGTTTACCTTTAAACAAAGGACCATCACAGTGTGGGCAGTAAGCTACGCCTTTGTTGCGGTACTCGTTCTCACCTGGGACGTTCATTTCACGCCAGCGAGCACCAGTACTTGTGATCACGCTGCGAGCTTTTAATACTGCGCCACTTTCTAGCTCAACATGGATGTAACCATCTTCGGTTTTTTCAGCACCAATGATGTTCGCTGCGCGCTGTTCTGTGATGATATCTACACCGTACTCTTTTACATGCTCTTCAAGGCTAGCCACCAGCTTAGGACCCGTGGTCGCTTTCACTGAGATAAAGTTCTCAATAGCCATAGTGTCCATCACTTGACCGCCGAAACGCTCAGCAACAATACCAGTACGAATACCTTTACGTGCAGCGTAGATTGCAGCAGATGAACCTGAAGGACCACCACCTACAACCAATACATCGTATGGTGCTTTTTCATTTAGGCTAGCGGCTTTCTTTTCTGCAGCGCCACTGTCTACTTTGTTCAAAATCTCAGCAAGAGACATACGGCCTTGGCCAAATAGCTCACCGTTAATGAACACGCTAGGAACCGCCATGATATCACGCTGCTTCACTTCGTCTTGGAACGCTGCGCCATCGATCATGGTTGTTTTCACTTTCGGGTTAATCGCAGACATCATGTTGAATGCTTGAACCACCTCAGGACAGTTTTGGCACGACAATGAGATGAAGATCTCAACGTTCAAGTCACTGTCCAGCTCAGCAATTTGCTCAATCACTTCTTGCTCTAGTTTGATCGGGTGGCCACCTGAATGCAGCAGTGCGAGTACCAGTGATGTGAACTCATGGCCCATAGGCAGTCCAGCAAACCCAATCGCAGACCCTTTCTCAGCGTTCACGACTTGCATGATAGGGCGACGAGCGCTTGCGTTATCATCACGCTCAACGATGATCTTGCTGCTTAGTGAAGCGATGTCATCTGCAAGCGCTTGTAGCTTAGTGGCTGTATCACTACCGTCTAGGCTAAGCACTAGGTTCACGTCGGTTTTAAGGTTTTCTAAGTAGGCTTTAAGTTGTTGTTTCATTGCTTGGTCTAACATAGTGATACCTGCTTTCTTCTCTAATTCAAATTCGTAAAAACGTTAATTCGTAAAAACGTTAATTCGTAAAAACATTGGTAGGCAGTGATGGTTAATGCCTTGCCTGCGAATGTTCTCATCAATGTGCTGGGGTTCCCCCTCGCTCGTTGAAACGGAGAGCGAGGGGGAAAGACTTCTGGCACAGCCCCTCTGCGCCAGTCGCCTTATTCGGTTGCCTAGATTAGATTTTGCCAACTAGGTCTAGTGATGGTGCTAGTGTCTCTTCACCTTCTTTCCATTTTGCTGGGCAAACTTCGCCTGGGTTAGCCGCTACGTATTGCGCAGCTTTTACTTTACGAAGTAGGTCTTCAGCGTCACGGCCAATACCTTCTGCAGTGATTTCCATTGCTTGGATAGTACCTTCTGGGTCTACAAGGAATGTTGCGCGGTCTGCAAGGCCTTGACCTTCACGCATCACGTTAAAGTTGTTAGTGATGTTGCCTGTTTGGTCGCCTACCATGAAGTAGTTGATTTTGCCGATAGTGTCTGAGCTGTCGTGCCACGCTTTGTGAGTGAAGTGAGTATCTGTAGATACTGAGTAAACTTCTACGCCACGAGACTGAAGCTCTTCGTACTTGTCAGCAACATCGCCAAGCTCAGTAGGACATACGAAAGTGAAGTCAGCTGGGTAGAAGAAAAAAACTGCCCACTTGCCTAGAACGTCTTGCTCTGTGATGTCTACGAATTCGCCGTTCTTGTATGCTGTTGCGCTAAATGGTTTGATTTGAGTGTTGATCATGACTTTGCTCTCTATTGTCTTATAACTGATTGAAAGTGTTTGTTTAATCGCTTGTCTGCGTTGATGTGTTTATATTGCCCCAAACCTAACTCATTGAAAAAACGTTAGGATCTATCGATTCAATAGCCTATTCCTATCAAAAAGTGTGGCTTTTACCTATCAACCAATAATCCATTAAAAACAATAAGTTAAGCTCAATAGCTTTGCACCAAGCACAAAAAAGCACCTTACATAAAAGGTGCTTTTTCATTGGACAAATCTATTGCACTTGTTTTTGGACGTTAGGGTACTTGTACGAACTGCAATTCTTGCTTTAGCTGAACAAATCTCAACTCGCCATTTTCTATCTCATCATAAAATCGCTTAAGGTTGAGCAGAGGAACATAGATAGATTCAAAGCAGACACGACGAAACGCCGCACTTCGTTGCTTGCAAGAAATGGCCTCCAATAAGTGGAAATAAACCTGTCGTAAAAACAGTTCGCTAAGTAATCGACAATCTTCTGGGCTCTGTTGCTGGTGAAAATCGCTGAGCATAACGGCGGAATTAATGTATCGAGAGACGATTTCAGACTCAAAACCATAAGCTTGTTTAGTGGCAAGGAATTGTTCTTGGGTACGAAAGTAGTCTGCATACAATGTCTGCTTACCTGACATAGCTTGGCATACTCCTATATGGCGGCTTGGTAATTGGTTTCTACTGCTTTCCAATCCACGACATTCCACCAAGCGTTGATGTAATCTGGGCGACGGTTTTGGTAGCTAATGTAGTAAGCGTGTTCCCATACGTCGAGCGCAAGTATTGGCGCACCACGGTCAGCCACTACATCCATCAAGGGGTTGTCTTGATTACTTGTCGAGGTAATTTTAAGTTTGCCATCTTGAACAATAAGCCAAGCAAAACCTGACCCAAAGGTATTTATAGCCGCCAGAGCAAACTCCTCTTTGAACGCTTCTAAACTGCCAAATGTAGTGACAATTTCTTGAGCAAGCTTACCGCTTGGTTCTGATTGTGGGTTTGACGACATGCAGTTCCAATACACAATATGGTTATAGTAACCGCCACCATTGTTTCGAACGGCCGGGGAGTGTTTTGAGGTATTAGCAAAAATCTCGACAAGAGATTGGCTCTCTAAATCACTGCCACTGATGGCGGCCATAAACTTATCGTAGTAAGTACGATGATGCTTGCTGTAGTGCACTTCCATCGTTTTGGCGTCTATGTAAGGTTCTAGATCACTGTATTGGTAAGGTAATTGTGGGAATTGATGGCTCATGACTTTCTCCTTGTATTGATACCAATCCAACTAATTATTTGCTCAGTCTAGCTAGTCCATATTTCCTCTAGCGGCGTCAGAAATCGTATCCCTAGTCCCAGCTAGGCATAAGATTTCTTCCCCGGAATGCCGGACCATGCTCGAGAAAATCTGTCCGTCGCTATACAAGATCAGATAATTAGTCGTATTAGTATGAGAAAATCATTATTGCAAATAATTATCGTTTGCAATACCTGTGGGTTTTGTGGATATTCAAAAGTGCCCTTATGACGTATATCTAGAGCCAAAATACAAAAAAAGGCGCAGGAGTTACCTGCGCCAAAAGGCATCTAAAGGGATTTTAGGGCTTCTCTTTAGAAAGATTAGATTTTGCCAACTAGGTCTAGTGATGGTGCTAGAGTCTCTTCACCTTCTTTCCATTTTGCTGGGCAAACTTCACCTGGGTTTGCTGCTACGTATTGCGCTGCTTTCACTTTACGAAGTAGGTCTTCTGCATCACGACCGATACCTTCTGCAGTGATTTCCATCGCTTGAATCGTACCTTCTGGGTCGATAAGGAATGTGGCACGGTCTGCAAGACCTTGACCTTCACGCATTACGTTAAAGTTGTTAGTGATGTTACCTGTTTGGTCACCCACCATGAAATAGTTAATTTTGCCAATCGTGTCTGAGCTATCGTGCCAAGCTTTGTGAGTGAAATGAGTATCTGTTGATACTGAGTACACCTCAACGCCACGAGATTGTAGCTCTTCGTAATGGTCGGCTAGGTCACCAAGTTCGGTTGGACAAACGAATGTGAAGTCCGCTGGGTAGAAGAAAAATACTGCCCATTTACCAAGAACGTCTTGCTCTGTGATGTCTACGAATTCGCCGTTTTTGAATGCTGTTGCGCTAAATGGTTTGATTTGCGTGTTGATCATGACGTTACTCTCTTTTATCCGTTTAAGTCTTTGTTTGCGTTGATGGGTTCATAATGCCCCAGCGAGCATTTTTAGAAAAATGGGTAATTCCTATCGATTTGATAGGCGAATTCTATTGAACAAAAACCACCAAACTCAAGCGGTTAAAATACCAACAGCACCAGCTCAATTGACCAATAACTCACCAAGATACCGATAATTGTTTTAATTGTTTCGCAGATCCCATTTTTATATTTGGTAACATCCTCTAGACCGGAAACTTGTCCCAAATCAAAAAGTTTCATAAGCACAGCCTGCACATTAAATGTCATCCAAACAAATCCCAAATAATATGGAGTAACGTCTATGACTAGTGCATTTTTTATCCCTACAGTAAATTTGATGGGCGCTGGCTGCTTGAAGGATGCGGTAGCAAGCATCAAGTCACATGGGTTTAAAAAAGGGCTTATTGTTACTGATAACGTACTTAGCCAAATAGGTATGGTGAAGCAAGTACAAGAGTTATTGGTAGAACAAGAAGTAAACACCGTTGTTTTCGATGGCACTCAGCCAAACCCAACCACTTCAAACGTAAATGATGGACTAGCGCTACTGCGTGAAAACGAATGTGACTTCGTCATCTCGCTAGGTGGTGGTTCACCGCACGACTGTGCGAAAGGTATTGCACTTGTAGCATCCAATGGTGGCAAAATTGGCGACTACGAAGGGGTTGATCAATCAGCTAAACCTATGCTGCCTCTGATCGCAATCAACACTACCGCTGGTACAGCCTCTGAAATGACTCGTTTCTGTATCATTACTGATGAAGAGCGTCATATTAAGATGGCTATCGTTGATAAACACACAACGCCACTTATCTCAGTGAATGATCCTGAACTTATGCTAGCCAAACCAGCGTCTCTAACTGCTGCAACGGGTATGGATGCACTGACTCACGCTGTTGAAGCTTACGTATCCATTGCGGCAACGCCAATCACAGACGCAGTAGCAATTAAAGCGATTGAGCTTATCCAAGCGCACCTTCGTAAAGCGGTATCACACGGTGACGATATCGAAGCTCGTGAGCAAATGGCCTATGCACAATTTATGGCTGGTATGGCATTCAACAACGCATCACTTGGCTACGTGCACGCCATGGCACACCAATTAGGTGGCTTCTACGACCTACCGCATGGTGTTTGTAATGCTATCTTGCTGCCACACGTTCAGCGCTACAACGCACAAGTATCAGCCGATAGACTACGTGACGTTGCAAAAGCGATGGGTGTTAATGTTGAAGGCTTAACGGCAGAACAAGGCGCTGATGCAGCTATTGCAGCAATTGTTGAGCTAGCCAAAGATGTGGGTATCCCAACCGGTATTGCTGAGCTTGGTGCCAAATCAGAAGATATCCCTACGCTTGCTGATAATGCACTAAAAGATGCATGTGGTTTTACCAACCCGAAACAAGCAACACACGAGGAAATCTCGGCAATTTTTGAAGCTGCGATGTAACATTAACTTGAACCCTGCTGCTGTAATCGCAGCAGGGTTTACCTTCTCTGACTCGACCAAATTCCCCATTTAATTGCCTCTCCATCTAACCTACCCAATATTAGGTATATGGCTCAACCAAGCTACGCAACAATTTAAAAACACTTCTATCATTAAACCATCTACCTCAAGCCATGCGAGGAACGGCGTACAATGTCGTTAAAATCTCATTTATCCATCCAATTCGTACTTAATCTTGTGCTTGCATTTGTAGCTCATGCAGACGTTATTAAAATTTCTAAACCTAAAACAGGCACTGACCAAAGATACGATTATCCTACCCAACTTTTAAAGTTAGCCTTAGAAGCTAGCATCGATGAGTATGGGCCCTATGACATTATAGAGAGTGACTGGTTTGGCCCGAGAGACCGAATGCTGCAAGAGCTACTTGATGGTGGGAAAATCAATGTACACAATGCGCCCACTCGTAGAGAGTGGGAAGAACGAGCGCTACCAGTTTACTTTCCAATCTTAAAAGGCATCTTGGGCTATCGAATCCTACTGATCCATCAAGACAACATCACTAAGTTTGAACAAATCTATACCTTAAATGACCTGCAACGACTTTCGGCGGGGCTCGGTGAGCAATGGTCAATAACAAAAGCGCTACGTGAAGTGGGCGGGTTTAAAATCGTCACGGGTACCAACTATGAAGGGCTATTTGGCATGTTGATGGCCAAACGCTTCGACTACTTTATTCGGGGGGTAAGTGAGATTTTCCCTGAGTATCAGCAACGTTCAAACGTGCACCCTAAGATGGTTATCGAACAAAGCCTAGTTATTGAGATGCCCTTGCCTGTCTACTTTTTTGTTTCCCCTAAACACCCAGAAATTGCTGACCGCATACTTTATGGCTTAGAGAAAATGAAAGCGGATGGCTCTTTTGAAGAAGAGTTCATGAAGGCTAACGGCGACCCAATTAAGCAAGCGCAATTTGCTAAGCGCCGACACATAAAGATAGAGAATCCAACTCTACCCTTACACCCAATCTACGATGAGCCTTCCTACTGGTTGGATTTGAACAAGCAACACTAAGGGGCGTTGAATAGTAAAAACGCCATCATGACTTTGGTTTAAGATGGCGCTTTATCAACTCATTTAATACTGGAATTGAGCCAGATGGGAGTCCAACTCTTTTGTACTGCGCTGAAGCTGCTCAACAATATCGCCCAATTGCGAAACAGATTGTGAGTTGTCTCGGGTCACTTGGGCAATATCCGTCATATTTCGGTCGATTTCATTCAAAACTTCTGACTGCTCTTCAGAGGCTGTTGCTATCTGAGTATTCATCGAGTTCAAACCTTCAACAGCATGACTGATGCCCTTAATCGATGAGCCCATCGAGTTCACCGTTTGCAAACACTCACAAGTAGTATCGCTGCATTGTTTAACCACATCGATTGCGTGACTTACGTTGTGGGCAAGCTGCTCGATGACTTGGTTAATTTTATCTGTTGAATCACTAGTGTTACCTGCAAGGCTTCGAACTTCATCGGCTACCACAGCAAACCCTCTGCCTTGCTCGCCAGCCCTCGCGGCTTCAATCGCTGCATTGAGTGCTAACAAGTTAGTTTGCTCGGAGATACCACGGATCACTTCAAGCATTGAACCGATGTTATTGCTGTCTTCACCTAAACGATGGATAACCTGTTGCGCTTCTTCCATTTTTGACGCCAGCAAAATCATGCTTTTTTCTGAAGCATCCACATCTAACCTAACACTCTCGGAGTTCTCGTGAATATCGTTAGTTTGTAGAGAAGCATCTACGGTATGTTTACTAACCTCGATCGAACCTTCTGCCACTTGTTGTGCGGAATGGCTGGTCGCTTCGATTTCTCTTTCCTGTTTGGTAATACCGCTCAACGTGCTGGTCATCGAACTTTCTAACGCTTTAGCACTTTGACCTAGCTGGTCACCAGCGTGACTGACTGCTTGCAGTAACTCTTGGGTCTTAGCAATAAACTGATTAATGTCCCCAGCAATAATGCCTAACTCGTCACTGCGGGTTGCACGCAAACGCTTAGTGAGATCACCTTTTCCGCTGGCAAGATCTTTTACCATCTCACCGAGTCTGCGTAATGGGCTAAACACGTAACGGCTAAGAGAATAATAAAACCCAAAGATGGTAATAATGAATGCTGAAGCAAATAGGTAAACCAATAGCTTAAACCATTGCATACGCTCATCAACACTCGCTTCAAGAGTTTTCGCAGTTTTATCTGCTATCTGTCTATTGGTTTCAACCAACTCAAATATACGTACAGATAAGGCGTCAAAATCGCCTAACATAAGGTTACCAGCGTCAACACCTTGCTCGACATAAGCTGCCGCTATCACTAAACCAAAATCATGATGTTTGTCTAGCAGTTGACCAAGCTCTGCTTGCGATGAACTTAGGGCTTCAATTTCTCCCAGCAGTTTCTTAGATTGCTGGTAATACTGGCTAGCAATCGACAAGCCATCGTAGGCACCTTGAGTCACGGCATAGGCCAGCAAAGATTGCTCAAGTGACCCAACATTCAACTGTAACTCCAAATACTTGCGTTCAATAGGTTGAAACGTATTTTCCAACGTTTCCATATCGCTTGAAACTTCATTCAATTTAAAAATCATGGTTAGGCTAAGTGCAAACGCCATGATCAACAACACACCACTAATTATGCGTAATTTACTTCTTATCATTTATCTAACCTTGACACGTTATTGCGCTTTAGCAACATCTGATGCAAATATAGCTGATATACGTTTTCGTATAGCTTCAGTTGTACTTTCCTTACTGCACTACACTCGTAAATGACTACCAATGCAACATAGAAATGAACACGAATTATAAGAATTCTGTAACACGTAACATAATGGTACGCTGTCTATAATTAAATTGGATTAATTATTAAAAAAACTTGCTATGTCGCAAGCTTTACAATGAAACTCCTATCGCTGAGTAGAAAAAATTTAACACGTCATATTGGGCTGACTAAAATAACAGACAGGCAAGAAATAGCCTCGCTACTCTATAAAAACCATTGATTGATACAAATAAAACTAGATTAGCGAAAATTAATATACAAAGCCTCTCCCCAAGGACTTACCGTGCTCTCCAAACACAAACTTAGATACCTATTTGGCACAATGATAGCGACAATTGCTATTACACTCATTGCTGCCTCATTGACGTTAAGCGTGATCAAAAATAGCTTCACCGATAGCCTCGCCGAATCGCTTCGGGCAGTCAGCAGCACCACATACCAAGCCATCCACCTATGGGCTCAAGAAAATGAAGACCATGCCAATATCCTTGCCAGCAATCCAGTAATCGTCAGCCAGACTCGTGAATTACTATCCACTCCCAATACGCAAGAAGCATTAGTCAACTCAGATGCACAAACGAGCTTACGGAAGTTGCTTGCTCCAATCCTTCAAACCCATGAGATGCGTGGCTTTTTTATTCTCGACAAAAACAATATCAGCCTCGCATCTACCAGAAACAGTAATATTGGCACTATAAATCTGCTTGCTAGCCAAAAAGGGTTCCTTGACCGGGCGTGGCAGGGAGAGACTCTCACTACGCTGCCACAAAAATCTGATGTGCCCCTTCCAAATAAAGAGGGACAACTGATTGAAAACTACCCGACCATGTTTGTCGCAAGCCCTATCAGAGATTTCGATGGCAAAATCATTGCCCTATTGACCCTACGCCTAGATCCGATTGAAAAGCTACAAAAAATACTCAACCGCAGTCAGATTGGACGAACTGGAGAGACTTACCTATTTGATGAACATGGTGTGATGATCTCAGATAGCCGCTTCGAAGATGAACTTAAGCAACGTAAAATCTTAGCGGATAATGAATCGAGCATATTTACCACACAAATCAAGATCCCAACACTGGTGTCCAATGGAAAGCCTGAACTCACTGTCATGGCGCAAAGTGCGTTGTCGGGCCAGTCCAATTACAACATTGAAGGGTATGTAGACTATCGGGGGACTACGGTGGTTGGCGCTTGGTTATGGGACCCTATACATGAGTTCGGTTTAGCGACCGAATTGGACTACGACGAAGCCTATATTGCCTATAATCAAACTCGCGACGCATTTATTATCTTCGCTTTTTGTATCATTTCGGTGACGTTGTTTATAACGTTTCTCTTTTATCGCCTAATAAATAAAATTCGAAGACAAAAAAGAGATTATATAAACCTCTTAGAGAATGCGAGTGATCCAATATTGCTATCGAGCGTAGAGTCGCAAAGAATCATTGCTGCTAATGATATGGCTTGTAACTTCTTAGAATATAAGTCTGATGAGCTTGCCAATCTCTCTTTATCCAACATTTATTCAGATAAAGATGGTGACTATATAGATTTTAGCCAAACACACGTCGAAAAAGAGTTCGTCACTCGTTCGGGTGTACACAAGATCGTTGAAATTGGTACTAAGTACATGAAGTTCAACTCTGAAATGGTCATTCTTTCTATTATCAGAGACATCACGGAAAAGAAAGCCAATGAGTCTAAACTGATCTCTATGCTCAATATGGATCTTCTAACCGGGCTTGGTAACCGACAAGCCATTGATGCGGCCATAGAGCATAATCTGAACCAAAACGATGTGGATTCTGCCAAATTTATGATCGCTTTGCTCGATCTATCTGACTTGCGTTTGATCAACGATACTCTTGGTTTAAAAGTGGGTGATGAAACACTTAAAACAGTGGCAGATAAACTTAGTCAAACGTTTGATAAGGATGCATTGTACCGCCTAACAGGTGGTGAGTTTGCGATCGTATTACCCATTTCATCGCCAGCTTCTATCACTCCGCTATGTAAAAAAATTACTCAGATATTCCAACAGCCGGCATGCGTAAAGGACCACAGCTTAGAGCTATCTGTATCTATTGGAGTAGCGATCGCCCCCCAGCACGGCAATAACTCAGAAACACTACTAAAGGCGGCAAGTTCAGCCTTATCCAAGGCTAAGAACTCAAGGAGCAGCAGCTACATTTTGTTTAGCGAAGATATGCTCGAAGAGAGTACCTACCAGCTCTTGGTCTCATCAGCACTCAATAAAGCCATTGGGAACAATGAATTCACCCTAGTCTACCAGCCGATTTACTGTATCGATCAGCAAAGACTGGCAGGTGCTGAAGCGTTAATCCGCTGGAAAAGTCACACCATTGGCAGTGTACCTCCTAATATCTTTATCCCTATTGCTGAGCACAGCGGTAAGATCAATGAAATTGGAGCTTGGGTGATTGAACAAGTGTGCCAGCAAATGGGGACATGGTCTCATCTGCTTGAGCCGCATCACCGAGTCTCGATTAATATTTCAGCCGCCCAACTCTTCACATCCAATCTTGTTGAGCAAGTCAAAGCAGCGTTAGACAAACATGGGGTAGAAGGTAAACATATAGGCTTAGAAATCACCGAGAACATCTACCTTGGCAAAAATGAAGACATCATAGAACAGCTTGGTCAACTAAAAGATCTCGGCATCGAATTGTATCTAGATGACTTTGGTACTGGGTATTCGTCACTCAGCTATCTAAACTCCTATCCATTCGACATTATCAAGCTCGATAGGAGTTACATTTCTGAACTAGAAAGTAGTCGCCACTCAAAAACATTGGCGAAAACCATCATTACACTGGCGAAAAGCCTAGATTTAAAAGTGGTGGCTGAAGGGGTGGAAGAACGCTGGCAGTTAGATAGCCTTAAGAGCTTGGGCTGTTGTTGTGCACAAGGTTACTTGTTTGATAAACCCTTGAAAGCTCATGATTTCGAAGCCAAGTGGCTAAAAAACAAAAGTTTAACCTGCGCTCCTATCAACTCCATTTCCGATGAAGCGCAATTATGGGAGCACTCTTAATTACCACTCTGATCTTGAGAGGTGAATACCTGCATCACCTCGAGAGCTATCTGTTGTGCCTGAGCAGAGCGCAAAAATGCGCGACAACGCAACTCGTATTCTGCGGCATCAATTAGCTCAGAGGTCAGCAAGCATTTAAGCTCATTTAGATAGTTAGCTTCACGAACTGCGCTTGATAAGGCTGTTGCTTCAAATTTCGAGGACGCTTGAAAGCCAATCGCATTGAGCACTGCTGTCGGCATTTCCCAAAACTTGGCTAAGGTGTAAGTTAACTTGATTGCATAAGCATTGATCAGACGTTTAAACGCCATTGAGTTTGGCGGAACCGACGGATCAACGTGGGCGAAAGCTTCCACCATCACTTGGAAGATGATCATATTGCCTAGATTGCGGATGAGACCCACGAAATACGCCGTGGCTTCATCTTCCTGAGCATCAGTCGCTTTAAGCAAGGTTTTGGAATACACAGCGGTATCTAAGCTATGTTGCCAAATCTTTTCTCCAAACTGTCGCCAGTAAATGTTGGTTCTTGGTGCGAAGTTCTTGAGGTAAGTGTTAATCACTCCCTCTATCAAGCCTTGTGATCCCATGTTCATAAACGCAGTTTTCAGATCGGTGACTTCTTTTTCGCTACGGCGGTAACGGGCACTGTTGGCAAGCTTGATCACATCGGCGGCCATACTCGGTTCGTGCTCTATCACTTTAAGCAGCTTATCGACATCAAAGTCGTCACTTTGCAGCTCCGCCAATAATGTTGTCACTGACGCTGGCATCACGGGTAACTCATTTAAAAGCGCTTTAGGAGATAGCAATAATCGCTCGACACGAGCGGCGACGAAATCACTGAATGGGTCAGTATCGGTATGAAGCTCAGATTCACCGAACAGATAGCCAAGGAAGTCTGCGGCATGAGCGCTGATTGGCGTATTGTTCTTGAGGGTAACCGTTTGTGGTTGGTTTTCTGCTTTTACTGGGTGTTGGGCTTGGGCAGAGACTACTTCAGTTGGGGTTTTATTGCTATTTGAAAACGACTTAAACAGTGCTTTCAGAACCCTTTTAAACATCCGCTTGCCTCTCCATCAACTTGTTACTCGCACGAAGGTGGCGGATTATGTCATAGCGATGATTGAAAGCAAGTATTGGTTAGTCTGGTGGGAAAATACTCGAAGAATAAACCACCAGCGGCCATCAACGATATTCCGTGATCGTGATGCTCAGCTGGGAGTTGCGCCTGGGTTTTATCGACTATTTATTACGCCCAGAATAGTGCGAGTGCTAGCAGAGGAAGCGCAACAAGTGCAGCCATTTTAGCTAGAGAAATTGCTTCATCAGCAATAGCTTTGATTTTGTTGATTGGTAGTGATGTGTTTAGTTGAACAGTCGTTGCTTGGTTCATTTTTGTTGCCTTTTGTTGTTTTTGTGACAGATGTCGCAACTATACCGAGCAATGTGACTAAGATCAAGCCAAGTGAGTGGAATTTGTTCAACTTTTGTTTAAAAAACAAAAAAAACCAGCAAGGTGACCCGCTGGCTTAATTTTGTTAGCTCTATTTGAAATAGATTACAAGGTGCGTAATCCTTCAAATAACGCTTTGTCTTCGCTGTCGGCACGATAGAACACTGCTGGCTCACCGATTGGTGCATCCACCTCAACCCAACCACCTTGGTAGACTTCACCTGTCCAAGCGTGTACCCAAGTGTCTTCTGGTAGGTAAAGACGTTTGTTCACTTCACCTTCGTTGTAAACCGGAGCCACAAGCAAATCACGTCCTAGCAGATACTGGAACTTGATCTCATAACTCTCTGCATCGTCTTCATAGTGCATGAACAATGGACGTTGTACCGGGATACCTTTCTCTGCATTTAATGCCACTGCCGCCTTAGTGTAAGGCTTTAGGTGGGTGAAGATACGAGTCATCTTCGCCAGATGCGTCAGGGTATCCATATCAGTATCAAACTGATGGTTATCCCCTGGGCGGTTACCTTCGTGGCTACGCATAATTGGTGTGAACGCGTTCATCTCAGCCCAACGTTGGAATAGCTCTTTAGGACGCTTGCAACCGTGAAGAGTCGTGTAACCACCGATATCTGAATGGTGGATACCATTGCCCATCATGCCAGACGATAATGCCGCAGGGATAACCGATGCTAGACCATCATCAATACACCAATCTACTAGCTGATCACCGCCCCATAGCGTGTGACAGTAGCCTTGAATCCCCGTGCCACCAGCACGCATGAAGAAAAGAATATCGTCCGTTTTGCCTGCTTCTTCAATCGCCTCATGCTGAACCTTCGCCCAACGGTAAGGCCATTTGTTATGCTCAATTTCCGCACTAACACCATTACTCAATGAGCAATCTGTTGGTAAGTACTCACCAAAGTCACCCATCCAACCATCAAGACCGAAATCGATCATGTTGGTCTTGATAACGTCTTTATACCATTCACACGCTTCTGGGTTAGTGAAATCCACCACGCCACAGTAAAACTCACCAAAATCGACAACGTATTTGGAGCCGTCTTCCTTAGTCGCTAGGTAACCTTTTTCCTGAGCGATTTTGTACAGCGGGAAGTCTTCCAACACGTATGGGTTAATGTAACCTAGGAAACGAATACCATCTGCTTTCATCTCATGGATCTTGCTGTCCAACTCTGGGTATAGCTCTTTGTTCCACTGCCAATCCCACTGCAGGCGCTTACCAAACGAGGTCATTTTGATGCCTTGCCAGTCCTGACACCAAGCACCAGCGACCTTAACACCGGCTTTACGAGCCGCTTCAATCTTATCAAGGGTGATTTGCGTACCACCTTGGATGCCAAGGATGATACCGTCATGCACCCAATCAGGAAGTTTAGGCTGACGACCGAACAGATCGGTGATGTTAGTCATCAGAGAAAGGAAATCGGGCTCAGCATCAAGCAGCAAGTATTGCGGGATATCCCAAGCTTGTAGCTCATGGAAGTCAGCATTGGTGAAATCAAAATCTGCGTAAGCTGTTGTTTCTAGGTGACAGAAGTACTTCTTATCAGAAACGTACGTTGGTTGTGGGTAGTTAGTGTTGTAGTAATCACCGCCCGCTTTGTCTTTTACGTCTGCTTGCCATGTCACGTAGCTGTTTTTGTTACGGCCTACGCCTGGTTCAGATGACCAAAGTGGGAAGTTTTTGCCACGTAGGTTGAAGTAAGTTAGCTGTTCACCACAGCCATACACTCGTTCATTTTCATCGGCATCAACACGCAGCCAGAAACGGTTGAAGCTTTTATCAATCGCTTCAAACTCAGCTTTGAGTCGTTTTTCAGCGGTTAGACCGATGATCATGCTCAATACCGGCTGACCATCAAATAGGAAAGTCACAACATAGCTTTGAGCGCCTTCTTTTTCAAAGCTTTCCAGCGTGAATTGGCGCATTGGCAAGCGCTCAGTCACGTAATCAGTAATATCAAAGTTACCACGATACATATCGTAGTTGGCATCACCCTTGCCTAGGAATAGCATCGGTTTATCGACCGAGTGTGAGAATACAGGGCGACCTTTATGGGTCAGGGTAAAGCCATTTTCAGTACGGATTAAGTCCATCTTAGTTACCTCTCAGCAGTGAATGCTGAATAAAATTTTGTTCTTGGTTTATTGGAACTGGGAGAAATAACGGGGCGCCAAATCAGCGCCCCAAATAGTGAGTTGACTTCGTAATTATTTGAATTGAATGTCGTAGTCAGCTTGGATTTTCATCTCACAAGTTTTGATTTCATTCTGGAAGCGCTCTAACCATTGCTTACCTTCAGAACCAGAGTTCGCTAGGAAGTACTCTTTAACTGGTGCTGTTTTCTCTTGGAACTTCGCTTTTTCAGCAGCACTTGGGTTGTAGATAGTACCGTCAGCTTTACGGAACTCTTCGTAAGCTGTGAACTCTTTATGCTTAGGATATGCACGTAGGTATTGGTTCTGAGCCGCAACGCCATCAATCAGCACTTGTTTAAGCTCATTTGGCATGCCTTTAAACTTCTTATCGTTGAATACCCAAGCACCACCCATGTATGCGTGACCATCTAGGATTAGGTAGTCTAGGCTCTCATGGAATTTGTTCTGTACGATATCTACGATGCCGTTCTTAGTCCCATCTACTACGCCTGTTGAAAGCGCTGTGTACACTTCAGGCCATGCGATTGGCGTTGGTGAACCGCCAAGCTCTTTTACAAGCTCTTGCTGGATCTTCGCAGGTACAGTACGCAGTTTCAGACCTTTCACATCATCTGGAGATTGCACCTGCTTCTTAGTTGTTGCGATGTTACGCCAACCACCTGAGTTAGATACCATCATTAGACGAACGTTTGGTGCACGTTTTAGAAGCTCACCACGTACATCACCTAGGAATTGCTCGTTGTCGTAAACACACTCAGCAACACGGTCATTTGGTAGCATGTATGGCAGGTCAAATGCACCGACAGGTTTCCAGAAGTTAGCAAGCTCAGGGATAGTCGTTTGGAAGTAATCAAACATGCCTGCTTGTACCCCGGCAATACACTCTTTAGCGTTACTACATAGCTGGCCAGACGGGTAGATATCTACTGTGATCTGTCCATTAGAGCGTGACTCTACGAAGTTCTTAAACACCAATAGTGACTGGTGGTTGTAGCTCTCTAGGTTAGATACGTGCGGTACTGTTAGTTTGTACTCCGCAGCAGATGCCATACCAGAAGCAAGAAGAGTCGAGGCAGCAACAGCCAGTAAAGTTTTTTTCATTGGATAGTCCTTTTATCTTTATAGATTTTGTTTCACGTTTCTTTTGAATCGGTGCTACATCACGCCCAACAGCTTAGGTAGGCCAATCACCAATTCTGGGAAGAATGAGATTAAGAAGATGATCAAGAATTCAATGATGATGAATGGAATGATCGCCTTAGAAATCTTCTGTAGCGGCTCTCCCGATACGCCCGAGGCTACGAATAGCACCAGACCCATAGGTGGCGTCGCTAGACCAATGGATAGGTTGATACACATCACCACGCCAAAGTGCACCGGGTCTACGCCCGCATTGATCATGATTGGCGCAATAATTGGTGCGAAGATTAGGATCGCAGGACCCGCATCTAGGAACATGCCAACGATGAACAAGAACACATTGATGATGAAGAACAGCATCAGTGGGTCACGAGTAATTCCGTTGAAGAACTCAGTTACCATGTTAGAGATGCCTGAGAAGCTAATAGCCGATGCAAAACCACTCGCCGCTGCTACGATAATCAGTACCGCTGCTGCGTTCACGGCAACTTTAGCGAAGATGGCATAAGTCGCTTTCAGATTGGTTACCTTGATAACGTAAACTGATAGGAAGATGGCGTACGCAACTGCTACCGCTGCCGCTTCTGTTGGAGTAAAGATACCGCCGTAAATACCACCAAGGATGATGACCGGAGTCAGTAGAGGCAAGATGGCCAACTTCAGGCTTTGGCTGCGCTCTAGCTTACTCGCGCGAGGCAGTGGCTGCACATCAGGGTAATGACGGATCTGGAAGCGGTTAACCAGCATCAGGCCTAGGCAGAAAATAATGCCTGGGATGATACCTGCGATAAACATCGCAGCGACCGAGGTGTTCATGACAAATGCATACAACAGCATCAAGCCTGATGGCGGAATGATGTTACCAATGATGGTAGCTGCCGCAGTCAGTGCTGCCGAATAGCTCTTGTCGTATTTGTACTTGGTCATCTCAGGTAACAACATGTTGCCGATCGCTGAAGTTGCCGCTACAGCTGAACCTGTTAGTGCGCCAAATAGTGTAGAAGTCAGTACAACCACGTGTCCTAGACCACCACGTAGGTGCTGAACGCGAGCTTGCGCAAAAGCAATAATGCGAGGTGTAATACCACCGCTCGACATCATCTCACCCGCCAACATAAAGAATGGCAGAGCGAGAAGCAGGAAGTTATCCAGGCCTGAGTAAAGGCGCTGGTACAACATGTTAATGAATAGCACTTGATCATTTTGGAAAAAGGTAATGATCGGCGAAAGGCCTAGTGCAAAAAGTACTGGTACTCCCATCAGTAGGAACATCATGAAGTAGAGTACAAAAATTGGAGAAACCATGATTATTTACCTCTACTTCACTGCTTCAGCAGTCATATTTTTCTGCTGAGCTTGGGTAAAAAAGATTAGGTTGTGTAACGAACCTGCCAGTTTCTGTAGTGCAAACGAGCAAGAGATCGCAAGCATTACTGGTGGAATGGCGTAGATGATGTACATAGGGATAGGCAAGCTATCCGCCATCACTGCCCCAGTTTCGAAAAACTTGTAGCCGAAATAGATCCAAACGGCGAATAGAAGCAAACTTGCAATGTGAGCAAACACCATCAAGAGTTCAAAGATTCGAGTACCCTTAAGTTTATCTGTCACAAACGTCATGGAGATATTACGGTCTTCTAGGTAGATGATTGGTAGACATAGGTACGTCATGTAGATCATCAAGAAGCGAGAAGATTCGTCAGTCCAGCCAAGTGGCATGTTTAGGATGTAACGACATCCAACTTGGATCAGTACAATCGCAGTCATTACGAAAAGGAAAAATCCCGCAATGCTTGCTGTCCAGCGTGCTATTGGTGCATTGATTTTATGTAAAGCGTTTTCTATGGCTTTAAGCATATAGTCACCATATTTCGTATTTATTATCGTAGTTAAAACGACACATTGTTTCTGAGAGAAGTATTGATAACTCGTTTGACCATGTGGTTCTTTGAAGCGATTCACAGCGATCAACAATGTGTCATTTTTTGTAGGGTTTATGTCACATAATGGACATTAAGCTTTACCGTTTGAACCAAATAGGCGGATCTTGTGCTGTACAACTTCCATCATGGAAGCGATACCAGTGTTCATTACATCCGCCAAAATGTAATCGTTTTCCCTTTCTTTCCAGTGTGCTTGAACACCAGTAATGAAACCTTGACGAAGCTCGGTATCTACGTTGATTTTTGCAACACCGCGCTTGATGGCTTCTACAACTTGGTCATCAGGCACCCCTGAACCGCCGTGAAGTACGATAGGTTTCTTCACTGCGTCTTTAATTTCTGACAGGCGGTCAAACTTTAGTTCTGGCGTGGTTTTGTAAACACCATGAGCCGTACCGATAGACACAGCTAGGTAATCAACGCCCGTGCGCTCAGAGAAATCTAGCGCTTCTTCTACCGTAGTGATCATGGCATCTTTTTCATCAACTGTGATGTCATCTTCCGTGCCACCGATCTTGCCAATCTCACCTTCAGAGCCAAGACCAAGAGCCGCCGCAACTTCTACAACTGCCTTTGTAATGCGAACGTTTTCATCGATTGGAAGTGCCGAACCATCGAACATGAGCGATTGAAAATCACGCTTAGCGGCTTCCATACATTGCTCAAACTTACGGCTATGGTCTAGGTGGATACAAATTGGCACTGTGATTTGGTGATGCTCAATCAGTGAATCAACAGCGTCTCGAAGTGGCTTCATGCCCATTTCGTTAATCGCTTTCTGACCAATCTGAATCATGATAGGTGCTTGTTCTGCTTGGGCTGCAAGCAATACTGCTTTGATGGTCTCTAAGTTGTGTGCGGTGAAAGCGCCGATTGCGTAACCCTCATTCCACGCTTGTTCAATCATCTTTTTACCAGATACGTAAGGCATTTGCGGTGTTCCTCTTTATTCTCAAATTGTTCCGACGGAATAAAAAGTAACAGCTGCAAATGATCATTTCTGTTAGTTAGATAACACTTTATTACAGATTCAGACAAAAACGGACAAAAATGAGCGGTAGTGCACATCTTGGAATGTTGGGATGTGTGAGGGAAGCGGGAAACGGGAAACGGGAAACGGGAAGCGGGAAGCGGGAAACGGGAAACGGGAAACGGGAAGCGGGAAGCGGGAAGCGGGAAGCGGGAAGCGGGAAGCGGGAAGCGGGAAGCGGGAAGCGGGAAGCGGGAAGCGGGAAGCGGGAAGCGGGAAGCGGGAAGCGGGAAGCGGGAAGCGGGAAGCGGGAAGCGGGAAGCGGGAAGCGGGAAGCGGGAAGCGGGAAGCGGGAAGCGGGAAGCGGGAAATCTTAGAGGGCTGAGTGAGGTTGTCTAGTGAAAGTTTGTGGGGATGGGGTACGACGGGTTAATTAGATGTAGGTACTGCTTGAGTGTTCTTGGTCGGCTTGTAGTAGTTTTACAAAGTCAGGGGCTGGTACTGGTTTGCTGAAGTAATAGCCTTGGGCGATGTTGCATTTTAGTAGGGCCAGTAGATCAAGCTGGTCTGCGGTTTCTACGCCTTCAGCGACCACGCTTAATCCCATGCCGTGAGCCATATTGATTGCGGCTTTTACTAAGCCTAAATCTCGTTCATTGCTCACAATGTCACTGATGAAGGCGCGATCGATTTTTAATACATCAAATGGGTATTGCCGTAAGTAGCTGAGTGATGCGTAACCAGTGCCAAAGTCATCCATTGCAATCGAGAAACCTAGTTGATGCATCTCAAACAGGAGTTGATGTACTTGAGTTTCTCCAGACAGTAATACGCCTTCGGTGATTTCGAGCTCTATGTGCCCAGAAGATACCCCATACTGCACACAGTAGCGCTTCAGCTTCTTTACCAAAGCTGCATCTCGAAACTGACGGGGAGATAGGTTAAGTGCCATGCTTAGCTGGTTACCATGCTGGCGCTGCCAGTTCGCTAACGTCTTGACTGATTGCTCCATCACGAACTCGCCAATGCTCATGATCAAACCCGTTTGTTCTGCAATAGGAATAAATTCCATTGGGCTGACAAAACCAAGCTTTGGGCTATTCCAGCGCAGCAATGCTTCTGCACTACTGATACGTCCAGAGATAATCTCTATTTTAGGCTGGAAGGCTAGGCTAAATTCACCACGCTGTAGCGCCCCTTCCATTTGCTGCTCTACTTCAATTCGGCGCTCCAGCTCAGTATTCATATTTTCGGTAAAGAAAGTATAAGTATCTCTGCCGAGATCTTTCGCGTGGTACATGGCGGTATCAGCACTTCTTAATAACTCTGTTGCACTTTTCCCTGCCGTTGGAGCGACTGCGAGCCCCATACTTATACTCACCTTCATATCTCTATTTCTGACCATGAATGAAGGTTTCATGACATCCATGATCCGCAGTGCGAGGTTTTCAAACTCAGATTCGCAAGCTTTACCATGAACCAACACCGCAAACTCATCTCCGCCCAGTCGGCCCAGTATCTCCCCTGTGCCTAATACCCGCTTAAGGCGAGCAGTCACATCCAATAATAACTGGTCTCCGTACTCGTGCCCTCCACTATCATTGATCCTTTTAAAGTCATCGATATCGAGAAGCGCAACGCCCACCAATTCACCTTTAGACTCTATCTCTTCAAGCATGGATTGCAGTTGATTTAATATATGGATTCTATTAGGGAGGTGGGTCAGCAAGTCATAGTGAGCGTTAAACAGCATTTGCTTTTCAGCTTCTTTACGCTCGGTAATATCCTGCACCAAAATAAACGCTTGGAGGTGAGACTCATAGGAGATCGGGGTGAAGTGTAGCTCCACCGTGCGTATCTCCTTATTAGCGCAATGATGTACTTGTTGAATCGTGTAGTTGCTCTCCAATAACGGCAACGGTTTATTCGACAACTTTGCCATGGATTGTTCTACTTGCAGCCCCGCAAGCGTCTTTCTGCGCATGTGTTGCGTAGTGTAACCATAGAAATCACATGCCGCTTTATTAGCGTCGATAATCTCTTGCGTGTCAGGATCAACTAACAGCATTACGCAGTTATTGCTTTCAAAAAAGGAACGAAATCTTGCTTCTGTCGATTGAAGTTTTCGGGTTCTTTCCTGAACCGTATCTTCAAGGCTTTCTTCAATAGAACGTCGCAAGGTCACTTCACTCGCCAAGCGTTTTATCCAATACAAAAACAATAGAGCGAGCACCAGTGTGGCCATGCCTAATTGAGCCAACAAGGTGTAATCTGTTTGCTGCTCAAATCTCACGGAACGCCAACTATTGTATATTTGCTGCTTTTCATGCTCAGGAATGGCAATGAGTGCTTTATTGAGAATACTGGTCAGTATCGGCATTCCCTTCCGCACGCCAATCCCGTATTCATTTTCAAGATCCAGCTTGCCGACATCCTGAATAGAATCGATGGCCCCTTTAGATATGTAGTAGGCGGTAGAAACGCCGTTTCCAGCATAGTAGTCAGCATGTCCGTTAAGCACCGCTTGCAACCCGTCAGTCACGGAATCTACATGGATCAATTGCAACGTTGGAACTTGCTCTCGAAGCTGTTCAACAATCGCATAGTTGTCCAACACCGCAACCCTAGCCATCACAGGGATCTCAGAAACTTGATTTATGTAGCTCAGCGGCATCCCAACTTTTGAGAACAAATGTACGGGCACATTGAGGTAAGAGTGAGTGAAATCAAGGTACTGCAGGCGACTTTCCAGCTTGACCAGCGCAGGGATGATATCGATTTCTGAGTCGGCATTGGGTTGTAACAAATCACTGAAGCGAGAACCCTCTACAGGTTCAAACTTAACCCCAAGTAACTCACTTATTCTGTCCATATAGGAGACAGACAGCCCCAAATACTCACCGTTTTTATCTTGATAGGCAAAGGGAGCCCAATGTTTCTCATAGGTCACTTTGATAGTAGGGTTCGCTCTAAGCCAAGCACGCTCAGTACTGGTTAATGCAAGATCTAAACGAGAGACTGGATCCATATCCCGCAACCAAAGAGCTCGAAGGTCCTGCCATTTGGAATGGCTCATCGAACCAAGAACTTTGTTAATCGCAGACAATAGCAGTGGTTGGTCAGCCCTAACACCAATATAGAATTCCAAATACCCCATCTCAGACTCAGGTAACCACCCAGATATAGATAAGTCACTGATCATACCGTTACGCAAAAAATAGCCTGCATGAATCGCATTATCGATATAAAAATCCGCCTCTCCACGGCGTACCAAGTCGATCGCTTGACCGATATCGTCCACCAATAGAGCCCGTAAATGAGGATACTTTTCGCGAATGGTAATAGTTTGGGCAAACTCCTTAACGAGCACCAAGGTATGACCATTAAAATCTGCCATGGACTTAATTGGTGGCTCACCACTGCGCCCGAGAGCAACGTACTTGGTATGCATGATTGGCATGCTTCGTTCTAGCTGAAGCTCTGGGTGTTCAAACGATGAAAAATTAGCCAAAATATCTGCCCGCCCAGCCATAAAGTCTTTGAGGCTCTGCGCATAGGTGGTTGGGTAGTGTTCTAAAGTCAATCCAAGTTGCTCGGCAACGTAGCGCAAAACACCATTTAAGTACCCTTTATACTCTCCTTCTCGCCCAACATAAGACAACGGAGATTCATGTGGGGTCGCTGGTACACTTAAAGGACCGAGTTGGGCGAGAAAGTGCCTTTCTTGCTCAGTGAGCAATTCAAACGCTGGTATTTGCGAAGTGTTATCTTGCTGGATGACGGAAGAAGACAGGGCGACGTCGGTATGGTCAGCTAAAGCTTTTACACTCAAGCTAACCAGCATCAATGCAATGAATAGTTTTATAAACTTAAACATAATGACCGACAACGTACCTAATGAAGAGGAGAAGTAATTACTGCGCAGTGTTCTATGTTAACTTCATATTATTATTAAAAAAGAAATCACTTAGTTCGCCGTATTCTCACTGTGAGACACAACGTATTTATCCGCTAATGTTAAACAACCAATCTTTAAGCTATGCCCACTTACACCGACAACACACAACCAAGCCCACCCCATATTCAAAAAAAGCGCTCAATGCATTGCATCGAGCGCTTTTTTACAGGTATTCGAATCCGGCTATTGCATATTCTTATCAAGCAAACCTGCAGCCACTGCTGGTGCAAGACCAGGAGTCAATGGCAAGCGAGGGATCACCAAGCAATGCATTAAGTGGTAGATATCTTGTTTACCATCCCAAACCACACTGGTACCGGCTTGGTTGTTGACGTCTAGCTCTTGCCACCAAGAGCAGCCTTCATAATCGATAAGGTAGGTTCGGCAGTAATCCCACCAAGTACGATACCACTGCTGGTACTTCTCATCACCTGTAACCTCATACAGGGCGTAAGCCGTACCAATCGCTTCTACTGGTGCCCAACGAATACGCTCACGCACGACAGGTTTGCCATCCCAATCCACGGAATAGACAAAGCCCGGAGCGCCATCCACTGCCCATGCATCACGGACAGTCGCATCGAATAGACCTACCGCATCTTCAAGTAACCATTCTGGAGCTTCTTCACCAATTTCAAGTAAGGTGGCACGTAAGTGACAGATCAAACGACCCCACTCAATCCAGTGGCCCGGTGTACCACCATATGCACGGAAGTGACTCGCTGGCGTGTCTTTGTTGTAGTCTGGAAGTGGATTCCAATCTGAGTCGAAGTGTTCATTCACTCGGTAGTTCAAGCCTTTTGCAGTCTTATGCACCATGAACTCAGTGATGTTTAATGCACGATCTAGCCACTTCTTATCTTTGGTTACATCATAAACAATCAAGAATGCTTCAACTGAGTGCATCGCCATGTTACCGCCACGATAAGCCTCAGTTTCCGTCCAAGCTTGATCCCAAGACTCATAACACATCTGTTTCTCTTCGACCCAGAAGTGCTTGTCATATACTGTGATAGCTTCATCAAGCAGTGCTCGAGCTCGTGGGTGGCCCGTGGTCACTGCGCTCGCAGCACCAAGCAAGACAAAAGCGTGTTGATAACCCTGCTTAGAGTTGTCGACAATGCCTTCACCTTCATTATCGATAGTTGCGAACCAGCCACCGTGCTCTTTATCTTTAAGTGGGCCTTCAAGTGCTGTAATACCGTGCTCGACTAAGTCGTAAGCGCCAGGGCGCCCCATCAGGGCTGCAAGCGAGTAACAGTGCAACATGCGTGCTGTGATCCAAAGACGTGTGCCCATCTCTTCACGGATATTGCCGTTGTTGCCAACCCAACCAAACCCATTTGGTACCACTGATTTTCTGCCGAATTCAAAAATTCGGTCTGTTTCAGTCTCTAACCATGAGTTATGAGAGCGGGTGTTAATCCATTTCATAGGGGTTTCCTCGTTATTATTTATTACCGCTGAAATTATCAGCCGTTGATTTTCAATTCTGTTAGATAGCTATCATTTGTGACAGAAACAATCACAAATGGACATTTTTAAACACTAATGCACAACCAATGACCAAAAGGAAGGTATGCACGATCTTGTGATAATCAATTTTGTATTTTTGCAAGAAGTGGTATCCGACCATGCCGCCTGTTAAGCCAACCGCAAACGCAGGCAGAGCCGACACGACATAAGAGATCACATCTTCAGTGATAAGGCCTTCGGTATAGAAACTCACGTTCGCCCCAATCATCTGCAGCATAAAAAAGAATGCCAATGTTGATTTGGTTTGATCCGCTGTCCAAGGCTGCATAGAGGTGTAAGCGATAACTGGAGGCCCAGACTCACCTACGCTCGCCCCTAACACGCCAGATGTGAACCCCGCACCGACAGTGACAGGAATAGAGGTCTTTTGAAACAAAGGCTTAGTCGAGCGCAGTGAATGCAAACTTGAAACAATCAACACGACACCCATGGTGATCAAAATGTAATGAGATGGCATGTTGGCGAGTAGCTTTGCACCCACAAATGAGGCTGGTACAGCACCAGCAAACAAGATCAACCCTGTTCGATGCTGGATGTGCTCTTTCATTTTCCAAACGATGGGCAAAGTCACTAGCCAACCGAAAATACCCGCAATCGGCACAGCGGTTTGGGCCCCAACAATCATTGATAGCAAAGGCACTGAAACCAAAGCTGAACCGAAGCCTGTCAGGCCTTGGGTAAAGCCCGCCAGTGCGATGATCATTGAGACCAGAATTAGGGTGGTATCCATAATGGGTCCTAAAAAGGGGCGGCAGGCCGCCCAAAAGGTTAGTTAAATCCGAAATTATTATTGATGTTTTATTTCACACCGAATCGGTGAAGGGTCTTTTCTTCATAGACTTCACCCGGATTCAAGCGAACACTCGGGAAATGCGCTTGGTTCGGGCTATCAGGGAAGTGCTGAGTTTCCAAACACATGCCTTCTCGTGACTCGTACTTATGCCCGTTACGCCCGTGCCACGGCTTGTTCGATAGCTTGTAACCGTTATAAAACTGGACACCGGGCTGAGTCGTCAGCACCGTCATCGCACGACCACTGACTGGCTCATATAGCTCTGCCGCCAAATGATAGTCCCCTTCTTTCTCTTGCTGGTTGAGAACGAAATTATGGTCATACTCCCCGCAGCCGATCTCTCGAACGACCGTAAAATCAAGATCGCTATTGCGCACACTTTTGATTTCACCCGTTGGGATCAGTTTATCCGTCACTGGTGTATAGAAATCACTATGAAGCTTTAATTGGTGTCCATTCACAGTCCCTGCATCGTGACCAGCCAAGTTGTAGTAACTGTGGTTAACTAGATTGACGACTGTCGGCTTATCCGTGGTTGCCGAAAAGTTGTAGTGCACTTGGTTATGCTCATCCAAACCTATGGTATGAGTCACCGTCAAAGTGCCGCCATACCCCGATTCACCGTCTGGTGAAATGCGGCTCAAATGTAGATAAACCGCGTCGGTACACTCTTCAACGGCGAAGTTCCAAACATATTTGTCAAAACCTTTGCTACCACCGTGTAAGTGCTGTGTCGTTGGTGGCTCATTGGTTTCTAAGCGAAATACCTCACCATCCAACTCATAGCGACCATCTTTGATTCGGTTGGCAAAACGCCCAGCGATGGCACCAAAGAACGGGTGTCCCCCCAGATACTTATCTAGGCTTTCATACCCTAAAACGACATCGGCAAGTTGGCCATTTCGGTCAGGGACTTCAATCGAAGTCACAATGCAGCCATAGTTGGTTACCTTGATCTGCATTCCTTGGGAGTTTTCGATACTAAACAGTTTTACTGGGAGCGGTTGCCCTTCTACTTGCCCCCAATCTTCGATTGAAATCTTCACGAATTCTGCCTCTTCAGTAGGTTATTTGATCTTAGGTTCAAGACCTGAAGTGACTCGAAGCTGCTCAAATACTGATGTCCAGTCCTGACGACCACGGCCTGCTGCGCGAGCAATGCTGTACAGTTCACGAGACGCAGCGCCGCATGGCATTGGCACGTTAACTTGATTCGCCAAATCCAACGCAATTCCCAGATCTTTGTGGGCTAGGTCAACCATGAATGCAGGGCTAAGATCGCCAGCCAGCACTTTGTTTGGCCAAGTCGTCTTGAAGTGACCATTGCCCGCTGGAGTGCCACTCATCACCGCAAGTGCAGTTTCAAAATCCAAACCAATCGCCTCAGATAAGGTTGCCGCTTCTGCCGACAATGCGTTCAATGCAATACTCATGTAGTTATTGACCATCTTGACGCGAATACCTTTACCCGGACCACCAGCATCAATCGTTTCTGAACCCATGCAGTCGAATAATGGCTGAGCTCGCTCAATTTGCTCTTTCGTACCACCGGCCAAAATAAGCAGCTCGCCGCGTACCGCATGATCAGATGTACGGCCAACTGGGGCTTCCATCATGGCGTAGCCTTTTTCTGTCATTTCTGAGACCAGTGCATCGGTTTCAAATGGATGAATCGATGACATGTCGATCACCAACGCATCTTTACTCAACGTCTCTGTGATACCGTTTACACCAAATACGACTTCACGGACCAGTTTTCCGTTTGGAAGCATGGTAATAACAAACTCAGCTTCGCTTGCAGCTTGTGCTGGAGTGCTTGCTGCGTGGGCGCCTTTTTCTACTAACTCATTGACTGCACATTGATTAATGTCGAAAACGCATACCGTGTGACCACCATTGATCAAGGTAGTCGCCATAGGGCTACCCATTTGACCAAGACCGATAAATCCAATAGTTGACATGAAATTGTCCTTTTTTGTGAGCTAACGAAATGTATGTTCACTATAGGCGGACAGAAATTAATAACTATTAGGTTTGTCACATTTTGTTGTTTTTTGTTGATTTGGTTTCGTTATGTGACAGTTCTCTCAGATACCTTTAAAGCGCATCGTATAATGAAATCATCCGAGGTAATGCTGACTCATGCGGCATTGCCAATACCTAACAATATGAGAGTTTCCAAATGTCGATAGCGTGTCTCGGTATTACCGTTCTTGATCGAATTCAAAGAGTTGCCAACCTGCCTACTGCGGGGGGGAAATACGTCGCCACTGATTACTACGAGGTGGGTGGTGGTCCTGCCGCTACGGCAGCGGTTGCTGTGGCAAAACTTGGACATGAGGTTGATTTTATCGGCCGCGTAGGCTGTGATGGTGTTGCCGACACTATGCTCACAGAGCTTGCTGGCTATGGGGTCAACACCGATAGCTGTATCAAAATCACCAATGCCAGTTCCGCATTTTCGGCGATTTTAGTGGACGACGAAGGCGAACGAATGATCATCAACTATCAAGATCCTTCGCTATCTCGAGACATCACCCCGCTTAAGGCGATCAACTTTTCAAATTACCAAGCGGTATTGACCGATGTACGCTGGACAGAAGGAGCGAAATACGCTCTAGAACAAGCGAAACAGTACGGCATTCCATCAGTATTAGATGCAGACCTCACTCCTGAACCAATCGATGATTTGGTCGCACTTGCAGACCACGTTGCTTTCTCTGAACCAGGGCTTGAACGCTTCACTGGTGTCACAGATCCAATTGAAGGACTCAAAATCGCTCAGAAACAGACAAAAGGGAAAGTGTATGTTACTGTGGGCTCCGAAGGTTGCTACTGGTTAGAAGATGGAGAAATTGCTCATCAATCAGGACTTAAGGTCGATGTTGTCGACACCACTGGTGCTGGTGATGTGTTCCATGGAGCATTCGTTGTGGCCGTTGCTGAGCAAATGGCAACACGTGACGCAATTAAGTTTTCAAATACAGTAGCGGCGCTGAAATGTACTAAGCGCGGTGGCAGGGAAGGCATACCGACACGCTCAGTCGTCGATTCACAGATATAAATAGAAATGGAAGTTAGCGGTGACGAATCCAAGACAAGATAAATTATTAAAGCTCGTAATTGATAAAGGCTACTACACGGTTGAAGATCTGGCCGAACAGCTAGACGTATCTACTCAAACGATTCGCCGTGATATTAAGAAGTTAAGTGATGAACGCCTGTTGATCCGTCACCATGGTGGTGCCAGTTCACCTGCGACCAAAACCAACCTCGATTACGAGGTGCGTAAAGTGTCCGAAACATCTGAGAAAAACGCCATTGCAAAACGCATTGCCGAGATGATCCCAGATAATTCAACGGTATTCATCACGATTGGTACAACCATGGAAGTCGTGGCTAGCCATCTGCTCAATAAAAGTAACTTGCAAGTTATCACCAACAGTTTGCGCGTTGCCAATATTTTGCACAGCAACAAAACGTTTGATGTGCTGATCCCAAGTGGCAAGGTAAAAGCGACCAACGGTGGTATTGCAGGGACAGAAGCATTGGATTTTATCGCCAACTTCCGCTTCGACTACTTGGTCACCAGCGCAGGTTCAATGGATGTAGATGGGACATTGCTTGAGTACGATCTCAACGAAACTTTGATCACTCAAAAAGCCATGAGTTCAGCAAGACACGTAATGCTGGCTTTAGACTCAACCAAGTTTATTCCGAAAGGCTCGATTCAACTTGGCCACATTCGTGATGCTAGCTTCTTATTTACCAATGAACCTGTAAGTCCAGAACTTCGAGCAACCGCTGAGAAAGAAGGCGTTAACTTAGAGGTTTGTGAAGGTTAGTTTTAGCAGCGTGTGAAAAACCGCTCTCCCACTTTCCAAGGGGGAGCTGGAGGGGGTTCTGCACAGACCTAAATTCATGCGCAGGACTTAAGCTCCTTTCAGAACCCCTCCCAGCCTCCCCTTGGAAAAGGGGAGGAGCTAAGAGCCTCTGCAAGGTATAGGCAAAGCTTCATGCTAGACCAAATAGAAGACACTAAAAAGAAGTGGGATTTCTTCCAAAAACACCACTGGGTCTCTCCTGATTTCGCCCACACACCCGTGGTCGAATCTTGGGAGCGCAGCAGTAAGCGTTGCAGCGCCTACCATTGGTCGAAACCTCATATCGCCTCTGGGCATACCCTTAGCTCCTTGATGAAGCGTAATCAACGCATCATCGGCTGCGCTACCACGGTTATCGAAGATACCTATGACCAGTTTGGCGACAAACAAGTTATGATGTTTGTCACCGACGATAACGGCTGTGTGCTCCATACTGTTGGTCATCCAAAACTGTTAGAAGAGCTACAGCAGCTCGGCATAAAAACCGGCTGCTTCATCGCCGAAGGTAAAATGGGGACAAATGCCACCAGCATTGCTCTCGAAACACACCAAAGTAGCGAAGTCTTAGCTGCTGAACATTTTAACCGCCACCTTCATCCTTATGTGACTAGCGCTGCCCCAATTTTCGATACGCTCGGTCGTTTGCGAGGCTGTGTCACCATGGTGCGGCCTGCAGAAGATCACTGCCTTGAAAGCACTATTGTTGTCGATGCGTGTGCAAAAGAAGTTTCGCTACAAATCCACATCGATTCTGAACAAGACAACATGCACCGTTTGATGTGCGCACATCAAACCACATTAGAAAACATGGACGATGGTTTGCTCGGTTGGGATACAGACAACCGCATCACAATTGCCAGTCATCAAAACCAGCAACTGCTTGGCCTCAATCCACAAAAAGTATTGGATAGAGATGTATTCAACATCATCCGCTTTCCACCTAACTTGATGGTTAAGATCCAGCAAAGAGAGCGTATTGAGCGTCTTCAAACCACCATTGAAGTGAACAGCGCATTTATCGAAGCAATAGTGACCTATACACCCATGGCGGATGGTAGTTCACTCCTCTTCACTCATCCTCTGGATAAGATCCGCAAACTTGCTCAGCAGCAGGTCGGAAGCAGTGTCAAACACACTTTCGAATCTCTACCTGCTCGCTCACAAAAAATGCAGCGGGTCATCACCATGGCCAAAAGGGCAATAAAATCCAAATCCCCAATCTTGCTTACCGGTGAAGAAGGCGTGGGAAAAAGCACCCTAGCCATGGCAATCCACAGCGAAAGTGAATACCGACAAGGGCCATTTATTAGCCTCAATTGCCGCTCACTCAATAATGAGCAAATGCTTAGAGATACGCTGGGCTACGATGACGACAATGGTCAGCCATCCAAATTTGAACTAGCCCATGACGGCACACTGTATCTTGAAAACTTCGAATATTTGAGCCAAGAGCTTCAAGCGGTATTGCTAAAGTACCTTAAAACTGGCTTGATTAGCCGCCACAATAGCCAGCGCCTTATCCCGGTAAAATTCCAGCTCGTCACCAGCACTAGCGAAGACATCCGTGAGTATGTCGCCCAAGATTATTTTAGCCGTCAACTCTACTATGAGATCTCCTCTAATGAACTTGAAATCTCACCACTTTACCAGCGCAGTGAAGATATAGAGCTCATTATTGAGCAGCTACTCTCCATCTACCAAAAGCGCCACGGAAACAAGGTAGAACTAGGGACAGAAGCCAAAGCGGCTTTACTCAATTACCGCTGGCAAGGCAACAACTCTGAGCTGAAAAACCGCATGGAGAAAATCTTACTCAACCGTAGTAGCAACCTTATCCAACTGATGGATATCCCTAGTGATCTGCTACAAAGTGATGGAGACGCTAACCCGAATGAAGGGCTATCACTGGAAGAGATTGAGAAGCGAGCGATCATTGATGCTTGGGAGCGCTATGATGGGAAAATGCAGGTAATGGCGAAAGTGTTACAAATTGGGCGGACTACGCTTTGGAGGAAGGTTAAGAAGTATGGGTTGGTTGAGGGGTAGATCAACCAACACCCATACATACCTAAGCCTCTTCAACTTTTTCTTGTGCGTCTAATTGAATTCTTGAAAATTGTTGCTCAAGTACAATTATAGACGTCGTAATTTCAGGGTCGCCTAACCTTTCTTCTGCCAACTTGAGGTGAACTAAAGCTTCATCAAAGGACTCTGCATTTCCCGTTCGCTTAAATAACTCTAAGCCAACATCACAATACGTCTTAAGTAAGTGTTTGTTGTTTTTAAACTTTTCTATACCTTTAGCTACTTTTATTCGAGCCATTTCTAATATTGAAACTCGATCCTCGTCTAATATCCCTTTTGTTCGTTCAGATCTAGCCATTAGTAGAAGTGCCTGATACCTAAACATTGCTGAGTCTTGTTTAAAATCATTTTCATATAATCTTATCTCAGTTTCAGCTTTTTCTAGCTCATTAATATCAATTAGATACCGAATAAGTCTATGTCTAGGTATTCTCTCTCCTGGAGCCTTGGAAATCATTTTTCTTAACAGTTTATTTCTTTTTTGTTTATCTGGGAATCTGCTTATCCCACTATCAAAATCGCATAACTGTTTGATTGTTCTAATCTCTACATCATATGTCGGTATTATGCTATCTATTACCCGTTCAAAAAGCTGATAGTATTCAGTTTCATCTTGCATCTTATACTTAGAAATAATATCAGTAATGACAGGGTGACGCCCCTTCCAACCATATATACCTTCTCTGTCACTAATGGTATATTCATGTATTATATCAACTAGATTAGAAATAGATGCAGCGACGGATTGTGCTGGAATCCCTAGAAGCCTAATAACTAGTTGTCTATGAACATTCACTCCTGCGCTTTCCATTGCACTTACCAACCTATATATTTCCCTTAGTTCCGGCTCTAGATCAGCAAACTCTCTCAGAACAATGTCATCAAACTGCTCTGAGGCAAATATGTTTTTCAAACAAACAAATGTATCTGATTCACATTTAGCAGTAAGCCGTCGTTTTCGTTCAGACTTAGAAAAACCAGCAAATGTATTAGCAACTAAAGGTTGTAGTTCCGGATGAGACTCGACAAGATTTAATAAATTTTCAATTTCAACTTCACATAGTTTTCTAACAACAAACTCTTCACCTTTATTAAATACTGTAGGGGATTTTATCCTTGGATACCACTTATTCCTAGTAGATGTCAAAATTACTTTTAAACTATTGTTTCCATCAGCTGATAGCAAATCAGCCAAAGTGTTTATTTCGTTCAAATGTATATGTGCATCATCTACTAGCACAACCCCTTTTTGGTTGTTACTTTCCAAAAGTCTTGCAACACCACGCCACTCATGAGGAAGAAATTGATGGCTACTTTTATGTTCCCAACAATGTAGCCCTTTATTGTGATAGCTCAATAGAACCTGTCTGGCTAACGTGCTCTTCCCCATTCCACTAGGACCTAGAATTGTACACATAAGCACATCGGTTAAGTTAAGAGCATCTTTTATCCTTCGAGATATAGGCCTTTCAAAAGTTAGCCCTGCTTTGATGTCAGAATATGTAGCAGGCCAACCATGAAACATTGCACTTACGTTTTTATCGGTGTTTCTAAGTTGATCTTTTACTGTATATGTTATTGCCTGCAATAGTGGATATCTATCGAATGGATTCCCGGAGCTTGTATATAGCACCTTTTCAGGCTCATTAAACTTATGTAGTTGCGAGAAAAAATCATCGACACTACCGAATGCCACTTTCACCCCCCTTTTCTCTAAAAGTGAAGCTCTATTTTCATCTTTTGTATATAAAATCAAATATATTGTTGCAGGGGAATGTGATTGATTATTTATTTTTATAGCTCTATTTACCAAGTCTTTTATATGAGAATCAGAAAGTGAATAGCCAATTATAACTAAACTACTTGAACTCATATCGAACTTAAAAGCATCCCATAATGCATCCCTATAATCACTTGTATGGTCATAATCAGTTTCAGATATGATAATTCTGCTTTGGTGACCATCAGAGATATCCTTATCAATCGTCCCATGAAGCTTATATAACTTTGTAACTTCAGGGTGGGTTTGTTCTGCAAAATCGTAATTTGTACTTAATACTGGTAATGGTATTTCTTTTTTTGAATATGCTTGCTCAATAAATGTATCATAATTTGTTGTGTATATATTTTTCCACTTATATAAAGGCAAGTTTAACATAGCCCCCGTAACACGCTGCCGCTCAAACATAGGCCGCAGAAAGCTAATAAGTTCCTTACGTGAAGTTTTATCCTCAGCCAAACTAGATAGCTCAGTTAAACTATATCCGTCAGTATCTAAATTGAATTTTCTTCCTATCTCAGAAATCAAGCCTGAAACACTTGGGGCTCCTGAGGGAATTGAAGATCCAGCTCCAAAAAAAAGTACTGTTTTTGACGGTTCGATACTGTCTACAACTGATTCCAACGAAATACTCATACCAATTATGACCTAGTAAATAAATGCAATCTCAACATTATGCACATAGGCACCTAAAGTTTGGAATCTGGTTTCGTGTTAGTAGACTCTTATCACACAGAAACCTTCTTTTATAAAATACAAATGAAGGTTGGCTTTAATTGCCCAGCGAGTTAAGGCATGATTAGCTAATCACTCCTTAGTTAACAAGTACCTAGTACTCCGCCCACCACCAGACTTAACCAAACATCCCATCTCAACCAGCGAAGCCAAGTGCCTAGTAGCAGTCGGCTTACTGACCTTAGCAACCTTGTGATACTGAGTAGCATTAATCCCTTGCTCAAAATCCCCATCAAGCATTCGATTAAGCACTTTAACTTGCTCTGCTGCCAATTTGGTTTGATCAACATTACGCCAGAAATTGGTTTTAAAGATCGTCTGGTCGATCTCCTTAAGCACCTCAGCAAAGGTCTCGTTCAAGGTATTAAAGAACCATACAAGCCATTGGGTGATATCCAAACCACCTTTCTGTGTCTGTTCTAGTATCTCGTAATAGGCTTTGCGGTTGGCAAGAATCCCAACTGACATGGCGTAGAAGCGCACTGACTGCTGCTCGGCTTGGGCTAAAGCTAGATCAGTTAATAAACGAGTAATCCGCCCATTACCATCATCTAACGGGTGAAGTGTGATAAACCAAAGATGCGTGATGGCAGCTCGTAATAGCGGATCTAGCGATACATCGCTTTGGGATGCATTAAACCATTCAACTAATGTTTGAAGCTCACGATCCAGCACATCTCGGCTAGGGGCTTCAAAGTGTACCGTTGGTCGGTCAATTCGGCCGGAAACTACCTGCATGGGTTCATTACCTCGTAGCTGACCACCGATCACAGGGTTGAACATAGTGTAGCCTTCAGGGAAGAGTCGCTTATGCCAGTGTAAGATACGATCTAGGGTTAGAGGTGACTCTAAGTTCTCAACGGCATCCAGCATGATTTCTGCAAGGCCATCGGTTTGATCTGTAGTTGGGAAAGGTCTTTCTTCACAAACACCTAGTTTATTCGCAAGCGAGGAGCGAACGGAAAATGCATTCAGCTTTTCACCCTCGATTGCACTAGAGTGAACAATGTTTGCAAGCAAGGTATCAAGCATACTTTGCTTTTGATCTGTGGGCTGACTGGTCATTTTGCCCAATAGCACGCCCTGGTTGAGACGAGTCTCCCTAACCAACGGTTCTATAACGTTTTTGTCCCACGTAAAGTGAGGCCACTCTTGCTGTTGCCAGACCCACATAACGGTACCTATGATGCGAATAACCACCTAATCTAATCATATTATGATTAGATTAGGTGGTTATTCAAATCATTATGTGATTAGATTGGCTCTATCTTTCGCATCATATCGGCTAGCAACTACAATATTGGCACAACCACAGGAGATAGGTATGCCCTCATCAAACCCCGAATCGAACACTGATAAGGAAAGTGGACTCTCAGAAGAAGCCAAGATGAGACTCGTAAAAGCTCGCTTTGAACAAGCAGAAGAAGATATTAGAAGCGGTAACCTTGTAGATGGCGAAGAGTTCTTACGAGAACTCGATGAACTGGATCAAAAAAGGCCAGCCGACAACTAGCCCGACTGACCTATATTCATTAAAAATTAAAACTTACAACTCCCGAATCGTAGCCTTCAACTTAGGCAACAAGCTTCCACTTGCACTGAACTTAGTCAGCCCAAAATCAAGCAGTTGCGAAGTCGCTTTAGTATCACCCGCCATCTCACCACACATACTCACTGGGATACCTGCTTTCTGGCCTGCTTCACAGGTGAGTTCGATGGCTTTTAGTACCGCTTCATCAAAGTAATCCACTAGGTGTGCTACTTCTGTATTACCACGGTCAGCAGCCATCACATATTGAGTCAGGTCGTTGGTGCCGATAGAGAAGAAGTCGACATGCAGTGCGAGGGCATCGGCGTTTAGCACCGCAGCTGGCACTTCAATCATGATGCCTAGCTTCATTGCTGATGCATCAAGACCTAACTGCTCGGCTTGCTCTGCCACCAGCGCTTTCACCTGACGTACTTCCTCAACCGTTGCGATCATCGGGATCATTAGCTGGATGTTGTTACATTCAGCGTGCGCTCGCAATACGGCTCGGATTTGGTCGATAAACAGCTTCTGATGCGCAAGACATAGACGCACACCACGTAAACCTAGGAATGGGTTCTCTTCCTCTGGCATTGGGTAAGCTGCTAGTGGTTTATCACCGCCAACATCTAGGCTTCGGATAGTTAAAGGTTTGCCTTCTAGGCGTGTGGCAATATCTAGGTAAACTTCGTATTGGTCTTGCTCGCTTGGTAGTTCAGCGCTGTCTTGGAATAGGAATTCCGTTCTAAACAGGCCAACACCATCACAGCCATTTTCAAGTGCCGAAGCCACATCATTAGGGCCACCGATATTAGCTAGGACTTGCACCTCAACACCGCTTTGAGTGACTGCGCTTTCCATCGCAGCTTGTTGGCAGGCTTGGGTTTCTGCAATCCACTGCTCACGTTTTTGTGCTAGCTCTAGCGCTTTCTCTTCGCTTGGCTCTATCCAGATTACGCCCTGCTCGCCATCAACGGTGATCACTTGCTGGTCGGTAATTTGATCAAGGCAACCTTTAGCTTTTACAATCGCTGGGATACCCATTGCTCGGGCAATGATGGCACTATGGGACGTTTTACCACCTTCGCTTAGACAGATAGCAAGTACCTTAGATTTATCAAGACCAGCCACATCCGATGGCATTAGATCTCTTGCTAGCACAATGGAAGGTTCATTGAATTCAACACCAGATGATTTCTCACCAACCAACACCTGCATTACCTGCTTAGCAATATCCCAAACATCGGCTTCACGCTCTTGCATGTATTGGCTTTGGGCATTGCGGTAATCTTCGGCAAGTTTGCCCATGGTATTTAGCCATGCTTGCTCGGCGATCTGTTGGTTTTCCACTTCGGCTAATAGGCCATGCCATAGCTCTGGATCGGTTAGCATCAGCAGATGCGCTTGGAATACTTCACCACTTGGTGCTTTCGCCTGCTGGCTTAGAGCAGCTTTGACTTCATCCATCGCTGCACTTAGACGACCACTCTCAGCTTCAAAGCCTTGGTAATCACGCCGTGGCACCTCTGGCATACGGCTTTCAAACTTAACCGCAGGTGCTTTCACTACCCCTTGGCTAACAGCAATACCGACAATAGCACCTGCGATCTCTTGCTGAGCTGATGGCTGTTCAGTTTCTGACTCTTGGTCAGCACCATTGGCGACCAGCTCCGCCTCACCAAAGTGCTGATCACAAAGTGATTGGATTGCTTTAATCGCTAGCTCAGACTCTTCGCCTTCAACGGCAAATGTAATCTCATCGCCTTTTACAGCGCCGAGTTTAGCAATGCTATTTAGGCTGGTTGCACTGGCCGATTGTTCGCCTTTTTTCAGCCATATATTAGCTTGAAGGCTTGCTAATGCGGATACAATAGTCGCCGCCGGGCGTGCGTGAATACCGTGAGGGTTCTGCACTGTCCATGTATAGGTGACTGCCGTAGCGCTTGGCTCATCAGCACTTACTGATGCTGCTGGCGCTTGTGGCTCACCATCACCTAGGTGTTCACGTTTTGCTTCCAAAGCTCGGTTCGCTTCTTCCACGATAGTAGCCATAGGTAAGTTAGCACTTGCTGCGACGGAAGCCGCCAGTGTACCTTCTACCAGTGGTGCGGAGATCAGGGTGACTTTCTCACGCAGCTCATCATCGATAAGCTCTAATGCCATCTCGGTGCTCAGTAGCGCACTACCCAGATCCATCAAGATCAACACACCTTGATCGTCACACACTTCCTCAATGGCCATCATAACCGCCATGGCGTCCGTGCCAATAGGGTTATCAGGATCATCTATGCCCGCTGCAACGGCTAAACGCACTTTGCCTTGCGTCATTTGGGTGGCAAGCTCTGCCACCCCTAACGCGAGTTGTCGGCTGTGCGATACAACTACAATACCCGCCATTGCTTACGCTCCTACTACCGATTGGCGTAGTGCCTTCACCATCATTAGAGAGGAGGTTGCACCAGGATCTTGGTGGCCAATACTGCGCTCACCTAGGTAACTTGCACGGCCTTTCTTCGCTTGCATTTCAATGGTCGCAACTGCACTTTTCTCAGCCGTTTCAACCATAGTGTTTAGCAAATCTTCACCTTGAGCACCTTTGCCTATGGCTTCTTTGGCACTTTCTAGTACTGGTAGCCAAACGTCACACATGGTTTTGTCACCCTGCTCTGCTTTACCGCGAGAGATAACACCATCAACACCGCCTTTTAGCACATCGATAAGCTCTTCATAACTTAACTGCTCACGGCTGCCCACTGCCGCTGCGCTGCGGATAAACAAGGTGCCGTATAACGGACCACTAGCACCACCCACACTTGAAAGCAGTGTCATACCTGTGTTTTTCAGGATGGTAGATATGTTCTGTTCAGCCACTTTTGGCAGATTCTCAGCGACTTTCTTAAAGCCGCGGTTCATGTTTAGACCGTGATCGGCATCGCCGATATCGCGGTCAAGATCAGTCAAGAAGTCTTGCTGCTCTTGATACGTTTGTGCGCACAGCTCAAGCCAGTTAATGATGTGTTTCTTTTCAATTTGCATTTTCGTGTTCCTTACCAAGTCATTGCTGCTGTGTTTACTGGTGCGTCAAATAGCTCTAGCATCTCTTCATCCGCTTGTAGCAGCGTGATTGAGAAGCCTTGCATATCAAGTGAAGTACAGTAGTTGCCTACCATGTTACGTGCGATCTTGTAGCCTGCTTTTTCGCAGTTCTCTGCTAGGCGACGGTATGCTCCGTATAGCTCGCCTTCAGGAGTCGCACCTAGGCCGTTGACTAATACGATGTACTCTTTATCTGCTTCGAAGTTTTTAACCGTTGATTCTTCTTCACGCCAATCGCCTTCTTCACGATCCCAGATACGTAGTACACGGCTGTAGGCTGCGTTTTCAGAAAGCTCAACGAACATCTTGTCTACTAGGCTATCAGCATCTTCGTAAGTGATACGTTCGATACCTGGTTCACCGTGGATACCCACACCAAACTCTATCTCGTTGTCTGCCAGAGTGAATGATGGCTTGCCAGCTGCTGGTACGGTACACGCTTCTAGTGCGATACCGAATGAGCGGCAGTTGTTATTGATACGACGTGCTAGCTCTTCACATTTTTCTAGGCTGTAACCTTTTTCAGCCGCTGCACCAACGATTTTCTCAGCCAGAACCGTACCCGCTACGCCACGGCGACCTGCAGTGTATAGGCTGTCTTTTACTGCAACGTCATCATCAATAAGTACTGAACCAACGGCTACGCCATCTGCGTGTAGTAATTCCACCGCTGTTTCGAAGTTAAGAACATCACCGGTGTAGTTCTTGATGAAGAAGAGTACGCCTTCTCCGCTGTTTACTTTTTGGCCGCACTCGTACATTTGATCCGGCGTTGGAGAGGTAAAAACCTCACCTGGACAGGCGCCAGTAAGCATACCTTTGCCCACAAAGCCTGCGTGCAAAGGCTCGTGACCACTGCCGCCACCAGAAACCAACGCCACTTTGCCTTGTGATGCATCATGCCAGATAAAGCGAGGTTCATAGTTTGCTTTTAGCTCGCTGCGAGAAGCCACTAGGCCTTCCATTTGCTCTTTCACGATGTCGTCGATTTGGTTGATGATTTTTTTCATTGTAGGGATCTCTTAATAATTTTGATTCAGTTATTGGATTCGTTTTCTCGGGTTTAAATTCATCTTAGAGAGCCAAATCATCGAGACAAAAAAAAATCTTACGTTCCATTTTGAAACGCTTTTGAACCCTCAAGTGTCCCATTTTGAAACGTCAGATTTTCGAAAATCGCCAAAAAGTGATCAGGGCGACAAATCCGTTTTGGCAGGCAAACTTCTCGCTTAATAATTGGTGTTTCCTTCATAGTTTCGACCTTCAAATCGAGCCATTTATTAGCTTTCTAGGGTGAGAGTTTTAGGATGAATCCAACAACTACTACACATTAAAAATAACGAAACAAAAGGTCTGAGAACATCATGGATAAAATCATTATTAGCCCAAGCAAATACGTACAAGGTGAAGGCGTTATCGGCAACATCGCAGGTTATGTAAAAGCCCTTGGCGGCAATGCATTTGCCATTGCAGATGAGTTTGTAACTGGCTTAGTTGGCGACACGCTTGCGACCAGTTTTGCTGCTGAAGAGATGCCTCTTGCAACAGACATCTTTAACGGTGAATGTTCGCGTGAAGAGATCGACCGCCTAACGGACATCTGCGCTACGCAAAAATATGACGTCATTATTGGTGTAGGTGGTGGTAAAACTCTAGACACCGCAAAATCTGTGGCTTACTACACCAAAATCCCTGTAGTTGTCGTTCCTACCATTGCATCTACTGATGCACCAACCAGTGCTCTAGCCGTGATTTACACCCCAGAAGGTGAGTTCAGCGAGTATCTATTGTTCCCAACCAACCCAGATATGGTGGTGATGGACACAGGCGTTATTGCAAAAGCACCTGTTCGCCTACTGGTTGCAGGTATGGGTGATGCACTATCTACTTACTTTGAAGCTCGTGCCAACATGACATCTGGCAAGGCGACGATGGCAGGTGGTGCACCAACTCGTTCAGCTCAAGCACTAGCGAAACTATGTTATGAAACTCTATTGGCTGATGGCCTAAAAGCGAAAACCGCAGTTGAGCAAGGCGTATGTACTACTGCGGTAGAAAACATCATCGAAGCCAACACTTACCTAAGCGGCATTGGTTTTGAAAGTAGTGGTCTGGCAGCAGCGCACGCTATCCATAATGGTCTAACCAAACTGGAAGAGTGTCACCACCTATACCACGGTGAAAAAGTCGCATTCGGTACGCTTGTTCAATTGGTGCTTGAAAATGCTCCGATGGAAGAGATCCGCACGGTGATCAATTTCTGCCGTGAGGTTGGCCTGCCGACTAACCTGTTCGAAATGGGCGTGAAAGAGCTTAACCTAGACAAGCTAATGGAAGTGGCTGAAGGCGCAACTGCCGAAGGTGAAACTATCCATAACATGCCATTTGAAGTGACTGCACAAAGCGTTTACGCAGCGATTCTAACGGCGCACAACTTAGGCGCATAACCCACTATTCGTGCCATGGGTCTAGCCAGCTCCTCCGCTAGACCCTTTTTAATACTAAAACATGCCATTCCAACCCTTTTCTCTCTCATTTTGCAGGTAATGCGCATCAAAGATTTAGTATTTAGAAAAGAGATCAAGCATGGAAAATTTCCAAATGAATAAAGAGAGTTTGTTTACCCTACAAGCTAACTCTCACACCGATGCAATAGGCACGGAAGCATTCGATAAAGTGTATGGACTCGGTTACGAAGTCGATCACGCTGATTGGTCACCTTACCCTCGAGTTAACCAGTTGCGTCAGACATTTCTTGAGCGCCCATATGACATCGATGTAGAACGTCTGCGTTTGGTGACCCAAGCCTACCAAGCCCACGAAGCCACCCCACGTATTTTGCAATGTGCCTACGCATTTGAAAATGTACTGCTCAACACGACGCTCAATATATATCCGCAAGACTTGATCTTAGGGGAGATCGCCGCTCCAGCGAAAGCATCACCTATCTACCCTGAGTTTTCTGTCGATTGGATTATCGATGAGATCCTCCACTCTCCGTTCGAAGAGCGTGCCAACGACCAATTCTATATTCGCAACGACGAAGACCGTGCTGAAATTTTGCAGCTGTGCGAATACTGGAAAGGCAAGAGTGCCAACGAAATCATCACTACGCATCTTGATGAAGACCAAAAGAAAGGCTCTCATATGGGAGAGAAGGTCTTCCAGACCAACAACTACCACTTTGCGGGCATTGGTCACTTTGCCATGGACTTTAACAAGCTGATGATGCTGGGTTACAACGGCGTGTTGGAGCTTACGGAAACTGCGTTTTCAAAACTGTCTAAACAAGACCCTGATTACTTCGAAAAACGCGACTATTACAAAGCAACCATCATCGTATTAAACGCAGCTAAGCAGTATATCCGTCGCCACGCTGAATTAGCGGCTCAAATGGCAAGCTCAGAAGCTGACGAAATTCGCCAGCAAGAATTGCAGACTATGTCGGCAAACTGTTTCCAAATCGCAGGTGGTGCGCCTCAAACTTTTTGGCAAGCAATTCAACTGTTTAATTTTGCGGTTACCCTGACTCAAATCGAAGGCAATGGTCACTCTATATCTTACGGCCGAATGGATCAGTGGCTGCTTCCATTTTATCAACAAGATATCGAAGCGAACGGTATCAGTAAGAAGTTCATCTTAGAGTTGCTAGAAGTGCTTTACGTTAAGATGAATAACCCGACCAAACTCAAAGACAAAGGCACGGTGAAAGTGCGCAATGGTCGCGGTTTTGGTGGTGAAAGCCTCACCATTGGTGGTGTTGATGAGAAAGGGAACGATGCGACCAATGATCTTACTATGTTGATGCTCGAAGCTTCCGTTCATACCCGTATGATGAACCCTTGGGTCTGCGTACGCATGCATGAAAGCACCCCTTACGAGCTTAAGATCAAAACCATCGAGTGTATCCGAGCAGGCTATGGTCACCCGAAACTGTTTAATGACGGCCCTGCAATCAAGGCGATGCAAGCAAAAGGGGTTACCATAGAAGAAGCTCGCAATTACGCCGTAGTTGGCTGTGTTGAACCAACTATCCCAGGCAAAGAACACGGTTGGCTAGATGCCGGTTACGTCAATACCGCCAAAATGATGGAGATGGTTATTAACGGTGGTCGCATTCTTTCAGGGCCCGATGCAGGTAAACAACTTGGCCCTGATACGGGCAGCCTAGAAACTTACCAAAGTTTTGAGCAAGTGCTTGAAAGTGTCGATAAGCAGTTTGCCTACTGGTGTGATCAGCTGTGTAGCTGCCTCAACGTGACTGACAAAATCTATCGTCAAGTCAAGCCAACGCCTTACATCTCTGCTTTCTTCGAGGGTTGTATCGAATCAGGCAAAGACATGACTTATGGTGGTGTGAAGTATAACGGTACTGCCCCACAAGCAGCGGGCATTGCCACTTGTGCAGACTCGCTCATGACCATCAAGAAGTTGATGTTCGACGATAAGAAATTCACGGGCAGTGAATTACTTGAGGCCGTCAAAGATAACTGGGAAGGTCATGAAAAGCTTTATGCATTAGTGAACAGTGCCAAGATCCCACACTACGGCAACGACAATGACGAAGCAGACGCTCTTTTCACCTTCATGTTTGAGTGTTACTGCCGCCATATCAAAGGGCGTAAAAACCCACGTGGGGGAGAGTTTAGCCCAGGTGTTTACACGGTAAATGCTAACGTCGGTATGGGGCTTTATACCAATGCATCCCTAGATGGCCGTAAGAACCATGAACCGATCTCGGACAATATGGGGCCAGTACACACGCAAGGAGGTTCTCACGATATTTCAGGACCAACCGCTATCGTCAACTCTGTAACGAAAGTAGACCACAGTTTGGCTACCAACGGCACCTTGCTCAATCTGCGCTTTCCTGAAGATGCTGTATCGGGAGTCGCAGGACGAGACATTTTGGTCAGTTTTGTCGATGAGTACATCGCCAAGCAAGGCATGCATGTGCAGTTCAATATTATGAGCTCTGAGAAAATGCGCGCAGCGCAGAAAAACCCAGAGTTATACAAAGATATGCTGGTGCGCGTGGCGGGGTACAGCGCCTACTTTGTCGAGCTAGGCAAACCGCTGCAAGATGATTTGATTCAGCGCACTGAGCTAAGGTTCTAGTTCACGAAACCACAAAACAAACCAAACCCGCTCCCCCTTTTCCAAGGGGGAGTTGGAGGGGGTTCTGCACAAAACTTCTCACTATCAATAAGTTTAGAGTCATGTCAGCCCTTTCCACTTCTACATAGAATAGGGAGGAGCATTCATTGCCCAATAAACTCCGAGGCCAGCTTTGCCAACAACAGCCACCATCCTAAACATCCAACGCTTCACCCTGCACGACGGCCCCGGCATTCGTACCGAGCTGTTCCTGAAAGGCTGCCCACTGCGCTGCGATTGGTGCGGTAATCCAGAGAGCTTCCAACGACACATTGAAGTTGGTGTTTATAGCAATAAGTGTATTACCCAGGACAAATGTGGTGACTGTGCTATCCCTTGTCACCAGCCAGAGATGCTGATTTTCAACGACGCTAAACTCACCCATGTCGATAGAGAAAAGTGCTCAAATTGCCTTAGCTGCGTAGAAGAATGCCCATCAGAAGCGATCAAGCAGTGGGGCAACACTATGTCTGTTGAAGAGTGCATGAAGGTGATCAGACAAGATATAGGGTACTACCAGCGCTCCGGTGGCGGCGTCACCGTATCTGGTGGCGAACCATTGATGCAAAGTGAGTTTGTGCTCGATCTATTTAAAGCATGTAAAGCGGAAGGTATCCATACCTGTTTAGAGTCGAGTTTCTTTGGTCATTGGGGCCGAATTGAGAAACTGTTGCCATACACCGATTTAGTGATCTCAGATCTTAAATTAATGGATAGCCAGCAACACAAAAAACACACTGGTGTTGAGAACACCAAAATCCTTGCCAACTTAATAAAACTCACCAAAACAGACCAACTACTCATCTTAAGAATTCCTGTCATTCCCGGTATTAACGATACACAAGCAAACATAAAAGCGACGGCAGACTTCATCAATTCTCAATTACAGGGCAAGGTCGACACTGTTCAACTACTCAGCTTCATGCGCCTAGGCGAAGAGAAATACCAATCACTAGGGCTGGATTACAAAATGAAATCACTGACGTTTGATCGCCAGCGTTTTCAACAGCGTGTGGAAGAGATCGCTAACTACTTCAGACAGCAAGGTATTCGTTGCACTGTGGGGACCAAAGAAGTTGAAAGTCCCTAAAATTGAGGGGCGATGTAGATGCTTCAGCGACCATTGAATCTCATCAATTAGCAAAAGTTCAAGTAAAGTGACGATTTTGACGTCGTCGATACGCGATGAAGATCATATTTTTCGTCATAAAAAAACTAAACCCTTATTGCCCGTTTCTCAATCCGCCAAAAACCATGGTGCTCTAGCTCTCACACCGATATTAAGACTTGAACCTCGTCGCATTTAGGTTTTCTGACACCGGCTGTCATCCTTTCATATATTCAAGTTAAACAACTGAAATTAAATACATTTAATTTTATCAGTACTTCTAAACTTTGAACGAAATCATGTTCAGACTCCTGTTGCTTATTCGAGACCAAATTTCTCGCTAAGCTGACCCCGTCATCAACTAAACGACACAATCTGACGGTCAATCAGCGGCCCATTTGATTCCCGTCAGCTTGTATTTAACAGCTATACATTGGAGTTTATATGAACAAGTTTTTTACTCGTACGTTAATTGCTTCTGCTATCTCAAGCATTACACTTGCGGGCGCTGCATTTGCAGATACCAACCTCAACCCTAAAAAAGATGAACAAGGCTTTTACGGTTTAGTCGCCCTGCAATTGGCGAATCGTGACTATGAAGTACCAACAGGCGCTGAAGGCAACCCAAACTCTGGCGTGCAAGCAAACAATGAAACCCGTCTGGGTTGGCGAGGCACTGCCCACTTCGATAGTTGGGAAAACACCACTTTCATCTGGCAAGTAGAATCTGGCTATGTTGATGAGTCATTTGGTGGAGAAGACGGTGGTAACGGCTACCTTGGTCGTCGGGATACCTACATCGGCTTCCAGAACGACGCTTATGGCCTTATCCGTGTTGGACGAGTTCTGACACCAATTTATGAGCTTATCGATTGGCCTGCGACCAACCCAGGTATGGGTAATGTCTGGGATTGGGGTGGTGCTATCGGCGGCAACAACTTCAACGATCGCCAATCCGATACCATTCGCTGGGACACTAACGAGCTTTGGGAAGGCTTCTCGCTTGATCTCGCAGTGGGTGCCGGTGCAGACCGTGCGGGTGCGACAGACTCACAACGAGCTAACAAAAACTACTGGCACGGCGGCGCTGCCCACCAGAAATTTACCGTAGGTGACAATGGCTGGGTTCAATTCGACCTTGCCTATGAGATGAACTACAACACTCAAGATAAGAGCGGCAACAACCCAGACACTGGCAGCAAAGACCCAGCGTTTTATTGGGACAACCAGACATACCTCATTGGTACTCAAGGTGGCTTTGATAATGGTATTGGCTACTTCGCCTACTACCGTGTGGCTGATGCACAAAACACCCTCGGCGATGACGAACGAGAGAAAAGCTACTCTATCGGCCTGATGTACAACTTCGGCGAAGATAATAAGTGGCAAGCAAAAGTTGCTCATGCAGAAAACAAAGGCCTTGAAGTCAATGGCAAGCGCATCGCAGATACCGAAGATGACGTAACTTCTATGCAGCTAATGTACTCGGTAGACTCCAATGCCGTTGTGTATGCTCGCTACGCCATGAACAACTTAGGAGAAGCACACACCACCCGCCCTGACTACGTCGGTCGCTGGAAGTCTGACAGCTTCGATGAAGCATCGATTGGTATTGAGTACTGGTTCTAATATACTGAAGACAGCGGCCCAAATGGGCTGCTGTCTTGGTTTTTATGCCTAAGCTTGAGTGTTAACCGTATTGCATGTGAGTTTTTTATGATCAGCTAAACTCTAATAGAGCTCTACAATAAAGTGCGACAGGCAATGATTAAATCGAACCACCCAGTAACAAACGAGGGCGATTAAATGAGTAGACTGATTACCTACTCAGATGACGCTTCCACTGAGTTAGAAGCAGATAGTGAACACGCAAAATCCTTCTATCATCAGCTGTTCTTGCTTCACGAGATATCCATCGAGCTTTCAAGAGCTGAGTCTCTTGACAACCTATATCAACTTGCCGTTAATGCCTGCTTAACTCATCTCGACATTGATCGAATGGGAATACTGATGATTGATAAAGAACGCGATTGGATGGTTGGCACCTGGGGCACAGACGAAGAAGGCAATGTTCGCTCCGAAACCGATTATGCCGCTCCCATGCTAGATGATGTTAAAGATGTCATTCGTGAAATGTCGACTAAAGGCAAAGTTTGCGTCTGGCACGACATCGAGTTGTATGAATTTGGTGAGAAGGTAGGTGAAGTCGATGAAGTAGGTCGAGGTTGGAACGCAGCACTTGCCATCTGGGACAACGACGAAGTAATTGGCTGGATTGCATGTGATAATCTCCTGAATCATAAGCCATTTCATACTTACCAGAGCCACACACTGCGTCTATTCGGCTCTATCTTGGGAGAATTCATCAAACGCCAACATGCAGAAGAAGAAATCATTAAGCTCAATGCTAGCTTAGAAAGCAAAATCGAACGGCGTACCGCAGAGCTTTCAAAAGCACAAGCAGAGCTAAAGCAAGCCAACACCGATCTTGAACAAAAAGTGCTTGAACGCACTGCGTTGCTCAATGAAAAACGCACTCATCTTCAAGAGACGTTAGATGAATTACAAGCAACCCAAAGCCAGTTAGTCGAGGCAGAAAAACAAGGCTCAATCGCTCAGCTAGTCATGGGTATGGCACACGAGCTGAATACTCCGCTAGGCAACATTAAGATGGCAGCGAGCTTGCAACCGAACATGCTACAGAACATTGAAGAAAAACTGGCCAACGGAAAACTTTCCGCAGCTGATCTCAACGAACACCTGCGGATGAGTTGTGAAACCAACGAGATCATTTCGAGCAATGCAGGCAAAATGGCTGACTTGGTAGCGCAGTTTAAAAAGCTTTCGATTCATGAGACTCAATTTCGACAGTCGGAACAGATCGAATTAGCGCAATGGCTGAAAGACACTGCTAGCCTCGCCTGCGATAATTATGGACCAAACCATACCCCAACCATCAGTGTTGAAGTCCTGCCAAGCAATGCCAAAGTCACCATTAACACTGCTCAACTGGCCCAAGCTATCGAAGACCTCGTCTTCAACGCCTTAGAGCACGGCTTAACAAACCACTCAACGGATGAGATCCTGATCATCAGCATTGTTCATGAACACCACTTAGAACTGAATTTCGAAGACAACGGCAAAGGGGTCTCCGCAGAAATTCAAGACCACATCTTCGACCCATTCGTAACCACGGCAAGAAGTAAAGGCGGCAAAGGCTTGGGTCTGAATCTGGTCTATAACCTAGTTACCCAAGGGCTAAAAGGCCATATCCAATGCTATCAACCGTTAACTGGGGGGTTTGGTATTGGCCTCTCGATTCCGTTAGATGGTAAGTGAGACTATCCTTAACGCTTATCACTTGGCCAGCAGCCAAGGTGGGTGCGCAAAAAAACCAAGCCTGAACCTTACCTACTTTGAACTTACTGATACCACCCATCCGCAAGCGCTTCAGCCTGCTGCAATACCAGCTCCACGGCCTCCGCTGCGGCATCTGGCGGGTATTTCCAGCGACGCAATAGTCGGCGTACTAAGTTACGCATACGGGCTCGAACACTCTCGCGTTTTTGCCAATCCACGGTGGCGGATTTGCGTAGCTGCTGAGTCAGCTCAATGGCCAGCTCTCGTAGGTTGTCATTGCCTAACTCACGCACGGACGCTTCGTTTTCAACCAGTGCTCGGTAGAACGCCAGTTCATCGACTGAAAGATTAAGCTCATCGATCATTGCCGCATCTTCCTGCATCTCTTTGGCCCACTGGATCAGCTCTTCGATAACTTGAGCGGTTTCAATGTTGCGGTTGTGGTATTTTTGCAAGGTACTCAAGATGCGGTCCGAGTATTTCTTCTCTTGAACTACGTCATTCTTCATACGAGCTTTTACCTCGTCACGGAGCAGCTTTTCAAGTAGCTCAACCGCCAGGTTTTTCTGCTTCATATTCTTAACGTCTTCTAAGAACTCTTCAGAAAGCAAACCGATGTTAGGCTTATCCAGCCCGACCAATTTGAAGATATCATCGACCCCCTCGGCAACCACTGCATTATCTAAGATCTGCTTTAGCGCCGAGTTGCGCTCTTCATCGCTGCGCTTTTTGTCGACGCTGGAGTACTTCATAAACGCCGTTTTAATCGCAGAATAGAAGGCGATCTCATTCTTATAACCTGCCGTTTCATCGAGGGTGTTACACAATGAATACGCTTTAGTCATTGCCGCCATTTCATCTAAGAAGCGGCGCTTACCGTCGCGCACCACCTTGCCATTGCTATCTCGGTGAGAAAGCCCAGATAAGTGGTTTACTGCCCCTGGTAGCAGCTTAAAAGCATCGGTCTCAAACTCTGGGCGATATTGGAACACCTCCCCTTCCACCGGGGTAGCAAACATTGCTCTGACCACATCAATCTTGGTCATCAGCACAGAAAATGCTTCGGCAGCATCCACCGTTGGCTGGCCTTTACCCTGACTGTTGGTGTACGTTTTGAGGGCATTTTTTAGCTCGTTAGCGACCCCAAGATAATCCACCACGAGACCACCCGGCTTATCCTTAAACACACGGTTTACGCGCGCGATCGCCTGCATCAGGTTGTGGCCTTTCATCGGCTTATCGATGTACATGGTATGGCAACATGGCGCATCAAAGCCGGTCAGCCACATATCACGCACGATCACCAGTTGCAGCTCATCGTCGGTATCTTTGTAGCGTTTCTCAAAACGCTTTTTGGTCTTCTTATCGTAGATGTGCGGCTGAAGTTTTGGCTTATCTGCCGCACTGCCTGTCATCACGATTTTGATGGCGCCTTTTTCTGGGTCGTCGCTGTGCCACTCGGGCTTTAGTGCCACAATGGCATCGTATAGATCGACACAAATATCGCGGCTCATGGCAACGATCATCGCTTTCCCGGGGAAAGTGGCGGTTCGGGTGGTGAAGTGCTGCACCAAATCTTTAGCGACCTGCTTAATGCGAGGCTCAGAGCCGACCAGTTTCTCAAGCGCCGCCCACTTGGACTTTATCTGCTCTCGAACCGAGGTTTCTTCCTCCTCGCCGATTTCCTCTTCCACCTCATCATTGATGGATTCGATCTCTTCATGATTGATATCGAGCTTGGCCAGACGTGATTCGTAATAGATAGGCACGGTGGCACCATCATCGACTGCATCTTGGATGTCATAGATAGAAACGTACTCGCCAAACACGCCGCGGGTGTCTTTGTCATCGATCTCTATCGGCGTTCCAGTAAAGCCAATGAATGAGGCATTTGGCAGCGCATCACGCAGGTACTTAGAGTAGCCATACACGTACTTTTGGCCCACCACATCACCGTTGGTATCTTTTATCTCAACCAGCTTGGCCTTGTTGCCATATTGGCTGCGGTGCGCCTCATCAGAGACCACCACAATGTTATTGCGCTCGGAGAGGATCGGGTGCTCAAGCTCTTTCGCCTCTAGGGCGAACTTTTGGATGGTGGTAAAGATAATGCCGCCCGATTGGCGAGCAAGCAGCATCTCTCGTAACGTGTCTCGGCTCTGCGCTTGCTGCGGACTCTGTTTGAGGGTTTCTTGCGCCATGCCGAAGGTGTTAAACAACTGGCCATCCAGATCATTGCGGTCGGTCACCACCACAATGGTTGGGTTATTCATACTCGGCTGTTGCAGTAGCTTACTGGCGTAACAGACCATAGAAATGCTTTTGCCACTGCCTTGGGTATGCCACACCACGCCTGCTTTACCACTGCCCGGCTCGATGCTATCAATGCCTTTGGTGGCTTGGTTTTGATAGTTGCCCATCTGCTCAGCCACTGCGCCGAGATCTGCATCGGCTTGTTTCGCTTTAACGGTGGCCTCGACGGCGGCACGCACCGCATGAAACTGGTGATAGCCAGCGATTTTCTTGATGGTGTTGTCGCCATCGGTTTCAAACAGCACAAAGTAGCGAATGTAATCGAGCAGCAACTGGGGCTTAAAGAAGCCACGCACCATGGTTTCTAGGTGAAAATCCAGCAGCGGCTTATCATCCTCCCCAGAGATGGTCTTCCACGGCAGAAAGCGCTCTTTATTGGCCGTCAGTGAACCTACACGAGCCAACCAGCCGTCACTGATCACCAAGGCTTCGTTGAAGGCAAATAGATCAGAGATCTCTTCTTTGTAGGTCTGTAATTGGTTGTAAGCGTGCCAGATATCCGCCTGCTTATCGGCTGGGTTTTTCAGCTCAATCACCGAGATTGGCAGACCATTGATAAACACCACCACATCTGGGCGGCGATTGCCTTTGGTGCCTGTGATGGTGAACTGATTCACCACCAAAAATTGGTTGTTATCGACGTTGGTGAAATCCATTAGACGGGCATGAGTGGTATGCGTGACCACCTCGCCGTTTTCCGCCGCGGTGTATTCCACTGGAACCCCTTCAATCAGGTACTGATGAAAGGTGCGGTTGTTTTTTATCAACACTGGCGAGTCAGGTGTACAGACGGTGTTGACCACCTGCAAGAGTGCATCTTCAGGAAGCTCTGGGTTTAATACTCGTAGCTGATCCTCTAGGCGCTGCTTAAGCACGACCTGATGGTAATCATCACGCTCTGGCGAGCTACCATCAGGGGCGATGTCATAGCCGCACACGTATTGGTAGCCAATGTCGGTGAACCAGTTGAGGCAGTGCTGTTCTAGTTGGTCTTCGGTGATCATGATTAGCTCTTATCTTCTTGATTGATATCACTTGATAGTGTTGCTTCAATATCTTCGATAGATGGTAATTGCCCCTGGATCTCACTAGGAAGCATTTCAGCAAGCTTATATTCTGCGATACCTATTGGTGAGGTCTTGTTGCGAACGGCATATTCGGCAACAACTCGGTTGCGCTCTTTACACAGCAGAAGACCAATGGTTGGTGCGTCATCTTTATGTTTAAGCTCCCCATCAACCGCAGACAGGTAGAAGTCTAATTGACCGACATCCTTTGGTGTGAGTTTGTCCGCCTTTAACTCGATCACCACATAGCACCTTAGATTGAGATGATAGAAGAGCAGATCGATAAAGAAGTCATCTCCCCCTACATTGAGGTTATATTGTTGACCGACGAGAGCAAAGCCACTCCCCAGTTCTAGCAAAAACGCCGTGATGTGTTTCATCAACGCATTTTCAATATCGCGTTCTTTAGCTTCTGAGTTTAAGTCAAGAAAATCAAAGTTATAAGGATCTTTAAGCGTTTGTACTGCTAACTCCGAATTTGGTTGGGGTAGAGTCATCTCAAAATTATTCACCGCACTGCCTGAGCGTTGAAGTAAACCACTCTCAACCTGATGAGCTAACACGGCCCTAGACCAGCCATGTTTAACCACTTCACTTGCATACCATAGGCGTTCTTTTGGCTCATCAAGCTTTTGAATTAGATGAATATTGTGCCCCCAAGGAATTTGTCCAACAGCCTGTTGGACAATTGGGTTAGATGCAAAATCAGGCCAAGCCAAGGCGAAAGCACGCATACTCATCAAATTGCTACGAGACAATCCTTTCATGGATGGAAAAGCTTGTTTCAGATCTTGAGCAAGTTGTTCAACAACTTTGGTTCCCCACCCTTGTTCTTGCTGCTTGCCTGCAATTTGCTTACCGATAGACCAATAGAGTGCAATCAACTCGGCATTCACAGCAAGCGACGCTTTCTGTTGTGACTGCTGTACTTGCTGCTTTAGTGCCAATAGCCAATTTTGGTAATCAAGGTTAGCGGTTAAAGTCATGGTTACCTCTGCTATTTCTCTAACTCAATTTCGCCGGAAAGCAATTTAGGAAGTAGCGTATCTCGAAGCTTTTCGAGGTAAGAATTCTCTACTAAATTTTGAGCTTTCTTTTCGAACAGAGGAGCTACTAACTGGCTAAATTTGTCTACAACCCTAAGATCAAGAGCGACCTCAATAGCCATTATTTTCTTAGGAGCCGTGTGCTTCACTGTGGAACCTGTCACACCACCCAAAACTTCATTTCTGTATCCGCTTGAACAGAAAAATGAATAGAGATAATTTTTGATATCTTGTTCGACCTTCAGTTCAACTTTGCCAATCCGCTGATTGTGCAGATAAGTTTTACCCTCACTTTCAGGAACAAAGGCTGGATATCCAAGGGTATCAGCCTGTTTACTCAGGTCTGTCATGGTGACCATCAAGTCTCCCTTACTAAAGATGTAGTCATCAGGAATGGGGCCATCGTAATATTTCAGCTTATCTAACTTTATGCCGCCACCAATACGAAAGTTTCCGGGTGTTACACAGATATCGTCTGTCTCTTGGTCAGAAAAATAAGCACCTTTAAAAGCGAAGCCATGTTTGATATTGATGTAATTAGATAGAGGTGAAATATCCCAACCATCTGGAATCAACCCTAACTCAGACTCAACTAGCTTTTCAGGGAATAGCGAGGCAGTGGCCGCATCCATTCCTTCTGGTTGCTCGCCATTCATTTTGGCTTTGACTGGATCGAAGTCGACAAACCATGATTTGAAGATGGCTTGTGCCATTTGTTCTAGGGTTTGGTTGGTTTGTTGATTGACTGCAATTTTTCTGTCCACTTTTTGAAGAACCCCTGCAATTTCTTTTTGAATGCTGAGAGGGGGCAAGTTAAGTTCAAACTTGGAGCAGTCAGGGACGCGGATATGACTAACCACAGAACCACTACCTTCATGCATATTAAATTGATGCTGAAGATCACTGGATAGAAAACTATAGAGCAAGAAGTGGGGATCAAGTCGAGAGCGTTCAACTCGATACTGCATGATTCTTTGACCAAGGAATACTGTATCATCAAAATCAACGATACCAACTTCCCCCATAGGCGCTTCACGTGTTAATAGAACGTCGTCACGCAATACTTTCGCCCGTCGCGTCCATTTCTCATACGTATCTTCTTCGACAAAGCGGCAATCATTTAGAGATATTTTTCCACCCTTGATATTAGGTGTGCGAAGCATCTTGAATGGCGTCTCATATTCCACCCTCGGTGCAGTTTTGTTGACGCAATCAACTATCATTTCACAAACTTCAGAAACCTGAACTCTAGGCCAATTACAATTCACAATTTGCCCCCAACTAAGTTCTTCTTAATCTCAGTCACTTGCTTCATCTGCACAACCTCACCTTTATTCTTCATTCTTATTTCCCTGCTGTGCCAACAAAGCTTGCTGTGCCTGTTCACGCTCTCGTTCTAACTCTTGTTTAAGCTCTTGCTCTGTAGGCAGATAAGGCAAATATTTCGCCGCAAACAGCTGCTTCTGATCCGACAGCACCGAGTATTTCACCACCGCTTCACTCTTCTCACTGCACAGCACCAAGCCAATGGTTGGGTTATCATCTTCCCCTTTGAGCTTGTCGTCATACAAACGTACATAAGTATCCATCTGCCCGACATCTTGGTGCTTAAGCTTGCCAATTTTTAGATCGACCAACAGGAAGCACTTAAGCTTGAAGTTGTAGAACACCAAGTCGATGTAAAAATCTTCATCATCAAATCGGATCCGTTGCTGGCGCTCGACAAACGCAAAGCCTTTGCCAAGCTCAAGTAAGAACTGCTGCAAGTTTTCAATGATGCGCAGCTCTAGCTCCGACTCTTGGTAGGTTTTGTCTTGCAGGTTTAAAAAATCCAACACATACGGGTCGCGCAGATAATCTTTGGCGCTATCTGCCAATGCCGTCGTGTTGCTTTGCGCTTCACCCGCAACGATGGCTTTGTCTTTACTAGCCAGTAACCGCTCGTAGTAAAGCGTGCCGATTTGCCTTTCAAGCGCGCGAGCACTCCAGTTTTGGCTAATGGCTTCTTGCTGGTACCACTGCCTTGCACTTGGGTTTTCTACACGCAGTAAGGTGCGATAATGCGTCCAGCTCAATTCGAGACGCACTGCGTCTCGTTTTTCAAAGGCCAGATAAAAGCGGCGCATGGTGCGCAGGTTGGTGACATCAAAACCTTTACCAAACTCTTGGGTCAGCTGCTGTGACAGCTGCTTGAGCTGAGCCTTACCATACTCGGCACGATTACTGCCATGTTGCTCTTGCTCAACAATCAAATACCCGATCTGCCAATAGGCCTGCACCATGGCAGAATTGACCGCTTGCTTGACTTGCCCTCTGGCTTGCTCGATAACTTGCTTGATATCACTGAGCAACGCGGTGTGATTCAACTCAGAGCTCATAGCCCAACCCTTTGAGATTGTTTTTGATTTCAGCTTCTAAGGTTGCCGACTCAGCAAACTGCTCGCTTAGCTTCGCCGTGAGCGTCGCCATCTTATCGGCAAAAGGAATGCCATCGTCCTCTTCCTCGGCAGCCCCGACATAGCGCCCCGGTGTTAGCACGTAATCGTGTTTGATGATCTCTTCTAGCGTGGCTGATTTGCAGAAGCCAGCTTCGTCTTCATAGCTCACACCATGAACTGCTTCGCCGGTCTTCCATGCATGGTACAGATCCGCCACTTTGCTAATATCTTCTGGCTTGAAGTCTCGCAGGACACGGTCTTTCATGTAACCCAGGTTGCGGGCATCAATAAACAGCACTTCCCCTTTACGAGCACGCAACTGACGGCCGGCCTTATCAGTACGAGCATTTTTGTTCTTGGTCAGGAACCAGATACACGCGGGGATCTGGGTGTTGGTAAACAGCTGACCTGGCAGTGCGACCATACACTCGACAAGATCGTTTTCGATAAGCGCTTTACGGATCTCACCTTCGTTATTGGTGGTCGAGCTCATCGAGCCATTGGCCAGTAGCAGCGCCTGTGAGCCATCTGGGGCGAGGTGATGAAGCATATGCTGCATCCACGCAAAGTTTGCGTTGCCCGCTGGCGGTTGGCCGTATTTAAAGCGAGGGTCGTTATCATCAACGCCAGTGTTCCACTCTTTCATGTTGAATGGTGGGTTAGCCATGATGAAATCTGCACGCAAGTCTGGGTGCTGGTCATTGGTATAGGTGCTGGCAGGCTCACCAAACTGACACTCTAGGCCACGGATCGCCATGTTCATTCCAGCCAGTTGCCAAGTGGTATGGTTGTACTCTTGACCATAAATTGAGATGCGGTGCTTTTGCGTCAGTGGGTCGACGTTTTTCTCATGCGCATGACGCTCAATGAACTTCTCTGACTGGACGAAGAAACCGCCAGAACCCATCGCTGGGTCATACACTCGGCCTTCAAACGGCTCAATCATCTCAACGATCAGCGATACGATAGAGGCTGGGGTGTAGAACTGCCCCCCCTTCTTACCCTCTGCCAACGCAAACTGACCGAGCATGTATTCGTACACGTGACCTAGGATGTCTTTGCTGTTTAACTTGGCATGCACAAATGGAATGGTGGCGATAAGGTTGATCAGCTCGTTGAGTTTCGCCTGATCTATCTTTAAGCCTGCGTAAGATTTATTCAGTACGCCTTTGAGCTTAGGGTTGTCACGCTCGATGCCTTCGAGGGCCGTGTCGATTAGGTGACCCACCGAGGTGATTTTTTTGCTTTTACCATCAATCTCAAGCTCGGCCCCACCAATCACTTGGGGTGCGTTGCTTTGTAGGAACTGCCAACGAGATTCGGTTGGCAGCCAGAAGACGTTTTTCTCGGTGTAGTAGTCACGTTGCTCAAGCTCAATCGCCACTTCTTCTGCCAGCTCTTCTGCGCTGAAGTCGGCTGGGTCTAGGTAATATTCATGCTCTGGGTTGGCGAGATCGGCTTTGATTTCGTCTTGGCGGATTTTGAAGGCATCAGAGACGTATTTTACGAAGATAAGACCAAGCACAGCGTGTTTGTATTGGGCGGCATCGAGGGTTGATCGCAGTTTGTCTGCTGCGGTCCAGAGCTTGCCTTCCAGCTCTTTAAGGAATTGTTGTTCTTGAGAATTCATGATCGTTTACTTCGACGTGAAAGAATCTAGCCATCATACCAAATGAATAGTACTTCTTGTTGACTTACCACTAAATTTAAAAGTGTCTTGTTCTATTTTTGAACAGATGATTCTCTGAACTGAAGCTAAATTAGATAGATTCGCTTTATTACCTTTGAGTGGTCTGGCTAGCTATGGAGTGGAAGATGCAAAGATGAATATTGGAGCGTGCAGCGGGAATCGAACCCGCATCATCAGCTTGGAAGGCTGAGGTAATAGCCATTATACGATGCACGCATTTTGGGGAAGTGTTCCCTGAGATGCCTGCCCACTATGACAGATTGTTGGCAGAAGAAAACCCTGTAAGTTACTGATTGCACATATCGCCACCAGCGATGAGCCAAATAAGTGACATTGGTCACAATAACACTAAGCGACTGATTTAATTCCAGATACAACTAAGCCCCTAAAAAGGGGCTCAGTTAATTAAAGCAGTTAGGTGACCTAGCTAACTCGATTACCCATCAATCCCTTTCGCTTTCAAGAACTCGCTGTAAGTCCCGCGGAAATCATGGATCTTGCCGTCACGGATCTCAAGGATTCGCGTTGCAAGTGAGTCTACAAACACACGGTCGTGAGATACAAAGAATAACGTACCTTTGTACTGCTCTAGTGCGCTGTTCAACGACTCGATAGATTCCATATCCATGTGGTTGGTTGGCTCATCCATCAGTAGGATGTTTGGCTTGTGCATCATGATCTTGCCAAGCAGCATGCGGCCTTGCTCACCACCAGAAAGCACTTGTACAGACTTCTTGATGTCGTCTTGACCAAACAGCATACGACCAAGGAAGCTGCGGATCACTTGCTCATCATCACCTTCTTGACGCCATTGACCCATCCAGTCCATTAGATTCATGTCTTGTTCAAAGTCATGGGCATGGTCTTGTGCGTAGTAGCCAATGTTTGAGTTTTCAGACCACTTGTATTCACCTGTGCGTGGCTCTAGTACACCCGCAAGAGTGTTAAGTAGTGTGGTTTTACCTACGCCATTCTCACCGATGATTGCTACACGCTCACCCACTTCGAAGATAGCGTCGAAGCCACTGTATAAGTCATCTTCAAAACCTTGTGACAAGCCTTCGACGTTAAGTGCGTTACGGAATAGCTCTTTCTCTTGGTCAAAACGGATGAACGGGTTCTGACGGCTTGAAGGTTTCACTTCTTCTAGCTGGATTTTATCAATCTGCTTAGCGCGAGAAGTTGCTTGTTTTGCTTTCGATGCATTTGCAGAGAAACGAGCAACAAAAGTGTTTAGCTCAGCAATTTGCGCTTTCTTCTTAGCGTTGTCAGCTAATAGACGTTCGCGAGCTTGGGTTGCCGCAACCATGTACTCATCATAGTTACCTGTAAACAGGCGTAGCTCACCGTAATCTAGGTCAGCCATGTGGGTACACACACTGTTCAGGAAGTGACGGTCGTGCGAGATGATGATCATGGTGCAATTACGCTGGTTTAGTGTCTCTTCAAGCCAGCGAATGGTGTCCATGTCCAAGTTGTTGGTTGGTTCGTCAAGCAGCATGATGTGCGGGTCAGCAAATAGTACCTGTGCAAGTAGAACACGAAGCTTCCAGCCTGGCGCAACTTCGCTCATTAGGCCAAAGTGAAGCTCTTCAGGGATACCTACATTTAGTAAGAGTTCGCCTGCTTTGGCTTCCGCCATGTAGCCGTCCATTTCAGCGAATTGCACTTCAAGATCAGCTACCAGCATGCCTTCCTCTTCACTCATTTCAGGTAAAGAGTAGATACGGTCACGCTCTTTTTTTACTTCCCACAGTTCTTTGTAGCCCATGATTACGGTATCGATCACAGTAAACTCTTCGTAAGCAAACTGATCCTGATTCAGCTTAGCGACACGCTCGTTGGGATCGTAGCTGACGTTACCGCCAGTTGGCTCTAGTTCGCCTGAAAGGATCTTCATGAACGTTGATTTACCACAACCGTTCGCACCGATTAGGCCGTAGCGGTTGCCCTCACCAAATTTCACTGAGATGTTTTCGAATAGCGGTTTAGCGCCAAACTGCTGAGTTATGTTAGCTGTACTGATCAAAACGTCGATACCTTAATCTTTAGAAAATCGACGCAAAGGTACTTGCTCAAAGGTTAAACTGCAAGCCATTTTGAGCAAGATCACATATTCGTCAACAGAAAGCGTCTAGAAAAGGGATTTATCCCGCTATTTCTCCCAATAACCCGCAACACTTTGCACTGGTTTGTGCTGATTAGGTTTGGTTAACCAAGCCGCAACCGCAGCAGTGTTTTCAGGAAGTTCAGCGATATTAAACTGCCACTGCCCTTGCCCCCGCTGTCTTGCTTCTCGTAGCACGACAAAATCTTGTTCTAACTTACGACCTCTGTTTTCCCCCGCTTTCACATCAATGCGTTCGTTCATCGCCAAAAGAACCAACTTGGCATCAAAATTCCCTTTACCTTGATAAGTCAAAGTAAAACCATGGGCCTGCTTGGTCAGTTCCAATCTTGGTGCATTTTCAGCCCCCTGATTGGGAAGAGAACGCCCGTAGAAGTAGCCTTTCCATTCCTCACCGTTAACAACAAACCCAGGGGTATATACCGAACTTAACACGCCATATTGTCGATACAGGCGCTGCTTTTGGCTAAAGGCAGGCTGCGCAAATTTGTCTTTCCACCCGAGGTAATCCCAATAATCGACGTGGTAAGCCAGCGGGATCACTTCCGTCCATAACTGATCCGAATGCTCATACCCATTGAGCTTTTTTTCTGCAGGCGGGCAACTGGAACACCCTTGAGAAGTAAATAGCTCAATGACTGTGGCGGGTTTGCCCTCATGGACCCACGTTTGTGCCTGCGCCCAGCTTGCGCAGCAAGTCACCACCAGCCCGAAATAATACGCTTTCATAGTATCTCCTCCATTTACTAACAAGACCTATGATCACGGTGTGATATTTCGTGCGGTGACAATTTTGTACAAAGCACTAAATGGGCTAGCGAATTGCAAAGCAGACGACTACAATGTCGCCCTGTCATTGTTATGTAATAAAGAGCTTTTCATGAAACCAGGCGCTACCGGTATTACCCGCATCCTTCACGCAACTCGCTACTCTATGCAAGGGTTAGTGGCCGCCTGGAAAAATGAGGCCGCCATTCGTCAAGAGGTGGTATTGCTGGCTATTTTTGTTCCCGTGACATTTTTTCTACCCGTAAGCAAAATTGAACAAGTTGCTCTGGTTGCTAGCCTAGTACTGATATTGATTGTTGAGTTGCTTAACTCTGCAATTGAAGCGGTGGTCGATCGCATTGGACCTGAGAAACATGAATTAAGCGGTCGAGCAAAAGATATTGGTTCAGCGGCGGTATTTGTTGCACTGTGTTTAGCAGGATTTACTTGGCTACTGATCTTGTTTGGATAAGCAATTGAGAGCGCACCAAGTAAGATCTTTGTCAAATCATCGAGCTAAAATTGAAATAGAGTTTTAGCTCTACTTCTGAGCAATTTATAATTTAGTGTTCCTAAATTTTGACTCAGGTAAATTTCGTGCCGCTACTCCCCTCATACACTTCTAGCTATAGCCCCATTGCTCGGCTGCGCTATCAAAGCTTTTTTCAGAAAAAAGTGTATCAGCCGCACGCACATTTTAACTACCTGCCCCCGATCCTATTTGTACTGTTCAGCCTGTCGGACCTTATTCACTTTAATCACTACCTTTTCGAGGTTGTGGGCGGGCGTTTAGTCATTGGTGTCTTGCTTCTCATAGCTACCTATTGGGTTCACTCCTACAAACCTAAGTATTTAGAGATCACTGAAACCATAGCAATCAGCGTTGTTTGCCTATTTCTTATTGGTGTAGGTCGAATTGCCCTAGCGAATGGTGATGACAACTACCAAAACGGGTTAATACTAGTCATTATCTATATCGGCACATTTTCTCGACTCTCTTTACGCTATGCTGTACCTATGATCTGTTTTGCCCTCGCTGGGCACTTTATCGGTTTCTCGTTTTGGATGTACGAACTCGACCCAGCAAGCGAGCTTGAGCGGGTGAGTATCTACCTATCCACTTTCATTTTATGTGTTATCGCCGTGTACCGACGTGAGTTAGAGTGCCACGTCGATTTTAGACGACGTGAAAACCTAAGGAGCCAGAGTATTCGCTTAATTGATCAAATCCAGACATTGACCAATCAGACCTTACATGACCCATTGACTGGGCTTAGAAATCGACTCTATTTAACCGATATCATGCCTCTTCAACTAGCGGATAATGGCGCATTGGGCGTAATGATGCTCGACGTAGATCACTTTAAGTCTATCAACGATCAATACGGGCACCTCGAAGGCGATAAAGTACTGGTCAAACTCAGTGAGCATATCAAAAAACGATCTGGTCGAGAAGTCACCTGCTTTCGCTATGGCGGAGAAGAATTCCTGCTGGTTAGCCAAAATCTTCGTGAAGAGGAGTGGTTGCGACTGGCTGATGAGTTAGTCAAAGGTTGTCACCAATTAGATTTGCCTTTCAAAGTAACCATCTCAATTGGTGTCTATCACCACCCTCGCAAACCACTTAGGCTGGAGAGCGCAATAGAGAAAGCGGACACCGCACTGTATAAAGCCAAAAACATGGGACGAGATCGATTTATTCAAGCCTAGCCAGTGGCAATAACCGCTTGAATATACAACACTTAGGTCATTGACATTCACTGTATAAAACGGTGAAAATCTGCCATCCATTGATAAAGGACGACCTATCTCTATGAAAAAGCTTGTATTTCCTCTGCTTTTCACGTTTTTGAGTGCCAGCGCTGTCGCTCAAAATGGTGATGACAACATTTCAGTGACCTACCTTCCTGGAAAAACAGAAGATGAAAAAGTCATTGCAGAATTTGTTAAAAACAGCGGCATCAACGAACTTGTTGTTGAGATGGGTGAAGAGATTTTCCCATTCACTAACCCTCTGACCATTGAATATGGCTCTGACGACGGTCCACTGTTTGATCCGAACAAAAACGTCATTCAAATGCCCTACTCCTTCATGGGGGAAGCAAATTACTACTTCACCAAGAATAAATACGACGAAAAATTTGGTAAGCCCGCTCAAGAGGGGGTGCTAGATACCGTGCTGCACACGCTTATCCATGAAATTGGTCATGCCTACATCATGGATAAAAAGATCCCAATCTTAGGTAAAGAAGAAGATGCCGTGGACAACCTCGCTGCAATCGTGATGATCGAGTATTTCGAAAATGGTGCCGACAGCGCCATCAGTGCGGCTGATATGTTTGCATTTGAAAGTGAAGAGATGCCTGAGCACATCCATGTGGCAGAGTACATTGACGAGCACAGCTTCAACCTACAGCGTTACTTTGCAACTCTTTGCTTAGTTTACGGCAGTGATCCAGAAAAATATTCGGGCTTACTCGATGAAGTCGGAAAAGAAACCTTGGCAGACAGGCAAGAGTTCTGTGTCTATAACTACCAAAAAACCAGCGACGATTGGCATACCTATTTAGGCCATACTAAGTAACCTTCACAGCCCCAGATTTCTGGGGCTTGTAATTTAAGCGTCATCACATACTCACAATAGTGTCACCGAACTGAAACAGCCTAATATAAGAATGCTCTATTTATGTATATATGGATATAACTAGGCTTAACACAATGAAAAAACTTTCAATTCTGACTTTGGCGTTAACAGCAACGCTATCTACTGCGGCATCAGCGCACTTTCATGAGACGGCGTTAATCGCTCGATACCAGTCGGGTATCTATGGTGAAGGTGCTACTGAAATCATCGACTACGATAAATTGGCTGGAAAGGCCTATGTCATCAACGGTGCCACCAACCGAGTCGACATCCTCGACCTATCCAACTTGAAAAACACCCCGGTAGAAAACAGTTTTGAAGCCAACAACTTGAGCGCTGTGTCGTTTGATATTCCAGCCAAAGTATCACTAAGCAATGGAAGCGAAGTGACACTAGGTGGCGCAAACTCCTTAGCCATCCACAACAAACTGATGGCGATTGCAGTGGCCAATGACAACAAACAAGCTCCAGGTGTGGTTCTTTTTTATCAACTTTCTGATCACCTACCTAAATTCCACTCAGCCGTCCAAGTTGGTGCGCTTCCAGACATGGTCACTTTCGCACCGAACGGTCGCACGGTTGTTGTCGCTAATGAAGGTGAGCCAAGCAAAGATTACAAAATCGATCCTGAAGGCTCTGTAAGCCTAATTACAGTGACTAACGGCGAACCAAATCATGTCGCAACGGAGCTATCGTTTAAGCACTTTGAATCGCAAAAACCACAGCTGTTAGAGCAAGGCTTTAAGTTCGCAAGCCCTGAGGGCACGAGCTTAGCTCAAGACATCGAGCCGGAGTACATTACTGTCAGTCAAGATAGCCGCACAGCATGGGTTACCTTGCAAGAGAACAACGCTGTTGCAAAAATGGACCTACTCAACGCCAAAATCACCAATGTTTATGGTCTTGGCCTTAAAGACTTTGGCAAAGCAGAAAACGCCATTGATGCCAGTGATAAAGATGGCATGATCAACATCAAGCCTCGCCAAGGGGTTTACGGTCTTTACCAGCCAGACACTATCTCGTCTTACTCTGTGAATGGTAAGACATATTTGGTCACGGCCAATGAAGGCGACGCTCGTGATTACTGGTTCAGCGCTGCAAACGAGGCTGAGTGCCTTCAGGCTGGCGGTCTTGAGTTCGACGAAGAAGATGGCTGTCTTGGCTACTCAGAAGAAACTCGTGCAGGCAAACTCAAACTTGCTGCTGGCCACCCACAGCAAAACAACTTAGATAAAGCTGACCTAGGCCGTTTAAAAGTCACCACGGCGATGGGTGACACCAATGGTGATGGCTTGTATGAAAAAGTGGTCGCTTACGGCGCTCGTTCATTCTCAATCTGGGATGAAAACGGTAATCAAGTGTTTGACAGTGCAGGTGAAATCGAAGCCATGCTTGCCAAGCGCTTCCCAGAGGCATTCAACAGCAATGAAGTGAAAAACAAGAAAGATAACCGCTCAGATGACAAAGGCGCTGAGCCAGAAGGTCTAGCCATCGGCGAGATTGATGGTCGCTTCTACGCTTTTGTGGGTCTAGAGCGTATGGGTGGTTTCGTTATTTACGACATCACAACACCTGCGAATGCTAAGTTTATCGATTATGTCGTTAACCGTGATTTTAAGGCGGATTTTGAGATCGATGATGATGCAAGCCCAGTTGCCTTAAAAGGTGACTACAAAAAGGCCGGTGACCTTGCGCCTGAAGGAATGAAGTTCATCAGCAAGAAAGACAGCCCGACGAAACTCCCTCTTCTACTGGTAGCCAATGAGATCAGTGGCACCGTTTCAGTGTATGCGATGAAGTAACTTAGCGCTCAAATTAACAAGGCCCGCTCATCATTGATGCGCGGGCCTTTTTCTAAAATAGTGCCTATCGCCAGCTAAGCACTAGTACCTCATTACCCTCTTCAGGGGTCTCAGGCACGTTAAACGCAAGTAGCAATGAAATCACCGCCATACCAGCGCCTGCCAAAAATACCGCCGCAGGTGAAACCAACCACAACATGCCAAACAGGACTGGAATAACAACAGCGGCAATATGATTGATGGTGAAAGATACACCAGCACTTGAGGCCATATCCGCTGGATCTGCTATTTTTTGGAAGTAAGTTTTGATTGCCAAAGCAAAAGCAAAAAACAGGTGGTCAATAATATATAGCGCAGCGGCCCATTCCGCAGTTTGCACAAAGGCGTAACTGACGAACACCACAATCAAGCCAACGTATTCAAACGCCAAGGCTTTACGCTCACCTATCTTACCGATCACCTGACCAATTTTTTTGGCAAACAGCCAGTTAAACAGGTAATTCACCAAAAACAGTACGGCGATGTCTGCCGCCGAATAGCCGAACTTTTCAACCATTAAGAAGCCAGCAAACACCACGAAAATTTGACGTCTAGCACCACTCATAAAGGTCAAAGCATAGTAGAGCCAGTATCGTTTTCGAAGCACGAGCTTTTTGGTTTGCTGAGTGTGGGTTTCAAATTGAGGAAACGCCATAGCAATGATGCAGATGATCACAAACGAGCTGCCACCTGTGAGCAAATAAATCCAAACAAAGTCGAGCTTCAACACCTCAAGCATCACCCATAAGCCGCCATAGGTACATAAAGACGCCAATGCACCGACGGAGATCATCTTACCTAAAAATTCAGGGGCTTCATCTTTGGTCAGCCATTGCAAAGAGAGCGATTGTTTGAGGGTCTCAAAATAGTGAAAGCCAACCGACATCAGCAAGGTCGTGGCCAATAAACCAAACAAAGATGGGAAGAAGCCCGTTAATGCCGTACCCAGTGCCAGCATTAGCAACGACAAGATCATGAACTTTTGCTCTCGAATGAACAACAGCAGGAACACCGCTGTAAAAGCCAAAAATCCCGGTATCTCTCGCACACTTTGCAGCAAACCGATATCTGCCCCAGTAAAGTGGGCTCTCTCGACGACAAAGTTATTCAAAAGCGCCATCCAGCTTGAAAACGCAATCGGTACGACAATTGAGATGATTAGAAGAAAGTTGTGCGGGGTTTGCCAACTCTTATTTGCTTGAAGTCCTTTCATTACAACAACCTGAGGCAGTAACTAGCCACCATTTCTTAGCGACCAACGGGTTAACATTCTGCTAACAGGATACGCTTTAAGTAAGACAAAAGCGAACAGATTACTTAGGTCAGCGCTGTGATAAGTCCCACAACGATGAGTGCAACCCCAACACCTCGAGTCATCATCCAGCGCTCTTTGAGTATTAAGACGCCAAGTAGCAAACCAAATACAATGCTGATTTGGCGCAAAGCGACTATCAGGCTGACGTTTTCTGTCATCGTCATCGCAAATAGTACCAAGCAATAGGTCAGGCCCATCATAGTGCCCGCAAGTGTTGCTCGGCGTTTAACGCACCATGCTTGGGTAAACACTGCCTTAGGTTCCATAATTACTAGATATAAACCCAGCATGAAAGAGAGTGACCAAAACTGAACGGCAAGAAAAAACACCGAATTATGAACATCATGGTGAAATTGATGACTTTGTAGAATTTCCAATGCAGCTTTATCGAGGATCGAGTAACCCGTTGTACCTATGGCGGCTATCAATGCCCAAAACACCCCCCAGTTGGCATAGTGCGTCCATTGAAATTGACGAAATCGCTCTAAAGGCACCAACAAGCAGCCAATGGTGAGTAAAACAAATCCAAACCACTGTTTTGGCTCTAACGTTTGCTCGAACCACAATAACGTTCCGACTCCGACCATCAAAACCGGCAGTGCTCGGGCAATAGGGTATATCACGCCAATATCTGATTGCTTATAAGCCTTAGCTAAACCCAATACATAAATGGCTTGGAACACGCCACTAAGTAAGACTAACCACCAAAATTCACCGCTTAATGCACTCAAATCTGCACTGAGGGCAAACCAAATTATATACGGTGACAGCAAGATAGCGGCAGAACTAGTACTCGCGATAAAAAATGCAGAACCTGATCCTTGGTGTGATTTCCCAATGATATTCCAGCCTGCGTGCAGCAGTGCTGAGAAGATAACCAGTAACGCAGCAGCTAAACTCATTGTGGCAACCTAAAATAGCCCAGACGCCAAAGTGACAGAATTCGACATCAGTTAGGCTGCTCTGCCACTGACTCGATGCAGATAGCATCGTGACGCCAGAACTCTATATCACAGATTGTTGCTACCCCATGTTGATCATACTTAACTCGTTCAATAACCATCGCTGGTGCGCCAGGAGTTGCTCTCAATGCTGCTGCGGTCTCCCCTAACAAAGATGCCATCCCTATTCGATAGCGACTCTTTTGCACCACCATACCGTAATTTTGCTGAATAGCCTGAGTGAGTGATTGCGTGAGATCGGAACTGAGCAAATCCGGGGCAGTCTCTGGTCGTATAAAATTGGTGACATACACGACAGGGCGGCGGTCTAAGTAACGTACTCTATCTACCCTATGCACATCACTAAAAGGCCCTAGATTCAACAGTAAAGAAGCTTGCTTAGTTGCTAACAGAGATTTCGCTACCACAACTTCAGTTTCAGGTCGACGCCCTTGTTGCCTTGCCAACTCGTCAAAACTGAGCGACATATTAGGGTCATATTTCAAAGGTTCAGGGGAGATAAACCAACCTCGACGGTCTTCTCGATAAATCTTGCCTTCAATCTCCAGCAGTGACAGAGCTTCACGCAGCGTGACTCTAGTCGTATCAAAGCTCTCCGCCAACTTTCGTTCCGCAGGAAGTTTCTGCCGAGGCATGAGCAAACCAGTATCAATCTGCTCAACGATTGCGTCTTTAATCTTTACGTATTGCACTCAATATCCTTGTAATCACTTACACTAAAATTCTCACAGTGATAGGTATCCGCTAGGGAAGAAAAATGTCTTACATAGCACCAGCTTAACAGATTCACTTGCAGTTCTCTGCATTAGACTTATCAACACACTTTGCTTTTTAAGCCGCTTTACATAGAATGCTGCCACATTCCTAACAACATTTTCAGTGATGATGAATAAAAGCGTAATCACCAATCTAATCGCCTTAATGCTGCTCGGCGTTGGCTACGTTAGCCACAATGACATCGTGCTATATGCTGGCTTGTTTGCCTTCTCTGGTGCAATCACCAACTGGCTAGCAATTCATATGCTGTTTGAAAAAGTGCCGGGGCTATACGGTTCTGGTGTTATTCCTGCACGTTTTGAAGAGTTTAAACTCGCCATAAAAACCCTAATGATGCAGCAGTTCTTCACCCAAGAAAATATCGACCGCTTCTTGAGCTCTGAAATGGCGAGTGGTAACGCACTAAACTTAGAGCCAGTGGTTGAGAAAATCGATTTTGAACCTGCCTATCATTCTCTTGTGGAAGTGATCGAAGGTTCGCAGTTCGGTGGCATGTTAGCCATGCTAGGTGGCGCAGCTGCGCTTGAACCAATGAAGCAGCCGTTTATCGACAAAATGAAAACAGCGGTGATCGATATTAGTAAAAGCGACACGGTAAAGAGTGCGCTAAAAGATCAGCTAGAACAGCCGTCTATGATTGCTGAAATCGAAGAGAATATCGAGAACATCATCGACCAACGCCTTAACGAACTCACGCCTAAAATGGTCAAAGAGATGGTTCAAGAGATGATAAAAACTCACCTAGGCTGGCTCGTGGTTTGGGGGGGTGTTTTTGGTGGTGTGATTGGGGTCATTTCATCACAAGTGATGTAAGTAATTAGGGTCAACATTTCGTTGACCCTAAACTTTTCAAATACTCATTTTAGTTTGGCATTTGATGCTTATAACTAGACGCTAACGCCAGCAATCCCAACATCAATAGCTGTACAGGCACTAACGATAAGTAGCTTAGCTCTTCATTAGCAAGTACTTGATAACCAACAACGGCAAACGAGGCAAACAAAATTGCTAAAACTAGGCCATGTGCCCACGACGACTTTTTCGAAAACTGAGCATATTTGTATGCTAGTAATTTGATTGGGTACATCTCTTATACTCTTCTACTGATATCGCCACAATGTATGCGGTCTTATTGATAAGATACTGAGTATTCCACAGTATGCCGTACTTTAACAAGCACTTGCAGTGCTCTATTGAAGGTAGATCTCATTCTGTAGTGGCACTGCAAAATTAACCGACCATATCCGGGTTTATACCAAATCCGACCTTATGCTCTTCAATCACCACCTCACTGCGGGTTTGAATAACGCCCGGCAAACTAGCAAGCTTTGAAGACATAAATTCTTGATAGGCTTTCATGTCTTTGACACGCACTTTGATCATGGTATCGAAATCCCCTGACAGTGAGTAACACTCCTCAATTTCAGGCATCAGATCGGCGGCTTGGGCGAACTTTTCAAACACGGAAAAACTCGTCTGGTCGAGTCGAATATGAATAAACACCTGCACATCCAGCTGCATTTTCTCTGGACACAACTCCGCATGGTAGCCCTTGATATAGCCTTCTTTTTCTAAGCGCTTAACCCTATCAGAGCAAGGAGACGTGGTGAGGTGTACGAGTTTCGCCAGCTCTACAATCGGCATCCTACCGTGAAGTCGTAGTTGGCGTAGAATCGCTAAATCCGTTTTATCTAGTGACATGTAACTTTCTACTGTAAATCCATTTAATCCTTCACAATATATTCATGCTCTCTGTAGCGGTCAAATAGGGAAAATTGATAGTTTGATTGACACGACAACCCGCTCAATCGGCTATTGATTATTTGGAATAAAAAAGCGCCAGCCGAAACTCTATGACTGGCGCAACAGTAAGTGCCGCTGTCTCAACACCTACTCCCCTCGGTTTAAAACAGGTCTTTAAGACTCAAGTAGAGTGCTTGATACGTTTTGCGCTTAGCTTGATAGCTTGCTATCTGCTCACAGGTCGGTTCATGTCGCTCCACTAAAGGTGGTACAGGGCAAATGTCTTGAGCATTCAGGTTGGGCTCAGTCCCCAAGATAGCAAGGCGAGCTGCTCCTAATGCGGGTCCTACTTCGCCTCCTTCTCGATACACCATAGGTACTTGAAGAATATCGGCTAACATTTGACGCCAATATCGGCTGCGAGCCCCACCACCAATCAACGATATTTCGTTTGATACTTGTGTTTCGCCATGCAGTGCTTCCAAACCATCAGCAAATGCAAAACCAACGCCTTCTAACACCGCTTGGACCAACTCATACTTAGTGGTGCTATGAGTCATGCCAAAGAACACTCCTTTTGCTTCTGGATCGTTATGTGGTGTACGTTCACCCGAAAGATAAGGCAAAAAGGTGACGGATGAATCAGGGTTAGCGTTTGCTTCAACCTGCTCTAGCATATCGCCGACACTGTCAAACCCGGTAAGCGACTGAACCCAATCAAGGCAAGAGGCAGCGCTCAAAATCACGGACATCGTGTGCCAAGTGTTTGGTAGAGCATGACAAAAACTGTGCAGAGCGGATTCAGGGTTTGCAATAAATCCCTGGTTGACGGAGAAGTACACGCCCGATGTGCCTAGCGAAAGCATTGCCTGCCCTGGGTTAATTATCCCAACTCCTGCGGCTCCTGCGGCGTTATCCCCACCACCACCGACAACAGGCACTTGATTCATGCCCCATTCTAATGCTACTTCAAGGCTCAAATACCCAGTCACCTCGGTACCTTCGACCAAGGTTGGCATGTTGGAACGTGTTAAGCCCGTGGCATTCAGTAGGTCATCATTCCAATCGCGCTTACCTACATCCATCCACAAGGTGCCAGAAGCATCAGACATTTCTGACACAAACTCCCCTGTCATCAAAAATCGCAAGTAATCCTTTGGTAACAACACCTTATTAACCTTGGCGAATATATCAGGCTCATGATTGGCGACCCATTTTAATTTGGGTGCTGTAAAACCCGGCATCATGATATTGCCTGTGATCTCGCGACTATCGACAACTTCCGCTTCGAGTTGGTCACATTCCGCTTTGCATCGACCGTCATTCCACAATATGGCGGGCCTTAGGACTTCATTGTTTTGGTCAAGTAAAGTCGCACCATGCATCTGGCCAGAAAAACCAATCGCTTTGACTTGAGAAAAATCACATTGAGATTGTAGAGTCTTAATTGCCCCATTGGTCGCTAACCACCAATCTAAGGGGTCTTGCTCTGACCATAGTGGTTTTGGACGAGATACAGTTAAAGGTTCAGATGCGGAAGCCAGCACTTTACCCTCACGAGAGATAGCCACTACCTTCACACCCGATGTTCCAAGATCGATACCGATATACATATTCACTCCTTGTGTGTAATTCGCCACTCTCGGTGATTCATCCAAAGCGACAAGATATTTTAGAGTGTAGAGCCGAGCTTAATCTTCACTCAATTACGATTTTTCATTCCACTATTCAAGGATTTCCTTGGTGAGGTAGTGATCACATCGGGTCATAAAACAGCCTGCTAACATGATTGTTAACAAAAGGACGGCAGAATAAAAATATGGATAAGAAGTATCGAATCACCTTACTTTTTAACGCTAATAAAATTTATGACCGTCAGGTCATCAAAGGCATAGGGGAATACCTTCAGGCATCTCAGTGTGATTGGGACATCTACATTGAAGAAGACTTTACCACTCACTTAGAAAACTATAAGCACTGGCAAGGAGACGGGGTTATTGCTGACTTTGATAACCCAGAGATTGAAGCCATGCTTAAAGACTCTGAGATACCTGTGGTTGGTGTAGGGGGCTCTTACGCTGATGCCAAAGATTATCCAGATATCCCTTACATCGCCACCGATAACCACGCATTAGTCGAACTTGCTTTTCAGCACCTCAAAGAAAAAGGGCTGGAAAATTTTGCTTTCTACGGTTTTACACCTGACCCGACTAGACGCTGGTCATCAGAGCGAGCCAATGCATTTCAGGACATCGTGGAAAATGCAGGTTACCAAGGGGCTATGTATTTTGGTGGAGATACCAACTCATCTACCTGGCAATACGACATGAACCGCCTTGCCGATTGGCTGCAAATGCTGCCAACGCCTGTGGGCATTGTTGCTGCGACCGATGCTCGAGCTCGCCACCTACTTCAAGTATGTGACCATCTCAATATTATCGTGCCAGATAAAGTTTCCATCGTTGGGATCGATAATGAAGAACTGACTCGTTACTTGTCCCGAGTGTCGCTTACCTCAGTCGGCCAAGGCTGCAACCAAATGGGATATAAGGCCGCTAAAACACTTCATGACATCATTCGTAGGCAAGAAAAAAATCCTAGTGAGCCGATAAAGCCGGTCAGAAAGCTCGTCCCCCCCACTAAAGTATTTGAACGTCAAAGCACTGATTATCAGGCGTTAAAGGACCCTTATGTTATACAAGCCATGCACTACATCCGCCATAATGCTTGTAAAGGTATCAAAGTTGATCAGGTGCTCACCTACGTTGGCATTTCTCGCTCTAATATGGAAACCCGTTTTAAGGACGAACGGGGCCACTCTATCCATCAAGAAATCCACAACTCAAAGCTAAAACGTGCTTGCTCACTACTACGAAATACCGCTTTGCCAATTGCTGAGGTCGCTGAAATGAGCGGCTACCCTTCATTGCAATATATGTATTCTGTGTTCAAGAAAAATCTACAACAAACACCAAAAGACTACCGAATTGAGAATAATTAGATTTGGTAAGGTCCAATATAAAGGCAAGATTTTATAGGGAGCTCAGCTCCCTTTTTTATTACCAGCCACTAGATTTTTATGGTTCAAGTCACAGTTCTTGAGAGTTTATTGATAATTGCCAAATAGGTTAAATCGGGTACAAAAAATCATAATTGCTGCCAAGTTAAAAACGAACAAATATTAAGAAGAACGACGAACAACCACCAAATGGATATGTGTTATGACCGAATTCTTCAAAAATATTAAGAAAGTCCAGTTTGAGGGCAAGGAGAGCCAAAACCCTCTAGCATTCAGACATTACGATGCAGACAAAATGATCTTAGGAAAAAGCATGAAAGATCATCTCCGTTTCGCTGCATGTTACTGGCACAACTTCTGCTGGCCAGGCTCAGATGTTTTTGGTGCGGGAACCTTCGACCGCCCTTGGCATAAAAACGGTGATGCAATGGAAATGGCGATGATGAAAGCCGACGCTGCTTTTGACTTTTTCTCTAAGCTAAGCGTACCTTTTTATTGCTTCCACGACACCGATGTTGCGCCTGAAGGCAACTCAATTAAAGAGTATGTTAACAACTTCCAAACCATGGTCGATGTGCTCGAACAAAAACAGCAAGACACAGGGTTGAAATTACTTTGGGGTACCGCTAACGCCTTTTCGAATCCGCGTTACATGGCGGGTGCAGGCACAAACCCTGACCCTGAAGTTTTTGCTTACGCTGCGACTCAAATCTTCAATGCAATGGGTGCGACCAAACGTCTAGGTGGTGAAAACTACGTACTTTGGGGCGGTAGAGAAGGGTATGAGACCTTACTAAACACCGATCTGCGTCAAGAACGAGAGCAGTTAGGTCGACTGATGCAGATGGTCGTCGAGCACAAACACAAAATCGGCTTTAACGGCACCATTCTCATTGAACCGAAACCTCAAGAGCCAACCAAACACCAGTACGACTACGATACAGCAACGGTATACGGCTTCCTTAAACAGTACGGTTTGGAAAAGGAAATCAAGGTTAATATCGAAGCCAACCATGCCACTCTTGCCGGACACAGTTTCCAACATGAAGTCGCAACCGCCACCTCTTTGGGCATTTTTGGTTCAATCGATGCTAACCGAGGTGATGCCCAACTAGGTTGGGATACTGACCAGTTCCCGAACAGCATCGAAGAAAACACTTTAGTCATGTATGAAATCCTAAAAGCAGGCGGCTTTACCACCGGTGGTTTCAACTTTGATGCTCGTGTCCGTCGTCCATCAATCGATGCTGAAGATCTATTCCACGGCCATATCGGTGGCATGGACGTAATGGCGCTATCACTTGAACGTGCAGCAAACATGATTGAAAACGATGTGCTATCGAAAAACATTGCACAGCGCTATGCAGGTTGGAGTGGCGATCTTGGCAGTAAAATCTTGAACGGTAACCACTCATTGGAATCTTTGGCGAACTTTGCCACAGACACCAACCTAACACCAGTCAAACAGTCAGGAAGACAGGAGGCTCTTGAGAACATAGTGAACCAGTTTATTTTTAAGTAACACCAGCTCCTATGGATTAATTAACCCCCACAATTAGATCCATATATTTGCCCGACCTTTGGTCGGGCTTTTTTATATTCTTATATTTTCACCATTCACGGTCTAAATCTTGGGCATATAATTCTATCGCCCTTTTATACTGCTTTATTTTTTGGTTATCAGTTGTTGATACCAATAATTCTAACAATATAGATATCGCTCGTTTGTGCTGCCCTACGTTATACAGACACATTGCATAAAAAGGGAGCACCTCGATTGCCTCTGGATATTCTTCTAATGTTTGCTCGAAATATCTTATTGCATTGATGTAATCGCCTGTACAGCGATAGGTAGACGCTAAGCCGAAGAGAGCATCAAATCGTTCCGTGGCTTCAAGCTTACCTGTTTCGGCAACAGAGGCTAAATAGTGTGCTATAGCCTCTCGTTCGCAACCCTCATTATCGTACGACCATGCAATATGAAGATGGGCTCTAGCTGCGTAATCGTTGTCTTCTAGCAAACCGGATAGCAGTGTTCGACTTTCTGGGTGTCTCTGTTGTTTTCTCAATGAAATCGCTTGCTGTATGACGTTGTCCATATTCTTTTCTCAGTCTAGAAATACAACTACTGGGTGGTTAGATTACCTAGCATTGGATGCCCTTAACAATCGTTTTCACCTTGGTGGGTTACCTCTAGGTTAGCGTATACGAAAGGTTTTCTTGGACGGTAGTTCTATTTAAAAACAAAAAAAGCCAGCCCAAGGGCTGGCAATAGAAGGATATTTTTAAGTGCTAGGTCTTATCGACTCTGTTTGGTTGCGCTGTCCATCCACACTGCAAGCAATAGGATTGAACCTTTCACGATGTACTGCCAAAACGTAGGTACGTCCATCATACTCATGCCGTTATCCAACGAGGCCATGATAAATGCGCCTATAACCGCTCCGATAACCGTACCAACACCACCGGCCATACTGGTACCACCGATAACACAAGCGGCAATCGCATCAAGCTCTGCAATGTTACCAGCCGATGGAGAACCGGCACCGAGGCGAGAGCTCAAAATCAGTCCCGCAACCGCAACCAAGAAGCCGTTCATGGCATAGACTGCCATCTTGGTCTTCTCAACATCAATACCTGATAATCTCGCCGCTTCAACGTTACCACCGATGGCATAAATACGGCGACCAAAGCTAGTTTTGGTTGCCACAATAGTACCGACAATAAGGAAGAAAGTTAGAAGCAACACTGGGGTTGGCACACCGCGGTAGTTATTAAGTAACAGGATCATCGACAATGCTGCGATACCGATAAACGCACTTTTCATCAGTTGGCTTTGTGCAGATGCCGTTGGCAAACTGTACTTTTGACGTACTGAGTTGCGCTTCTTCTGCCAGCCGAAATAGATAGCCAGACAGCCCACACCCAAAATCATGCTCAGCATGTTCGGCAAGTAGCTTTGCCCTATCAAAGACATCGCATCAGAGGTTGGAGCTACGGTTGTCCCGTCAGTGATACCAATTAGAATCCCTCGAAAAGCCAGCATACCAGCCAAGGTCACAATGAAAGACGGCACCTTACGGTATGCCACCCACCAGCCGTTCCACGCACCCAATAGGAAACCTGCAACAAGAGTTAGCACAATCGTCAAAGGCAGCGGTAGCCCAAGCCATACATCCATGATTGCAGCAACACCACCCAATAGCCCCATCATAGAGCCAACGGACAGATCGATTTCCCCTGATATGATGACGTAGACCATTCCGATAGCCAAAATACCGGTGATCGCTGTTTGTCTAAATAAGTTAGAAATATTTCGAGGCGTCAGGTAGCTCCACTCTGTCATAATGCTAAAAAACAGCATGATGAATAAAATCGCAGCCGCCATAACCATGAGTTGAACATTGCCACCTTTGATTTTGCTCCAAAGGGATTGTCCACCTTCTATCTGCATAGATTTCGTTTGCTCGTTCACGCAGGTACTCCTTCTGCAAGTGCGCAGTCCATAATGATTTCTTGGGTTAAGTTTTCATTGACGAGATCACCTTTGATCTCTCCTTCATGCATCACTAAAACACGGTCACTAATTCCCAATACTTCTGGCAGTTCTGAAGAGACCATAATGATGGATATTCCATTTTTAACTAACTGAAACATGAGCTTATAGATTTCATATTTCGCACCAACATCGATGCCACGAGTAGGTTCGTCCAATATCAAGACGCGTGGGTTAATCATCAAAAAACGCGCTAATATCGCTTTTTGTTGATTGCCCCCAGAAAGGTTTTTGATCGCTAATGCCGAATTAGGCGTTTTCACAGTAAGCTGCTCAATAGAGTCATTGATTGCAGAAGCCTCTTTGGAATCATCAAGCAATCCATACGCCATAAACTGATCAAGGTTAGCCAAGGTGATGTTCTCACCCACTGACATAATAGGCACGATGCCATTTTTCTTTCGGTCTTCTGGCACCATGGCGATACCAAGGGCTAACGCATCCCTGCTACTGTTAATAGAAAGCGACTCACCATCGAGCTTAATATCTGCTTGGTATTTACCTCGGTAGCAGCCGTATATGCATTCCATCAGTTCTGTACGTCCAGCTCCTACTAAGCCTGATACACCAAGTATCTCGCCCTTACGCAACTGGAAACTTGCACCTTTAACTTTTTGAATGCTGGTATTGGTCTTATCAGCCGCAACGACATTGCTTACTTCTAATACGACCTCACCAATATCGTGTTCCTCACGCGGGAAAAGCTGCTTCATTTCGCGTCCGACCATCATGGTAATAATGTCATCGGTACTCATCTCAGCAGCAGCTCGAGTGCCAATATGTTTCCCATCGCGAATCACACAAATCTGGTCTGAAATCTCTTTTACCTCACCCAGTTTGTGAGAGATATAAATACAACTTACCCCGGTATCTCGTAAGTCCTTGACCAAGTCCAAAAGGATCTCGGTTTCCGACTCCGTCAATGGTGCCGTTGGCTCATCAAGTACCAATAATTTGGCATTCTTAGACAGCGCCTTAGCTATTTCGACCAACTGCTGCTGACCAACACCTAAATCCGACACTTTGGTCTCTGGAGAAACGTTCAATTTTACTTTTTTTAGTAACAGTTGAGATTCATAGAACATCAACTCGTAATCGAGAAAACCGTGGCTGGAAAGCTCCGCACCTAAAAACAGGTTCTCAAGAATAGATAACTCTTTTACTAGCGTTAACTCTTGGTGGATGATGGCAATCCCCACAGACTCTGTATCGGCTATGCCGGTCGCCTGTAGTTTTTTACCCTGATAGACAATTTCACCTTGGTAATCCCCTACTGGGTAGATCCCGCACAAAACCTTCATTAGGGTTGACTTTCCGGAGCCATTCTCACCACATAAAGAAAGAACTTCGCCTTTTGCTAGGCTTATGCTGACACCATCAAGCGCTTTAACTGGACCAAAGGTTTTTACAATGTTTCGCATTTCCAATAAGGACATCTTTCAACCTCAATACAAAATTTAAGAAGACAAAATGGAGCGCCAACCAACACGTTGGCGCTCAGTGCAATTAGTTGCGGTAGACGTCTTTTTCTGCGTGGAAACGGTCAGCAATCACAGTCGTTTTAAGGTTTTTAGCATTCACTGCAATTGGCTCTAGTAGGTAAGATGGAACATCTTTCACACCGTTGTTTAACGTAGCGTTAGTCATCGGTGTTTTCTTCTCACCTAGGTCTACAGCGATTTCTGCAGCACTTTTCGCAAGCTTGGTGATTGGTTTGTATACGGTCATTGTCTGCGTGCCATCTACGATACGGCGTACTGCTGCAAGGTCAGCATCTTGCCCTGAGATAGCTACCTTGCCTGCAAGGCCCTGAGCTTCAAGCGCTTGAATAGCACCACCTGCTGTTGAGTCGTTTGAAGTTACAACAACATCGATATCGTTTTTGTTAGCAGTCAGTGCGTTTTCCATGATTTTTAACGCATTCTCTGCAAGCCATGCATCAGCCCACTGATCACCTACTACAGTGATATCACCAGAGTCGATCTTAGCTTGTAGTACATTCATCTGACCCTTACGGAACATCTTCGCATTGTTGTCCGTTGGTGCTCCGCCCATTAGGAAGTACTTACCTGTTGGCTGAACTGCAATCATCGCTTCCGCTTGCATCTCACCTACACGCTCGTTGTCAAAAGATAGGTAAAAGTCGATCTCTGCGTTATTGATGAGACGGTCGTACGCAAGCACTTGGATACCGTCAGTTTTTGCTTCTTTGATTACGTTTGCTAGTACTTCGCCATTGGTAGGGATAATAACGAGTACATCAACACCACGAGAAATCATGTTTTCAATCTGTGATATTTGAGTTTGTTCGTTGCCATTTGCAGACTGAACGTAAACCTTGGCGCCAAGCTCCTCTGCACGATCGACAAAGATGTCACGATCTTTCTGCCAACGTTCAAGACGTAGGTCATCGATCACCATACCGATCTTTACAGCTTTCGCCATGACTGGGTTTGCAACGGTCATTACAAGCGCACATACGAGCAAGATTATCTTTTTCATTTCACTGTCCTTGATTTAGTTATTCGATCCACTCTTTGTGAATCTAAAATTAATCTAGAACAGTGATTAGTCAATTTCCCTTGTTCAAATTTACTTGGCTTTTATGATTTTTCTTTTTTCTTGCACAGTGTGATCTAGGCTTTAATTAAAGGGCTTTTCCTCACCTCTGAAAGAAATATTAATGTGATGGAGACCAAATTATGTAATTTATTTCTTGCCTTACCACACCGTCACCCATACCACCGATAAAAAACAGACACTTAACTTGACCAGCATCACATAAGGTGCTCCTACAAAAGGGGTTTTAGTGATTGTATTTAATAGTGAAAAATCAAATTTACATCTTCAACTTGACATTTTATGAAATGTAGATTGAGACTTAAATCGAATAGTATGCAATTTGTCACACAACTCGTCGAATGGTTAATATTTATATTTTTAACTCGTACACCACTCCTTAACCTCTATTCTTTAACTTTCCTTTACTTAATTTATCAACCATCTTATGTTTTTCGTTTATTGTTATAGTGATTCACTTATCACCATATAAATTTGATTTTCACATTTGAAAAGGCATTTACTAATTGCGATGCGTTAGCTAATTAACTCGCCAATAAACAGCATCGAAATTAATCATTAGTTAATTTACATGGAGAAATAGATTAATGAACACTTACCTTCAACACCTTTCTCGATACAGTAAGGTGATGGTTACTGCCCTGGTTGCCCCACTTTTAGCCACCAGTGTTAATGCAGAAACGCTGCGCAATAGAACTTTGCTGCCTGAAATGTGGGCACCAAATTTAATTTGGGACGGTGGAAATAACCCACATTTCAATGTTTGGGAAAAAGTAGGGTCCGCCGACCCTACTGCCAAAGTATTTAATGGAAAGCTGTACGTATACACCTCAACTGACAGTAAAGAGCTTTGCCAACTCCGAACCGACAAACTTAAGAAACACTCCTACTCGCCCTGGGCAAATACCGGTTTTTGTATGCCGGGTTACCAAGTCTTTTCTTCTGCGGATGGCAACCTCAACCAAAACACTTGGCAAAAACATGGGTTAGTTTTACGTCAAAAGGATATTCCTTGGGCTCGACAAGCCTCTGATGGTTGGGGCCAAAGCGCTACCATGTGGGCGGCTGACGTCGTTCAGGGAGATGATGGCAAATATTACATGTTCTTCCCAAGTGTGCGCGGTGATAACAATCACCAAACCATTGGTGTTGCAGTATCTGATACGCCTGAAGGGCCATTTACCGCACGAAATAGTCCAATTTCAACCACAAACAACTTTGACCATGTTTTTGACCCGTCGGTAATCAAAATCGGCACTCAATGGTACATTTTTTACGCCAAAAATGGCACAGGTGGCAACAAAGCTATCTGGGTAGCAAAAATTGATTCGAACTTTAATTATATATATAACCCGATGGACCTTCAGTTAGAACCTGGAAGTTACCTAGAAGGGCCACACGCATATAAGGTGGGCGATGATGTCTGGTTGCAATGGGCAAGTGTTACAGCGCCTGCGCAATGGCCATATCCAGGTGGGTATCAAATCAAGCACGCTGTTGCTTGGAACAATAACAACCTTCACCATAACTTTGACCAGCGTGGTATCTTAATTCACCCATTTGGTACTGCGGGTACTAACCACGGTTCTGTTGTGAAGTGGGCAAATAAGTACTGGGCTTTCTATCATGATCACGTGAATGGCAAAAATAGCGGTTATGATCCAGATGCACTAAACCAAGTACATAACTATCGTCGTGCCATGTATAGCCAAGTAGATATAGATGCCAACAATCGTGGTCAAATAAATGCTATTCGACCAGACAAAGTCGTGAGTCAGCCAAGCTTGTCCAACTAACTTCTGACGACTCGACTTACCCTACTACTGGCAGGGATAAATATTATTCCTGTCAGTAGTGCACACCACTTCCAAGTTCACTATAGATATATAGCTACCACTGCCCTAAAATTGTGCATGAGAATATATATAAGACAGGATGTCAGCATGCTCAATAAACCTTTGACCACCATTTTCCTCGCATTTGTTACCTTTATCGCCGTCCCAATACAAGCAAGCTCAACTAATGACGGCTACGGCCAATACACAGTAGCCGCAGAAGGTATAGAGCATTTGCTTAAGCAAGAACCCATTCCCGATATCTATAAGCTAGGGGCATTAACTGAAGATTTGGCACATTACACGATCAAAGCTGGTGTCGGTGCATTCCAAGTGACGGCAGCATATGCCGCAAACTTGCAACTGCAAGAGGCCTGGACTTCTAGAGCCGCAGGGCACTACCTAATGTTTGTCCTACTTAATGAAGTCTACCGACTTACCAAAAGCGAAGAGTACCTCATACTTGCGGGGGCACACTTACGTTTTATGTATAGTCTAATTGATGAGCAGCCCATTTATTTTAAGATGCCAGAGCGAGAAACTGACTTTCCTGCAGGCATGATTGGATTTGAAAACGCCTATTTAATTGCTCATCGCTTTGGCGAGACTGATGAGCAAAAACAAAAAATGAAAGCCAAACTCAAACAGCTCAAAGTCGACTACAAGTTAGCTAGCTCCTTTACCTTAGCGCCAGATGGAAGCGTGACATTTTCCACCAAATATCTTGATTCAGGGGAGATCAAAATCGACACCACCCACAGTTCTGATGGTTCAACACTGCTACACCTTGCTGTCCAAGCCCAATCACCACAAGCAGTTACCGAGTTAATTAAGCGCGGCGTTGCTTGTAACGCTAAGAACTCAAATGGCGACACTGCTCTTGACCTTGCGAAGAAAAATGATCTATCGAAGGTTCTAAAAACCATTGAATCGCACTGCCAAACATTGAAGTCCAGCAACACAAAATAGCCGACTTGAAAGCAATCAAGTCGGCTATGTCGATTGAGAAAGTTTCCGTTATTTGATACTAGGGTGCTGACCGAGAACCGTCTCTACTGGCGCTTTAGTATCAAACATGTTGAAGTCGTATTGCTCTACTTCCCAAGTATCAAAGCGGTCTAGCGCCCAAGTTTTATTCGCTTGGTCAGTGTAGATTGTCCATAGCGTTGGGAAAATATTATCAACATATGGGTCTAGCTGGTCGTAACCGGCAAATACACTCGCCCCTACTGCTTTGATGCTGTTTGCTGCCTGCACTGTGTCAGTTACGTTTCGCTTGTGCATGTCTTCTACAATGGCTTTTGCACGAAGACGGCGGTCAGAAGCACGGATGGTCGCATTTGGCTCGATTTCAAATTTATCCATCTCTAGGTGAGCACTAAATTCAGGGTCATTTGACATGAACTGAACCCCTGGTGCAGTTTCAAATGTGCCTTGATAGACTTGTTGCTCACCTTTGACATATTCAATCACAGCACTATTACCGCTTGCATCTGTAATTTGGTAATGCACAGGTGACGAAATACATTCCCCCTCGTGGTTTGGTAGGTCACAAATTTGTTGGTCGATAACATCTACATTTTTCAGTGCTTCGACGGCTTCTGCCGTGGTTGCGAAGTTATCTACAATGAAGCGAGGAACTTCGGCAGCGCCCACATCAGGTACACCTGCGCTACCTTCTGGAAACTCGGTGTAGTCTTTGCCCAAGTACAAGATACGAGCCACCAGCCCTTGCTCATTCATCGCTTCCGCCACGAGCCCTGGGGTGAAAGATTTGATTTGCATAGACGCATATTTTGACGTTGTGGTAAGTGCTTCATCACTGTCACCGTAAGTGTTCTCGATGCCTTGCCCTTTACCGACCACTTGCGCTTTGTCTTCACCGAACCAATCCATAGTACGTACTGTCATGCTCACATTGTCGTTGTTGTAAATCGCTGAAGTACAAGCGTTTGCAATGTTTACTGCACCAAATGCTGTTGCTGCAACCAGTAGAGCGATAGTCGATTTTGAAGTGTTCATAGTGAATTCCTCGTTTGTTGTCACCATTCGTTTCGTTGAGGTCATAATAGGCAAGAACACTAAAAGCTCACAGTTAGCAGCTTTAAGTTGAACTTTCAGGTTTAGCAGCTACTCTGATAATCAGACGACTTAAGTTAAGGAAGATTTATGCTCATCACACCAGAAAGATTGCTCTATTTGGTTGCCGTTGCAGAAAGTGGCTCTTTTTCTGCTGCAGGGAGAAAAATGGGAGTAAGCGCCTCGGCGGTTGCTCAAGTGATCCAGAATATGGAAATTGATCTCAACGTTCGCTTGTTCGAGCGAGTATCGGGTAAATCTCCAACACTCACTGAGGTGGGAAAGGCCATGTATTTGCAGGCTCTAGAGGTGACACCTCGCCTTCAGGCGATGGAGAAAAGAGCCAAAGCTTTTCAAGCAGGCATCGAAGACAAGCTCAATATCGCAGTCTACGGTTTCACCTTCTTTCCGGAATACGTCAACGCTATCAATGCGCTGGCTCAAGAGTACCCCGAGCTAACCATTAACATGGTCGATGTTGAACAAACGCAAAGCATCTCGCCCGATGAGGAAAACGCCGCTGATATCGTCATTGCTCCCATGCAGCTTAAGCAGAGAGCTGGTTATGAGTCGCAAACAATAGGTCAATTGGAATGGCTATTTGTGGCTTCCCCTGCTCATGCTCTAGCAAATCGCCGAGGAGAACTGTCTCGCCATGACTTACTCGCCTACAAACAGATTTTGCCGCAAGTTTCCGACTTCGCTGATGAACCGCTAGTGGAATCTCTACGTTATAGTCCCAACCCGATCCACTGTTCGCACTTCTACCAGTTTCGAGCTCTGCTTCTCAGTGGTATTGGATTTGCAATGTTTCCAGCGCCATTGGCGAGACCGATGATTGAATCTGGTGCACTAATACAATTGAACATGGACTTTGATGATAACCAAACTCGCTGGCCCATTGAGATAGCATGGACACCTTCACTGGGCCCAGCAGGTCTTTGGTTTGTAGAACAATTTGTTGAACTCTAGTCGCACCAGTTTTAAGCGCTAGTGTGATAGAAGGCGACGAGATACCCCAGGATGAACAATAGCCAGCACCAACACATAAGTGATGGCAAGCATAATCAGCACCTCTGGCATGACCGCATTTGGAGCCAGCATCAAAGGTCCTAATGCCGCTCCCAGCGTTTGCGCAGCAAGGGTAAAGCGGATGACGACAAAGGCATATTTGCCCCTAGCAAGGCTTCCCATGACTAACGGCGTCATGAAGTTCCAAAGCAGTTGGAAAGCAAAAGAAGCGAGGATAAATACTGGCTTGACTGTTTCGGTAAGCATCAGTACAAACATCAAAGCCTGAAGTGCTATAGCTATACTCAAAAATGTCAGTTTTCTTTGCAGTACAAAGGAGTATGTCGCCAGCATCGCCCCACCGATGCTAAAGAGCGTACCAATCGCAAACACCAACCCTTGTTGCTCTATAGGCACATCATGCAAGCTTGCGTAGTTACCGAGCACCGACCAAACCGCTGAGTGAGTGAGCATGACTAACCCAATAGCGGATAAACTAAGCAGCACGATCGGAAAATTCACTTGATTATGAATTTTCTTGGTTGCACCTTTGATCCGACTGACGGGAAGCAGCAGGAACGCAAGCCCAGATGAGAGTGCTAATACCCACATAAATGAGCGAGGTCCATAATTCTCAACCATAGGCGCTATCAAAATAAATGACAGCATGGTGCTAACCATCTGCACCGCCAAAGCTCGCCCAAATGCCACGTCTGGATTACTTTGAGCACTGAGTACCTCATAACAGCGTACAACAACAAGCCCAGCACAGATCCCAGCCGCAAATCTAAGCGTGAAAAACCACGGTAGAGAGACTGCTACTGCACTGGCCAAATTACACAAGGTAAGCAGCATCAGAGCAACATTGTCGCTGATCTTAACGCCCTTTCTTAAACTGAAGAAGTTAATCGCACAGGCAGCAGCAAACCCCATCAGCTCGGTGGCTGCCAAGTAACTTAAATTAATCGAAGAGATATCAAGAAGCTGCTCAAGCACCGTGAGATAGGAAGGAAGAATAGAAAATACATGAGCTGCAATGGCTAGCTTAATACTGGCAACTAACCAGGGGGACATTTTGTGCATCAAAAAACCGATTTATTATTGTTCTCATTAACAATAGCTTAAGTCACTGATTGCTTGAAGGGTCTACCGCTGACCGGGCTCACATTTGATAAAATTAAAAAAACACCCGCTCAATTCACATTGGCGGGTGTTTTTTGTTAAACCTGAATTGATGATTAGGCTAGTTCAGACTGCCTGACCTTTTCAAGCCTTACAGCTGCGACCTTGAACTCAGGGATCTTAGCGTAAGGGTCAGTTGCAGTGACCGTCAGTCGGTTAGCCGGAGCTTCGGCAAAGTGGAATGGCGTAAACACCACGCCCTTTTGCATCCGCTTGGTAACAAACGCTGGAGCCTCAATCTCACCACGGCGAGAAGTCAAACGTACGGGTTCACCATTAGCAATATCTAGACGCTCGGCATCAAACACACTGATCATGATGCGTGGGCCTGCCAGATTATCCAACCCTTTAGTCTTGCGCGTCATGGTCCCGGTATGGAATTGCTCCAGCAGACGGCCAGTTGAAAGTACCAGAGGGTACTCTTCATCAGGCAACTCGGCAGCATAGCGGAACTCCACTGGCGTAAACTCACCTAAACCACGACGGAAAGTTTCTACGTGCATTAGACGAGAACCATTAGGGTTATCTTGATTACACGGCCATTGCAGGCCATCAAGACCGACTCGCTCCCAAGTAATGCCTTGATATTGCGGTGTTACTTGGTTTATTTCTGCGGTAATTTGCTCAATGGATTGGTAGTCCCAATCTGCTCCCATTGCGATCGCAATATCTTGAATAATCCGCCAATCTTCTCTTGCGTCACCTGGCGCTTTCAACGCTGGATTTAGGCGCTGAACACGTCGCTCAGTATTGGTAAAGTGGCCTGTTTTTTCAGCAAATGAGAACGCAGGCAGCACGACGTCTGCAAGCTGAGCTGTCTCGGTAAGGAAGATATCTTGTACCACCAGCAGATCTAGATTGTTTAAGCCTTCAATAACGTGCTTTTGATCTGGATCGCTGAGCACTGGGTTTTCACCCATCACAAACAGACCTTTCACGTCACCTGTGCAAGCGCCATCAACAATTTCCGTCAGAGTTAAGCCTTTCTCTGGAGATAGGTGCGGAGCATTCCAAGCTTCAACAAACTTAGCGTGTACGTCAGGATTGACCACTTTCTGGTAACCCGGATAATCGGTTGGGATTGCACCCATGTCACACGCACCCTGTACGTTAGACTGACCTCGAAGTGGGTTAATGCCGCCGCCTTCAACACCAATATTGCCAAGCATCATTTGCAGGTTGGCTATCGAGCGAACATTGTCGTGACCTGTAGTGTGCTGGGTAATGCCCATTGAGTAGTACACAGCCGTCACTTTGGCTTTGCCAAAGGTTTCTGCCATCTGCTTGATCTGTGCCGCTGGGACACCTGTAACTAGCTCTACCTTGTCGGCAGCATAGCGCTCTGAGAGTAACTCTTGTTTAGTGGTTTCAAAACCTTCTGTTCGCTTAGCAATATAGGCATCATCTTGCCAGCCATTTTTGAGAATTTGGTGCATGATACCGTTAAGTAGCATCACATCAGTACCCGGGCGATGAGCAACATATAGCTCTGCGCTATCCGCAATTTCGACACGCTTAGGATCAGCAACGATCAAACGGGCACCATTATTCACCGCCTGTTTTAGGTGTGAAGCAATGATTGGGTGCGCTGCGGTGGTATCTGAGCCAATCACAAACAGAACATCAGAGTGTTTGATGCTTGGAATGTCATTGGTCATCGCACCAGAACCAATCGAGGCTTCAAGGCCAGTCACCGTGGTTGAGTGACAAAGGCGAGCACAGTGATCAACGTTGTTAGTACCAAACTCACGACGAATCAATTTCTGGAACAGGTAGTTATCTTCGTTGGTGGTTTTTGCCGAAGAAAAGCCTGCCAATGCATTACTGCCAGCGGTTGCTTTAATGGTATTAAACTTGTCAGCAATCAGGTTTATCGCCTCATCCCAGCTGGCTGGTACTAGCTTGCCATCCTTACGGATCAGTGGCTGGGAAAGGCGTTGCTCGCTTTGAATAAAGTCAAAACCAAAGCGACCTTTCACACATAACATGCCTTGGTTCACTGGAGAGCTAGGATCGCCCTGCACATGACGAATTTGGTTACTTGCCTCATCGACATACATCACCACTCGACAACCCACGCCGCAGTACGTACAGATGGTTTTTACCGGTTTAAGCACTTCCATACGACCTTGCGACTTATCACGCTTGTCGACTAAAGCCCCCGTCGGGCAAACCTGAACGCACGAACCACACTGAGCACAGCTCGAGTCTCCCATCAATTTTCCGTCATCACATTGAGGGCGAGAACCACAGTCAGCAAAGTTCAGGACGTTGTGAACCGTATTGTCCTGACACTCCTGCACACAGTTACCACAACTGATACAGCGGTTAGCATCAAAGACAATAAATTCGCTACTGCGATCAACACTAAATCGTTGCTTGTCAGGATTCTCAAGTTGGTCATTTTTCACCTGATACTCACTGCCGTAGTCACGCAGTGCACAATCCGTATTCGCCTGACATCCGCATTCAAGGCATCGCGCCGCCTCAATCATTGCCGCTTGGGAGTTAGAGTCTTGCTCGACTTCTTCAAAGGTGGTAGTACGACCCAAGTCCGATAGGAATGGCGCTTCTAGACGTCGTTGAACACGCTCGCTCACGTACTCATCTTTTGCTACCAAGCTCAGTTTTGCGGCCTTATGGCTATTAAAGCGATAGCCGTGATTTGGCAACGTGCCTTTAAGCAAGTAGCTTTCAATCGCATCTGCCGCCACTTTTGCGTCTGCAATCGCCTCAATGGCCGTTGCTGGACCACGACGAAAGTCTCCGATACTGAATACATTATCTTGGTGATGCATCGTGGCTTCATCCACTTGCGCCGTTTTCCAACGACTAACAGGCAATTCACCTTCAGCAAGAAAATCTAGGTCTGGTTCCTGTGACAGAGCACCAATCACAGTATCAAACTCATATACCTCATGCTCACCAGTAGATACAGGGCGACGGCGACCACCTTCATCTGGCTCGCTCAACTCCATTTTTTCGCATTTCACTTGGCATACACGGCCATTGTCATCGGCAATATTTTCAACAGGGTTAGTCAAGAATAAGAACTTCACCCCCTCTTCTTGCGCATGATGAATTTCATGGTCTTCCGCTGGCATTTCCGCCATGGTACGGCGGTAGACAATCGTCACTTCAGCACCATCTCGCACTGCAGTACGAGCACAGTCAATAGCCGTATTACCGCCACCGATAATGGCAACTTTTTTACCCATTACGCAGTTTTTGTTGGTCTGGTGATCTTTTAAGTAATCCACACCCAAGTAACAACCATCTAGGTCACTGCCTTGATAACGAGCTTCAACGGCTTTAGATGCACCAACAGCCACCACAACCGCATCAAAATCATTACGCAATTGGCTAAGCTCACCGTCTCGTCCCAGTTTAAAGTCTGTCTGGATTTCCATACCACCACGGCACATCAGCTCAATCTCCCGATCAAGCATCGCCTTCGGTAATCGGTATTCTGGAATGCCGTATCGAAGCCATCCACCCGCTTTAGGCATCATCTCAAACACCTTAACCTCAAAACCTTGATAGCTCAGGTAGTAGCCTGCGGCCAGTCCACCGGGGCCTGCGCCAACAATCGCAACTCGTTTGCCATTTTTTGGTAGTTTTTTAGGTTCAATCGGGGCTGATGCATCAATATCTACGTCGGCGGCATGACGTTTCAGGTGACGAATGGCAATCGGCTCATCCACCACACTGCGTCGACACTCTGCTTCACAAAATGCAGGGCAAACTCGGCCAACAGAAATTGGCATCGGCAAGGTTTTTTTGATGATCTCTATTGCGTCTTGGTGATCACCTTTAGCGATATGTGACAAGTAAGATTGAACATCGACTTTGGCAGGACAAGCGACCTGACAAGGGGCTTCACAGTCGGCGTTATGGTCAGAGAGGATCTTTACAAGCGCTTGATGACGATGCTGACGAATGGTGTCGCTTTCCGTTGTGATCTTCATGTTGCTTTCAACAGCGGTTTCACATGAGCGCACCATGCCTTTGCCTTGTATTTCAACCACGCACACGTCGCACGGTGTTTTATCTTTTCTTCGGCTATCACCACACAAGGTTGGGATCTCAACGCCCGCTTTCTTGCCAGCTTCTAAAACCGAGATTGGTTGATCGAATACGTAATCTTGCCCATTGAAAGTGACTTTCATGACAGTCCCCCAAAGTACAATGGCCTAATGACCATGTTGTTTATAAGGATATCTCTGTGAGTATAGAGATAATGCCTAGCAAACAGTCGATGTGGCTCGCAAATTCACTGGAATACCCCCAATTAGGTAGAGGAAATGAGAAGCATTCTCTGAATTTTTGGCGCACGCAACCAAACCGCTGCATCAATGCAGCAGTTCACCTTGCTAAGCGTTAGATAGAATTAAAAGTAGTTAGCGTCTAGTAGCTCACTCACCTCAACATGACTAACCTCAGAACGGTCGTTTAGCCATTGTTGAATCAGTGTGATTTGCTCAGTCGTCAGGCTGCCGTAGCGAGTGCTCGGACAAATAAAACCTTGAAACTCTTCTAGACCACCACCCGCAAATTCCATGTTGTGGGACTCAAGAAAATCAGCAAAAGCGTCAAAGAAAGCTTCGTAAGTATCGAAGTCAACGAGGGAGGTTTGACAGCTTACCTCGACCCCTTTTAGGGCGTACTCACCTAAGTAGAGTTTTTTAAGGAGGCGAGGCTTTTTGTTATCAGTGCGATGCAATTTCATAATAATCGTGCTCAATGTATTTGTATTTATATGCTGCGTTGCATTTTAGGGAAGTACCATCTTTGTGGCTTGGTTTTAGAATCGCCCTATACGGAGGGCGATAAAATACCTGTTCGTGGTAGGGACATCAAATCCAACCACTGTAAATTCATTCTAAATGTTTAAATAATCACCGCACAATACCAGCAGTGGAAACTCTGTTTGAGCCGGATCACACATTTGTATTATTATCATACAATTATTTGCATCGCTATTTTGTAAGTAATGGTTAGAAAACGCACTTTCTTTAAAAGCCCGTGGAACAAAACCTTTCTTTACTGAGTCGAACTCCTATAATGAAAACAATCACTTCGAGAAATTCTCTCTTTTTATGCGTTCATGGAGGAATGGCAATGTCATTAAGACCTGCGTTACTGCTTGGCCTATGCGTGACTAGCGGCTCACTGTTTGCCGCAGATATTATCGAGTCCGATCGTCTTATCGGCTTTGGCACCGCAAAATACCCTGTCGGGTTTGAACACTTTGACTATGTCAATCCTGAGGCGCCGAAAGGTGGCAGTATCACTTATGGTGTGCAAGGGACATGGGACAGCTTTAACCGCTACGGCTCACGAGGCAATCCTGGTGCAGCCACTGCTTTCTTTTACGACTCACTGTTTTACGCATCCACCGATGAAATTGACTCATCTTATGCGTTAGTCGCAAAAAAAGTCCGATACGACCAAGAGTACGGCTGGATGGAGGTCGACCTAAACCCAAAAGCTGTTTTCAATGATGGTCATCCTATTCTTGCATCCGATGTCGAGTTCACTTTCAATAAGTTCTTAACCCAGGGCGTGCCTCAGTACAGCGCCTACTACAAGGATGTGAAGTCAGTGAAAGCGATCAGTGAGCGCACGGTTCGCATCGAAATGTCTGTTCCCAATCGAGAAGTGCTTCTTAGCCTAGTCACTGGCATGCGAGTGCTTCCAGAACACTTTTGGAAAGACAAAGACCTCTCTGAGCCACTGAGTGAGCCACCACTAGGTAGCAGCGCTTACAAAGTCACTGATTACAAGTCAGGGCAGAGCATCACCTACAGCCGAGTGAAAGATTACTGGGCAGAAGATTTACCCGTGAACGTCGGTCGCAACAACTTCGATAACATCAAGTACGACTACTACCGAGATGAGACTGTCATGCTTGAAGCTTTCAAAGCTGGTGAGTTTGATTTTCGCCAAGAAGGAGTCGCTAAGTTTTGGGCCACGGCCTATAACGGGGTGAACTTCGATAAAGGTTTCATTAAAAAAGAAGAAATTGACCACGATATCCCACAACCAATGCAAGGGTTCGTGTTCAATATCCAGCGCCCAGTGTTTAACGATCCAAAAGTTCGTGAGGCACTGACTTATGCGATGGACTTTGAGTGGATGAATAAAAACCTTTTCTACGGCCAATACAGTCGTACAGAGAGCTACTTCCAAAACTCGCAGTACCAAGCCACTGAATTACCAAGCCCTGAAGAGCTAAAAATCCTTGAGCCAATCAAAGACAAAATTCCACCACGTGTCTTTACTGAAGTTTATCACCCACCAGCAACGGACGGATCAGGCCGTATTCGCAGTCAAATGCGCACTGCATTCAAGTTGCTAAAAGAAGCTGGCTGGGAGCTTAAAAACAAGGTGATGACCAACGTTGAAACCGGCAAGCCGATGAGCTTTGAGCTACTCATCTATAGCCCTACAACGGAGCGATTTGCCATCCCACTGCAAAAGAACTTTAAGCAGATGGGTATAGAGATGAAGATCCGTACCGTAGATACCACTCAGTACCTAAAACGCTTCCAAGACCGCGATTATGACATGGTGTTTGCTTCGATTAACTCAGGCAACTACCCAAGCTCTAGCGTTCAGATCGTTTGGAACAGCCGTTATATCGACAACACCTACAATCGCCCAGGGGTGAACGACCCTGCGGTAGATTATCTCACCGACGAAATTGCCGCCAGCCAAGAAGATCCCGAGAAACTCGTTCACCTTGGCCGCGCTTTCGACCGAGTGCTTCGTTGGAATCACTACGCTATCCCCGCTTGGCACTTGAGCAAGTTCCGTGTCGCCAGTTGGGATAAGTTCTCTCGCCCAGAGTTGCGCCCAACTTATGACTTAGGCACAGATACTTGGTGGGTAGACAGTGAGAAAGCACAAAAGCTGCCAGAAAAACGTCGTTAAACCGTAGGCGCAGCCTAGCTGCGCCTACCTTTATCCCAAGAGAAATACCATGACCGCATACATCATACGGCGTCTGTTGCTCGTCATTCCGACCCTGTGGGCCATCATTACCATCAACTTCTTTGTCATTCAGGTCGCTCCCGGTGGCCCTGTAGAGCAAGCTATGGCGCAAGCTCAAGGTTTTGAGTCTGGCATCATGGAGCGCTTTTCAGGTGGTGGTAAAGAGGTGGCAGAAGTCGATGCTGAAGCAACATCTAGCTATCGAGGATCTCGCGGCCTTGACCCAGAAGTCGTTGAAGCGATTAAGAAGCAGTTTGGATTTGATAAACCACTGCATGAGCGTTATTTCGATATGCTCAAGAATTACGCCACCTTTAACTTTGGTGAGAGCCTGTTTCGAGATGGTGATGTTATCGACCTTATCGTTGAGCGGCTTCCCGTTTCCATCTCTCTCGGTCTATGGAGTACGTTGATCATTTATCTTATCTCCATTCCTCTTGGGATCATGAAAGCTATCCATCACGGGTCGCGGTTTGATATTTGGTCCAGTGCTCTGGTGATCATTGGCTACGCCATCCCCGGATTTCTATTTGCAATCTTGCTTATCATTTTGTTTGCCTCAGGCAACTATTTCAGTTGGTTCCCGTTGCGGGGCCTCGTCTCTGCCAATTTTGATCAAATGACGCTATTTGAGCAGATCATTGACTATTTCTGGCACTTAGCACTTCCTACCCTTGCGATGGTCATTGGTGGCTTTGCGACTTTAAGCATGCTCACTAAGAACTCGTTTTTAGATGAGATCAACAAACAATATGTAGTCACCGCACGCTCAAAAGGGTTGGATGAAAATAGCATCCTCTACAAACACGTGTTTCGCAATGCCATGCTGATCATTATTGCTGGTTTCCCAAGTGCGTTTATCAGCATATTTTTCACCGGCTCGATGCTGATTGAAGTGATGTTCTCCCTAGAGGGCATTGGTCTGCTGGGTTTTGAATCGACCCTGCAACGAGACTACCCGGTGGTGTTTAGCTCACTGTATATCATGACGCTGCTCGGTCTTATCCTCAGCATTATCTCCGACCTAACCTATTCTTGGGTCGACCCACGCATTGATTTTGAGGCGCGCTAATATGAGTCCGTTAATCGCCGTCCGTTGGCAACGCTTTAAAGCCAACAAACGTGGTTATTGGTCACTGTGGATTTTTGGCTCACTGTTCATTTTAAGCCTATTCGCAGAGTTAATTGCCAACGATAAACCCCTGCTCGTGTCTTATCAAAACCAGTGGTATTACCCTGTGGCATTTGAATACGCAGAAACCCAGTTTGGTGGGGAATTTGAAGCAGAAGCTGACTACACCGACCCATATGTCATCGAACTGATCGAAGAAGATGGTTACATCATTTGGCCACTGGTTCGCTTTCACTATGACACCATCAATTACAACTTGAGCCAGCCCGCTCCTTCTCCGCCAGACAACGTGAACTATCTCGGTACTGACGACCGAGGACGAGATGTATTGGCCCGTGTGATTTATGGATTCCGTATCTCGGTACTGTTTGGTTTCATCTTAACCATCATTTCTAGCATCATTGGCGTAATTGTTGGTGCTACTCAAGGTTATTACGGTGGAAAGCTAGATCTGCTCGGCCAGCGCTTTATCGAAGTTTGGTCCGGTATGCCAACCCTGTTTTTGCTTATTATTCTTTCCAGTTTCGTTGAGCCCAACTTTTGGTGGCTGCTTGGCATAATGGTGCTGTTCAGTTGGATGGGGTTAGTTGGCGTGGTGCGCGCCGAGTTTCTTCGTTGCCGCAACTTTGACTACATCAAAGCAGCCCATGCGCTAGGCGTGAGCGATGGCCGAATCATAGGTCGGCACATGCTACCCAATGCCATGGTCGCTACCTTAACCATGGTGCCATTCATTCTGTCTGGTTCGGTCACAACCCTGACTTCACTCGACTTTTTGGGCTTTGGTCTGCCAGCAGGGTCTCCATCTTTAGGAGAATTGCTCGCACAAGGTAAAGCCAACCTGCAAGCACCATGGCTGGGGATTTCAGCATTTGTGGTGCTTTCTATCATGCTGAGCTTACTGGTATTTATCGGTGAAGCTGTGCGCGATGCTTTTGATCCACACCAGCAGAGGTAACCATGACACTACTTAAGATTGACCAACTCTCGGTAGGTTTTGGCAAAGCTGATAACCTCGATGTGATCACCCAAAATGTCAACCTTTCCATTGCCAAAGGAGAAACTCTCGCTTTGGTGGGAGAAAGTGGCTCAGGTAAATCAGTTACTGCCAATGCGATATTGCGGCTGTTGCCAAAAGCAAGCACTCACTACCTAAGCGGTAAAATACTATTCGATGGGTTAGATTTGCAGCAGTGCAGTGAACGCCAAATGCGAGGGATCCGTGGTGACCGTATCGGCATGATCTTCCAAGAGCCAATGGTTTCGCTCAACCCACTGCATAGAATTGAACGCCAATTGGTGGAGACCTTAGAGATCCATCGAGGAATGCGGACCAACAAAGCCAAAGCACTTGCATTAGAGTGGCTTAACAAGGTCGGAATACGTAATCCAGAGCAGAAACTCAAAGCCTATCCTCATGAGCTTTCTGGAGGCGAGCGCCAACGAGTCATGATCGCCATTGCGCTAATCAATGAACCTGAGCTTTTGATTGCCGACGAGCCAACGACGGCGCTGGATGTCTCGGTACAAGCTCAGATCCTAGATCTGTTAAAATCGCTACAACAAGAGCTCGGCATGGCCATGCTATTCATCACCCATGACTTGAGCATCGTTAGACGCATCGCAGACAATGTCGCCGTCATGCAAAACGGCCGCTTGATTGAAACAGGGCCGTGTGAACGGGTATTTAACTCACCAACTCACCCTTACACGCAAAAGCTAATCAACTCAGATCCTAAGGGCGATCCCGTACCTAAGTTGGCCGACCCGTCTACCCTAGTCAATGCCGATAATCTTAAAGTCTGGTTCCCAATCACGGGTGGGATTTTAAAACGTACCGTTGGGCATGTTAAAGCGGTGACGGATGTGAACTTCTCTCTGCCGAAAGGCCAAACCATCGGTTTAGTAGGAGAAAGTGGCTCAGGGAAATCCACCACAGGCATGGCCATATTGCGTCTAATTGAAAGCGAAGGTGGCATTCACTTTGATGGTGACCTAATCCAAGGGTTAGATCGCAAACAGATGTTACCGCTGCGCAGGCGCATGCAAGTGGTGTTTCAAGATCCCTTCTCAGCCCTTAATCCCCGAATGTCGGTGGCGCAAATTATCGGTGAAGGATTGAAAGTGCATTTTGAAATGACGCCGCAAGATCAAGATGAAGCGATTTGCGAAGCAATGACCGAAGTTGGACTCGATCCAAATACTCGACACCGTTATCCAAACGAGTTTTCTGGTGGGCAAAGGCAGCGTATCGCTATCGCGAGAGCGCTGATCTTAAAGCCTGAATTTATCTTGCTCGATGAACCTACCTCGTCTCTTGACCGGACAGTACAAGCGCAAGTTTTGGAGCTACTTAAAGATCTGCAAACTAAATATGAGCTGACCTACTTGTTTATCAGCCATGATCTTGCTGTAGTGAAATCACTTTGCCATTACACTTTGGTGCTCAAAGACGGGCAAGTAGTTGAACAAGGGGACACTGAGCAGTTGTTTGCCTCCCCAAGCCATGCTTATACCAAGACGCTGATCGATTTGTCCCACTTTTAAGTCAAAAATCTACCATTGGGCACCAAAGGTTACTAGTAAACTCTTTGGTGCTTAAACCTTCATATAAACCCCATCTTTACAACCACTTATCTAACATTCTAAGCTATTGGTATAACAATCAATTATTGCTTGATTATTTTCCTTACCGCTCCTATCTTGGGCGGTGGTATTATAATTTATATTTCTTTAGTGATTAAAACTGCCAATCGGTTGAAATTTCCCAGTTAAATCATCACTTCCCATGTTTTTGTGCTAGTGCGTCGAGATCCCTTTATGAACAAGTCCATGACTGCTAACCGCTATTTAAAAGCCCTTGATACTTCAGATATCGGGCTGTGGATCTCTGACAGCAATGGCAAAATCTTGTTCTCAAACCAAGCATTTTATCAACCATTTGCCTTGTCTCACTTAGGGGCTAGCGCTGAAGATTGGTATCAGTTCATCCATCCAGATGATCGAGATGCATTTGTCGCACAGCTTAAAACTTATCAAGCCAATGCAAAGCTAGGTGATGAGTTCAACTACACGATGCGAATCCAGAATGCGAGCGGGAAATATCGCTGGATAGAGACCCAGATCCGATGCGATAGTGACGAAATCGGCAAGTATTTTGTTGGCAGCAATAAAGATGTATCGACGCACAAAAAGCTTATCCGCCAAATTGAAAAGCTGGCGTTCTATAATCGATTAACTGGGTTACCAAACTATTCTAAACTTGAGCGAGACTTCAACCAACTCGAAGGAAAGTTCGCCCTCATCCGAGTATTTCGCCTCAACTACAACTCTGAAGTGGTTCGCTCAGGGCTTCCTCTAGTCATCAGCCAAATTCAATCTAACGTAGAAGCGGCGTACAAGTATTACGCTGATATTCCAATGACGATCTATCAGACCAATGCGGATAGTTACGCCATCCTTATCAGCAAACATATGACACCCCAAGAGATCACCGAGTTCAGCACTAGCTTTAAAGCTCAACTCGATGCTTCCATCTTGCAAAATGAGCATACTAGCGCTCAAGTAGTATTTGGGGCTTACTTGAGTGATGCTCGCAAAGAAGACCTTAACTTGGCATGGGCATTAGCATCAGAAACTTGTGAATACGCCAAACGTCATTCCGATAACCAGTTTGCTATCTATGACCAAAAAGTTGGCGCTAAGATCGACCGAGAGCTCTATATTGAACGCTCTTTGGCAGGAGCGATCAACCGTCAGGAGCAGACCATCGCCCTACAACCGATAATCAACAGCCAATCGGGTAAGGTGGATTACTTTGAAGCGCTATCACGCTGGTACGATAAACAGCTGGGTCAAATTTTCCCAGATGAGTATATTCCCGTCGCTGAACGTAAAGACATCATTGCTAACCTTGGTCTAGGTGTGCTTGAGAAGTCCTGCCAATTTCTGGTTGAGTACCAAAAGAGATGGCAAACACCAATGGTGGTGAGTATTAACGTCTCTGTGGTTGAACTGCTCAAACAGGGATTTTCTAGCCAAGTTCAAATGGTCATTGACCGCTACAATCTCACAAAAGAAAACTTTATCTTTGAAGTCACCGAAACGGTGTTACTTGAAGATAAGGCGTACGCTATCGATGAAATTATCGCTATGGCCGATAGTGGGTTTCAATTTTCGATGGATGACTACGGCTCTGGCCACGGTTCAATCCTCAATTTCCTACGCTTGCCTTTTAAGGGGATTAAGATAGACCGTATGTTTGCTTGGGATGCAAAGCCTAACTCCCCTAGCTATGAATATTTGCAGCTGTTAACCCAGATGTGTCAGAAGTATGGGGTAAAAGTTACGATGGAAGGGGTTGAGGATGAAGAGATGGCACAACGTTTTCGAGACATAGGCGTAAACCATCTACAAGGCTACCATTTTTCACATCCGTTAGAGCCTGCGCAAGCGCTCAAATTGGCTCCTTAACCTTAGAGGGATGAGAATGACAAAGTTGTTCCACTTCATTCTTACCTTCAATACGGTGTCTATCCTGTTTGCTTCGCTCCTGTATGCTGCCAACGGCGAAGCGACACCTTTACCGCATCAACCTAGTGTCGAAAATCGTGTCGAGGTAGATAAATCTCGCCGCCGCATGTATGTCTTTATCAACAATGTGGTTGTCGCCGAATACAAAGTGGCTTTGGGCGGCTCTCCCAAAGGACATAAGCGAGAAGAAGGCGATCAAAAAACTCCAGAAGGTTGGTACACCCTTGATTACATCAAATCCAACTCGTCGTTCTACAAATCCATGCACATCAGTTATCCCAATAAAAAAGACCGCTTACTAGCCGAAGCTAGAGGCGTCGACCCTGGCGGCATGGTGATGGTGCACGGTCAAAAACAGTGGCATCCTGATTTTGCTCCAATTGCCCAACAATTTGATTGGACTGATGGCTGTATTGCTATTACTAACAAAGAGATGGAGCAGTTTTTAAACCTAGTTAAAGTAGGTACTCCCATCCACATTTACTGGTAATTTATTCCACTTTAAACCATATTCGCTACTATTGGCCATAATCAACAAGAACACTGGTTTTGTTTCATTACACATACTTTTTGATATTTAACCTTCATTACAGCTTACTCCACCAGAGCACCTTTAGCACAAGGATCTTATAAATAACCATCATTAGTTTTTCTAATCCAATTCATAGAAAAGTATCGTGGTTAATGACCTTGATTGAAACGCTATCCCCTCCTAATATTGCCGCAAATTAATTATCTAAGTGTGTTTTTTAGCACTTGCCTTCACTTTACGTACATTTCTAGGAGAAATTGCATGTCTGCTTCTGTGCCATTGGCTCGTTTGACTTTCTTTATCGCTATTTTAGCGGCGGTAGGTCAGATGACTCAAACCATGTATGTGCCTTCGATTGGTGCGATGGCAACGGAGTTCATGGTCGACCCTGCTGCCTTACAGGCAGTCATGGCGTGCTATCTGATCCCATACGGACTTTCTCAATTTGTTTACGGCACCTTATCAGACCGCCTTGGTCGTAAGCCTATCATCATGACAGGGCTTGGCATTTATGTCGTTGGCACGGTCATCGCCCTATTTGCCGGTAGTTTTGAATGGTTTTTGATCGGCAGTTTTATTCAAGGGGCAGGTATAGGTAGTGGTGGCGCTATGGCTCGCACACTAGCTCGCGACTGTTTCGAAGGTGCGCAGCTACATCAAGCAGCGAGCATCATTAGTATGTGTTTGATGTTTTCACCTTTGGTGGCCCCTGTGCTAGGTGGCTATTTAACCGAACACTTTGATTGGCGCATGAGCTATATCTTCTTGGCGCTACTGGCCTGTGCAGTCGCATTAACTCTAATGAGCTTTTTGCACGAAACCTTACCAGCGGAAAAGCGCAAGAAAGAGTCCGTGATAGAAAGTTATCAAACGGTGCTGGGCGATCGTGCCTTCCAAGGCTTTCTATTGACCCTAGTGGCAACTTTTGCTGGCGTTGCTGTGTTTGAAGCTGCAGCTGGTGTACTGCTTGGTGGTACTTTAGGACTGCCTGCCACGGTGGTAAGCTTACTGTTTGTTATTCCAATTCCGGGATATTTGGCAGGCGCTGCGCTTTCTAGCTTTGTTGCTCGCCGTTGGTCTGAGCGTACTTCACTGCTTTCCGGTGGTGTGGCAATTATTGTTGGCTCTGTCATCGTGTTGGTACCGGGTCTGGCTGGCGAAACCACCATACTTACCTTAGTTGGGGGGGCAACGGTTTACTTCCTTGGCGCAGGTGTACTCTTCCCAGCAGCTACTACAGGAGCAATGAACTCGTTCCCTCAACAAGCGGGCACAGCAGGCGCAGTATTAGGCGGATTACAAAACTTTGGTGCGGGCCTTGCCACACTTGCAGCGGCCTTTTTACCTGCCGATACACAAGCACCTTTAGGTGTAATTATGTTAACGGCATCTGTACTTGCTTTTGCAGGCCTTTGGCATGCTTGGAGTCAGCCTCAAACTCAAGCGCAAGCATCTGCATAGACTACTGTAAGATTCTTTAGCCCTCTTGTCGCACATTCCGTTCCTCATATATAGTGAACTGAGGGTGTGATAGGAGGAAGGTTATGAAAATCATCATTTTGCATGGGCTGTATATGCACGGCATCGTCATGCGTCCGCTGGCGACTAAACTTCGCAATCTCGGTTATCGTACCAAACTCATTAGCTACAACTCCCTAGCCATCAATGAGCGGCAACTGTTCAAAACACTTGATAACGCATTGGCCGAGGATATGCCTAATATCTTTATTGGCCATAGCCTTGGTGGTCTTATTATTAAGCGTTACCTCAATGCTCGGCAACTCAGTCCAGAGCATGTTTCACACGTCATCGCACTCGGCTCACCACTGCAAGGTGCATCTATTGTCGATTTGCTTAGCGAGTTTGGTTTAAAACCATTGCTCGGCAATTCACCAAGCCACGGACTCGACAAACACCAAGATGAATGGACACTTCCGCAAAAACTTGGCTCTATCGCAGGCACCCTCCCCATTGGTGCACGCTCTTTTTTGCTTTGGCCCGATAAATCACTTTCCGATGGTACCGTCACTGTCGAAGAGACTAAGATTTCGGGTATGACAGATCACCTGCTAATGAAAAATACCCACACTAGCCTGGTGTACAGTAATAAAGTGGTGACTCAAATCGACCACTTTATTCATCATAATCAGTTCAACAAGTTACCCGTTAACCACTTATAATTAGGTCTGTTATTTCGATGAACTCGACAAGGAGAATATCATGAGTAATTATCCTATCACTGCAAAGTGTCAGTGCGGCCAAGTTGGCTACCATCTCAAAGCAGCGCCTCTAAAGGTATTTGCGTGCCATTGTACTGAATGCCAGAAGCTCTCTACTGCGCCATTTAGCGTTACAGTTGTGGTCGATACTCAGGCGGTTGAGTTTTTTGGAGAGATGCGAGAGTGGTCAAGAAGCGCTGATAGCGGCAATCGTAATAATGCGAAATTCTGTCCAAATTGTGGCAATCGGATTTATCACTACAACCCTGAAGACACCTCAACAATGAAGCTCAAGTTAAAGCCCGTCCATCTCGACGATCCATTGGTGTTCGCTCCACAAGCCCACGTTTGGACCTGTGAAAAACTAACATGGGTGGATATTCCACCAAGTATGACTTGCTTCGATAAACAGCCATGAGACCTACCATTCACTTTTCTACTCGTGACGCCGGTGACCTTGATTATGATTTTCTATTCGAGCTAAAAAAGGCTGCTGAGTACGATGCGGTTAAACGTGTTTTTGGTTGGGATGAGGCACTGCAACGAGAACTGCACCACCAAGAGTGGCTTGAGGCAAAGCCGAATATTGTTATGTACGATAACCAAGATGTCGGCAGTTTCCTCCTGGAACAAAAAACCGATCATCTCTACTTAGCAAGGCTATTTTTGCTGCCACAATTCCAAGGGCAAGGGTTAGGAAGTGCGATTCTTGAACACTGTATTCGCCGTTCAAACCAAGCCTCTCTGCCGATAAAACTTTGTCATTTACAAGGCAATAAGGTTAACCGTCTCTACCAAAAATTTGGCTTTCAAGTAGAGTGGGCTGACACACATTTTATTTATATGAATCGACCTAACGACTGATCACACGTTCCATCTGGTACAACGGCCAATCAACACCGTTAAAGGTTTTTAATTTGGGTCCTTGATCGGTGACCTGAAAACCTAGCTTGAGATAACAGTTTAGTGCCACCACGTTATGTTGAAACACTGCCAAGGTAACCACCATGGCTGGCGTTTCAGTCTCAATGTAATTGATGGCCGCACTCACCAATAAGTTACCGAGCTTTTGCCCCCTACGTTGATTATGCACAGCGACTCTGCACAGACGATAGTGATAGCGATTGACCCGCAATATTTCGATAAAGCCAACCACCTCATCGCCCTCGGCAAGCACAAAATAATTTACCTCTGGGAGTTCTCCTCGCTCCAAAAACAAGGATGGCTTTATTGGCCACTCAAACTGCCATCCCCCCCATGCAATCGCCTCGTCCTCAGTTTCAAACCAAGCCACGACTTGAAGTAAATGAGGTTGCTCAAATGGGATAAATTTCACATCAACATCCTTGACTTCTACCATTCCCTTAATCAATAATCCGCCTGAAACAATATTAACTCGGAGGAATATCATGATTGTAGTAACTACCCACCCGGCAAAAGAAGCTCAAAAGCGTTAATTAAATAGAACTCGCTTTACACTTCCCTTCTTTGCCCGGTGATCATCAACCGGGGTCCGTACCGTTGCTTCCGCAACACCATAAATCGTACCCGACCCTAAACTTTTATACTGTTATATCAGTAGGTTCTGGTAATGAATACAATTTTTACTCATCCTGTGTCACTTAATCAACTTGGCTGGCAAGGATACTATCAACAACAACTGACACTTGACGACTACGAAGACCGTTCAATAGGTCGCATCATTGCGCACCACAAAAGCGGCTATCAGGTTGTTACTGAAACGGAAACACTGCACCTTGCCCACCACCAAAACCAACCCATGATGACGGTGGGGGACTGGATCGTGCTCAGTAATGAAAACAAGCAGTTTGTCCGTATGTTAGAGCGAAAATCACTGTTTCGCCGCAAAGCCCCTGGACCAAAGGTCAAGGAGCAGTACATTGCAGCCAATGTCGACACGGTGTTTATCGTTTGTTCTTTAAACCATGACTTTAACCTCAGTCGAATCGAGCGTTATTTGGCACTTGCTAGCGAAGCGGGTGTTGAGCCAGTCATCGTGCTGACCAAAGCTGACTTATGTGATGATGCTCAGTCACTGCGTAATCAGGTCCAAGCATTAGACCCTTTGCTGCTGATTGAAGTGGTTAATGGGTTAGATACACAAAGCGTCGAGTGTTTACGCTCCTGGTGTCGCAGCAGTCAAACCGTGGCTTTCATTGGCTCTTCAGGGGTAGGTAAATCCACCTTAATCAATACGCTACTTGGTGACAGTGAACAAAAAACTGGCGGGATACGTGAAGACGACAGTAAAGGCCGTCACACCACGACTTCAAGGATGCTGCTGCCACTGAGTGAAGGTGGACTGCTGATGGACACACCAGGAATGCGTGAATTGCAACTCTCTGGAGCAGAAGACGGTGTCAGTGAAGCCTTTGCTGATATCGAGACTCTCGCAGAGCGGTGTCGTTTTTCCGATTGCCAACACCAAGGTGAGCCTGGCTGCGCCGTGGAGAAAGCTCTTGAAAGTGGTGAGATAGCCCAACGTCGATTAAATAACTACTTCAAGCTGCAACGAGAGCAGGCGAGAAACCAAGCCACATTAGCGGAAAAGCGTGATGCTAACCGTCAATTGGGCAAGTTCTATCGCTCAGTGCAAAGTGAGTCTCGCCAACGTAAGAAAGGGTATTAATAAAAAAAAGCCCAGTGCCGAAAGGCCTGGGCGAAATAAGCTTAATTTATTTACTACAAATGGTATTTGTAGGTACCACCGCCAACATCGCAATGATTTGGGGATGGTAGACACATCAAGGACAAGGGCTTCCTTCTCCTTGATGCATCGGCTAGCCGAAACAGTAACACTTCCTCACAGTTTTTGATAAAACCAAATTCTCAAGCATAGATTTCATTTTTGAAAAACAACACGCCTAGCAAAGCGCCAAGCTGAGAGGAAAAAGTGAGCGATATGACTTATCCTGATTGGGAGGCATGGGACAAAAGAGACTGAAACATGGAACTGCAAACGGAACTCGAACAGTGGGATGGAAAGTCGACCGATTATCTTCACCTGATTTATCAAGAGCACCACTTCGAGGCAAATTTCATCGATCAACTGTTGGAAAAAAGCACACTCGATCCCTATCAAGAAAGTGCCACTTGGCTACTCAAACACCACCTAGAGAGCGAAGAGCAACTTACTGACCAGGAAATGCGCCAAGTCTACCAACTGATCCCTTTTTTAACTCATTGGCAAGCAAAGCTTCACCTGCTACAGATCATGCCTTACCTTCCTGTGCAAAGTGACGAAAAGGACTCATTAGAACAATTCATTAAGCTGTGTATTGCGGACCGAAATAAATTTTTACGAGCTTGGGCTTACAACGCCCTGTTTGTTTTGAGCCAGCAATACTCAGAGTACTTAATTGATGTGAAAAGGATTTTTAAAATAGCACTCAAGAAAGAAGCGCCTTCAATTAAGGCGAGAATAAAGAACATCTTGATTCAGCATAACTTAGAAAATCAGGTGCCGTAAGCAACCTTGTTACGGCCTGCTCCTTTAGCGTTATATAGCAGGTCGTCAGCAGTTTTAAACATTTCTTCTAGTGCTACACCATCTTGGCCATACTCCGCTATACCGATGCTGACAGAGAGTTGAATTTGATGCTCATCGACTTCAAACTGATGAAACGCTACTTCTTTACGCACATGTTCGGCCGTTGCTCTAGCTAGTTTTCCATCGGTGTAAGGGAGCAAAGCACAAAATTCCTCTCCACCTACACGATAGATAGAATCCGACACCCGAACGGACTCTGCCAATAGTTTAGCGACTTGCTTTAACACCTCATCACCTACCGAGTGACCATAGGTATCATTAATCTTTTTAAAATAGTCGATGTCGATAACTAGCATCGAAAAGATGTCAGTCTTGCGGCGATGTATGCTCGCCATTTTTTCGAAACTTAGCGCAAGGCTTAATCGGTTATCGATGTTAGTGAGAGGATCAACCAATGCTAAAGACGTTAGCATTGTTTCCGTGTTCTCTCGGTTGCGTTCGTAGACATGGGCAATCGCCCATACAGCCAGCAAGCAGATAGCGACGTTAAACGACGAACGGAGTAGCAATTCAGAATCTGGCTGAGTGGCTGCGTACGTATTGACTATGATGCTGATCGGCACCAAAAGCGCATTAACCTTAAAACCTAAACTTTTACCCAGCAGTAAATAGACCAAAATAGGGCAAATAAATAACCATACAAAAAGTGTCACGGATGTTGGTGTGCTCAAAATGGCCAGCAGGACCATCAAGTTAACGGATGAAACAAAAATGACAGGGTGATAGATGCGTTGGCCGAACTTATCAGAAAAGTTGTAAATAAATGCCGAATAGATGGCAAACACCAGTTCACTAGTGCCCAGTAACACTTGATCAAGCAGCAGTAGATTAATCGCCCCATAAGCTAAGCAGGCAACTAACATCACCAAGCTCATCCATCGAAGGACTTGAGTACGATATTTTTGTGATCTATCCAGCCAATTGAGATCAACATCCACGTTCTGCATTAACCATTCCATTGAAATTTTTGTGCAACCATAAGCATTTTGGAACAGATTTCACACTTGAACAACATTTCGCTAGCTTATGAATTAAATTTGTTGAGCTAAGTAGAATTTTTTTGACAATCTCGCTCCGGTTGAGCTCAGTAATAAATAAATCAAGCTATTATCCAACCAAATGATAGTGGAATATAATGACATAAACCTCAATAGCAAAATTACCTGTGGACATAAACGCAAAAAAGCACCCAAAATTGGATGCTTTTGACTACTTTGTAGAACCCTATCAAGCTCTAGACGAAAGTCCTGGTCTTTTCTAACAGTGTTTCAGGGTTGTCCCAACGAATCACGGATTCCTTAACCAAAGAGCCGCACGGTGATTGCCAATCTCGAATTTCGATGTCCTTGCCACCAAGTACTTGATAGAACTGCTTAGCCGCCTGATTTTGCTCCAAGACTTCTAAGTAAAGCCCATTATCAGGGAAAAACTTAGCCGTCCACATCGCCGCTTCAAGCATCAAACGGGTACCTAAACCGTGACCTTGATAGGCGGAATCCACGTGCAAATTGTCGATGATTGTACCAAGTTCGTAGTTGTGGTTGCCGTAAATACAGATAAAACCGCAAATCTTGTCATCATCTTCGGCCACTAAAATGTGCTGATTAAATGCTGGATTGGTTAAACGTGTTTGCCAAATAACTAAGCGATCATCTTCTGCATATTGGTCTAAGTATGCGTCTGTCACGATGCCACGATAATGACGTTGCCAGCTTTTAGCATGTAGCTTAGCAATCTCTGCATAATCGTTATATTCTGCTTCCCTGAACTTCACTCGACCCCTCCTTGAGTGCGCATACAGTATCCTGTCTGTTTTGTTAATATTCCTAGGATTTATTAAAATTATTTAAACCATTATTGGAATCAAGTTATCAGTAAAGCAAAATCCATCGTGAGATGCACGTTTTTTATCCATAAAACCTAACAAACAGCATCAAACACCTCATTTCAACCAAGCCAACCCCTGAAAATCAACACATATCACTATTCAATAACGATTCAGTATAGTGAAACCACCTTCAGTATTTGGCTAATACACTGCTCTACTCTGCCGTACGTTGGCAAAGATCATAAATCCCTAAAGTATGAATGCCACCAGCCGATAAAAGACCCGTAAGCCATAAGTACCCTCAATCTATAATTTGAGTATCTGGCTCAAGGATGAATGTGGTCAGAGACTTGGTTAAGATGATGCAAACAGGGGCTTAGAGAAAATCTTGTCATAAATTTATATTAATCAAATGGTAATAGTGTTAGAGAACTCAACTACTACAAAATTCACCCTATAATTATCACTATATTAAAAGCCCAGTTTGCAAACTATTAGGAGAAAATGTCGATTAGCGCAAACAAAGGTTAATAAAAAACACAATATGGGAAATTGTTCCATACTTACATGTAAATAAGCTAACAAAAGCGTTTATCGCGTTAAGGGACTGTCATGAAATTTAGCCACAAAATTGTAGCTGCCTCTTCTGCCTTGCTCGTTGCCACATTGGCACTACTCACCACGCAACAATACTTCGCTATGAAATCTGAGCTAGAGACTCAAATTTCTGTCAGTGTCGACGAAATTGTCAATGGCGTAAGTAACACCATTCGAGCAGATATAGAAGCCAAAAAGGCAGTGGCTCAATACGCCACCAACCTTATCGAAGCCGACATTGAAGCCAATCGTTTCGAAGATATCGAAGCCACCATGAGCGACTCCATTGTAAAGAACGCCTTTTTGCTCGCAGGTCTAGGTTTTGAAAAAGATGGTTCGAATATCAACAACGATCCTAGCTGGAATCCAGGTTCTGATTGGGACCCAAGGGCTCGTCCTTGGTACAAGGATGCCAAAAATGCTGGCAAGCTAATCATTACTGCGCCTTATGCTGACTCCGCTACAGGTGAAATCCTAGTGTCGGTTGCGCTGCCAGTGCGTGACAAAGGCAGCTTCGTTGGAGCAATCTTCTATGACGTGAGCCTTGGGGGTTTAGCTGACGTTGTAAACCAAGTCTCTTTATTTGATGCGGGATACGTATTCATCGTCTCTGGTGATGGCACTATCATCGCTCACCCTGACACCAAGTTGAATGGCAAAGCGATGAGTGAATTTTTGCCTGGTGTAGCTATCTCTGAGCAACCTTTCGAGACGCTAATCGATGGTAAAGAGTTTGCTATCGACTTCTCGAAGGTCCCAGGTGAAGATTGGTATGTTGGTGTGCTGCTAGATGAAAACATCGCATACAGCGCCGTAGATTCACTCCGCAATAGCTCCATCATTTATGCCATCATTGCCCTAGCTATCTCTATTGTCGTGCTATTGGCCTTGATCAAATCACTCATGTCACCACTGCAAACCTTAAATCAAGCGATTCAAGACGTTGCCTCCGGCCAAGGTGACCTCACTAAACGCTTAGATACCAACACTGACCAAGAGTTTGCTGAGCTTGCTTCAGGCTTCAACACATTCGCCGAAACCTTGCAAGGTCGAATCAGCCGAACTAAAGAATTAAGTCAGGCCATTATGGCGGTGACCGAAACCACGGCAAATGATGCTCGCCAATCCTCCTCAGCCATGTCAACTCAGATGCAAGAACTAGAGCAACTGGCGACCGCAATGAATGAAATGGCTACGACTTCAAGTGACGTCGCTGGTAACGCACAAGGGGCAGCTTCGGCGGCAAAAGATGCCGACAGCGCTACCGAAGATGGTAGCCGAGTATTTAGCCACACCACGACAGCCATTGGTGAACTCTCCACTCGTATCGACGAAGCTGTTGAACAGGTAAGACAGCTTGAAAGCGCTACCGCTAATATTGAAACCATTCTGAAAGTTATCAATGACATTGCCGATCAAACCAACTTGCTGGCACTCAATGCGGCGATTGAGGCGGCGCGCGCAGGTGAATCTGGCCGAGGGTTTGCTGTCGTTGCTGATGAGGTTCGTACTCTGGCGCAACGCACTCAAGAGTCGACAACGGAAATCCGCAGCATGATTGAACAACTGCAAAGTGGCGCATCTGCGGTTGCAACCGCTATGGGAGCAAGCAAAGATACTGCTGATGAAACGGTACAACAAGCTGAAGAAGCACACCAGGCACTTGAGCGTATCCGAGCTGCGATTCAACAAATCAGCGATATGAATATTCAAATCGCATCGGCTGCGGAAGAGCAGAGTTTGGTGGCTGAAGAGATCAACAACAACACCATTAACATTAAAGACCTATCGGTACAGGTAGCAGACTCTGCCAATACCACCGATAGCGCAATGCAACAACAGCTACAAAACGTGCGCGATCAAGACGAAGTAATGAGCAAGTTTATCGTCTAACTCATAGACGTAGTGATCGAAAAAGAGCGCCTGAATTGGCGCTCTTTTTAGTTTCTGAACTTAGCTTTTAGCTATGCGATCAAATAGCCAATAACTTAATGCTGCAACAATAATCCCATTGATGGGTACCACACCTGGTAGTAGCGATGCCAAAACGACAGCAACACCTAAAGCCGCTATACCGGGCCAATGGAAAGCTTCAATCTCCATATCATTAAAGTAGTGGTAGCGCTTTTTGTTACGAAGGTAGTCGGCAATCAAAATACCTCCAATGGGTGGTAAAGTATGAGAAAGGAAGCTCAACCACTCGATAAAATGATTATAAATCCACAGTGCCATCACTGTGCCTATCACCCCATTAATCATCGCCATCCAATTGCTCGGCTTTTGGGTGATATTAGTCAGTGCGAGACCCGAGGCGTAGAGAGCACAGTCATTAGTGGTCCAAATATTTAACCCTAACACTACAATCGCTGGGATAAGCAGGCCTTGAGCGAGCATCATATCAAACAGATCTGGATAGCCTAAGCTTGATACCCCAATAGCGCCGATGAAAAAAGTCAAACTGTTACCTAACAAATACGCCATCAAAACGACAAGCATTGCGATGCGATAAGTTCTAAAAAACCTCGCAAAGTCTGCTGTTAAAGTGCTGGCACTTATAAACGAGCCAATCACTATCGACAGCCCTGCCGTATAGCTCATGGCAACACCAGCTTCGGATTCATCACTTCGAAAGACATTGACGATTGTATCTTGGCCAACTTGAGCGAGAGAAGAACCACTTAAAAGTAGAAATAGAGGGACAGCAATAGCGGACAAAAAAATCAGTGAAGAGATACCAAAATGGGCAGTGGCGATCATCAATGCACCTGAGATCACGATCAGTAAGTTGACGTCAACCCCAGTAGCTGCATTTACCGGAATTGCGAGCATAGCCACACCGACTCCAAACCAACCGACTTGTGTTCCGCCCAACAAAAGCGATGGCAACTTAGATCCTTTGGTTCCAAAAGAGAAGTGCGCTAACAAATGGGTAGATAGTCCAGTAGTGACGGCAATTCTTGCCAAGAATGCGGTATATACCCCCAATACCAAGTTACCAATCAACACGACTGCAATAAACTCATCGCTCGAAGTTTGCTGATATAGGCTTCCACCAGCATGCATACTGGCAGAAAATATAGTGAAAGCGATAAAGACCAACGCAAGAGGCAGCGCCCTTTTTCGAGCATAATGCGGAACAGGTCGTAGCCCGTATTCGTCATCAAATATCATAGCTGTGCGCTTCTTCACTCGGTTGATGATCGCCATGAGAAGTCACTGCATTACGACCCACCCTTTTCGACTGGTAGAGAGCCCGGTCAGCACGTTGCATTAGGTCGATAACATTAATCCCAACTTCGAACTCAGCCACACCAAAACTACAAGTGACATTACCCACCTTTGGGTGTTGATTGGCTACGATTTGCTCTCGTAGTGTCTCAGCAAGGCGCACCGCTTGCTCTTCGGTGCGATTAGGACAAATGATGATGAACTCTTCGCCCCCCCAACGCCCCACAAGATCGGTGTTGGCCACATTGCTAGACAATATCTGCGAGGTATTGATGAGTACTTCATCCCCCACTAAGTGACCATGGTGATCATTTAAGATCTTGAAATGGTCAATATCAGCCAAAATCACACTAAAAGACTTCTTAGAGAACCGATATTCTGCAAATTGCTCTGCCATGACAGTATCTATGGTGTAGCGATTATAAAGCCCAGTAAGGCGATCTTGAGTAGAGAGTTTTCGCAACTTATTGTATTGCCTACGCAAAATATAGTAGCTGTAACCTACAGCGCTAAGCACCACCAGCGCAATCACTAACACCGCCCAAACTAAACGTAGGTCCGACTGCGGTCGATACTCTACCGACGTCCAGCTGTTTGCCACTGAAGTATGAAGTTTAACCCCCATATTTTTGATGGCCTTATTTAATATTCTAGCCAATTCAGGCTCATCGCTGCGAACCGCGAAACTGACTTGAAGCGGCTCACCCAGTTGGCTGGCAACCATCAAGCTTGGGTACTCTTTTTGCAGCAAATAAGTCATGCGAGGTAGCAACCCGACATAACCAAACAACGCCTTATCTTCAATCATTGCAAAGCCGTCTCGGGCCGAGTCAACCTCAACAAACTCGATATTAGGATATGCTTCTTCCAATAATTCCTTATCCAAACCATTTTTTGCCAGACCAATACTACGCCCATTAAGGGTTTCTAAGTCCGCTGCATAAGGGTTCTGCTGATGGATAACCACCCCAAGGGTGAGTGATAGGTACGGCTCGGTATAGTTGGAGTAACTGAGGCGCTGCTTAACTCTATTGCTCATAGTAAGCAAATCACATTCACGCATCTTAAGTAGGAATTGCGCTTGTGGCCACGATTTAGCTTCTACCAGTCGAGTCTGAACGCCAAGACTTTGCTCTACGTACGCCATGTAATCTTGAGCCATGCCTTGCAGCTTACCACCTTCGGTCGAAGATATTGGCATCAGATCGGGATGCGAGCAGTATCTGATGGTATGTTTGTCAAACAGATAATCACGCTCATCTTGAGTAAGGTTAAGCGCTTGCACTCTTGTGCTTTCTTCTGCACGCCACCACTTATCTCTTAGGGCATTGATTTCACTTTCTGAGATATCTGCTATCGCACTGTCTAGAATAGGAACAATCATAGATTTACTAGAATGCACGATATACTTGTGTTGACGCTCACCTAATCTAGGGTGAGATTTAAGACTACGAGTTTTAAGATTAGAAACTAAATAGTGTTTAAGGTGATATTTGAGTACTCGTTCATCACCAATTGCTGCATCTGCGTCACCACTTTTTACCATCTCTAACAGATGAATTGAATCATCCGTCACGACTCGCTGAATTTCTGGATAGTCTTTCTTTAAGATAGTTTCTTCCATTGAACCCTTGACCACTGCGACAGTGTGATGCGTGAGCTCATCCAGGGTATCTACGGATGGGTGGTGGGAACCAAATACCAGTGAACTCCATGTACTGAATAGCCCAACTTTACTCACCACGAGTTCGTCAGCTATTTGTGGGAATCCTGAAAGGTGGATATTGATATCTACACTGCCATTGTTAATCGCACGATCGCTTGTTGCCCAAGCATCGTTGTTCACCCATTCGAGCTGGACACCCACTTTTTGAGAAGCAATGGTTAAAAGTTCGACAACATAACCCTTAGGTTCGCCGAACTCGTGATAATTGTATGGAGGCCAGATGCTGTCAGAATGCACACGCCAGATAGGATTGGCACGGATAAAGTCCTGCTCTTGCTCAGAGAGTTCAATTTGGGCTCGAACTGTCTCCGAGGCCAATAGCAATACTGCAAACAGGCACGATAAAAACACTCGCATTAATACTTAACAACCTTGTAGTCGGCTCAAACCACCCCTAATGAAGCGTGCCATTGACAAAAATATTCATAGGGCAAATACAGAAACTCTCTCAAGTCAGGCCACATATTAACCTAAACCTAGGTTGTCGCCAGTATAATGTGAGATTAATTCCATATTTCAAGCGTAGAGCACGATCAGTCGAACCCTAAACAAGGGTTGCATTTCAAGGCAAGAAATTGAGAGATCACCCAAACTTCACGAGATCCCTAGGCAGTGTTGACCTTTCGGGTTCTACACTGCCTAATATCTAAATTGGCTCACTTTGTGATTGAGCACATCAGATTGTTCGCTCAACCCAGACGTTTCAGCGTCGATTTGATCGGTTTGACCAGACACCTGCAAAGAGGATTCTGCAATAGAGGTGATGCCTGCACTGATCTCATCAGTCACCTGAGACTGCTCTGTAGCCGCCGTAGCGATTTGAGTGTTCATGTCACTTAGTTCGTTGAGCATTGATACAATTTGCTCAAGCATTTCACCGTTGGTGTTACACCGTTCCAACCCTGTCACTACGGAGCTGCTGGCCCCAGAAATACTTGACGCCACAGCATTGGTTTCTCTTTGCAAAGACTCAATCTTAGTACGGATCTCCTCTGTTGAGGACTGAGTGCGACTAGCCAAGGTCCTTACTTCATCCGCAACCACAGCAAAACCACGTCCTTGCTCCCCAGCGCGTGCAGCTTCGATCGCAGCATTGAGTGCCAGCAGGTTAGTTTGCTCTGCAATAGACTGGATCACATCAAGAACCTCTGCAATTGAGTTGCTCTCTACCAGCAAACGCTCTGTCGCCTGATTCGCTTCTTGCATCTGTAACTCAAGCTCGCCCATTTGGCTCGCAAGCTCTTGCCCTACTTGAGCACTTTTCTGACCCGTTTGATTCGCATCATTCATCGAATCAGCCGCTTTACTCGCAAACTGAGCGACCTCCGCAACCGACGCACTCATTTCATTGACCGCAGTAGCCATAGTATCAGTGCGACTGTACTGATCGTTCACCGCCCGCCTTGTTTCTCCCATACTGGTTGAAATCCTGCCAACAGTTTGATGAACCTTAGTTGAGGTCATCGCCACATCCTGAATGATGGCTTGCAGGCTAGTAAATAATCCATTCAGTGCTTTAGCAAGATCGGCTACCTCGTCTCGCCCGTCTTCGTTTAAGCGCCCTGTTAGGTCATTTTGTTGACTAATTTTTCCGACTTTATAGATGGCCTTGCGTATCGGTTTAACGATACCAGCTCCAACCACATAAGCACATCCGCTAGAAAGTAGTACTAACACTAAGCTCGACAACGCAACACTGTTAAAGACCGCACTATTGAGTACGTTCAAATCAGCTAACGCTTCGTCTTTATCAATCTCACTTAAGAGCGCCCATCGGAGTCCTGAAACCTCTAGTGGGGTATATGCAGAGAACACCTCTACATTTCGATAATCAAGCACCAACTCCACACCGCTTGTCCCTCCTAGCGCCGCATTTGAAGCCTTTGAGTTCACGGGCTGACGTCCTATTGCGCTTTGTTTTTGCTTGATTTGAGTAAGAACCGAGTCGGATAACCCCGACAACTTAAGCGCTTGCAAGTAGCTCGGCATATCCTCCAACAGAAAGCGGGACTGACTGCGAAGCAATTTATCACTACCCACTAGGTAGGTTTCACCGCTGCTGCCTAATCCAGACTCAACCCATCGACCGCCATTTGTCATGATGCTGTTGATTTCATCCACGGGCATCTGAAAAATCAAGGTTCCAAGGCGCTTACCCGCTTTAAAGACTGGAGTCGACATAAAGGAAGCTGCCGCCTCGTATGAGGGATAATAAGGGGCGAAATCGACCAAGCTGATTTGTTGCGAAGAATGATTCTGTGCCATTCGAAAGGCTTGAGCTAAACCACTATCGCGATAAGGACCGTTCACTAGGTTGGTAGCGTAGTCCAGCTCCTTAAACACCGAATAGACAACATTGCCTTGATTATCAACGAAGAAAATATCGTAATAGCCAAAGTTTTCTAAAAAGAGTCGCGTGGCTGGGTGATACTTTAGGTGGGTTTGGTCGTAGCTTGTGCCTAGTCCATCTGCATCCAACCGGTGTTTTTCTCCCAAGCCGTGAGAATTCACCCCAATATAGCGAGCTTGAAGTGCTACGCCTCGTTCAGAGATCTGGTTCAGGCGCATTCCTTCATTGGCATTTTGTCCCTGATTGCTCGAATGATAGGTACTAGCAAAGCTACTTTGATAGTAGCTGCTCAACTTTTGTCGGTCAGAACTGGTCACTTTTTCAATCGGGTAGGATTCAAATCCGCTAGAAAACGCTTCAAAAGCATCTTGGGTCGCAGGGCTGGCAGCCATTGCGATAAGTTGCTGCTCGATGAACTCAAAATATCGTGTGATTTCATCCTTTTTCGCTTCACGGATCGACACTAATTGACTGGTGGCGCGAGTAAATAAGGCTTGTTCAGATAGGGTAGACGCTCGGTAAGCAACAAATGCTCCGCTGCCGATAACGCCTAATGCACATAGAGATGCGCACGCTACAATGATTTTGGTCGCAATCTTCATTTTTATAACCTTAGCCGACATTACAGTATGCAATTCGATTATTTATCTGTAAGTCTGGTACAAAAGTACTAGTTATAAAAACGCCAAAAGAGAGGATTCCCCTCTCTTTTGGCTAAGTTGCTCATTTATCGGCAATTAAAATTAGAATTTTTCTCTAATTCATTGATTGACATCGAATTAATTAGTGAAAACTAATTTAAATGAGTTTGCAGGCACGACTACCTCACTTGTTACAGAAGATTTTGTGAGTAAACAATGACCTGCTTCAATTGGTAAAGTGAACGTCTCTGGTACGTCGCTTTTATTGATCAACACAAAGCCTTGTCGCTCACGATCGATCATCAATGCCGTTTCACTCGGAGCGGTGATCTCCATTCTCAAGCCATGCATGCGATGGTAGAACAGATTCAGAGCTTGCATGCGCTTATCTTTCCACGCATCCACCCAGCGAGGCTGGCCATTTGCACCTTTGATACCGCTAGTATCTAAGTCAGCATAAATTAGAGGGACACCGCCATCACGGCCAAGTAGGTAAGCGTGTGCTAACCACTCCGCAGACTCATCCATCACTTTATCCAAAAACACATCGTTATTTGGAATATCATGGGTCACACCGAAAGTGATCGCTCTTGATTTTGACAACGCTTGCCCGAGTGAATACGGATCAATCAAAGAGGTGAGATCACCTTCAGGTTGAAACGCATCAAAGACGGTACTGAACAGCGGAAAGTCGTAAGCACCTAAAGTGGTGTTTTCTAAGTAAGGCTGCAAGAACAATTCATACTCATCTTCCGTAGCTCCACCATCCGTGATGATTTCGCCAAAGATATGTAATCCGTCAGTAATATCTGGCGTCCACACCTTGGTTAGGTGGTCAAGCGTCATATGCTTGGCAGCATCAATGCGGAAGCCTCTCACACCCAACGCTTTGAGTGCTTTAAGGTAGTTCTTTTGTTGGGTGACGACATGATCGTTATCTTTGAGCGTCGGCAGCCCTGGATCATCAGGACCTGCGCTAATGCGACCATTTTGAACTTGCCAGCGATCTTTCCAATCTTCAATACCAAAGGCTTCAGCGAAGTCACCTTCGGTGAATAAAGGCTGGGAGAGGTCACCAAACAAGCACAGCTTATCGTAGCGTGACTGATGGCTCTGATAATGCGCCATCTCATCTGCACTTGGATACTGCAAATCTTCTCGCAGGTGGTGCTCGTTCGCCATGTGGTTAAATACCACATCAACGTATAGCCATAGATCATATTGCGTTAGCGCTTCGATCATGGCTTTGAAGTCTAAAGTGTCGCCGAGTTGGTTATCGATAACACGGTAATCTTGAGGTTGATAACGTTGCCACCACTGGGTGCCTTTTGCGTGGACCAGTGATTTCATCGGTGGAGATATCAGTACTGATTTGTAACCGAAAGCTTTAATGGTTGCGGCCTGCTCCGCGATTTTGGCATATGGCCAATCGAATGCATGCAGGATGATATTGCTTTCAGCACAATCGTAACAATTCGCCTTGTGCATAATGTCAGTCTCGTTGTTCAACTGATAGGTATTATAAAACTCACAAATGGCTACAAATCCACCTTTTTTAAAATAATTGTGGTGGATATTTAGGGCGTAGAAATAGTGATATTCGGAGATAAAGAAGCGAATGTATTGATAAATCGAAAAAAATGAGCTGAATTGATAACCTTTCAGCTCATAAAATCTATTCAGGTAGGCTTAGAAAGAAATGCTACCGCGCCCTGTCGTTTCATCTTTAGGCCCACTATTTTTGGGCTTAGATGCATTAGCCTTTTTCGACTTATCCGCTTTTTTCGATGACCTATTTTGCTTAGATGACTTAGCTTGCTTCGATGTTTTAGGCTTTTTAGATTTTTCTGCGATTGGTTTGACGGGCTCCACAGGAGTATCCACTACATCAAACACTTCTTCGAGTTCATCAGCAGGTGCATCACAGATCACCACGTAAAACTCTTGGTTAAACTCAATCAAGTCTCCGTCGTAGAGTTTACGACGCTTGCGCGTCTCTAGCTCGCCATTCACAGCAACATAGCCTTCTGCAATAGCGTATTTAGCCTCGCCACCACCGCTGACCGCATCGGCGATTTTGAGCACCTTGTATAATTCAATCGGCTGAGACGATACCTCAACACCAAGGGCTTCTATTTCAATTTCTTCACTCATTGCAAGGTCCTAATCTTAAAACGGCGCTAGTGTAGCATGAGCTTGAACGATTTTGGCTGCTCCTACGCTCTAATCGGTAGCAATAACCGCCATTTCAGCCCTTTTTCGCTGTCACTGGTCACTTGATACTGGCCATTAAGTGGCCCTTGAATAATATTGGCGGCGATGGTTGCCCCTAACCCTAAGTGCCCACCTCTACCACGTTTGGTGGTGTAAAAGGGAGTAGTGAGTTTCTCAAGTTGCTGATCCGTCATCCCCACCCCGTGATCCCAATAGACAATTTCGACCTTATCGCCAACCATCAACCAGCTGACATGGACATTTTTCACATTCCCTTCAGGATAAGCATGAGAAAGAGTATTTGATATAAGGTTTGTAAGCACTAACTCCAACAATTTATTGTCGCTATGGATAGTCAAAGGTTCACTGTCTATTTTGACGACAATTCCCCTCTCACCCAACTTGGCATGGAAATGACCAACCACCTTCTCAACTATCGATACCACGTTAAACTCTCCCACGTGCTCTTCTCGGTCACTGGCGGAAATGGAGCGAAACATTTCCATCATGTTGGTCACCCTATTCAAGTTATTCAGGGTCAAGTCAACGCTATCATGACAAAAGTGGATGAAATCCTTCAATTTTGCACTGGTAACTTTCTGCTCTCGAAACTGCTGTTCAAATGAAAGAATGGTCTCTTTCATATGGCTGGCAGTTAATATTGTCGTACCAAGCGGCGTATTGATCTCATTGGCAACACCAACCACAAGCTCATCAACAAATGAAGACATAGCATGGGTGTTATGCATGGTATCTGCATCTTGATTAACCAGCGCAGAGCGAACGCGAGCTTGTACTTCTGCAGGCCGATAGGGTTTCGTCAAAATGTCGCTAGCTCCAGCGTCTAGCGCTTGCTCTATTTCAAACGCACTATTGAAAGCAGACGCTAAGATCACTGTCACCGATTTTTGACGCAATTGTTTGCACAGCTCAAGGCCGCTCATCTCACTCATATTGACGTCGGAAACCACTAGGTCCGGACGCTGTTTATCGACCAGTTTAAGCGCAACTTCGCAGTTAGTTGCCGCTCGGATTCGATACCCCGACGGCTGTAATATCGACTGCAACACCCGCAAATTCTCCGCAGAATCATCGACAATCAAGAGCTCAAACATGCAACCTCTATTTCTCCATTGAGACTTCTAACAGTATAGGGCGTGTTGACCAATCTGCATTAATTGCTGGGTTTTTGCGCTCTGTGAGATGTTCACTATGCTTTATATAAACTGAATGCGCACATAGGAAGCGAAACGATGAAAATGAAGTCCCTTTTTGGTGGCTTATTTGTATTGATGATCATGGTCAATATTGGCGTACTATTGGTCATAAATCATGCAGTAAGCGCCTTTAAGCAGGAAGAGGCTTCGTTACTTCAGATGTCGAAAATCACCTTGTTGGGGAGCGAGCTTAAGCAAAACTCAGATAATAAAAGCAAGTTCATTCGTGCCTACGCTGTCACTAGTGATGAAAAGTGGTACAAACTCCTGCAATTGGTAGAGCTCACCCAAAAAGGCTTAGCTTCTCCTCCCGAACAACATGACTTGGACTATTGGGAACAACTTGCGACTCAAGCAGATATTGAATCTAGCCCTTATAAAGGGCTCTCTTATGAGCAACGCCTAGCAAATGCGGGTATGTCACCTGCTGAAGTTTCTGCCCTAACCCTTGCTTTAAGCGATGCACAACACCTCGCAAGTTTGGAGCAACAGGCACTTTCACTACTTGATCAAAACAATCTCCAGTCCCAAACTCTCGCGTTGCAATTACTTTACAGCCAAGAATACATAGAAGAGAAAGCTCGCATTATTGGCAATATCGAAAATGCATTTAACTTCAGCGTTGATCGTCTAGAGACTTTACAAAAGCAATCTGCAGCCACTGTTGAGCGAATGTCCCTACTACTTAAACTAAGTACGCTCACTTTGGTATTTATGCTTCTGGTGTCTGCGTGGCTCATGTGGCGTTACTACTTCTCGCCACTGGAAAAAATGCAAAATCAGGTGGTTTCCAAAGTTGAAAATCAAGACTATGACTTTAGCTTGAGTAGTGCAGTATATGGGGAGCTTGGCCAATTTTCTGAAGCCATCAACTCGCTGTTATTTAACCTACGACAGGAGATCACCAAGGGCCAAAGAATCCAAAGCTATAACGATATGATTCGTGGTAAAACCGAGTTAGACGAGCTGATTTCTGCGACCAAGATATTTCTCCATCAGTCGTTTAACGCCCCACTGATTACTCTGTACCAGTTCGACCAAGGCGAATTTACTCTACTAGATGCGGTCGGCAATTGGCATGAAAATGAAGTCAATCAACACTCATTACTTCATCTCTGCCTTGAGACCAATGAAAATAAAGTGGTCAACGCCGATGAACACACTTCATTGGAACTCACCCTTGGGGATATGCGCCTGAGCCTAGCTCAAATGCACTACTTCCCGATTCACACCAATGACGCGCCACTTGGTGTACTTCAGCTTGGCAGCGTACGCGTATTATCAGAATCAGAAATTAAAATCATCTGCGAGATTTTAGAGGCATTAGCCACGGCATTCCAGCTAAGCTTGAGCAGTGCCAAGCAGCGTGAAACGGAAAAAGAGGTCACCCGCCAACTGCAACTTAATCAACACATTATTGATTCAATCCCCAACCCAACTTATTACCGAAACCGCTTAGGGGAGTACATGGGGGTTAACGAACAATTTTGTGACTTCCTTGGCACTTCAACCGATGAAGTCCTTGGAGCCAATATTGAGGAGGTGTTCAATGAGGATATTGCCTATCAACTTAAACGCCACGAATTGGAGTTACTCCAAGGCACCAAGCGCCTACAGTTCAACTTATCACTGCAAAACCACGCAAAAGAGTGGCGTCATTTAGTGGTCTATGAAGCACCATTTTATGATCAAAACAATGCCATCATGGGGGTTGTCGGCACCTTTTTGGACGTCACTGAAACGAAGTTACTAGAGAAACAATTGATAGAAGCGAAAGAATCTGCCGATAAACTCAGCCAGATCAAAGGTGACTTCTTAGCCAATATGAGTCACGAGATCAGAACGCCGATGAACGCTATTATGGGTATGACCCATTTGGTGCTCAATACTGATTTGAACCATCAGCAAGCTGACTACGTCAGTAAAATCCAATCCGCAAGCCAGCAGCTACTTGGCATTATCAATGATATTTTGGACTTCTCTAAAGTCGAGGCCGGCAAACTCGAGATCGAAACCACTAAGTTCAAACTCAACGAAGTGCTCGACAACTTGGCCAATGTTCTTTCAGTCAAAGCCGAAAGCAAAAACATCGAGCTCATTTTTAATGTCTCCCCCTCCATGCCAAACCTACTCTGGGGCGATTCACTGCGCATAGGACAAGTATTAACCAACTTAGTCAGCAATGCGGTCAAATTTACCGAGCTGGGCGAGGTCATCGTAACAGTGGGTGAACTGAGTCGCCACGACGACACTATCAAACTCAAGTTTACTGTTGAAGACACAGGGATCGGCATGACACCTGAGCAGATGGATAACTTGTTTAAGGCGTTCTCACAAGGCGACAGCTCGACCACCCGAAAATATGGCGGTACAGGATTAGGGCTCACAATATCAAAACAGTTGGTTCAGTTAATGGGGGGCGATATCAGTGTTAAGAGCCGCTATGGTGTTGGGTCAATATTTGAATTCAGTTTAAGCTTCCAATTTGAAGAAATTGCTGAAAATGAAAACCCACTGATGGACATTCAAGGGTTCAAAAGTGCCCTAGTGATTGATGACAATGATGCTGCTCGCTTAGTGCTGGCAAGCATGTTGACAGATATTGGATTTGACGTTGATGTGGCAGGCAGTGCGAAAGAAGGGTTTAAACTGCTTCGAGATGCCAACCCGCACTATGAGTTATTGCTAGTTGACTGGAAAATGCCGCATGTCGATGGTGTCGAAGCGCTCGAGTACATTCAAAAACACGACCTAGCACCTAAAAGTAAGAAAATCCTAATTTCAGCCTACGCCAATCAACTCGAACTGGACTCAAGTACCCATACGACAAGTGATGCTGTGCTGATGAAACCCATCAACTCATCCATGCTGGTAGACACCTTAGTCGACTGCCTCGGTAACGTTGTGTATCAGCCGTCGACAAACAAAGCCAGCAATGCCAGTAGCGCTTTGCCCAGCCTTCAAGGGCTTCATTTATTGTTGGTAGAAGACAATCTCACCAATCAGGAAATAGCCAAAGCTATTTTAGTCAACCAAGGGGCGAAAATTGCTGTGGCGAATAACGGCTTAGAAGCCTTAGCACAGGTTGAAAAGCGCCCTTTCAATTTGGTGTTGATGGATATGCAGATGCCGAAGATGGATGGTGTCACCGCAACCAAAGAACTGCGTAAACGGCATACATGTGATGAGCTGCCTATCCTTGCAATGACAGCAAATGCGATGCAATCAGATATCAATATCTGTCTTGAGGCAGGTATGAATGACCACATTGCCAAACCGATTGACGTACCCACTCTGCTCGACAAAGTGTTAAATAACGCCAATCCAGAAGTCGACCTTACTCAACATCAAGACGCCCTATTAGATAAAACACCTCAGCCGCTACCAGGTATTGATATTCAAGTCGGTATCGACCGATTGCTCGGCAACCGCACCAGTTACTTTTCAACACTGCGATCTTACCTTAAACAGTTACCAAAAGAGCTAGATGCTCTAGAAGAAGATATCGTGAGTAAAGATTCGCAGTCCGCTTCCTCACGTCTGCATACTATCAAAGGGGCGGCGGGTAGCCTCGCCATCACGGATGTGTACCAGTTCGCTCAATCCCAAGATCAACGTATCAGCCAAGGGAAACAACCGGATATAGAAGCGCTTCATACCATCCGTGCTTTCGTGACTCGCAGCCAATACTCAGTAAATGCTCAATATGCCACTTTGTGCCAAACCAAGTCGGACAAACGATCCATCGACGGTAAGTTTCATCAGCTGATTGAGCAGCTCAACAATGCACTATTGGACTCTGATACTGAGTCTATCAACCTGATAGAGCAGCTTAAGCAGTACAAGTTAAAAGACGATACGCCATTGACCGAAATGGAAAATCTTTTAAATGGATTTCAGTTTGACCAAGCGGCTGATGTTCTAGCTAAAGCAAGGCGCGAGTTCTAGCACGAAAAAACTAAATTACAATCACAAATCACTCCATCATTGTAAGGCTTTTGTCAAAAAACGCCCCAACTATCCATTCGTTAAATTTAAAGCAAAGATTTTATTTCAAATTAGAATGCATAACGTGAGAATTTAAGAAAATAATGCGTGAACTAACGCATGTAATACAAATAAAACCATCAATACCACAAATCAAAAAATATAATAACTATCAGATACTTATCGGCAACCTATCGAATCTAAATATAGTTCCACATAAAACATTTACCCATTTTTAGACCCAAATCAATATTTCATTGAACCAACAATGTAATATTTAGTAATGATTAGATGTAGAAACTACCAACTCGTGGGGAAACCTATGCCAAAGGCAAAACTGATCGCATTATTATGTGCGGTACCAGCAATGAGCTTCGCAGCTACCGAAGTCTCTGTAATTAAAGCGGATTACCAACCAATCTTTCAGACGAAAACTTATAGTACTTCGCTAATTGCATCTCAACGTATCGCTGTTATCTCGCAGACCTCGGGCGAAATCGTTAAGAAGATGGTTCGCAACGGTCAGCGTGTTGAAATCGGTGACGTACTAATTCAGTTAGATGATCGCGATTACCAACTTAACCACATGGAAGCAGAAGCAAATCTGGATCTAGCAAAAGCGAACTACAACGAAGCGAAAAATGAACGCGAGCGTGCAGCTAAGCTAGTGAAGTCTGGTGGTATGTCTACTTCGAAGTTCGAGCAAGTCGATAGCTTGTACAAGAAAGCACTAGCAGGTATGGAGCTGGCAAAAGTTGCAGAGCAACGTGCAGCACTTGACGTAGAGCGTACTAAGATCCGCGCGAAAACTTCAGGCAAAGTGATCAACCTATTCGTTGATCAAGGCCAGCACGTATCAGCAGGCACTTCAGTGTGTGACATCATCAATGATGACAACATTGACGCACTCGTTGAAATCCCAAGCAACGATAGCTTCATTCAAAACATCGAAGGTCTATCTGCTGAGCTAACTGTAGATACTGCGGGCTACCAGCAAGCAGGTAAACTATTCGCAATCGACGGTGCTATCGATCCAACTAAGAGCACACTAAAAGTGCGCTACCGTTTCGACAACCAAGGTCAACTTCTTGACGGCCAGTTCGGTAAAGTAACGCTAAGCGATGCTGACGGTGACGGTAACATCCTAGTTCCTCAAAAAGCAGTATTAACTGATCGTCAAGGTAAGTTCGTATACATCGCGAAAGACGGTGTTCTTGAACAACAACGTATTCAATCACTGGGTAAACACAAGTCTTATGAGCTTGTTAACGGCCTACAGGTAAACGATATGGTTGTTGTCAGCGGCACAATCAAGCTTTACCCAGGTCTAGAAGTTGAACCTAAAGTGGTTGAGGGTGGTGAATAATGAGTCGCTTTTTCATCAATCGTCCTAACTTCGCAATCGTAATTGCGCTGTTTATGACGATTATTGGTGCCATCGCACTTAAGGTACTACCAGTTGGTCAGTACCCTAACGTTGCACCGCCAACCGTGATGGTTTACATCAACATGGACGGTGGTTCGACCGAAGTAATGCAAAAGTCTGTTGCCGCACTGGTTGAGAAAGAAGTCAACGGTGTTGAAGGCATGACTTACATGAAGTCAACCATTGGTAACGATGGTTCTTATGGCCTAGAGATCCAATTTGAGATCGGCTCTGATGCGGACCGTGCGGCAACGCTGGTACAAAACCGTGTCAACAAGACCATCTCATCGCTTCCTGAAGGTGCTCGTCGCTACGGTGTGACTGTAGAAAAGGTATCTTCAGGTATGCTTATGGCGTTCTCGGTACGTGATGACAGCGGTCGTATGGACGACATCGAGCTATCAAACTGGACGTCGACCAACCTGAAAGAGAACCTACAGCGCCTTTCTGGTGTATCTCGCGTTATGGTATTGGGTGAGAAGAACTACTCAATGCGCATCTGGATGGACCCGCAAAAAATGGCGGCTCTATCAATGACCACTGAAGAAATTCAAGCGGCGCTACTTGAGCAAAACCAGATCCTAGCGGCTGGCCGTGCGGGTATCTCACCAAGTGAAGGTGAGAACTCGTGGGAATACACATTCAAAGTAGACAGCGCACTAGAAAAGCCTGAAGACTTTGCTGACGTGATCATCCGCGCCGATAGCACAGGTATCATTCGCGTTCGTGACGTTGCTCGCGTTGAGCTGGGCTCTGTTCAGTACATGGCTAACTCATACTTCAACAACCAAGATGCAACCACAGTATTCCTATACCGTTCTCCAACATCGAACGCAATGAAAGTTGGTGAAGCGGCAAAAGCATACCTAGCGAATGCAAACTTGCCAGAAGGCCTAAAAATTGAGATCCCATACGATGGTACGGTTTTCGTTGAAGCCGCTATTGATGACATCTTTAAGACCCTTCGTGACGCCGTGATCCTAGTAACACTAGTGACCATTTTGTTCCTACAGAGCTGGCGCATCACTCTGATCACCATCACTGCAATTCCTGTATCGCTGATCACCACATTTGCCATCATGCTAGCCTCAGGCATGACGATTAACATCATCTCGATGTTTGGTCTGATCCTTGCGATCGGTATCGTGGTGGATGCGGCCATCATCGTAATCGAGAACGTTGAGCGACTGATGGAAGAAGACCAAGAGTTGTCTGTTCGTGACGCCGTGATTAACTCGATGGACGAAGTAACTGGCCCTATCATCGCATCGATGCTGGTTCTGCTGTCTGTATTTGGCCCTACCCTATTCATGCCTGGCATGACAGGTATCCTTTACGGTCAGTTTGGTATCGCTATCTCTGCGGCAGTTGTTGTATCGACCGTCGTAGCGCTAGTACTTACCCCTGTAATGTGTGTCATGCTAATGAAACGCGGTGAGAGCAAGAAGATCTGGCTATTCCGTGTATTCGACAAAGGCGTTGACACAACTCGTGATGGGTTTGGTAAAGCGGTTAATTTCTTTGGCCGTCGCCTGTTCCTATCTGCGGCGATGATCGCTGGTGTATTTGCGGTTATCTACGTACTGGGCAATAACACGTCAACAGGCTTCCTACCTGACGAAGATAAAGGCACACTGTTTGCTGTAGTTATGTTGCCAGACGGCTCTGCACTGCACCGTACTGACTCACAGCTAAAAGAAGCGACTGCTGATATTCAAGCGATTCCTGGCGTAAAATCAGTAACTTCTGTTGCAGGTTTTAACCTTATCACTAACGCAACGTCACCTAACGCAGGCCTACTGCTTATCACGTTGGATGACTACGAAAAGCGTCAAGGTATCGAAGAACTAAGTCTTTGGACTGTGTTAGGTCAAACCCAAGCGGCTCTAGATAGCAAAGATGAGATCTTTGGTATGGCGTTCCCGCCACCAGCGATCCCTGAACTTGGTCTAGTGGCAGGCTTTGACTTGATGTTCAAAGATATGGAAGCTCGTGACCCGGTTGAACTTGCTGAAGCGACTTACGCATTCATCGAAAAAATCAACGCAGACCCACGTGTGGTGGGTGCATACACCACATTTACTGCAAGCACACCTAACATCAAGCTAGAGATCGACCGAGAGAAGATCAAGATGATGGGTCTGCAAATGGACCAAGTGTTTAACACTATCCAGGCGCAGTTTGCAGGTGCATACGCAGGTCAGTTCAACATGAGCGGTCGTAACTTCTACGTTTACGTTCAGGCTGAGCAGATGACTCGTAAGCACATCGAAGACCTTAACTTCCTAACGGTACGTAACATCCACGGTGAGCTAATCAACATCAGCTCTATCGTTACACCGAAGACTGTATTTGGTCCCCAGGTTCTTCAGCAGTTCAACCTGAACCAGGCGGTTAACATCAACGGTTACCCAGCTCCAGGTTACTCGTCTGGTGACGCAATCAAGGCCGTTGAAGAAGCAGCAGCTTCTCTACCAGCTGGCTACGAAATCGAGTGGGCAGGTCTAACTAAGCAGGAACTTGCGGCAGGTAACTCTGCGGTAATCGCTTTTGCTCTAGCAATCCTATTCACTTACCTACTTCTAGTTGCTCAGTACGAGTCTTGGGTAGTTGCACTATGTATCATCCTGTCTGTTCCAACAGCAGCAGTAGGTGTACTAGGTACAGTATTCCTGATGGGTACCGACGTGAACTTATACGTACAGATTGCGATGGTTCTACTGGTAGGTATGTCAGCTCGTAACGCAATCCTAATCGTAGAATTCGCTAAGAAGCTACGTGAAGAAGATGGCTACACGATTGTTGACGCAGCAGTAACTGCGACTCGTCTACGTTTCCGTGCGGTAATGATGACTGCACTAAGTTTCGTATTCGGTCTAGTACCTCTGATGTTCTCAACGGGTGCAGGTTACGCAGCACAGCAAGCGATCGGGTGGTCAGCGTGTGGTGGTATGGTATCAGCAACCTTCCTAGGTATGCTTGTAGTACCAGTCATCTACGTTCTACTACAGACTCTACGTGAGAAAGTAATGGGCGCACCAAAGACACTAGAAGCAAAAACTGAAGCTTAATTGTAAAGTCTTTTGAATTGAAACGCCGAGTGTGAAAGCCCTCGGCGTTTGTTTGTTCAGGATATATAGAATAATCACTCAATGGGAAGCGACTGAATAGCTTAAATATTTACCGTTCACTATTCCCAATCAAAAAACACCCCTACAATTATTGACTACACTCACAATAATCAACTTCACTCACATGCACCTAAATGTGGGCAATTGGTTTCATTAAACTATTGTTTTGCAACAAATCGTACCAGCTCCTCAGCACAAAGCTTCAAAGTGTTCTCTAAAGAACACTTCTTCTAGTTGATTGATTTAAAAATGAATTATATCAATTAACTCATACTAGCTAACCCTTTTGGGCTAGCTTTACTCCTAAATTGTTATCACCTAGTTTTATTTTGTTACAAATGTAGAACATGGATTGGTGACATGAAATACAACAAAATAACCTTGTCGCTGGGGTTGGCTAGTGCTGTTTTGCTCGCAGGATGTAATGGCAGCAGCTCAGATTCTGATTCCTCGACGACAACTCAACCCTATAGCGTCAAAGCAATTGACGGCTATCTCAATGGTGCGGAAGTCTGGCTAGACACAACGCCCAACTTTATCCGCGATAGCGGAGAGCCTTTTGCTATCTCTGGCGCAGGAGGTATCGCAGAGCTTAACGTTGAAGGTATCGACAACCCTAGTCAGTATGCCGTCATCGTAAGAGCAATTCCTTATAACGCAACTACAGGTACTGGGACACAAGATGAGTCGGAAGGCCCGGTGACAAAAGGCTACACTATGTCTGCGCCTGCGGGCGAGACAGCAGTAACACCTCTGACTACCTTGGTTCACAACGCACTTGAAAAAGATTCGAGCCTGGACAAAGACGGAGCTGTTGCTCAGGTGGCCACTGACCTAGGCCTGGACTCTGAAGATGTACTCGGTGATTTCTTGGCAAGCGACGAACACAAGGCCGCTTATGCCGCAGAAAAACTGGTCAGCCTTGGCGCTTTGCCAGAAGAGCCTGAAGATCTCGCAAAATCGGCACAAAAAGGTAGCGCAGGTGAAGCCAAATTCACCGTGGTCATTGCGGCCGCTAATGATGCGATTAAAACCGTGCTCGATACGGTCGATGATCAACAAAGCGCTGAAGAAATCGAACAAGCACTGGAAGACGCCCAAGCGCCTGTACTACCAACAGACTCTGACGGTGACGGCGTCCCAGACACCCAAGATTGGGCCCCTCAAGATCCTGATGAATGGGTAGATGGCGATGGTGACGGTCTCGGCGATAACCTCGCAGATCCTTACTACGATGACTATGACAATGACGGCTATCGTACCGCAGATGACGAGTTCCCTAGCGATCCAACCAAAGCCGGTGACTCGGATGGTGATGGTTATGACAACATTGATGACGAGTTCCCATTAGACAGCTCCAAAGCAGGGGATTCGGACGGGGATGGTTATGACAATGTTGATGATGAATACCCACAAGACGCATCAAAAGCGGGGGATTCTGACGGGGATGGTTACGACAACATTGACGACCAATTCCCGAATGATTCAACCGAATGGGAAGATGATGACAAAGATGGCACCGGGAATAACAGCGATACCGATGACGACAATGACACGGTAAGCGATGATCAAGACAACTGCCCAACCACGGCAAATACTGATCAAGCCGACAGTGATGGCGATGGCATAGGTGACGTATGTGATGTCAACACCGCACTGACTTGGGATAACACAAATTGGGATGATGCAAATTGGCAATAACCGCCAAGGCTGCAAAAGGAAATATAAGGACTAAATGATGAATAACTCAAACAAATTGTTGTTGGCGGTTGCTGTTGGTCAGGCTTTGGCATTCAATACGTATGCAGCAGTTCCTCACACCTTCAGTTCTGGTACCGCTGCAAAAGCAAGTGAAGTCAACGCTAACTTTACTAATCTTGATGAACGCATTTCTTCGCTAGAGCAAGGCACAGATGCTTATACAACAGTAGCCATCGATTGTGCTAGTGATTCTAAAGCACTTTTTAATGCTGTAAATGATGCTCGAAATGCTAATACGCGTTACACATTTAATATCTCTGGAGACTGCGATGGAATCGAAGCTCAGCGTGTAGATATCAAAATTGTAGGAGATGGGAGCGCCACTATCGGTGAAATACCTCTCGATGATGTTGATGGTGAAGCGATGTTTATCGCTGAGCAATCTACAGTTCGTTTAGAAAATGTCACTCTGACAGGTACGCTGCTTGCACGTAGCGCTTCTACTGTGCGTTTCGATAACGTTACACTACCAACCCCGGTACAAGATAACGAAGACTACGAACCAAATGTCGAGCTAACTCGTGGCGCACACTTGCGAATCAATTCTGGCTCGCTCAATAACCTTTCGCTAAAAGCCATTCTTAACTCAACGGTAAGAATTCGTAGTGCGATGACTGGTAACGGCACCATGTTATACGCTTACGGTGGTGCAACTATTTATAGTCAAACCTCTGAAAGTAGTTACGAGAGTATCTTCGCAGGAGGCAACTCAACTATTCTAGGTGAACACTTGAGTGCTACAACGATTACCGCTGAGAATAGCTCTTTTATCGAAGCAGAATCTATGACGGTAGGTAATTTCCTAGATATTTGGGGGAGTTCTCGAGCTCGTATTGTCGGAGACTTGACTACTGGTACTGGCACTTCTGGCCGCACCAATGTGTTCCAAAATAGTTCGCTTGAAGTAGGGGGCAGCCTATCGACTGGTCACATGGAATGCTCTAATGCGTCTGCATTCCAAGTTTATGCCGACTTAGAACTTCGTGGAACGCTAGATTGGAGCGACGTATGGGGGCTAGCGGTTCAACGTGGGGGTCACGGTAAGTTTGGTACTAATGGTACAGGGACTATAACAGGGGGTTACATGGTTGATGAATTCTCATCACTTATCGATCAAAACTGGAGCTCTGTGACCACGAATCCATAATCCAACACTAACCAAAACACCGAGCCTCACCGCTCGGTGTTTTTCTACCGGTTATTAGATGCAATTCTCTACACCAGCATTAGGCATTGATGTAAATATGCATTAAGGTGGTTATAAAATCATCACACCCCAGCAGCTATGAATATTGTCCAACACTTTCAATCAATGGCGATTTATAACCAGCGTATTAACCAGCAACTCATTAAAGCTTGTTATCAACTGAACGAAGACCAACTTCATCAAGAGACCCATGCGTTTTTTTCAACCATCATGGCACACTGGAATCATCTGTTATTTGCCGATCTGATCATGCTTCAGAGAATGGTAGCTAATGACGTGGTTAATCTTGACGCTCATCTTATCGAACAGCTTCCCGTTTCCAAACGTATCCACGACACCTTTGTTGATACGCTAGAGGAACTGGCAGCACTGCGTACTGCAGTTGACACTATATACGTCGATGTCACCCAAGCGCTCACGACGGAAAGTTGCCAACAAGAAGTCAGCTACACCACCACCGAAGGCCAATTGCTATCACGAAGCCTAGGCGCTTTCTTACAGCATGTGTTCAATCATCAAACTCATCATAAAGGCCAACTTACAGCCCTACTCAGCCAATTTGGAGTGGATTACGGGTGTATGGATTTGCCAGTGGTTCTTGGAGAAGTAAAGTAGCCGAAGCAATACAGAAATAGCCTTACCGTTACTCTTTGTTGCGGATAGTTTTACGATATTCACTCGGTGAGCAACCATGAAAACGGCGAAAACGGTGAGTAAAGTTAAACGGGTCTGGATAACCCAGTCGCTGGGCCACCATAGCGATACTCCAATCTTGGTAATGAAGCAGGTCGAGGGCTTTTTCCATTCGCAATGAGATCAATTTTTGCTGAGTCGTGGAGCCGTAGAGCTTCTTGCAGACTCGATTGAGTTGTTCCACCGTAATAAAGCACCGCTCAGCCATGCCTTTGACTGTCCAAGGCTGATGGAGCTGGGTTTCTACAACATTAAACAAGCTCTGAACTCTCAATTCAGTGGTTGAAGGAGTATCTTTACTCAATCCACCGAGCAAAATTCGAGTTAACTCGCTGATTAATAGAGTACGGTAGCTGGTTCTTCCCCCGATTTCATTGTGCAATAGCTGAAGCAATGACCAACTTTGCTCACAGGCGCTCCAGCTCTCCACTCTTGGGTTGCCAGTCGCCAAACTCGCCCATTTAGGATGATCATCGAGCAGTATCCACGACATTTTCCAGCCAATATCGCCATCATATAGCTCAAACCTAAATGGATAGCCTGCAGGTAGAATCGTAACCGTATTAGGCTCAATGATTTGGACTCCTTGTTCAGTCGTGAGTACACCATAACCCTCTAGGGTAAAGAGAAAGTTATGCAAGTTGGAGTTAATACGCTCAACGTGATAACCCTCTTCAAGCACGGTAAGTCCGGCCATGAAAATATGGTTATTTTCGAACTCAGGGAAGTCACTTTGAGTAAGAAAACGCTCTCGACATCCATCAGCGAGATAGATGTCATCTTTCCACTCTTCAATCGGTGCAAACTTGACCATGTCAAATTTGCACAGGTTTTCTGAATTTTCCCACATTTTATTTAATCTCGAACTTGGCTATTCTTTGCGTCCACTATTCCTGCGAATGTCGACGATTTTTCATCCCGAAAAATCCGTGACACTAGCGATCATAATAACGGAGGCGAGAAGATGACGACACATAAATTAACACCAACAATACGTCCACATGCACTACTACCACGTGTATTTAAGCTCGCCTTTCCGGTTGCTATTCAGTCGGCTTTGGTTGCGATTCTAGCCTTGGCCGATGTGCTCATGGTCTCTGACTTTGGTCAACACGCCACCGCCGCTGTGGGTATTGCTTCTCGCTGGCAGTTTGTCGCCATCATGATCATGGCGGGTATGGCCGCAGCGACTGGGGTATTGGTCTCACAATACTGGGGCAAAGGCGATAAAGTGCACGCCAAAACCGTCACGATGCAATCTCTGATGTTTGGCTCTGTGGTGATCATTCCTGTGACAGCATTGATTACCTTGTTTGCATCTCAGATCATGTTGCTGCAAACCACCGATAGCCAAGTGATTGAAGCAGGTGCTACCTACATGCTTTACAGCTTCCCAGTGCTGCTGCTAACCCACTGGATCATCACGATTGAAGCGTCATTGCGTTCAAGTGGAGATGCTATGCTACCGCTGATCATTGGTGCGGTGACGATTGCGTTAAACATTGCCCTTAACTTCGTGTTCATCCACGGTATGTACGGGCTACCAGAAATGGGTGTTGCAGGCGCTGCGTTTGCGACGACTGTCTCACGTATGTTCCAAGTGGCTATCATGTGGGGTATTTTGGTTAAGCGACGCAGCTGGATCATCACCAGTCGCTACATTCCAAAACACCGCACTTTGTGGATGTCTTTTAAGAAGCTAGCGATCCCTAGCTCTTTCAGTGCAGTGCTATGGGCAAGCGGCACTTTAACTTATCAGATGATCATTGGTCATATGGGCACGACTGAGCTTGCGGTTTACAGCATGATCGGTCCATTTGAGTCGCTTTGTTACTCTATCTTTTTTGGTATCTCTGTGGCTTGCTCCGTTCTCATTGGCCAATCATTGGGTCGCGACGAATTTGACGATGCACAGATGATCTCAAAAACCATCATGAAATCAGTGATCATGCTCGGAGTGACGCTTGGTGCACTACTGTTACTTGGCCGTGAATACGTAATAATGGCACTAAACCTAGACTCTCCAGAGCTCTCGGTATTTGCCGAACCAGCACTTGCAGTGATGGCGTGTGCGATTTGGGTTCGCATGTTAAATATGATCATCATCAACGGAGTGTTGCGAGCGGGTGGTGAGCACATGTTCTTTATCCGCATGGACTTGATTGCGATGTGGATGATAGGTATCCCTCTCACAGCTTACGGCGCTTTCATCGGTGCGTGGGATTTTACCTGGGTCTACTTGGCGATTGTAAGTGAAGAGTTCGTTAGACTGTTCTTATGTTTCCGTCGTTACCTGCAAAAACGTTGGGTTGCTAACCTAACCCTACAAACCGCTTGAGATGACGAACAACAAAAAACGCCCTGACACTAATGTCAGGGCGTTTTATATTAAAACTCTTCATGCCGGACAAGGTAAGAGTTAATACCTACCACTTTATGCTGCTCAAAGTGAAAAATATCGCAGAAGCTGAATTCGTTTTCCGCTTCACCATGACCTTCAACCACGAGATGATTGATACTCTCGAACTGGCTAGAGGCTTGCAAGTAAACAGGCTGCATCTGCATCTGACGACAAATCTCTTCAATGGCTGCTTTGCCTTTAATCGTCTCTTTTCCGATATTTTTCCATTCAATGTTTTCTGCCATGAAAGGCAGTAGCTCTTCACTGTCACCGCAAGAGAATGCGATACATGCGTTTTTTAACGCTTCATCCATGTTGTAACCCTTTTGTTCTAATTGATCACTAGACGTCCGTCTGGGTGAAACTCCCAGAAATCGGCATGTGCCACTTCCCATAAATGACCATCTGGATCAGAAAAGTATCCGCTATAGCCTCCCCAAAAAACATCTTGAGCTGGCTTTTCTATCGTGCCACCACACTGCTTGGCTAACGCAAGCACTTGGTCAACTTGCTCTCGTTCTTTAGTGTTATGCGCTAACGTTACGCCTGAAAAGCCCGAGCGAGGACTAGCAAATTTTTCAGACACATCTTCAGCTAACTTATCCAACGGGTAGAGCGCAACACAAACACCACCTGTTTGAAAAAACACGATCCCAGATTCCAACTTGCTCGTGGTTGGAAACCCAAGCCCTGTGTAAAAATCGTAAGATCGCTTAAGATCACTAACCCCTAGGGTAATAATACTGACTCTCGGTTCCATCGCTTCATACCTTTTGCACGTATATATACAGTGTATGCAATTGAATAAGTTTTGTTAGTTAGGCAAATCAAGCACTACTATAACTTAGCTAACTCGAATCGACACCTTGCAAGATCTCGTTTTTAACTGCCTGATAATTCATTGAGATTTATCAGACAAAGAAAGTTGCAACAATTGGACTCACTCATAAGGACTTGAACTATGAAATTCACATTGGCTTTGATATTGCTTCTCTTCGTTGCTCCAGTGCAGGCGGACACCAAGAGAATTGCGCAAGGATTTGGCGTCATTTGGGGCATTGAATTCATTAATGCCTATCATCTTATCGTGGCAGAGAAATCTGGGCAGATCACCTTCCTCGACCTGTCAAGCAATGAAAAAACACCCTTGATGCAAGTGCCCGATTTATTTACCAACGGCCAAGGTGGACTGATGGACGTGGCCTACCATAAGCCTAGCCAAACCTTGTATTTTACCTACAGTAAGAAAATGCCACAGGGCACGACACTCGCACTGGCCTCAGCTATGCTGAAAGGTAAATCCCTATCAGATTGGCAAGACATCTTTATCGCCGATGCCTACAGCAACACTAGCAGACACTTTGGAAGCCGAATTGCAATCGTGGATCAGCACCTGTTCATCTCAATCGGCGACCGAGGTGAAAGAGATAACGGACAAGATTTAACCAATCATGCAGCCAGCATATTGAGACTCAATCTGGATGGTTCGGTTGCCAGTGGTAATCCTTTCAAGCAAAACCCAGCGGTTTGGAGCTATGGGCATCGCAACCCACAAGGCCTATTTTATGATGCACCTTCTGAAACCTTATGGTCCATCGAACACGGCCCTAGAGGTGGGGATGAAATCAACAAAATTATCGCAGGTGAGAACTACGGCTGGCCACTTGCTTCCCATGGTAAAGAGTATTGGGGGCCTATCTCGGTTGGTGATGCCAAGTCCCTACCGGGCATGAAAGATCCTCTGCTGGTTTATGTGCCTTCCATCGCACCGAGCAACCTTATTATGTATCGAGGTGACAGGTACCCAAATTTAAACGGTAAGCTTCTCGCTGGCGCGCTCAAACTTAAACACATCAATGTTGTGGCTGTGGATGGAGAAACACTGACTGAGGAACGACGTGTCGCTCAGTCTCTCGATCAGCGCATTCGGGATATCACCATCAGCCAAGATGGTTACATCTATTTCTCTACTGACAGTGGCAATATTTACCGTTTGTGACCACTTACCGTTAGTCATGTTGATCGACATAGTTCAACATGGCCTGCCTGCTTTTAAGTCGCATTTTCCCTAGCGTCCCTTTCGTTAAGAAAGGCTTTACTTATTAAGCTCGTCCAAAAACACATCGAATCATCCAAATAAACCCTAACCTTAGGTAGTGGCGAAACCCCAGATCCGTTCCTAGACTCTATTTATGCCCAAACAAGAGCCTAAAAAGGCCGTAAATAGAGGAAATTACAATGTCAGTGCGCACCTTGCTCGAACCCTTAAGCAATTTACTTAGCTTCATTTCATTTCGGATGAAGTTTTTATTGGTTGGCTCACTTTTGGTCATCCCTTTAGTCATTCTGTCTTTTGCTTACAAAGCAGAGCTCGATACTAGTGTTGAATTTACTAAGCACGAACGATACGGCGTGGAATATCTACCAACGATGAAAGTCCTGTTCGTCAATATGGCTGCGCATCGCGGATTGTCCCAAGGCGTACTGGCGGGAAATGAATCTCTTAGAAGCAAAGTTTCAACCGCAGCGTCAACGGTAGATAATGCTTTAGAGGAGATGGCAAAAATTAATCAAGGCTTTGGAGAGCTATTCAATCTAGGGAGTGAGCTAACAGCGATTAAGCAAGCCTGGCAGCCCCTCAAAACGATTGATAATTACACCCGCCAAGAGAGTTTTGCCCAGCATTCTGCACTGATCAAAACCGTGCAAGACACCTTAGTTGCCATTGCTGACCAATCCAATCTGACTTTAGACCCTGAGCTACCAAGCTACTATATGATGGCAACCTTGACCGACTACTTACCGAAAACGGCTGAAAGCATAGGTAAATTGAGAGGCAAAGGCACTGGAGCATTAAGTAGTGGAGTCATCACTGAAGCTCAACGTATGGAGCTTTCAGTACTCAACGACGTTATCCAACTTAACCTAGAGAAATACAGCTACGCACTGAAAGTCTTGTACCAACACGCACCCCACTTAAAGCAGAACGACCAGGTATTGCATCAAGTTGAGGCGGTACTTAAAAACTTCAACCAAACCACTCAAGCCCAATTGTTGGCCGGAAAACTGGGGACAATCCAACCCGTTGACTACTTTGCGCAAGGAACATCTGCCATTGACAGTTTGCTCAACGCGTATGACATTTTAGTGCCAGCGCTTGATTCGCATTTACAGGCTAGACAAAGCGCTGCTGAAACCAAAGCAACCCTATTAACCATTGTTCTGCTCGCTGCTATCGTCATTTCAACCCTTCTTTTTATTGCGATGTACTATTCCATCGACTCTGCGATTACTACCTTAACTCAGAGTGCTAAACAGCTAGCCGAAGGGGACTTAACCGTAAGATGTGAAGTGCGAGGCAAGGATGAAATCACTCGCATCTTTCACGCAATTAATATGATCTCAGAAAATTTTTCCGAGTTGGTAACTCGCATTCGAGGCGCAAGCGGCCAGCTCGATGAATATTGCCAAACATTGGTTAACTCAAGTACCCAAGTATCTAGCGCTATCTCTGATCAAGATAGCGAAATCGACATGGTAGCAACGTCTGTCAACCAGGTGACTGCCAGCGTGCAAGAAGTGAACAGTAATACCCAAAATGCGGCGCAAGCTGCCATTGAATCGAGAACTTCTGCTGAAGACGGCTTACAGCTGGTTCAGACCATGTCGAAATCCATTGAGCAAATGTCCATCGACGTTCAGCAAGCAGATACAGTGATCAAGCAGCTGGAAAATGATAGCCAAAGCATTAACTCTATCTTGGATGTGATTTGTGAGATCGCCGACCAAACCAATCTATTGGCATTAAATGCCGCCATAGAAGCAGCCCGAGCAGGTGAACATGGTCGAGGCTTTGCCGTGGTCGCTGATGAAGTTCGAACACTTGCCCAACGTACTCAAAACTCCACGACCGAAATTCAGGAAATGCTAGCTAAGGTGCAAACAGGATCACAGCAAGCTGCTGAAGTGATGGTTAAAGGGGTACAGCAAGCACAAATCACCGCAGAGCAATCCAAAACTACTGCCGAGTCTTTATCTGCTATCGTAGAAAAAATCGCCATCATCAATGACATGAACAGCCAAATTGCCGCAGCGACCGAGCAGCAAGGCTGTGTAGTGAACGAGATTAATCAGAGTGTGGTCAATATCAGGCAAACCTCGTCCACCAGCTTAGGACTGACACAAACTTCAGACAATACCAGTAGGGAAGTCAAAACCCTCTCTGATCGTGTCAGAGAAGTGGTTTCCCATTTTAAACTAGATAAAGCGTTCTAAATAAAAAAGGTCTAGCCAAAATAGCTAGACCTTTTTCTACTTAATCATTTAGCGCTTTACCGCACGCTCGAGATCATCGAGGTGCCCAACAATCTTCTTCGATAGTGGCTCAATATTCTGATACAGCGACTCTGCTTTATCTGTATCGCCTGCCTCGTTAGCATCAAGGATCTTAACAATGGTTGCGTGTAGCTCTTCATGAGGCGGTTCCATGGCTTTAAATGCACTGTTATTGGCATGATGCTTCACACCATCCTTGTAGTACCATTTGCCGAGCATACACTCGCGATGAGAACAGGCTTGTTCACGAGTGATGGCACTTTTGTCCCCATTGAGGTAGGAACGAACCCGAGTCTTCCAAGCAAGATGCCCCTGTTTTACCGTAGCGAAGTCTAAACTACCCGCTTCCGACAGCTCTAGTTCTAATAGCTGTGCCTGTAGCTCTAGCGCTCGTGAGTTTACCATCATTGCGTGTTGCTGCAGTTTATCTCCCTGATGCTCGGTAAGTGAGGCTTGAGAACTAATACTTTCAATACTATTGGCCATCTCGCTCGCCACGGTACTTTGTTGCCCGGCTGCGGTAGCAATTTCAGCGCTCATAGCATTGATGTTTTCCATACCTGCCGTAATATCGGCAAATTTTTCTCGGGTCAGCGTCACTTTATCTAGGGCACTCATTGCCGAGTGGCTATTTTGCTCAATGGTATTTGCGGAGTTTTGAATGCCACCGGAAACTTGCTCCAGCATCGAACGGATCTCTTGGGTTGCATCTTGGGTTCGCGCTGCCAGTCCGCGAACTTCATCAGCCACCACCGCAAAGCCACGCCCTTGCTCCCCAGCACGAGCCGCTTCAATTGCCGCATTCAACGCCAGCAAATTAGTTTGGTCGGCAATATCACTAATAGTGTTGGTAATATTAGTAATTTTCTCACTCTCTTTAGATAGCTCATTGATCTGCAAAGAGGTCTGAGTCATTTCATTAGCGAAGGCTTGCATCTGCTCTAACGTATCGGCAATAACGAGATCCCCTTGTTCAACAATCTCAGTCAACCCAGTTGTGGTGTCAGCTGTGTTTTGAACGTTAGTTGTCACCCCGTCAACAGTCACTGACATTTCATTCATGCCTGTTGCCACTTGAGTCGTGTGACTGCTTTGCTCACGCATGGCATGCAATACATCGTGGCTAGTGCCCGACAGTTTATCTGCAGTATCTAACAAATTAGAAACCGACTCTGACGCTTGCATGAAGATGGTTTTGTAGCGCCCTTGCACCATTTTTATGGAAGTCAATAACTTAGCAAGCTCATCTTGCCCATGAACCTCGATGTTCTTGGTGAAGTCTCCTGCTGCAAGGTATCGATTATGCTTAATGACGTAGTCCAATTTGGCGAAAATACGTTTTTCGTTAATCAAACCAATCGCAATTGCGGTCACGGCAGTCACTACCGCCATCACCTGCACAACAGGATCTGATGCGAAAATACAGGTGATGAGCGAGCTTAGGACCAGCACGCCACTTAGTAAGCGGCTCATCATTCGCAATGAAATTCGTTTAAATAAGCTTGGTTGAGGCAATTTCTTTGATGAGTCTTGCTTCATCGATTTATACAGTGAAGCGGCGTGAGAGATTTGATTCTCACTGGGCTCGGTGCGAACCGATTGGTAGCCTACTGTGGAACCATTTTTGACGATTGGTATGACAAACGCATCAACCCAATAGTGGTCTCCGTTTTTACAACGGTTTTTTACCATTCCACGCCAAGCCCGGCCTGACTTGATGGTTGACCACAAATCAGCAAAGGCCGCTGGAGGCATATCGGGATGACGGACGATGTTATGGTCTTGTCCTATCAGCTCATCTCGAGAAAAACCACTGATCGCAACGAACGCATCGTTGACGTATTTGATTTTACCCTGAAGATCGGTGATGGAAACCAAATCTTCTTTACTAGTAAACTTTTGTTCTTTTTGTGTTACGGGTTGATTATCACGCATTAACCGACTTCCCTTGGTTGAAATAAGCTACCCCAAACAATGGGCTTACTTTAACCTTAGCAAAATCAAGGCTATTTAATTCAGACTTTGCTAACTAACGTGACTGATGTTTGATTATTTATTAATGAAAACACTCAGTTTAATTAACAATTCTATAAAATCAGGTTTTTCAGGGGACATCAGGAGTTTAAATACAGAGTCACCCCCTCACTTTCAGGGGGCGGTCTACAATCAATACACTCTCGGCTCACCGCGGAAAATCACTCTGTCGTTACCTCGATAAACACCAAAGGTATAGACAGCAGAAGGGCTTTCGTCACCACGACCATCCCAGTTATAAAAAAGGTATTCTAAGCCAGCAGTATTACTGCCTTGGCAACCTAGCCCCGATTCCAAGCCCGACTGAGCAACGCCAATTCTCAACCACAATTTCACTTGTTCTCGCACACCACTTTGGTTTTGAATCGCTTGCAACGCACTACTTTCTCCGGTAGAAACAGCCCCGCTGCCACTCAAACTTGCCGCTGTGGTATTCCCTCCCGGCCATATCTCCTCTCGACAATAGTTAGCACCGTTAAATGCGCTCTCGCTATCCAAGGTATTGGTCACAAAGTTGCTACCATTCCAATACTGAGCCTCTAGTGGAACATCAATTGTCTGCCCAGACTGTGCCCCCAAGTCGGGCATATAGAGTCGCCCAAAGCGCATATCAAGGGCATTTCCAATAGAAGCAATGTCAGTCGTGTTTGACCCATCGTTTCGATAAGTATCGTGGCTATCAAATGTCGTACAGCCAGAAACGGCACAATCCACGTTACCGCTATCAACCTCTAAACCCAGTTGCAAGTCATATGGGCCGTCGGCTGTGGTAATTCTTGGAGTGCTTTGAGTCTCAACCCGATCAAATTTCAAGGTGGATAGAGGCACGCTTATCACACCACCATCCCAATCCGACTCCCAACCGGATTGGCTGATACCTGTAGTATCAAGTCGGCTTGTTAGGTCATTTTGTGCTGGAGTGATCTTGTCATTATCTAACGCTTTGAGATGAATCGACATCTGATAGTTAGTCAAATATTCATAGTTGGTGGTTGTCGTCGTCGATGTTCCACCAGCCAACTGTTCAACGGCTTGGGCCGTGACTTGAAACTGAGCACTAAAGCCCTGCTCCATATAAGTAAAGTCACTCTGGCCTTCACTCACCACCTGTGAAGTCACTTGGAACTGGTATGGATAAAAACGACCAATGGCAGCAACGCCCTGCTCTACACCTCCAAGGGCAAAAGCCGCATACTGTGCTTGTAACCAAAGACTTCCCACTTCGTTCCAACTGAGGTTGTCTATCGTCAGACCACTACTTGCTTGTGATGTATTGGTGAATTCGTAAATCTGGTCAGTCGCAGGCTGGCTCAATGCACCCGCTACACCTTGGCTAGGTGTATGCAAAGCATGACTTATCATGACACCCGCATACTGACTACCTTCAGTGTAATAGTTAGGTGTCGTAGTGTGGCTACATAAACCATCCGTGATGGTATCCACGCTGCCATCTCCTGAGTTGTCTGCGCTAATAGCGCTTCCTAACCAGGTGAGCGGCTTAATCACAACAGAAAAAGTCTCTCCCGCTTTGGCAAAACCAGCTCCTGAAGATGACGTACCGGTATAACCCTGATTTAAACCGCTCGAAGTAATGTTACAGATGGCAAAAGTATGTGGCCTTGCGTGTACTTGCATGTCCCCTTTAAACCCATCACTGGCCTCTTGGATAGATAGGCTGACTTTTCCAGCATCTGGATAGTTAACGGTAATGGTGGCCTCACCTTGCACAAAAGTTACTGAGGTAGTTATCAAACTCGCATCAAGCGTGCCACTCGAAGGAAGGATTTTAGAGGTAGCGGTTAGCTGTAAGGTCTTCAACCCTTCATAACTGGTAATTACATCACCATTGTTATCGACGGCTTTAATGGTGGCGTCAGTGTCTTGTCCTGCAATCACTAGAAGTGGGCTTGGCTCAAAGATATAGCCATTGTTTTCAAACTTATATGGACCCGCACTGCCAGTAACTGATGACATTTCTACCCAAGTTGCGGTGATGTTAACTTCCGCTTGTGAGCTTGAATACAAATAATAGGTCGAGGAGCCAGCAAGGAATGGAAGTGCGCTGCTGTCATTGATACACGAACCCGTTTCTGTTGCTTTCCAGCAAACGTCTGCACCGCCATCATGGGTTAGATTAAATGTGCCTGAAACGCTGGTATCTGTTATTCCCTGACTATTTAGGATTGAAAAGGTAACTGCTACGGCATTATCAATAAGCTCAGTCGCAGACGTTGGGCTGATCCCCATGGTGTAGGTTGTATCATTACAGCTCGAAATATCCCCTAGAAGTTGGCCACTTCCATACATTTTTAGATACAGGGATGCGACCGCACCATGAATGATGGTGCTGCCACCATTGATATCGACTAAAGATTCAGAAATAACAAACGCTGAAGCCTTGGCTGACCCCGATACATAAACACCATTTTTCACCGAACTATTGTTGTTTAAATTCAGATAATCAACACTGTTATCTATCCCATGAGAGATCAAATAGAGATTTTCGGGTACCGAAGTAATACTTCCACCTGAAGTGGTGTAGTTAACATTGGAGTTGCCAGACAGGGTAATTTTATAAGCACTGATCCGTACTTTACCAGTGACGATAACCGTAGCCCCACCACTGACATTAAAGTCTTCCATAAAGTAATCGCCAGCACTAAGCGTTACCGTACGTCCATTTTTGATGTCAATTCGCTTATATTCTCCTGGAGAAATAACAGCACCATCGGCGGGATTCAACACAGTGTTACTGGGGGTAAATGCAGCAAAATTATACTGAGGCACCTTGAGCGATGAGTCAGCAGCACATCTATACCCATCACAAAACTTAGGCTCATTGTTGCCCCAATCTGGCTGAGTTAAGTTATCGAAACCCACTCGACCATCAGGCACACTGCCTGTAATTGTCAAAGAGTTAATCAGGGCTATTTCACCGTCAGTACTCCAAGTCTGCGCCGCTCCAGTAAACTGCGTGCATTGGTTCACTTCAAAAGGGACTTCAAATAGAATGAAGCCAATACGCTCCGCCACGTGACCTCGTTCGGAATCATAATCTTGGTCTTCGTCAACCATGAAACTAGCCCGGTCTGTCTCTAGACGGCAGCGTCTAGCAAATCCACCATTGTTGCCATTACGAGAGTTCATCTTGCCAATAATCACGGGAACGACGTCTAGCTCATCGTATTCGGCAAAAGTTTCACAGCCTTGGGTAACAGGTTGATTAGTGCTTAATGAGCTCCGTGTTTGCTCGTTTCTGATTTGAAACTTTATCCCGTCTTTCTCACCGGAACCCAGAGCAACCAGATAAGCGATCGTTTCTGTCTCTGTTGGAAATTCTCTATCTTCCCTATCTTCCCGACCATCAATTTCTAATCGCTCTAATGCGATGTCAAAACGAGTAGTATTCACACTCGGCACCACAGAAGTTAGCCAAAGATCATCGTCATTATTGACTGTTTGTACTTGGTGCAAAACCGCAGGTGCGCTAGAAAAGCTTGTAATGGGACTATTGGGAATGGAAGCGTACGTGATCCGCTCTCGATTATTTCGATTACCACTACCATCATCGTTGGTAATTCGGGTGCGGTATCGTGCCGTATCTACCGAACCAACCAAAACACTGACACCAGAAAAGTTATGAATCCCCTTTTCAATCACCAAATAATCGATGACCGTCATGGGTACCTGCTCCATTGAGGCTGGAGCTCGACTATCAGGCGGGAACTGCTGCTGGAATCTTACTTGTTGCGTGGTGACTTCAAGCACTCTAATCGCAGAAGGGGCATCATTTTCATTTTGGAAGCTCACCGTATCCATAAAGAAAACGGCAGGGGGAGTAGCGTAGGTTTCTTCGAAGGTAATGGTACACACTGTGTTAATACAGTCGGCATGGGGAAAGGCATTGACGTTATAACGCCCATATTCAAGTTCCAGTGCTACTGCACTAGAGCTCATCGTTATTGCTAACAAGATCAAGCTACCCAAAAGTAGCTGCACAATCCTTGCCATATCAGCGCCACCTAACTTACCAACATCCATGTCTAAGCATAGCTTAGTCTATTTAATAACTTGCAAGCTACTAATATTCATAAAATTATTGGTAGAGATTAAAGTTTTACATATGCCGCTCAAGTTGCATGTTCAAATTATTTCCAATCACAATTATCGATTTACACTTGCATAAAAAAACCGGCCTTTCAGCCGGTTTAATCTAAGTTGTTAGCCAATTAGCTTAACTTGTAGAACACAGTTGCCAATGGCGGTAGGCGCAAGCTCAGTGACTGTGCAAGCCCTTCGCTTTCCACCGCTTCTGTTACAACCTGCTCTTTAACCTCAAAGCCACTGCCGTTGTATGCGTCAGCATCTGTGTTGAGTAGCAACTGGTAGTTACCTTCGTTTGGCACGCCCAGACGGAAACGCTCGTGAGGTACTGGTGTAAAGTTGGTGATAACCAATACTCGCTCACCATTTTCACTGATACGTTCATGAGCAAGAATACTTGCTTCACGCTCATCTTGAAGTCGCCACTCGTAACCCGCAGGTTCACTATCTTGGTCGTGAAGTGCAGGCTCATTGCGATACAAGAAGTTGAGATCCTTAGTTAGCTTATGGATGCCCTGATGGCGTTCAAAATCAAGCAAGAACCATTGCAACTGAGTATCGTGGTCCCACTCGCCTGTTTGACCAAATTCTGCGCCCATGAAGTTTAGCTTCTTGCCCGGCTGTGCGTACATGTAACCTAAGTAAGCTCGCATATTTGCCGTTTGCTGCCATTCATCACCAGGCATCTTGTTATGGATAGAACGCTTACCGTAAACCACTTCATCGTGTGATAGCGACAACACGTAGTTTTCACTGTGTGCATACACAAGCGGGAAGGTGATGGTGTCATGGTGGTATTTACGATGAATTGGGTCCTCTTGGATGTAAGACAAGCTATCGTGCATCCAACCCATATTCCATTTGAAACCAAAGCCTAAGCCGCCCATAAAGGTCGGTGCCGACACGCCCGGGAATGCAGTCGACTCTTCAGCAATGGTCATCGCATTCGGGAAGTGTTTATAGACTTCCTCGTTCATCCACTTAAGCGTTGCGATCGCATCGTAGTTTTCACGACCGCCATCGATATTCGGGATCCACTGGTCATGACTACGCGAGTAATCTAGGTAGAGCATTGAAGCCACAGCATCGACTCGGATACCGTCGATGTGGAATTGCTCGAACCAGTACAATGCATTAGATACCAAGAAACGACGAACGTGTTCACGACCCATGTCGTAAATGTACGAGTTCCAGTCTTGGTGCCAACCGCGGCGAGGATCTGGATCATGGAACAGCGGAGTGCCATCAAAGTTTGCCAAACCATGGCTATCTGATGGGAAGTGCGCTGGTACCCAATCTAGTACAACACCTAGACCTGCTTGGTGACATTTATCGACAAAATATTTGAAGTCATCTGGCGAGCCGTAACGACTGGTAGGAGCAAACAAACCGATCGGCTGGTAGCCCCAACTGCCGTAAAACGGATGCTCTGATACTGGCATCAGTTCAACATGGGTGTACCCCATTTCGACCAAGTATGGAACCAATTCTTCCGCCAGTTCACGGTAGTTAAGGAACTCATTGTCCTCACCACGACGCCAAGAGCCTGCGTGCAATTCATAGAACGAAAGCGCTTGTTTACGTTTTTCTGTCACCTCACGATTTTGCCATTGCTCATCTTGCCACTGGTAGCGAGTATGGTCGTATGTGAGTGACGCAAACGATGGGTACTGTTCAGAATGGAAACCCCACGGATCTTGCTTATGAGGAAGCGATTCACCGTTTGGCCCTTTCAGCTCAAACTTATATTGAGTGCCTTCTGGCAACTCAGGCATAAAGATGCCCCAGATACCGTAGTCAAGACGCTGCATCGGGGTGCGGCGGCCATCCCATTGGTTGAACTCACCAATCAGACTAACTGCACTAGCATGTGGTGCATAAACTAGGAATCGAGTTCCTGAAACTTGCTCGCCACCACGTTCAATAGACACAAATTGTGCGCCAAGGTGGTGGTACATAGAAACAGGGGTGTGAAGATCTTCATACTCAGCATAAAGTGCATGGTACTGGTACGGGTCATCAATGATCTGTTCCGTGCCGGCCCAATTAACCGCTAACTTATAGTGAGTAAAACGCAAATCGTCATCACCATATAGGATGAAGCCACCATCCTCGGTCTTTTCTAACGCTTTGCGTTGGTTGTTCTCTAGCACCAACTGTACGTCATCTGCTCCCGGCATCCATACTCGTAGCGACTTACCTTCCTCTTGGCAGAAAGGGCCTAAAAACGAAAATGGGTCCGCAAAAGCAGCTTGCGACAGCTGGGCAAAGGCGTTCTTTGGTGTAGTTGTTTTAGTCAATGCCTGATCCCCTGACATATTTTATTGCCTGTCATTCCCTTTGCGGTGAATGCGGCGTTTCCCTGCAATAGCTCGCGGCGAGAGGCGAGCCTAGTATCTTTTGAGTAGATCGCTGGACATTAAATCGTAAACATAAGGTTTGCGATTTAAACAGCATGCGATAAAGCGGTAACAGTCTATCACGGATTGCTTAAACTGAAAGGCATTGCATAGTGCGATGTTCTTACAAATCAAACGTTAATGTTATAAAAATGTTTCTCGCTTAAAAGTAATCAGCCTCGACCCAAGGGTCGAGGCTGATTTAACTTATTCGCCGGCTTTCGCTCGAACTTCTGTCAATCGTTTTGCGATATGGTTCACATCTGGATTAGAGAAGATTTGATCCAAGTTCATAGAGAGTTTACGTCTCCAGTTTGGATACTCATCGACCGTGCCTGGAATGTTGACTGGTTTTTCCATTTCCAACCAGTCTTCAAGCTGAACACTGAGAAGCGCACTTGAGCCCGCTGCCACATGAACGTGGAATGCTTCGCTCAAGTACTTATCCATAGGAACCAGCGCTGCATCTCGACCGATACCTTCTGGTAGGTTGCCATGTCCAGCAACGCTATCTAGGATCTTCTGCTTGCTCTTAAGGCGATCATCAAACAAACCTTGAAGCTGCTCTTCATCTGGGTACAGACCTAGGTCTTTACCCATCTTAAGGTCATCACAATGCCAGAAGCCACGTAAGGTTGGCATATCGTGAGTACACAGAGCCGTCATTGATTGCGCAGCATAGTGTTTCGGTGAGAAGTAACCACCATCTTCTGCGGTTTCGAAGAAGAACACTTTGTAAGAATGCACACCACCATCAGCAAGTGGAGCCACGATTTCATCTGGTACGGTACCCAAATCTTCACCAATGACAGAACACTGGTAACGGTGCGACTCAAGTGCAAGGATGGCTAGCATCTCTTCTACTGGGTAGTAGATGTACGCCCCTTCCGTTGCATCTTTGCCTTTCGGGATTAACCATAGACGTAAAAGACCTAAAACGTGGTCAATACGCAATGCACCACAGTGCTTCATATTGGCACGAAGCAGTTCGATGTATGGACGGAACGCCGTCTCTTCAAGCTTCTGTGGGTTTAGCGGCGGTAGACCCCAGTTTTGCCCCAGAGGACCAAGGATATCTGGTGGAGCACCAATGCTAAGATCGCGACATAGCTCGCCAGTGTCGGCCCAAGTTTCAGAACCTGAATCAGCAACACCTACCGCAAGGTCACGGTAAAGACCAAGGCTCATGCCTTTCTCTTCCGCCAATACTTGCGCTTCTTTAATTTGACCATCAGCCAGCCATTGAAGGTACAAGTACAGGTTTACTTCGTCTTGGTTTGACGCGATAAACTTCTTCACCGCAGGGCTATCAAATGTACGGTACTCTTCAGGGAATACAGGCCAGCCCCAAACATTTTCGTCTTCTGCACGAAGGCTTGCATGTAATGCATCAAACGTCGCTTGTTGCAGTAGGCTATCGCCGCCTTCTTCAACAAAAGCAAGGAACTCACCAGCGCGAGAGCTGTTTTTGTCTAGCTGGCGCAGTTTAAATTCTTTGTACAGTAGGGGTAGCACGCTCATCTTAAGCGCCGACACTTCACTGTAGTTCACCCAATGAGAATCACGGGCTTTTTGTAGACGCTGTTGGAACTCGTTGCTGCCAACCAGTTTTTGCGCCTCTGAGCTCAATGCAAACTCAGCAACAGAGCTTACATCAATGTAAAGGATATTTAGCCAACGACGAGAAGACGGGCTGTATGGGCTCGCACCTTCTGGGTTAGCAGGGAATAAAGAGTGAATTGGGTTAAGACCGATAAAGTCACCACCGCGCGCTGCAATGTCGCTCACTAGCTGCTTCAGATCACCAAAATCACCGATACCCCAGTTGTGGCTTGTGCGTAGCGTATATAGCTGAACACTTGGACCCCAAAGTTTTTTGCCCGACTCAAGAGCATCTTGCTTGTAACACGCTTGTGGCGTAATCACTAGCGTCATCTCATAAGGCGTTTTGCGACGCTTACGAGTTACAATCAGTTTGTGGTAACCCCAGCCTAGGTTTTCCGGCAGAGAAAATACCAAAGCGCCACCCTGCTCACGATCATCCTTAACGATCTGTGATTGAAGATAGCCTTCTAGAACTTCCCCTTGTTCGGTTTCTAAACGCCAACTGAACTCACTCTCACGAGCTGAAGTGCCTAAGTGCAGTGGGATATGTACTGGTTGATTATCACGCAGTACCAACACTGGAGGCAGCACGTCTTTCTTGTGCTTCTTCTCAGCTGACTTTAACAAGGCTTCATCATTAGAAGTATCGTAGCCAAGTGCGGTTAGCAAATAACGAATGGTTTCATCCGACACGGAGGCTTCGTCGCCCCATGCGCTGACGTAGCTGTCGGTAATACGAGCCATCTCAGCGACTTGTTTTAATACTGATTGTTGTTTCATCGCTCTCTCCGAAGGCGGGCCACTGCCCGCCTTCTAGTAGGGTGTAAATAATGGAATTAACGGTTTACTGCTTCTAGTTTCCAGATGTTATTCACGTAGTCACGAATACTACGGTCAGAACTGAACTTACCAACCAGTGCAGTGTTCAGGATAGCTTTCTTAGCCCAGCCTGCTTGGTCACGGTACTGAGCACCCATGTCTTCGTGCGCTTTCACGTAAGAAGCAAAGTCTGCTAGTACTAGGTATGGGTCACCACCGTCTAATAGGCTATCGAAGGTTGCACGTAGCTTACCTGGTTCGCCTGGAGTAAACTCGTCAGTTAGAAGTAGGTCTAGTGACGCTTTCAGTAGGTGGTCAGCATGGTAGTAATCGTACGGGTTGTAACCTTGTGCTTTAAGCGCTTGAACACCTTCAACATCTAGGCCGAAGATGTAGATGTTTTCGTCGCCTACTTCTTCGCGGATCTCAACGTTTGCACCATCCATCGTACCGATAGTTAGAGCGCCGTTAAGAGCCATCTTCATGTTACCAGTACCCGATGCTTCTTTACCCGCTAGCGAGATTTGTTGAGAAACGTCAGCTGCTGGGATCAGCATTTCCGCCATGCTCACACGGTAGTCAGGGATGAATACCACTTTCAGTTTGTCGCCAACGCGTGGGTCGTTGTTGATCTTGTCAGCGATCTTGTTGATAGCGAAGATGATCTCTTTCGCTAGGTGGTAACCTGGCGCCGCTTTAGAACCAAAGAAACATACGCGTGGAGTACACTCGAAGTTTGGCTCGTTGATGATGCGGTGGTATAGAGACAAGATGTGCAGCAGATCTAGGTGCTGACGCTTGTACTCATGCAGACGCTTGATCATCACATCAAAGATAGCGTTAGTATCTAGCTCGATACCCATGTTCTCTTTAACCCAATCAGCAAGACGCTGTTTGTTTTGCTTCTTAACAGCCATGAACTCCTTTTGGAATTTCGCGTCTGTTGCATACTTAGCTACACCTTCAAGTTGCTCAAGTTTTGCTGGCCACTCGCTGCCCACCTTGTCAGTGATTAGCTTAGATAGACCTGGGTTACAGAATTTCAACCAACGACGTGGAGTAATACCGTTCGTTACGTTATGTAGACGAGTTGGGTACATTTCGTGGAACTCTGGGAATAGATCTTTCTTAACTAGCTCAGAGTGAAGTGCCGCTACGCCGTTTACTGCGTAAGAACCGATTACACATAGGTTAGCCATGCGAACCATGCGGTTGAAACCTTCTTCGATGATAGACAGCTTAGCTTGTTTCTCACCATCACCAGGCCACATTGCACGGACTTCTTGTAGGAAGCGGTGGTTGATTTCGAAGATGATTTCCATGTGACGAGGAAGTAGACGCTGGATTAGCGACTCTGGCCATGTCTCTAGTGCTTCTGGTAGTAGAGTGTGGTTAGTGTAGGCAAACGTGTTTGCACTGATTTCCCACGCCTCATCCCAAGACAGACCTTTCTCATCAATAAGGATGCGCATTAGCTCAGGAATCGCGATAGTTGGGTGCGTATCGTTAAGCTGGATAGTCTCTTGCTTAGGTAGATCAGCTAGAGTGAAGCCTGCTTCTTCGTGACGACGTAGAATATCGCGTACTGAAGCTGCTGAGTGGAAGTACTGCTGCATTAGGCGAAGAGTTTTGCCTTTCTCATGGTTGTCGTTCGGGTAAAGTACTTTAGTGATGTTACCCGCATCGATTAGACCGTGCTGTGCTTCGAAGTAGTCACCGTTGTTGAAGCTCTCTAGAGAGAATGGTGCGATTGCTTGACATTCCCAAAGACGTAGCGGGTAAACCGTGTTTGATTCGTAACCCACGATTGGTAGATCCCAAGGCATCGCCTTAACTGTCATACCTGGAACCCACTTGCGAACTTCTTTGCCGTTCTCGTTCACTACTTCAACGTGACCGTAGAAACCGATCTCTTGAGCAAGCTGAGGACGAGCAACTTCCCAAGGGTAACCTTCTACACCACACCATGCATCTGGTGCTTCTTTCTGACGACCTTCTTCAAATGATTGCTTGAATAGACCATATTCGTAATGCAGGCCGTAACCGATAGTTGGGAATTCTTGCGCTGCACATGAATCCATGAAACATGCTGCTAGACGACCTAGACCACCGTTACCTAGTGAAGGGTCACGCTCTTCTTCTAGAAGGTCAGTCAGGTTTTGACCAAGCTCAGCCATTGCATCAGTGATTTGCTCGTAAAGACCCATGCTGATCAGGTTGTTACCTGTTAGGCGACCGATCAAGAACTCAAGAGATAGGTAGTTTACGCTCTTAGCATTTTTGATTTTTGGGTCGTTTTCCGTTTCTAGAAGATCGAAAGTTGATAGTTCAGCAAGTGCACGCCCCATTGCTAGGTACCATGCACGTGGAGTAGCAGTTTCTTCTGTCTTAGCGTATGTTGACGCAAGATGCTGCTTTACCGCACTCTTAAAATGCTCTTTATCGAACTTTTTTTGCTCTGTAGGCTTCATGTTGAAATCTCACTATTAAGGTGTAATCCATTTACGCTATATCGTGCATCTAGGTGGTTGCCAAAACATCCTCCTGATTGCACGCAGGAGTAGGAGGAGAAGATAGGGCGTAGAGGGCTTACCCCCCTCCCATTGATGAGTTAGTTCACAAAATGGGTCCGTTTTGAGACCTAACTCAGTGACTTAACTCACAACCGCACTCAACAAGCTCAAGGGTCTGCTTATTTCGTGCACTGACCACTATTTCTCTCTCATCATCAATAATGCTGCTCAGATCACATTCGCCTCCAAAATCAATACGACGAAAAGATATGAAATCCGTTTAGCACAGTTAAAAATCAGCATATCGTGTGCAAAGATCAACAATGAATAGCTTTTAATCAACGCTATTAGTGACAGACCTCACAAAACAGGGGCGTAAACAGGAGTAAGTCACATTACATACCCACAATTAAGAGATCGATCATTGTTTGCAGCTCAATGTGCCAAGTAGTATCAGAGCTAACGGACATGACATAACAATTAAGAATGGTTCAATAATGTGGATTCCTTCTAAACTTACACGCCCGGGTCGTTTGCATAACGCAATCTTGCGTCCGCGCGTATTGGACTTGCTGCAACAAGCACCTTGCTACAAATTGGTGCTGTTTCGTTCACCTGCCGGTTACGGTAAAACCACTATGGCGGCACAATGGCTTGCGGACAAAATGAACGTCGGCTGGCTAAGCTTGGATGAAAACGACAATGACACGTTTCGTTTCGCCAACTACTTTGTGCAAGCACTCAATAAAGCGACTCAAAACGCCTGCCCTAATGCCCAAGCATTGGCAGAGAAGCGTCAGTTCTCGTCTATTACGAGCTTGTTTAGCGAGCTTTTTGTTGAACTGAGTGAATATCACAAAGAATGCTTTGTTGTACTCGATGACTATCATTTGGTTAACAACGATGAAATCCACGAAGGTATGCGATTCTTTTTGAAACACATGCCTGATTACCTGACCGTGGTTGTCACGACACGAGCAACACCACCACTTGGCACTGCAAACCTGCGCGTTCGCGACCTAATGATCGAGGTTGATAACGAATCGCTGGCCTTTGATAATGAAGAGACTACCCGCTTCTTTAATCAACGTGTATCCGATGGTATCGATGACCATACAGCCAACACGCTAAGAAGCTATGTTGAAGGTTGGCCGTCAGCACTGCAGCTATTTGCCCTGCAAGCGCAGCACCAGAAACGTACTTTGGTTCAATCTGCCGAGTCGGTTTCCCAATTCAATCATGCACATTTGTGGGAATACCTAGTCGAAGAAGTATTTGATCTGCTCGACAGTGAAACGCGTAACTTCCTCATGCAGTGCTCGGTGCTCGACATTTTCAATGACGAATTGGTCGCACAACTGACTCACCGCGATGACGCACTGAGTATGATTGAGTCTCTTAACCGTTTTGGTCTCTTCATTTATCCGCTTGAAGGGGAACAAAACTGGTATCGCTTCCATAACCTGTTCGGTGAGTTCTTGTCTCATGAGCGCCAAGCGCGCATCCCAAATCAGGAAGAGCATCTTCACCAAGCCGCCTCTAAAGCCTGGTTGCATCAGGGCAACCCTAACCAAGCCCTGAGTCATGCACTTAAATCGAAAAATGGTGATTTGGTCGCAGGTATATTGGGTGATTATGGCTGGCAACTGTTTAACCGAGGCGAATTGGTGCAGGTTGAGAAAGCCATTCAATCACTGACCCAAGATCAGCTGTACGCCTCGCCAAAATTGCCACTGCTGCGTGCTTGGCTGGCGCAAAGTCAACACAGATACAATGACGTTGGCGATATGCTCGCACTCGCTGAGAAGGAGATGCAGTCCCGCAATATCAAGCTAACTTCAGATGATAAAGGCCAAATCAACGCACTGTTGGCACAGGTTGCGATTAACCAAAACCAACCTGAAAAAGCGTTGGAGTTGGCAGAGCTTGCACTTGAGCAAATCAATTCGACCACTTACCGCAGTCGTATTGTCGCTACGTCTGTCGTCGGTGAGGTGAATCACGTACTCGGTCATCTCGATCGTGCTCTACCACTGATGCAGCAAACCGAGAAGCTGGCTCGCCAGTACCACATCATTCCTCAAGTGCTGTGGGCGCTTTTGCAGCAGAGTGAAATCCTCATTGCCCAAGGGTTTGTTCAAGCGGCATTTGAAATTCAAGATAGTGCCTTCAAACTCGTCGAGGAACACAAGCTGCACCAACTTCCACTGCATGAGTTCCTGCTACGCCTACGCGCCCAAGTATTGTGGTGCTGGAATCGTCTTGAAGAAGCAGAAGATTGTGCTTACAAAGGCATCGATGTGATGGGTTCTGACAACCCAAGCAAACACCTACATAGCTACTCCATGCTGGCACGTATTGCGATTGGCCGTGGTGAAATTGATAAAGCCGCACGCTTTATTCAACAGATACAGCATTTGATGCAGCAATTTAATGACCACCTAGATTGGCATGCAAATGCTTCGCTCTCTTTGATCCTGTACTGGCAAAGCCGTGGCGAAACCATCGAGATCGAGCAGTGGTTAGAGTCGACACCAATACCACAAAGCCCGACTAACCACTTTACTCAGCTTCAACTTAGAAACATTGCGCGCGCATACATCAGTTTGGGCCGCTATGATGATGCAGTAAAAACACTTGATAAACTGCAACTGGCTGCGATTGAGCACAATTTGGTGACAGACCAAAACCGAAACTTGATTGTTGAAACTATATTGGCAGCCAAACTCAATGAGATGAATCAAGCGGAGCAGTCATTAAAAGAAGCACTTACCTTAACCAACCAAACTGGCATGATAGGTAACTTCTTAATTGACGGAGCAGGTATTGAGGAAGTACTAGAAAGGTTGATGAGTAAGCCGGGGCTTGGCGATCTTGAACGTCACCGAGCTCAGCAACTACTTAAAGATATTTCTTGCAAGCAGCGTTCACGCTCGGTGCATTTCGATGAGAACTTTGTAGAGAAACTTGTCAATCACCCGAACGTACCGGAGCTCATTCGTACCAGTCCGCTTACACAGCGAGAGTGGCAAGTGCTTGGGCTGATCTACTCAGGCTTCAGTAACGAGCAAATCGCACAAGAGCTCGATGTTGCCGGTACAACCATCAAAACGCACATTCGTAACCTTTACCAGAAGCTCAATATAGCTAACCGTAAAGAAGCGATTGAAACGGCTGAAAATTTGTTGAAGTTGATGGGCTTCTAAACTTAACGTGCCGCACTTGTTGCGGCACTTTTTCTATGGACTAAAGATGTTAAAGCAATGGACGCCAGAACGACTATGGTACTACGACGCCTACCAAGGCACTGGCATCAGTACCCGCTTACAACGGATGGTCATCATCCGCCTACATGCGTCAGAACTTGTGATCATTTCACCGGTAGAGCTCACCACTCAACTGCAATTAGCACTTAGTGAACTGGGTAACATTGCCACTGTTGTTGCTCCCAGTCCGAATCAGCATCAACATCTTTCAGACTGGTGGCTAGCCTACCCACAGGCATATTTCATCGCTACGCCTACGGTGGTACAAAAACGCACTGATCTCAACTTCGATGCTGCCCTCAGTAATCAAAGTTTTGAACTGTGGAAAGGCGAACTATTGCAGACCACCATCTCGGGCTTAACCCAACCAAGAAAAACACTATTTTGCGATCCAATAAGTCAGACTCTGATCTTGCCAGACTTTGTTATTGGTGCTCAGTCTCACCTACCCAAATTTCAACGCATCTTCGCTCACTTAGAAGGCGCTCGTAACCACCTTAAATACCCAATCAAAGACCGCTTGTCTATCGATAATCCAGCCATCTTCAGAGCGGGGATTCAACAGGTCATGACCTGGCCATTTGACAGAATTATTGCCAGCAATGGCATCGTCATTGAAAGCCAGGCGAAACAGCAACTCTCTCGGGCCTTCAATTGGCTTTTTTGACTAGGGCATGTGGACCTAGCACATAATTGACACACTACTTTTTAACTGGTTTATTTTTATACAAATTTTCGATACAGATCTATTTATATTGCTGCTGAACTCATTTTCGTTTTGCAGAAAAATGAATAAAACCACACCTATATTTGCATTTTGCAATTGCATTTTGCAACACGGCGCAAAATGTGAATCAAGTTGACTAAGGGGTCAATAATTGTTCAGCGGTGATTAATTGAGCTAAATAATCATTCTTAAGCAAACTGTTTCTAGCCAATAGTGTTCACATAATAATCAACACGCATAATATTCAATCACTTAATATAAGTTTGGTGAATTTTTGACAAAAAAAAGCCAACGGCTACAAGAGCAGTTGGCTGAAATAAATATGTGAACAAATGGTTCACTAACAACGTCAGTTGGCTAGGTGACCCTCGGCTTTAAAGGGTCACTAGTAATAATGCATCTACCGTGCCAACTTTTTTGCCCATCAATAAAAATATTGTTCTCACCAATCTATAGGGGACAATTATTTAAACTCTCCCTGTTCGAAGCTCTGTTAATGCGTCATAATCGCACCACCTCTTTTTTGATAGCATAACAAGCACTAATGAAGCATTTGCAAACTTTTTTCAAAGGTGTCGCCATGGGCGCTGCCGACGTCGTACCGGGTGTGTCTGGTGGAACCATCGCATTTATCACTGGTATATACGACACACTTCTTGAAAGCATTCGTCGTATCAACCCTTCTCTGCTTGGGATCTGGAAACAACAAGGTTTCAAAGCCGCATTTGAGCACATCAATGGCCTATTTTTGATCACCCTGTTTGGTGGCATCATTTCAAGCATCCTGACACTGGCAAAACTGATTTCATGGCTGCTGGTCGAACACCCTATTCCAACTTGGTCATTCTTCTTCGGGTTGATCATGATTTCTGTCGTACACGTGCTTAAGCAGGTGGAAAAACGCAATCTGGCGACAGCTGTGTTCTTCGTGCTTGGTGTTGCTTTCGCTTACAGTATTACCGTACTGAGCCCTATCGAAATGGCAGATACAAAGCTCAATGTATTTATTGCTGGTGCCATTGCAATCTGTGCCATGATTCTCCCAGGGATTTCTGGCAGCTTCATTTTGCTTCTACTCGGCATGTATGCACCCGTTCTGGCGGCAGCGAAAGGCTTACAAATCGACGTTTTAGCACTTTTTGCTATCGGTTGTGGTGTGGGTTTGCTTAGCTTTTCTCACGTACTGTCGTGGCTACTTAAGCGATTCCGAGACTTTACCCTGGCCTTTTTGACAGGCTTAATGCTGGGCACTCTACCTAAGATCTGGCCATGGAAAGAGACCATCAGCTGGCGTATCAATTCGAAGGGTGAAGAAGTTCCACTGGTTCAATCTAATCTAACACCGTTCGAGTTCGAGGCATTAACGGGCCAACCTTCACAATGGTTGTTTGCACTAGTAATGATGTTGGTTGGTGTGGGCTTGGTTTGGGGTTTAGAAAAGGTCGCAGAGAAGAAGTAACGGCCCATCCTTGTGCCTTGGCACTTGGGCGCTAAATTTGGCAAATTAGTAGAAGATATGAGCAATAGCCATAAATAATACTGGAAGGCCGTAAACCGCAAGCTCGCGAGCTGTCACTACTGTGCGGTAAGTTAGGTTGCTTTGCGCTGGGTTCATAATGATTCTCCGCTGAATTATTGAACAGCGCAATTATGCGCCTTTGCCAATGACCGCTCAAGTGGTTTTTGAACGTTTTTCAAACTATTTAACTAATAAATGACAAAGCGGGAGCCTAGGCTCCCGCTTTGATTTTACAGGGCAGTGATAAATACCACCAATAAGGTTTGAAGCAGACTAAAATACCACCACTATAATAATGAGCCTTTTGCGATATTAGTCCTCAGCTTCTTCATGGTTGAGTTCCGCCCAAGCTTGCGCACAACGCACGGCTTTTTTCCAACCTTTATAGCGACGTTGGCGCTTCTCTTCATCGTGATGGGGGGGGAAGCTACGATCGATATCGGTTTTATCTTTCACCTCATCCAAACTGTCCCAGTACCCCACTGCAAGCCCCGCAAGGTAAGCAGCGCCCAATGCCGTTACCTCCGTCAACTGCGGGCGAAGCACCGGTGTGTCCAGAACATCGGCCTGGAACTGCATGAGGAAATTATTTGCTACCGCCCCACCGTCAACACGAAGCGCATCTAGGTGAATGCCGGAATCTTCTTCCATCGCATCAATGACATCACGAGTTTGGTAGGCAATGCTTTCCAAGGTGGCGCGGATAATATGATTTGAGTTCACGCCTCGGGTAAGACCGACGATAGTGCCTCTGGCGTAAGCATCCCAATAAGGCGCACCGAGTCCTGTAAACGCAGGCACGACATAGACACCATTCGATGAATCTACTTTGGTCGCAAAATATTCCGAGTCTTTTGCATCATCTAATAGTTTCATTTCATCTCGAAGCCATTGAATCGAAGCCCCCCCCATAAACACAGCGCCTTCTAGGGCGTAGTTCGGCTCACCATTGGCACCGCATGCCAAGGTGGTCAGCAGACCACTTTTCGAGCTCACTTTCTCTTTGCCCGTATTCATAAGCAGAAAACAGCCCGTGCCATAGGTGTTCTTCGCTTGACCGGGGTTTACACACATATGACCATAAAGTGCAGCTTGTTGATCGCCCGCAATCCCTGCGATTGGGATTCGCGTCCCGCCTTTACCACCGATGTTGGTTTGCCCATACACTTCAGAGGACGACTTTACTTCTGGCATCATCGACAGTGGAATGCCTAACTCTTCCAGCAGTCGAGCATCCCATTGTAGGGTGTTGATATTAAACAACATGGTTCGGGACGCATTGGTGTAGTCCGTCACGTGCACTCGGCCTTGGGTCATTTTCCAAACGAGCCAAGTATCTACGGTACCAAATAGCAGTTTGCCCGCTTCAGCGTCTTCACGAGCTCCCTCTACATTATCGAGAATCCACTTGACTTTAGTGCCCGAAAAATAAGGATCTAACACCAAACCCGTGGTCTCTCGGATATACTCTTCTAACCCTTGTTGTTGCAATGACTCACACATGTCTGCTGTACGGCGACACTGCCAAACAATGGCGTTATAAACGGGTTTACCAGTTTCTTTATTCCAAACTATGGTGGTTTCGCGCTGGTTAGTGATACCAATAGCGCTGATTTGATCAGGTCGAATGGCGGCTTTACCCAAAACTTCCACCAATGTAGAACTTTGAGTAGCAAATATCTCTAATGGGTCATGTTCTACCCAGCCTGCTTTAGGATAAATCTGCGTAAACTCACGTTGAGTCACACTGACAATGTTGGCATCGTGGTCCAAAATAACAGCGCGAGAACTGGTCGTTCCCTGATCAAGTGCAACGATGTATTTCTGCTGCGGCATAGGTTTTTCCTCAATAGAGCGTCAAGATCCATCACAATGGTCTAGAATTTTTATAAGATTAGTTTCATTCGAAAGCTTGTGACGAAAAAGTATATACATTCGAGCGTAATTATTAACCAAAATGCAACAAAAGTGTTAGAACGCTCACTTTATGACATTTCTCATCCCTGCGTGAGTCAACTCTCATCTTGAAGAATTTGCCTCCAAACTACCGAGTCATATTCCAGTGAAAGGAGATCCAAAGTCTAGACGAGGTACTCAAACAAACTTATCATCAATTACTTAGATCATTATAGTGCTCAAATGAGCGAGGAAAGTCGGTTGAAAATCACGAAACGTCAGCAAGCCATTATCGAACTTGTTCAAACTAATGGACAGATCAGTACTGATGAGCTGGTCGAGCATTTTAATGTCAGCCCACAAACCATTCGCCGTGACCTCAATGATCTTGCTCAAAACAACAAATTGCGTCGAAGCCATGGTGGCGCTTCCACCATTACCAGCGCTGAAAACACACCTTACCAAAGCCGCCAAGACCACTCGTCTCTTGAAAAGGCACAGATCGCGAAAACCTTGGTTAAGCATATCCCCGATGGTGCAACTCTGTTTATCGATATTGGTACCACCCCGGAAGCCATTGCCAGAGCACTACTAGAAAACCATCAACAGCTTCGAATCGTGACCAACAACATTAACGCTGCGACTATCTTGATGAGCAATCCAGATTTTAAAGTCATTCTGGCGGGTGGAGAAGTCCGTAACCGCGATGGTGGTGTCACTGGCGAAGCCACTGTGGACTTTATCGAACAATTCCGACTCGATTTTGGCATTTTGGGCATCAGTGGCATTGATGGGGACGGCTCACTGCTTGACTTTGACTATCATGAGGTGAGAGTTAAGCGCGCTATCATTGAAAACAGCCGCAGTGTACTGCTAGGCGTAGACCACACCAAGTTTGGACGCAGTGCAATGGTAAAACTGGGTAACCTATCTGAAGTGGATCTGGTGATCACTGATGCTGCGCCCGATAAACAGTTACAAGATTTGCTCAAAGAGTCAGAAGTAAAACTAGAGGTTACCCAACCTTAGCGCATGCCCAGCGTTTGAGGGTAGCCCCCTTAGTCGAAGTTATACTCTAACACCCAATGCTTCCCATCACTGTTTTGGTGGTGCGCTTGCCAGTTTTGTTTACGATAAAAATTGGGGACATCGGTATATACATATAACCGCTGCTCACCATAAGAGCTCGCTAAAGTCACTGCATACTCCAGCAACTGCTTCGCTAACCCATGATTGCGATGCTGTGGCAAAACCAACAGTGCATTTATCCAAATGGCGCTATCGGCCCCATTGGGGTGCGGATATTCTATAAAACTCACACCACCGACTACCTTTTGGTTATCCAATATTGCGATAGGTGGTGGGATTTTTTGCGCCACTACGCTGTTTTGAGCTTTGTCCACTTCTCCCCACTGCTGCTCAAATAACTCAAATAGTTGAGAGAGATAGCTCTCATCTTGACCAAAGTACAGCGGCTTTATCGTTATTTTTCCCATAGCGTTTGACCCATATTTAATACCAATACGACTAATTATGTGACCTTGTATAGCGACGGACAGATTTTCTATAGTAAGGCAGAAATCTTATGCCTAGCAGGGACTAGGGATACGATTTCTAACGCAGCTATAGGAAATATGGACTAGCTAGACTGATCTGATAATTAGTTGGATTGGTATAACCCTTTGATTTTATATAATTAAGCGAGATAGAAGCATGGCATATTCTAAGCTGATTTTATAACTAAATCTTCTTATCTGTGTCTGTTTTTGACTTGCAAATTATCTCTGTTTTGAGCATATTAGTTGACTTAGTCAACCAATATATCCAGGCTAATCCCACCTAATACGGAGCCCCCATTGAATAAATACCAACCCCACTTGGGAAATCGAGGTACGCTGTTTTTTCTCGTCATCATCAGTGCGTTTCCACCTTTGACCACCGATCTCTACTTACCTGCCCTGCCACAGATGGTCGATATATTCGATACCAGCCAAGCAAAGGTAAACTTAACGCTTAGCGTTTACTTTGTAACCTACGCTTTCGGCTTGCTGTTTTGGGGCCCCTTGAGTGAAAAGTTCGGCCGCAAACCCATCATGCTCACTGGCATTGGCCTATACATCGTCGCCAGCCTTCTTTGCGCTGCGGCGTTAACCATTGACATGTTAATCGGCGCTAGATTACTGCAAGCATTTGGCGGGAGCGCTGTCACCGTGGTTGCAACCGCGGTCGTGAAAGACATGTTTGATGGTCGTCAGCGAGAAAAAATCATGTCGACTATTATCTCGCTCGTGATCATTGCACCCATGATCGCTCCCGTTATAGGTGCCTTGCTGCTCAAGTTTACCTCTTGGCGCATGATGTTTGTCGCCTTGGCGGTATTTGGTCTGTTTGCAGGAGTACTGGGTTGTCTGTACAAAGAAACACTTGGCGAACGCTACCAAGGCACTATCGCTCGCTCTTGGACCCGACTAGGTGTGGTATTGCAAAACCGTCGTTTTGTAGCATTACTTTCGATCTTCTCTATTACTCCTATGGCACTGATGGCCTTTTTGGCCGCAGGCTCTTACATTTACGTCGATGGCTTCGGACTTACTGAGCAACAGTTTAGTTATGCTTTTGCCTTTAATGCCCTGTTTGCATCCCTCGGCCCTACTCTCTACATGAAGCTATCAAATCGCATATCCATCAGACATATTGTCTCGCTGTTTTATACGCTACTGATCGGATGTGGTGTACTGACGCTATTTCTCGGTCACACGCATTGGTGGCTGTTTGGCTTAATATCAGCACCAGCCACATTAGTGGTGGTAGCAACTCGCATCCCGGGGACCAACTTAATGCTTGAACAACAAGATCAAGACACTGGCTCAGCCGTCGCATTAATCCAGTTCTTTGGCATGATCTGCGGCTCTATCGGAATGCTATTGGTGTCAGTTATCGGAGAAGACCTGATCCACAATCTTGGACTGATCCAATTCATCATCGGGATCATTGGGTTTACTTTATGGCAATTGGTGAGAAATAAACCTTTTGTGGTCAACAAATTACCCCATCCTAAGCAGACGTAAAAAGAGGCGCTAATGCGCCTCCCTAACCGACTATTTGTGATTTGCTTTACGCTTGAGTGTTTGAGCTTGTTTAAATCGATCATTGACCGACTTAACCAAATATAAAGGTCGCCCTTTCGACTCAATAAATATCCGCCCAATATACTCACCCAAGAGCCCCATGCAGAGTAATTGAATGCCCCCAAGAGCTAACTGAACGACCATCATCGACGGATAACCAGTCACACTCTCGCCAAAGATAAGGGTTTTGAAGATGATGAATAGACCGTAGACCAGTGCACTTAATGCGATAAATGAGCCAGCAAAGGTCGCAAGGCGAAGAGGGCGAATAGAAAATGAGGTAATTCCATCCACCGCCAAACCAAATAGCTTAAGGTAGTTCCACTTAGTCTCACCGGCACTTCTTGACTCTCTTTGATACGGCAGAGTGATTTGGTCGTAGCCAGGCCAGACAAATAAACCTTTCATGTATCGATTACGCTCTGGCAGTTCATTAAGCTCATCGACCACTCGGCGGCTCAAAAGGCGAAAATCCCCAACGTTCTCGGGAATAGCGTTCTTGACCAACGCATTAAGCAGTCGATAGAAGACGGCAGCAGACGCCTTTTTCATCACGGTTTCACCTTGACGCTCGCTACGCTGCATATTGACCACATCGTACCCTTGCTGCCAAGTCTCAACCATTTGCGGGATAAGCTCAGGCGGATCTTGCAAGTCTGCATCGATCAAGATGACCGCTTCTCCACGGCAGTATTTGAGCCCTGCGCTCATTGCTGCCTCTTTACCAAAATTTCGGCTTAACACCAAACTGCGTATCGCAACGCTATCGCCATTAAAAGTGTCGATAAGTTGAGCAGAACCATCACTGCTTCCGTCATCGACATAAACAATTTCGCTATCAAATGGCAGCTCTGCGAGAACATTTTCTAAACGTGAATGCAGCTCAGGCAACACCTCAGTTTCATTCAAGTACGGCACGATGACCGATAATGTAATATCTGTTTTTTCCATGTATTTTTTTTCGACTAGTTGCAAGTCAATCTCCTTTCACCAGTGCCTACTGGTACTACATTCGGTATATATCTTACGTTAAGACACTGCAAGACGAATGTGGGGCAAATAAGGAGACACTGACCTGAAATTAACGACTATCGGTATTAGCTCACAGTTTGATTGACTCGTTTCCATAAATACTATTTCTAAATGTATCAGCCGTTGACATTGTTCAAACGTCAAATGGGTAAAAATAAAACAATGCTTAGCTGATATATCTTCAAGAGTCACATTCTTCGTCGCCCCTCGTACAATCCTAGGGCGAGGTTTGTTAAAGTCCGCAACAACACCAACTGTTTTGATGGACATCGATGTCACCGACCAAAATTGTTAAAGTTTCCACGATCTTAATTGCAGCAATTGGGATCGGATTCTTTGCCCCTGATATTCAAAAACTGATGGACACTCTTGCTCCGAGTATAGACCTCGAACAATACTGCACCGTCGGTACCCGAGCATGTGAGACCGAAAATGATCGTGTTTGGTTAGAACATGATACGGCGGCGCCTCTTAAGCCGACCAAAATTTTTGTTACAAGTAATGCTCTTACTCAAGACAACGTGATCTTAAATTTAGTCGGTGCCGAAATGGACATGGGTACAGTCAAGGTGGCCTTAGAAAAAATAGATAGCGGTGTATATCAGGGAGTATTACTCCTACCGGTATGCACAACAGATTCAATGAACTGGGTTACCGAGGTGGGTGACCTAAAAATTGCCATAAGGATGGAACGATGAGTAAGAATTGGTCGCTGGTTTTAGTCATCGCCTTTGTCATTGGCCTTGCCGCACGCAGCTATTTTGATGAACAAGAAAAGGTCGCAGCTGCATCAACTGCGCAAGCTTCAGCCACTTTTACTGGTAAAGAAGGTCAGACGGTCGAGTTGTTTGATACCAATGATCAACGAACTCGCATCATCTACTTTGGATTTACTCGTTGCGCTGACGTGTGCCCAACTTCCTTAGCCATGCTGGCAGGCGCACTTAATCAGATAGATGATAAAACGATTGCGCAACTACGTCCTGTTTTTATCTCTATTGACCCTGAAAGAGATGATGCTCAACTCGCATCAACCTACGCCGCTTACTTCCATCCTAAGATGGAGGGGTTGTCTGGAACACCAGAGGTCACCCAACAGGTCGCAGACCAATATGGCGTGATATATCGTAAAGCTGAGCTGAAAGACTCAGCAATGAAATACACCATAGACCACAGCTCTTATTTCTACTTTGTAAAACCCGATGGATCGCTCATTACAAAAGTGCCTCACACTCTAAATCCAGCACCCATCGTTGAGGCAATAAAACAACTCACCAAGGAATAATTAATGAAATTCAAGACTTTACTTCTTTCTACTCTGATAGCCAGCCCATTCGCTATCGCACATGATCATAGCCATGACTCTGAGCTAGAAATTCATGGAGCTTACGCAAGAGCGGTACCTGCTGGCGCTCCTGCGAGTGCCGCCTTTATGCAGATTGAAAATAATTCAGACAAAGTGCGTACTATCGTTGCAGCAAGCACGCCAGCAGCCGGTATTGTGGAGCTACACAATCATGTAAAGGTGGGTGATGTGATGAAAATGCGCACGGTTAAGAGCATTGATATCCCAGCCAACAGCAGCGTTGAGTTGAAACCGGGTAGTTTGCATGTCATGTTCTTTGAGTTAAATAAAGAGTTTAAGGACGGCGACAAGATCGAACTTACGCTAGAGTTCGCCAATGGCGATAAACGTGTACTTGATGCGCCAATCAAACCAATCATGAAAGGCATGAAACACAAGCACTAAGCTATGTTTAAACGCTAGCCTTAAGAAAATAGCGCCAAATTTGGCGCTATTTTTTATACCTCGATGTTACTACTGGCGGTAAATGGACTCTTTATCATTTCGGTAGAGGACTCAAAATTAGGGATATGCTTGCGTAAAGTCTGTGATAATTTACTCACGTTAACGGGTTTAGACACAAACCCATCCATACCCACTTCGTAACAGCGCGACTTCTCTTCGGCTAACACATTGGCGGTTAACGCAACAATTGGCACTCTAACGCTACTGCCCTCTTCCATTTTTCGAATCGAAATAGTCGCTTCAAACCCATCCATCACCGGCATCTGACAATCCATTAGTACCAAGTCATAATGCTCTACCGCACAACGAGAGACCGCTATTCGGCCATTTTCTGCAATCGATACGTTGACGTTAAGTCGTTGTAGCATCTTCTTCATCACGACCTGATTAGAGACTTGATCTTCAACCAGCAGCACTTTTACACCATGTGAGTACTCGGCCTCTGCTATTGCAGCCTGAGCATCTTCTTGAGTTTCAAGTTCAATGTTCAGCAAGCGGTAAATGAGACGTTCCAACTCATCGCTACGATAAGGACGCATTAAGTAACCTTGAATTCCAAATTTCTTCAAGTCCGCTAACGCTAAACGTTCCGCAGATACCATCATGATTGGCGGCGTGCTCTCTTTGAGTTGTTCATGCATATGCACGGCAAGCTCAGTGCCACTCATCCTTGGCATATTTTTGTCAAGCAATACCAGTTGATACGGCTGGCTATCATGGGCGGCATTCCACAACATGCTAACCGCTTCAATGCCGTCTTCACAGGTATCTACTCTCAATCCTAGTTTAGATAACTGCAGTGAGGTAATTTTATTGTTGAACTCACTATCATCGACAATCAGCACTCTGCGGCCAGCCAATTGACTAGAACCCACCGGAGCCTCTTCTCGCTGAGAGTCAAACTTCAAGGTGAAATAGAAATGACTGCCAAGCCCCGCTTCACTATCTAAAGAGAGCTCCCCACCCATCAAGCGAACTAATTGACGTGAAATACCCAGGCGCAAACCTGCGCCTTTACCACTAAAGCTATCTACGGCAGAGGCACTGTCCTCGATATCGAAGATACTTTCGTGCTGAGCTTTATCCACCCCAATACCACTGTCTTTTACTTCGAAAAGAATGGTTTCAGATTTATCGTCATAGGCGAGATGCTGCACATCCAAAAGCACATAACCGTTATCGGTAAATCGGATGGCATTACTGATTAGAATCCTTAAAATTTGACGTAAACGCGACTTATCTCCGTATAGAAAGTGGCTAATACTTGAATCCACTGTGCATTGAAAAAGTAGCTCTTTTTCGGACGCACTGCCCCGAAAGGCCGCATCCACTTCTGATACTAGGTCTGCAATATCGAGTGGGCCGTTAGAAAGCACCAAGCCGCCAATTTCTATTTGCGACAAATCGTGAATATCATTGATCAAGTCTTGAAGATTGCCCGCTGATGATTGCAGCAATGCAGCATACTCTTTGAGATCTTCTTGGCTTGGGTTTTCTCGAAGTAAGGTAATCAAACCATACATGCCGTTAAGTGAGGTTCTGATCTCGCGGCTCACCATCGCCATCGACTCACTTTTACGCTTTTTCGCCTCTTCAGCTTCCAAACAGCGCTGGGACAATTCAGAATAGGTATTGCGCAAGCGTTCGACTGAACGGCTATAACGCTCATTAAACTCTACCATTTCATCGTTGTACCAGTTTTGAGGTAGATGAAGCGGTTTAGGTAAGTTACTTGCATCAATATCTCCGATGCGTTTAGCAATCATACGAATGGGATTGATCAGACGAGATTTCACCAAGAAATAAAAACCAAGTGCGAATGCCATAGCGCAGAGCATTTGAATAGCAAACACTTGAATGATTTGAATCGGAGAGCCTATCCAGCTCATCCCAGTGTTGATTTCTACCAACAATTGGTAAGTTTTAGGCAGTTCACCATAGGTTTCAGCAACAAAAGTCCAACGTTTTGCTGGACGCTCTGCGCTTAGCTGCTTACCCACAGTCGTGACAATTTCTGCCCCGGTACTGATGTAGACAGTGTGGACATCAGGCTCTTGTAGTAGCTCTTTTGCAACGAGCTTAAGTTGGTATTGATCATCACCGACTAAACTTTGCTGAATTTTGGGTAGATAGTAGCGATCCACCGACTTCATCACCGAAGCGACCCTGTCTTCGTTGTGCTGGTACACCCACCACGACTGTAGTGCCGTAGCGGAAATCGCATATAACCCACTCAACAGAAGCAATCCGAGCAGCAACTGTGAAGAGAGACCTAGCCTAGCCTTTGTGTTCAATACGTTGCCAAAGAAAGACATCTTTAACTCCACGTATCTTTTGTTTTTATGCCTATAAGCATAGACACTATTTGCATATTTACACGCAGTTTTTTTCCTTACTAGCTCGACCAAATTAGTAAAATCAATATTAATCAGAAATTTAACGCCAACTGCAGATTAGAGCCTTCACTCAAACCCTCAACTCAGAATGTTTGAAATACTTTTACACACCAAACAACATAACAACCCATAAAATTAAACAAATAGCAGTCAATTTAAATAAATATCGAACAACTTATAGACATATTTATTGCAAACTATATGATTGTTCCGCTCAGTTCAGCATAAACATGCTAGTAGCTGAGAACACAACAAACAAAAATTATAGAATTACAGGTAGTTATATGAATTCGTCAACTTCGCTTGTGCATAGATTTGCACACGGGAATCTGATCTATCAGATCCTCTTTGGCATCCTTTTTGGGGTTCTCCTTGCGATGATCTCACCACAGACCGCACAAAGTGCTTCTTTACTTGGTAACCTTTTCGTTGGTGCGCTTAAAGCCGTGGCACCAATCTTGGTATTTATTTTGGTTGCAGCATCGATTGCCAACCAAAAGAAAAACCAACACACCAATATGAAACCAGTAATTGTGCTTTATCTTGTCGGTACCCTATTTGCTTCTTTGACCGCAGTAATGATGAGTTTTGCGTTCCCAACTCAGCTAACACTGGTTACAGGTGTGGAAGGTGCTACGCCCCCTCAGGGCATCGGGGAAGTCTTACACACTTTGCTATTTAAATTGGTCGATAACCCAGTCAGTGCACTGATGAACGCCAACTACATAGGTATTTTGGCGTGGGGTGTTGGCCTTGGTTTCGCCCTGCACCATGCGTCAGATACGACCAAAGCAGTATTTGGTGATCTAAGTAATAGTGTGTCAATGATCGTGCGTTTTATCATTCGCTTGGCGCCTTTCGGTATCTTTGGCCTTGTTGCTTCTACCTTTGCAACCACAGGCTTTGACGCCCTGTTTGGCTACGCTCATTTACTTGCCGTTTTACTAGGTTCGATGGCGATCATCGCTCTTGTCGTCAACCCTGCGATGGTTTACTTCAAAACTCGCCAAAACCCATACCCGTTAGTATTCCAATGCCTACGCGAAAGTGGGGTTACAGCGTTTTTCACCCGCTCAAGTGCGGCAAATATCCCAGTGAATATGAACCTGTGTCGTAAGCTCGATTTACATGAGGACACTTACTCAGTCTCAATCCCACTAGGTGCAACCATCAACATGGGCGGCGCTGCAATTACTATTACTGTGCTAACCCTAGCTGCGGTGCACACCTTGGGTATTGAAATTGATTTAGCAACAGCGTTGCTACTTAGCATTGTTTCTGCCGTTTCAGCGTGTGGCGCTTCAGGCGTGGCGGGCGGCTCTTTGCTTCTTATTCCTCTGGCTTGTGGTCTATTTGGTATCTCGAACGATGTGGCGATGCAGGTGGTTGCTGTTGGCTTTATCATTGGTGTGATTCAGGACTCTGCTGAAACAGCGCTTAACAGCTCAACCGACGTGGTATTTACTGCCGCAGCATGTCGAGCTGAAGAGAAATAACTGTACAAAAAAATACGGCACAACCTAGGTTGTGCCGTATTTTTTTGTCTGGAAGATTATTTTTCCGTAGAAGCCGAGTCCGTGCTTATCGTGCCTTGCTGGGTAAAACTCATACTGACCTCTGGCTTGCTTGTGCTTTCACCACCCGGCGAGTAACTGTCCCGCTTATACATACGATTAAAAGCGCGATATACAGAAAGAGGTTTTATTTTACCTTCCTGCATGCGAGTAAAAATGGGTTTAGCAATATTCTGCAACGCAACAATAACCGCAATATCTAACTGAGTGGCGATGCTATCGCGACGCTTTTTCGCCGTTTCATAGCCACTTTGAGCCGAAAGAAAAAACCAGATATAAGCCAAATAGAGAGCGTTTTCTAATGAAGTATTGCGCTCCCAAAACTCACCAGCCAAAAATTGTGCCCTGGCATTACCCGTTTCTGCTGCAGATTCCAGCCAATAGGCTGCAATCACATCGTTTTGTTCTACACCCATACCCTGTGCATAGTGAGTACCCACTCTCACCATAGCTTCAACGGATTTGTGTTTGACGGCAATATTATTCCAATGAAATGCTTTGGTCGGGTCAGGGTTCCCCGATTTTTCTGACAAATACCACTCGCCTAAGTAAAGCTGTGCTTTCAAGATGTCTTGGGCAGCAACTTTTTCAATAAGGTCTACGCCGCGGGCTTTATCTTGCTCTATACCTCGACCAAGGATCAAGCACAGGCCCACTTCAAACTGCGCCAGCTTATCGCCAGACAACATATTCAGTACATGCTTCCAGTAATTGGCTTTGTGTTGCAGCAATATGTGCTCTTTGCCGTACTTTTCACACAGACGAATTAGGCTGTGGATACCGATTTCATTGTCTGCTTTTGCAGCCATCTCATACCAATAAAGTGCTTCTTTAGGATTAGAAAGCTCGGCATTTTTGGCCAAAAATAGTTGAGTGGCCACATGGCCTGTTTCCGCTTTATGGATTCGCTCAGCCAGATCGCGTTCTCTAGACGCTTCAATCGCTTTCCGGTACGCCACATCCCTCGCTTCACGTTCGGCAAGTTCACGTTTCTTTTTTGCTGTAAGCGTCATGACCCAGAGAATCACTAAAACCAGTGCTAAAACGGCTGACCCCATGACGATGGCCATTATGTTCATATAAAGCTCAAATCGATTGATTACTGATATAGTTTAACGGCTTTAGGAGAGAAAAATGAAAGGTTTTGCAAAGAATCTTATCTGACGCAGAAAAACAAGGGATTAGGTAAAGGGTGATGCAAACTTCATCACCCTTTAACAAAGTTACTTTTTGTTGACCGCTTTTACAAAGGCTTCTTGTGCGCCCTCGATGTTAAGCGCTTTTGCTTCGTCAAGGAGGCTAAGTGCTTTCGGGATGTCGTCTGCAGCGACGGCAGATTCTATGGATGAGATGTAGAATGAGTGGGTCTCCGGTTGCGGGCTAACAATAGAAGTCGCAACCGAGCTAGAGTTAGCTGCGTTAGCTATTTTAGTTTTATCGCCATAGTACAGTTCGCGTTTAAACTCACTACCATCAACGGTTTCTACATCGATAATCACAGTACCGTAAGTATTATGTGCAACGACTGGGTCAGCGATTGTTGGCTGATCAACGCGTTTTGCAATTGCAAAAGCTTTAGCAGGATGAATCACCTCTGTTGTTTCAGCTAGATCTTTATCTGTCGTATAAATCAAGCCATAAATCTTTGTTACTTGGGCAGGGAAGGCTAGCACTACTTCTCCTTGCAAAACCTCTCCAGCAATAAAATCATTCCGATCGTAATCGAATACTTTTGACGAATAACTCTTTATCAACTCAAAATTCTGATCATATAACGCAAGGTTAGGGACAAAGACCGACAAGTCCTTCATCTCACTTGTCAGCTCCATTCGAAGTGGAGCCCCTATGTTATCAATACTAAAGCCACCCACGAGACTATCAATACCATCAGATGTATATTTTTGCGAACCTTCGCTGATAGTGAAAGTAAATACACCTTCAGGAGCTATTTCATTCCAGTTAATTGATTGCAGAGTAGAAACTTCTTTCATCTCTGCATGCTGCGGGGCTGTACTAACATCTACAGCAGATGTACACCCAATCAAGGAAAAGAAACTAATTGAAGAGATTAAAAGATTTTTCATTACTACTCCTTAAAGACAAAATAGCCAGCTTGATGCTGGCTATCCTTAATTTTACTCATTCAAAGCGTTCGATTACCACCAAGCTTCAATCTGAGCACCAACCATCATGTCATTCTTCTCGATAGCGTAGTCACCATTGTACATGCTAGCGAACACTCGGATAGCTGGACGAGCCCAGAAGCTCTTGCCTGCTTGCCATTGTTGAGCAAGAGTGATTTTGCTTAGGTCTTGAGACTCAGTCATCCATGGATCATCTTGGACATAGTAACCAGCTTCTACTACTGTGCTCATAGTTTCTGACCACTTGTAAGAAGGACGGACTACAGCGTTGTAACGCTTACCTTTCTTACTTGAACCTGGGTTGTCTAACTGAGAGTACACAAATGAGTAGCCCATATCCCAAGTTTCACCTGCGATTACACCCCAGTCGATAATACGTAACGTTTTACGGCCTTCTTGTTGAGTCTCAATGTTGTAACCGATACCCATGTGGCTGTTGATACCGTAAGAATCCCAAGCGTAACCCTCGGTGCTGTACTGAACTACAAACTTGTTGAAACCACCGAAGAAATCACCTTGTGTATGCTCAACTGTCAAGTTGTAGCCCGTTTGTTCAAGGCCGTATGAGTCATGATCTGCAGCATTACCAGTACCATTTTCGATCGCATCTTTCTGTGCATCTGTATAGAAAGGTTTAGATACAAGTAATGTAAAATCTAAAGAACCATTTTCGTTAACATTTAGCCCACCGTAGCGCAAATCAAGCGTAGGTACAGTAGTGTATAGTTGAGTACTTTCTAGGTTTTTAGTCTCATCTTCTGGAGTCGATGGATCATCTTTAGTTTCCAATGGAGCTTTCCACTTACGGTTAAATACTGCCGCAGAGAAATTGCCTTCGCCTAGCTTAATGTTTTCAACACCAACACCATCACCCGAAGTATTTACGTAGTACATATCTAGGATATGCACGTCTTTACGGCCGTAGTAACGCTTACCAGCCCATAGACTCATGCCATCTTCCATTGTGTAATCTACCCACGCCTCACGGAAGGATGCACGCTGACCGCTCCATGGTGAGTCAGGGTCACCAATGCCTTGGAAAGAACTACCACGAGTGTCACGTTGAATTGGACCACCATCTTCAGCAGTGCCAAATGCTAGAAGCGTGTGCGCATTAAAGCTGTTGCCTTGATTTTCATAAAGCTTGTTAGCGTTTAAGATGAACTCACCGTACATATCACATTCGTCACCTAGACGACCGACAACGTGTGCCGATGGGCCACCGTTGCCGTAACATACTTGAGAACCACCGTTCGAGTTAAAGCCCATGCCAGCACGCATGTAACCGTGATAATCTACTTCGGCAGCTGCTGCGCCACCAGATAACATTGCAGAAGCCACTGCAGCAGCAATTACGCTTACTTTCTTAAGAGTCATCGTTATCTCCTTAACGATTAATTTTGATTGTATTGATTTCTCTCCCGGCATCCTTTTAAGCGGTAACAAAGGCAGTAATTACCAAAATCGTAAAAGGCTACGAGGCGTGAATCAGTTTTCGTTCCACAATCGCTATATTAAGGAGATGAGTTAGGGATGACTTCCTCCGCCTATCTTTTTTACTAGGGGGATGAGGAGGGAGTAGAAAGATTAGAAAACAGGCTTTTTGCGAGAGGAGTCACCAAATTAGGAATGAGTTTAACGTTAAACATGGTCAAACTGTGCTACGAAATGAGATGGTGCTCAAAAGTTAAGGCCGAGCAAGGCTAAAAAAAGAAATAAACTTTCATCAAAAAAGTTAATAAAAAGGCAGTTGACGGATTTTCGTCACAATTCATACTGTACATAGCTATTATTGATACTTATAAGAATGAACAATATGGAAACAAACCTAGCAAGCCCATACCCATTAGGTGCTACCCTAGACAGTCACGGATGTAACTTCTCAATTCACGCCCCGCAAGGCGATGAAATAGCTCTGGTACTCTTTAAAGACAACCAAGAATTCGAAACGTTCCCTTTAGAAGCCGGACCCAAGGGAATTTTTTACACTTATATAGAAGGCATTGTTGCTGGCCAACGATATGGTTACGTCGTTAATCACAAAGATGAGAAACTACTCATCTCTGATCCCTATGCCAAAGCATTAGACGGACCACTTCACTACTCCCCTCCCTTCAGCCCAGAGAAGAGTTGGGGAATTAGCAAATCCGTAGTGACTCAGTCAGAGTTTGACTGGGAGGGTGTCACGTCACCGAACCGCCCTATTGATGAAATCATTTTGTTTGAGACCCATGTTAAAGGGGTGACCAAACAACACCCAGAAGTTGAGCCTGCCCAGCAAGGGAAATATCTAGGCTTGGTCTCTCCAGCGATGATTAACTTTTACAAACAACAGGGCATCAATACCATACAGTTGTTGCCAATTACCGCCTGCATGCACGAAGTGCATTTGCTTGAACGTGATATGGTCAACTACTGGGGTTACAACCCATACGTCTTCATGGCCCCAGATCCAAGGTACGCAGATCAAGATGCAGTCAATGAACTCAAGATGGCGATCAGAGAGTTACACCGTAACAGTATTGAGGTCGTAATGGACGTCGTCTATAACCATACTGCTGAATCTGGAGATGGTGGGCCAATATTTAACTTAAAAGCCCTTGATAACCACCATTACCTGCGTCATGACCACCATTACTCCAACTACACAGGTTGTGGTAATGCGCTGGACCTTACGCACCAACCTACATTGAACTTAGTCATGGACACGTTGCGTCATTGGGTTGAGGAATACCACATCGATGGTTTCCGTTTTGACCTTGCGGCGACCTTGGGGCGTAATCGAGAGCATTTCAATCCAAACGCTTCGTTCTTCCAAGCGGTTGGACAAGACCCTATTTTGCAAAAAGTAAAACTGATTGCTGAACCTTGGGACATTGGTCCAAATGGCTATCAAGTCGGCTCTTTCCCCGACGGTTGGAATGAATGCAATGATAAGTTTCGCGATATTTCTCGCAGCTTCTGGCGCGGAGATATAGGGTACCTCAAAGAGTTTGCTACTCGTTTGATGGGATCTCGTGATATTTATTCCGCATCGCGTTGGCCAGAAAAACTTACCATTAACTATGTTACCTACCATGACGGTTTTACCTTGCAGGACCTTGTGTCTTACAAGCATAAAAATAACGTCAAAAATGGTGAGAGTAATCGCGATGGTCACGGTGACAACCGCTCCGACAACTACGGCATCGAAGGGGAAACCAGCAACCCAATCATTTTGGCAACTCGTGAAAAACAGAAACGTAATTTCATGGCCAGCTTGTTGTTCGGGTTTGGTATCCCACACATTTTGATGGCGGATGTGCTATCTCACACCCAACAAGGTAACAACAATGCCTATTGCCAAGACAGTGACATCAGTTGGTTAGATTGGTCACTTAACGAACCTCAAGAGCACTTCAAACAGTGGCTCAGCGGCATGATTGCTAATCGCAATCAATACATGCTGCCATTTGTGAAAGCTTTCAGTGGTCACAGCCGTAATGATAACCGTGTCCACTGGACTAAAACCGATGGCAAATTAATGTCACATGAGGATTGGAACCAGATCCGAGCTATCTCGCTTCACCTAGGTATTGGTAAAGATGGTGATGAACTCATCTATCTAATCAATCAATCCAGCGTACCGGCTCGCTACAAACTGCCAACAGAAGATGGTCAAGTGTGGACAGAACTGTGTAACACTACCCATCACAAAATTACCCACAAAAGCACATCTAGCGATCAACTGGTTGATCCTATGTCGATAATGATCCTTCATCGCGAGAGCAATACCTAATCGTTTGCTCTCAGCTGGATAAAGTCCACCCCGGTGGGCTTTATCTATTGCCCCTCATTATATTAAAGCCCCAAATTGTACCCAAACCGAATATTGGTTGCGGCGCTATTGGCAACTGATTAGTATGTCGTTGCTGGAATTTTCCACAATAATTTAATAACAAAATACATACGTCAATGGCATTACCAAAACTTACTTTACGGCTAATGAGACCCGTTCTCGTGCTGTTAGCTATATACTCATTTTACTTGGCTTATATGCACTTTCAGCGTTCCCAAGTACAAGTTTTCAAACAATCCGAGTCCAACATTCTTATCGCTAGTTCAATGATAAATGCTCACCTAGAGTCAGCCATCGGGAAACTACAGATCCTCGAACAGATCTGGCGAGAAGATGGAAAGTCCGAATATATTAAAACTGCGCAGCATGTATTGCAGACCACTCCGCTATATTCAGATATCGTGGTTCATAATGAGGAGAGCAACAACTATTCCTCGATTAACCTATCCAAACCGTCTTTTTTAAAATCCCAGGCAATACACTGGCATCATTTGCAAAGCCATGGCGGGTTATTCGCCATTTCCGTGGTTTATGAAAAGACACCTAACCACTGGGTCTTCGCCATTCGTCACAAAGACCCTCACCAAGCGCATAGTCTTTGGATTGAGTTTGATCTTCTGTACTTAACTCAGTACCTAAAAGGACTGCAAACATTAGATCGAGGGTATATCTTTATTGTCGACCAAGACACGCAGAGACTGGTCTACCATCCTGATAGCCAACGTATAGGCCAGCAATCCATCAGTTACCTAGCGGGTGTTGCGCCACAAATAGAGCAGGGGGTCCCAAAGGGTGAAATCGAATACTTTTACCAAAACCAGTTCCACTTAATTAGCTTCGATATCAATGATCAACTTGGCTGGGTGTTTGTAGCAGGTACTGATCGGGCTGATGTATTTGAAAGCACACATCAAGTCAATTTGTCTGGGCTCATTATCTTAGCGTTGACGCTAACAGGTCTGGCTTACAAATATTTGTCGGTGCAATTTAATCGCGAGTTACGACGATTAAGCAAATCTCCCGATATTGTTGCTTTTCAAACTCAGCTCAAACGCATTATTCAGCGGTTTTGTTTTGTTCAGGGCATCCAACTTTTTGTTTACTGCCCTGCTAGCCGCACATTTGCGAGTATCGATTATCGTGGCCGAAAACAGTTGATTGTCGAAGATAACAAATTAACTAAACTGATAAGTTCGAACAAAATTGGCTACTTTTTGGCAAAAGATCGCGATGTATTGGCGAAGAAAGCCCAAATCAAAACTCGTCACTACCGTCTGCCGCTTTACCATCGTAAAAGGTTAGGTGGTATGCTTTACATCAGTTGCCGATTTCCGTTACCAAAAGAAGTGATCAAGACCATCCAAACCCTTGCATCGTCAGAGCTGTGTAATCAGCAACTTAGGGAGCAGATCAACTTTAAAGACCCACTGACCTTGCTTGATAACAAGCCAGCTCTCGAGCTACAGATCCAGACCGCATTAAAAGCTGATGATCACTACTTAGCGTTTATCGACATTGATGACTTCCGAGAGCTTAATGAGCAACATGGACACAAAGTATGTGACCGGATCTTGAGAGAGGCTGGCGCAACACTGAGAGCCTATTTCCCAGAGCCAAGAACACTGAGCATCGCCCGCATTAGTGGTGCGGAATTCTGTGTGCTCTTTCAGGCCGACACTAGCCAAGAAGCTTACGCCAACCTTGAAGCTCTGCGTGCAAGCTTTGCCAACCAGCCTATCGAGTTGGAAGACGAAACCATTCGTATCACAGTCAGTATCGGTCTAAGTGCTGTAGGTGAGGAAGAGTTTGAAACCGTCCTACGAGCGGATAGAGCCTTGGTACAAGCCAAAACAAGTGGTAAAAACCAAGTCATTATTAAAGCAGCATAAAAAAACGGCTACCCAATACGGTAGCCGTTTTTAAATCTGGATTAAGCGTCGTAGAGATTATTTCAATAACCTTGCACGCACCTGACGGCCTTTCATCTTACCCGTCTCAATCTTACGTAGTGCTTTCTTGGCGATAGATTGTTCCACAGCGACATAAGAGCGCATTGCGACTACTTTAATCTTACCGACTTGCTTGCCGTCAACACCACCATCACCTGTTAATGCACCAAGGATATCGCCCGGACGGATTTTCTGCTTCTTACCACCATCAATCTGGATAGTACGCATCTTTGGTGGGTCCATGCGAGTGCTAGGTTGAGGTGGAAGCTGAGACGGTTCAATTGGCAAGTCCATGTACTCATCAATCTGAGCCACCTTGTACATTTCCTTCTGACTAAAGAAACTGCACGCTACGCCTTTCTTACCTGCACGGCCAGTACGGCCAATGCGGTGTACGTGTACTTCTGGGTCACGAGACAACTGGAAATTAAATACGGCGTCTAGGTCTTCAACATCAAGGCCACGAGCAGCAACATCTGTTGCCACCAAGATGGAGATACTCTTATTGGCAAACTGAACTAAGGCTTGGTCACGTTCACGCTGCTCCATATCGCCGTGCAATTCAATCACGCTATAACCTTTGTGGTAAAGCTCGTCAGCGACAGCCTGTACATCTTTCTTGGTGTTACAGAACACGACTGATGATTCTGGATTGTAGTGGTTCAGCAGCAGCTCAAGTGCATCATCACGCTCCTCATTGCCTTCCAACTCAAAGAAGTGCTGTTTGATGCTTGAGTGATCGTGAGTGGACTCTACTTTCACCATCTCTGGCTTGTTCATCACTCGGTCAGCAATCGATTTGATTTGGCTTGGGAAAGTTGCGCTAAACAGCAAGGTTTGGCGATCGACAGGGGCTTCATCAATGATGGCATCTAGTGCGTCTTGGAAACCCATCTCTAGCATACGATCGGCTTCATCGAGCACTAGGGTGTTTAATTCGGCTAGGTTGATACGACCTTTTTCAAGGTGATCAAGAATGCGACCCGGTGTACCGACTAGAATGTGTGCACCATGCTCAAGAGAACCGATCTGTGGGCCCATTGGCATACCGCCACAAAGTGTCAGTACTTTAATATTGTGAATAGCACGAGCTAACGTACGGATCTCTTTTGCAACTTGATCAGCAAGCTCACGAGTAGGACATAGCACCAGTGACTGTACGCGAAAACGCTTCACGTTTAGGTTTTGCAGTACACCTAAACCAAAGCTCGCTGTTTTACCCGAGCCTGTTTTGCCCTGACCAATCACATCTTTGCCTTCAACGATAAGCGGTAGGCTAAGTTGCTGGATTGGTGTCATCTCGGCATAACCCATGGTTTCTAGGTTTGATAACAGTTCTGGCTTTAGTGCCAAGGTAGAAAATTTAGCAGCAGTCACGATGTTTGCCCTTTGGATGAATTCAGGGCGCATTATGAGGGAAGATAAAAAAGATGCCAGTCAAAATTGCTTTGCTGGCATCTTGGCTAAAATTTACACTGTAAAGTGCCGCTTTGGTTAGGCCAATTGAGGTCTGTTAGCCTCTACTTTTGAGATGCCAGCTGATTTTAGGCTCCAATCAATCACACTAGCCGAGTCGGTCACAGTGTATTCAGACTGCTCCAAGGTACTGTTGATTATCTTAGCGGCGCGCCAAGCAGCTAAGCTCAACTGTGGTTCAACAATTCCGTGATTATGTGTGCCAGCATTAACGATAAAGAGCTTATTGGATGATGCCTGCTTCCAGATGGCTTGATAATCTTGAGTCAATATTGGACGCGATTTATCGTCTAACTCCAACTTTTCAACCACCGATTTCAAACACTCAGGCAAAACTCTCGAGAATCCTGTGCACATAATCACGACATCAGCTTCAATTAAAGAGATCTCTCCGCTTAGCCCGTGCTGGATAGAAAGTTCAAAATTCGCACCTGTACTCGCTTTCATATCAACCAGTTCTTGATGAGGCAACACGTTCCACCAGCGGGAGTTCTTGAGCACATACCTATCGTGATATAGGCGTTGGTAAATCCCCTTTAAACACTCTTCGGTGATCCCATCACTGGCGAGCTTCTGGCGATTGACTTCCATTTGTTGGCTTTGTTTGTCTAAATGGAAAAACTGATTTGCGTAATCTGGCATAAAAAACTGATCGGTGAAGCAGCTTTCATCCAACGACTCTAAATTGGCACGCCTCGATACCCAGTGAACATGACTCGGTTGGCCAAACTCCCCATCAAAGACATGTTGAAAAATATCAGCTCCTGTTTGCCCACCACCTATGATTGCGATGCGCTTACCTTTAAGGTCTGGCGCCCTCATCATCATTTCTTGGGCGTGAAAGCAGTGCTCACCTAAATGTGGCTTAGCGCAGTTAGGAGTGACCGCTTGGGTTCCCGTGCCAACGACTAGGTGCTTGGACACGTGCTGCTGACCGTTAACCGTCACTACGAACCGATCGTCATCAAAAGAGACCGATTCAACTTCGCTCGAAAACTGAGTATTGGGTAAACGATTGGACACCCACGACATATAGTCAGAAAACTCCAATCGAGAAATCATAAACTCCCCTCTTGCGGTAAACGGGTAAAATTTTTCATTTTTTACCAAATAGTTCAAAAATGAGTATTCACTGGTAGGGTCAACCGCTGTCACTAAATCTTTCAAAAATGAGGTCTGCATTTTTGCATCACTCAATAAAAGGCCGGGATGCCAAACAAAACGGTTTTTTCGCTCAAAAAATCGCGTCTTGAGGGACTGTTTTGGCGCAGCTAGTGCGGCAATGCTTAAATTGAAAGGACCGATCCCAACTCCTAACAAATCATAGTTTGATAACGTCATTTTTCACCTCCTTGTAAATTCATGGCTTAGATTGCGAATTGCTCAAAGAATCGCTTCCGTGGACACTGCAACATGGCGGCTCGCTTATGAGGGAAATCGAACTCAAATAGATTGTCGAACCCCACTCTTCTCGTCAGCTCTAATACTTTTGCATTGTCTGCTCTCGGTTCACCCATAACGTGATTGGTCTGCGAATTGACCAAAAAACAATACTGCACCACAGCCTTTGACCACACTTCAAAGTAACGCCAACCTCTAAATCTAGGATTTGCGGACAGCATATGAGCCCCTCGGTCAAATGCCTCAACCTCATAATATGGGCCAAGCCTGTCCTCTGCGGTCCAATACACCTCAAAGTAGCCAAATGGCACCCCATCAAACTCAGCGATAACTGGAAACTGATGAGCGTCAGATTCCATTTTGGTCAAATAATCTAGATGCTCCGTTTGTGTGCCTTCCAACTCCCAAATTGGCGAAATTGCAGGGTCGTTATGCCAGCGATGAAAGGCTGATAAATCTCGTTGTTTGTCTACAACCCTAAGGGTTAGGGTTCTTTTAAGAGGATAGAAATAGCGTTGATAAAACACATCATCAGGCTTTGCTGGCCTAGCAGGGTGTTCAATGCCATTGTCCGCCATCGCCAATGAATGCTGGTTGTTCTGTTGATCTTTGTGGTGCCAAATCGGCGCTTTTTCTAGAAATTCACTGCGAGGAATCAAAGCATTAAGTTGAACGGAATCAGGTACCGTTGAGCAAACCACATGGTCGGTTTTTTCTGTACCAAATACATGCTCAAGACCGCTCCACCACAACATTTCATCTTCGGTATTTGCATGATAGTGAAGCTCTCCGTTATTACTTTTCACCTCAAAACCTGCCATCACTTTACCAAGTTGATGGATCTCGAACTGCTTGAGGCCAGTTTGATTGGTAGCAACACAACACACAGTAACCTCTGATACGCCAATCACTGGTTTGACGCACGCCACCATTAAATCACTCTTGAGAGGATTAGGTATCGACTTGTATATCTGTTCTGGGTTTTCTAGTGTTGCTTCATTATCTTCATTCAAAAAACACAAGAAGTTTCGCTTCCAATGTAAACTTGAAGAGCTTAGCAAGTAATCATAAAACGATGAATCGAGAGGATTTTTCAGCCTTAATCGATGCAGGTTTTCAATACAAACATCAAACAACGCACGTTCGCTTGCAAGACCTGCTGCTGCGATTGATGCCACCGTGTTAATTAATGAGTTTCCAACCACATAGTAAGCCAGGTATGGGTTCACCTCTTGACCTGTCATGAAATACTCAGGAGGGCTAGACAATACCGAGTCAAATCGTTTAAGCGCTAACTCTGTCACCCCAACCCCTTGGCAATCTCGATAAAGCATGCCGACAGGTAAACCATCTGTTACTTTAAGTAGAATATTTTGCTGATGGGCAAGCAGTACAATCCCATAGTCACTTCTTGCCACACAAAGCGGTTCGATCACCGCTTTAAAGAAGTGGTCTATCCATGCTCTCGCCGATTCTTCTGCCGAGATATTTTTCTTTTGAGCGAGTGCGGCGATCCACTGGGCTACTTGAGAGCTAGACTGCTGCGGCAGCTCTTGATTGACCGTCGCTAACAGGTGCACACCATCTTCCCCGCTATTAAAGAATGGGTTAGAACGCAAAGCGACTAATGGTAAATCAAGCGTTTTACTCTCCTTATCCTTGATGGATACCCACATAGGCTCTTCGATAAATTGTGTGTGCTTACTACGTTGAACCAGTTCTTCGCCAGCGGGTGTGTCCAATAACTGGCTAAATAGTACGCCTCGCTGAGCCTCTTTCTCACTCAAAAGGCGTAATGAGTTGGTTAGTTTGACCGGCAGTGAAACTTTAAGCATCCATGGCAGTTTCGGATGATAAATGGCACGAGAAGATGACGTAGCCAACCACCCTGAACTCTTAATCTTCAAATCCAGCACCTGTGATGAGACGCTCTGGAAATCATGACTATTTCGCCAGGCAGCCGCTTGCAATGGGTGCATCGGGTAAGGTAGCCAACCGCTAGGCAACGCATTCGTTTCATCTTCACCCACGGATGCATGAAAGAGCTCATTCAAGACACGGCTAGTATTCAGCTTGTGAGAACCTACCACCAAAACTTCAGGGCTTACTGCAAACCATTCGATAGAAAAAGAGTTGGCAAACTCGGGCAAAAACTGCGCCTGCTCATCATAGCTCAATGGTGAACAGCTTTTAGGGCTTGGGTGCATACTATGTCCACCAATCAAAGCCTGTTCTGATTCGATAAAACACTGCGGCAAGTGCTCAGCATGACGCTGCAGATAACTATGCTCAGCTCGATTAATATAGTGGTCAGAATCACCCACTCGTTGCGTCAATCTATCCAATTTTTCAGGTGTCAATCCCGTTTGGCTCGCACACACCAAAGCAACCGCCGTAGGAAACTCGATGTCCGACAAAAGGCCTTCTTCAGTCAACAGATGGATATCCCCTCGATAGCGATGACGGGCATTTTCCGAATGATAAGTTAATGGCAGCAGTAAGGTCCCCTCGGTCACCATAAAACTGGCACAAACCAGCTCAACATCACCCACTTTATGAGATTGCGTTTCACCCACCATATCGACTGATAAACTATTGAAAAAGCACTGGATGCTTAAACGGTTACTGGTCATGATTCAACCTCCACAGTCTTGCCTGAACGCCACTCTGCCACCTGCTTCTCTCCAACCCATTGCTTTACCAGAGAATCGACACTTCTCCGTTTTTTAATGCGAGCTTCGACAGGGGTACCAAAAATCAAAAAGCCAACTGGGTGATGATTCTGCTCAAGACCCAGTGCTTGACGAGCATTCGGTAGCTCAACGGCATCCGTGCTATACCAAACACCACCGAACCCCAATTGATCTGCTGCTAGCAATAGCATCTGACAGGCAGCCGCCGCAGAGAGAATTTGATCCTGTTGGCTGATCTCGCGGTGCGGCTTTACTTCTGCCGAAACCAATACCATCACTGGCGCCGCAGACAAATAGCTAGCAAGGCGATTGGCGTGTGCTTCGGTGACATGATCATCATGTTCGAGCCACGCTTGCTTTAATAACTCGACCAAAGAAGCAACTTGCGCATTTTCTATCACCAAGAAATTCCAAGGCGTTAAGTGGCCATGATCCGGAGTGCTCATAGCCGCTTGTAGGATTGCTCTAAGCTGCTCGTCACTTGGCGCCGGATGTTGCATTTCGTGCACGTGGTAAGAAGAGCGTTGATAAAGATTGTTAAGTGTTTGCATAAGTCCTTTTACGATACCCAACTAAAATAAGAAGTAAGAAGTAACCGCTGCCGATAATGGACACCATCAGACCAGCGGCAATTTCGTTCGGCGCCGTTACGGTGCGGCCAAGTCCATCGGCCCAAACCATTAACGTGGCACCAATGAAAGCGGCGGTAGGTAGTAAATGTGCGTGCCGAGTAACACCGAGTAAGCGAGCACAATGCGGGGCAAGTAAGCCAATAAAACTTATCGCCCCGACGTATGATACGGAAATAGCGGTGAGAAATGCCGAACCGAGCAAAAGCGCAACACGGTGCTTGTTCACATCAACACCGAGCGTTTTCGGCACGATTTCCCCAAGAGAGAAGAGATCTAAGCTGCGTAGAAAGGGCAGCAGGCTAACCAAGGTTACCGTCACGACAACTAAAAATGGGATGATCTGCTCAAGGCTAGCACCATAGGTCGTTCCCGATAGCCACATCAACGTCACCGATGCGGTACTACTGCCAAACGTCAACAATATGTGGGTTGCCGTGCCTGCAAACGCAGATATCACAATACCAAACAGCGCTAATTGAGCGACATTGAGCTGCTGCTTGATTCCCCAAGAAAGCAACAACATCACTAAAGCTGCGCCCACCAAAGAGGCACCACTCAACACCCACTGTGGCGCTGCTGGATAGATCACCAATACGCAGGCGATAAGCAAGACGGCAAATGCACTCACCCCAGAAATATCTGGGCTAGCCATTGGATTACGAAATAGCGACTGCAACACCACTCCAGCCACCGCTAGAGCCACACCAGCAATGGCGGCCATTACAATGCGATAATTCACCCATACTGCCGTTGATGCAGTAGATAGATCGGCCCAAAAATGTAGCGAGAAAACCAGCATCATTGCTAGTAAAAACATGGTTTTATATGGTTTAAGCTCAACGATCGCTCGTAAATGTAGCAAGCCACTATCAGAAGCTGCAGAGACACGACCTGCCCGTCGAAACAGCAAGTAGATAAAGAAAGGCGCACCAATTAGTGTGGTAAACGCCCCTGTCGGTAATCGATAACCAATAAACAGTAAGGAGCGAGAACACCACTCTGCGGCCAAGACAATCAGCGCACCTATCAATACGGACAACAACCACAGGGCTACGATGTTGCGCTGCTTGTTGGTGAGTGCATAAACCGAACGAGCAAGATGTGGAGCCATCAGTCCAACGAAGGCCACCAACCCAACCATGGCTGTCGCAAGTGACGCCTGCAAAACCGCCACCAGTAGAATCAACCAACGCCATAGAGCCACCGATACACCTAAAGCTCTAGCATTGGTTTCACCAAGTTGAAACAGTGATAGTTTGGGTAACACAACCATAGAGGCGAGCAATGTCGCTAAAATAAGTGGCGCATAATTTTTGATCGGATTGATACTGGTTTGCAGCACCTGACCACTGCCCCACAAAAATAAACCGTCTGTCTGATTTTCGAAGTAAAGCAGCAAAATTGATGAGACTGCGCCCGCCCCTAGGCCCAATGCCATACCCACCAAAATGATCGACACCTGCCCACCACCAAACAAACGGCTCACGAGTAATATGACAACGGATAGTAGTAAAGCCCCGATGAAAGCACCTAACCAAATAACGACAAACCCAACCTCCGGGAAGCCTATTTGGGCAACAACTGCACCAAGCAAGGCACCCGATGCAATTCCAAGTGTCGCTGGAGATGCAAAATCATTATTCAAAGAAATTTGAATGAGTAGGCCCGAACTGGAATGCAACATACCAACCACAAGGGCCATTAGTGCGGTTGGTATCCATACATGGGTCAACATTGAACGGGAAATTAAACCGTCGGGCAGTGTAGGAACCATCACCAAATATAGTGCGACTGAAGCCGCTAGTAACGTCAGCAAACCTAGAATTACTTTAGTCATATTGGTCGCCCTCGTATGCCTGGACAGCTTTGGAAAACGCATGTGCCATTCGGCTTATCGACACTGGGCCACCAAAACTCCATAAAGGTTCGACTTGGCTTAATTGCTTCTCTCTGACAAAAGCCAGATCACTCCAAACAGGCGATCCCGTGATGTAGTCACTTTTAGTTTGATCGCCAGCGAGAAGGAGTAACGTATTGGAAAGTTTCGGTAACTGCTCAATGGTTAAATGGGTGAAGTCTTTACCAGGAAGCGAAGGAACGGACTGATACTTCAAACCAAGCTTGTGAGCGATACTTCCAGCAAGGCTATGCTGCGAAAATACGCGTAACCCATAACCCATACCAACAAATTTGGCGTACGTGATATACCCCTGATAGTTTATTTGTACAGATAAGCTATTTAACTGGTGGTTCAAATCATCAAGCACTTGCTGTGCTTTCTTTTGGGTATGGGTTGCTTTCGCTATTGCGTCAAAAACTGTTAAGGACTGTTCAAAGTAATTAAAATCAACATCATCAGGGGTGGGAAACTGCTGATAAAGCAAGGTAGGTGCAATAGCGTTTAGCTGAGGCAATATTCTGCGATGACGAAAATCGTAACCAATGATCAAATCTGGTTTGAGTGCGGCAATAACACTTAGACTTGGTTCTTGGCGGCGACCTATATCTGTCACATTAGAGCCAATTTTCGGGTGATTAGTTTGCCACTTTTTGTACCCAGAGATCTGCGGCGCCCCCACAGGTTCAACCCCAAGGGTTAACAGCATTTCGGTTGCGGACCAATTGAGTGCGATGACCCTAAGCGCTGGTTTTTCATTATTGACGCACGTAGATAGGCAAACTTGGCTCGCTTTAACCCAAGGTAAGAAGAGTATCGTCAAAACTGCTAACCATCGGCTCATTTCTCAGCCTCCGGCCATAAAATGTCATGTGCGCCAATAGAAACTTTGGTCAATGGCGTCTGATAGACACTCGATAGTCGACTTGGCTCTAAAACCGAGTCCACCTTTCCCTGAGCAACCACACGACCCTGTTCCAGCAAAATAGCGTTATCACTGTAGATCTGAGCTTGGTTTAAGTCATGAAGTACCCAAACCACCGTTTTTCCATACTCTTTATTCAAACGCCTAACAATAGAGAGTAGATTCACCTGATGAGAAATATCAAGCCAAGATGTCGGTTCATCTAGCATTAGAATTGGGGTGTCTTGAGCAAGTACCATGGCGAGCCAACAGCGCTGTAATTCACCACCAGAGAGCTCAGCTAAAGGCTTATTAGCAAAGTGGCTTATTTCGGTTTGATCCATCGCCCAGCAGATAAGTTCTCGATCTTTATCGCTCGTACCCTGATACCAACTGCGATGGGGATGACGACCAAACTCAACTAACTCTTTCACTCGCAAGCTAGCGGGCACCGGATTTCTTTGTGGCATGAGGGAGATGGATTTAGCAACTTGATTACGTGATAGTGAAGTTAACGGACGACTTCCTAGAATCACTTCCCCTTGGCTGGGTGAGCGCAAGCCACTCACCACAGACAACAAGCTACTCTTTCCTGAACCATTTGGACCTATGAGCGCAGTTACCTCGCCCTGAGGGAAACTTCCCGACACAGAGCGAAGTATTTGCGTGCCTGCAATCTCAAGATCTATGTTTGAGAATGTAAGTGCCATATTGATTAGAACTCAGCGCTATAGCTCAGAGATACAGTGCGGCCGAGGCCTTGGAAGTCGAGCATCGCTTCATAGGTTGTTCCGTAAATCGCCTGCGCTCTTTGGCTCCAAACCGTCTGATAACTGGTATTAAATAGATTCTCAACACCGAGGTTCACCTGCCCTACTGGCAGTGCATAGAATGCAGATAGGCCGGCTGTGGTATAACCTTCAAGCTTGTCGTTTTCTGCATCCTTATAATCTGCTAATGCCTGCACAAACAGCTCAACGCCGTAATCTAAGTTGTCGTAACCTACTCGTACAACCGCACTTGACGGGCTGGCATACTGAACATCACGCTTCTGCCAAGAGCCATCATTTTTCTCTTCGTTGTTAAGAAGGTGCGCCTGAAGGCCGGCATAGACGTCTTGCGTAAAGAAGTAGTCAAACTGACCCTCGATACCATAGACACGGCTCTCTTCATTATCGACTTCAACACTAAGATCAGTGCTATTTATCTTAAGCGTCTTATCTGAGACAGAGTAGTATGCAGCAACTTGTGCGCTATAGGTGCTATTCGCTTGACGCCAGCCAAGCTCCAAGGAATCCGTCTTCACGCCTTCTAGCGGCGTATTACTTACGCTCACACTATCAACAATAACACCTGAGCCTGTCGCATAGCTGTAGGTGCCTCGACCGTAAAACTTAGCAGGGTCAGGCAGGCTAAAACCTTGACTGAAGTTAGCCCATACCTGTGAACTTTGGTTGATGCTATAAACGCTTCCAAGGTTGAATAACCAAGCATCCGAGCTCGACTTGCCGCCTTCGATCGCTTCAGCAGATGGTATCAGTCCAGCAGCCACTAAATCTTGCGAGGTAACATCGACAAAGTCACTCACATCATATGAAGTGTTTTGGTATCGCAGTCCTCCGTTAACCAACCAAGAGTCGTTTAAGCGCCAGTTAGCCTGAGTAAAGAGTGCGCCATTAGTGGTGGTAATATCAGGATAGCGTTGCAACTCACGCGTCGACTTAAAGGTCATTCCGCCAGAAGCCAGCGCCGTCGCCACGTCATACATTTTTTGCTTTGCGCTGAACTTTTCACTGGCAATCTCTGCACCGTAATTTAACGTCACATCACCCAACTCTTTCTGCAGCATAATCTTGCCGCCAACAATATCTGTGTCTTGGACCGACGCACCATACATGTAATATGCCGATGAGTTTACGGTGGCAATGGTAGGGAATGGGAAGAAGCTCAATGACTCTGAGCGGTAGTAAAGTTGTGCCAAAAGCGCATGACCAAGCACGTCATCATGATTGTATTGGGCATTGATAAAGCGACGCTGAGTGCCAGGTTGATCGTCCAAACTTAGCCCTTTGCGTACCTCGACGTATTCACTAAACCCAAACAATGCCGCAAGGTTAGGGCCAAGATAAGTCCCGTATTCCGTATCTTGCTGGCTGTCGTAAAATTGTGCGGTGAGTGACAAACGTTGATTTTCGTCGATGTTCATTTCAAGATTACCCATCACGTCGATGGCTTGATTGAACTGCAAGTCTGTTTGAGTGATATCAGGCAAAATCATATTGCCATCTGAATCATACGAAGCTCCGCGGCCTTCATAAGCAATAGATAGTCGTCCTGCAATTTTGTCTGACCCACCTGAAACGGCCACGGCCGCTTGTTTGGTCAAATCTTCACTGCCATTGAAACCCGAGGCAGCACCTATGCGTGTTTCAAATTGCGCATCCCCAGACTGACCTTTTTTGGTGATGATATTGATAATACCGCCAGAAGCACCTGCACCAAATAGTGCAGTAGCACCAGAAAGCACTTCAATGCGAGCAATATTAAATGGGTCAATACTGTCAAATTGGCGGCTTATTTCTCGAGTGGAGTTGAGAGAAACTCCATCAATCATTACTAGTGCAGTTCGGCCACGCAAGTTTTGTGAGTAATTGGTTCGACTGCCACTACTAAAATCAAAACCGGGGATCAGACGGCCTAATGCCGCTTTTAGATCCGCTCCAGCATTAACTTGCTTTTGCAGATCATCTTGATCGATAACCCACATCGTCGTAGCAGAGTCAGCAATGGTGGTTTGAATTTTCGAACCCGTTACGATGACGGTTTCCATATCCGTGGATTGAGAAGCTTGAGCAATTGAAGTGGCAAGAAGAGCAGGCGTAAATACCGCTACACCACTGCGAAGAAGCATATTCATGATATTCCTTTATCTTACTGTTTTATTTATATTTACCGTGGCGTTTTGAGTTTTCAGAACACCAAAAAAAGCACAACAAGCCATTACCATAGGGATGAACCAATGATTTGGGCTTATCACCAATGTGATTGAAGTTAGCGTTAAGCCAATAAAGTGACCTAGGCTATGGGATTGTGCGAGCAAAGCGCTTACCTGTGAGCGATGGCCCAAACCTGCGGATAGCTTAAAAGCGCTGTGGCTATAAAATGGTGATGCAAAAGATAGCCCTATCGCTAGAAACACCCCTACAACAATGAACACACTCATACTGGGAGTCATCACCGATAGCCCCACCACAACACCGAATAAGCCCAAACCAACAAATTTTGAATACCATTGGATCGGTAGGCGCTGCACAATAAAAAATTGACCGACAAAAACCATCGATGTAATAAAAAACAAATATCCAGCCAAATACTGGCTCGCAGTTTGTGCCGATACCCCTAACGCCAAAAATTCTGGGGTCAATGCTATTTGAAAGCTCGCCACGAGTGCGGTGATCGAAATCGCACAGCTTAGTGGCCATTTTGATCCTCTTAAGATGGAGGCCACGTTGGATTGCTCTGTCACTGGTCGTTTGCTTTCACCATTCATTGCGCAAGGTCTTCCTTTCAAAGAAGGCAGCACTAGCCAAGGTGTTATAAACAGCATGACTAACCAAGATATAGGGACCAAAGCCAATAGTGGGCCGACCAATCGACCAAGATTGAGCGCACCACTTAGCTTAGCGAGCTGACTAACCTGCTCACTTTCATCGCAAGTTTTCCTCATCACATCGGATTGCGCACAGATTAAGAACGCACTACCAGAAAATCCGACAAGACCTCTAAAAAATACGATGAACAGAATTACCTCTTTACCAAAAAATAATTCTTCTACTGCTATATAAAATCCGATCACTACCAAGCATTGAGCCAGCAGGTAAATAGTAATTGAAAACCTTGCGACTATTTTCTCGCCATGAACACTCACTTTTTTGGCCCAAAATCGATTAGATAAAAAATGAGTGATTATGTTGATATTTAAAACAATAACTAGAAAGCCAAAATACTTTTCACCCAATATCCAACTTAATCCCTCAGCTAAGATTGGGAGATATGCCAATAACAACGTCTGGCTGATACCAACTGAAACCAATGCACTAAAAAGCCACATATCGAAACGGTAATGATAATTATTTGCATTATAATGTGGATCTATTGCATAGTTGTCAACCAGTTGTTTTCAATATTTAACAAATAGTTATCATGGATAATAGAAAAGGAAATTTGATGAAAGACAGCTTTGATATAGAAGATAAATCTCTATGGCGACTCGCAAACCAAAAGATAATATGTAAAACCATTAGTGAGCTTAACTTTGAAGAGCTTATTGAGATTCAAACACCTTCCCTTAGTTCCAACTCTTCCAAAAAGGCTACCCTTGATATAAACAATCGCCAATGGGGCTTTAATTACCGAATGAGTATTTGGGGCATGGTAATGCCAACCATCGGAACAGTAAGTGTTGATGGAAATAAAAACCCTACGATCAGTGAATTTATTGTTGATCTCAAGAACCTAGTCGATATATCTGAGATTAACGTCGCAGGATTTATGGAAGAAATAAATCAAACGCTCTACTCGGAAATGAAGCACCTCGAAAAATTAAGTACTATCTCAGCCAAAAGCCTTATTGAACTCGATGAGACTAGTCGACAACAATTTCTCGATGCACACCCAAAGTTGGTAGCCAATAAAGGTCGATTGGGCTGGGGAACAAATGAACTCGATCAGTTTTCTCCGGAAGCAGCCGCACCTATTGCGCTCACTTATCTGGCGATAAAGAAGCACTGCTGCCTATCAGGATACGAACAAGGGCTTGATCAAAAGACCTTAATTCAGTCACTAGTTTCAAAGCAAACATTTGAGAGTTTCGAGCGCAAGTTGCCGAACGACTGGGAAGCGCAGTTTCACATTTTTGCGGTGCACCCTTGGCAGCTAGACCGATTCATTAGAATTCAATACACTGAGTGGTTTATCGAGGGCAACATCATTGAATTGGGGTGCGACCAAGCCAATTGGGTAGCCCAACAATCCATTCGAACATTGAGCAACAAATCCACAAGTGTGTTTTACGATACCAAAACAGCCATTACCATCCTCAACACATCTTGCTATCGAGGGATCCCGGGCAAATACATCGAGCAGGGAGCCAAAATATCTAACTGGCTTGAAGGGACAGTCTCCTCAGATTCAACACTCAAGACACTTGGATTACACGTACAAAAAGAAGTGGCGGGCGTATTTTGTCCTCACCCATACCAGTCTCAGGTTGGGGGATCTTACCGCTACAATGAGATGCTAGGCTGTATATGGAGACAAAGCGCTCAGTCCATTTTAAAGCCTGGTCAACGCCCCCTGTCGATGTCGACACTGATGCAAGGTGACGCCGAAGGTAATTCTTGTATTGGTGCCCTAATTGAGGCTAGCAGCGTTACACCAAGAGAGTGGCTACAACGCATGTTTCATCACGTAGTCACCCCCCTGTATCACTTGATGTGTCAATACGGAGTCGCTTTGGTTGCACACGGACAAAACATCACCTTGATACTGCAAGACAACCTCCCTGTCGGCTGCATCATTAAAGACTTTCATGGAGATCTGCGCTTAGTCGATCAAGACTACTCAGAGCTAGAAACGCTCGATACAGCAATTAAGTCAAATTTAGGCAGGTTGCCAAGTGAATACCTAGTCCATGACTTGCTCACTGGTCACTTTGTCACTGTGTTAAGGTTCATCTCACCTTGGATGGAACAAGAAGGCATTAGTGAGCAAGAGTTTTATGGCATGTTAGGGAAAGAGATCCTTGATTACCAAGAACAACACCCACAGCTCAAGGAAAGGTTTAAGCAGTTTGACCTACTCAAACCTGAGATAGAAAAAATCTGCTTAAACAGAGTCCGATTCCGACTCGGCCTAAACGATACCAATGAACGCCCAGTTCCAGAACTAGGTACTCCAATTAAAAACCCGCTTGTTATTGGTCTCAGTTTCCTTTGATCTGCAATTATATTATCGAAGCACGATAATTCATTTGTATGCCCCCCTCACTTGCAGAGGAGGGCAAACAACTACCAGTCGTATGTAACACTTGCGATTACGTTACGACGATCTCCGTAGTAACACCAAAAGTTGCTCGTACAGGTTGCGATATACTCTTTATCAAACAGGTTCTTAGCAGCAACTTGAAGCTTATAATCATCAATTCGATAGCTCACCGTTGCATCATATAAAGCGTACGCTGGGACCTTATGCTGCTCGTCATTTCCAGCATAGGTCGCACCGGTGTAGCGAACACCACCACCGACACTTAATCCATCCATGCTACCACCGAAGAACTGATATTTAGCCCACGCAGATGCGAGTGTATCAGCGACTTGCTGTGGAGTATTTCCAATAATGCTCGAATTTACATCATCTACAATTTCAGAATCTACCCACGAAACGTTACCAATTAAGGTCAGAGATTGAGTTACGTTAGCAAGTGCTTCAAGCTCTGCGCCACGGTTTCGAATCTTGCCAACTTGCTTAATTTCCGTGCCTTGTACTTGTACTACATCTTTTTTGGTCGCTTGATAGATCGACGCATTAATGTAGCCATCGAAACCTGAAGGTTGATATTTCAATCCAGCCTCATACGCTTCACCACGTTCAGGTTTAGTCGCCTGTGTATTCACTGTTCGGATTTGAGGCTCAAAAGATTGCGCATAACTCACATATGGAGTGAGACCATTTGACATCACATACGCAACCCCAGCATTGGATGTCCATTCTTTATAGTCGGCTTGATAAACATCATTGGTAGCTAGATTACGTTGCTTATTCGATGTGTTATCGAAACGCACCCCAGCTTGTACAACCCAATCATTTATACGAACTTGGTCTTGAAGGTAAAAGCCAAGCTGACTGTTTTTAGTCGTGGTGGTTTGCAAGTCCGCATCACTTAATGGCTGGAAAGTCGATGGATTAAGCAGGACAAGGTTATCTGAGTAACTCGGGTCAAAAATGTTGAACCTTGGATCAGGAATGCCTAACCCTGTCATGGTATTGCCATCCGCAACAAGCGGATCTACCGCATAATCTTGGCTTTCGATATCAACTTGCTGATAATCAACGCCCGCCAATAAAGTATGGCTTGTTGCACCAGCATTAAATGCATAGACGAGACGATTGTCCACATTGAATGCTTCTGAACGCCCTTGCTCTGTTGTCACATTCCTAATTATGGTTTCTCTAGAATTGGTTGGATCTAGCATCCCTCCAACCCCAGGGACATCTGCTGCGTACATAGTGAAATACATTTGACGTAGGTCGATATCCATCTTGCTATATCTTAGTGACTGACCAAACGACAATGCAGAGTTAAAGTGATGCTCAAACTCATATCCAAGTGATAGTTGCTCTCGTTCGAACTTCTCCCAATCAGGGTTTCCTAAAGCAATATCATCAGAAATTTTTCCATTGGGGTTGCTAGTCAGAGTGCCTTCGAGAGGCAAAAATTGTAAATATGGGTCCGAGTTATCTTTCTGATAACTGGTCAAAAATGTCACCTGAGTTTGCTCACTAATGCGCCACGCAAGCGAGGGGGCGACTAAATATCTTTTCGCATCAACATCTTCGACCTTAGTTCCATTTTCTCGTCCCATCGCAACGAGTCTAAACGCTAAGTTTTCATTGATCTCATGATTAACGTCTAAGCTCAGCTGCATACGGTTGTATGAACCATATTCTGCTGATACTTGGCCAAAATCCCCGTTAAACTGAGGACGCTTGCTCACCAAGTTAATCAGCCCTCCCGGAGGGTTTTGTCCATACAGTACCGATGCAGGGCCTCGTAAAATCTCAACACGTTCAAGACCAAATGGGTCAATCTGCCAGCTGTAAAACCCGGCAGAATAGAGACGAGTACCGTCTTGGTATAGGCCTGAGTTCGCTTGCGCAAAACCACGTACAACAAACCAGTCTTGTTTATTGTCATCGCCATAATGGTTAGCTTGTATACCCGGTGTGTACTGAAGAGCGTCCGAGATACTGATTGAGGCTCTGTCATCCATTTGTTCACGAGTCACCACAGAGACAGCTCTTGGTGTCTCATGAATGGCAAGGTCTGTCTTACCAGCTGTACGACTCTTTTCTCCGATATAGCTAAAATCTGGTCCAACCGCACTTTCATGCTGCTCACCCACGACCACCATGGTTTCATCAACGGCGTACGCACTTGGTGCCAACAGACCGATAGCCACTGCGAATGATAAAGGCTTCAGCAAGTATTGCTGTTTCATCGTTGTTCTCCTTAACAATTAAATGGTTATTATTTTGATTATCATTATCAATAAAGACATCTAATACGCCGTTTGATCATCGGCGTATTAGGTAGTGTTAAAGGCGACGTAATCCAAACAAAAGATAGGTTCCGCCGATCATTGAAGCAATGAGTCCTGCGGGTAGTTCTTGCGGATACAGAACCTGCCTTGACAACCAGTCGGCGCAAAGCATCAAACCGGTGCCGATGATGGCCGACCAAAGCAGGTGATTGACAGCTCGGCTACCACAGAAAAGCCGAGCCAAATGAGGAGCCATGAGACCAACAAAACTTAGTGGTCCAACGACCAGAGTGGCGCTCACGGTCAGTAAAGCGACTAAAAGTAACAGCAAACCTCTCGACTGATTCACCTTGATACCAACAGTTCGACTAGTCACCTCACCCAATGGCAAGATATCTAGCCATCGACCTACAGCAAAGCTAGCAGCTACCAGTACCACCCCACCGAGAAGCATGGGTATGAGTGATTGAGTCGTCACATAATAAGTCGAGCCAGAAATCCACGCTAATGCCTGATAGCTTCGAGGGTCCCCCCCTGCAAGTACAAAGCTTTGAACTGCATTCATTAGTGCCGTGATTGCAATACCAGTTAATAAAACTCTTTCTGGTTGAAAGCCAGATTTTCTATTTAGCAATACTATTACTGTCATCGTGACTAAAGCGCCAACGACTCCACCAATATACAAGCCTGCCACACTGACCCCAACACCAGAAAACATTGCCACAAGGAGACCTAATGCTGTTCCCGAACTGATCCCCAAAACTTCCGGGCTTGCCATTGGATTACCACTCAGACGCTGGATCAAGGTTCCAGCAATCGCTAATAAAAGCCCTGCTCCCGCAGCAGCAAGTAAACGAGGCCAACGCCATTGCAATAGCTGCCAGTCATTAGACACAGCAAGCCACTGCCAACCTGAATGTTGCACAGAAAACGTGCAGAAAATAAAGAAACTCACTAGCAACAGGATTAGACAAAGATACTGAGCCTTCCGGCTTTTAAGATGCCCTTGGTGCCCACGTCGAATCATGGTTGTCTGTGTTTGACCTTGACCATGCAGCGACAATTTTGGCAATAACCACAAGAGAAGTGGTGCGCCGAGTGCTGCGGTAACAGCGCCAGTGGGAACAATCATGGCAGCAAGACTAGGCAACATCTGTATAGCCAAATCTGTTATCGTCAAAAGCAACGCCCCTAGTAACATAGAAGCCAACAATTTCGGGCCAAGCCTATGCACACCAGCCGCTCTTGCAATTGCAGGTGCTGCCAAACCTACAAACCCTATCACGCCCACTTGAGCAACTATCCAGGACGTGATTAGTACCGCTAGCCCCAAACAGATAAAACGAAGCTTAACTAACGACACTCCTAAACTCTTAGCTCCAGAATCTGATAGCTCCAACAAAGCCAAAGGCTTTATACAAATAAATGCCAGCGCCACCGCTAGCGCAATTCTCGGAGCAAGATACCCAATTTCACTCCAACCGGTTTGAACAAGAGAGCCTGCTCCCCAGACCATTAAGCCTACCAACTTATCTTGATTTGCCATTAAAAGCGCTGTACTAAGCGCTCCAAGATAAAGATTGACGACTAATCCAGAGACCACAATAACCGTTGGTGAAAGTGCTCGTCTCCAAGACAGAGCAAACACTATCGCCATCGTTGCCATACCACCGATCAGTGCAATAATCGTTTTAGAAAAGACGAGCAGTGCAGGGGCATATAGCGTGGCTAACATCAAGCTAAAGCTAGCACCACTGGCAACACCTAATGTCGAAGGGGAGGCTAGTGGATTTCTAAGCACTTGTTGCATTAGCACACCAGCAACTGCAAGCCCAGCACCTGCGACAATGGTCGTGAATAGTCTTGGCCACCACGTCAAGTGTAGTTTGACTGAATTTGGACTGCTCCAATCGACACTCAGTAAACTAGTTAAACCTTCGTCAATGCCCGAACTGGCGTTAAGTTGAGCAATCACCATCAAAACCACAAACGCGGTCATGACACCAATTAAGCCAAGCGGCAATAATTTTTTCATTACAATTGCCCCTCAGTCAGCGTAGAAGCGAGTAATTGAGCGAAACGAACAGCAGAAGGTAGAGCACCAAAACTCCAAGTAGGCTCTGTCGTTTTGATAGGGTAACCGCTGGTTTGAACGAGATACTGCCAATACTGATCATCAGCTAAGTGCTCGAAAACACCAGCGGGGAATGGCTCAATAACAACGATTTGACCAGAGATCCCCTGAAGTGCATCAACGCCAGTTAGATTAAATCCCCACGCATTGGTAGAACCATTCCAAGCATTATCAACACCCAATTGTTCAAGTGCGACCTGATAAATACTATTGTCCCCAAAAACTCGCACGTGTTTTGCGTCCATGAACTGAATCAACAAGACTGGCGGGAGTTCTTTAGGTAACTGCCCTTTCAACAACGATAGTGTGCGCTCACTATCACTGATTAATTGCTCCGCTTGCTTCAGAGCTCCAACCTCACTCGCTAATCGACGAGTAAACTGGGACACTGAAACCCAATCTACGTCTCCAGCTTTATACAGCCCCAATATCTTGACCGCAGCAATCTCAGAAAGGCGGTGTTCTAACGAGGAAAACCTCGGAGATAGGAAAATCGTATCCAGTTGCAACTCAGAGAGCAGCTCTAGATTTGGCTGAGTTCTTAGGCCAATATCTACGGTTGATGAGGGTATTTGAGGACTTTTAACCCAATCGTTGTAATCAGATTGCTGAGCTGAGGCGACCGGGGTTACTCCAAGCGCTATCAATGTTTCCGTTTGCGCCCAATCGATGGACATTACCCGTAGTTTTTCATTGAACTCAGTAGCAACAGCGATACTGGGCAGCATAGTCATTGAGAAAAAAATGGTAACTAGGTAAGTTCGAACGCTTAACATGGCATGGCCACCGGAAATCCAACTTCATGGTCGGTGATCTTCATATCGATACCGTAAATTTCTGACAGTTGCTCAGCATTAAACACTTCACTAACAGCACCTCGAGCAATTAATTTACCTTGATGCAGAGCAACGATCTCATCACAGAAGCGTCCTGCCATGTTGATATCGTGGATCACAATCAACACACCTAGATTAAGTTCCTTAGCGAGAGATTTTATGAGCTTAAGCGCTTCGATTTGGTGTGCGATATCTAATGCAGATAATGGTTCGTCCAATAACAGGTACTTTGTCTCCTGCGCAATTAGCATGGCAAGCCACACCTTTTGCCTCTCTCCCCCAGATAACGTCTCGACCAGTCGATCGGCATACTGAGAAGTTGCAGTTAGCTCCATTGCGCGTTGTATGGCTTGCTTATCTTTCGAGCTCAAGCGACCAAGTAGCCCATGCCAAGGATAACGACCAAAACTTACTAAATCTCTTACCGACAAGTTATCCGTGTGGGGAAGATGCTGTGGTAGGTAGGCAACATGTCGTGCAAATTGCTTTTCCGACCAATTGGAGATGGCACTACCATTCAAACGAACTTCACCAGCCGTCGATACCTGTTGCTGCGCCAAAATTTTTAATAACGTTGATTTCCCTGAACCATTGTGGCCGACTAAAGCGTATAACTTTCCAGGTTCAAAACGCATCTCGAAGTTAGTTAAGAGAACCTTATCACCAACAGTAAACTCTAAACCGATCGCTTCCAGTATGCCTTGCTCTACACTTGCCACCACAATTAACCCATCCGAAACAATAAATTAACAGCGACTTATACACTCAACCTCACGTTAATGCAAATGATTATCAGTTAGATATGAGATCAGTAGCGTAAATTAGACAAATTTCCACGAGAAACAGATGAAGAAGTTAGTTGATAGAGGAGTAAAACGCAGTGAGGAAACTAAAACAGGGGAAAGGAGTAAGCCTTGACCATTGCGGTCAAGGCAAAAAGAGCGATATCAAGAAAACCAATCCAATTTATCATGCAGAGAAGTAACACTTCCAACAACAATAAGCGCAGGACTGACCGCTTGGCTGGCAAGCGTTGGAAGCTCACTCAACACACCAGTGAAGACTCGCTGTTCCTTTCTTGTGCCATTTTCGATAATGGCACAAGGCATATCCGCACTAAGGCCATGAGCAAGCAAGTTTTCAGCTATGCGTGGGCTCTGTTTAAGGCCCATGTAGAACACCAATGTATTGTTAGGTTGTGCCAGTGATTGCCAGTTGATGTCAGAGCCATCTTTTTGCAAGTGACCTGTAATGAATTGGACGCTTTGAGCATGATCTCTATGGGTAAGTGGGATCCCAGCATACGCCGTTGCACCCGCCGCTGCTGTCACCCCAGGTACAACTTCGAAAGAGACACCCTGCTCCGCTAAGGTTTCAGCCTCTTCGCCACCACGGCCAAAAATAAAAGAGTCACCGCCTTTCAGACGTACAACGTGCTTACCTTCATTGGCTTTGTCCACCAGCACTTGATTGATCTGCTCTTGCGGCACGCAGTGAAAGTCTACTTTCTTGCCTACGTAAATACGCTCTGCATCATCGCTAGCAAGTGACAAGATTTCATCTGATACCAAGCGGTCATACACCAGAACATCCGCTTGTTGGATCACTCGAAAGCCTTTCATGGTCAAAAGATCAGGGTCACCTGGACCTGCACCCACTAAGGAAACAAAACCCGCTTTTCGTGACTGTTGAGTAGAGCTCATAACTGCGCCTATAAATTCAAATTTGGATATAAATAGTCACACTCGCAGTAAGTATTGACTGTTTATAGCCACTTTTGGAAAAAGGATTCTATCAGAAACAATAAACCCCACCCACCTTAATTGAGACCAAGGTGTGGTGGGGTTTAATCAAAACAATTACTTAATGCTTAGCGCAGGCTCTGCATTCACTTGTTCTTCTTTAGATAGTGCTGGCGCTGTTTTAGCGTGCGTTAGGTAAAGTGGAACACAGGTGAACAGAAGACCACCGACTAGGTTACCCAAGATGGTTGGGATAAGGTTGAAGTTCAACCATGTTGCGATACCAAAGTCAGCGCCTAGCATCATGCCTAGTGGGAACAGGAACATATTTACCACTGTGTGCTCAAACACTAATGCGAAGAAAATGAAGATTGGAAGCCACATTGCTGCGATCTTACCTGCAACAGAGCGAGCCGCCATGTTACCAATAACACCTAGACAAACCATTAGGTTACAGAAGATACCGCGAACAAAACAGGTGATCCAACCGTCTGCACCCATGTTTTCAAAGCCAACAGTACGTGCAGTCGACACAGCAATGAACTTCTTCACAACAGCGTTTGGCTCAAGTGAGAAGTTACCCGTCAAAGAAACTGCGATTAAGAAAGCAACCAATAGAGAACCAATTAGGTTACCTAGGCCAACCCAGCCCCAGCAACGAAGAATGCGGCCCCAAGTGATGCCAGGACGGTTTTCAAACTTTGCCAATGGAGCAAGACCAAATACGCCCGTCACTAGGTCGTAACCCATCAAGCTCAAGATACAAAAGCCTACAGGGAACACAAGTGCGCCCACAATGCCAATGCCCGTTTGAGTAATAGTGGTGATAGCAACCACAACAGCTAATGACAGAATAATACCTGCCATCATGCCACGTAGGATCAGGTCACGGGTTGAAGTGAGTACCTTCGCTTCACCGGTAGCAATCATAGTCTGAACAAATTCAGCTGGTTTCGAATAAGACATCATGTCTCTCCCAAAAAGTTTTAGTTAAAAGTGAAATTGAATAGAGAAAGGCTCCCTGCCGAGACTCGCCCACGCCCACCCCCTACAAGTGGCTTGGTAAAGCAAGAAGCCCTTTAGCTATTGAATCTCTAGATTCTTTTTGGTGTTAAGCGAGCTCAACGCTCCCTTTAACAACACGAGCTTTAAACGCTTTAACGTTAAATTGCTCGTCTTCCATGCACACGCCAGTTGAGAGGTTGAAACGCTGCTTTTTCAGTGGACTTGCCACCCAAAGCTCGCCTTGATGCTCACAAATCAGGCCACGTGACAGCACGTTTGCTTGAAAGTAAGGGTCAGTGTTACTAATCGCCAGCACTTCTTCTGCTTCAGAAGGGCGGAAGATCGCAACTTGCTCACCGTTATAGAGGGCACACACACCTGTGCCCGGGATGATGTCTTGAATGTCACATACTTTTTGAAATGCCATGACTACCTCTTATACCTCATCTAGAGCAACGTGAAGAATGTCGCCTTTTGCTTCAGGGTGTTTCTCAGTAAATGTCGCTGGACGATGTTGGTCACGCTCGGTAACAAACACCACGTTGTCATCACGCAAGTCTGAGTTAATGAAGTGAGAGAATCGTTTAAGCTGCGCTTCGTCATTGATGGTGTCAGTCCACTCACAGCGGTACTCTTCCACCAATTTCTCTACATCGGCTTCAAGTTGTGCATTTAGACCCAGCTTGTCTTCAACGATAACTTCACGTAGGTAATCAACGCCGCCTTCTAGGTTTTCCATCCAAACTGACGTGCGCTGTAGTGGCGCTGCCGTGCGAATGTAGAACATCATGAAGCGGTCGATATATTTGATCAGTGTTTCGCGGTCAAGGTCAGTTGCTAGCAAGTCTGCGTGACGAGGCTTCATGCCGCCGTTACCACATACGTACATGTTCCAACCCGCATCTGTTGCGATAATACCTAGGTCTTTACCTTGTGCTTCTGCACACTCACGAGTACAACCCGATACACCAAACTTCATCTTGTGTGGTGTACGTATGCCTTTGTAACGATTTTCGATAAAGGAGCCCAAGCCCACAGAATCTTGGACACCGTAACGACACCAAGTTGAACCTACACAAGTCTTCGCCATACGAAGTGCTTTTGCATACGCTTGACCCGTTTCAAACCCAGCTTCGATCAGCTTGCGCCAAATCTGAGGAAGGTCATCTTTTTGAGCGCCAAACAGACCGATACGTTGAGCACCTGTCACCTTGGTATATAGGTTGTATTCAGCGGCAACATTCGCAAGCACTGCCAAGGCTTGTGGTGTCACTTCACCACCTGCCATACGAGGGATCACCGAGTAAGTACCATCTTTTTGGATGTTACCTAAGAAGTTGTCGTTGGTATCGTGCAGTTTCACCAGTTGCGGCTTAAGGATGTGCTCACCCCAGCAAGATGCCAAAAGAGAACCCACCGCTGGCTTACATACTTCACAGCCATAACCTTGACCATACTTAGCTAGCAGTTCATCAAAGGTTTTGATCTCTTCAATACGGATGAGGTGCATCAACTCTTGGCGAGAGTACGCAAAGTGCTCACACAAGTCGTTTTTCACTTCAATGCCAGATTTCGCCAGTTCAGCATTTAGCACTGAAGTCACCAGTGGAATACAACCACCACAACCTGTACCTGCGCCCGTTACTGCTTTAATGTCTGCCATGGTGTGGTTGCCATCAGCAACGGCTTGAGCAATCTTGCCTTTGGTCACATCAAAACAAGAACAAATCACAGCGCTCTCTGGCAGAGAATCCGCACCCAGCGTTGGTTTTTCAGCGCCAGCGTGCGCTGGAAGGATCAAGGTGTCTGGATGTTCAGGTAACTCAATTTCATTCAGTTTCAGCTGAAGCAAGTCACCGTAGTCAGAGGTATCACCCACCATAACGGCACCAAGTAGCTTCTTACCATCTTCAGAAACAATAATGCGCTTATACACTTCTTGCTCTTCATTCTGGTAAACGTAACTTTTACAGCCAGGTGTGCGACCATTGGCATCACCAATAGAACCTACTTTCACGCCAAGTAGTTTAAGCTTAGCGCTCATGTCAGCGCCTTCAAACTCACTCTCGTTGCCCACTAGGTGGTCAACAGCAACCGTCGCCATCTTGTATCCCGGAGCGACAAGACCATAGAAAGTTTGGTTCCAAGAAGCACATTCACCGATGGCGTAGATGCTTGCATCAGTAGTTTGACACTGATTGTTGATCTCAATACCGCCACGAGGCGCAATACCAAGGCCCATCTGACGAGCCAATTTATCTTGAGGTCGAATACCTGCTGAGAACACGATGAAGTCGGTTTCTAGTTCTGTCCCGTCGGCAAAGCGCATCACATTGCGAGCATTGGTACCTTCCGCTGCGATCTCAAGAGTGTTTTTGCTGGTATGAACCTTCACGCCCATACGTTCAATCTTCTGACGAAGCTGATTACCACCAGCCTGATCAAGCTGCTCTGCCATTAGCTTAGGCGCAAACTCAACCACGTGGGTCTCGACACCTAAAGCTTTTAGCGCACCCGCTGCTTCAAGACCAAGTAGGCCGCCACCAACGACAACGCCCACTTTGCTCTTCTTAGCGCACAGTTCAATTGCTTTAAGATCTTCGATAGTGCGGTAGACAAAACAGTCTTTGCTGTCGTTACCTTTGATAGGAGGAACAAATGGGAATGAACCGGTCGCCATGACAAGTTTGTCATATTGGATTTCACGGCCTGTGCTTGAATGAACGATGCGGTTTTCACGGTTAACGTTGATTGCGCGCTCGCCAATCAGAATATCGATGCCGTGCTTTTCGTAAAATCCCTGCTTAACCAACGACAACTCATCTGCCGTGTGGTGAGAGAAATAGGAAGAAAGGTGGACACGGTCATAAGCGACGCGGGGCTCTTCACAGAAAACCGTGATATCCATGTTGGATACATCGGTCTTTTCGACAAGGTCTTCGATATAGCGATGGCCAACCATGCCATTACCTATAACGACCAACTTCAACTTGCTCATAAAGATTCCTGATAATTATATCTCTTTAACTGAGCCCATTGTCATTTGTGAAAGAAAATTAAAGAATGATGTAAATCAATTACGATTTTGAACTACCCCAAAGGGGTAATTGTAATACAAATAAGCTTGGTTTATCGTTTTGCGGCGGGGTTTTTATAATGTTTGATGTAAAGTTTCAATAATTAATTTCATATTTGGTCAGAAAGAACCCGATAACCATATATCAACATATACCCATTGATATATGTGGACTTTTCCTATCTATTCAGGCCAAAACAAATTTTAATTTTACTTGATACCTTCAAAACAGTTTTAAGCAAAGTCATTCTCTGTTTCTATGAATCAAAGGTTAAAAAGTGCCATTACACCTATTTTTCATGTGGATTATTTAATGGTAAATCATCTTGCTTAGTTCCACACAAGAAAATAAATAACACTCTAGTTAGCTAGGGCGTGTTGACCTTTCGAGGTCAACACGCCCTAATAAATCACTCGCCACATTAACGAAATAGGCTACTTCCCAGCAGTACCTTGGTCGACACACTTCAGCAGAGCTTGCGCCAAATTCACCGCCCAAAATCGACCTGCTTGTGTAGCCACGACATAGTTATTGGCTATATCCACTAGCCCGTTCTCCTGCCATGCTTGTAATAGCGGTCGGCAAGAAGCAAATAAATGCTCATCGAGTGAACTCATCATATGGGCAAGCTTGTTAAGATCGAGCATACCTTTATCCATCGATGCCTTAATAAAGCCTTGTAACATCGCATGTGGGTGCTGTTGGATAAGCATCATCGCTGGGACCTGCTGAGACTCTATGGCTGAGCTGTATGCCTTAAGATCACGTGTTTGCATATAGGCAAACCCTGCAACATTGCCACCCGCTCCGGCCCCAATAGGCAGCACTTCCGCGGATGTTTTTGCATAACTGTTATATAAACTGCGCTCTCTTGCATCATTCGCCCAATGGCAAGCACTCAGTTGACGATACTGATGACTGGCTAGATATGCTTCGCCCATTTTAAATAGTTCAGCTTTCTCCGCCGTATTCATTGGTGCTGGCAACTTACCCTGCTCGACCATTCGGTGCATGGGCAGACCTTCCATACCGATCAGTTGGTACAGGTCGACTCCGTGAGCTCCGGTTTGTTTAAAATCCTCTAAGTCTTGGGCAAAGATCTCCGCCGTCATATGCGGCAGGCCGAGTAGCAAATCAATGACAATAGGAGCAACGTCTTGCTGGGCAAAGTGTCGCAACCTCGCCATTACAACTTCACGATCATCCAATCGCTTCGCTGCTCGGCGCACCTTAGTATTAAAGCTTTGAACCCCAAATGAGAAGCGGTTAAAGCCACCTTCTATGGCCGCTGCGAACTTATCATCACTAAACTTATGAATCCGACCTTCAAAGGTTATTTCACAATCATTATGCAAAGGGAATGATTGACGGATCAGTTTACCAAGCCGCTCAATTTGGCTGGCAGTAAGATCAGTAGGTGTGCCACCGCCAATATAAACAGCGTGAAATGGTGATACCTGAGTCCACGGCTGGGCTGCTCGAAGTTTTATTTCCTTCACAAGCACCTCAAAGTATTCATCGATCAACTTTTGGCTCGAAGCATACTCAAAGAAATTGCAGTAAGTACAGCGAACTTGGCAAAACGGGATATGGATGTAGATAACACGCTTATTTCCCGTCCCCTTTTGGGTGTTAAACATCTGCGCAAACTGGGCAGCCATGTCAGTTTTAGCAATCGGTTTTCGCATCCCACCGCCTGCGTGGGCGCTACTTTTTTTGTCAAACGCAAACTTTAATGGGTCAGGCGTATGGCGTCCGGTCATCGACTCATCGAGCACCAAATTAGGTAGAGTATTGCTGTGCTCACGACGCTTAGCGACATCATTTAGAGCTGTTACATCAGATTGGGGTTGTTCAGTTAGCATCAATGGGACCACATCTATTACTTTGGAATTGATACTAATTTCAAGTTAAATGAAATGCATTATCATTTGCATTTGTGAGCTAACTATCAGTAGTTACTTTGTTTTGAATCAATTCTCTGCACGGTTGTGATGTAAATTTGTATCCAACAGATGTGATTTCGTTTAGAGACCTAAGTTCACACCTCCCCTACACTATGCTCATAGTTAACCACTTGAAAGCCACTGCGGAAGGTCACCATGAGCCAGCATTTTCACTTTGACACCATAGAGCAATACTTTGCTGCGACAGGCCGAGAAGCGCCGAATCACCCTCTATTTGCGGTCACCCGAATTAGCCCAAACACTCAGTTTTCTTCTCACTGTGCCGGGGCTGACGCTCAGTACAGCGGTAACTTTTATATGATTGCACTTAAAAAGGTCATCAGTGGCGAAATTGTTTACGGCAAAAACCGCTTTGACTGCAATAGTGGCACCATGATTTTCATGGGTCCAAATCAGAAAGTAAGCACGCAAGGAATTACAGTGGAGTCAGAAGGCATCGCACTACTGATCCATCCTGACTACTTAAAGCAGCATCCAATACTGCAAAAGTTCCAGCAAGCTGGTTTCTTTAGCTATGCCGTCAATGAAGCGCTGCATGTCTCTAACAAAGAAGAGCAACACCTTAAACAGCTTTTAATGGCGATAGAACAAGAGTACCAAGGAAACTATGACGAGTTTTCCCGCAACATCGTGCTATCTCACTTGGAAGCGGTGATCGCTTACTCAGAGCGCTTCTATCGTCGCCAGTTTATCCAGCGCCAAGAGATTTCTGGCGGCATCTATGAGAGCTTTGCTCTTGTGGTTCGTCAAAACCTGCGAGAAAAACAACTGTCTGAGTTACCAAGCATTACCGCTATCGCAGAGCAGATGAATGTTACTCAGCGCTACTTAACCGATGCCCTTAAAGCTGAAACAGGCAAAAGCGCCAAAGAGTGGATACAACTTCTGATCATTGATGAAGCAAAAGAGCGACTGCTCGACCCCGATTTGTCTGTCTCCACTATTGCTTACCAGCTCGGATTTGAATACCCACAGTATTTTGCGAGGCTGTTTAAGAACAAAGTTGGGGTAACACCCACTCAATATCGCCAACAACCAAACCTACTCCACTAATTTGTCACGAGGTTTACATGAGTAAAGTCATTCTAATCACTGGTACATCTACAGGTCTTGGCGCTTTTGCTGCGGTTAAGCTTGCCGAGCTTGGCCATACTGTTATTGCGACCATGCGTAATTTGGGCAAAAGCTCTCATATTCAAACGCTTGCTAGCCAACATCAAGCAAGTATCGAGCTGCTTGAGCTGGATGTTCAAAGCACTCAGAGCGTGCAAAACTGCGTTGACCAAGTGATCGCAAAACATGGCCGCATCGATGTGCTGATAAACAACGCTGGTGCAGGCTTTGTTAGAACCACAGAACAAGCCAGTGAAGAGGACGTTGCGTGGGTGATGGATGTAAACTTTCACGGTGTGGTTCGAACTACTAAAGCCGTATTGCCACACATGCGCAAAGCCCGCAGTGGACACGTGATCAACATCTCCTCTGTAGGTGGTTTGGTCGGTCAGCCTTTCAATGAGTTTTACTGCGCTGCCAAGTTTGCGCTTGAAGGTTATGTCGAATCAGTGGCGACCTACATTACCCCTAACTTTAACGTGCATTTTACCAATGTTGAGCCGGGCGGAATTCAATCAGAGTTTGCCGCCAACGTTCTTGCTCAATTTGAACAAGGTGGTGGCATGGTAGAAGATGAGTACCTGCCTATTTTGCAAAAATATCTTAGTGGAGCAGGCACTCGCTCGGAAGGTGTTTACCAAACCGTCGAACAGGTAACCGACGTCGTAGTTGATGTAATCAACAGTGAAACCCCGCCACTACGTACACGCACATCGCAGTGGTCAGAAGCCTTTACCCAGCTTAAAACCCAATCGGATCCAACCGGTCAAAAACAGGTTCAGGCAGTGTATGATGCGTTCTTAAAATAAAGGCACAAAAAAGGTCTAGCCGTCGCTAGACCTTTTACTATCCAAAACTCACTTAGAAAGTGATCGCAAGGTTTGCAGAAGCACCAAACTGATTGTCACCAGCGTAGCTGCCCGCAAGGTCTAGGCTCACTACATCGCCCGGGCTGATGCCCAAGCCAAACGTAAATGCATTATCTACGTTGCTCTTCATGTCAATCTCGTAACCTGCACGAAGCTGTGCCCAATTCCACGCATTGCCTTCAATACCGAAACGAGCAAATTGGGTGTCGTCTTTATCTGTGTTATCGAAACGTTCTTGAGCGGTAAGATCGAGGTCAACACTCGCAGTAATTAGCTCACCCACATAACCGCCACCGACAGTCACTTGAGGTGACAGCTTGTAAGAAGCGTTATATTGCTTCGCTTCCACTTCTTGTGCCAATACATCTTTCACTACAAGACCTGCACGCCAGCTATCTTTAACCCAAGCAACACCTAGGTCTAAGTTAAAGGCATTTTTAGACACTTCACTGTCTTCGTAGTTATCAAGTTCGAAATCTTCAATTTTATCCTGTGCTGAGTAAGTAAACAGCTTTTGGAACTTAGGAGAGACACCGAACGCTACGTCTTGGCCTGAGATGGAGAAAGTTTTAGAAAATGCTAGGCCGTACTCGTAAGTACCAAATGCCGCCATTGCCACTTCTGAGTCTTCATAGCGCTTTTGAACATCCGTTGCTGAAGAACCTGTGCTTGGCGCAATTTGCGCTAAAGCAATGATTTCAGTAAAGCCAGATGCGAAGAAATTTAGCGATACCATCTCCATTGGGATAGCTACTGCGATGCCAGCACCAGCGGTAACGTTCATAGGCGCATTACCATCTAGATCATTCATCAGCGCATCAAGCTTATCCACATCTGATTGAGATGGGATGGTGTTTTTGATCGAGTTATAGAGATCTTGTGAGTCTTCAATGGTTTTAATTGAGTCATCACTATCACGCACATTGACACCTACCGCAGGGATCAAAATACCCACATCATCATTAGAGCGATAAAGTGCGCCTAGCGCTGGGTTATGAAAAGCGGAGGTAAGAAAATCTGCAGAAACCACACCAGTATTGCCCATACCATTACTGCGAGCGTCTGCGACGTATGGCGCTGCCACTGCCGTTGTTGCCATTGCCGACGCTACCACTGCTGTCGCCAATAACGATTTTTTATAGAACATTGGATCTATCCTTATCATGTTTGTATTTTTCAGTGCCACACTCCGGTAACATCTGACCAACACATTATGCAGACTTATAAATGTGATCCAAGCCATATTAATCTAGTAGCATTAGATAGTGTGACCTAGCTAACCTTTAGCTCAGTATGAGCTAAAAAATAAAATAAAACGGCCACTGGTGAACACCAGTGGCCGCTTAAGATAGAAACCTTAAAGTTAACCTATTTCGACTTCAAGATCCCCATCAATGGTTGACGAACAAGCCAAAACGTAGCCTGCTTCGATCTCATCAGGTGTCAGAGTTTCTTGGCTAGTCGAGCTCACTTCGCCCTTTACTTTGCATTTGCATGAGCCACACATTCCACTGCGGCAAGCGATGACTAAAGGCAAACCTTGCGCTTCCATTTCTTCTGCTAGATTAGCGCCTTGCAGCGCAGTAAACTCGCGTCCAAATTGAGGAGCGGTCACTGCTACTTCGCTCTGTCCAGTCGCCTCACTTACGGGTGCTTGAAACGAAGGTTCAGGGGTGAAACTCTCTTGATAGAAGTGATTCAAATCCAACCCCAGTTGCTCCATCCAAGATTGCACATCTTGCATGAAATTGCTTGGGCCACAAAGGTATACCGTACGATCAACCAAATCTGGAACCAAGGTTTGCAGCCACTGTTTATTCAGTCGACCTTGTGGATAATCCGTGCCAGAAGCATCTTTGAGCAACAAACTTAGATGAAACGCCGAATGGGTTTGATCTAACATTTCTAGCTGCTCAGCGTAGATGGTTCTTTCAAGATCTTTTGCCACATGGAGAAATTGAATATCCAACTCGCATTGCTCAGCAAGCCAATGCTTTGCCATCGAGTAAACTGGGGTAATGCCACACCCTGCACTGACCAATAACACCTTGTTTTTCGGTGGGTTATCGATGCAGTTAAAGCTGCCCACTGGGCTCATCACTTCAAGCTCTTCTCCTACCGATAACTCTTCGACCAAATAGGTTGAAACTAAGCCCGCATCAACCTTTTTCACCGTAAATTGTAGATATGGGTCGCTCGGAATTGAGCTTAAGGAATAAGAGCGAAAATGCGTCTTACCGTCTATCGACACACCAAGATTAATAAATTGTCCCGGTTTAAAAGGCAAAGCCTCACTGTGCTGCTGAGATTGAGAAATCGCCAGACGAAAGCTCACTGTATCAGGGGTTTCTTGCCATTTTTCGACACAAGGCAGCGTCGCTGATTGATTATTTTGCCACGCAGATAACATCAATTACTTACCGTCATAGTTAACTAAGAGAAGGCTCCAACGTTGAGAAGGAGCCTAGCGAACACAGCGAAGATTACTTGGCTAGAATCGCTTGCATGTCTTGCTCAACCGTTGAGATTGAACGCATATCAAACTTATCCTGAATAATGGCAATCAGGTTGTCAGTCAGGAACGCAGGCGCTGTTGGTCCGGTGTAAATACCCTTCACTCCCAAAGCAAATAGCGTGAGCAAAATGACAATCGCTTTTTGTTCAAACCAAGACAGAACCAATGTCAGTGGCAGTTCGTTGATGCTGCAATCAAACTCTTTTGACAGTGCAATCGCTAGTTGGATCGCAGAGTATGCGTCGTTACATTGGCCAACATCGAGAAGACGTGGAATGCCGTTAATGTCGCCAAACTCTTTGTCATTGAAACGGTATTTACCACACGCCAATGTCAGTAGAACCGTGTTGTCTGGCGCTGAAGTGGCAAAGTCTGTGTAGTAGCTACGTTCCGCTTTGTCACCATCACAACCGCCTACTAGGAAGAAGTGTTCAATGTTACCTTGCTTAACTTGATCGATCACCGCAGGTGCTGCGCTCATCAGTGCATTGCGACCAAAGCCAACCGTGATCATGTGTTCAATCTCATCGTGAGCAAAACCTGGTTGCGCTAGTGCACATTCCACAACCGCACTGAAATCATCACCTTCTAGGTGAGCAACACCCGGCCAGCCAACAATGCTACGGGTGAACAGTCGATCTGCGTACTGACCCACATTCGGGTTTAGCAAACAGTTCGATGTCATGACGATTGCACCCGGGAAGTTGGCGAACTCTTTCTGTTGGTTTTGCCAAGCACTGCCGTAGTTGCCTTTTAGGTGTGGGTACTTGTTAAGTTCAGGGTAGCCATGCGCTGGCAGCATCTCACCATTGGTGTAAACATTAATGCCAGTGCCTTCGGTCTGTTGCAGAATCTTTTCAAGATCATGCAAATCATGACCCGAAACCAAAATACACTTACCTTTTGATGGCTTGATATTAACTTGAGTTGGCGCTGGATGGCCGAAGGTTTTGGTCTCGCCTTCATCCAGCATCTCCATCACTTTGTAGTTCATCAAACCGATTTGCATTGAACACTCAAGCAGTTCATTAAGATCGGTTGGATCCGTACCCAGCCATGACATGATTTGGTGGAACTCTGCGTGGATCTCTTGATTGGTTTGCTCAAGTACACGAGCATGTTCCATGTAAGCCGCCGCCCCTTTTAGCCCGTATAGGCAGAGTAGGCGCAAGCCGATAACGTCTTCACTGACGCTGTCCTTACCGCGGTTTACCGCTACTTGCGGTGCAAACGCTAAGATCTCTTGTGGGGTTTCTGGCAATTGGAAGTTCGCAACCGCAGGCAATTCAGGTAGGGCTTTGTCCGCCAGTTTGAATGCTGCGGTCACTTGTGTTTTTAGGCGCTGGCTAAATTCTTTCGCCTCAAAAGTGAAGTCCAAAATACGTGCTGGGTCGAAGTTTACGTTGGTCAGCGTGGCAAAAAATGCTTGTGGAGCCCACTCATCGATCTGTGCATCTAGAATGCCTTCTTCTCTCGCCAGCACTGCCCAGTAAGAGACGCCTTGAATGGCGTAAACCAACACATCTTGTAGATCAGATACTTCCGAAGTTTTACCGCACATACCTTGTGCAAAAGAACAACCTTTAACAGTTGGGGTTTGAATAGTCTGTTCACATTGAATACAGAACATAGCGAGTCTCCAGTGGTGTTGTTATGTCGCTCTTCAGTGAGAGCATTTACCACTGATAGTGCACCTTGCGTGCCAAGTATTAACTGATTGATTATTATAGGTTTATGTGATTATTGAGTGCTAAGAAGATGTATTAAACACAACAACATTGATGTGTTTATCACATCAACCACTGGTCACTCGAGCCAGCCCACTACTCAATCCGTGATCGAGTTAACATCAAAACTAGAACATAAAACAGCCAAATATCATAATGATAGCTTCCCGAGTCACATCGACTCCTCGAAACATGCGGTAGATGTATTTTTTACATCAACGCCCAGTGATTTAATCGAGCAGCTCAAAGTCTAACCGCTGCCACTCTTGTCCATTAAGAATAATCGAGACTTGGTGCAGGCCGGGATGAAACTTTCGGGTGGTGATAATTTTAAAGCTTTGTTTACGCGTCACTTTATAGAGTTCCCCTGCGCTAATCTCTCGTTCACTGATTTTGAAAACCTTACGGGACAAGGTGCCATTATGCTTTTGATAGTAGATACCATATTCAAGCCGCAGCTTTTTACTCTGGTTGGTCTGGTTGTGGACCTCAAACTCAAAGTTTATCTCACCACCAACCTTAACTTGAGGCTCAGCAAGGGAGAAATGGGTGAGCTCAATGCCTTGGCTATCAAAACCAAACAGCGCCATCACATTTGGCTCGGCTTGCTTGAGCAAGGTTCTACAGGCGTGCTTAATCAATTTGTCTCGTGGCGTATTAACCCCAATGTTACTGGTCGCAAAGTCGATTACGACTTTCGGGTTGTCTTTGGCGATGTCATTAAAGTTATTTGCCACGCTGCGCCTTACAACTTCACATTCATCATCTTTGAGCGCTTCAAGAATGGGTAAAATATTGGTTGGATCTTGTTTATAGGTAGAGATTGCCATTCCCCAAGGTAAACGTGGTCGGCACCCTTCACTTGCTAAACGGCGTACACGGCGATGACTATGCGCAGTCCAAGCAAGCATCTGTTTTTCCATCGCTTGTGGGTACTTAACGATGAACGGACGTATTGCAAACTCACAGGTAATGAACTGAGTTATACGTTCAAGTGCAACGATGGCGTTGTCTAAATCTTCTAAGCCATAGCGCTCCACATACTCAGGGATAAACAGGTACTGTAGTGCGTCATCATTTTCTTGGTTGCTTTCCAGATTCTCCACCAGACTTAGTAGCACTTTGGTGGCAGCGCCAAATTGCTGTGGCATAAAAGGATGTAAAGCTTCCACAGTGCGAGTGATACGCTGTTTCATCTCTAGCTGTTCAAAATCCGGCAGATAGATGTTGGCAATAAAGCGTTCACCATCTAACTCTGGCAGCACTTGGGTCAAGTCTCTAACCAGTTGCTGATAAAACGCTGGGGAGAAAAGGTCTTTAAACAAGGTACTCATACACAAATCCGTCTGATGCTGCGCCAATTCAGAACATTGTAGCTTAATCGCTACCACCTACTCAGCGCAAAAGGATTCATAGAATCACTGATGAGATTTTAACCAAATCACATAAACCAACTTCGACTAAGCCCTCGATATACAATTCATTGAATAGATGTACACTTATTAGGGCGTGTTGACCTTTCGAGGCCAACACGCCCTAAGTAGATCGGTTCAGGGATGATATATGTTTTTGGTTACTTTGATTTTTATCGTGATTGCTATCATCGCAATCAGTAAAGCCAACACCGCTCTAAAACGGGTGTCAGAGCTAGAAGAGAAAGTCAGTTATCTCGTCGCAGAGATCGACATTTTGGTTGGTGATACTCCAGCCGCCGCACCGCAGGCAGAAAAAGAGCCTGTACCTGAGCAAGCTCCGCAAGTATCGCCTGAGCCTAGGCAACCTTCAGAGCAAGATGTTTGGGGACCCACTGCCAACGCAGCGCAACACCCTAACCCATCATACTCTCCACAGCCAATAGAAGAACCTGAAACACTGGAACAACTTGAACAATGGCAGGCTCCTTCAACCCGAGTACACATTGCAGAACCTTCTGAACAAAAACTACCATCGGCTTTTGATATTAAGCTAGAAGCCTTGCTCGATAACTTTAAACAAAACTGGTTGGTTTGGATTGGTGCGCTAGCCATGCTGATTGGTGGCGGCTATCTAGTGCAAGTGATCGGTAGCCAAATTGACTTCTCTCCTGCCACCCGGATCAGCATCGCATTAACCTTATCGATCATCACCCTAATTGGAGGAGAGAGATTTCACCGCAAAGAACAAAGTAATAGCCACCGTAAGTCGAGGGTAGAGAGCTTTTCTTATGTTCCTGCGGCTATCACGGCAACAGGCCTTACCGGCGTCTATTGTTCAATACTATTTGCTTTTCTGCTCTACCAAATGCTATCTCCGGCTACCTCGCTATTCATCATGGCATCGATCGCTTTATGCAGCTTGGCACTCTCTTTAAGACAGGGCCCGCTAATGGCAGTGTTAGGACTCATCGGCGGATACAGTGCGCCACTATGGGTAAGCACCAGTGAGCCCAACTACCTGCTGCTTAGTGGCTATATCTGCCTGATCTCTATTGCTGGTACCATGTTAATGCAGGCGAGTCGCCGTAATTGGTTAACCCCATCGATTTCGGTGCCGCACTTAGTGTGGGCATTCATCCTCTATTTCTTGATGCCGAATGAACACCTAGTCAGTTGGCTTGTTCTGTTTATTGGTATCAGTATCTACCTCATTTACGCCGTGCCGCGTCTAGGTTGGAGGCTTCAGCTCAGATATCGGCATAGACAAACCTTTTGGTCATCACCTCCCCCAATCATCGCAGGATTCATCTGCTTACTTGTGATCGGGGTGACCCCTTCACTACCGAGTGTCGGCAATATTGAAGTCATGCTATTGCTGCAATTATTGCTGGCTTTGATCTGGCTACCTGCACTCGATAAGGGCTACTCCACTCGGATATTTTTGCCCATTGTCCCGATGGCCTCACTAGCGATATTGGTTCTTGGCGGCGTCATTGACCTATGGTTTTACAAAACTCATGACGTATTGATCTTGATTGGGCTTGGCGCAAGCATTACTTTAGTCGCATTGCGAACCATAGGGCAATATCTTGGTGGCGACCGTTCGCGATTCGCCACCCTACTGTTGCTCACGCTTGCTCCTAGTATGGCAGTCATGACACTGGCATATTGTCACTTCTTCGACTCCAAGTGGACGATGAGTTGGACTCTGTTTTGCACCATCGTCGCAGGGCTATATTTCTGGCTAGGGCTGAAAATCAACCGTTTGAGCGACAAGCTATTTGCCTGTGTTCACGCCATAATCGCATCGATATGTTTTATCTGGCTTGACGGCGTGGCGCTCACTACAGCTATATCATTGCAGGTCGCTTTGATGGCGCTGCAACTTCACCACCATCTGTTCAAGCCCGCAGATTGGGCGGTTAAGCTAGCGATGAGCTTGCTTGCGATGCGTTTAACCTTGCTGCCTTTCATCCCAGAGTGGCAGCCGCAATCGGAAGGCAATTGGGCATGGGTACTTGCGAGCTATTTGCCAGCTTTGCTCATCCTCGGCTACTCAAGGCAGTTGTTTCGACAGCAGCAAAGCCCGCTGGCCAATTGGTTCGAAAGCGCATTTCTGCACATTTTTGCCGTCACGCTATTCACGCAAACCAATTATTTACTGACAGGTAGCTATGGCTTCTCGATGGCGTTTGACTCGCTTGTGGTACTATCCAATCAAGCACTTATCATGGCGCTGGTTTATCAATTCCGCCGCCAGCATGCGACCCATTTACAGACTGTCTACCAGTTCTACACCTACCTATTACTGGTGGTATTTGCCGGTATGGCTATCTTCCTCAATACGATCCAATCTCCACTCAGGTGGGATCATGTCGCAGCGCAAGCATTGCCACTATTTAATATGCTCAGTGTTGGCTGGATTGCTCCTGCTGCGGTTATATTTGAAGCGTATCGCCGCCAATGGCTGCCGAAAGAGATACCAAACAAACTGTTTCTCGCCCTTGCTGCACTGTTATCCACCCTTTGGGTCGGAATGTCGATCCGTCAATTTTGGCAGCCAGAGTCCATGACCTTGTACAGCGATACTGGAATGGCCGAGATGTTTAGCTACTCCGCAGTTGGGCTGGCTATCGGGGCGTTTTTGACCTGGGAAGGCACGATAAGAAGGCTGCAACTGCTACAAAGATCAGGTCTGGTGGTGGTTGCATTGGTGGCTCTGAAAGTCTTTCTGTGGGACGCCGCTTCACTGGAAGGGTTTTGGCGAGCCATTAGCTTTTTGGGGCTGGGTGCATCTCTCATTACTATCAGTTGGTTGTTTCAGCGGCTTGGCAAGAAAAACAAAGATAATTGATTTAGTCAACGCAGTTCAATTCTGTGCTATGTGTTGCCCGATTGCAAAAGGCTGGTATATTACGCTGAAAAAATAAACGACAAAAATCGGTATACCTAAGGTAATTCGCTCTTTGTCAGATAATCGTTATGTCAGATACATGAAGGAAGTTGGATGCTAGAACTAAGAAAAGCGACCGAAAATGACTTGGATTTTTTGGTTGAACTGCGTGATATCACCATGCGTGGCTATCTTGAGCAAATTGGCGGCAATACAGATCGCGAAAGCTACATCAAAAACATCATGTGGGAATTTGAGCAATCCAAAATCATCGTGATCGATGGCGAAAATGCTGGATTCTGGCGCGTTGTATTTGAGCAAGACAAAAACCGCTACTACCTAGATCTGGTGCAAGTTCACCCGAAATTCTCAGGCCAAGGTATTGCAAGTTCTTTGATCAAAGAGCTTATCCAAACAGCTAAAGATGAAAACGTAGGCTTAGGTCTGAGCGCATGGAAAATCAACCCGGCTCAAGAGCTCTACAAGCGCTTAGGTTTTGTATGCGTTGGTGAAGATGGCGATGAGTGGCTGTTCGAATATCAACCAAGCTAATCAGTAAAGCGATACTCAGGTATCGCTTTTTTGTTGTCACAGACAGTATCAATCAAGACTCAATCTATCGGAACGGATAGTTCTCAAACATCTCATCAATCATCAGCCCTAGACTATCATCGCCATCATTAGCACGGGCATAGGTCCGTAGTCCCGCGATTTGCACTTGAACGTGTTTGGCAAGCTGCTGTGCTGACTTGTCGCTGGTCACTTCGCCCTGCTGTTGCGCTTGTTCAATCACTTTGGCAAATTCTTGCTCCATGCTCTTAAAGCAGCTTTTGGCCTGTGCGAGCAGATCCGCATTTTCATCCGTCAGCTCTGCAACTGTTTTAGCAAGCATGCACATACCATTAGGGGCATCGGTTTGGCTCTTACAAACGATCAGCTTAATGAAAGCCGCAAGCGCCGCAATAGGTGAACGATTCTCTTCGACACATTTTGCTAATTGCGCTTTACCAAGCTCGGTATAGCGCATCAATGCTTCTTTAAACAGCCCTTCTTTACTGCCAAAAGTGGCGTAAATGCTGCCGGGCCGCATATCGATCACATCTTGTAAGCTACGCATCGAGGTGGCGTGAAATCCTTTTTCCCAATAGAGATCTTTGGCTTTTTCAACAACTTGGTCTCTATCAAATTTAGCGTTCTTTCTCATCACCAAGTCCTTTAATCAAAATATTTTTGAACGATTGTTCAATTTTAACTTGAACGACCGTTCAAATCCAGCTAGATTAAAAATCAATCAAAGGACATCCCCTGAAATCACAAACAAAAGTTAGATAGGAAGAAGACCATGAGTAAGTTTGTTAAGCACACTACTGAAACCGCACCTGAAGCTAGCCAACCTCTGATCCAAAACTCGATCAATGCCTTTGGTCGCCTACCGGGCCTACATGCAATCATGGCTGAGTCACCACAACTGCTTGAAGGCTATCAAGTTCTGCACAAACTATTTACTGAAACATCATTTGATGCAGAAGAGCTCACAGTGGTGTGGCAAACGATCAATGTTGAACACGAATGTACCTATTGTGTGCCTGCACATACTGGTATTGCTCACATGATGAAAGTTGATCCAGAATTGACTGAAACACTGCGTAATCGTGGCCCTATGCCAACCGATAAACTGCAAGTGCTTCACGACACCACACTGCTACTAGTTCGCAACCGCGGTAATTTGACCCAAGATCAGTTGGATCGATTCTTCGACGCAGGCTACGGCAGCCGTCAAGTGCTTGAGATCGTGCTAGGTATTTCACAGAAAGTTATGAGTAACTACACCAACCACTTAGCAGAGACACCAGTAGATGAAGTGTTTGAGAAGTTTGCTTGGTCGCCGAAATAATCCTCCCAAATGAATGTAGTGGCATATACTCTATTGATTAGCAAAGGAGAGTATATGCCCTATTACACCACCATAATGCTGACGTACTTTATTGTTCTAGGTGGACTATTTCAGGTTATCCCTAGCAATATTTCTGGAATAGAGTTGTCGTTAACTACTGCGTTTATCCAATCCGCAGCATGGACGGTGTATTTATCAATCCAGAGTAAATGGGTAGATCAGCATAAAATGAAAAGCTACTCGCTAACATTTACATTGATATTTATTACCTCTATCGCAACCTTCTATGCGGTGGGAATGAGTATGTATCTGGTCATGTTCCTTTTTGCGGCAAAGTTCAAATCACTAGAATTTTTCTTCATTTTCATTAGCGTGCCACCTTTGCTCTTCACTTTTTTTGTATGGCAAGAATGGTACAGCAACAGAAAGCGAACTTAGTTAAGCCTTAACCCCCAACTTCTTTCCCATGCGATACAAATTACCGCGATCCACCTGCAAAAACTCCGCCGCTTTAGACCAAACGCCTGATGAACGATCCAGTGAATGTTGGATGAGATCGGCTTGATACATTTCCACCAGCTGACGCATCGGTGTGCTTTGTGGAGGGAAATAATCGCTTCGAGTCGGCGAGTTTGAGCTTTCCGCCTGTTGTTCAAAATGGTTGGGACGAATGGTATGGCCATCAGCTTGGATTGCTCGTAGCGCAGCTCGGGTCAGAGCGTGTTCTAGTTCTCGCACATTGCCTAGCCAATCTTGAGTTTCAAGATGCTCTAAACCTTTAGGGTGGATGTGAAGGTTTGGCACGTTGAACTGATGGCGCACTTTTTCAAGCAGATGCCCCGCAAGCACAGGAATATCCCCATCACGGGCACGCAGCGGCGGTACGAAAATTGGAAACACATTCAGACGATGGTATAGGTCTGCTCGAAAATTGCCTTGCTGCACCTCTTGCTCTAGTTGACGGTTGGTCGCTGCAATAATTCGAACATTTACATTAAGGTGCTTATCACTGCCGACTCGCTGCACTTCGCCTTGCTGGATCACACGCAGCAGCTTAGCTTGCAGCAGCAAAGGTAACTCGCCCACTTCATCGAGAAACAGTGTGCCACCATCAGCCAGCTCAAATTTACCTGCTCGATGGCTGTTTGCGCCCGTAAACGCCCCTTTGACGTGGCCAAACAGTTCACTTTCTGCCAGCCCTTCTGGTAATGCTGCGCAGTTAATGTAAATCATTGGCTTGTCACTGCGATGTGACTGAGCATGTAATTGGTGGGCTACCAGCTCCTTGCCAACACCGGTTTCCCCCATGATCAATACCGCATAATCAGATTGAGCAACCGTTGAGATATTAGTGCGAAGTTGATGCATTTGCGGGCTAGAACCAACCATCTCCCCCTGCTGACTACGAGCCTGCTGGATCAGCGCTTGATTAACGTGCTTTTGCTTTTTGTTCTGCGACTTGAGCGCTTTGATTTGAGCAAGATTTCGCAAAGTAGCAGCCGCTAATGCGGCAAAAGTTTCAATGGTCACAGGCTCAATCACATCGAATGCTCCGACCGTTAAAGAGTCCATGGTCAACACCCCCACCAACTCGCCTTCAACGTATAAGCTGCAACCTAGGCAGTCGTGTACGTCGATTGTGGTTGCTTCAGTAAGCAGCACACCATCAAAGGGATCTGGCAATTCGCTATCTGCGGAAAAACGCACTGGAGTCTGGCTTTGCATGATGGCTTCAAGCCGAGGATGAGCTTTAGGAAAGAAACGACGTCCCAGCACACTAGAGGCCACGCCTTTTACGGCAACAGGCTTGAGAAACCCTTCGCTATCAAGGATAAACAATGCGCTAGCATCACAAGGAAAAACACTATCAATGCCTTCAAGTAACTTCTGATACTGCTTGTCGCTGGCAAGGTTCGAGCTTAAGTTCAAGGCGAGGTTGAGAAGAACATGATCCATGTTGTTTGGGGCGATGGTGGTCGGCATTGTATGCTTCCTAAATGGCTAAGGAAGCACATGCTACAAAACTCGATGTCTTTTACACACTACCCAATAGGGCATAACTGATGTTCAATTGACATCCATCAATTGAACATCAAAAATGATGCGCTACAGGACCGAGTGGATCACGTTTAGGGCTAACGCTTCATCATCTTCTTGCGCAAGACCGCTAATACCGATTGCGCCCACAACTTCTCCTGCCACTTCGATAGGTACGCCACCAGCAAAACCAGTGATGCGAGCATCAGTCCAGCTCGCCAACGGCGTCCCAGACTCCGCAGCCCAAGCACCCAAGTTACCACTAGGCTGACGATCTCTTGCCGACGTATAAGCCTTATTTTGTGCCAGCACCCCAGCTTGCAAGCTCACACCATCCATGCGTAAGAAGCCCAATAGCTCACCATGAGTATCACAGATAGATACCGCAATGGCCTGTTGATTATTGCTCGCAAGTTCCACAGCTTTTGCGATCATTGCTTGTACTTGTTGTTGGTTCATATCCACTCCTCAATTACGGCACTTCATGGCCTAAGCTGCGCTCTAGCAAGCCATACCAATGTTCACGACTTAGTGAGACACGGCTAACGTCACTACAAGCTCGGATGCGATCTAAGTTGGTGGTACCAATCACAGGCTGTATACCCGCAGGATGTCGGGTCAAAAATGCCAATACGATCGCTTCAGGGCTGACTTGATATTCCGCAGACAACGCAAACACATACTCTGCGGTCTTGCGCAGCTTTTCATCTGGCGAATCTAATGACGCTGGATTACTGAATCGTCCCTGCGCCAATGACCCCCAAGATTGCAGCTGGATGCCTTGCGCCATGCAGTGTTCAAGCGTGCCCAGCTCAACACCAAATTGCGCTGGCATAATGCCGTTGGTAGCAAAACTATGTTTTTCAAGGCTCATCTCGAGCTGATTCACCACAATCGGCATCTCAAGTGCTGCTTGTAGATAGGCGATCTGGTGGGCATTCATATTCGATACCCCAAAGAATTTCACTTTGCCTTGTGCGTGCAACGCTTTAAGCGCTGGTACCAGTTCGGAAAGCTCCATCAAAGGGTCTGGGCGATGCAGCAGCAAGATATCTAGGTAGCCACATTGAAGACGCTGCAAAATATTCTCAACCGACTGAGTGACCCAATCAGCAGAAAAGTCGTAACGTTTCACGCCATCGCTGTCTTCAAAGCGAATGCCACATTTGGATTGGATGAACATCTTGCCACGAAGTTCTGGGCGCTGAGTTAACGCTTGACCAAAGGCTTGCTCTGCTTTACCAAAAGTGTAGATGTCAGCATGGTCAAATAGGTTAATGCCACTGTCTAATGCGGTTTCAATCACTTGGATAGTCTGATCGACATCGGCTTGGGTCACAGGCTCATCATTCCACCCGCCACCAAGTCCCATACAGCCATAAGCAAGCTGGCTTACGTTTGGAAGGTAGTGGCTAAGCGGGATCAATTTCTCAGTCATGATATGTCCTTGTTTATCTTTGTTACGCACTATTCTATTGTTCACTGATGAAATGATAAGAACCGAATTACGAAATCATTATTCGATATAACGACCAGTGGGGAGCGCCGTGCATTACAAACGTGTTGAACAGTTGATGCTGTTTTTGGAAGTTGCTAGGACACTCAATTTTGGCGAAGCTGCGAAAGCGCTGGGGCTCTCTCGTAGCCACCTGTCAGAGCAGATCAAACGACTCGAATCCGAGCTAAAAACACCGCTCCTGATCCGCACGACTCGCAGTGTACGGCTCACGTTAGAAGGGGAAAAAGCTTATGTTCAAGCCATGGGGATTCGTAACCAGTTACAAGAACTAGAACAGCAGCTAACCCGCGAGAAGAACCAAATCAGCGGCTTGCTGCGCATCACAGCTCCAAAGATGTTTGCCGAAAGTATCTTGGTCAATTTGTGCCGTGCGTTTCACAAGCAACATCCAGAGATCCGATTCGACATCAACTCTAGCTATCAAGCCTACAACCTAGCAGAGCAAGAGATTGATATTGCCTTTCGAGCATCACGCAATCCGCCACAAAACATGGTGGCAAACCACCTGTTCGACTACTCCCACGCTTTAGTGGCTGCGCCTAGCTATCTACAAAGGGCAGGGCGACTAGAACACCCTGACGATCTTGCAGATCATCAGTGCTTAGCCACAATCAATCAGCCCAACTGGGTATTGAAAGACGGTGAAATTCACGCCTCAGGATGGCTGACCACTAATGACAACCGAGTTCTCAAAGAACGAGCAATGGCTGGAGATGGCATCATTCGAATTGCGCAATACTATGTAGAAAACGAGCTACAACGAGGGGAATTAGTGGAAGTAATGAGAGAACAGTGGCAACAGGCTTACAACTCGATTTACATGCTCTACCCGCAACGTATTTATCCTTCAGCGAAGCAACAGGCGTTTGTTGAGTTTGCTAAGGAGTATTGTGGTCAGCGAGTTGTGGGAGTTGATCGAGGCAGTTTAATCTAAACTGGCACGAACGTCTGAAATGGTGATAAATAGTTTGTTTTCAGCATCTTGAAATGCTGTAAATCCGTAGCGCTCATAGAAGTGTTTAGCCCCATCTTTGGCATCAACAATAACTAAAGGAAATGCCACGCTATCACTCGCCGCTAACAGTTTTTTCAGAGCATCAATAAGAAGCCACTCACCAAAGCCCTTTCCCTTATAACGTTCGTCTATTGCTAGTCGAGCTATCAACCCACCAGAAGTCGAAGACTGGTGTTTCTTTTGAAGTTGATCGGGCAAAGCCTTTAAGTCTATTGGTGCCATAGTCAGCGTATAAAAACCAATAATATGCGAGCTTTCATTGTCGTCTTCCAAAACAAAAGTTCTGGTGTTATCTTTTTTTGCCTGCTGGCTAGCCATAACTTTCAAATAGTTATTTAGCGCTTCAATACCACAATTGAATCGGTTTCTATCGTGTTTGGCTTTATCTAAAAGCACCGTATTCATTGCTGGTTTTTACTCTTGTAACGTTCTGATGCAGCCGATAGCTTAGCATTTGGTTTAGCCGGTTGATCCAGCGCTTCCATAAGTAACTTAGCATCAGCTTGGCTAAGTTTTAATGCTTGCTCTCGTTCAATAACCTGTTTTGCTTTTTCAATTGCAGCACTCAAAACAAATGAATTGATACTGGACATTCCGGCGATTGCGGCTGCTTTGGTTAGTAAATCTTGAGTATCAACATCCACTCTAGCTGTAATACGAGGTAAAGTCGTCGCCATTTAGAACTCTCCTTTGGTGTCAAAGTGTCACATGGTTATTATGATCTCAAAGTCATACTTTAGCAATTATTGTGTCACTTTGGCACACAAGTTCATTTATAAGGTTTGAACGCAAAGAAGCTAGTGCCTACCGACCGCTCTCCCCCGCTTGCAGCAAACTAAACGCACTGGAAGGGTCGATGCTAGCGATGAGCTTTTCAACCTTTTTAATTGCTTCAATAGAGGAGCTTTGCTTACGGTAGCTCAAGTAAATGGGAATGCACCACTCTTCTACTCCTTTAGCAACAAACAGTTGTCCACTAGCAATAAACGACTCAACCACAGGCTTTGGCAGGTAGGCGGAGCCGCCCTTCTCTAAGATAAAGTCTAGAGCGATTCGTCCTGTGGAGGTTCGCATATATGGAGCGGGCATCGATGGGTGTCGCTCGGCGTGTTCAAAGGTGAAGCTAGTGCCCCAATCGACGTAGATATAGCGTTGATCAAAGGCTTCAACGTCATCGACTGGCTCTGTAGCTACCAGCAATAGATCAAGGTCAGCAATATGATGGCTCGACAAGTCATCCGTTTTAATAGGCTCGAGTGCAAATGCCATATCTAAGGTGCGATCAAGCAAGTTACGGTTGAGTTGTTTAGGGGATTGGACCTCTGCTATGAAGCCGTATCCATCAAAGGCATCGGTGACGATACTTAGACAGTTTTGCAAATACGCATCCCAAAGATTAGGAGTACCACCTAGCGTCAGCTGTAGTGCTTTATCTTTGTCTAGCGATAGTTCGAACTTTGCTTGCTCTAGAGTGGTGACCATCACCTCGGCATAGCTAACCAAACGCTCCCCTGCGGAAGTTAGTTTGATCGCATTACGGTCTCTCGTAAAAAGCTTGGTATCAAAGAAGGTCTCAAGCTGCTTTATTCGCGCACTGACTGCCGCTTGAGTAATGTAGAGGTTCTCTGCAGCACGTCCAAAATGCTTCTGATTCGCCACCTCTAAGAAAGTCCTAAATACTTTTACATCCATAGCAGATTCTCGAACTGATGATGATTGAGATTAACAACAAATCCTTGTTGAAACGACAAAAATTATTTGATTTTCAAATGAAGCTTTTACGACTAATTTCAGTTCGATCCATTACTATCCTTAATGAACGAGGTCATCATGGCAGATTATCAACTGCGAATGGGCGAAAGACGATTTTACGACGATAAAGCTTTCCCAAGAGGGTTTGCTAAATCAGGCAATTTTACTTTGGTTGAAGAAGAGTTACTTATCTACTACGGCCAGACTATGCTTGCACTAGAGCAAGGCTCGCTACTACCAGAAAATGCCGAAGAGAAGCACTTTCTGAAAGCACTCAAAGACCCGAAGAAAGCCAACAGTAAGCTTGAGACGGTGTGGCTTAAATACATTAAGTTTGCTCGTGGTCGAAAGCAGTTTCATACCCTAAATAGTAAGAAGTCTTCTGCAAGCAACAATTCAAACTGGGTAGATAGCTCAGATGATGCGATGGAGTATGAAGCAGCCGAATAACTTGCCTACATAAATACAATGAATTAAGTAACCGATTCTTTTCCTAGTTGGGTGTAACACCTGCACCAAAGCCAGAAGCACAGTGCTTCTGGCTTTTTTGTCCCAGTTTCCAATACCGCTACTTTTACATCGCTTACTCGCCCGCCACCAAGTGGTTTTTGCTGCGAATACTTTTGATAAACATATAGAAAGCTGTCGCCATCATCAAAGCAAGTAGGTACACCATCAACCCTTGAGTACCATCCATAAAACTATCTGCAATCACTGGGCCTGCGACCGAACCAATGCTATAGCAGAACAGCATGACTTGAGTGACAGAGACAATGAAGCGCTCATCAAGTTTATCGCATCCTAAATTAATGGCGATTGGGTAAAGCGCAAAAGTCGCCATACCAATCAAGAACAGGCTCACTGCTAACACAGGTAAGTCATCACTTAAGGTAACCAAACCCGCCCCAAAAACGCCCAGTAGACAAAATAGCCCCATCAGCGGTGTGCGACCTGCATGCTTTATCAACCAAGGAACCATGGTCTGTACTGCCATGCCACCTAGTATCACCAGCGCCATCAAGGTACTCAAATTAGCTTGAGAGACGTTGCGTTGCGCCAACTCAATCGGCATCAAACCATAAATAGCGCCAAGAGCTAACCCAGAGACCACACAACCGATGATTGCCGCATGGTTCAGTTTCGCAATTTGTTTAATAGAGAGTGGCGCCGAATGGGTATTAAGAGGCGCTTGAGTCGGGACAGACACCAAAACCACAATCGCCAAACTTAACAGCAGCAAGATAACCGTAAATGGCGCACTGCCCTCAATGCCGATAAATCCAATCCCCAATTGGCCCAATGCGGAACCACCATACAGCGCTCCCATATACCACCCTAGACGCTTGGCACGGCTAGATTCATCTCCCACCAGCAACCAAGATTCCACAATGACGAAAACGCCAGCCACGGCAATTCCTGCCACAAATCGAGCCGCCAACCAAACCCAAACGACTGGAAGCAATGGCAACGCCATAATGGTCGCCATAAATAGCGCTAAACAAACGATAAAGGCTTTGCGGTGACCAATCAGCTTTACTGCAGGTTCCACGACAATTGCGCCCAACAGCAGGCCAGCATAAAACACACTTGCTAGCCAACTGGCATAACTCGAAGCGATACCATATTCACCCAACATCAAAGGGATAAGACTCATGAGATAGCCCGAAGCCACTGCATAAAGCGATAGCGCAATTACAGGTACTTTGAACCCGGTTTTCACTGCGAAATCATTGATGCTTTCCACTGGTATTGCCTCCAAAAGTTGTCGTGGATGTTCGATAAAAAGTGAACATTGTTGAATTTTTCGCCGCGACTATGAGGCTTTATTTATTTGAAGTAAAACTAATAAAATTTTTCGACACGACAAAGAATATTTATCATGGCTTATAGCGATGAGAGAGCTCAGGTTGGTAAGTGAACCCCAAAGGAGAGACCAAGGAATAGGCAATTAAAATCAATAACTTGAAAATAATACCCAATCAAAGTGATAGCAAAGGGAAAGCGACATTCATTGTCTAAGAGAAACATGGACACTTAACTTTGCTTATTAAGTTATCTCAGCAATAGGAATCACATCAAATAGGGGAAGTTCATTTATGGCATTAGCAGGCCATATTTCTTGGTGTTGTACTAGGGCGTGTTGACCGAAGCCAATACTTTTAAAATACGGAAACAACAAAGCGCTAAGTTTTCTTCACCAGCAAAACCACCATTCAAAAATGCCAAACTTATCTCAAAGTTAGGTGCAAACTGCACTCAAAAGAGGCAATTCGAAGCAATTCTGTTTTCAGTTTTTAAACACTCCTCGAACATTACAATGGTTATCTCGTTAGACCGTGCCAGCTTCGAGGAGATTTTATGGATCACAATGCCCAACAACTTCTTCGCCATCTTTGTAAAGCGTACGACGATCTTTCTTGCCAATTGCGAACAAGTCCATTCCCTACCTTTTCCACCACGATAAAGAGTGAATACGGTTACTGCTTGGTCAAGTGTTCCATGGGCAGTGAATGCTTTACGATTGTTTCAGTCAATTTTGCCGAAAGCGTGCGTGGACAAGGGGTACTTAAAGGATTTCTTCATTACATCCACTGCAACCCATACCAGTACCAAGGTATAGAGGTTGCGACCATCCAAAATCAAGGACTCGCCGCACGTTTACTTTCCAGAGGATGGCAATACAAGTCCCTGTTTACCCGCTGGTTCTGTGCTAAGACGCCAACGTTAATACATAATTTTTAACATTGATTTGGCGTTACATCATCTAACAATTAATTAATCGAGTTCAAGGCACTGTTTAGCTCCCTACAGGTATCATCTTGTAAGGACTAATCTCAGCTCACTAAGTGACTTCTATGACGATAAAACAAGGACTTCTGCTTACTTCCCTCGCCTTATTGACGGCTTGCTCTAATGCACCGATTATCTCAAAGCAAGATAATAGCGATGCAATGGTGGTCGTTATCCACGGTTTGTCCCGCAGTGCCAACTCAATGAGCGAGCTTACGAGCGGCCTTCAAAAGGCTGGCTATCAAACCTGCGTGATGGACTATGCATCAGTTCGGGTATCCATGGACTCACTCATCAATGAAACTCGGCGGCAGCTAGATAGTTGCACTCAAGACGCCAATAAAGTTCACTTGGTCGGGCACTCACTTGGTGGGCTTTTAATTCGTTATCATCTTGAAGCTGATAATCAGCTCCAAGCCCAAGGGAAATTGGGGCATGTGATCATGATTGGCACACCCAATCAAGGCAGCGAAGTCGCCGATCACTATGCCCAAAAGTTTTGGGCAGACTGGTTAGGCGAAGTACCAAAGTCCCTTATCACATACGAGGATGGGTTTCCTCAATCTCTTGAGCAGCCAAACTATGATGTCGGTGTCATTGCAGGCACAAAACCTTATCGAATAACGCAAAAGCGATTCTCGACACCAAACGATGGTTTGGTCAGTGTGGAATCGACAAAATTGGATCAGATGAAAGATTATTGGGAAATCGAGCTGCCTCACCATGAACTGCGCAGCGACCCGAGAGTCGTCACCCAAGTAATCAACTACCTGCAATCGGGCATGTTTGATCACAGCGAAGTTTCGCAGTAACGTGAATAGTTGGCTTGTCTTGCTAAGATGTCGCCAATGAATTGGTCGGCTAAGCTTCACGAAGGAACCTCAAGATGCTCGGAAACATCAATCTCAATTTGTTGCGCTCTCTAATAATTTTATTAGAAGAGTGCCACGTGACACGTGCTGCTGAGCGTTTGCATATTTCCCAATCTGCGGTCAGCCGTCAACTGGCCCAACTACGCGAGCTTTGCCAAGACCCGTTATTGGTAAGAGAGGGTAACCATCTCATCCCGACAACCAAAGCATTGGCACTGCAAGATAAGTTGCAAGCCCTATTTGGAGAGTTCGACTCATTGCTCAACGACCTACCCTTTGATCCAAGCAGTTACCAAGGCGAGATCGTCTTTTCATCAAGTGATTACGTCGCCCAATACGTATTCCCTCATATTGCCAAGCACCTAAGCGAGCTATCTCCTCAGCTCAACATTGGTTATCAACTTTGGGAACCCAGCCTTATCGATAAATTGAACGAGTCAGGCATTGACCTTGCATCATCCATGTTTCCAGATAAACCCAAACAGGTCTCAAGCATCGAGCTTGGCTCAGATTATCCTGTTTGCGTGATGGCCAATAACCATCCGCTTGCCCATCAAGATTCGATTTCGATAGAAGACATGATGCGTCATGCGCACATTAAAGTGACAGGTGGAGCAGATAAAGATTCTCTTATCGATCATCAACTTGCCGAGCAAGGATGCTCGCGCAGGATCGCTCTGAGAGTTCCATTTTTCAGCACGGCAATGGAGCTGCTAGTTAACAGTGAACACTTAATGATCATGCAAGAACACATTGCGACTAACCTTGCCAATCATTGGGCTATCACTTCTTTCCCGTTACCATTCTCCACTCAAGAGCAGTACTACTGGTTGTTCTGGCATCCCAAATTCGACAACGACCCGGCACACGAATACATACGCAATGAAATCGTCAAGGTCATGGGCGTTTGCGACTATTCCATCTAGTTGAAGGCTATGATCTGAAATCATGACTGTAATGAGTTAATATGATTTCAATAGATGGCAAATTTCGATTTAAATGAGAGTCATAAGCAAGGAGAACAACGCATGACACTCACCGTTTGGTTATCACTTTTTACTATTTGCCTATTGGGCGCAATGTCACCGGGTCCTAGCCTTGCCGTTGTAGCCAAACACTCGCTAGCAGGGAGTCGATGGCACGGCATTGCCGTAGCTTGGTCACATGCGATGGGTATTGGCATTTATGCCTTCATTACCATCATTGGTTTATCTGTGGTGCTGGAGCAGTCCCCACTAATTTTTAAAGGCATCTCTGTTATCGGTGCAGCGTACTTGATGTACTTAGGAGTTAACGCACTACGCTCCAAAGACGGTGTCGCCGCCAAACTGGCCTCTGGTGAGAAAACACCACTATTTGAGTCCATGCGCCAAGGTTTTTTGATCTCGCTATTAAGCCCTAAGATCATGCTGTTTTTTACCGCCCTATTTAGCCAGTTCGTCGCCATCTCTAATGATATGACCAATCAAATAGTGATGGTTTCTACCCCTCTACTCGTAGATGGGTTGTGGTACACGCTAATTGCCCTACTTCTAACCAACGCTAAAGTGATCGATAAAATTCGCTCAAAAGCCGTGTTGATTGACCGTATCTCTGGAGTGGTATTGATACTGTTGGCATTGCGAGTGGTTTATACCCTCAATGTTTAATCAAGCCCCCCTCAAACACATTCAGGCGCACACTAGCGCCTGAGCACTCCTCCAAACAGGACACACACCGAATATTCGAATATTGGACACACACCGAATATTTTCAATTGGGACACACACCAAAAGTATGAATATAGACTGATTTTGCACCAAAAATGCTCCACCTCTCATCACCAATAAATTTGGATTGCTAAATTGACCTCAAACTCACCAACACGCCAAAATATGACTACAGCCAGAAAGCAGCTCGTTTCTATTGATGCTACTCCCTACTACCACTGCGTATCTCGTTGTGTTCGTCGAAGTTTTCTATGTGGTGTAGACGAACTAACAAACAAGAGTTACGAGCACAGAAGAGAGTGGATAGAAGCAAAAATTCACGCTTTAACCCACACATACTGCATCGATGTCTGTGCTTATGCCGTCATGAGTAATCATTTCCACTTGGTCTTGCATATTAGTCAAGGCGATGCTCAAAAGCTGAGCCAAGGTGAGGTTGTCGAACGTTGGGGGCTCACTCATAAGTTACCTGCTTTGATTAAAAGATTTCAACAAGGGCAATTAAGCAATCCTATTGAGGAACAGAAGTGCTCAGAAATTATTGAAGTTTGGCGCAAGCGTTTATGGTCAATAAGTTGGTTTATGAAGGAACTAAACTACGACATAGCATGTAAAGCTAATCAAGAAGATAACTGCACCGGGCATTTCTGGGAAAGTAGGTTTAAAAGCCAGGCTTTGTTAGATGAAAAAGCTCTAGCCGCTGCGATGGCCTACGTCGATCTCAACCCCGTTCGAGCAGGGATAGCTAAGACTCCTGAGAGTTCCGATTTTACTTCGATAAAAATGCGCATAAAAGCACTCAGGGAAAACAAACTCACCGCACCATGCTTACACCCATTTGTCGGCAGTAATAACAACACATTAAACGGGATACCTTTTAGGCTCTTAGATTACATCGAACTTGTTGACTGGACTGCTAGGCAATTTCGCCACGAAAAATATTCAATTGATACAGCTTTGCCGCCGATATTAACTAGGCTCGGCATCCACCAGCACAACTGGCTAAAAGCATGTACCCAACTAGAAAAGCAGCATGCTAGCGCTATCGGCAGTAGTTTGTACGCTGAACAAGCAAAAAGTGCCTTAAACAAATCCAAGATCCATTTATACCAGATTGAGTAATGCTTCTCGTTATGTGCCATGCCAGCTATTGCTGGCTATCTGTGTTGCTAGTACTTTGAACTTACCCCAAAAACTGGTTTGGAATTGAATTTTTCGACGCAAATACAGCTTTCAACCTACAAACTGAACCTTCCAAGAACAAATGAACATGATCACGAAGCAATGTTTTCTCAATTAGGACACACACCGCAATTTGATGCCTGTCCTAAAAAAAGCTCAAATAGGACACACACCGCAATTTGGTGCCTGTCCTAAAAAGAAAGCTCTACGCAACTGAAAATCGTCCACCACAAACAATCATCACAACTAATAAATGCCCTTAGTAACAACACTGTTAAAAATAACCGTTATCTTCTAAGCTATTAGTTTTAGAGCTGTGGGAGTAATACAGTGAAATTGTCGCTGATCCAAAGAATCATTCTAGGCTTCGGTCTGGTCCTTAGTTGTGTGATTGCCATTGGTGGCACCTCGCTGGTTGCTCAGTCGGAGTTGGGTAAACAACTTCGCCTAACGGCATCGACATTAACCGAGCTGTTAGATCAGTCGAACGGACTGCTTGTGCACCTTCAAGATGCCAACCGTGCCACACTTGTTCACGCCAACACGTTTGAACAAGATCGCCGCAGTGCACTGGTCTCTGAGTACCAAGAGGCTGTCACCGAATTTTCAGATTCAATGCAAGCTTTTCAAACGGCGACCGTTGAGTTTCCAGAACTATCTCCTCTTTACGCCCAATTAAACGACTCGGCGCAGAAACTCCTAGCCGATGCTAAAACGCACCAACAGATCCATGATGAACGCCTTTTGGCTCGCCAAAAATCGGCCGAGAGTTTGTCCAAGTTTGAGGAAGAGTGGCTGTTCTTTAATGGTGATATGACCGACTTTGGGCGAGATGCAAATGCCGATGACAATCTTCAGGCGGGTTGGGACCTGGAGTTTATGATGAACCAAGGTCGAGGCGCCGAGTCTTACTTGCAGAAGCTAATGGCGGTACAAAACAAAGAGCAAGCCGCAACAATAGTCGCCGAGCTGGAACAATATTACTCTCGTTTTAATGAAAAAACAGAAAATGTCATAACCTTGGTGCCGGGCTATAAGGAAGATATCCGGCTCTATGACGACATATTAAAAAATGTCGTTCACAACCCAGAACAACTGGTCAGATTGCATATCCACTACATAGATTTGAATGCACAAAGTAAAACTACGCTTGAGCAAATTTCACGTGAAATGGACAACGCAACTAAGCTATCCAAAGACCTAATTAGCCAGATCCGAACCCTGTCGCGACAAGCGCTAGTCAGTGCCGAAACCGACGCTAGCTCTTATGAAAAAATGACGGTTGCATTGATAGTCATAGCGACCATCATTGCCATTGGTATTGCGTTCACTGTCGTTCGTTCAATTCGAGCACCTTTAGCGCAAATTCTGACAGGTATCGAGCGCATGAAGCACGGCGATCTCACTCACTCTATCCAGCATGCAGGCTCATCTGAGCTAGGCAAGATAGCTGATGGTATGAATGATCTGTCTGGAAATCTGCGCCACCTTATCTCCGAGATCATTGAGTCCGCAGGCACACTTGGTGATGTGGCAGAAACCAGTAACTCAATGACAAAACGCACCAATAACGATGTGGAATTGCAGCAAGAAAAAACCAACTCTATTGCAACCGCAGTCACTGAGATGGAACAGGCAGTACAAGAAGTAGCTTCACACTCCAACGAATCTAACCTCGAAGTAGAGCGAGTGGTTAGCGAGGCTCAAAACAGCATGGAGAGCATGAATCAAAACCTGCAATCTGTTGGTGAGCTAAAACTGTCAATGGATAATGCAACTCAGGTGATGAACAACCTATCGAGTGAAACCAATAAGATCTCGGAAATTGTCGGTGTTATTCAGGGTATTTCTGAACAAACGAACTTGCTGGCACTGAATGCAGCGATTGAAGCGGCCCGTGCAGGTGAGCAAGGACGTGGATTTGCCGTGGTGGCTGATGAGGTCCGCTCACTCGCCACTAAGACCAATGATGCGACCAACCAGATAAACGACATGATCACAGGACTTCAAGGGATGTCTAAGCAAGCGGTCTCTATCGTTGAGCAAAACCTGTCTCATGTTGATCTCACTTCGGAGCAGATCAATAAAACTAACGACACCTTGGTCCACATGGTAGAAAGCCTTGCCCGAATCACCGATATGAGCCGTTCAATCGCAACCGCCTGTGAAGAGCAGACCGTCGTCGCTGGCGAAGTAGCAGTGAACATTGTCGGAATATCTGAAATGTCTTCTAGCATAGCTAAAGGCTCCAATGAACTCGCAACCAATAGCGGCCTGCTTAACGACTTATCTAGCAACCAGATCAAGTTAGTGTCAGAGTTTAAGGTGTAACGCCACTCTATCCATTTAAAAAGCAGTTCTGAACCCGCCAGCTTGATACTCCAAGCTGGCGATTCTATATATGAGTGGGCATGCTTACCTACTATTGCTCATCGTTTACCTTTATTTACATAACACTTGGGATATTCGGTGTCTGTCTTCGCAAAAAAGTGCCTGTCCCAAATAAAAATCTACCTCACTGGCAGTTTGGTCTTTGCTTTAACTTGACCAAAAGCGAAGCTTGATTCTATTGAGGCGATGTTTGGCAGGCGAGTTAGCTGCTTGCGAATAAATTGCTCGTAACTTTTAAGAGACTCACTCACCACGTGCAATAAGTAATCGTGATTCCCTGTCATTAAAAAACACTCGACTACCTCTTCAATCACTTCAATATGGCGTTCAAAGTCGCGCATATTCTCTTCTGTCGGCTTTTCAAGCTTCACCAGCACAAACACATTAATCGGCAAGCCACACGCCTCTTGGTCAACACTCGCATGGTAGCCCCGAATGATCCCCTGTTTCTCTAATGCCCGAACTCGGCGCAAACAAGGTGATGGTGACAGCGCCACTCTATCAGCCAACTCTTGGTTAGTTAATCGAGCATTGCTTTGTAGCTCAGCCAGAATTTTTTTATCGATCACATCCATTGGCATATCCCAACACTTTAGCGCTTAGATTTGGAAGATTATTGCTCATCAATCGTCAACAACTTCTCAAATCGCAATCTTTAACATTTTTATAACACTAAAATTATTAGAGGTACAATAAAGGATGGAACGATGAATACCTCAACTCAACTTAGCCCACTGCGTAAAACGACCAAACATGAGCAAGCAGAGGCCCTTGCTATCGAGCAAGCCCAGCACTTTGGAATCGACCCAAACAGCGATTACGGTGCGACATTGATTGAACTAGCCACCACGCTATATAAAGCCAACACCAAAACACATGACCTTTGGGCATTGACCCTAGATGGGCTTTCCGATCTCGACAAAAGTGATCGAATCGCTTGGTTTAACGCTAAGCGCTTCTTGTCATTCCAGATAGCCAAGATCCTCGACAATCTGCAAAACCCGATGCGCACCACGTACCAATCTATTGCGACCAATAATGGTCACTTTGCCTCCAAAGGGGCCTACCCTATCTTCGATAATGTCGCAGCCATCTTCTCAGCAAGCCCTGTGATAACCCGCACTGCAACCTATTTGTTTGCTTGTACCGAGTGGGTCGAAGACGCATTTAACGGCAAAGAGCCACTACACGATATTTATTCGCGACTGCTCAACCCAACGTCGATTTCACTGGCGAATCATATGGTTGACCTTGAAGCAGGCTCAAGAGCCAATGAGTATCTTGCATGGAACTTTAACTCTGGCATGGCGGCCATTGATGGGTTATTGAGCCATTTACTCGGGCATGAAGACATAGTGCTAGCTTCGCGTAACATCTATGGCGGCTCTTACCAGCTGTTAGAAGATTGGTTTGCAAAACCTTCCAACCTGAATGTCGCCGTCGAGTGGGTAGATGGTTACTCTGGAGATGAATTCGCCGCTCGCCTTGATGAAGTGGCCAACAAACACGCTGATCGCCTCGCTGCCGGAAAAAAAATCTACGTTTACCTAGAGTCGCCATGTAACCCCCATGGGTACGTGTTAGATGTTGCCAACATTAGTAAAGCGGCTCACTTGCGTGGTTGGGACGTCATTGTTGACTCTACGGTAGGGACTCCACTATTGCATCCCGTATTAAAACGTGACGATGTGATGGAAAGGCCTGATTTTGTCATTCATTCCTATACCAAGGAGCTGGCAGGTTCAGGTACCACTACCGCAGGCGTTGTCATCGGTCGCAACGAGACCATGTTTGTACCAAAAGGAGAAGAAGTCACCGTCACCAAACCTAACGGTGAACAAGCCATCATTCCATGGAACGAGACGCTATTTTGGAATGTGTACTACATCAAGGGCGCATTTTTGGATGCAGATAAGGCATTTGAAGTACTCAATGGCATGAAAACTTATGAGATGCGAGTGGTGCAAAAAACCATCAATACGCTCACGCTTGCCAAGATCTTTGATGCGCATCCAGATATCAATGTCTCATGTCCTGCTTTGCCAGACAGTGACAACTATCAACACTGTCAGAGCAATATGCACTTGGGATTACCAGCTGCGCTATTTACCATAGATATGGAAGGCAACGGCAATCGAGCCCCCATCAATCGAGATGGATTTAAGCAGTTTTTCGACATGCTGGAGCCCGCCATCGGCATGCAAGTGAGTCTTGGTCAAACCAACACTGTCGCACTGTGCCCAGCACTCACAACTCACTCTGAGCTCAACGAAGAAGCACTCAATGAAGCAGGCATCAAACCGACCACAATGCGAATTTCTATCGGCTTGGAAGACCCGCGAATGTTCATCGCTCATATCATCGAGGCAGCCAAACTATCCATTGACCGCAAACATAGCGATTTTTCTGCTAGTTTCCCGAATGATGATCGAATTGATGAGATCTATATGCAAACCTATATGGATGTACACCAGAGGTTTGTTAAGAGCTTGCCTAGGTTTGAACAACTTAGCCAATAAAAGGTACTAAAAACAACAGAGCCCAGCTTGTTAGACCAAACTGGGCTCTGAATACGTTTTCTACTGATTACGCTTTTTTTTCTTTTTGCCTGTGCCTTCTGGCTTGGCACGTGGCGTCATTGGTCTGAAATAAGCTTCACTCTGGTCGTCTTCCACCTCGAAACCTTCCACTTGCTCACGCTCTAAACGGAACTTATTTTTCTTCTCTATCACTTTGAAATGATGGTAATCATCGTAGTCGATAAGAGATAACCCAAGACCGACTTCACCAGCGCGACCACTGCGACCAATTCGATGCATATAATCAGCAGGGCTGCGTGGGAGATCAAAGTTAATCACTACTGGCAGCTTTTCAATATCAAGGCCACGCGCCGCAATATCAGTCGCAATAAGCACTTGGATCTCACCAGACTTAAAACCTTCGAGCACACGAGTACGAGCCCCTTGGCCCTTATCACCGTGGAACACTTCGGCCGTGATACCACGTTTAGACAACTTTTGTGCAAGGTGATTACAGGCATTCTTCGCATTAACAAAAATCAGTGTCTGTCGCCATTTATGTTGCTTAATAAGGTGCGCAAGAACTGCCGTCTTTTCGCCTTTATTGACACTAAATACACGCTGCACCAAAGTACTGGCTTCGGCACTCTGAAGCTGAACTTCGACCGGATCATTAAGCAGATGCTGAGCTAATGTAGTAACCTTATCAGGGAAGGTTGCTGAGAACAGCAGAGTCTGTTTTTTCTCAGGCAACAAAGCAAGGATCTTGTTGAGTTCCTCGGTAAAACCTAGGCTCAGCATACGGTCAGCTTCATCTAAAACAAGTGTTTTGACGTGATCCAGCTTGATCGCATTACTAGAGATAAGATCGAGTAATCGCCCCGGCGTAGCAACAACGATGTCACTGCCACCTCTGAGCGCTTGCATTTGAGGGTTCACTGAAACACCACCAAACACCGCAACGGTTTTGACCTTATCTCGAAGATGATAAGAGTAGGATTTAACGTTGTATGCTACCTGTGATGCTAGCTCACGGGTAGGAACCAAAATCAGGTGAGACACAAAGTTGCCACGACCACGATAATTTTCACCTTGCTCAACAATTTTCTGCAATATTGGCAGCGAAAATGCTGCTGTTTTTCCTGAGCCAGTATTGGCACCACCCACGATATCCCGACCATCAAGGGCACATGGAATAGTGTGAGATTGGATAGGTGTCGGCTGGCTATATTCCAACGCTTCTAGTCGCTCGACTAAGGTTGGAAGTAGACCAAGCTCGGCAAATGTTGCTTGCGGTGTGTTATCTGTCATAACGATAAGTGGCTCAGGACTAAGTTAAGGGCGTGTATCTTATGCTAATGGGAGAAGGTTAGCTATAAGCAAGCCAATGAATATCAGTGAATGTCGAGCAATCGGTGTCTGTCCTTAGAACATTAGAACATTAGAACATTAGAACATTAGAACAAGAAATCGGGACAGGCACCAATATTTGCCATTATTTGGTGTCTGTCCCTTCAAGACTGTCCCTTCAAGACTCACCTTCAAGACTCAGTCCCTTCAAGACTTCAAGAGAGGCCAGAAATCGGAGAAATTGGTGCCTGTCCCAAATAAACATCACCTGTCCCAAATAAACAAATCGTCCCTAGGACTTGTGACCCGTCTGTTTCGCAAGCTTTTGCATCGCTTCGGCAAATGTTGTTGTCCCACCTTTGGCTTTCACTTGAACCACCTTATAACCCAATTTTTCTAGCGCTTGGCGCTCGGCTAATACAGCTTCATCATCTTGTAGACTACCAGGTACTGGCTGATGGATGTAACAGCCCTCTAACTGACCATCTTCGACCAGTTGGTGGTGTCTTAGTGCATTGATATCAAAACTCATAATAAATCTTTTGTTTGAAGGAATAATTGGTGTCGTTTGTACCACAAGGCCAGCGCATCCACCAAGCTAAGCTGACGACTTTGAATCGCTAAAAACTAGAAGAGGCGCTAAAAGCGCCTCTCGTTCAATTCTCAGTAACCGTTATTTGTACTGGTGGAATTTCTGTGCCAAGTACGGGTCCCACATCGCTGCGGTCGCACTCATTACCATGTCAGCGCCCATGTCTAAGCGGCGGTGCAGGTCAGCAGCAGTCATCATGCCGCCTACTGAACAAATCACGAACTCATCTTTCCACTTAGTACGCAGGTCAATTAGGTTCTTAGTCACTTCTTCAGCCAAATCACCGATTGCGTAGCCACAAGTACCACTTGCTAGTCGACCTTCACCCGGCAGCGCTGCGTTACCGTCAGGAGTGATAACCTTGCGTGGGATGGTGTTGATTGCCGCAAAGCCATCAACGTAAGGGCGGTTTGCTTCAATCACCTTTTCTAGTTGCTCAGCTGGCATCCAACCTAGCTTGATCATGAATGGCGTATCACCAATAGACTCACGGATTTTCTTCGATACTAGGGCAGAGTTTTCAGGGTCTGAGAACAATGCTCCCTCTTTACTACCGCCTAAGTTCGGGCAAGAGTAGTTAACTTCAATCACTTTCGCACCAGCTTCTTTTGCCATCGCTGCAACGTAGCCGTAGTCTTCAACCAGATCGCGCTCAGCAAGACCCGGCGTACCGTTAACAGAGGCGATCATTAGCTGACCTTTGCCCATCTTGCGGTTACCTTCTTCGATGTCTTTCATCCATACTGATGGAGAAAGAGAAGGCACACCAAAAGAGTTAGTGATAGTGATTTGCTCATCCGATGCAGGGCGCAGACCCGGATGGATCTCTGCGTTGATTTCACTGTTGCCAAATTGCTTGTCGGTATCTAGGAAAATACAGTTCGGCGCAGGGTGACAAACACGCTCAACACTACGTACAGTTTTGTAAACTGGGATATCAAAACCAAGCTGCGCATAAACATCACACCAGTGACTGTTTAATAGTGGACCTGCAGGCACACCTAGACGTGAGTTGACTTCAAAATCAAACACCTTGTGCGACGATTTAACGGCTGGGCGAGCTGGGATTTCACCCTCAAAGAAAGGACCATTTTCGTAGTTGTCCTCGTAAGTTTTGTTAATGTCGTAAAGTTCAAACTTAGATAAAGTAGTCATCAGTGCCTCTTACTGCGTATGCCAACGTAAAACGCCCCGATTCTAACGTTAACGTTTGCGTTTGAACATAAATGTTCACGTATACGGTCAAAGATAAGCCATGATATTTTAGATTTAACCTCTGGTTCACAAATAAAATCTAAGAGCAAACGTAATGCCGCATTACACTCACAATACTTAACACTGCATGGTAATTCCCCAATGGTCTGAGCAGCTACTTCTTAGCACCAAGCTCAGATTCATATTGAACAACGAACTCTTTTTCTAAACCTTGGCTTGAGCGAACTCGTCTCTTACCTGTCTTCTGCCTGATGGTATTATAGATCTCCCGGCCAGCGTAGGTTTCATCGATCAAACAGAGTTTAAGATCAGTCACCGGTTGGCATAGTTTTTTAATCGCTGCGGAATACTCGAGAACAGGGGCATTGGGGCTTTGGGGCTTTGGGATAACAAGGCTTTATCTGCTAATAGCTTATCCTCGAACACAGCTTGCGCCACCAACTCACAACCGGTGTATAGCGTTTGTGGCTGCGGGAATAGCCGACGCTGTTTTTCAACATACGCTTCATATTCGCCGGCGTTATTGGCGGCAATCATCTCCATGTTAAACGCAAACTCAGTTGGCAGTGCACTTTCGTCTTCTCTACATTCGTTATGTACTTCACTGATGAAATTGCTCAAGCGCAACATCGAAGCTTCCGAGTGAACTTGCCATTTTTCAGCACATAGTGGGCCAAAGCTGCAATCTACAGGTTCTTCATCTAGCATGCTAACAGCCGTCGCCATAATCATGCGCTCGAATTTCTCGTCTGCGGGATCTTGCGTTGCTGAAACAGCACCACTGGCCAGTAATAAAGCAAACATGGGGATAACTAAAATGCGGTACATCCTTGTCCTTCATCTTAATGGGTAACAAAGTCATACTTTAGCCCAATTCAGAAAAACAGAAAGGTCATGCTGGAAGGAAATAGAAAAGCCAGTTGATTGCAACTGGCTTTGTCACTATTGATTAGACGAGCTTTCCTGTTTTAGAAAAAGACTCCAGCTGCGCAGTATACTCACTAATATCCCCGAACTTCTCCTCTACCCATTGTGGGCTGTGGTACGTATCTAAGTAACGCTCGCCACTATCGCAAAGCAAAGTCACGATGGAGCCGCCGCCATTGGCCTGTAACTCAGAAGCCAATTTCAATACACCCCACAAGTTGGTACCCGTTGATGGGCCAACTTTACGGCCAATGATGCCTTCCAGCCATTTGATGGTCGCCACGCTAGCAGCATCTGGTACGGTAGACATGCTATCGACCACACCTGGAATAAAGCTTGGTTCGACGCGAGGGCGGCCAATACCTTCAATACGGCTACCTAATTCGCCTGTGAGCGTGGCATCACCTGTTTTGTAGTAATCGTGGAACACAGAATTTTCAGGATCGACCACTTGCAATTGGGTTGGGAATTTTTGGTAACGGATAAAGCGACCAATGGTAGCAGACGTGCCGCCTGTACCTGCGCTCATCACCACCCAAGATGGAACTGGGTAACGCTCCAGTTTCATCTGATCGAAGATACTGTTGGCGATATTGTTGTTACCACGCCAGTCGGTTGCTCGCTCGGCGTAAGTGAACTGATCCATGTAGTGACCATTGAGCTCTTTGGCCAAACGGCGCGATTCTGCGTAGATCTGATCGGTGTGATCGACAAGGTGGGCTTTACCGCCGTAAAACTCGATCTGTTCAATCTTCTTCTTGGCTGTGGACTTTGGCACCACAGCAATAAAAGGTAAGCCTAAGAGACGAGCAAAGTAGGCTTCAGATACAGCCGTACTGCCTGAAGAAGATTCGATGATGGTGGTTTTAGGCCCAACCCATCCGTTACACAGTGCAAATAAAAACAGTGATCGAGCAAGGCGGTGTTTCAGTGACCCTGTCGGATGGGTACTTTCATCTTTAAGGTAAACATCCACATCTGGCACACTTGGCAGATTGAGCTTTATTAGGTGAGTATCGGCGCTACGTTGAAAGTCAGCGTCAATTTTGGCGATGGCCTGATTTACCCATTCTCTATCTATCATAATCTGCTACCTCAATATGTTTTGATGTTGAACTCAATACTGAATCAACTGAGAATAATTCTCAACCCCAAATTATTTAGGGGTAATGCCACAGCATAGCAAGCCCATTTTCAACCATGAGAATCGTGCAAGAAAAGTGTGCGACAGATAACGCTTCGAAAACGGCAGGAATGAAAAAGCGGCTAAGTCCTACTTAGCCGCTACACCTAGCACTTACTACATTGTAAGTGATTATTTTTATTTACACTTTGCCAGCATTACCGATGTTGGTTGACCTGCATCGGAGAACTTCAAGCTATACACGTATCGGCCTGATTCAAACAAGGTTGCCGATGAATCCTTACCATAACCGCCAAGCCCCAGTGGCACCTCTTGGTTAACTTTAAGCTCCAAGCCAGTGGCAGAATATTGCGGGTCCCAAGTGCTCGCAGCAAATTGCATTCGAGCGCTACCAGCATTCTCATTGATCACCAGTTGATAGACATTTTGTCCTTTATAGGTGAGTCTGCGCTCATCTAGGTGTTTCCAGTCGGTCGTCTCACCGACGACATACAACTGGCTGCTGATTGGCCCTGAACCACTGACGTCCGGGTTATCACACTGCCCCATAAACGCATCACCCGTGATCTCATCGCTACCCGATGAAATCCACGAAGAGATTGGCCCTGCCGCAGATGGCTGTATTACTTTAAAGAAACGAGCTTCAAACGGATCAAGGTCAAACTGATAGTTACCCGAGGCCAATGCGATCGACTCGCTTGTTTGAAGATCTTGAATCGCCCCTTCTGACCCAGCATGCTCTCCACTTAAGGTCACAGTTTGAGCCTGATCACTGGTACTCACCACATAAAGCAAAGCTTCATCTGTACCTTGCTTGTGATCAACATAAAGATTCTGATTAGCTACAACATTAGTACGCACACCATTAGACAAGGCTGGATGATCTTTTCTTAGCTGCATCAACTCAGAGATGTAGGCTTTAAGCGCTTGTTGGTTAGCATCCAACACATCGCCCGTAACCCCCTCCACCTTGCCAGAAGTACGTGCAACGTGATCATCACACCATCCTTGAATAGCGCAGTCGGTTTCTACTTTGTCAGCAAATCCATCAAGCTGGTCGCCAATCTCTTCGCCGTAATAGGTAGTGATTGGGCCTGTATAAGCTGCTTGGAACGAGAAAACCGCACGATGGCGCTGCCAATACTCGGCCTCATTTGGCTCGGCAATATTGCCTCGCTGCAACAGATCACCAAAGCGTACGAGATCATGGTTACCAAGCATCAGGTTTGGTGTTGCATGATCAGGATAAACAGAGTGTAGACTCATGCCTTGATTGAGCCAGTCACCACCTTTGCCCCCTGTGCCACCTTCACTGATGCCGAAAGTTTCCACCATGCGGTAACGCACCGGAAAATCGAAAGCCGAACAGAGCGCCGGGCTGCCCTCTTCCCCATATCCCGTCTCTTTGATGTAGTTTTCGTTATTCCAGATCTCAGCCACCATGTAGCCAAGAGGGTTTACTATCGCACCATCTTTGTCTACGTAAGTGACGGATTGAGAAGCTTCGTCGACTGCTTTGCGGAGCTGCACCCAAGCCGAGGTAGGCACTTGATAAGCTTGGTCTAAACGCCAGCCATCAATCTTGAGTTCAGTCACCCAATATTGAGCCACTTCTTTGTAAAACTCGAGGCTTTGTGGGTAGTCCACGGGATTACTACCACCGCTTGGTCGTTTTCCCGTCGGCGAAGCGACAACATTGTCTTTGTGGTGACCAAAAACACCATCAAAAAACACATATAGCCCCTTAGCGTGGGCTTTCTCCACCAGCTCTTTGGCCTTCTCCATAGTGCCAAATCTTGGGTCGATGGCGAAATAGTTAGTGGCAAAATAGCCCGTAGCATCCAATCGATCTGCCCAATGGTCTTGGCCAGATACTGCCACGGAATCAAACACTGGGGTGAGCCAGATGGCATTCATACCCAAAGATTCAATGTAATCCAGCGAGTCGATAATGCCTTGAATATCGCCCATGTGATGGCTAGTACCGTAACCCGTACCATGGCCGATACTGGTATCCCCATTGACGAAGCTCTCAACCATAACTTGGTAGATTCTAAGATCATTACCTTCTTCAGCAGAACAAGCGTATTGCTCTATAGGCAAGCTGGTCTCTGAGCCAGAGTCATCACTACCACTACTGCCACACCCCGCAAGAGCTGCGGCGAGCGACAAACTGATTATCGACTTACTAAAATTCACGTTACTACTCCACTGTATTGCTCTTATAGTGATCCCATATTAAGGGTTTATAAATTGAACAAACCCTCCTTAAGGGCCAAGCATCAGGGAGGAGTCTCTGGGCTGAGTTAGCTCGGTCACGCTTTAACAAACTGAGGGCACTACAAAGTGGACACTGCATCACAAATTCAACGCAGATTATCTACATCTCAGGAGAAAAAATTTTTTACCAGACATCGCTTTGTATCTAAGTTATCAACTTGCGAGGAAGTAATGGCACATTGTCAAATGGAACTCTTATAAAGTGGTTGAATTTTTATCTATAAAATTAGACAGTTAACTATGAATCAAAGCAGTACAAGGAAGTCATCAATGATCACCCCCAAGCCGCTCAAAAAAGGCGACAAAATCGGTTTCTTTTCCCCATCGTCACCTGCGACAGTATTCGCCCCAAAGCGATTTGAGCGAGCAAAATCCTACTTAGAGTCTCATGGGTTTGAACTGATTGCAGGCTCGCTCACTGGTGTTTCAGATGGTTATCGTTCTGGCTCTATCCAAGCTCGAGCCGACGAGTTGAATGCATTGATCCGTGACCCACAAGTGCGCTGCATTATGTCCACCATTGGCGGCAACAACAGCAATGCATTACTCCCATACATTGACTACGACGCCTTAAAACGCGACCCAAAGATCATCATTGGGTATTCTGATGTTACCGCTTTACTGCTAGGCATCTACGCAAAAACAGGGATAGTCACCTTCTACGGCCCGGCATTGGTGGCTTCATTTGGCGAGTTCCCACCGCTTGTCGACCAAACCATGCACTCCTTTCTAGAACTGGTCACCAACCCACACCTAGGTGACTTAGCGCAGCCCTACCAGTACCTAATGCCTGAATTCTGGACCGACACCATGATCAACTGGGAAACTCAAGACGGCCCAAAACCCGTAACGCCTAATGAATGGCAGTTCATCGGCCAAGGGCGAGTCACAGGTCGCATCATCGGTGGCAACCTCAACACCATGGCAGGGATCTGGGGCAGTCCATACATGCCGAACATTGAAGAAGGGGACATCTTATTACTCGAAGATTGCCTAAAAGGCATAGAAACCATCGAGCGCTCTTTTGCGCATCTATTGGCCTGTGGCGTGTTTGATAAAGTTGGAGCAATTATTCTTGGCAAACATGAACTGTTTGACGATAAAGGGACAGGGCGAACACCGCTAGACGTGCTTTTAGAAGTATTGAACGGAAAAAGCGTCCCGATCCTATACGGCTTTGATAGCTGCCATACTCATCCAATGTTGACGACACCGATAGGAGTTCAGGCATCGATTGATTTTGATAAGTGCCAGATAAGCCTAATTTAAGCAACAAGGATCGCTTGCCCCTATAAAAATCGCTCTCAGTAGCAACTTGCCACTGAGAGCGATGACACCACCTAAGTTCCGTATCCTAAGGTGAATATCTGGTTAAAGCGACAATTACATCGGCTCATTCACCTGCACAACAAGCTTACCGAAGTTTTTGCCTTCAAGCAGGCCGATAAAGGCTTCTGGTGCCTGTTCTAGCCCTTGTACCATGTGCTCTTTATATTGGATTTTTCCTTCTGCTAACCACTTACTCATGTCTGCGGCAAACTCACCGTATCGATGGCCATAGTCGTCAAAAATAATGAAGCCTTGCATCTTGATTCGTTTGATCAGAAGTTTTGCCATCAGCATCGACATACGGTCAGGCCCTTCTGGCAGGGAAGTGGCGTTGTATTGTGAAATCAGGCCACACAAAGGGATACGTGCGCCAGTGTTAAGCAGTGGCATTACCGCATCAAACACTTTACCGCCAACGTTTTCAAAGTACACATCGATACCATCGGTACAAACCTCGGCAAGTTGCGCAGCAAAATCTTGCGCTTTGTGGTCGATACAAGCATCAAAGCCAAGCGTATCTGTCGCAAAAGAGCATTTCTCTTCTCCACCAGCAATACCAATCACTTTGCAGCCTTTAAGCTTTGCAATCTGACCCACCATAGAGCCGACTGCACCTGTCGCAGCAGCCACGACAACCGTTTCTCCCTCTTTCGGCTGACCAATATCCAACAGCCCCATGTAAGCGGTGAAACCTGGCATACCCATTACACCTAATGCATAAGACGGGAACTGTGGCGTTTTGCCCAATTTGATCAGGCCTTCACCGTTTGATACCCCATAGTCTTGCCAGCCTGAGAATGCCAGTACCCACTCACCCACCTCGTAATCTGGGTGGTTTGAGACTTCCACCTGACTCACGGTACCACCGACCATAGCTTCATCAATCGCCACAGGGTCAGCATAGGATTCAGCATCGCTCATGCGACCTCGCATGTACGGATCAAGAGAAAGATAAACCGAACGCAGCAAAATCTCGCCATCGTTGGCCACAGGTTTTTCCGCTTCAACAAAACGGAAGTTTTCAGCCGTTGGTGCACCCACTGGGCGAGACGCTAAAACAATTTGGCGGTTGGCAGTTGTCATGGTGACTCCTTTTGTGTGACTTGATTTTAATATTAGACCAGTCGTCTAGTTGTGATTTCTAAAAAATCCTGCGAGAACGCTTTGCAAACCAAAGTGTAGAAGCGCAGGATGATTTGGCGGCTATTTCGCCTTAAGTAATTGCTTAGTGGTGCTTAATGCGTGATGCAAATGTTCACCATCTTGGCTGAGCTTGTTGAGCAAACTCGCCCCAAGCCATAGTTGGTACAGTGTTTTGGCAGTGCCCGTCGCATCTTGTACTTGAATCGAACCATCATCAATACCCGCTTCAATGCCTTTTGCTATCGCTAAGACAATTCTTGCAGCTCCTCTATTAAGAGCTTCTCGCATCGGCTCAGAAAGATCGGCAACCTCCGCGCTGAGCTTAACCACGGCGCACTTGTTGGCGTTACACACACCTTCTTCGACATTTAGCCAGCGAGAAAAGTAATCCATCACTCGTTCTAAGCCTGTACCCTGATTGCCAAGCAAAATCGCTTCAATCCTCTCCAAGTAAAGATCAAAGTAATCGACTATCAGCGCCTCCCCAAATTGCTCTTTCGACTTGAAGTAGTGATAGAAAGATCCTTTAGGCACTTCGGCAGTTTTTAACAACTCTGACAGACCAACAGCAGTGAAGCCTTTATTAACAATCAGCTGATAGCCAACTTCAAGAATGTGCTGACGAGTTTGGTTCGTTTTCATGTTCATGGCGCTTACCTTAACCAAAATTAGACCAGTCGTCTAGAAAAAGATCATTCCTTACATCGTTCTCATAACAAGCAATAAATACCCAATCCAAATAACACTGACATTTACATCTCCACAACATCCTGTGAGCCATTTTTATAATCATATTGGGAGTAAAATCGCAGCGCAATTGACGATCAATATCACAAAAATTGCATTTCAATTTAATGACACCAATTGCGTATTAAACGCCTAAGCGATCTCGTAACCCTTTACAGCACTGATATACCAAGGGTTGCACAATCTAGGTCTGGAATTATAAAACGTACGATGTGAGACCCTAAAATTAGCCGGAAAATTCATGCCAATTAAGGGGATGACATTCGCTTAAAAGTTCAACAAAATGGCAACAATTAAAACACACGTTTGAATAATAATTTTTTCGAGTGACTTTGCTCTATCACTCGTTTTTCAACATCAGCACAAGGAAAGTACCCATGTCTACTCAAGAAACATTTAAAGCATTCACATCACAACTCGAAACTGTGACTAACCCGTTCTACAACTTCAATCAGTTGATCACTAAAAACGTTGAGACACTGTCTAAAATCCAGCTAGAAAGCCTTCAGGCATACAGCACGCTAGGCAACGAGACACTACAAAGCATGGCAGCGATCAAACAACCTCAAGACCTTGCTGGCTATGGCACCAAGCAAATGGAAGTGGCGAGCAAAATTTCTCAGCAACTTCTAGAAGACAGCCAAAAGCTGTCTCAGCTTGGTCAAGATTTCAAAGTAGCTGCGGACGAGTTAGCAGCAGCATCTGTTCAAACAGCAAAAAGTGCTTAATTAACGCGATACTGATACCAATACCACTAATTATGTGATCTTGTATTGCGACGGACAGATTTTCTCTGGCAAGGAAGAAATCTTATGCCTAGCTGGGACTAGGGATATGATTTCTGACGCCGCTAGAGGAAATATGGACTAGCTAGACTGAGCAGATAATTGGTGGGATTGGTATCACATTGCTTGCTCACCCTCTCGCTCCCCCCAGATCGTGAGTAAGTTGTAGCGTTATCTTTAGCTTTTTGGCGGTGCACTGATTTGCGAGGGGTGCACTGCCGTTTTTGTTTGCTTGTTAACAAGGACGTCAGGATGGAAAATAAATCGCCGTTCGAAGGCATGATGAATAACATGCTTCAATACAGCCAAGCTTGGATGGAAAATCTTGGCCAGCCAACGCAAAACACCTTAATGAAGACTCAAGCAGAAGACTTAGGTAAGTGGCTGCAATCTGTGTCAGAAAACCCAACCAACACCATTGAGCAACAGATGAATTGGTGGACGCAGCAAGTCAGCTTGCTCAATCAATGCATCTTAGGCACGTCTGGTGAAGAAAAAGAAACTGACCGCCGTTTCCGTGATCCTGCTTGGAATGAAAACCCACTCTACAAATACATCAAAGAGAGCTATAAGCTCGCTTGCAACACGATTCAAGAATCGGTCGAGAATTCACAAGGTCTTGATGAACAAACGAAAGAACGCCTAGCGTTTTTTACTCGTCAGTATCTTAACGCGATGTCGCCAAGTAACTTTGTTGCCACCAACCCAGAAATCTTGAAACTGACCATGGAATCTAACGGTGAAAACCTAATCCAAGGCATGAAACAGTTCCGCCAAGATTTGGCTCAAAGCGCCGACACGCTGAACATCCGCATGACGGATAAAACCAAATTTGCCTTAGGTGAAAACATCGCCGCCACGCCGGGTAAAGTGGTATTCAAGAATGAGATGTTTGAGCTTATCCAATACAAGCCGACCACTGAACAAGTTTATAAGCGTCCGATGTTGGTGGTGCCACCGTTTGTAAATAAGTACTACATCATGGATGTGAACCCAGAGACTTCATACGTCAAATGGTTAGTGAGCCAAGGGCATACGGTGTTTATGATGTCTTGGGTGAACCCAAATGCAGACATGCGTGACGTCGGCTACGGAGACTACGTGACCCGTGGGATCTTGCCAGCACTTGATGCCATTGAAGCACAAACGGGTGAGCGTGAAGTCAACGGCGTGGGTTACTGCATTGGCGGCACCACATTAGTGGCAGCAATGGCCTACCTTGCTGGCAAACGACGTAAGCAGCGCATCAAGTCTGCCACTTTACTGACAACTATCTTGGACTTTAAAAAACCGGGCGAGTTGGGCATTTTCATCAATGATCCAATCATCTCTAGCATCGAAGCGCAAAACAATCTTCGAGGCTATATGGATGGTCGTCAGATGGCGGTTTCCTTTAGCTTACTGCGTGAAAACAGCCTCTACTGGAACTACTACATCACCAACTACCTCAAGGGCGAAAGCCCAATGGCTTTCGACCTGCTTTACTGGAACTGCGACAACACCAACGTAACCGCAGCAACCCACAATCAGCTACTTCGTCAATGCTATCTGGAAAACCGTCTCGCCAAAGGCGAAATGGAGATCGATGGGGTGAAAATCGACCTGAATAAGGTGAAGTCTCCGGTCTACTTCTTATCCGCTATCGAAGATCACATCGCGCTGTGGGACGGCAACTACGAAGGCACTCAATTATTGGGTGGTGACAGCAAGTTTGTGTTGGCAGAAAGCGGCCACATCGCAGGACCAATGAACCATGTTGATGCCAACAAGTACGGTTATTGGACCAACGACAATACCGACCAAGATGCTGCGCAATGGCTGGCAAGCGCCGACAAGCACCAAGGCTCATGGTGGCCTCACTGGCAAACTTGGGTTGATGAGCGCAACTTCTCAGAAAAAATCGATGCCCGTGAACTCGAAGGTGAACTGGATGCACCTGGCGAGTATGTCCGTGCACGCATTCAAGACGTTATCCAACAGCAAACAGAAAAGGAATCTGCGTAATGAAACCAGAAGTTGGTCAGATTGCGACCATTGAAAAGCGCTTGGATGCACAAACTGTCGCAACCTTTGCCTCAGTCTCTGAAGACTATAATCCTGTGCACCTTGATGAGGAGTTTGCTAAAAGTACTCCTTTTGAGCGTCCTATCGTTCATGGCATGTTGGCTTCTAGCCTGATTTCTGGACTGCTTGCTTCAAAAGTCCCTGGTCCCGGTGGAATTTACCTTGGCCAAACGTTGAAGTTTACCTGCCCAATTTTTGTTGGTGAGACAGTAACTGCTAAAATTGAAGTGAAAAGCGTACGTGACGACAAACCCATCGCCGTGCTTGCTACTCAAATCCTGAACGCTGAAGGAAAAGTAGCGGTCGATGGTGAAGCAACGGTCATGTACACCGAATAACTTCACCTAAAAGGGACAAAGCATGAAAACTTTCAACCTAGTGATTGGAATCCTTTGTCTTGGAACACTTATTGGTTGTGCACCTCAAGGTAGCAACCACTATGCTTCACAGCCAGAAAAACAAATAAACATTGGCTATGAAGCCAAAAATCACAAGCGATAGCTTGGACTCCTCCACAACGCCCAGCTTTGGTAATTCTCTCGTTCATTGCCCTAGCTGGGTTTTTCTTAGCGCCTATTCTATCGCTGCATATATCACGCAATAAGTGCGAGTCACTCGCATGAAACCTTTCCTCATCACTGCTAGTTTTTGTGAACGCCTCACAGAAGCGCTATCTCAGGCTACCTTTTGCAGTGAATTTTGGTCACTCTTTTAGCCATCTTAAACTAAACACGTGATTATGGATGTCTCACACACTCACCATTGGTCAGTACTCTTCTGATTCTTATTGCGGCTTTGCGACCATCACACTTAGCGAAGAGAGTAAATTATTAAAGCCACAGCAGCACTCTGATATCGTTAACCCGTCTTATATCGCTCGCAGTGACAGCGGAATTTATCTGGTTTCAGAGCAGTCTCAACTACAAGGGGCAGCGCTCTATTACATTGCCAATGACAGTGATGGCTACCAAGTTAAACCCCTCAATGGTGATTATCCGTGCCACATTGCTATTTCGCCTTGCAAGCAAATGATTGGGGTGGCGCATTACGGCTCAGGTAACTTTGAACTGTTTCAATTGATGGAAAATGGTGGCATCGGTGAGCCGATAGCCAACTTACAAAACCCTATCCCACAACAGCGAGTAGGAAAGCATTCAGAGCGTCAGCAAGGCCCGCACGGCCATCAGCTCTACTTTATCGCGAAGCATCAACAGTTTGTTACTGTTGATCTGGGTGGCGATACTCTGCATTTCTATAACCTAGACAATCAACAGGTGACGCCTATTCAAACACTGGAGTTGCCAGCAGGTTCAGGCCCAAGACATGTGGTATTCAAGAAAGATGGTAGCTGCGGATTTGTGTTGTGCGAACTCAGCGAGAGTTTAATAACCCTAGAGCGAATCCAGGGTGAATGGAAAATTAAAGCTCAGCAAGCGGCACTTCCTAACACGGCTAACCATGAAGCGGCAGCGGCGATCAAACTCTCCGCAGACGAGCGTTTTCTCTACGCATCCGGTCGAGGAGAACCGCTAATTAGCTGGTTTGCCATCGACAATGGTCAAGCTAAACACCAAGGCTGCGTATCCTCCGGTGGCGACTTCCCACGAGATATTACGCTAACCGATGACGGTAAGTGGCTGATTGCAGCCAACCAAGGCTCAAATAGTCTGGCGCTGTTTTGTTTACACAAAGAATCCGGACAGCCAGAGCTGGTCGACACGCTCGAAGAAATCCATCAACCTGTGTGTGTTTGCCTGTAATCGTCTATCTACATGAACCACCAGTTGGCCTTTAACCCTCTTGGCGCAAATCCCTTGCGCCAAGTACCCCCTAGCAAAAACCGCCATTTCGAGTACACTGTCGACCGATTTTATTCTCGACCCACATGGCTTTATTTTGCATACACTCTCTGCGTTAAAATCCGGTGAGCTTGCCGGTATTACTCGACTCTCTTTGGCTGAAGACCTGACTGAATTCCCGATGGAGATCCTCTCTCTTGCGGACAGCTTGGAAATTCTGGATTTGTCGAACAACCAATTGACTGAACTACCGCAAGAGCTTACACAAATGCATAAGCTCAAGATTGTGTTTGCTTCAAACAACCTGTTCACCCACCTACCAGAAGTGTTGGGATCGCTGCCAAACCTTGAAATGGTGGGCTTTAAGTCGAACCAAATTCATCATGTTGCAGAAGATGCACTGCCGCAAAAGCTGCGCTGGCTGATCTTAACTGACAACCAACTCACCCATTTACCAGAGTCATTAGGTGAACGACCAAGAATGCAAAAGCTGGCGCTGGCAGGCAACCAGCTCGTTAAGCTACCTCAAAGCCTCGCTAAACTGCACAATCTAGAGTTGGTACGCATCTCTGCCAATGCATTGACCGAGTGTCCTGAGCAACTACTTGGCTTACCAAAACTGGCGTGGCTAGCCTTTTCTGGAAACCCATTTAGCCAATCAGAAATTAAAAATACGTCCGTACCTAGCGTTGCATCAAACAGCTTCGAGCTTGGTAAGCTGCTGGGGCAGGGCGCTTCGGGGGTGATTTCTAAAGCGCAATGGATTGAGCAACCACAAGGTCTACCAAATGACATTGCCGTTAAGGTATTTAAGGGAGAAGTAACCAGTGACGGTTACCCTGAAGATGAGCTGCAGGCGTGCCTAAAAGTGGGCAATCACCCTAATTTGGTCCAGTCTTTAGCACAAGTGTGTGAAACTGGTTACCTCGCTCTGATCATGAATCTAATTCCCGAGCACTACAAAAACCTTGGACTACCGCCGAGCCTAGAAAGCTGCACCCGCGATACCTTCCCACTAGGCTTTAATCTAAGCATTGATGAGATTGAAAAAATCGTTGCGCAAATGGACACCGTGTTTACTCACCTCCACAACAATCAGGTATGTCACGGTGACTTGTATGCGCACAACACCCTGTTTGATCAAGACGCCAATATCATTTTTGGTGACTTTGGCGCCGCCACCATGTACCACATGCTAAGCGATGACCAGCAGCAACAAGTTCGACGCATTGAGCAACGTGCGCTTAACCATTTCATTGATGATCTGCTCTCTGTTTGTGAGCTAAATGATCACAATGACGCTCGATTTATCGCTCTGCGTGAACGCTGCCAATAGCATGGACCGAGGGCAGCAGTTAAAGCTGCCCTTCTAGCCAATTGATGAAGGTACGGATCTTGGGACGATCCTCCGTGCCTAAAGGACAAATCACATCATAGCTCTTGGTCGTCGGCATACTCGGGTATGGCGTGACAAGCTCACCAGATTCAATCAAATCTTTCACGAAGTGATATTTGCCCATGCCCACACCAATGTTGTGCAAGGCACTCAAAAATCCCATCTCGCGATGACTGACGCAGTAAAACTGTTCAAAGATATCGATATCTAACTGCAAATAATCTCGCCAGCGCTGCCATACGTCAGACCCAACCGCATGAATGAAATTAATCCGTTTCAAGGATTCAAGCCCATCTTCATATAACCGATGTTTTTTGGCGTACTGTGGGGTACAGACGGGTATATATTCATCGCCAAACAGACGTTTACGGTACATGTCTTTCATGTCTTGGGTATCGTAGTAGATGGCTACTTCAATGTTGTGTTTGTGGAAGTCTTGCTGTTCTTGATAGCCCCAAATGTTGAGATTGAACTTAGGGTACTTGGCTTTAAAATCTGCCAACCTTGGCAGTAACCAGCCATTGGCAAAGCCTGTTGAGGTAGCAATGTTCAGCTCTCCCGCCATATCTGTCGCTTTGATCTCTTCGATCTCAGAGAAAATGCCGTGAAGGTTTTTCGACAAGGTATGGTGAAAGCGAGCCCCTTCTTCTGTCAGCTCAAGCTGGCGTGTCCCACGAACAAACAGGTTAAACCCCAGCTCTTTTTCCAACACTTTAATGCGATGACTCACCGCACTTTGAGTGAGATGAAGCTGCTTTCCCGTGATAGTGAAGCTTAAGGATTTCGCCGCCATATCAAAAGTGTGTAGGTTTCTGAGCAATAACTGTTGATTGGCCATAACGCCCCCTATGGATTAAAAATTTTAATTCATGCTACTAGCTGATTCGTTTGTTCGCACTAGAAATTAAGTCATAAAATGCCTTAAAAGTTATGAAATGTGACCCGACACTGCGGATGACGACCGAGTCAGGTACACAAACAAAATCAATAATCAAAACTAGGGGCGTAAATGAACATACTCGGATATATGCAAAAAGTGGGTAAGGCACTGATGGTACCAGTTGCCACCCTACCAGCCGCCGCCATTCTTATGGGGATTGGCTATTGGCTTGATCCTGTCGGATGGGGCTCGGAAAACATCTTGGCAGCTTTTTTAATCAAATCTGGTGGTGCCATCATCGATAATATGGCGGTGCTATTTGCAGTCGGTGTTGCCTTCGGTTTAAGTAAAGACAAAAACGGCTCTGCGGCGTTATCAGGCTTTGTCATGTACTTGGTGGTGACGACTTTGCTAGCACCGGGTGCAGTGGCGCAATTACTCAGTGTTTCTATTGATGAAGTCCCTGCGGCGTTTGGTAAAATCAACAACCAGTTCATCGGCATCATCATCGGTATCCTGTCAGCGGAGATCTACAACCGCTACTCAAGTGTAGAGCTGCCGCAAGCGCTGGCGTTTTTTAGTGGTAAACGCTTGGTTCCGATTTTAACTTCCATTGCAGGCATGGCACTTTCTTTCGCCTTGCTTTACATTTGGCCTGCGGTATACGACGCACTGATCGTATTCGGCATCAAGCTTGAAAGCATGGGTGCTCTGGGTGCTGGTCTATTTGGCTTCTTTAACCGTCTATTCCTATCCGTGGGCATGCACCATGCGCTGTATCCGGTATTCTGGTTTGACGTGGTGGGCATCAATGACATACCAAACTTCCTTGGTGGCGCACAATCCATTGCCAATGGTACTGCGGTTCCGGGCCAAACTGGCATGTACCAAGCAGGCTTCTTCCCTATCATGATGTTTGGCCTGCCAGCAGCAGCACTTGCGATGTATCACTGCTCTGATGCAAAAAACAAAAACCAAGTGTTCGCTATTATGTTGGCGGCGGGTATGGCTTCATTCTTTACAGGCATCACCGAGCCGCTAGAGTTTAGCTTCATGTTCTTGGCGCCTGTACTATTCGTTATTCACGCAGCACTGACTGGATTGTCACTATATGTCGCAGCCAGCATGGAGTGGATGGCAGGCTTTGGCTTCTCCGCAGGTTTTGTCGATTTCGTACTGTCGAGCCAAAACCCACTGGCGACCAACTGGTACATGCTGATTATCCAAGGCCTTGTGTTTGCAGCGCTTTACTATGCGATCTTCCGTTTTGCCATCATCAAGTTCAACTTAAAAACACCAGGTCGTGGCGAAGACATGAACAGCGAAGCGTCTGAAGACATGCAAGGTTTGGCGAAACAGTACATTCAAGCTATCGGTGGTGAAGAGAACATCCTTGAGGTCGACAACTGCATTACTCGACTTCGCCTGACGGTAAAAGACTCCTCAATAGCAGATAGTAGCAAGCTAAAACAGTTAGGTGCAGCGGGTGTGGTTCCTGTGGGCAAAGGCGGTTTACAGGTCATTATTGGGCTGGGCAAAGTCGACAAAGTTGCTGAACAAATGAAGCTGATTCTCGCTCGATAAGCGCAAGAATTTCCTTCCTTAAAGAATTGCGATGAGTCACCTTCATCGCATCCCCCTGAAGCGCTACTTCGCTTAGTCACCGAAGCGGCGCTTCTTTTTTAGGTGAATACTGGTCATCATTAGTCTGTAGTGCTTACGATGAAACTTGAGCAAGACAAACATCCTACCAAACCATCCACTGTGACACGCGTCACACAATTAAGTTTTATATAAAACCATCCTCTCAATATTATTTATTTAAAAACAACAAGTTAAATAAGAAAGTGCATATTGCATGCTGAGCATGCAAGTTCAGCAGTGTTGGTATTACATCAAAACAAATGATATGAATATAACAAATAGTGATGAAACAAGGTGGATATGGCATTTCGTTTTACATCCGTAACTAAGTGCACCCGCCTCCAATTTCATCAGTCAGCTGACGATGAAAGTCATCACATGCTTTAACCATATCAATTATCAATTGGAACAAGAGATTTTATATGTTTGATCTAACAGGAAAGGTTGCCGTTATTACAGGTGCAGCATCAGGCATCGGTAAATGTACTGCTGAACGTTTTACCAAAGCTGGGGCAAAAGTTGTCGTTGCAGATATCAACGTTGAGCAAGGTGAAGCGACAGCGAAAGAGCTAGGCGGTTTGTTTGTTAAAGCAGATGTCACCAAAGAAGTGGAGATCCAAGCACTGATGGAGACGGCGAAACGTGAGTTTGGCCAAATGGACATCTTGGTGAACTGTGCAGGCATCTTGGGCTGGTCTTCACCGATGAACGAAGTCGATGCAGACAAACACGATCTAACGATGGCACTGAACGTTAAGAGCGTTGTATTGGCGATGAAACATGCAGCAAACAACATCAATCAAGGTGGCGCTATCGTAAACCTAGCTTCAATTGGCGGTATGATTGGCATGCCAACCTACATGGACTACGTGACCTCTAAGCACGCAGTGGTTGGTGCAACTAAGGTCGCAGCGTTAGAACTTGCGGACATGGGCGTAAGCGTCAATGCTATCTGTCCTTCAACAGTAGACACCCCGATGGCTTACGCTGAGGGTGGCGAAGCAGAATTGGCCATGTCGAAAGTGATCTGGCCAAAACGTCGCATGGCAAAACCAGAAGAAATTGCAGCTCTTGCACACTTCCTAGTAGCGGACGATTGTAAATACCTAACAGGCCAAGCACTGTGTGTTGATGGTGGCTACCAAGCTGGCATCGGTCTACCTGTCATGGAAACTATCTTGGGTGAAGAGGCTTAATCACTACAGTAGAAGAGTCTGAGTTCAGCCCCAATGATTTGGTCATCACCGCTGATGCTCGCTCAGTAACTTAAGCAAGAATGTCCTAACCATTTAGGGCATTCTTGCTATTTTGATTCGACACCAGCAATCCGCACAAACTGCCCCAACATGCATCGATTCTACCCATTACTTTCTCAAGCGCACAATTGAAGAGCGAATTAACAGCTCACACCACCACCCATACTCGAATAAATTCTAGTAAAGTATTAACAATAGTGTGATGTGAACCACATATAGAAAAATCAGCAGACACACCAAACCCCAACAAAACCTATTAATAATCAACAATATAGCAGTCAGATCGATAGCGGTGTATTGATTTCACCAGCAATCATATTGTTGATTTAATGTTAAAATAAGTGGTATAACACTTACATCCTAACGACGCACCAGAGCAAGCAGTTAACAAGATGATCTCGTGTCGGAGTCACAATTAGATTAACGCTGTTTCGCTATTGTTCTATAGCTATCAATGACAAATAGTGGTGCAGGCTCTGTGACATTTCACTCTAAAAGAGATGCACAGTACGGGAAGCCCAAGAAAAAACGATGATGTCCTAATTTATAAGGCAAGATGCTGGAGGTTAAAGACGGATTTCAGGTACCTACAATCAAAATATTCTAAGCGCAGATGATGAGTAAACTCCCCTTTACTACTTCCCCACATCTGTCGCTATCTTAGCAGGCCTTAAAGCCTGCTTTTCTTTTGCGTAAGTGATGTGATATCGCCAAGGCAAGTTAAAGTTTTGCCTTAATGGGCGTCAAATAAATACGGTGTGGTTTTGGTAATAAACTCAAAACCATGCTTTGCCACTATTGGGCGACTCATGTCTGATGCATCAATGGTGAGATACTTGATACCACGGGCTTTTGCATCACAGATACGCTTGTTCAGTAGCGCCGTATAATGGCCTTGCCCACGGTGCGAACTCAAAGTACTGCCGCCCCAAATGCCTGCAAACGGACTGGAATGGTTATAGATAATCCAAGCCGACGACACTGGTTCTCCTTGCTCGTACACCACGTAAATCGTAATTTGATCGGGTGTTTTGGTTTTCATCGCAACAAGATGGGCAAGTTTGCCACTAAAATCTCCACCCCATACTTGCTCTTGCACTTTAATCGCATCACGAATGCCCTCGTAATCACTTACTTCCGTGCATAATTCGTCCCTTTTACTATCAAGGTGGGCACTGACTACATCTAGCACCATGAATGATTCTGGCTCGTCGGCAACAAACCCTTTTTCTATCAGTACCTGAGCAATATTTTCAGGATGATCAGTATCGTAAGTCTTCCATTCAAAATTGAGGTCACGCGCTTTAAAGTAAGCCACCTCTTGATCGATAACCTGCTGCGCATCTTGCTCCGAGAAATTGAAATATGAGACGAAGCTGCCATATTTGTCTTGAGAGACAAACTTCACCACTTCCTTACTTGCCACTTTGTCATACCCTGACAGAGTTAAGTCGACACGTTCGTGCTGGTTATACAAATCCATGATCTGTTGTGGGTTCATTGCTCAATCCCTGATTGGTTGCTGGTTTGAAATACCACCTGATTGAAGTCAATCCAACCATTGGCCAGTAGTTCCATGGTAGAGAGTTTATTCGATATCCGCATATCCTGCCCACATTGAAAAAGTGGCAAGTACAAGCCTTTCTTAATCAATGCCTTTTCAATGCGTCGATAAGCGTTTATTCGAGAGGTTTCATCGCTTAGTTTGAGTGCCTCAAACACCTGATTTTTGGTAGATTGCATTAGCTTACCACCGAGGCACGCCTGCACTGTCGTGGTACACAGCAACCAACCCAACCAGGCACTTTCTAAATGCTCACTAAAGACTTCACCCGACACGATAATGTCCGCCAGAGCCTGAATTTCTGGCTTAGCAAATTCAGGATAAGCCAACACTTCTAAGTTGGCCCTAATTCCAGCTTTTTTGAGAGTCTCTAGAATGTTTTCTGCAGTTTCTATATGGCCTGATAGCTGGTAAGTGAGCACCTTTAATGGCGCAATACCTTCAACCGGAATATCCTCTATGCATTTACCCAGAACCACAGGTTCGAGATTGGTCATGCCCCCTGATCTGCGATAAAGGAGGTCATCTTTGATACCAGACAGCGGCAAGTTTAGTAGCTGCTGTTGCAACCACTTCCGATGTTTCAACCGCTTCATCCAAGCATGGTGACTTGGGTTAAAAAAAGCGTAAATACAGCCTTGTTCCCATTGCTGTTTTTGCAAAAAGCCTTCTTCAGTATCTGGGGCCAAACTGCCATGGACGATATCGCAATGTGAAGTGAACTCTTTGGCTTCTTGTCCCATGTTCCAGATTTCGACGCCATCTAGCCACGGTCGAAAGCCGTGATAGTGTTCGGAGGCATGCAGCAATGTTCGATAAGATGTCTGCTCAACCAGTCGAAATGAACCACTACCGACCCAGCCATTTTTAGTCAATTTGGCCACAGAAAGCGCACCTCTTGCCATCAGCATAGGGAGGTAGTTGGCGAGAGCTTTTGATTGGACTCGCAAGGTTGTTGCATCTAACGCCTTAAACTCGTCAATCAGGTGAAACAGACCGAGACTGACCGAATCGGTTTTAAGCAGATTATCGAACACATCTTGCACCTCATAAGCCGTCAAAGGTGAACCATCCCAGAACTTGAGTTGCTTACGCAGCGTTAGCTGCAACACTTCACCTTGATGTTGCCAACGCTGGGCTAAATCGCCCTCTAGCGATCGTGTCGCCGGGTTGTAACGCAACAGTCTAGCGTACAAGTAGCTTGCAATATGGTGCTCACTGCGACGTGATATTTCACTCGGGACCAGGCTGTGAGTTGCTCGGTAAAACGGCACTTGCAGAATATCCAATGATTGCGATTTTGTTTGATACTGACTAACGAACTCGGCAATAAATTGATCTCGCTCGTTAACCGCAATCAGCATTAGCGCTTGGTCCGTTTTACCTTCTTGCATCCATTGGCGTGCTTGGGAATGCAATGGTTCAGCCAGATCCTTGAGCAATTTCAACTTAGGTAAGTTGCCTCTTCCGACCCCTGCTTGCCAATCAATGACCCGCTCTTCAACCAACTTTTTCACCACAAACTGGGCGTTACGTTTGGTGCAGGCCAATGCCTTGGTCAAACGCTCCAATGAAATCGGTGTCCATTCATCTAATTCAAAGCCAAAGTCTCGTAAAAAAGCCAACGCCAACCAATACCGCATAAAGGTGAAATCCTTATTTAATCTTTCTATTTTTCTTCATCTTTTACTTCTGAATAATAAATACCCAAACCAAAATGAAAAGGATTTTAAGATGAATACGTTAGCCGAGTCTCAAGGCTCGATATGGAAAAATAAAACCTTTGTCACCCTATTTAGCAGCGCACTATTTGTTAGCTTTGCCAGCCAGATTTATACCTTAGCTCTGCCGCTATTGGTCTATGAACTCACCCAATCCTCACAATGGATGGGGTGGATGCGAGCCATCGAGTTTTTGCCCAACTTGCTGTTGGCATTGTTTATAGGAGTATGGGTCGATCGAAGCGACAAAAAGCGCTGGTCACGGGCGATGTTACTCGGACAGGCCATTACTGTGCTGTGTTCGTACTTGGCGGTAGAGTACCTAGCGCAGCCATTATGGGTGCTGTTTCCCTGCGCATTTTTGATGATGGCGTTTAACTACGGCTACCATAATGCTCGATTGTCGATGCTCAAAAATGCACTGCCACAGGAGAGCCAAAACACCGCTACAGCCCGCATGAGTTCACTAAACAGTGTGATGGAAACCGTGGGGCCTGTTCTCTCTGGGGCAATCATGCTGCTCGCGACTATTCACAATGTATTTGTCGGCGTAGCACTCTTGCTGATACTGGCGTGTTGGCAATTGCGTTCATTGGAGCTCAACACCACCGCTAGACCAAAAACACAAAGCACTTTCGCCGCCATTAAAGATGGTTGGCATGCATTGCACCAAGAGCGCAATATGTGGCTTATCACCTTAGCAGTGATGGTAATAAACACCACAGGCGCTGTATTTTGGATTCAAGCCATTTTCTATGCCAAAGCAGAGTTAGGACTAAATTCCGTTGGTGTGAGCTATCTGATTGCCGCCTCTGGCATTGGCGGTTTGATTGGAGCGTTTAGCGCAGATAAGCTACGCAAGAAGTGGGGACTAGGTTGGCTATTGATCGGCTCGATCGGTCTTGAGGCTGTCGGCTTTATCATTCCACTGGCAGCTTCAAACCTATGGGCGCTGGTGACAGGATTTTTCTGGATATCCGCCATCGGGCTATACAGCAATATTTGCATCTGGAGCTATCGCCAAGAAGCCTTCGATGAGGGTGTACTCGGTCGAGTAACAGGCATTACTGGCTCACTGTTCAAACTCTTAATGCCTATCGGGCTCGCAAGCTCTGGTTATCTCACTGAATGGCTTGGCGTGCAAACTGTGTTCATTGCTTGCTTCGTGATTCAAATGCTAACGGCATTGTGGCTAATGAACACTTGCGTTCGCCATATACGTTAGCTTCAGAAAAACCAAAAGCAAAACGCCCAGCAACATTGGCTGGGCGTTTGAATATTATTCAAGCAACTAGCTGTCTTGTGACACCGTAGAAGACGAATTCGGCTGTTCCACTTCGGTGAACAAGCCCTTCACTAAGCTCACACAACCGAGCAGCAAGATCACCGTAAATGGCAGTGCTGCAATAATGGTAATGGATTGCAGCGCTTGCACCGATTGAGTACCACCAATCCACAGCATCACCATGGCAATAGCACCCGAGATGATCGCCCAAATCACTTTCTGCTTCACAGGTACTTCAAGCTTGCCCCCCGCCGTCATGCCATCGATAACGATTGAACCTGAATCCAACGTGGTGACGAAGAACACAATGATCAGCGCCACGGCGATCACAGATAACACATCACCCATTGGGTAAGCATCTAGCATGTAGAACAAGCTCAAAGAGACATCAGTAATGCCTTGATCTATTCCAAGTTGTCCCACTTTAGCAATCACTTGCTCAATGGCTACACCGCCAAAAACAGACATCCAAGCAGTGGTCACAATCGTTGGGATGATTAGTACGCACACTAAGAATTCACGTACCGTTCGGCCCTTTGAAATTCGGGCTACAAACATACCAAAGAATGGCGCGTAAGCGACCCACCAAGCCCAGTAGAACACCGTCCAGCCATGCAACCACGTGGTATCTTCACGACCCGAGGTCTGGCTCAATGGCAAAATGTTTTTCACGTATCCAGTAACAGCAGTGGCTACCGAATCTAGTACGGTAGTGAAGTTGAGCAGCGCAATGAATCCAAGGAAAACAAACGCAATCACCATGTTTAGGTTGCTTAGAAGCTTCACGCCACCATCCATGCCGCGGATAACCGAGATGATCGCAAGGCCCATGATCAGCACGATGATTGACTGTTGCAGCAGCAAGCTGTTATCAAAACCAAACACATGACTAATACCACTCGCCGCTTGGGTACCACCCAAACCTAGAGACGTCGCTAGGCCAAACAGAGTCACGAGTACCGTCATCACATCAATCACGTCGCCCGCTTTACCCCATACTTTGTCGCCCAGCAACGGATAAAACACTGAACGCATCGACAGAGGTAGCCCCTTGTTGTATACGAAGTAGGCTAGGCTCAATGCCGCCATGCCATAAATCGCCCAAGCGTGCAGACCCCAGTGGAATACAGTGGCACCCAGCGCAAGCTCTCGGCCTGCATCAGTATATGGCTGTGCGTTTAATGGAGTACCAAACCAGTTGGTGTAGAAGGCTGTAGGTTCCGCAACCCCCCAAAAGATAAGGCCAATACCCATGCCCGCTGCGAACAGCATCGCTATCCAAGAGAGCATCGAGTAGTCTGCCGTGGCATGTTCACCACCTAAACGGATCTTACCTAACGGTGAGATAGCAAGAATAATGGCAAGAATTAGAAAGGCGTTACCACCCCACATGAATAGGAAATCAAAGTGCGTTAATACCGCACCTTTGACCGCATCGATTGCGGCTTTGGCATCTTCTGGCACCATAGCCAGCAGCGTGACGATAAATAAAATTGAAAGGCCTGCAGAAGCGGTAAAAACGGAGTTATGAACATCCATCCCCCACTTGGTCACATTGTCTTGACCGACTTGATAATCTGTTGAATCTATACTGTATTTTTTTGATTTAAAACCCATAAAATATGATGTTCATCTACTCGTCATGGCAAGTAGTAGGACTCTCTCCGTATCCAATGAAAAACAACGAGCTCACCTTAACACCTCACCTCAACACAAGGGGCCAAAAAGCGACTCAATGGGTTAAAATTTTCGGTGTGGAGCTCAATCCAAGGTCGGATACTTTAGCATAAAAACCCAGCAAAATTTGGCATCAGGGAAAGCAGACAAGCTGCGAACAGCGTTGAAAAGGACAAAATAAGCGCTTAAGTTACGCCTTTTTACCGTTAACTATTCCATATTAAATCTATCCAAAATAGCCTGTATTTAGGGTGTTAATAAAAAAACAAACATAGTTGTTCGACATCAACCCTCCTCGCTGAGAAAAATGTCTATTTTTCGCATAAATATTTTTCCATTCGCCCTAATTAAGCCCTGCTAATTGGCCTTATATACAAAAAGGCAGCTTAAAAAAGCTGCACTTTAATACTCTTGTGACGACACTAGCGATCGCTTACCCCCGCATACGCAACACCAGATAGATCGGCCATCTCTTTATTCCAAGTAGCAAGATCATTAATGTTGAATTGACCTAAATCATCATGACCACAAGCTCTCGACATAACTTGCATCAGCTCAACCGAAGCGGTGAAGAAGTTACACAACTGCTTCGCTGATTTCTCAACATTCAGTCTCTGGCGTAGATCCGTTTTTTGAGTGGCAATCCCCGCCGGGCAGTTATTGGTATTACACATGCGAGCGGCGACGCATCCAATCGCTTGCATCGCACTGTTTGAGACAGCGACACCATCTGCACCGAGGGCTAAGGCTTTAACAAAATCCATCGGTACTCTTAGACCACCAGTCACGATCAACGTCACTTCACCACTTTTGCCCTGCTTGTCTAGATAGCGCCGAGCTCTTGCAAGTGCGGGAATGGTTGGTACGCTAATATGATCCCTGAACATCTCAGGGGCGGCACCAGTGCCACCACCTCTACCATCTAAGATGATGTAGTCAGCACTGGCATCCAGTGCGAATTGAATATCCGCTTCGATATGATTGGCGCTAAGTTTAAAACCAATCGGAATGCCCCCCGTTACTTCTCGTACCCTGTCAGCAAAGGCTTTAAAGTCTGCTGCGCTATTTATGTCTTTAAACGTAGGAGGGGAAACCGCTGCGGTGCCTTCCTTAATACCTCGAACTTGAGAAATCTTACCGATGTTTTTAGCCCCCGGTAAATGCCCGCCCGTACCCGTTTTTGCCCCTTGCCCTCCTTTAAAGTGGAAAGCCTGCACCTGTTTTAACTTAGCTTCATCGTAGCCAAATTGGGCACTCGCCAACTCATAAAAGTAATGTGAATTGGCCGCTTGCTCTTCGGGCAACATACCCCCTTCTCCTGAACATATGCCTGTGCCAGCCAATTCAGCGCCCATCGCTAACGCAATTTTTGCCTCTTCCGAAAGAGCACCAAAACTCATATCAGAAACAAACAGCGGGATATCTAGCACCAGAGGCTTTTTCGCCTTTGGCCCAACTACCAATTTCGTCGCAACAGGCACATCCTCCATCAGAGGTTTGGTCGCCATTTGCGCCACCATCACTTGCAAGTCATCCCAATGCGGCAAGAGATGACGAGGAACCCCCATTGAAGTCATCGGGCCGTGATGACCAAGCTTTGATAGACCTTCTCTGGCTAATTGATGGATAAACTCAACCGTGGGCTCTTCGGTAGTCGCAACCGCACTTGGTGTGACATCTTTTGACGGGATAAACCCCACGCCTTCCTTACCAACCTGCTCGACAGAGAACTGTTTATGGCTACCATCACAGTAAGGCAAATTATTAGAATGCTTACAGTTACATAGATACGCATCCCCCGACTCACTCGGGGTAAACTTCATCGGTTTAAAATCCGTCCCTGCGTGGGACCCATCGCAGTAAGGTTGGTTTTTGGAGCGCCCACAGCGACAGAAGTATTGATCTTCCCCAGCCGTCAGTTCCACTTTGACTGGCTTGTTATCGGCGACGATAGGTTTGCTCATTGCTCATCCTCAGCAACTTTGCGTTGCTTTTTGTTGGTATTACTTGAGCATAGGAGAGGCTTTTTAAAACTCAACTTATTGAGAGTAAGCGGGGCAGTGTTCACCTTTCGAGGCCAACACACCCTAGTACTTAAGGCAAAAAAACACCGAGCCAAAGTGGCATACTTTGACTCGGTGTTTAGTGTTCACAATCTGAAAAGCAAGGTTAGCTATCTGACTTACCCAGCGCCTCTTCAATCTTCTTATCGGTTTTGTATTGGCTCAGAGCATAAACAGACCAGATTGCCGCAGGCAACCAACCAATCAGTGTAAGCTGCAAAATCAAACAGATAATGCCAGCAAAAGGGCGACCTATGGTGAAAAACTGAAACCAAGGCAGCAAGATAGCTAAAATTAGACGCATGTATTCATCCTTGATGATAATTAGATTACTAAACTTCCTAATACTATAGCGCTCTGTCTACTCTTCTCAAGTAGTAAGACTGCGACTTTTATCAATGCCTTTATCGACTTGCCATAGGGTGATCAGGGTTAAGTTGCAGCAAGTCCCATAAGTTGCCATAAAGGTCTTCAAACACGGCTACTACACCATAGTCTTGCTCTTTTGGCTCTCGTACAAACTTAATGCCCAAAGAGGTCATTCGCTCATAATCGCGCCAAAAATCATCGGTATTGAGAAACAAAAATACACGGCCACCCGCTTGGTTGCCGATAAAGTCGTGCTGCTCCGGTTTAGAAGCCTTAGCCAAGAGCAGGGTAACCCCATGCGAATTCGGTGGCGCTACCACCACCCAACGCTTATCTTGCTCAGGCTGATAAGTATCTTCAATGAGCTCGAACTTAAGCTTATTAACGTAAAAATCAATCGCATCATCATAGTCTTCGATCACCAAAGCGATGTGAACAATGTTCTGTTTCAATCAACTGTCCTCAGTTCGTGACCTCGCACACCATAATCGTTGTCTCGATATCATGGTGTGGAGCAAGATGCAGCGCTTTAAAACCGTGTTTTTGATATAGCGCTATATTGAAACTCTCGCACTGCAAGTAGAGCTCCGTAACGCCGAACTTGGCCGCAAGCTGTTTAGCTCGAAGTAGGAGTTGACTTGCAATCCCTTGGTTACGATAGCTAGGGTCAATGAAAACACCTCCCACCCAATGTTCGTATTGTGGGTAATATTTATTTTCTCGATATTTTAGCTCTAATACGCCTGCCAACTGGTCTTGTTGGTGTGCCACCAAAGCCATAGGGAATTGGTCACGGTGTATAGACTTTTCAGTGACTTTTCGAGCGACCATAGCTTGCGTCATGTTGGGCGCAGTATGAGCCCATTCGTCAAAATACCACTGTGCAATTTTCTCAATCTCGTGAGGGTGTTCCGACAAAGTTGATAGTTGAATACTCATTTGACTTGCCCTAACTTCAAATACGAATGCAACTCGCCATTTTTATACTCTATCGCCGAGTGAATGTTGACCTTACTATTACCGACCACTGCGAATTGATAGTGGTTGTCGCCTTTGTAAATGGAAACATTCAAAATCCCTTGAACTAACTGCCACACGCCACAGGTTTCGAAGCGATCAAACAGTCGGTATTCATGCAAAGTGCCGTCTTGGTGGAAGATAACTTCGGTAACGTAACCTGCCGTACAAGTTTTTATCCAATGAGTATCGACAACGTCTGCCATGACCAAAGCACGCTTCGTCTCCTGCCATTTAGCGAAGTAGTTTTCATCAGGTGGCGTGCTGGCAACCTGATTCTGCTCTACTAGCTCAAAGGGCTCATTTTCTCGCATATACAGTTGCTGCATCACTAATGTTTTTGTCATTGGACTACTCATAACAATTATTTGATTTAGCCTAGTAGGGACTAGGGATACGATTTCTGACGCAGCTAAAGGAAATATGGACTATCTAGGCTGATCAGATATTTAGATGGATTGGTGTCATAGCCTAGCGCTGCTGCACATCAGGAGAAATGCTAAAACCGAATTTTTGCGGTCGGATCTCACAATCACACCAAAAAGACTTGTCCATAATCGAAATGTACATTTATTGGTATGAGTTGACGAGTCGACGGATCTCGTCAAATAGGTCACTCGCTAATAAGCCACGCTCACCATGCTGCTGAGCACATCGATCAGCAGCGTGGCTATGTAACCAAACACCAAGGGTGGCTGCTTCAATCAGCGACAGTTTTTGCGCTAATAAACCACCAATCACCCCAGACAACACATCGCCCATTCCGCCTGTCGCCATACCGGGGTTGCCTGCACGACAAACATAACAGTGTGAGCCATCATCGACTAATGTCCCCGCCCCTTTGAGCACCACAACGCCGCCATATTTTTGCTGCAATGCACGAACCGCTTGGTATCGATTGGCTTCAACCTTAGCGATACTGGTACCAAGTAGCCTGGCCGCTTCTCCCGGATGAGGAGTGATGATACGTTGTGAATGAGTATTAGGAGCTTTTGCCAACCAATTGAGACCATCGGCATCCAAGACCATTGGTTTTTGACTATGGATAACATCTTTAAACAGCGAATGTCCCCATGTATTCTGCCCGAGCCCCGGTCCAAGCACTAATACGTCACTCCATTCACACTGATTTTGCAGTGCTGTTTGGTCTTCCTGCCACCCCTTTGCCATCACCTCTGGGCGAGCAGTAACGATAGCACTTACATTGTCTGGCTGAGTGAGCACAGCGGTTAATCCTGCGCCAACTCGCAAGCAAGCTTCTGAGGCCAACCGAATTGCCCCAGCCATGCCGCTATCCCCACCAATACAGGTGACTTTACCATGATCGCCTTTATGCGCCGTTCGTTTGCGAGGGCCTAAATACTTGGCAACTAAATGTTCGGAAATAACCGAGATTTGCGAGGCTTGCTGGGTTGAAAACGTATCGTCAACGCCTAAGCCTGCAAAACAGAGCTCGCCGACAAATTGTGCAGCCTGCCCAGTCACAAGGCCTTGTTTCACTCCGATGAAAGTGACCGTACTATGCGCAAGAATCGCTTGGCCAAGCGATACTCCAGTATTAGCGCATAGCCCAGATGGCACATCAACAGAGACCACAGGCACCTCTGCTAAGTTTACCGCTTCGATCAGCTGTTGTTGCGCAGCCCTTATCTGACCGTTTAACCCAGTGCCTAAAATCGCATCTATGATCAGCTCTGTTTTCGGCGGGATCAGCTCTTCTACTTCTGCAATATCCCCTTCAGCTTTAAGCCACGCATCACGGGCGATTGCAGCATCTCCTGTCAGTTTGCTGGGGTCACCCACGTGCCAAAGTTTAACCTCCACTCCAGCGTGTTTAGCCAATCTTGCCACCACATAACCATCACCACCATTGTTGCCACCTCCACAACACACCAACCAATGATTGGCCTCTGGATGGTGCTGACGAGCGTACTGGAAAACAGCTTCTCCTGCTCGCTCCATGAGTTGGTACATCGGAATACTTTGGGTTCTAGCGGCAAGTTGCTCGCCTTGGCGCACAGCTTCAGCGCTATATAAGGATGAAGGAAACAAGGATGGGGGAAGTGGGCTGGAATTCATGACTCGGCCTTTGCTTAGCAATATCTCAATCATTTATCCCAGCCTAGCGCTGGGAGATTCGAGACTAAAGGCCGACATTGCGCTTTTGTGCGCTACCCCACCATGACTAAAAACTCGACCACTGCAATCGTAATGGCAATCAATGCAACGGCTTTCCAAAATGCCACAGGGTTTCGCTCTAGCAGAGGCTTTTCTTCTAACTCTTTTTGCAACGCTTTATTCGGCGTATAGAGGTCGGAGACAAACTCGCTCAGTACGTCATAGCGTTTGGCGGGCAAATGATGCACACCTTTTTGGAACACCAAGTCCACCCACTCTGGAATATCATCTCGATACTGCTTTAAAGGGCGATAGTCCCACTTCATATGACGAGCATTTTGTACATTTTGCCCTGAAGTCGCTTTATAGGGCAGCTCACCTGCGAGCATCTCATAACCTATCACCGCCACAGAAAACAGATCGGAGCAAATGGTCGCTTCACCGTGGTTAATCGTCTCGGGTGCGGTATAATTAATTGCGCCTAAAGGCGTATCGTCCGACTTTTCTGGTGAGATCTCTTCTAACCCTTGAACCTGAACAGCACCCAAATCGATGATCTTGATGCTGCCGTCTGTGGTTAGCATCACGTTCTCAGGTTTTAGATCTCGATGCACCATATCCGCACGCTGTAAGACACGTACGGCTTTGATCAATTTATCTAAAATCGTTCGAACACTGGCTAATGATGGCGTTGGATTATCGTACATCCATTGGCGAAGGTTGATGCCATCAATGTACTCACACAACTGGTAAACAAATTTCGATTGGCGAGGTTTAGGGTACATACGCATCACTCGATCACTGTCGAGTTGGCTGCCTATCCAGTACTCATTAGAAAAGTGAGTAAGGAACTCAATATCGTCTGCGTAAAAAGGCGACGGCGCTTTAAGCACCATCTGTTTGCCTGAAGTCTCTTCAGTCACCAGATAAACATGACTACGAGTGCCAGCAAACAGCACTTTCTCGATACGGTAGTCATCAATTTTTTGGGCGACCCTGAGCGCTGGGGGAATAGAGCGCTGCAAGGTCAATTGCTGATGTTCTAGTAGTGAATGCCCTGGAAGTTCTGTCACTTCCACAATTAAGCAGCTTACATTATCTGGGCTTTGATTAGTGAGTGCTTGCTCACAGATGGTTTGGCTTAACGCCTCAAAATCTTGAATCTGAACAGTCGATGCAAGACGTTGCAGCACCTCTTGTTCCATATGATCATGCACACCATCCGTGGTCAGAATAAAACGGTCACCCACCTGTAACGATACGCTCTGGTAGTCCACTTCTAGCGTGTTATCCATGCCTAAAGCACGAGTTAAATAAGCGGCTTGTCCGAAGTTAGTGCGTTGGTGATCTCGGGTTAACAAATGGATCTGATTGTCACGAATACGATAGATACGGCTATCACCCACGTGAAAAATATGAGCCGTATTGGATTTAAAAATCACCGAGCTAAAAGTGGTGACTAAGCTGTTATGAGTAAGTGCTTGCTTCTCCCCTTGCTCAAACAGCCAGCGATTAAGGGTTTTGATAATTGATCCCGCAGCATGGCGTGTGCTCCAACTATCTGGGGTAGCGAAATAGTCCGTCACGAACTGAGTGGTTGCGATATGGCTTGCTTGCTGGCTAACGTTGCTGCAACTCACACCATCGGCGATCGACGCAACGACCCCCTTATGCGTGAGTTCTTCCAAGTTATCTGGCGCATTCACAATAAATGCATCCTGATTTTCTTCTCTTCTGCCCTTCAAGGAGCAGCCACCAAACTTGAGTGAGAGCTTGGCTTGAGTGTGTTGCAGTTTTGCGTTCATGACTTCCTACCGATGAAAGCTCAGTGGCCGGACTCCGACCACTGAGCGAGAACTAGTTCTCCCCCTTTTCAAGGGGGAGTTAGAGGGGGTTAAAAAGAGGTGGGTAGTAAATATATAGCTAAATGTATCACTTGAAATACGCCCGCAAATTAACCCCTCCTAGCCTCCCCCCGGAGCGCCGGTCGCTTGAAAAGGGGGAGAACCTAAGAACATTAGTGCGACACGTCAATCAATGTCACGCTGCCATCTTCATTCACCTCTGCAATCTTACCGCTTGGCTCTTCCATAAATAGTAGAGCGACAAAGCCTAGCACTGCTGTGCCAGCAATCACGTAGAAGAAAGTTTGGTAATCAACGAACGAAAGAATCGTTAGGTAAGTTACTGCGCCCACGTTGCCGTATGCACCTGTCATGCCTGCAATCTGACCTGTCATGCGACGCTTGATAAGTGGAACCGTTGCAAACACTGCACCTTCACCCGCTTGAACGAAGAACGAACAGACCATAGCAACCACAACTGCTAGCCAGATTGGCCACTCACTACCAACTTGACCCATCATGAAGTAGCCAACAGCAAGACCTGCGGTCAAGATAAGTAGCGTCGATTTGCGACCAAACTTATCAGAAATCCAACCGCCACCTGGGCGAGACATCAAGTTCATGAAGGCATACGCTGAAGCGACCATACCTGCCAATACAGGTGACAATTCGAATGTTTCAGAGAAGAACAGAGGCAACATAGAAACCACCGCTAGCTCTGAACCGAAAGTTGCAAAGTAAAGCACATTCAGTACCGCTACTTGCTTGAACTTGTACTGATGGATCTCTTCAACCGGCTTTTCGAAAATGCCTTTGTTCACCTTCCATACTTGGCTTGCTTCGAGTAGGTAAAGTGCCACAAGGCCTGCATAAATACCGTTAACCACAAGGTCAGAAAGCATGCCGATGTTTGAAGGAGACAGTTTCCAAGCCAATAAACCAAGTACCGCATACATTGGGATTTTCATCAGCAGTAGGAAATAAAAGTCACCTTTTGAAGTCACTTCCATCGCTGTTAGGTGTTTCGGTTTGAAGTAAGTCGAACCCTTTGGCGTATCAGTTACGTTTTTGAAGAAGATGAAAGAGAACACCAAGCTCATCACACCTGTGATAGCCGTTGCGTAACGCCAACCATCTTCACCACCGAACATCACAGCGACGGTTGGTAGGGTAAATGCTGCGGCCGCAGAACCGAAGTTACCCCAACCACCGTAAATGCCTTCTGCCGTACCCAGTTCATCATGTGGGAACCATTCAGATACCAAGCGAATACCGATAACAAAGCCTGCACCGATAAAGCCCAATAGGAAACGGGCGATCGCCGCTTGCATGAAAGAGTCTGCAAAAGCGAACATAAAACAGGGGATGGAACAGACGGCCAGCAGCGCAGAGTAAACTAATCGAGGCCCGTATTTATCGGTAAGCATACCGATCACCACACGAGCTGGTATGGTCAAAGCCACGTTAAGAATCAACAGTGTTTTGATCTCTTGAGTCGTCAATCCCAAGGTCTCTTTGACCATTGATAACATTGGCGCAAAGTTGAACCAGACGACGAAGGTAATAAAAAACGCCATCCAGCTCAGGTGCAAGATTTTCATCTTGCCCTTAAACGAAAATATTGAAAATTTAGTGTCTTCCATAACGGTTATTCCTTAAGAGGTGCCCCTTAGCCAAAAGTGCAAGACCTCGGGGCGAATCTAATTATTTTTTATATTCTTTATTTGCGATAAAACGCTTATGCGACCGCTTGAGCGGTTGGTGCAAGTTCTTTAGCAGCAACGAAAATTTGTCCTGCTTCAACTTTCAATCCAAAGGTCTCAATCGAGTGTTGCGGCTCTTCCAAACATGCGCCGGTCGCAAGATGGAAATGCTGCTTATAAAGCGGCGACGCCACATAAGGTTCACCTTCGATGGTGCCAATAATGCCGCGAGACAAAATGTTGGCTTTACCGATTGGGTCGTAATTAGAAATGGCATATAGCTGACCACTGCGTGCGTCGTTAAACACGGCGACTTGCTTGCCTTCTACCAGTGCGCACACACCTACGTTTGGCGCAATATCTTCTACTGAACAAATACTTACCCACTTTTCCATGGCATATCTCCTAACTTAAATATGTAATTTGGTTACTCAACTTCGACGACATCGATTTTCAGAGAAGGCTCTGGCTCAGGGAAACGCTGTTCGCGCACTGAGACAAATTTAAGGTTGTCATCACGATCAGCACTGTTGATGAAGTGGCTGAAACGTTTAAGTTTTTCAGGGGATTCGATGGTGGTTTTCCATTCACACTGGTATTTGGCGATATTGGCAGCCATCTCTTTTTCTAGCTCGTCACACACGCCTAGTTTGTCTTCGATAACCACTTGTTTGAGGTATTCAATGCCACCTTCAAGGTTTTCAAGCCAAACTGACGTACGTTGTAAGCGGTCTGCGGTACGGATGTAGAACATGAGTACGCGGTCGACATATTTGATCAGTGTTTCTTCGTCTAAGTCGGTCGCAATCAAGTCTGCGTGACGTGGGCGCATACCGCCGTTACCACACACGTACAAGTTCCAACCGTTTTCTGTTGCGATGATACCGATATCTTTCGACTGGGCTTCAGCACACTCACGCGTACAACCCGATACCGCAAATTTCAATTTATGAGGAGAACGTAGGCCTTTGTAGCGGTTCTCAATGTCGATAGCGTAACCAACACTGTCACCCACACCGTAACGACACCAAGTGCTACCTACACAAGATTTCACCGTACGAACCGACTTGCCGTAGGCGTGGCCAGTTTCAAAGCCTGCATCGACCAATTTCTTCCAGATGATTGGCAGGTCGTTTAGCTGCGCACCAAACAAATCGACACGCTGGCCACCAGTTATCTTGGTGTATAAGTCAAACTCTTGCGCCACTTGCCCCAAGATGATCAGTTTCTCTGGAGTGATTTCGCCGCCCGGAATACGTGGAACAACCGAATAAGTACCATCTTTTTGCATATTGCCAAGATAGATATCATTGGTGTCTTGCAGCTCCATGTGCTGATCTTCAAGAATGTAATCATTCCAGAATGACGCCAAAATCGAACCGACCGTTGGCTTACACACCATACAGCCGTGGCCTGAACCGTATTTCTCTAGCAGTTCATCGAAGGTCTTGATTTTGTTGATACGAACAATGTCAGACAGTTCTTGGCGAGAGTAAGCAAAGTGCTCACACAAGTCGTTATTCACTTCCACACCAAGGCTTAGCAATTCAGCATCAAGCACTTGTTTGGCAAGCGCACTACAACCACCACAACCCGTCGACGCATTAGTGCTGGCTTTAAGATCACCCATGGTTGCGCAACCCGCTGCTACCGCTTCTTTGATATCCGCTTTTGTCACATCAAAACATGAACAGATCACAGCGCTATCAGGTAGAGCATCTACCCCCATCGCACCAGAGTCTTCATCCGCAACATTTGGCAGGATCAGTACCGATGGGTTAGCTGGCAGTGGCATGTCGTTTTGCTTCATTTGCAGCAATGTGCCATACGCATCAGTATCACCAACCAATACCGCACCTACGATCTTGCTACCATCTTCAGAAACAATCAGGCGTTTGTAGACTTGCTCAATTTCATCATTAAAGGTGTAAGACTGCGCACCTGGTGTGCGACCATGCACTTCACCGATACTCGCAACATCAACACCCATTAGCTTCAGCTTGGTGCTCATGTCAGCGCCTTCAAACGCTTGACCTTCATCGCCAAGAATATGGCCTGCCGCCACTTTTGCCATCTGGTAGCCCGGAGCCACCAAACCAAAAATCATCTTCTCCCACAACGCACACTCACCAATGGCGTAGACATCTTCTAGGCTAGTTTGACAGTCGTTGTTAATCACGATACCGCCACGTTCGCCTAGTTCGATATCAGTGCCTTTTGCTAGTTCATCTTGTGGACGAATGCCTGCCGAGAAAACAATCACATCGGTTTCTAAGAACGAACCATCGGCAAAGTTCATGCGGTAACGTGCTGATTCACCTGCAACAATCTCAGTGGTCGCTTTTTCGGTATGAACCGAAACGCCTAGGTCTTCAATCTTGCGACGCAGCAACGCACCACCGCCATCATCTAACTGAACGGCCATCAAGCGAGGTGCAAACTCTACAACGTGCGTTTCTAGGCCAAGGTTTTTGATAGCATTCGCCGCTTCCAAACCGAGTAGGCCGCCACCAACAACAACGCCACTTTTGCTCTGCTTGCTCGCCGCCTCAATCGCATCTAAATCTTCGATGGTACGGTAAACATAACAGTGCTCTTGATCGTTACCTGGGATCGGTGGAACGAATGGGAACGAGCCTGTTGCAAGCACTAGCTTGTCGTAGCTTTCCGTGCGACCTGACGCCGTCACAACCTGCTTTGCGTCAGTATCTAGCTTGGTGACTTTTTCATTCATCACATAGCTGATGCCGTTAGCTTGGTAATACGCTTCATCTGTCATCGCCAAGTCTTCTGCGGTTTTACCCGTGAGGTACGACGTTAATTGCACTCGGTCATAAGCCAAACGTGGCTCTTCTGAGAAGGTGACAATCTCTAGATCGTCACGCTCAGAAGCAATCAATGTGTCGATAAACTTGTGGCCAACCATACCGTTGCCCACGACTAAAATTCTTTGCTTACTCATATTGTCTTCCCTGAATCTGCTTTAATTTTTATTGGCATTGCGACTTAGGCAATGCGTTGTAATGCCATTTGTTCAATTGATACGTCACCAAACTGGTCTTGCAGCTGTGCCAGCTTTTGCATCTCACTTGCTACCGACACCACTTTGCCAATCACGATCAACGCTGGTGATTGAATGTCATGGTGCTGCTTGATCTCACTCAGCTTGTCGAGCTCGCCGACAAACAGACGTTGTGAAGGTGTACAACCCTTCTCAATGAAAGCGATAGGTGTGCTTGGTGACATGCCGCCTTGGATTAGACGTTCACGAATTAGGTCCGTTTTGCTGAGCCCCATGTAGACAACTAGGGTTTGATCAAGGTTGGCTAGGGCTTCCCAGTTAAGGTCTAAGCTCTTATCGGCGTGTGCTGTAATAAAAGTACAGCCTTGGGCTAGGCCTCGGTGGGTAAGTGGAATTTGTGCGTAAGTAGTACACCCTGACGCCGCCGTAATGCCTGGGACAACTTTTACGTCAATCCCTTGCTCTGCCAGCATCAACATCTCTTCACCACCACGGCCGAAGACAAAAGAGTCTCCACCTTTTACTCGGCAGACATTCTTACCTGACAACGCCGCTTGGATCAGTAGCACATTGATCTCATCCTGAGTTGAACTATGCTTACCTTTGGCTTTGCCGACATACAGTGTTTCTGTTTGTGCGGGAAAAAGTGCTCTTATCTCTTCACTGACCAGATTGTCAAAAACAATAAGGTCAGCACTTTCGATCGCACGGACTGCTTTGACTGTTAGCAGTTCTGGGTCACCTGGGCCTGCGCCGACTAAACTCACCGTTCCTGGGCGAGCATACCGTTTCGGTTTGGTCGGGGTAGTTTGCATCATGTTCATCGCCATACTCCCTATGGGTCAAATTGAATCGCATAAACTTTGCTTTAAGGGGGTGCAAAAAAGTTGCCAAAAACTGTAATTTTCATTCATTTTTATTTTTAATCATTTAAAAACAAAAAGTTACACTGAAATTTAATAAGAACACCAGCTTGTAAAAACAACCAATTTTCGAGCCAACCCACAAAAAATGACCTCTTGTGGTGCAAACAGCCTCATTTGGGTGCACCAAACAATAAAACCCCTCTATATATAGCCATAAATCACCTACCACTTTAGGGTTATATGGTAATTTAAACTATTGATTTTAAATGACTAAAAACATGAAAATGTAATTTTAGCCATTTTGGTTCATATGTTGCTTATTAACCTCTAACTGAAAAGTTTTAATAAGAATTAGAGGAAATGCGATGAGTGATGCTAACCAAGGATGGATTAAAACCACTTGTGCCTATTGTGGGGTGGGTTGCGGTGTTGAAGCGCGACCAAAAATGTCTGGTGAGCTCGAGATTCGAGGCGACAAAGATCACCCATCAAACTACGGAAAGCTATGCACCAAAGGCATTGCCTTGGGTGAAACCGTGATTCAAGATGGTCGACAACTCTACCCACAAAACCGCAAGACGGGCGAACCCCTTAGCTGGGATCAAGCCACTCAAACCGTGGCAGATAAGTTTGCGCAGGCCATAGAGGAGCATGGCCCTGATAGCGTGGCGTTTTACGTTTCTGGTCAGCTACTTACTGAGGATTACTACCTAGCGAACAAACTGATTAAAGGGTTTATGGGCACTGCTAATATCGACAGCAACTCTCGTCTCTGTATGGCATCATCTGTAGTAGGTCATAAGCGTGCCTTTGGTAGTGACACTGTGCCCGTATGCTATGAAGACTTAGAACAGGCAGAGCTTGTGGTGTTGGTCGGCTCAAACTTGGCTTGGTGTCACCCAGTACTGTTCCAGCGATTACGTAGTGCAAAACAAGACAATCCGAATCTTAAGGTGGTAGTAGTAGACCCGAGAAGAACCGATACCAGTGCAATCGCCGACCAACATCTATCGATCCATTCTGGCGCAGATGTTGCCCTGTTCAATGGCCTGTTGAGTTACTTAGCCGCCAACGATCACCTCGACCATGAATTTATTCAAAACCACACCAACCAGTTTGAGAAAGCCATTGAAGCCACAGCTTCTGATACCCAAACCAGCCTAATCACTGGCTTGTCTGAGCATGAGCTGAATGAGTTTTATCGTGATTTCGCCGATACCGATAAAGTGATCACTATATACTCACAAGGGGTGAATCAGTCTACGAGCGGTTCAGATAAAGTGAACAGCATCATCAACTGTCACCTTGCCACAGGTAAGATTGGCAAAGAGGGCACCGGGCCTTTTTCCGTCACCGGACAGCCTAATGCTATGGGTGGACGTGAAGTAGGTGCACTAGCTAACACCCTAACGGCACATATGGAGTTCGAGAACGCCGAACATCTGCAATTGGTGAGCAATTTCTGGAACACCAACCGCCTTGCCGTCACCGCCGGACTGAAAGCGATCGATATGTTTGATGCTATGGCTGAAGGCAAAATCAAAGCGGTATGGATCATGGCAACCAATCCTGTGGTTAGCTTGCCAAATAGTGACAAAATCAAGCAGGCGCTCGACACTTGCCCATTTGTGGTGGTGTCCGATTGCATTGCTGATACCGAAACCAGTAAGCACGCCGATTTGGTGCTTCCTGCCCAAGGCTGGAGTGAGAAATCAGGCACAGTGACGAACTCGGAGCGTCGCATATCTCGCCAACGCAAAGTGCTACCAAGCCCGGGGGTGGCAAAGCCTGACTGGTGGATCATCTCTCAAGTGGGACAAAAGATGGGCTTTGAGTCCGAGTTCACTTATCTGCATGAAGGACAAGTATTCAAAGAGTACGCCGAGCTAACAACCCAAGGTAACCTCAATGGTGAACGCGACTTCAACCTGATTGGTTTAACGCAACTTGACGACAAAGGCTACAGCCGTTTAACCCCGCAACAGTGGCCTGTCACCAAGCCACAGTCTGAAGTGGTCAATCAACGCCTATTTGCTAACGGTAAATTTTTCACTCCAGATAACAAGGCGCGCTTTATCCCTGTACAGTACCAAGCGCCACAAAGTGAAACCGATAAAGATTATCCATTACTGCTCAACAGTGGCCGTAGCCGAGACCATTGGCATACCATGACTCGTACTGGTCTTGCGACATCACTTGGCGAATTTGATCCAGAACCGTATGCACTGCTTCACCCACATACTGCGCTGAAATATCGAGTCAGTGAAGGCCAACTGGTGAAGGTAAGCAATGCGCAAGGAGAGTGTTTGGCGAAAGCGAAAATCAGCCAAGATATCGATCCAAATCAGGTGTTTGTGCCAATTCACTGGAATGGTGCCACGGCAAAACAGAGTAAGCCTTGCGCCCTAATTTCTCCGTTTACCGACAGTTTCTCTGGCCAACCTGAGTTTAAACATACCCCGGTCACCATAGAGCCTGTGACGATTCGCAGCGAAGCCGCACTGATTAGCCCAACAGCGTTAACACTCGAAGGCTGTGATTATTGGGCAAGACAGAAGATCTCTGGTGGCTACCTGTATCGAATCGCATCAAATTTGAGCTTTAATGAGCTGGCGAGCCAGCTGAGATCTCAGCTAGAACACACAGAAGCGAAACAGATTACATTCGATGGCAGCTCGGAAACGCTTTTTGCTACCACCAGCGAAGATAAATGGCTAATGACCCTTAAAGCAGCCTCAACACTGCAAGCTTGGCAATATGATCAGATGATTGCTCTATACACCCAGCCTTATACGGCGGAAGCGGAAATGGAGTTTTTGGGGCAAAGTTTGGCGCAGAGGATCGCTTAACCAACGACGTGGCTCTCCTTCACATGAAGGAGAGCGAGCATACGAGTAACCTATACCCAGCAAACCATACTCAGCAAACCATCCCCACTAGAGCGACGAATCTAGATAGTTGAGTATTGCCACACAGCCTGTCTGAGAGCCTCGATTACGAATTTCAAACGCCCATCCATAGCTTTTTGCAATTCGACTGACAATTAGCAGCCCCAATCCATGTTCTGTCTCTGGTTGTTTAGACAACCCACGTCCTGAATCTACAACACCAATTTCGGACTCGCTCACACTGATAGTTACTTCACCCTCAACCGTAAACCTGAGCGCATTTTCAACTAAGTTATTGATGATTATGCTCGCCACCACAGGGGGCATATTGAGAGATACCTGAGCATCCATGTGCAGTATCACCGACACACCCTTTGCGGCTTTTTGCTCAAAGTCTGCCAGCAAAACCTCATCTCGCTTTAGAACGTGCAATTTATCTTTATGAGCCGCATTCTCCTGCTTAACGATATTAAGCAAGACCTCCACCGTTTGCTGCATACCATCGGCAGCATCAACAATACGTTGTCGCTGTTTGGCTTGAAATTGAGGTTCATCACTCATGGCTTGCAAGTTTGCAGCTCCTGAGATGATCGCAATCGGTGTTTTAAGTTCATGGCTGGCGTATTTGGCAAACATCAGCTCCTGTTTGGCGACCCTTTCCTTCATTTCACTATAGGAATTAAGCTTATTGGTCAGCTGCTTTAACTCATCAATGGCAGTCTCGGAAACCGCAAAGTCCCCCGTTTTATCCGAGCTCAGTTGATTACTTAACTCAGTCATCGGAGCCATGAGTTGATCGAACACTCGCTTTAATGCAAAACGAAGAATCACCAGCAAAAACACCATTAATAAACTCGACGTCATCAATAATGTATCCCAGTTGTCGTCGCCAAATTCCACTGCAGTTCCATCAATGGTCAAATAATAGGAAATCGTCTCTCCATTCCACTCAAACTGATTGTGATAGATCATATAACCCGCTTCGAACGGGTCACGAAAGCGGCTAACGCTTCCCACAGGAACAGGCAACTGCTCAAGGTAAAGCTCGGGCATCAGACTTCTATCGTAGTAAGCCGTTACATACTGACTAAGCACAGCGTAAGGCTGCTGTGAAAGTTTGTAGTGTGTCACGGCCACCTGTTCAAATGATTGGAGATGGCGCTCAATTTGCTCATCTTCTTGCACGATCAAGCGTACGGAAAAGGCCATAAACACTAAAAATGAGGAGAGCAAAGCGATGATAGAAAAGTGCTTTAGCAACCTGACCTTGACGTCATGAATCGAGTTACTGTGTTTGCGTTTCTCAATGCCAAACATCATTTCACCAACTTAAATCCAAATTTAGGGACAGTCACCAGCATTGGGTGATCAAATGGTTTATCTAAACTGTTGCGCAGCAAATAGATGTGGCTTCTCAACACATCATTGTCGGGAACATCCTCTCCCCAAAGCTGGTAAATCAACGTTTCTCTCGACACTACTTCGCCTTGAGCTTTAACTAGGGTAATTAATATTTGATACAGCGCAGGACTGATGTCGAGTACCTTGCCACAACGAGTCACTTGATGGGTTTTGTCATCGACTTCCAGCTCGCCAAAGCGCATAAGTGTTTTAGCAACATCACCACGATAGCGCTTAATTAAAGCACTTAAACGAGCTTCCAATTCTGGAAACTGAAACGGCTTGGAGACAAAGTCGTCCACACCCGATTCAAATCCAGTCAGCAAGTCTTGCTGACCATTCAGAGCAGTGAGCATCAATATAGGGGTCGTGACACCTTGGCTACGGAGCAACTTTGCGACATCCATGCCATCCATTTTGGGCAACATCACATCCAAAATAATGGCATCAAACTCACCACTTAAACCTAATTCAAGGCCCAGTGCACCGTCAGCGGCAAAGTCAGCTTCCGCACCTTTTATTTCCAGAAAATCGGCCAAAATACCTTGCAGCTCAAGGTTGTCTTCCACCACTAATATTTTTCGCTTTTCCAACATCGGCTAATCCTTTTTTTAATAGTTCTATGTTGTCTCGTGGCGTGTCGATGAAATGTCGAAAGCGACGCTGATTCGCCTGCCTGATCGTTTATCGCACTAATTCTACTAGGTGTCGAACCCACTTCGACAAAAACTCGACATCAAGATTGAGAGACTGAATCCAACCCAAGAATTTGGAGATTTAGTGATGAAAAAAACCACATGGGCACTTTGTATTGCGAGTGCACTTTCGACCCCAGCAGCTTTTGCTACCAACTTAGTTGGCGAGGCTTTTGTTGCAACCCCTCAAACAATTGTCAGCAAAGTCGACGGCGTGATGAGCTCTGCACCTTTAGAGCTTGGAGAACCTGTTCTAAAGCAGCAGTTGGTTGCTAGCATTGAAACTCAAGACTTTGAGTTTGCGCTAGAAAAGCAGCAAGCCAACGTCAATCTTGCCTCAGCCGATTTAGTGCAAAAGCAGTCTATCTATGAGCGCTATCAGGAGTTAAGCAGTAAGAATAGTCTAGCAATCAATGACCTTGATATCGCCAAGGCGCAATATCTGACTTCTAAGGCGAGCCTTGCTTTGGCAAAGATAGAGCTTAAAGAAGCCAAGCAAGCACTCGAAGATACTCAAATCACCACCAGCATCTCCGGTTTTATCGTCAGCTCTAGTGTGGAGTCTGGTGACTGGGTTTCAAAAGGCGATGCACTTTATCAAGTCATCAATATAGACCAGATTTCAGTGCGACTTTACGCCAGCGAGTATGACATCAATAGCTTACAAATCGGACAGTCTGTCACCTTATGGGCTGAAACTGCACCTTCACAACTCATCAAAGCGCAGATCAGTCGTATCGGTGTTCAGCTCGATCCAAATACCAAAGCCTACCCCATTGAGATCGACATCGAAAATCAGGGTCATCAACTAAAACCCGGCATGTCAATTCACGCCACGACCGATAGCCAATAAGGAGCACTCATGACCTCGTTTATTCGCTACTTTGCCCAGCGCAGCTTTCTTGCTCGGATCATGACCATCATGGTACTGCTTCTCGGTGCAGCTTCTTTGTCCTCTTTAAAGCTTCAAGAGTACCCAAATGTTGCGTTCGAATCGGCTGACATCGTGACTCATTACCCCGGAGCCACTGCGCAAGACATTGAAATCAATATCACCAATAAGATTGAAAAAGAGATCAAGAACATTGAAGGGGTGAACTACTTTTCTTCTCAGTCAGTTGATGGCACTTCAACGATCGAAGTTGAGTTCCTACCTGATGCAGATCACGCAAAAATCATGCGTGATCTGCAACAAGCGATTGATCGGATCAACGACTTGCCGACGAACCTTAAGAACCCACCCACCCTGACGCAGCGTGCAACCTCCTCTTTTGAAGTCATGACTTTTGGTGTCAACCTTGCAGATGACAATCAAGACATTGGTCAGCTTCAACAGTACGGTTATTTGCTCGAAAAGAAGCTGCGTAATATCAATGGCGTTAGCCAAGTCTCTATCAATGGGTATAACGAACGTGAGTTTCAGATCAACATCGACCCCGAGCTGGTCAGTCGCTATCAGTTGAGTTTTGATGATATTAGCCAAGCGATTCAAAACCATAGTATTTCCCAGTCAGGCGGGAGCATTGAGTCTTGGATTGGTGAACAAAAAATTGTCACTATGACTCAAGTGAAGTCTGCTGATGACATTAGCAATATCGTGATCAAAGCATTACCTAGTGGAGCAATCGTCCGAGTTGGCGATGTGGCTAAGGTAGAGGATACCTTTGTCAAAGCTACCGAAGTGGGCATGGTCAATGGAGCTACTAGCCTAATATTTTCAGTCACCAATAGTGGCAGTGCAGACATCATTGCCACCGTTGAGCAAGTCCAGCAACTGCTTGCGCAGGAGCAATCCAACTGGCAAGGGGTATTCGAATATCAAATCAACGTAAATCTTGCCGATGACATGGCCAATAAATTCTCTATCGTTGCCACTAACGGCGGCATAGGTTTGATTTTAGTTTTGGCGGTGCTTAGCCTGATCTTAAAACGTCAGGTGGCTTTTTGGGTTTCGGTATCCATCCCATTTTGTATCTTAGGTGTCATGGTTGTGCTACCTATGGTAGGACAGAACCTTGATAGCATTACTCTTGCGGCATTACTGCTGGTGATAGGGATTATCGTCGATGACTCCGTCATTATCGCCGAAAGCATCTATCAGCAAAAAGAGCAGGGTAAACCCGCTTTGCAAGCCGCGATCGATGGCACCAAAGACGTATTTAAGCCAATCCTCGCAAGCCTAACCACCACCGCACTCGTGTTTATTCCGATTGCATTTATCCCAGGTACTATGGGTAATGTTGCTGCGGTGATCCCAGTAACCGTTATCGCTGCACTGCTCTTCTCTCTGGCAGAATGTACCTTTACTCTGCCCGCCCACTTGGCTCACTCTTTGGAAAAACAAACGCTACGTCAAACTGAATCATCTCGCTGGAATCGAGTAAGTCAGGGTTATCAAGCTCTGCTTGAGTGGTGTCTTCGTTTTCGCAAAACCGTACTGTTGATCGCTATATTGGCGCTCAGTGGCAGTGCATTTCTCACCACCACTTTAAAAGTGGATATTTTCCCATCAGATGCGGCTAAGTACATTGAGGTGTATACCGAAACTGAGACGGGCACGCCTTTGAGCGAGATACGTAACGCACATCTAGCAATGGAAACGGCGATCGCTTCTTTGCCAACAAGCGAACTGAAATCATTCCAAATGGTATATGGTACCCCAACCAGCCAAGGCACCATTGTCTTGAGCAATTTCGATCAGCGTGAGCGCACAGCCCAACAGATCATCGCAGACCTAAACAGCCAATTAACACTCAATGACAATGCGTTATTTGTTAAGTTTTCAGTGGATGCGGGCGGGCCGCCACCGGGGGAACCTGTAGAGATCCGAGTCTTAGGCGGGACACAAACATCGCGCGACCAAGCCGTCGCAACGGTCAGCCAATGGCTAACGGAACACTCAGGGTTGGATAACGTGTCCAATAGTGAAGCATTGCGAGATAAACAACTAAGCATCCTTCCTCAATACCATTGGTTAGCAAAATATGGACTGACCGTTGCGGACTTGACCACAACCCTTCGCATTGCTTTTGAAGGTGATACGGTGACCTCGACTTGGATTGGTGATCAAAATGTCGATTTAAGAGTCATTCTTGACCAAAAATACCGCCAATTAGACCAACTTGCTAAGCTCAAAGTCTATACCGCTCAAGGCACTCAAGTACCGCTGGCACAGCTTGCAAAAGTAGAAGAGATTGAGTCACCTCAGCTCATCAAACACTACAATGGTGCTAGAGAGGTAACCGTCACCGCTCAAATATCTGATCCAGACCTGACTGCGGTCGAAATTTCCGATGCAATGGCACAACATCTTGAAGGCAAGATCCCTGCTGGGGTAGAGATCGAATTCGGTGGCGAAGCAGAGAGCACCAACGAAACCATGAGTGGCTTTATGGTGGCATTTCCTGCCGCTATGGTTGGGATCTATTTTGTCTTAGCCGTGATGTTCAACTCGTTATTGCAGCCCGTGCTTATCATGGCCGTGATCCCATTTGCTGTGGTCATTTCACTGATGGCTTTGGTGCTACATATGCAAGCTCTGTCCATGTTTGCCCTGATTGGTATCTTAGGCATGACGGGCGTTGTGGTGAACAACTCACTGGTTCTGATTAACCAGATCAATCAGCGTCGGGCGCAAGTACAAGATGCTACTCAAGCCATTGTAGAGGCTTCGGTGAGCCGTTTGCGCCCAATCCTATTAACGTCTTTGACCACGGTCGCAGGTCTGCTGCCTCTGGCTTACGGCCTAGGAGGGACTGATGTTTACATGGGGCCAATGTCACTAACACTTGGCTATGGGCTACTGTTTTCTATGCCTGTCGTTCTATTGGTTGTACCTGCGCTTTACGCCGTCTGCTTTGCAAGACAAAAATCAGAAAAGCACTGACCTATAGCCAAAGCCCTAGCCGCATTGCGCTAGGGCTTTGTTAACCGCCGCCCAGATATATTCGGCTAATAAAACACCGCCAACCAAATTGTCTCTTCATCGGCCTTTGTCGCCGCGACTTTATGCTTTTCATGAGCTTTTATGTTGAGATAATCACCACTCTCAAGCACCACGATCCGACCATCTTCAAACTCAAGTACACCTTGGCCTTTAAGCACCATCACCCACTCGTTTTCTTCCTGATCGTACCAACCTGTTTCGGGGGAGCTGTGTCCATAAGAAACAATTCGTTCAATACGAACGTGTGGGTTTTTGACGATATCTTCAAAAACTTCTTCGGATAAATCATTGGGTATCTGGCTGAATATATTGCTCTTTTTCTCTTTCATTTTTTGCATTCCTCCATCGTTCTTTTATTGATCACTATTTCACCCATTGACACAAGTAGAACGATCACTCTACCCTGTAAGTAGAACAAACATTCTACCCATTAGGAATTGTCATGCTCAAACAACAAATTGCCGAGAGATTGGAACAAGCTTTTAGCCAGCATGGGTTTGCTCAGCCAAGTGTCTCCCAGCTGAAAACCGAGTGCGATGTTAGCCTTCGCACCTTGTATAAACATTTCCCATCCAAAGAGGCAATGATTGTTGGGGCACTCGAGTTTCGCCACCAGCGTTACCTCAAATTACTTGCCGATAACCCACATCCGGCTGGACTTGATGCGGTCGAGTTTGCCTTTGAGCAGCTAAAAACATGGATGGTGGAGTATGCGCCTAATGGCTGTATGTCAGTCAATGCAATGGCAGCATTTCCCGATAATGAGCTCATCAACCAAGCCGTCAAAAAACACAAACTCGAAGTCAAAGACAAACTCGGAAACTTGGCGGGCAACGAGCCACTCGCAGCAAGCCTATATTTGCTTCACGAGGGCGTTTCTAGTGCGTGGGCCGTACTTGGTGATCAAGCGATCATCAGTGCAAAAATGACATTAAAACAGTTAATTAAGGATTCGTAACCATGACGACTAACACCATGACAGGCGTGCAGCTTGTCGGCCATGGCGGGCCTGAAATGCTAGAAATCCGCCACGACCTTGCCATTCCGACACCAGCGAAAGGCGACGTACTGATCAAAGTCCACGCCGCAGGGGTGAACAATACCGATATCAACACTCGTATCGGCTGGTACTCCAAAGGCGACAACGAAGCGGACGACGCAAGTTGGGGCGGCACGGCTCTCCCTTTACCGCTCATTCAAGGGGCTGACGTGTGTGGAACCGTTGTGGCTGTCGGTGAAGGTGTTGATCCAAGACGAATTGGTGAGCGTGTCATTATCGAACCTTGCCTACATTACGCGGATGGGCAACCTCTAGAATCTGCATGGTACTTCGGCTCAGAGTGCAACGGTGGGTTTGCACAATTTACTAAAGTTGCAGCGCAGCATGCCTTTACGGTGAATACGGATCTCACTGATGCCGAACTGGCGTCTTTTCCTTGTTCTTACTCTACCGCTGAAAACCTACTCACTCGCTCAAAAGTCAGCGCTTCAGACACAGTATTGATCTCTGGTGCTTCTGGCGGTGTGGGTTCGGCGGCAATACAACTGGCAAAAGCTCGTGGCGCTAAAGTCATCGCAATCACCAGCGAAAGCAAGTTTGAAACTATTCTGGCTTTAGGGACGGATCAAGTGGTGTCTCGTCATACCAACTTGATTGAAGCCCTCGGGCACAACAGCATTGAAGTCGTCATTGATCTGGTCGGCGGCGAAAACTGGGATGACTTCTTACAAGTTCTAAAACCGAAAGGTCGCTACGCCGTCTCTGGTGCCATTGGTGGCGCTTTGGTAGAGCTCGACCTAAGAACCCTTTACCTAAAAGATCTAAACTTCTTTGGCTGCACCGTGATTGAGCCTGAGGTCTTTGGCAACCTTGTTCGTCATATTGAACACGGGAACATCAAGCCGCTAGTGGCACAAACGTACCCACTTAGCGAAATCAACCAAGCGCAGCAAGCGTTCCAAACTAAGAGCCACGTCGGAAAAATCGTTTTAACCCTAGAGTAAAATTCGCAACTTCGGTCAAGAGCACAGCAGTATCGATAGATACACTGTAGGTAAGTTCTAACAAGAGACAGAAACGAAATGAATGCGAGTCAGCGCCGTCAGCAGCAGATCAAACGAGTATGCGACTACATCGATACTCACCTAGATGAAACATTGAGCTTAGATGTACTAAGCCAAGTAGCGATCTGTTCTAAGTACCATTTCCAACGTGTGTTTAGCGCATACGTAGGCATCAGTGCAACTCAGTACGTGCTGCTGACCCGATTAAAGCGAGCATCTTTCCGATTGGTATTTGAGGGCGATGTCAGCATTACTGACATCGCTTTTGAAGCGCAATTTGAGAGCTCGGAAGCGTTCACCAGAGCCTTTTCTCGCGTATTTTCGCAAACTCCATCTCAATTCAGAACCCAACCTGAGTGGCAACACTGGCACTCTAAATATGAATTTTATCCAGATGCCTTGGGAGAAAAAGCCTTGAACGTAGAAATTATCGACTTCGCTGAAGAGCCTGTGGCCGTGCTCGAACACAAAGGCAGCCCACATCGTATTTTTGACAACGTCGCCAAATTTGTCGAGTGGCGAAAGAGCACCGGATTCTCACCAATTCGCAGCAGCCGCACCTACGGTGTTGCCTACTCAGATCCAGCTCAAACACCACCAGAAGAGTTTCGATTTGATATCTGCGGCAGTCATGTGGGCGACATCCCGGAGAACCAATACGGGGTCAAAACTGGTGTTATCCCAGCAGGGCGCTGCGCTGCAGCAATACACAAAGGCAGCCACAGCAATATTGGTGAGACCATTTGTCGCCTCTACCAAGAGTGGCTTCCAGAAAGCGGTGAAGAGCTCAGAGAGTATCCCGTCTATTTTCGCTATCTGAATTTCATTCACGAAGTGGACGAATGCGATTTACTCACTGAGGTGTATCTGCCTATCCGTTAACAACACAATCAAAAGGAGCGAATTGTCGCTCCTTTTGATTAATAAATATTACCATTGGGGATGAAAACTAGCTCAACACTATCGGTGCATGCAACTTAGCAATATAGAATATCGCCACAAATAACCCACACGTGACCGTCGCCAACATTGCACGCGTTCTATCATGAATAAGCGGCTTAAACGTCGCCATGCCGAAGGCAACATAAGCCACCAATAACACCAGTTTCTCTGTTAACCAAGCATCCGTCATTGGGTACATATTGAGTGTCACACATAAAGCGGCGGCACTGAGCAACATGGTCAGAGTAATCAATTTGTGCATCATCAACGCACCTTTACTCTCTAACATTTCAGAACCTTTAAATCCCCAAAGCGCTCTTAGTAAAAAGCTTAAGAAGCTCAACACAATCAACAACACATGGGCTTTTAATAGCAGTGGGTACATAGTCATCCTTAACTTAAAATCACTTTCAAACAGGTGTTTAAATTTAAGTCAATTTCCCCACCTCTTCTTTGATGTAAATCAATTGTTGCAAATCGCACCAAAACTTAACATGACAATTCCCTGTCTGATCACCTTTCAACGACTAAACAAATTAGTATAAGCTGCAACCCCAACACCAAATTGTCAGGAGTTAAGATGTACCTCGTTCTGTTTTGTCACAATATCGGCATGACCGACTTTTCCTACTTTGAGTCTGAAGTGTGGGATATCGATGAAGGGTTTGCTGTACGAGGAAAGTGGCCAAACGAAGCGGCGTTTAGGCAGTTTTTGAGCAAAGAATTTGGTGACTTAAGCCAATACCAAGTGATTGACCTTATTCATAAAGATTTTGACGGTGTTGAAGCACTGTTTAAGCAAGTGCCAGATGAAGAGACCCTGCAAAGCTTTACAAAGTTAGTCTAAACTCTCGGCTTCAAAACGAGCTGTGCGAGCTTGGGCAACCGAGCAATCTGTCTCGGCCATCATCTCAGACAGGGTAATATTGGGGTTTGCCACCACTAAAGCAATTAACTGCTCTTCAAGGCTTAATTGTGGGATCACTTCGATAGGCACGGCGGCGATCTTATCGATCATAAAGCGCATTTCGCTGGAGTGGTCACGACGTAATTGGCTTTGCAGGCTCAAAATCGCAGCAGCCTCACCAAGCAACTGCCAATTACGAGAGCGCCTTACTCGCTTTAACTCACACCCTTGAGATTGGGCAAGCACTCTTGCCTGCTTCACAACGTCGCTTCCCATACGGTGAATAAGGGATGGCAGCGGGACGGTGATGATCTCATTTTCCATGGGGGCCTTAATTGAGTGATTTAGCTTGGTGATTTAATTGCGCTCGGGCTGTTATATCACAATCGAGCCATTCCAGTTCGGATAATGATTGATTGAGCAATCTTCGCTGCCTAATATGACATCGAGTATTCCAAGGAATAGGCGCACAATGCACATCCCTAACGTGGGTTTTAACCACCAGCAGTCCAACCAGTCCGAGTTTCAAATCATCAATTTGGCCGACCTTTATCAACGCTCTGACTTAAACCCAGATCCACAAACCCCACACCGAGTGAGTTTCTTTTTATTTGTGATAATAGAAACGGGCAGTGGCTATCATATGGTGGATTTCGAGCAATACGCCTATCAACCTGGGTCGGTAATTTTTATCCAGCGAGAACAAGTGCACCAGTTCGATTTTACCCACCAGCCAACGGGTAAGGTGATTTTGTTTACTCAAGCATTTTTGGACCAGATCCACGCAAATATGCGCTTACCCAACTACACACCCACCCACCTCAACCAGCATCACTCACCACTATTTGAGTTAACAGGCGACCAAGGCAGGAGTTTTACAACCCTACTCAATGAGCTGATCACCGAGCTTGCCCGCACCGACAAAGACCCCTTGATCAGCATGTACCTTTTCTCAACGCTGGCGCTAATATTGCACCGCATTCGCCCAGACATGCGCCACGACAAGCTTTCTTCGCAGCAAAGCGTTCGGCTTGCTCGCTTCTTTGAATTGCTGCAAAGCAACGGACAAAAGGTGCGAGATGCGAACTGGTATGCCACTCAAATCAACACCACCTACAAAACCTTAAACCAGATCTGCAAGCTTGCAGCCAACCTCACCGCAAAACAGATGATTGATGCGTACACCATCATCGAAATCAAACGCCAGCTTGTTGTGACCAATATTACCACCGCTCAGATCGCGTATGATTTTGGGTTTGAGGATGTGAGTAACTTCGTAAAATACTTCAAGAACCTGACCAAACAGACCCCAGCACAGTTCCAAAAACAGTATCAATCACCGAAAGTATAAGGTTCAAGATCTACCATTTTTGCGCCCATATTGACTCTGCCGACACGATCCTCTCTGTCCTAACATAGCTTCACACCAACAAGAGGACGGAATCATGAAAACATCAAAACTATTTGCTCGTACCCTGCTAGCCACTAGCGTTGTTAGCCTTGCCGCTTGTGCCAATGTGGGTGGTAGCAGTGCAGAACTCACCAACAAGGAAAAAGCCGTAGCGGTGATCTCAAGCATTGAGACAGGCGATCAAACAGCCGTCAGCTACATCAATGCTGAAAGCTACACTCAACACAACCTTGCAGTGGCCGACGGCCTAGCGGGCTTTGGTGAAGTGCTTCACGCCCTTCCAAAAGGGAGTGCCAAAGCACAAGTAAAACGTGCACTACAAGATGGCGACTACGTAGTCACTCATACTGATTACAACTTTTTTGGCCCAAAAGTCGGTTTTGACGTATTCCGTTTTGAAAATGGCAAAATTGTCGAGCACTGGGATAACTTGCAAGAGATTGCACCAGCTAACCCAAGTGGCCGCACTCAGTTAGATGGCCCAACCGAGATCACCGACCTCGATAAGACTGAAGCCAACAAAGCTATCGTGGCCGACTTCGTCGATACCATCTTAATGAAAGGCGATATGGCGCAAATCAACCAATTTATCGCCAACGACGATGAGGCTTATCGACAACATAATCCGATGGTAGCAGATGGTTTGAGCGGCCTTGGCCAAGCGCTAGAAGCCCTAGCAAAAGCAGGCACACCGATGCAGTACAAAGCCAACCACAAAATCCTAGGGGAAGGTAACTTTGTTCTATCGATCAGCGAAGGCATTTTCTTAGGCAAAGACGTGGCGTTTTACGACCTATTCCGTCTCGACAACGGCATGATAGTTGAGCATTGGGATACTATCGAAAATATCCCGCCTCGAAGCGAATGGAAAAACGACAACGGCAAATTTGGCTTCCAATAACCGGTTTAGCGGCTTCTTTCATGAAGCCGCGATTCACTACTAGGTTACTAAAAGTTAACTACTTGATGAAAAGAGAATTTGTACCTAGATTAGTTGGGTAACGAAGGTGCGATGACCTTTCAAGGCCACCGCATACTCAAAAGTAACCCAGTGAAAGGAAGCCGTACAATGGCCTATTCAAACAAACTTAAAGCGGGTGACCCGTTCCCCACGATTACCGCTACCACGTTGGATGGCAGCAGTGTGACACTTGGTCATCCACAAGGTGACGCAACTTGGCAAGCAGTGTTTGTCTATCGTGGTAAGCACTGCCCACTGTGTACTCGTTACTTAAACGAGATCGAGACTTATAAACAAACTTTCGCCGATGCAGGCGTAGATATTTTGGCGGTCTCTGGAGATGCCAAGCACCAACTGGAAGCACATCTCGAAAAACTCGATATTAGCTTCCCAATCGCCTATGGCCTGACTGAAGCACAAATGAAGACCTTAGGGCTATATATTTCCATTCCTCGCTCAGAGAAAGAGACTGACCACAACTTTGCCGAACCAGGGTTATTTGTGGTGAACGAGAATGGTAATCTGCATGTAGTGGATATCTCGAATAATCCGTTTGTGCGTCCTGAGCTTGGAGCGCTAACACGTGGTTTGGCTTGGATTCGTGATCCAGAGAATCACTATCCGATTCGTGGGATGTTGGATTACTAACGCTTGTCAGTCGGTGAAATAACGGGGCACTGGATTGAACCGTTATTTCTTTAGCTGGATATCATGCTTCTCTGACCAGATCCGCAATTCTTCTAAAATATTAAGTGCGGTTTTTCCAAACTCGGTCAGCTCGTAGCTCACCGCAATCGGGCGATCGCTGATCACTTTGCGCAGTATCATGCCTTCACTTTCCAACTCCTTTAAGCGCTGGTCGATCATTTTCTTACTCGCACCACCAAGCAATCTTGCCAAGTCATTAAAGCGTACCGGCCCATCTTTAAGGTGATAGATAATAGAGCCTTTCCATTTACCACCAATCAAGCGCATGCCTTTTTCAATGGCACAGGGCTCGCTGCACACATTGACAACACTCTTACGCCCTTTGTCATCTACCATTACTTTGCTTTCCATCTCGGCCCCCAAGTTCAAGTGAAAAAGCGATGCAGTCACCCACATCGCTCAAAATTCAAATCTATTTTACTGGTTGAATGCGGCCAACCCAAACTTAAAAATGCGCATCTAGGTGTGCCTTGAAGCGCTTAAAGTCATTGTCTACCTCTGCATTTTTCATGACGTCATAACAAGCAAATGTCGGTAAAGCAGACATACCGAAGAAACGGAAATTGGCGTGCATATGGAACATTAAATCATCAACACTCTTACCTTCAAATAGGTACTCATCTGCATCGTTGAAAGACTCTTCTGGCGCATTGAATGTTAGGGACAGCATATACTTACTCTGTGTACGCTGTCCGCCAGTACCATAATTTTTCTTCGGCTCAGCTTCGTTACGGCCATCAAACAGGCACAGTGCTCCGCCCATTCCGGCAGTAAAAACATCATCCATGTACTTTTTGAACGACCATGGCACACTCATCCAATTGACTGGTGATTGAATGATCACTCGATCCGCCCATTCAAATAAGGCTAACTGCTCGTCGACTACGTACTCTTCTTGCATGGTCACGACTTTGACGTCATGGCCTTTTGCCATAAGTCGAGTGGTTGCTTTATCCACTAACGAGGCATTTAGCTTGCCTGGTGAGTAGGGTGAAACTTGGTGTGCATTAATAATTAATACCTTGCTCATGATGAATCCTTGGTCAAAAAAATTATTCACTGAATAAGAAGAGGTAGCCTCTTACTTTGTGGTTTATTTTAGTAACCTGAATACCAATAGCAATTAGTATACTTTTTGTAACCACCCGGAATTTCAACTTAAGTAACTGAAATTAATATATTAAAAATTTCGATTTTTTTGATTCTCTTGGACTCAAAGCGAACTTAATTAAAAACGAATCCCAAAAATTTCAGCCCACTTCATATAAGTGCTTTAAATTCCTCTCAAAATCTCTCGACTTAACTACAATTTTATAAACCCATTAATAGAGCCTATTCTATGACAAAAACCTGTAGTTACTTGCTTTGTGCCTTCATGCTTACCTCCTCAGCAGCGCTGGCATCCGACCCTTCCTCGAAGAAAATGATCAAGCTATACTCGAATCAAGTACCGGGATCGGTATATGACCAATGGCTAAGCAAAGTATATCACGATCTTTACAATCGTTTAGGTGTGCGGGTACAAGTGATTGACCTGTCAGAAGTGAGAGCATCTAAAGACGCCGATTCAGGAAAAATTGATGGCCAATTCGGGCGGGTGTTTGACTATCAGCAAAACCATCCTAATCAGATCCGAATTGATGTGCCTATCTACCAAGTCACATTTGAAGCCTACACTCACAAGAACTCGGGCATTCGCTTAGAAGGCGGTTGGCAAAGTCTGGACAATGAAGCGATCCGAGTCGATTATCGCCGTGGTGTGATAAATGCTGAAGAGAATCTAAGCAATGACCATGCCTACACATTGCAAAGCGTCACCAATATCGTCGAAGGGTTTCAAAAGCTTTCTACCCACAGCAGTGATCTGTTTATTCACGCCAATATTGGCGCTTTTCCTTATCTTGCGTCTAAACCATTTAAGAACATTATCATCTCAGCAGGTGTCATGGATGTTCAGCCCATGTACCACTACATCAGCCAGAATCAAAAAGCGCTTGCCCCTAAAATCGAGCAAACCCTAAGCGAGATGATAAATGATGGCACTGTGTTGAAATATTGCACCGAGACAGTCGATAAGAGCGGTGGCGATCTATGTCAGGTGTTAATTGCTCAGTAGCCGCTAAAAATTGTGATTGAACTAAAAAAGACCAATGGAGATAGTCCCTATTGGTCTTTTTTCACTATGGCTGCATTACAAAGAAGTCGTTCTAGACGGTAGAAAGACTTCACCCAACATGCAGCGAACACTGCCACCACCGATAGTTTCAATATTGCTCACATCAAAAGGCAGCAACTTACCATGCACCGCTAACTGATTGCGCTGTGCATCAGAGAATGCATCGTATGCCGATTGAGACATAGCAATCACTCGATCGCCATTAATGGTTTGCAGTTGCAACACGTTGCCACAGAATTGATTCATCTGCTCAAGAGAGATATGGATAACCTGTTTGTTTTTGGCCAACGTCTTCACCACATAGCGGCGTTCAAACTCGGGGATCACTTCATCGCAGATAACGCAAAACTCTTCGCCTACCGACATCATCACATTGGTGTGATACACCGAAGAACCTGAAGGCAGTGAGGTATGAAAACTCACCACTCGGTAACCAATTCGCTCTGCAAAGGCTTCTAAAATCTCTCGCTCACAACGCTGTGACAGTGCTGCGTAAATGGTGCCACTGAAGTGATCCATCACCATTACACCAGTGCTTTCTAGGAAAGCATCAGAGTTGGAAACGGCAAAATGTTCGACGCGTTTGACTCGGCGGCCTGCCTGTTTAAGGCTTTGAGTCAGCGCCTCAGGGCGAACTTCAAGTTGACGATTAGGGCATGCCATCGGGAAGGTAAACATCTCTCCACTCGGAAGCGTTGCAAACCAGTTATTTGGGAACACCGCATCTGGGGTCGCTGTTTGCGCCAACGGATAGTCAAACTCCGTCACTTGAACACCAGCATTGCGAAGCCCTTCGACCATGGCGTTAAACTCTTGCATCACAGCAGCCCTAAGCGCTTCTTCACTCAAGGTTGGGGCATGTTGGAACTCGTTATCGGCAGCCGTTTGGGCATTGAATGCAAATTCCTTCGGTGGAACCATCACGACACTGTTGGCCGTGTGTGCACGTGGCATTGCATCAAGATTGCTGTCAAATGGACTAAACAGAGACATAACTTTCCTTGTCTAATAACGGTTGAATGCGACAATTGTAAATGTCTTGTTAAAACAAGATTTACTGAAATCTTGGTCAGTTTTGCGGTTCAAGTTTACTTTTTTACTGCGAACGGATGAAATTTCAGTAAAAGTAACGACACAAGAATAAGTCACTATGATTTCTCAACTTCAAACCATTACATTTGGTGTTAATTGGAGTAGTCTATGCAACAGCACTTAATGCAACACCAGAGCAAAAGATGCATTGCTTGTCCGTTCGGTGCATTTCTCGGCTTATTCCACCTCCCAACTTTCGCACACTCCACCTAATAAGCCGTGGCAAGTTCATAATATCTAAGGAAAACTATGTTGTTTAAGAAGTTTGAAAGCTTCACTCAGGCATTTCCTGAGGAAGAACCCGGGCAACCACCTAAAGGCATTTTGGCCTTTTGTCGTCATTACACCCGTGGCTTTGAAAAACCGCTGATAGCCATGATGCTGATGAGCACGACGGTGGCGATCATCGAAGTGTCTCTGTTTGGCTTTATGGGTCAACTGGTCGACTGGCTAACTGCCAGCAACCCAGAAACCTTTTGGCAGGATAATAGCGATACTTTGATCCGTATCGGCGTCTTGCTGTTAGTTGTCATGCCTATTCTGGTCACCATCTATTCATTGATTGTGCATCAGACCTTGCTGGGCAACTACCCAATGTCGATTCGCTGGTTAGCACACCGCTACCTACTAAAACAAAGCGTCTCTTTCTATCAAGACGACTTTGCAGGAAGAGTCGCAACCAAGGTCATGCAGACGTCATTGGCGGTGCGTGAGACCGTCATGAAGACCTTTGATGTGTTCGTGTATGTCTCGGTCTACTTCACCTCAATGCTGGTGTTGCTAGCCCAAGCCGATATTCGTCTAATGATCCCGATGGTGTTCTGGCTAGTTGCTTACATTGGCATTCAGGTCTATTTCGTACCTAAATTGAAAAAGGTCGCTTCACAGCAAGCGGATGCACGTTCAACCATGACAGGCCGAATCGTTGATAGCTACACCAACATCACTACCGTCAAGTTGTTCGCCCATAGCCAGCGAGAGCTAGAGTACGCTGAAGAAGGCATGGATGAGTTCCTAGTGACGGTAAAACGCCAAATGCGTTTGGTTACAGGCTTTGACGTCTGCGTTGAGATCGCCAACTACATTCTTGTGTTTTCAGTGGCCGCTATCTCGATTTACCTATGGTCGATCAGTGCCATCAGTATTGGTGCGATTGCCATTGCGATCAGCCTTGCGCTCCGTATCAACGGCATGTCGATGTGGATCATGTGGGAAGTCGGTGCCCTATTTGAAAACATGGGTACTGTAGTCGATGGTATGGAAACACTATCGAAACCTGTAGCGATTGAAGACAAAAAAGACGCGAAACCAATCCAAGTACCTGCGGGTGGTATTGAGTTTAAAGACGTGAGTTTCCACTACGGTGAAAAAGATAAAGGGGTGATCAGTAATTTGAACCTCAATATCAAACCGGGTGAAAAAGTGGGGCTTGTAGGGCGCTCAGGAGCGGGTAAATCGACCCTAGTAAACCTATTGCTGCGCTTCCATGACGTTGAAAAAGGACAGATCTTAATTGATGGTCAAAACATCTCGGAAGTGACTCAAGACTCACTACGTGGCTCAATTGGTATGGTGACACAGGACACTTCCCTGCTGCATCGCTCGATTCGTGACAATATTTTGTACGGCAAGCCAGATGCGACAGAAGAAGACCTTCTGCGTGCCACCAAACAAGCTCACGCACATGAGTTCATCGAAACCTTAACTGACCCTCATGGCAACGGCGGTTACGATGCTCAAGTCGGCGAACGAGGCGTAAAACTCTCTGGCGGCCAACGTCAGCGTATCGCTATCTCGCGTGTACTGCTAAAAGATGCACCGCTATTGGTACTCGATGAAGCCACCTCTGCTCTGGATTCAGAAGTAGAAGCTGCGATCCAAGAGAGCCTAAACGAGCTAATGCAAGGCAAAACGGTTATCGCCATCGCCCACCGCCTATCAACGATTGCTGCGATGGATCGCTTGATTGTACTCGATGGCGGTCAGGTCGTTGAGCAAGGCACTCACCAAGAACTGGTGCAAAGCGGCGGAATTTATTCCCAGCTTTGGGCGCATCAGACCGGTGGGTTTATTGGTGAAGGGATGGTTGAGAAATCTGCTTAAGCTGAGATTATAAAGGACAATGGGCTGCTAGAGATAGCAGCCCATTTTTTTGTTTTAATACTTAAATCATACATTTTTCACCCTCAAATAACTTATAAGTTAGCTAGAGATAGAATGAATACCCCCTAGGAGCAAGAACAAGAGAAGATTGCTAGCTTCCTGTCAGCTCTCGATAAAAAGCTAGATCTAAGCAGTTCAGAATTAGTAACAGCCAAACAATAGAAAAAGGCTTACTGCAACAGATGTTTGTATAAATTCAAAGGACCCCCTCTTTAATGGCATATAACAAACCTTGGCACTCATACGAAGACATGGTGGTAAAGCTGCAAGAACGTGGCCTATCCATTACTGATGAAGACAAAGCCATCACTTACCTGTCTAGAATCGGTTACTACCGACTCAGTGGCTATTGGTACACCTTTCGCCAACTCAGTGGTCCTTGTTGCCCGCTAGAGAAGCCAAAGGGGAATAAAAAAGGTGGTACACGTCGCATCACACTGGAAGAGTTTAAACCCGGTGCCAAGTTTGAAGATGCGATTTATCTGTATGTGTTTGATAAAAAATTACGCTTGTTGGTACTCGATGCCCTTGAGCGCATCGAGATTGCTTTTCGGGTGGAAGTCGCACACCTGTTAGGGAAAAGGAATGCTTTTGCCTACTTGGATAAAGAGCAGTTTTTCCCTAAGTTTTCCCAGCAGATAAACCCAAAGACAGGCTTAACCGATCATCATGATTGGGTAAGCAAACAGGCAGGGCTGATTAATCGCTCTCGTGAAAAGTTTATTGAGCACAATAAGAAAAAGCACGGGTTGCCGTTGCCTATCTGGATTGCTTGTGAGGTCTGGGATTTTGGCGCACTTTCGCTACTCTACTCAGGCATGAAAGAGCAAGACCAAGATATCATTGCCAGTAAATTCGGCATGTCTAACGGCAGGGTATTAGCCAAGTGGCTGCGCTCACTCAACTACCTACGCAATGTTTGTGCTCATCATAGCAGGCTATGGAACCGCAATATTATTGATCAGCCAAATCTACCTGCGAGCACTGAGGTGCCTTGGGTCTCACATTTCGAAGGGAAAGGTTCTGACAGGCTAAGAGCTAGACCATTCATGCTATTTTGTATTGTTAAGCATTTGATGGATAACATTAATCCAAACTCAACATGGTGGATGAGGCTAACCGATCTAATGATCAATGAGTTTCCAGACATGACTCATATTGGACTAGATCTCAACAGCATGGGAGTTGTCGAAAGGTGGCAAAGCTTGTTTTCGACAACTGAAACCGCAGACGACAAGCAATAAAAAACCCCTAAGCGGTTCGCATCACAAGTGACGCTAACCGATAGGGGCCGTGTTGCCAATAATACTAGTTAACTAAGGTTAACAACGCAATGGTTATTTAGTAAGAATTCGAACGAGCACACAATCAGAGCACAACTTGAAAACCACCTAATCGCCCAGCTCACCGCAGCGCAGTTTGAGCCTGTGAAGATCCCCCGATACCACCGCATTAAAGGCCAACCTCAAACAGCAGCTGGAGCTGGCAAACGATCTCACCCTCTCTTCGCATGTGTTTGACAACGTGCTCATTCGCCTTGGTAAAGGCAGCATCTTTGATAAATCCAAACGCCTCAAACAGCGTGTTGAGGTGGTGCGAGATGATGGCAGCACTGACTACTTTATACTGATCCATGATTGGTGCATCTAGGACACTCACTGAGAGCTAGTGCAATGCGTTGGAATTTATTCCCAGCTTTGGGCGCATCAGACCGGTGGGTTTATTGGTGAAGGGATGGTTGAGAAATCTGCCTAAACTAAGGTTATACAGGACAACGGGCTGCTAGAGATAGCTGCCCTTTTTTTAGTTTTAATACTTAAATCGTACATTTTTCACCCACGAAAAACTTATCATATAGGATAAGTTTCAAATAGCGATTATAATACGTACGGATGCGAATAAATGACCTGGAACGTTGAGTTCTATGATGGAGTGGATCAAGAAATTCTCGCAATGCCTCCGAAAATCCAAGCAAGGATTCTTAGGCTACTCGAATTAATTGAGCAAAATGGAGCAAACCTTGGAGAACCTCATACCAAGTCTATGGGTAGTGTGGCCTGTTTGAGATCCGGGCAAAAGCCCAAGAAGGTATTGGTCGCGGATTGTTTTGTTACCTTGAAGGCAAAAACATTAAAGTGCTACATGCCTTTGTTAAGAAAAGCCAGAAAGCGCCTAAGAAAGACATCAAGTTAGCCAGAGATAGAATGAGAGAGGTAAAAAATGAGTAGTTTACAATCTCTAAAAGATAAAGCACTCGTCAACCCAGATGTAAAAGCTGAGTATGATGCGCTTGAACCAGAATTCGAACTGATCAGCATGTTACTCTCAATGCGGGAGTCTGCGGGGTTAACGCAAGCACAAGTAGCTGAAAGAATGGGAACAAAAGAATCTAACATCTCTCGGCTTGAAAAGGGAACTGGTAACCCTACTATTAAAACACTAGCAAAGTATGCAAAAGCATGTGGCTGTCAGTTGAACTTCGGATTTACCCATGCTTAGCAGAGCAGATAAGCACAACTCTTTATGCGCATAAAAATGTAAAACTTCACACTTTTGTGCGCACGTAAGTGAAGTTTGACCACCTCTGTTCCACCTGCCACACTACCCAAAATCGTCTTTCTATAAGTACTCCTCATGCAAAAACACGAGTGGCGCAAAGCCGAAAAATCCCTCTACCTACCAAAAGCCAAACCAGAATTGGTGGAAGTTGGTGAGATGAAGTTCATCACCATCAGTGGTGCGGGCAACCCGAATAGTCCTGAGTTTACCCAATATATTGAAGCGCTATACAGCATTGCGTATGCGATAAAGATGACGTTGAAAAAGAAGCAACCCGCACCTGTAGGTTATGTCGATTACACCGTGTACCCACTTGAAGGGGTGTGGGATATTACTGATGAGGCCAAAGCCAACTTTGATGGCACCATCAATAAAGATGACTTGGTATTTACCCTCATGATTCGCCAGCCAGACTTTGTGACTGAGGCGTTTTTTAGCGAAATGGTCACAATGACTAAGGCTAAAAAAGCCAACCCACTATTGGATGAAGTGCTGTTCTGCTCGATAACAGAAGGTCAATGCGTGCAGATGCTTCACCTTGGGCCTTTTGATGACGAGCCTGCCAGCTTTGCCAAGATGGAGGCATTTGCCGCTGAGCAGGGTTTAACTCGCCTCTCCAAGGTGCATAGAGAAATCTACCTATCAGACACTCGAAAAGTTGCCCCAGAGAAGCTCAAAACCACACTCAGGTTTTGCGTAGCTTAGACGCAACATAGGCAGCATGACTGCTGCCTATGTTAGCTAGATACCCTTTCCTAAGTTCGTCGCCATTTTTTGGGTAATGGCTTGAAATGCATCAAGCTCTTGCTCTGATAATCCCGATGTCATCTGCCCAATCACCTCTTGCTCAATCTCTTTAAAGCGAGCCATCTGTGCTTTTCCATTGTCGGTAATCACTAAAAACTGACTGCGTTTGTCTTCTGGATTTGGCTGCTTTTCAATCAGTTCAAGGTCAATCAATACCTTGAGTAACCTTGTCACCTGCGCCTTATCTCGACAGAGCACATTGACGATATCTACCGCCGTACAGGGTGCGTGTTTCTCGATGATTTTCATCGCTCGGATATGCATTGGCGCTAAATCTAAGTCGAGCTCTTCAACTTTTGCGTGCATGGTGCGTTTGAGTAAGTGCATAAAACCAAAGATGTTTTCTAAAGACTTCATATCTGACATAGATCTACCCTAAGAAATGTAGTTGACAACATCAACCAAATAACAATATAGTTGACATTATCAACTTAATTACAAGTTATTGCAACATTGGAGACGAGATATGACAACCCAATCAAACATTCAGCCGATGGTTGCACCACCAACACCACAAACGAGCAAAAACCCTTTGTGGCAAAAAGTTATGGTGATCGCATCCATGATGACCGTCATGGGCGGCACATTAACTGGGGTAATGACCTATATGAACCTAGGGTTTAGCGACAGCTTCTTCCAAGACTGGGCGACATCCTTTTTCACCACCACCATCTTCATGATGCCGATTGGCTTCACTATGATGAATTTAGTCAGCAAGTTGGTGAGCAAGTTCATGCCTAACAGCAGCGAGAAAAAAGTGAACCTGACTGTAGGTCTGATTATGGCCGTTATCATGGAATCATTGATGGCATTTTCCACCGCAGCAAACAATATTGGCTTTAATGATCTTGAACACTTCGTGACAAGTTGGGCACAAGCGTTTGCAGCAGCACTGCCTGTCGGGATAACATTAATGATTATCATTTCCATGACGATCAAACCTAAAATCGAGGAGTTTTTGAGAAGCTAATGACTATTAAAAATGCATTGAAAAACATCATCAAAGCTGGAGTTATGAAAATGAGCCCAAGTAAAGCACCTAAGCTACTTACCGTGATTAGCAAAGAAAACCTTAGTGAAAACTACATCCGCTTAACCCTCAGCTTTGAAAAGCACGACCAGTTTCCACCTGACTGCGCAGGACAGTACGTTAAGCTACTATTTACCCCACAAGGCAGCACCGACCTGAGCCAACTGTCGGAGGGTGAGCGCTCAATGATGCGCACCTACACCATACGTAGCTTTGATAGTACTAATAAACAGCTAACGATTGATTTCGTTAAACATACCCATGATAGCCAAGAGGTTGGTAGTGGGCTTGCGGGACAATGGGCGGCAACCGCTAATGTTGGTGATACCATCAATGTCGCAGGTCCCGGGCCACGTAAGCCGATCAATACCAAAGTAGAAACGGTAATTTACGCCGCAGACATGACGGCAATACCTGCGTTAGCAGCAGCCCTTGAAGACTTAACACCTGATGCCAAAGGACATGCATTTATTCAAGTCACCAGTGCATCGGACATTCAGCCGTTATCGGCACCAAAAGGCATTCAGATTGAGTGGGTAGTCAGCGAGCCTGCATCAGAAGATCTGTCACAGGCGATAGAAAAGCTGCCTAAACAAAACGGTAGCGCTGCAATATGGTGCGCTGCAGAGTTCAGTCAGATGCGTACTATCCGCCGTTATTTCTCACAGCAGTGGGACATTAGCAGAGACGCAAGTTACTTCAGCAGCTATTGGAAACTAGGGGTCACCGAAGACGGTCATAAAGTACTAAAAAGCCAAGATGCAAAAGAGTTTTCTAACTAATTCAAACGCTGCAATGCCTGCCTAACCAACACAGTTACGCAGGCATTTTGGTTAATTGAGGTGATGCTCTATGCTTGGTCAGCAAGCTCTTGTTTTGCAGCCTTGGTTAGTCCCTTAACTACCAGTTGGTATGAGTTTTCAATCAAGTCTTGAAGCATGGACTCACCAATTTCATCGACTAAAGAAATTGTGACCCAGTGGCGCTTGTTCATATAGTAGCCTGGGATAATTGCTTCAAACTCTTCCACTAATACTTCCACATCGGCAGGTTTTGCTTTTAAGGTAATTCGCTGGGGGGAGTCCCCTTCTGCGAGCAAGGCAAACATCTTGCCCATGACTTTATACACTCTTGCCTCGGGACCAAAAGGATAGCTTGCTTCACTGCCTTTACAGCGCTCTAAAAATGACTCAACTTGATTAATATCCATCTACTTCATTCCTTCGATAATAGGGCGTCTTGACCTAATCGCATTGCTCATCGATACAGCATTGGTCTTGAAGAAAGTCTATCACTTTATCTAATTGCTGGTACTCAGCGACACAATAAAGCGTGCGCCCTTCTCGACGCTGAGAAAGTAACCCCGCCGATGAAAGATTGGAGATATGATGCGACAGCGTCGAGCCGGGAATTCCAAGTTCCTGCTGCAAACCACCTACAGCAACGCCTTGGTGCCCGGCCTTAACGACCGCTTTGTAGATAGATAGACGAGTTGGATGACCAAGCTCTTTCAGTGCTTTGGCGACGGCTTCAAGTTCCAGCATGGTTAGGCAGATTCTCATTAGTTCGATACTTTCAGAAATATAACCAACTGATGGGTGTATTGAAAGCTCAGTGACGTTTAGCGAGCTTGTTGCCGCTTGGTATTCCAATAGGATAAATTTTTACTTCCTAATTTTCATAAACTTAGTATTTATTTCCATTTTTATCGAAATAAAACACTTGCGCCTCACCTTACATTTCTATATTTTTCGAAATATAGAAATTAATCTGGAGAAAAATCATGAACCCAACCTGGCTCGAAATGGGTAAAGAAGCCCTAGATATGTTTATCTTTTTGGCCGCTGAACTGACTATTCTATTTTTAGTGATCAGTTATCTGGTCGGTGTGCTGCAAAGCTATGTAACACCAGAAAAGATCCAAGCGATCCTGAGTTCTAAGAATGGGCGAGGCTACTGGATAGCGGCGCTATTGGGATCAATCACACCATTTTGCTCCTGTTCGACGATCCCATTCCTAAAAGGTTTATTGCGTGCCCGAGCTGGGTTTGGACCTATGATGGTTTTTTTGTTTGCCAGCCCCCTACTTAACCCGATTGTCATTGGCCTTTTTGTCGTGACCTTTGGCTGGCAAGTGGCACTTTTTTATTTCATGGTATCCATGGGAGTATCAGTTACAGCAGGCTACGTGCTGGAGAAACTGGGATTTGAGCGTTACGTCAAAGAAGAGGCTTATCAAAGCACTCAAGCATCTGGCTGCTCATCACAGCCCAAAGTGGAAACAAGCAGCTGCTGCAACGAAGCGGCTCCTAAAGAAGTTGAAGTAAGTTGCTGCGCAGATTCGACCATGACCCTGACAGCCAAAACACCTAGTCGTTGGCTAACAATCTGGCAAACCACTTGGGCGGATTTCAAGCAAGTACTGCCCTATCTATTGCTAGGGGTCTCTATTGGTGCGTTTATCTATGGATTTATCCCTACTGAGTTTATTGCCGAATATGCCGGTGCTGACAAATGGTATGCCATACCACTGGCTGCGGTGATTGGTATCCCACTATACATTCGAGCCGTTGCCGTGATCCCTCTCAGTGCTGCTCTAGTACAAAAAGGCATGGCGCTTGGTTCCGTGATGGCTCTGATCATCGGCAGTGCTGGTGCCAGTTTAACCGAGGTGATTTTGCTTAAATCTATCTTCAAAACACCGATGATCATTGCCTTTGTTAGCGTCGTGCTGTCGATGGCGATTGGTGCAGGTGTGCTGTATAGCGTAATTTTCTAATCTATTTGGGGCTCTCGGCTAAAGCGCATTCGGAACGCTTTGGGTGATAGCCCCATCAGCTTGGTAAACACTTTTCGACACGCACTCACATCCTCATAGCCCACCAGCATTGCGATTCGTTCAAACGAATCGTTACTGCTTTCCAATAGATCACAAGCTTTTTGCACACGAAGCTGCTGAATATAAGCATTGGGATTGAATCCCGTCGCTTTGAGAAAACGGCGCTGAAAGGTGCGTTCCGTCAGGTTGGCTCGACTGGCAAGCTCGCTTACCACCAGAACTTGGGCATAGTGTTGATTGACGTATTGCTGAGATTGCAATATCGGTTTATCGCCATGATTAACATTAGGCAAAAATTGGCGGTAATAACGCTGCTCTCTTGGCGCAGTGTCAATGACCAGTATCTTGCCAAGTTGACGCATCACGCTAAGCGATGCGTAGCGGCAAACCAGTTCTAAGCCCAAATCCAACCACGACATCAATCCACCCGCGGTGATCACATCACCATGATCGATCAAGATCTCTCGGGTATCTAACGGCGTGTCACGAAAATGGGATTGAAACAGTTCTGCCAGCCCCCAATGGGTGGTGACACATCGCTTAGCCACCACGCCGCTGGCATTAAGAATAAAGGCTCCAGCGCACGCAGAGGCTACCGTAGCCCCTGCTTGATGTTGCTGCCTAAGCCACTCCAATAATTTGCTGGGCGGGTTTAAATAGTGTTGCTCATCGCCACTGGGTGGCAGCAAAACGATGTGCTGGCTTTCCGAAGGCAGCGATTCTGTCCTATAGATCTGAGGCTCAAACCTGACAGCAAGGTTTTGCTCGTCGCAGGCTCGATTAGCCATGCTAAACAGCTCCTCTAAACCATATACCGCTGAGTTTAGTGCCCCCGGATATTGGCAAATCGCAACCTTGATGAATTGGGTATCCATTTTACCTTTGTCGTTTTTAGCCCGATAAATGTCATTTTAGACTCTGAGCAAACCAAACGACAAGTCGCATAATAACCCCATCGACACAACAACCTGTTCAATCAAAGCAATATTCAAAGGATTTACTTATGAGCAAAGCACTTCTTGTCATCGACCTACAAAATGATTACTTCCCAGCGGGCCAGTTCCCACTTTGGAACACTGAGCAAACACTCAGCAACATTAAACAGGCGATCGCCAAAGCCGACCAACAAGGTATTCCTGTTATCCATATTCAGCACATTGCTGACCCTGCGATGGGCATCTCTCCATTTTTTAACGAAGGTACCGAAGGGGCAGAAATTCACCCAGAGATCATGGCAGCAGCCCCAAATGGGACGGTGGTAATCAAGACCTTTGCCGATAGTTTTGAAAAGACAACGCTAGAAGAAACCCTCACAGAGAAAGGCATTACCGAACTGTTAGTGTGCGGGATGATGACTCAAAACTGTGTCACTCACACAGCGATCTCACCAGCGGCTGAAAAGTATGAGGTATCTATCCTAGCAGACTGCTGCACAACAGTGGATGAGATGATCCATAACATTGCACTGCACGCTGTTTCGACACGTGTGCCTTTAGTTGGATTCGAACAAGCGCTGTAATCGCCCTTCGACTACAAACGCAATCTCGGATGGATAAAATCAATAAACGCCGAGATTCGTTTGGCCAATGCTGACGACTTATAGAACACCGCATTGACGTTCTCTCGCCCAGTGTCGGTGTTCACTTGATCGCTAAATAGACTCACCAGAGCACCTGATTCCAAATCCTCTTTAAGCATGAACTCGGACAAGCAAGCAATGCCATTACCCGCAAGCGCCAACTGACGCACGGTTTCTCCATTACTAGAAATCATGGTGGGGGTAATGCTGCCTATCTCAGGTAGAGGCCATTGATTGAGCGTTTTCGCCCCCGAAAACCCAAGCAATTGATGCTGGGTTATTTGTGAGATCTTTTGTGGCACCCCGCATCGCTTTAGATAAGCTGGAGAGGCAACGATGTGCAAGCGGCTTTTTCCCAACGGCCTTGCATGCAGTGTCGAATCGCTCAACCGACCAATCCGAATCGCCACATCGGTACGTTTCTCTAGTAGATCTACGATCCCTTCATTAGAGGTCAGCTCTAGCTCAATATCTGGGTATTCATGCTTAAACTCCTGCATCAAGGGCACGAGTTGATGGATGAGGAAAGGGCTGACTGCGTCAACTCGGAGTTTACCTTTGGGTTTGGCATCTTGTTCCACTAGCGTTTGCTCAGCTTGCTCTAACAGCAATAGACCTTGCCGCACTGAGTCCACGAACTGTGCGCCTTCGTCAGTTAACTCTACTCGACGTGTGGTGCGATTGAGCAGTGAAGTCCCAAGTTGCTGCTCAATACGAGTCACCGCTCGCGACACTCTCGCAACTTGAATATCTAACGCCTGTGCGGCCGAAGAAAAACCGCCAGTATCCACCACCGCCAAGAGCACTTCTAAATCATCTGAACGGGTCAGCATGCCCCCTCCATTTTTGTCAAATCAACAAAAGTTATTTGCCAATCATACTGTTTTTAACAATGAAATTTCTACCGATAATAGCCCGCATTCCAACCTTGAGAGAATTTATTATGCCATTAGCTTTGCTCGCACTGACGCTCAGCGCTTTTGCTATCGGAACCACCGAATTTGTTATCGTTGGCCTGTTGCCAACTATGGCTGCAGACCTTAACGTTTCACTGCCCTCTGCTGGTTTGCTGGTCAGCCTATATGCCCTAGGTGTCGCCATTGGTGCACCTGTACTCACTGCCCTAACAGGGAACTGGCCACGCAAGAAAGTGCTGCTATCTGTCATGGCCCTGTTTGTGGCTGGTAACCTGTTAGCTTGGCAAGCCCCTAGCTACTCGACACTTGTGATGGCGAGAATACTCACCGGTCTAGCACACGGGGTGTTTTTCTCTATTGGCTCGACGATTGCGACTGGGCTAGTGAGTAAAGACAAAGCGGCAAGTGCCATTGCTATCATGTTCACGGGGTTAACTGTTGCGCTGGTGACAGGCGTACCACTAGGCACCTATATCGGTCAGACATTTGGCTGGCAGGCGACATTCTTAACCGTCGCAGTGTTAGGGCTTATCGCTTTAATCGGCAGTGCTTGGCTAGTCCCTGCAAACTTAAAACAACCACCAGCGACTAAGCTCAGTGCTCAGCTAAAGGTCTTGACCCACCCTCGTTTACTCTTAGTTTATGCCATTACAGCACTCGGCTACGGCGGCACGTTCACTGCGTTTACTTTCCTCGCCCCTATCTTGCAACAAGTGAGTGGCTTTGGAGAGAGCACGATTGGACTTATCATGCTGGTGTATGGTGTTTCGGTGGCCGTCGGCAATATCTGGGGTGGAAAAATGGCCGATAAACTTGGGCCAGTAAAAGCACTAAAAATTATCTTTGTCGGCCTAGCCAGTATCTTATTGGTATTCAATGTAGCCGCTTACCACCCAGTCAGTGCGGTATTGACCATCTTGATTTGGGGTGCGTTTGCCTTTGGTAATGTGCCAGGCCTGCAAGTGTATGTGGTTTCTTTAGCTGAGAAATATGTACCCGATGCGGTTGACGTCGCCTCTGGCCTCAATATCGCAGCATTCAATGTGGGTATTGCCCTAGGCGCATGGGGTGGCGGTGAGATTGTTGCAAGCTCTGGCGTTATGAATACGCCGTGGGCGGGTGCTTTGATTGTTGTTGGTGCTTTGCTACTCACCTATCTAAGTGGCATGCTTGATAAACGCCAAACGAATAAAGCGTTTGCTTAAAGTAAAACTAATAATAAAACAAAGCCGACCTTATGGTCGGCTTTGTCGTATCTAATATGTCTATATCGGCAACACTCGATTTCGTCCCAGACGCTTAGCTTCGTAGAGCTGAATATCGGCTCTGTCGACCAAGTCATGGGCGGTTTCATCGGGTTGGAACTCAGCAACACCAAAAGAGGCAGTGATCGACTCTACCTGTTTACCCGTTCGTTTATCACGGATCTTGAGCTTCTCAAGACTGGTGCGCACGGATTCTGCAAATCGAATCGCCAAACGAAGCTGCTTATTTGGGCAGATCAACGCAAACTCTTCGCCACCAAAACGATAGGCCGCAATGCCTTCACGGCAACTGGTTTGCAATCTTTTCGCTATCGACTTAATCACCATATCGCCAAACAGGTGACCAAATTGATCGTTGTAATTCTTGAAGTGATCGATATCGAGTAGGATCAAACTAAACGGCTCGCCCGACGCAGTGTAAGCTTCCATGTCTTTATCGAAAGCACGGCGATTCATCAAGCTAGACAATCCATCATATAAGGAGTCTTGCTGAACCTTTTCTAGTTTCTCTTTTAGCTGCTCGATTTCACTGCTGGCGGTGTTGAGTTGGTTGTTCAAAAATTGGGTTGTGTGGCGAATATCTTTCGATTCCACCAAAAGCTTGCGAACTAACCCCATCACCTCTTCGAAAGATAAACCGTCATCTTCCATGCGTTCAAGGCTGCCAAAACTCTTGTCCATTTGGTTCTGGAAGGCGCTGGTGTTATTCAATGTGTCATTCATTGAATGACCCACTTCACTCAGCAGGCGCTCCAAACTTAGGCGCATGTGAGCGACATCCGTTTCTGTTTTTTGAGCAACATGGGTACGGTACAGAGCGTCTGTCTGCGCTGATGGGCAAATACCGAACTCATCAATCACTTGGTCTAAGTCGCGGTTAAGTTCAGGCAAAGTATTATCAACATAGGTGTACCACAGAGCGTAGTTGCTCGGTGTTGTAGGCACCTGATTTTTGATCATTAGCGGGACTGCTTTGCGCAGGTTTTCCGTAGCCTTCTGAAATTCTTCTTTTTTACTCATTTAGTATCTCAACGATTCAGCCAGAATGACTATGCTGTCATTTAAGGTTAGCCGAAGATTATTGACTGTGTGAGAGTCAGCTCATTAGTAAGCTGATCTTTTTTTATTCTAAGTCGAATCTCTCTTTACTGCGACCCATAAATGTAAGTTTACAGTGTAAATATGATCCGTATTTCAACAAAAAGCCCCACATTGCTGTGGGGCTAAGGCTTAATACTTAAAGCGAGCGATTTGTGAAGTGAGCTGACCGCCGATATCAATCAACTGATTAACCACCTGCTCAGTGTGCGAGCTTTCTTGTTCAAGCTGCTCTGCACCTGACTTGAGCTGGGCCATGTCGTTACTTACCAATTGAGTCACGTTGGATTGCTCTTCACACGCACTAGAAATCATGATCACCATGTCGTTGATACCGGTCATCTCAGAACTGATCTGCTCAAGCGCCACACCCGTTTGCTGCGCTTGGTCAATGGTCTCACCCACCATCGACTTACTTGCTTGAGTCGCTTTATGCGACGCTTCAGCACGTTTTTGTAGCTCTTCGATAATGGTTTCAATTTCTGTGGTGGAGTCGTGTGTCTTACTTGCCAGTGCACGAACTTCATCCGCTACCACTGCAAAGCCTCGACCACTCTCACCTGCACGTGCGGCTTCGATTGCTGCGTTAAGTGCCAGAAGGTTGGTTTGCTCAGCGATACCTTTAATCACGTCAAGTACGCTACCGATGTTGTCACTGGTATCTTTCAAGCTCGCCACTTCTTCGGTAGCAATTTCAAGGTTATCCACGAGTGAGCGAATATTGTTGATGTTTGCTTCGATAGATGCTTTGCTCTTATCTGCCACGTCACAAGCTTGGTTCGCTTTTTGCACCGTTGATTCCGTGCTCTGAGCGATCTCTTGCGTCGCAACATCTAGGTGCTCAATGTTGGTTGCTGAACTCGAAGTAAGCTCCATCTGAGTTGCATTTGAGCGGCGAGCATTCTCAACGATGCTGCTCACGCTCGCAGACGCTTTATCCAGCGATTCAGAGGCAACACTCATGTCCTTGATGATGTTTTGAATGGTTTCAATAAAGGCATTGAAGCGCCCAGACAACTGGCCAATCTCATCTTGAGTTTCGACCGGAATACGTGCAGTCAAGTCACCACCACCAGAAGCAATATCACCCAATACTGAGTTCACTTTCTGAAGAGGTTGTAGAACCAACTTTTGCAACACCGAAACCAACACGATGACTGCCAGTGCGATCGTTGCCAACACAGATAACACCGATTGCATTAACAGCTGATCCAGCGTTTTTTGCATCGCTAGGTGAGAAATACCTACTTTAACTTCACCAATAGGTTTGCCTTCCCAAGCCAGTGGCACTGTAAAGCTATCATCCGCTGCAGTGCTTGAGTTGGTTTGGCCCAACGATTGGCCACGGTGGTCAACAACACTGATGTCCGCAACCATGGAGTTGGAGTTAAATGACTCGATGATTGATTGAATAATGTCTTTGTCATAAACGTAGACAGGCTCTTGCAGAATAACTTCCAGCTGCTTAGACAAGTTTTGCTGGTCTTGGGCAAACTCTTGCTGCAACTCATCCCCGTTACTCCAATAAAGCGTGGCAGAAATAATCGCTCCAACCACAAGCAGAAGCACCGTTAATACGGATAAAATTTTGGCGGTTATACTTTTCATTATTTTTCACCTTGAAGTGGATCAAACCAGAATTTTGCTGGGATTTGTTTAGAGCGTTCGGTTAAATAAGGGTTATCTAGGTCGAAAATGACTCGCTTTTCAAGGCCCGCCAGTTTCAAAGACTCAGAAACTTGTGGATCATTAAAAAACAGCTGGTTGTAAGTGCCGTCTTCAAACATCTCCAACAAGATTTGATAAAAGTGTTCCGCTAGCTCTGGGTTGTTTTTTGCTGTAAAGAAATAAAATGGCATGCGATAACGCACGATAACGTGCTTATCCACGACGAGATTTAGATCCTTGTGGTTTTCCACCTCGGTAAAAGGTTCAAATACCCCACGTGGGAAGTAATCACAACGATCACCTTCTAGCATTGGAAACAGGTTCGGGTATTTCAAACTCTTCGCAATCTTGATGCCATTGGCTTCAAGAATGAAGGTATCTGGCCACGCTTTTCCCTGACAAGCAACAAACTGCTGCATCCGGTTAAAGCTATTTACACCACTGAAAATATTACTGTTTTGAGCTTTTACGATCGGCAAACGCATGCCAAGCAAACCACGATAGATCGGAAAATAGATCGCCGTATGCGCCGCTTCTAAATCTTTAGAACCTGCGACATACGCAATATCGAGTTGTCCGCTATCAAGGTCAGCCATCATTTTAGCGGTGTTGGGGTCCCCATCCTGACCATAGAGATGTTTTATGCTGTCGAAGCGATCACTGCGTTTGACGAGCTCTTCAAACACGTATTGCATCAACTTTTCTTCTCCAGGTTTACCAGGCACTACTAAAGGTTTAGCCAAAACAGACGTACTTAAGCAAGCGGCTAAAAGGGTAGTGAGTAATTTCATTGTTCTTCCTGTTAAACAATTTTATGCACCTATAGTTTCGACCAATAATCAGCAGACTGTAATAAAAACTTCCAATTAAATTACTAAAAGGTTATTTGGCGTACAAAAAAGCGCCCTAATTAGAGTTTGAATTCTAAATTAGGGCGACAGGAAGAAAGGTTTATAATTTAAGCAACGTTAGTTTGCTTGGCTGGCTTTGGCGCAGGCTTAACATGCGCTTGTTTTTCATAAAGGAATTTCAACACCGACTGTCGGTACGATTGATAAGTAGCGTTGTCCGCCAACTCGACTCGGTTTCGTGGTCGTGGCAGCTCAATATCGAGTACCTCGCCGATAGTCGCTGCTGGGCCGTTGGTCATCATCACAATGCGATCCGACAGCAGCACCGCCTCATCAACATCGTGAGTGATCATAATTACGGTGTTATTGAGGTCAGCTTGGATTTCCATCAAGGCATCTTGCAAGTGAGCACGAGTCAAGGCATCTAGTGCGCCAAACGGTTCATCCATCAGCAGAACTTTGGGTTTTAGAGCCAGTGCACGAGCAATACCCACACGTTGCTTCATACCACCAGAAATCTCATCGGGCTTTTTATCGCTAGCGTGGGTCATTTGTACCAAAGAAAGATAATGCTCTACTTGCTCTTTCACCCACGCTTTTGACTGTCCTTGAGCGACCTGTTTTACGGCTAGCTCGATATTTTGATACACAGTCATCCACGGTAATAGAGAGTGGTTTTGGAACACCACTGCTCGCTCAGGTCCTGGCCCATCGACTTCTTTGCCATCGAGGATCACACCACCATCGGTCGGGTCTAAAAGGCCGGCGACCAAGTTCAAAACGGTAGACTTACCACAACCTGAGTGGCCGATAAGTGAAATAAACTGACCTTTCTCAATCGGTAGATCAACATTCTTCAGTGCCACAAACTCCCCTTGTGGCGTAGGGAACCGCATTCCAAGCTGGGTTAAATCTAAAAATGGTTGGGACATAACACTCTCCTTAAGGCTTTATTTTTCTTATCTGGCTACGGGTTATCTCAGCACTTGCTGTTTATTCCATGACACATGTTTTTGTAGTGCCAGCATGCCTCTATCGAGTAGCAGACCGATAAAGCCGATAGTGATCACCGCAACCATGATGCGGCCTAATGAGTTTGAGCTGCCGTTTTGGAACTCATCCCAAACAAACTTACCCAGACCCGGGTTTTGTGCCAGCATCTCTGCGGCAATAAGTACCATCCAAGCAATACCCAGTGACAATCGCAGACCAGTGAAGATCATAGGTACAGAAGATGGTAGAACGATGTGCACAAGGTGTTTCCACCAAGACAGTTGCAGTACCTTACTTACATTCAGTAGGTCTTTTTCGACACTCGCCACACCAACCGCTGTATTGATTAGCGTTGGCCATAAGCTACATAACGCTACCGTCAGCAATGAGTTAACGAACGACTTGGCGACCATAGGATCATCACTCACGTAGAGCGCACTCACCACCATGGTCACGATAGGAAGCCATGCAAGTGGCGACACGGGCTTAAGCAGCTGAATGATCGGGTTAAATGCCTGATAAACACTTTGGTTAAGACCCAACACAATCCCTGCGGGGATGGCTATCGCTGTCGCCAAGATAAATCCAGCGGCTACCGTCACTAAGCTCGTTACAATTTGATCAAAAAAGGTTGGCTTACCAGTGTAGCTACGGATTTTCACAGTCGCATCAGGGTTTTTCGCCAGTTTGGCGGCGTTACGCTTCTCCTGTCTTAAATAAAACGCTTCTTCTTTGTTAAGTTCTTCTAAGTGTTCATCCACCAGACCTTGGAACTGCTGCGCGGTCTGAACCGGACCGGGCAGCGTACCTAGCGAGGTCTGAACTTGTTTGGCACTGATGTGCCAAACAAGCAGGAACACTGTGATACCAATCAGAGGTAGTAGCAGCGCTTTTGAACGGTTCGCTACCACCTGCTTTGACGGGAATAATGCAATCACATTGCTCGCCATAATCTACTCCTTAAACCTTATCTTTGCCTTTAAGACCAATCGAGAACTTCTCTAGGTAAGCATTTGGCTTACGACCGTCGTACACGATATCGTCAATGAAGTGAGTTTGAGGGGCACGGAAGCCATCCATAGATTCAAACTGCGGGAACTCTTTTGCACTTAGCACACCATCTTCAACCAAAGACTCTGCTGCTTGTTGGTAGATGTCAGGACGGTAAACTTCTTTCGCAATGTCCATGTACCAGCTGTCTGGTTTTGAATCCGAGATTTGACCCCAACGACGCATCTGAGTTAGGTACCAGATAGCATCACTGTAATATGGGTAAGTGGCGTTATGACGGAAGAACACGTTGAAATCTGGCACATCACGCTTATCGCCTTTTTCGTATTCAAACGTACCCGTCATACTGTTTGCGATAACTTCTTCATCGGCACCAACGTAGTAGCTTTTCGCCAGCATTTTCACCGCTTCTGGGCGGTTTGCGTTGTCATTCTCATCTAACCAGTGCGCTGCACGGATAAGCGCTTTAACAACACGAATGTGAGTGTTCGGGTATTTTTCAGCCCAAGTTTTTGACACACCAAATACTTTCTCTGGATTGTTTTTCCAGATCTCGTAGTCGGTAACCACTGGTGCACCAATGCCTTTAAATACCGCTTGTTGGTTCCACGGTTCGCCCACACAGTAACCCTTGATGGTGCCAGCTTCCATGGTAGCTGGCATTTGTGGTGGTGGCGTAACGCTTAGCAATACATCTGCATCCACCTGACCACTGTTATCACCTTTATCTGGTGCGTAGTAACCCGGGTGAATACCACCAGCGGCCAACCAGTAACGTAGTTCGTAGTTGTGGGTCGATACTGGGAATACCATGCCCATGTTGAACGACTTACCATCATCACGGTAACTCTCAACCACAGGTTTTAGCGCATCCGCCTTAATTGGGTGCTGAGGACGACCATCGGCCATTTTAGGAATGTTTGGCTTCATCTGTTCCCAAACATCATTCGATACGGTGATTGCGTTACCATTCAAGTCCATCGAGAACGCCGTAATCACCTCTGCCTGTGTACCGATACCGATGGTCGCCCCAAGCGGCTGACCTGCAAGCATGTGTGCACCATCTAGCTGACCATCAATCACTCGGTCAAGCAGCACCTTCCAGTTCGCTTGTGCTTCTAACGTGACGTAAAGTCCTTCGTCTTCAAAAAAGCCTTTTTCATAAGCAACCGCCAATGGCGCCATATCCGTCAACTTGATAAAACCAAATTTCAGCTCTTCAATTTCCGGCTCGCCAAGTTCAGCCCATACCCCTCCCGAATAGACCGCTAACGATACGGCAGCCACCGCAAATTTCTTATTCATCCAAGTCACTTTCATCTCCAACACTCCTTGTTTCGATTATTTGTGCGACAAGCTTTTTATTAATTCGCTTTGCTCGCGATTCGTATTTACTAATCCAAGGAGTGTGCCAAAAAATAAAAGTGTTATTTTTTAAACAGTTAGAGTGGAAGGGTGGATTTATGTGATCTGGGTTGCATTTCAAAAGTGCAGAGTGCACCAAATAACCCCTTGGGGTTATACCCCCAAAGTATTAGTGCCGATCCATTGGTATGCACTGGCACTGCGATATCGTTCTGAAGAGATATCTAAAGTTAAATTTGCCCCTGAGATTTCGTGATTGATGAGTTGGTTTTGTAGCTGCCAAAGGTGGTACATGCCACTACATGGTCCTAAGCTTCCAACTGCGGCATCTGGCAACAAGATCTGGCTTTGGGCAGTGATGCAGGATTTGAGATGACGAATAGACTCCATACAAGCCTTTTGAACGCAATCATCTAATTGGCTAGGGACAAAACAATAAGCCAAGGGTAAACCGATGTTTCGTCTATAGCGGCTGAATAGAGCTTCTATAGGCTGCTCCATCGGTTTGTCTGCCGTTTGAACTTCGTAGCTGCTCCACAGCAACCCAAAACCCTGTGAGCTAGGGGCCAAATTTGCTGAAAAAAAACATTCGCTTTGTGTACTTCCAGCCATTGGGTGATCTGGAGAGAATGCTATGTCTGACTGGAAATACGCATCTTGGTGAAAGGCGACAACCTTTATCAATGTGTCACCCATTGCGAAAATACGCTGTGCCTGACGCAATGCCAACTGCATAGCGCAGGCTCCGTAAGGAAAAACCAATACTTTGATAGTCGAAGGGATCTGGGGTAAGCGTTGTAGCGTTCTCAAATACTCGTCACGCTGCTGATCTTTAGACCCTTCTGAGAGCAATACAAACAAATACTCTGCATCCATGGATATCGTACTTGCGGGCGGAAAGTCTGAAGGGAAAGCAAACACACTAACTACGCTTTCACCGTTTACTTCCACAACTTCTGGCTGGCTTTCTAGGCTTATTACTTCAGCAAGTGAGCCCATCATACCGAGTTGAACAACTTCTGGCTCTAAGCTAAAAACCATTGTTTGAGTGCTCTTTTTTCATCAAAGTCAGCGCTTAGTTAAGTGCTATCTTGCCAGCTTTAAGCGTAATCTTGCTGCCATTAATGGAGATAGATTTACCACTCACATCAATATTGCCATTGTTAGACAACGTGATTGATGCGCCACCGCAGACCAATGTGATCTGTTCTCCTACTTTGAGGTCAAGCTGCTTCCCAACATCGAGCAACTGACTATTCACCACCTTATCGACACGATCATTTTTTGTCAGCGATTCAAAATTTCGTTGAGCTTGAAGGTATAAACGCTCTTTGCCAAGCCCATCTTCAAACCTAAGTTCGTTAAAGCTGTCGCTGTCACCATTTTTTGTCGACTGAGTTTTTATCCCACAATGAGCACTGTTATCAGGTAGTGAATAAGGAGGTATTTGCTCACCGTTATACAAAGACCCAACAACGATTGGTTGATCTGGGTCTCCGTCCAAAAAGCTGACCAGCACCTCTTGACCAACTCTCGGTGTAAATTGAGCGCCATAACCGTTGCCCGCAGAAATTTGGGCGACGCGTATCCAGCAAGAACTCTTGTCATCAGGCTTTCCATTACGATCCCAGTGAAACAAAACCTTGATACGACCATATCTGTCGACATAAACCTCATCGCCTTGCTCTCCGGTAACCACTGCAGTTTGAAGCCCCAAAATGCAAGGTTTACGCATGCGTTGAGTTGGTCGAAATAAAACCTCTCTAGGAAGGCATGTAAAACTGTTACTCACCATTTGCACGCCCTCTTTTTGGGCACCTAGTTGATTTACAACTGTTGCAACCAAACTAAGCTGGGTAATGACATACTTATTACCTATGCAGTGAGCACTTTGCGAATCACTCAATGTGAAGCGATCCCCTGCGGAAAAACCAAGGCAATTACTGGTTGCAGAATACACCGTGGTATCGCATTGAAGTGCTTCTAAATGGATATCCGCTTGCGCTTGTAGCCGTGGGTTATTCTCCGAGCCAGCATAGTAATTGAAAACCTCGCCTGGACCCGGTGTAAATCGTTGCATGTGGCGACTGGATTCGCCAAACGGTTTAGTGCTTGGGTTAGTAAAATCATAGCCTGCATTTACAACACTCTTGCTTGAGATTTGATGGATATCACTCCAAACGTCTATGTGTGGCTGTGAAAACGTACCTGAATGTTGCACAACTTGAGGTGGCGATGCGAGACGGTAAGAATCAATAGAGTCTCCGAGAACAATCTTATGGGTTTCTGGGGTGTGTTCAACCCTATAGAAAATGCCATTTTCTTCCATCAAACGATGAACAAATTCAAAATCGCTCTCATTGTACTGAACCTTATATCCATACTCTTCATAAGATTGCTTAAGTTCAAATTCAACTTTAAGTTCATACTCAGCAAAAATATCAGCAATAATACTACCAACGCTTATACCCTGATAAACTCTACAGTTACTTCTATACTTCATAAACTCAAGTGCAGAAACTAATGTAAGGCTATAATCTTGACACTTTAGCTCTAAATCATTACTTGGTAAACGGGTTCCAAGTGACTGAATATGGCTAACATATGCATGATAGTATTTTATTTTTCTTTCCGTTCCTTCTCGATAATTAACACTTACCGATACTGCTTGCCCCAAAAGCACTTCTTTAATCGCAACATCATCATGACTATAGCAATTGATGCTGGCGTTAAATGGGATTGAAAGCCCTTCGTGCAACTCTAACCGAGTTAAATAAAGTGCATCTTTGCCTAAAGGAGTATGCAGCTGAACAGCATTATGCTCTTGTGTTGCTTTTTCCATGAAACTCATTATCTTTCATGCTAATTTAAGCGGGGTAAAGAATACCCCACCTGTGAGCTCTTTAAGTTTAGATCTGCTGACCTTTCACACCACTGTATCCGTAAACAAGAGGTGCTTGCGCATTATTTTGATCATCGGTTGGAGTCACCGTCATCATCATTTCTGTATAAGAAATAGAGATGGTTTCAACTGGGCGATCATTTTGAATACTGACAGCATAGCTTGCGATAAGCGCATCAGTAAGTTCGATTTTCATGATCTCTTCGATTTTTTCACCCTGTTTTGTCACATGAAAAACCGCCGTCTTGCCCTTGCCTATCGTCGCCTCTTTAAACAGATCGGGTGACGCTTTGTCTTGCAGTTTGGTGATTGTGATATCCCCCAAACGGGTGGCACTTGCTTCACGATCTTGCGCTGTACCTGTGTTGGCAGAAATTTCACGATTCACCGACCAGTCTACAGACATCAGAGTAATAAGATCAGCATACTGCTCCGCTGTCGCCTCACCTTTGATATCTCCATATTTTAAATAAGTATTCGCTTGCATGCTATTCTCCTAATTAATCAAGCAAGATAAGTAAGCTTATTGAACATTCAACATTCCATTGGATGTAAAACACAACACACGAATTAAACAACATTCTTTTAAATAAAGATAAAAACAAAATCACTTTTGGATGATATATCGTATTATTTAAAACTTACCTCATACTCATCATCAATATAATCAACAATTACTTGTGAAAAAACTCTACCGTTGGATTGATGATCCAGCACACCACGAGATATTCTTGGCAACAACCTATTCTGAATATTGGAATGTATAGCCCTTGCACCTACATCAACATTAAATGAACTAAATACTAGTTGCCTAACAACATTGTCATTAAACTCAACACTTTTCCCATAATTATCGTCAAATCGTTTAGCTACTCTTTGAAGTTGTAGAATCGCAATATTTTCTAATACCTTCTGACTTAATGGCATATAAGGGATAAGATTTAACCTTCCAATAAATGCTGGCTTAAACGAACCTAGTAAATCATCTTGCAATGCGGTTTTTAGCCCCTCGATATCGGGTGCTGTTGCTTCGTCCTCACACAAAGACACCGTAGTCTCCGTCCCCACATTCGACGTCATTATGATGATGGTGTTTTTGAAGTCGATATCTCTACCTTCCCCATCCTTAATCGTTCCTTTGTCGAAGACTTGGTAAAATATGTCTTGGACTCCAGAGTGCGCTTTTTCCATTTCATCGAGAAGAACCACACTATAGGGTCTGCGCCTTACTGCCTCCGTTAGTACCCCACCTTCCCCATATCCTACATAACCAGGGGGAGACCCAAGCAGGAGCGACACCTTATGTTCCTCTTTAAACTCGGACATATTAATGGTCGTAAGACTATCTTCACTTCCGTAAACCAACTCAGCGAGCGCTAAAGCCGTTTCTGTTTTGCCTGTGCCACTAGGGCCAGTCAGCAAAAACACACCATTTGGCTTATTTTCATCACTTAGCTTGGCGTAAGATGTCTGCACGACTTTACTGATCAAAGACAATGCGTGATCTTGCCCTGCGATTCGAGCACGCATTCGCGACTCGAGATCGAGTATTTGCTTGAGCTCATCATTTTGCATTCGACCCAATGGTATCCCTGTCCAATCGGCAACTACTTCTGCCACCAAAACATCGTCAACCTCAAAAAACACCATTGGACGCTTTGCTTCAGCGAGTGACGCCTTGGTTTCGGTTAGCTGTTGCCTTGCATCTTGCTCACTCGCTACAGACAGCTCACCATTCAAAATTCTATCCGACAACGCTTTTGCATTTTCAACCATGGTAAGTTCTTGTTGCCAACTATTCACTGCCGTCTGATGCGTATCATCTAGCTTGGACAATGATTGTTTAAGGGTTTCACGTTGCTCAGCATTTTCTGCCCCGGTTTTAAACTCTCGAGTCAACCTATCAAGCTGCTGGTGAATGTGTGTTTGTTGACACTCAGTGGCCTCGATGAAACTTGGGGTTGAAGCTTGGCTCATTGCAACTCTGGCACATGCCGTATCTAACAGGGACACCGCTTTATCTGGTAGTTGACGCCCATTGATATACCGATTCGATAGGCGCACTGCGGCTTGTAGAGCTGCATCATTAATGGTGACATTATGGTGCTTCTCTAGTACAGGCAGCAGACCTCGAAGCATCATAATCGCCGTGTCTTCATCTGGCTCTTCAACCTTAATCACCTGAAAACGGCGCGCCAGAGCTGCATCTTTTTCAAAGTACTTTTTATACTCAGCCCAAGTCGTTGCAGCAATTGTTCTTAGCTCTCCACGTGCCAATGCTGGTTTTAACAAATTGGCCGCATCATTTTGGCCCGCTTGCCCACCACTGCCTATCATGGTATGCGCTTCATCGATAAACAAAATGATCGGTTGAGCCGCTGAGGAAATCTCTGAAATGATGGCTTTGAGTCGCTTTTCAAACTCTCCTTTCATACCAGCACCTGCCTGCAATAACGCTAAATCAAGTACCCGAATACTTACTTCAGATAAAGACTCTGGTACTTTTTTGTCTGCAATTCGTTGCGCCAACCCCTCGACTACAGCCGTTTTACCTACCCCTGCTTCACCGGTTAAAATTGGATTGTTTTGCCGGCGACGAGTGAGAATATCGATCATTTGACGAACTTCGTCATCACGTCCAACAATGGGATCAAGCCTTCCCGCTGCCGCTTGCGCAGTCAAATCTAGGGTGTACTTTTCAAGCTCTCCCAAATGACCACTAGGTTTTTCCCCACTATTCTCAGTCTGATTAGGTTCCAGGTCGCGATAGTTTTTCCAAAACTCTAGTAACTGCTGCGGCTGGATTTTTTCCAGTTGACGCATATAGCCAAGGTGATAGGTAACCAGTGCATCATCGTTCAACAATGCATAGATGATATGGACTGGTGCGATACTTTGGTCATCAAATTCTATCGTCGAAGCCATCCAAGCAGATCTAAGTACACTAACTATCTGCGCTGATAATCCCGGCGTAACGTCATTACCTGTTTTTGCCTGCTCTAGGCTTAAATTTAAGTCTCGAGTAAGCAAATCCATATCCAAGCCAAAGTGCTGTGCGATATCGCGAAACTCACTCAATCCGCTGTCGCACATCGCTAATAACCAGTGTTGAAGCTCAATCGTGAAATGCGACCGCCCCAAACTGATCCCTGCCGCCATTTCTAAACTAGTTCTTCCTTCCATAGTCAGCTTTTCAACTAACGAGTTCAGCGTCATCGTTGACATTATCAATCCTTATTTGTCAGTAAAATTGGTTAAGTGATATTGATGCATACCGTTTCATGAGCATCGCGAGAACCACGACTTAAAGCGCAACCTTGACCAAGCGGGAGAGAGCCGCTTCCCAATTGAGCGATGGGCAGGTCTAGGTATCGAGCATAGAGCTTCCAAGAAGCCTTGATGTGTATTGGTATGTATTGATTGGCGACACGGTGAAGTAAACTTAGTAATGGCGTTCCTGGCATAAGTCTCGCAACGTCTTGCGCAGTTTTTGTATGCAACTCTATTTCAATGGAAGAACCGATATCCCACACTCGTTGCCCTAACATGGCTGATATACCTAACTGAGAAAACCCTTCGTTATTGAAATGGGAGTTAACCAGTCTAGTTTGCTCATTCGGGTCAACAGGTAACCATCTCCCTACCCGCTCATTGATTCTTGTTTCAACTTCAGACAAAGTCGTCAAAACTTGCTTAAGGCCTTGCGCCGAACGAACTGGGTTCGCAAACAAACCACCGAGAAAAACTATGGTGTCATCTTTTGCTCCAACTTGATTAAAAAGCAGCTTGGAGATAGGGTCATTATGCTTAAGGTGTAACCGATAACGATACTGAACCGAAAACTGATATTTCTCCCATGAACGATGATAAAGCGAGATCAGGCGATGATTAAAAATGTCTAGAAAGTCTCGGATAGCGTGGTCTTTTTGCTTGCACCGTTCAATTACCCATTCACTGTAATGTCTTGGTAGTACACCACTTGGCCCAGTCAATCCAAATGAGTTGATATAGACTTGATAGTGTTTAGAACTAGAACTTGGCTGATCAATTCGCTCCAATACTGCCCCTGGAAACCCAAGGTGCTGAGGGACTTTAAAACGAATGCTTTCTTGACCGGGCAGAGCGTCTGTGCCGACCAAATCCGTGTAATTTTGGCTCTGAGTCTGAAGTTGAAAAATCTGGTGATGGAAACTCAGCTCATCACCAAGAGATCGCAGAGAAATCGTCATAACAGCTCCCGACCACCAGCCATGGCGGGCCATTGATGCACAGGTTCAGCTGCGCCTGTCACTTTAATGGTCAAACGTGAAAAACTGTTGATGGTGGTGTACTGAGCAAAAAAGTGAGACAGCAAACCACCAAAAAAGAATAGGTTAGTGCCTGCAAGCTCCTCGCTGACAAACTCGACGACAATATCTGAGCCACTAACAAAACCAACTCGCCCATGATGAACAACTCTGGTACTTGCACTGCTCACCTCGACATTTTTTATGGCTTTGGCCAGTGCTTTGGTTTGTGGTGACTGTTCGAAGTCATAAAGCTGGATCAGTGCTTTAAGCAGGCCCGTTGCTTCGGGCGATGTAAAATGATTAAGCGTCAAGTGACTGGTTAGCTGCCAACGAGAGGCATCAAACATGACGGGGCGAACGGCTTTGGTAAACTTTAATAAGCAATGCGGCGCTTTGAGTGAATCTTTGAAATCACGCATAGACAGCCTTGGCTGTTGTTCACCGAAAGGCAATTGTGCCGGTACATTACGGTTGCTACAAAGGAGCTGAGCTGACACCACCCATTGCATTGAGTCCTCGACATTAAAAGGAGATTGTTGCCCATCAACAATGGTTAAAAACGTGTCAACCCCTGGCTCTTCATGCCCGCCAGCCCAACGGTTGTGCTCACGTCTTTGCGTCCAAAATAGCTGGTTTGTATCACTCACCCTTGGCAGGTTTGTTGCGTAAAACGGTGTGACCTGAACCTCTTCATCGTGAAAATGTCGAGCAGTAACCTCTTTCACTCGAACAACTTCGGAGGTGTGGTCTTTGAACGGAGCTATGGAAAGTTTATGCTCATGATGAAACGGCTCCAAATAGAGTGGTCGACTTGAACGCTCAAATAGATTCACTATAGGCACGCACCCCAGCAAGATATTTTTTTCACTAAGTTGTTTCTCTAGGAAATCGGACACTCCGTCGATAAAGAAGTACAACTCAACTTCACTTTCATCTCCTAACCAAGCAGGATCTAACTCTGTTAGCTCAAAAAACATGAACTTTTCAGGAAGGAGAAAGTACTCAACCAAAAGCCGATAAGCGCTAAAAGAACGATTTTGATAGGGAACGACTTTGTTTTCATCACCAAATCCCACCATTTTCAGATGACTTGGTGAAACATACTCTATCGCTTGGTCTTCATCGGGGGAGACTATCGCTATACCAACACAAGATTGAAAGATAAGTTGGTATACTTCGGCGCTTAATTGGGGCTGGCCATGAATGTAAAATCGTAGTGAATCGATAGGCAACTCACTTAAAGCGACCGAATCAAACTCGGCCGATACGCTAACTTTTAGCACCGATGCACTATCAATCTCAACCCCTACATTTGGTGCTTTATAGGGGGCATTTTCAAAACTCACCGCCGTCACTTCCACTGGCAAAACCTTAGTCTCATAACAAGTCCGGAAGTAACAATCATCTGGCGAATCTGTAGACACTTTGACTTCGGTGCCGACAGGCACATTACGCATGCCATTGACGACATTATCGGTACTAAGTTTAATGATCGACATTGAAGGGATCGGGGCGTGATAATCAGGATAAAGTTGCCCCATCATGGCTTCGGTTAATTCTGGAAAGCTGTCGTCAAGCTTTTGCCTGATTTGTGCAGTTAATAAGGACACGCCTTCCAAAAGCCTTGAAACATGCGGGTCCTCCACATGATCTTCACTTATCGCCAATCGCCCAGCGACCTTAGGATAGTGCTTAGCAAACTCAGCGCCCATATGCCTCAAAAAGGAGAGCTCACGGTTATAGTATTTCAATAAGTCGTCGTTCATTCCGCTAGTCCACAATATTGATACCTAAACACAGGGGATCGACTTCTGAGGCGAAATACATCTCTTCTTGTCCATATTGAGACAAGCACACTAGGTATATTTTTAGTCGTAACGTGCGATCTAAAGCCAGGTGCTCGTCTTCAACATCGACTACCACATCGATACAACGTGGTTCAAACTTTTTTATCGTTTCAACCACAGTGGAGCAAAGTCTTTCTCGCCCTTCTTCTCGACTCAATGTCATCGCGGAAAAATCAGGTAACCCGTAACTCATTAGCGAGTGGTCTAGCTCTCTATACCACTTTGGCCATGTCAACCAAGGCAACTTAGTATTGAGCAATGCCTCTAGATCACGGCGAATGGCTTGACGATAGGAATAATGAATGTCATTGGGTTGTTCGCCTAGATCCACCAGCCGATCCAGCAGTGAAGGCATTGGGGTAACAGGCATTAGGCTAAGACACCTTCATTGTGAGCTGCACTCAACTCTTGCCACTGGCAGAGCGTTAGGGCCTCGTCATTGACCAGAAACATTTTCTGCCCTTGACCTTGATAGATATCGCTACCCAACAGTGCTTGCCAATCCGTCTCTAACCCCAACTTCTGAGCGTCTGTCTGACTGCTAATGTAAGTTAAGGGAATAAACACCTCTCCCGACGGCCCATTATTGATATCTATTTCGGCTTTACGCCAAACCAACTCAAATAATGAAGTAACCGGCAACAATTTAAGCCAAGTGATGTTGGCTATCGGGATAATGTAATAAAGGCCATTGGCACCAAACACCTCGAGGTGACCACCCAAACTATCATCAATGTCCCTAAGTTCGTGGCAATCTTGCCCGGCAATCTGGACATTAACTTGCTTTCGCTGCGCTTCTAATTGCTGGGCCATTTGGGACAGCTCTAGGCTATTGCCTTGTAAAATGGCCAACCGCATCTCAATAAGTGGTGCCAAACTGACGCTGCTTTTCCCTACGGTACTTGCACAATCACCACCTTGGGCAAAATCTTGTCGGCATTGAGCCGCCTTGACCAACTGACGCATGTTGATAACACCAGGTAAACATTCTGGATGCTGCTTAGTAATTAACTCTAGTTGTTGATCGGCGCGTTCAAACTGACCGTCAATACACAACAGTTCTACAAACTGACTTCTCAACTCTTTATCTTTTGGCTTCGACTTTAAGCCCATCACCGTCTGTTCAATCGCCTGAGATAGCTTTCCTTGCTCTATTAGCGCTTTAAGTTGTTCCATACCATGTCCTTGTTTATTTAATCCTTGGAGATAACTCTGTGGTTAGTCGAATACTAGACACCATCTGATCGAGCTGAAAATAGGGTTGCAGATGAATCACCGAATAAAAATAGCCGGGTTTGTCTTGCCGCTCCTTTACTTCAATATTGGCTTCACACAATGGGTAGCGAGCACGCACTTCATCGGAAGCATCATCAGAAGCGGTGGTGTATTTGTGCAGCCAACTTTGAAGATCTCTCTCTATCGCTGCTGCGCTGTCAAAGACACCAATCCTCTCTCGCCCAATAACTTTGAGGTAATGAGCGAAGCGCGATACGCATAGTACGTATTGCAACAATGATGAAAGCCTGCTGTTCACTGTTGCCACTTGCGAACTGTATGTCCTTGGTTGATATACCGATGTATTGCTATACAGCACCAGATTTTCCGACAAAGGCACTGTCGTTACCGGAATAAAGCCGCAATTCGACAACTGCTTTTCGAGTCGATCAGTCACTTGCAGATTCACCGATGGTTTCGCATTTTTGCTTTTGCGAGAGAGCCGATATGTGCAACTCGGCAAGTCAAAAATCAATCCATGCTTATATTTTCCAGGCTGAAGGCCACGAATTTGACTGAACCAGCCGGACTCTCGATAAGCTCTCAATGCAACAGCCGCAAATCCATATGCGGCGTTGCCCCATAAGTAGTCACTTTCTCGGCATGTTATTGCTTCACGGAATCCAAACTGGTCACAACGAGTTCCATCCGATAAATAAGGCGTGCGCATAAGCATGTTCGGCGCCATGATGCCCAAAAATCGGGCATCTTCTTGTCGACGCAATCGATTCCACAATACATACTCGTTTTGGGAAAACTGCGCTCCAATATCCTGAACTGAAGCGAGCTCGCTATAATGATCAACACCAAATAGTGACGGAGCCGCACCGACAATAAATGGACAGAATGCCGCTGCTGCGCAGTGACTCACCGACCTTAAAACTTCGATATCATTTTGCTGCCCTGACCTCGACTTGTGACTAATTTCGTAGTCACCAATCATGATCCCAAATGGCTCACCACCAGGTGTATTAAACTCAGCGTCGTACATCACTCGAAAAAGTTGGCTATGATCGAACTCAATGGCTTTGGTCATATCTCGACACAACTCATTCCAACTAAAGCTGATCAATTTCACCTTATTAACCGAACTACCCCGATTGAGAGCGGCTTGGTCACATACATATTTAACCCCACGCCAACTCGCTTCTAACTTTTGGAACTTGGGGTGATGCAAGATTTCATTTACCTGCGCATTTAGGCGCAACTCTACGTTACAAATTGCTCGGGTTAGCAATGCTTTAAGTGCATCGACTTGACGGCAAAGGTCTTTATCTCCGACAGGCTGTTCCCAACCCTGAACTGCTACCAAGGGGTCATCTACAGCTAATATCTCTTCCACAGATACAGCCATATGACTGACCTCTGAGCTCGTCTGAGCATAAGTTACTGTGTTGTTCTGCGGACTTTCATTCATCATTTAATTTAATGCGAGCCTTGCGGCCCGCACATCAGTTAGCCGCCTATTTCAGGGATTTTCGCAACCAATCGAAGCGATGTTGTCAGCTCCTCCATTTGCAACCATGGACGTAGCCAAGCCACGGCATTGTATGAACCTGGAGAACCCGGAATCTCTTTGACTTGTACTTTGGCATCCGCCAATGGGTACTTGGCTCGGATTTCCTGACCGCCACCCTCAGAGGCATTGACGTAATTCAGAATCCAACGATTTAGCCATGCTTCTACATCTTCGGCCTCCATGTAGCTGCCGATTTTGTCTCGCGCCATGACTTTCAAATAGTGAGCAAAGCGTGAAGTCGCCATCAAATAAGGAAGTCGGGAAGAAATCGCGGCATTCGCCGTCACATCTGGGTTGCCGTATTTCTTTGGCTTTTGGCAGGTTTGAGCGCCAAAGAACACGGCATAGTCGGTGTTTTTGTAGTGGCATAGGGGTAAGAAGCCCAGCTTGCTCAGTTCAGCTTCTCTTCGGTCGGTAATTCCGATTTCAGTTGGACACTTCAGATCAGGATCACCGTCATCAGACACAAATAAGTGCGACGGCAAGTTCTCAACCTTACCCCCACCTTCTGCGCCGCGGATCGCAGTACAGAAGCCATATTTGGAGAAAGCTTCGGTTAACCTTGCCCCTAATACGTAAGAAGCATTCATCCAGCAATAGTTATCATGCGCTGTGTTGGTGGACATGCCTGTTTTTTGGTCCAACTCAAATTCTTCGTAACGAAATTCCTCGATAGGTGTTGTCGCTTCTCCATAAGGCAATCTCGCTAGTACCCTTGGCATCGCCAAGGTAACAAATCGAGAGTCATCACTTTCACGGAATGAACGCCATTTAGTGTATTCGAGAGATTCAAACACTTTTTCTAAGTCACGAGGTTTAGTTAGCTCGGTCCAATTATCAAAGCCAAACAGTGCAGGCGATGACGCTGACAAGAAAGGGGCGAAACCTGCTGCAGCCACATTAGACATCAAGCTCAATGTTTCAATATCTTCAGGGTGATTGGTAAATTCATAGTCACCAACTAAAGCCCCAAACGGTTCACCACCTGGTGTACCAAATTCTGATTCATAGACTTTTTTGAACGTTTGGCTCTGATCAAACTCCACTGCCTTACTTAGATCTTTATGGAGCTCTCTTTTTGTCATGCTGACCATTCGAATCTTAAGTGTTTGACTCGTATCAGAGTTCATTACTAGGTAGTTCAAACCACGCCAACTTCCTTCAAGCTTCTGAAAGCTTTCATGGTGCATGACTTCCGCCAACTGCTTTGAAATCAGATCGTCTATACCTGCAATCGCTTCTCGAAAAGTCACCGTCAGGTTTTTATTCCACGTTAAGGTGCCTTTCATTGCTTCTTCTGCCAACGTGCGTAGCAACTCTTCAGAGCGGGTATCATCAGTTTGCTTGGTCGCAGTAATGGCTTGAGCGAGTAAGCTGCTTTGTTCTTGTTGAGACTCTGTCACCTCTGGGGTTAATGTTTGGGCTTCACTGCTCATTCGCTAACCCCCTCACCGCTAGTACGGCTCTCAGAACCTGTATCAATCTTGAGATCACCCACCAACTGCTCAAGTGATTGAGTGTTATTTAGTACATCTTCTAAAATGTTCTCTAAATCCTCAGAGCGATCGACTTTGGTCATGAGATCTCGAAGTTTATTGCGGGTTTCCATCAACTTACGCAGTGGCTCTACGTTATTTACAATGGACGCAGGTTCGAAATCTCCCATCGAATTAAAATCTAAGGAGACGGACATCTCTGTACCATCATCAACCAACTTATTGTGCACTTGGTACTCAAGTTTTGGATTCATACGCTTTAGCACATCATCAAAGTTTTCTCGGTCAATTTGAATGAATCGACGGTCTTTAAGTGGCTTTAGCGCTGCCACATTGTCCCCTGCAAAATCCCCCATAACTCCGACAACAAATGGCAACTCTTTAGTGATGGTTGCCCCTTCAGTTTCAACGTCATAGGTGATGTGAACCCTCGGCTTGCGTACCCGTGACAACTTACTGTGGATACTATCCATATACTCTCCTTGTTTTCTAATTCAACTGACTGAGTGTTACTCTTGGTGTTTTTGATTGATTCCGGTCAATCGGAAATATCCAGCTCTCGCATCGTTATCAACGATCAACTCTTGAAGTAAATCGGGTAAAGCCAGATCGCTCCAACGCACGACTTGCTCGATCGCATATGCCATCGGAGAATGCGGCTCTGTCGCTTTAAAAAAGCGCGCTATTTTTTTGAGTTCATCGATCGCCTCATTGCGATCTGTTAACTGGGGAGCAGCCTTAGGCTGAGATGGTGAATGTTCTTCCTGGACGACAGTGCTAGATGCTTGCTCAGTCGCTGCCTCAAGCTCACATTGAGCCAGCTTGTTTTGTGCGAGAAAAAGCATCGCTTCTTTACACGCAAGCAGTCGCTTTTCAATATGCGAACTTGGCTGAGGAGCACCTGAGAACTTGTCTAGGGCTGCGATCATTTGAGTGTAAGACTCGAGAGCATGGTCCACATCATCTATCGCTTCGGCAAAGAAATTCGGCGCAGATGCATCAACTGATGCTTGAATCTCTTCCAACTTGACAGCACCGGCCTGATAGCGCTGATTTCGCTTTGCTTCTTCTAAACGTTCTACTTCACAAGCTTGCTCAAATTCCCAAAGAGAGTAGGCTTGTTCTGTGTTGCACTCGGTCAATGGGATACATGCGATTGGCATTAACAGCGTACCTTCACCATCAAAGCCGTTAAGGCCAATTAGCGGTGCAATACGAGTCTCTAATCCATCCTCATCCGGAAGCGGATAAACCGTTTCCCAGTGATGCTCGATCAAGTTGCGAGCAATATTGAAACCACATGTCAAACCTTTAAACCCAAAACGACGCACCAGCGCTTCAATCAGCCATGCGGTCAGTTCTAGATCTTTACATTGTGTCGCCAACACCTGTGGCACTTGCTCAATAATCGGGTCCCATTCATGGGCAAATGCCAACAGAGGTTCGTTATCCACCAATGCACTGCGTTCCAACGCACGAGCTGAGTTTCTAACATCCTTTAAATTGAAGTAGACCGAGGCTGGTGAGGTGTCGGTTCGAGGATCCTCACCACTCGGAGATTCTTCAATAATGTTTTGGGTGATGGCGGACTCTTCTATGCCGATAAGTTGCTTTAACATAAAGATATTCCTCAGCCCTGATTAAGAAATACTGGCAACGTATCGGTAAGTACTTCTCTCGCTTGTGGGTGACCACAGACCTTAACCAATACACAACTCACATTGTCTCTGGCCCCTTTGGAGAGCACTGACTGCATCAAGGTCAACCCGATATTAGATAAGCTGTTCTCACCAATGCAGCTCAATAACTCGGTGTCATTTAACTCATCTGTTACTCCATCAGAACAAAGCAGAAAGGTATCTCCCGGAGCGATTTGTCCCGATACTTGGTCGATCACCAGATAGTCGCTAACACCTACTGCTCGAGTAATCACGTTGGACAAAGGGTGGTTTTCTACTTCATGCAGCCCAATCAGGCCTTGTTCCAATAATTCCATTACCTGGCTATGATCTCTGGTCTTTTGCCTCAAGCGACCCGCTCGCTTCAGGTACATGCGACTATCGCCAACCCATAAACAATGAAAATGTGAGTTTTGAATGAGTAGCACCACCACGGTGCTGCCCATAACTTTGTTGTCTAAGTTGTCACTTGCGTACTGGCTAACTTGCTGATTCACTGAAATCAGAACCTCTCTAAGGTGGTCGATACTCAAGGTCGATGCTGGTGTTTCTTCAACGCACTTCGAAATAGCTTCAACCACCATCTGGCTCGCAATATTTCCTGCTTCATGCCCACCCATACCATCGGCAACCACCCACACCCCTTGTTGGCTCATATCCAATATTGCGTCTTCATTATGAGAACGAACTTTCCCAGGGTGCGTTTTGGCAAAAGTCTCGACGTAGCATTCAGCGCCATCGTAGCCGCCGGAAAGCATATAGTTTTCTACCATCCCCACGCCTCCCATTTACCATCGATCATGGCGGCAAATTGACTCACTAAAGGGAGGTTTTCTGTTATCACACATGTCTCTTTGGCCCCCTCTAAACCGTTGGTCCACCAAATGCATTGCCGCCCTTGGTATTGGTTCGATAGCTCGAAACTTAGGATGTCATCGGACTTCAAATCGGTATCTGTCATAAATATCAAGTTGCGCTCTCCCTGTGCTAGGTTGGTAAGCCGTTTAGACGTGGACAACTCGGTAAACCAATCAACACCATTTAAACTCTTAGCCCAACGCACGACATCCGTGTCATCATCTAGTAATTTCAAGATTTTACGCTCACTCTCAACACTCCAAGCTCGTTGTTGCCACAAGCTCAAAGGTGTCGCCGCAATCTCTGCCGCCAAAGTAAAATAAAAATAGCGACCAGCAGAATCGACACTCGGCATTAAACTGCCTGCAACAGTAGACTCTCCACATACCCCCGGAGATAAAGCAAAATGCCATACAGGACTGGTAAGATAATGTTCTAACCAAGCCTCCTCCATTTGCTCTTTACTGACTGCAATAACCGCTTGAAGCCATTCACTCCAGATTTCGACAAATTCAGCCGACAGCGTGTGTTGAAGGAAATCTCCTCGCGCTGGCACTTTTCCGTAGTAGCCAACGTTAACTAAAGTGTCGGTGCACATGAAAACCTCGTTAAATCTCTCGCCCAAAATGGGTTATTGCTCGATTCAGGCTGAAGCTTCAACATGGCTGTATTACCTTTCACGGCAATTTCGAGAACGTTATCTTTGATGCTCGATGGTCTATCCTCAGCCACTCGATCAAGTAATCGGAACAGCCCCCAATCTCCCGCATAGCTCTCTGATATTGAATATCCAGATTTTGGAGGAACGAACGAAAGCCGTACTTCTGAGTCACCAGAGTCGGTGGGCCATACAAAGTGTGTTGATCGCTGAGGGCCATGGCGATAAGCCATCTGCTGCTCACCCATTTCAAAACGGAAGTTGCTAATGTGTGCGTCTAAAAACATAGGTTTCAGAGAAAATGCGACCTTGGGCGTTTGTGTTCCCGGAATAAAGTACGTGTCTCTAATTCGCCTTGCGTGCTTAAAAACTTTTAGAGATTGCGGGTTAATTCCGACCGCTCTATCCAAGGTCCAACGTTTTTTGCTGGTATCCACCGAAGATTTTAGATAGTCATTAAAAAACTTATCCATGGTGCCGCCATATCCAAAGAAACGACTGAAGTCCTTAAGTCGAACCTCACGGTTTGTGTTGCGATTGAACGGGTATTTGCCGCGAATGGTACGTTTGTATTCTTTGTATACACTGTCTTGCCAAATAGCACTTAGATGGACTTGAGCTCCCTGCTTGGCAATGCTGGAGGTTTGTGTGGCTAGATCGCTCATCCAACCAGAAAATGGCGATGGCAAGATCTTTTGACCACGTTTAAGAGAATTACTGAGATCTATTTGTTCGGCATCAGAAATCAGGCTGACATAGGCTTGCTTGTTGTCCGACTCAGAAAGAAGGCCTAGGTAATCTCGCAACTTTTGTAAAGTGAGCTGGACCTCCTCAAGGTCAGCACTCGAAATCGCCAACAGAGGAGCAAAAGCAAGTTCAACCTCACTTTCAGGCATGAATTCAGAGGTGAGATCACCTTTATTTGGCAAGAAGCGATTGATGCGATCTTTATTAGTTTTCTTGGCAATGTCCGCCGCTTTATCTAGTAAATCTGGATTACTGGTAGGTGTTTGAGTCAATCTCAGCTCTTTTTGCATTGCAACAATTAGCTCAGAAATTGGTTGCTCATGGCTTATCAGGCCACCGATAACCATCTCACCGTCTTTGGCCGATGCATAAGATTTGATAGCAATCTCATCGATAAAAGCCCGCCAATGTTCGATGTAATCGTCAAAATACTGCGCCTCTACTAAGCGCATCACGTCCTTTTCACTATCTTCATCAATAGAGAGGCGGTCACCGTAAACCCAGCTGTCTTCCATTAACCGTTTGACGATTCTAGCGTTTTCTACTTTGAAGATGCTGTAATAGCCGTTGTAGGTATACAGTCCAGGAATAGCTAATGAACTCCCCTCAGGGTGAGATATGATGCTACGACCCTGAGCACCTAATACATCTTCAAGTTTAAAATTGGCAACATAGCTAGAGGTAAATTCAATCTTCAATCGCTGGTATGCACGCTGTGCTAACGGAATGTCAGTAAGGCTTTGACGGGCTTGAGCAACAACTTGGTTGTTTTGGCGGTTGAAAGGCAGTTCATACTCAAACAAACTCTTGGTATGACGCATCAAATCATGGCGCATTGACTCATTGATAGCGCCTGGAAATTGATTCTCGAAATAGAGTTCAAACCAACCATAAACTTGCTCCAGATCTCTATGTTCTACCTCATAGAGCATTAGGTAGGTTTTCAAAGATTCATACAGATATTCAAGATACTCTCTATTGTGAGCAATCTCTGCCTCTAACGCTGAAGTCAAGAACTGAGAAAAGTACCCTTGAAGCGCCATCTGATAAGCCACTTGTGCAGGTTGCCCAAGTTTGTCTCCTTGGTATAACCCCATGCGATACTGATCTTGTTCAAGCAGGGCACTTTCTTTTGCTACTGGAAAAGCCTTTAGCGCATTAAGAGACTGAACTAGCAAGTAAATATCAGTATCGGAGCTTAAACCTGAAGGCGCAATTTGTTGGAAATCAGCCACCGCTTTTTCACTTTGCAGCACTAATTGTTTATTCCACACATAACTTTGGTGCCAGAGTGCACTGCAAACAACTAGACCGAGTGTGCAAGCTGCGGTAATGCCCCTTCGCACCCACAGTGTGTGCTGCTGATGATGGCGATTGACTGAACCAATGTATTGCTCTGGAAAAATGATCTCTTCAAGTAGATCTTTAATGAAATAGCTTTTGGCTTCTCCGCTATGGCTATGTAAAGGAACATGACCAAGTTTGAGACCAGTCGATACATTAGCAAACACACTATCAATCGGTTGTCCATCTTGAGTCGCACTGACGATATAGACACCCCGTAGCATCAGGGATTCTTCGTAAGCGTTCGGAGAGAAACTTTCCTTTAAGAAATCATCAATGATGGGTTGCAAGCTGCGCATTTGTTGCGGAAATTGCTGGATCAAGGTTCGACGATCAATATCTCGTTCTTGGGCTAACCGCTTGTTAAGGCGTGCCTGAATTCGCTTGAGCAGCGAGTGGAACTCTTTATTGAACTGACCGACAACACCAGTGGAGTCATCGTCCGCAATGACAGGAAAAGTCGCCCCCCAAACCTGCTCTCGATCTTTACTGTCCATGTCCGAGAAATACTCATTGAATCCTGCAATGAGATCGGCCTTAGTTAGCATCACGTAGACAGGAAACTGCATACCCAATTGGTTTTTGAGCTCTTGAATTCGAACTTTGATTGCACGAGCATGTAAATTGCGTTCTGTGCGAGTTTGCTTGATCAAACTGGCGAGACTGATGGTCACCACCACCCCATTAATGGGACGTCTAGTTCGGTATTTCTTCAACAATCCTAAAAAGCCAAGCCAAGCTCCCGCATCTTTTTTGCTGTGACTATCTTGGGTGGTGTATCGGCCAGCGGTATCGATTAATACCGCTTTATTGGTAAACCACCAATCACAGTATCGAGTCCCACCAATCCCCGACAATGGATCACTGCCTAATTTGTCTTCCAACGGAAAATCGAGGCCAGAGTTTTGTAATAGTGTTGTTTTTCCTGTGCCTGGCGGCCCAATAAGGATGTACCAAGGTAAGTGATAAAGACCATTTCCCTTGGCTAAATTCGATCTTTTTAAGACATCTAGAGCGGAAATAATTCGATCTTTCAGCGTCTCTATTTCATGAGCACTTTCTTGGTCGAAATTCCCTTGATCTTCACCACTCAATAACGAGTCTACGGCCTGATTTTCTTGTTTTTTACGGCGACTGTATGTCCATACTTTGGCGACTAGAAATAACAGTAGCAAAGTAACGATGACGGCTAGGCGCACTTTGGTAGAAGCTAAAGGAGAGACTTCGGCGATTGACAATAAGGGGCCACCAAACCAGATCAAAAAGCTAATCGCTAGAAAACCGATCAGGGTTATAAACCAAGTGGATTTGAGCCACGGCATGGTACGTAAATAATATAAAGCGCTAAACATAATAACTATCCTTCGACTCACTGCACCAAAAGGTCAATTTCAACCCGGCGATTTTTCGCCCGCTCCGCTTCACTACCATTGGGACCTAATGGTTCGGAGTCTCCTTTTCCTTCCGGCCACAAGCGACCTTGCAAGGTCGACCCAACTGACATCAGGTTTGCCACAGCGTTGGCTCTTGCTAAAGACAGGTGCCAATTGGAAGGGTATCGGCTGGTAAATATGGGCTGGTCGTCGGTATGGCCAGTAATGAGCAGCCGTCCTTTAGTGGACTCTAGAACCCGAGCAACTTTCTGAATAATTGGCATAAATGAAGACTTCACTTCAGCGTCACCAGCGGCAAAGAGCTCATGTGAATTGATGGTTAACCGAATTCGGTCACCCAGATCTACCAAGCTCAATAACCCCATATCGATTTCAGTGCTTAAACGCTGTTGCATCGCATTCATTACTTCTTGGTTAGCATTGGAAACCAGATGCTGCTTAGGCGGTGAGACAAGTCTTGTGATTTGATTAAATACGCCGTCAGAGTAACTATTCAATGCATAGCTGTACCCCATATAGATGGAAAGCAGCAGCACGCCAAAACCACTCACAGTGACCCAGCTAGGTATCCCTTTTAACGACTCTCCAATTGCGGAGCCAGAACCGTGTTTGCCGTCAGACAATACATCGATAACTTCCCCCTGAATGAGCTTGAGGCGTTCATATGCCCGCTGACGATAATCCTCTAACTGACTTTCGCCATTTTTTTCGATGCGCATTTTTCCAACAAACCCCAAGGATAAGCAGATATATTGAAGCTCCAATAACTCCTCCTGACCATGGGGATTCGCTATCGAGTCATCCAACAGATTAAAAAAATGTTCACCGCCAACCGTCTGCGAATGAAAAATAGAAAGTAGACTGTCGCTTGACCAAATCGAGCTTTCTCCCCAGTGGGTGTTGAGTACTGCCTCATCCGCTGCAGAGCACAAACAGTAACGCGCCGATTCGATAACATTGCTATCAATGCGCAATGCTCTTAGTGCGCTTTCATAGCCATTAATCTTGTTAATGAACGCCTGACGCAAGCTAGGAACATCCTGATGGTCTTCTGTACATCGTATCTGCCCAATCATAGTGAACAGTCCATTCGCCTCTTCAACGAGAGGGTTAGCAGCTAAATTAAGATGTTTGCTTCGCTGCATCTGCTCTCTTAAGTTTGGCGACAAGACAGTACCTTTAGTGCGAGATTGAGTACGGCTTTCTGGACTCGAATCTGAAAGCACCGCACTGCGCCTGCCCGGGGTGGGTTTTAAAATGGTCATATCAGACATTAAAAATTCCTGTCAGTTTACTGTTGAGCGATAGACCAAACTTGAAGATCCAAGTCTGGGTACTGACCTGACACGTGCATAGCCAGGCCTCCACTGGTCTTTAACCGATGCCAATACTCACTGCTGGGGCTTAGTTTGAAGTAGCTATAACCTGCCAAATAAGGAATTTGGCGTGGAGCCACTGGCAGATCCTCTAGAGAAATACCCGAGAGTTGGTTGTTTACTAGCTCACGAATATGCTCAACAGGACCAATTTTGATTTGGGCGGGGAAGCGAGAACGTAGCTCTTCAGCTGGAATACTCGCGTTTACCGCAAGGACAAATTCACCTTGATCGAGCATCTGTTTATCTATGATTTGAACCACAAAAATCCCAAAATTGGTCTTTTCGATAGGGAGTAAGACCGCAGTCTGCTCAAGCACGGTCCCCACGTATTGATTGAGCAGAGACATGACCTCGGTGAAGGCTCTCGTTAAAGATTCGTGTTTGTATACTGGTAATGTGGAAACGCGTTTGCTCTTGTCGGCAAACGTAGCCATTTCGCCCGCAAGGCTCAACAGCTCCTTAAACAAAGCTTGTGGGTGAACCCCGTCTACTTCGATAAGATGTACGAGCAATGCATCATATCGATTAAGTAACTGGAGCATTAAGAAATCGGCAATAGAACTGGCACTACCTTGGCCCGCACCTATACGAGCCGCCAAAGCATCTGCCCTGTGTCGGATTGCACCTAAAATCTGCGTCAGAGCACTTTGTAAGGAGGCATTCGTTTTTACGTTCAACCATGGTGGGATAAAGCTTTCATCCAATAAAACTTGGCCTTGATCGTTGATTTGAGTGACTTTCACCAGTGGAATTGAGTAATACCCCGTCAGACTCTCACTACCCAACTTGAGCTCCAATCGGACTCCTGCAAGCTGTAACATTTCCATTGCACCAGCACCCATGGTGGTATCAATGACGTCATGATCTTGAAAGTGGTAGCGGGTTATATCATCTTCTGCATGAGAGATATTAATATTGCGAGCCTTATCCATTGGCAGCGCAAGGTACACTATTTGATCTTGAGTGTTCGCAGGTAGTGTCAATGGGGCTGGTAGGCCATCCCTAACCGGACTATGAATGGAAGTGCCATCCTCAAAACAGGCAGAAACGTTCAAGACCCCAACTTTGCCATTACCTAGCAAACTAAGATCCAATTCTAGGTCGTCGATACCCCAATAATACTTAGAGTACATCTGAACAGATTGTTTAATTTGAAAATTAAAGCTCCGCTCTTGCTGCTGAAAATGCTGAGGGCGCAAGAACATTCCTTCGCTCCATACCACGCGACTGTAATCACTCATTTCGATTAACTTCTTACTGACATCAAGGGTTATTAACAAACACCGATAATTCTCCTACGTGAACATCAAAAGTCTTGTATTCAGTAGGTTCTATTTCTACGACTTCTCGCCAACTGGCGGCATCAATATCTCTAAAAGCCACCAAAATACCCGCATAACGAACACCTGGTTTTAGTGTTAGATCAAAGTCATAATTTTTTCCTGGCTCGAACTCTAACTCAGTGCTATTAATTAAGTTTGCACCTAGCACCTGTTCCTCACCCTCAAAAAGAGTAAAGAAATCATGGCTATCAAATAACGTTCTCGATGATAATTCGTAAATTCTAACCACGACGGGAGAAGCGCGGCCATTCATGTCTGGATTAATATTATCTGCAGTTTCAAACCTTAACTTTGCATAGGGCTCTACTACGTAGTTTGCTACTGAACACCCCCAAAACAATGTTCCGACGATTAAAACCACTATCAGTTTAGTTATAAGCCTCATATCTCCTCCCTTTAAGTGTTACGTCCATTTATTTTCTCTTGATACGCTTTGGAAAAGTCATCCATATAGAAATTACTGTCGACTTTCATTTCTTTCTCTAACTGATCATGAGTGGAACAATATGTTTTCCATTGATTCTTCCACATCAAAAATTCAAAACTTCTTGAGAGGCCATTTTCAGCTTTGCTTTTGTGCGAAATATTCTCTGGACTTAATGTTGCCAAAACGCCTGACAAAGCACCTTTCACACCAAATAACATGGCTTTGTCATGCTGTTCTAAGTCAGAGAAAGCCTGTTTTACCGCCTTCTCTGGAGGCAAAAAACCAGCGGTTTTCCTTTCTAGCAAATTGTAAATGGCATCTTCTACATTGGCGGAAAACTTCAACGGATTATTCTCCGCTCGCTGAAACGTAGTTAAGTTGATGCGGCTACTTTCTTTAAATACATTGCGATGATGAAGTGATGCCATCACCCCTTCGAGTAAGTCTTTTGTTACTACACCCAACTGCTGCCACCACTGTTCGGAATACTCATTTGGCACCACCTTACGTTCCAGACCTAGCCCATTAAGAAAAGCCATCATCTCTAATGTCATCGCTTCATTATTTTCTGGTTGCTGCGCAAAGGTGTTATAACGAATCTCTTCAGATGCATGGATGGGCAAAGGTCCATTAGGTATCGATGATTTTTCCTCACCTTCCCCCAACCAATCTTCTGGTATCAACCCCTTCACTTGCTGAGGAGGAGAAAATGCATCGCTTAGCAAAGCATCAACTGGAACGCCAAATTGCTCTTCCGTCCCCTTTTCGTGGAGAGCAAGGTTTGACTTGGTTAATGAGCTATGGTCTAGACTTGGTCTTATACTTGCTAATATTTCAACATTAAGTTCATAGTCTCCAATATTAATGACATCACCATCAACTATCTTACTCCTAATACCTTGTCCTATTGGTTTAAATGATCCATTTAGGAAGGTACCATTGGTTGATATATCCTCGATAAAGAAAGAACCTTGGCTAATAAGCACTCTTGCATGAGTTCCAGATATCACTCTATCAGGGTCTGGAAAATACCAATCACATTGTTTATCCCGACCAATGGTGAGTAATAACTTCGTATCATAGCCACTTAATTCGTGCACACCTTCAACATCTATCCTTTTAGACGCTTCCACATGGGATGTTAGTCTATGATGATTAGATATAGATATTTTCAATTGCATATAAATTTATAAACCCTAAGATAGAACACTTATTACCAACCAGTAAACTCATACAAGTTATGAGATAATTTAACAGCAACTAGATACCTAATTACAATTACTAGACGACTAGTACTTTATAGCTAAATTAGTATTAAACTACTGACAATACAGTCAGAATGTTCCTATCTACTTTTATTGCAACATTGAGTTTTTATCTAGCTCGTCTCATTTCTCAGGCAAAGTTATATTACAAAAAAACATTTTCCGTTTACCATGCTGCTAATTTATACGACCAGATTAGTTTAATTTGGCACTTTTATAGTCCCTAATTACAACTCTATATATAAAATCAACCAAAATAGTCCATCAAGTCCAAGTAATCAGGTAGCAAATATCAATGATTACCACGTCTCGATGCGCTAACTAGACAAAGACAGGTAAATCAATGGACAAAGACGATAAGACAAGAAGTGAAAACGAGACTGGAGCAGATTCAATTGTCGATAACCTTAACGATAACAGGGATAAGTGCGAGGCAAATCTACGGGATCAACCATCCCCACTTATGATTGGCCGGGTGATCGCAGGGCGGTACCAGTTAGAAAGCTTGGTTGGTAATGGGGGAATGTGTGACGTCTACAGAGCAAAAGATTTACTACTTGAGTCCGCTGAGGAAGATCAACCTTTCGTCGCCATAAAAATTTTGCAAGATAGTCTTAAAAATCAACCAGATGCTGCAAAGCTGCTAATTAAAGAAGCCAAAAAAACCCAAAACCTCAGTCACCCCAATATCATTCGGGTTCACGACTTTGGAGTAGATGGCAGTGACTACTACTTAGTGATGGAGTGGTTAGATGGGCAAACGTTAGATGAGGTACTCAAAGGGCATCGACCACACGGCTTGAGTTTGGCGCGAAGTTCGACCCTGATTAAACAGCTTATCTCTGCACTCAAATATGCACACGAAAATCATGTTGTGCACGCAGATCTCAAGCCAAGCAACATCATGTTGATGCGTAATGGACAAATCAAGATATTCGACTTTGGCGTAGCTCAAGCACTAAGCAGTCTCAGAGCCGACCAGTACTCAATAGAGCCAACGCCGGCACCCGTCGCTTTAACCGGCTACACCCCAATTTATGCCTCTCCCGAAAGAATGAAAAACGTTTCGCCGACTATCTCTGATGATGTTTTTGCTTTCAGTTGCATTGTCTACGAACTACTTTCTAGTAAGCACGCCTTTGGCCGAAAAACAGCACAAGAAGCATGGGACTTAAACCTTCTTCCCACCAAACCTAGAAACGCCTCTAATGCGTGCTGGAAAGCACTGCGAAAAGGACTATCTTTTCATGCGGATGAGCGAATAGGGAGTATCGAACTTTTGGCTCAGTCCCTCGACGGTAAAAACTGGAAGGCATTAGGGCTAACTCTGGCGCTCTTTAGCCTAGTCATTGGTTCGGGGTATGGGTACTACCAACAACATATCAAGCTAGAGCAAGCTAAGCAGAAATTCACTACGCTGGAACAAGAAATCTCGGACAACCTTCAGGTTATGGACAGTGATCCTAGCTACCTAGTAGAAAACCTAGACACCCTATCAAGTGCCTATCACGTTCAAACACTCGCCTTACTGCGTAAGCACCAGACAGAAATCATTACAAACTATCAGTTCAAGATCTCTGAGCTACTGAATGAGAAAAATAGAGCACATCCCGATTACTACTCGGCGCAAACACTATTGGAAGAGGCCACAAATCTATATCCTGATTCCTATTCATTGGCATTAACCACTAATAATATCAATCAAGCATGGCATAGGACGACCGAGTCTCTCGCTCACCAGATAAACACCCGTCTTGAACAGGGCAAATATGGTGAAGACGGCCAAGATAAAAGCATCTTTGAGCTTTACCTTGAGTTAAAAACCGTCAAAAAAGAGTATCCGCTAAAAATCTCTGATACAGCCAAAAAAGCCTATCACAAACATTTTACTCAAGCCTATGAACAGCTGGATGTCATAACGCTCACCCAATTGCTCAAGACGGCGGATACCTTCTTCGTCGATGACCAAGAGTTAAATGCTCTTGTGACTCAAGGGAGAAGCTTGAAACATTCGATTGAACAGATGGCTAGTTATCGACAGGCTATAGAAGATGGGATTGATGCTCCCTTCCCGACTCAAGCGGCATTACAGCTTTATCAAAGTCAGTTCTCTGAACTTCAGCAAGAGATCAAACGATCGACCACGGTAAAAAAACTCGATGCGCTCACTCTGGACTTCGATGCGATTCGCCAAGATTTCCCCGCAGAGTTTAGTTACGTATCTGATACGCGCCACTTGATTGCTGATAAGTATTTGAAGTTTTCAGATTATTTACTTAAACGTAAACGTACAAAACGTGCACAAGCTGTCATGAAGAAAGCGCAAAAATTTATGTCTTCTGGCAATACTAGTACTCAATAACCCCCCCCCTATAAACGGGAGCCGACCAACGAATGTATTAGGTTGGGCAGCTCCCTCCACTAACTCCTTCCTCATATTCACATTAGAGGCGGCTCGCAAATACCATTCGTCGTGGTAAAGCTATAAAAAGAAATAATCTATTGAGCTATAGTATCCAGTTAATCAATGGCGGATACTTATATAAATCCCGCTCCAAAATGGTATTATGTCAAACCAATTGCCACTGTTATCGACTAATTGAATTAGGAGTATCCATCGTGAAAATAGTGCTGCGCTCCATCTTATCTACATTGTCTCTTGGCCTGTGCTGCTTTGGGATTTCAACGCATGCGCTCGCACAGCCCTCATGGGCGGCTCATTTGAGTCAAAGCGTTGTACATGTTACTGGGTGTGACAATGAAAAGCAGGTTTGCCATCAATCCACCGGATTTATCGTCTCGCAACCTAACATTGTCTTTACCACCTATGAACGCTTTGTTTCTGAGCAAGACCGCAGGCTAACGGACAGCTTTAAAGTGCGCTTTGTATCGGGTGAAGAAAGGCAAGCCCGTATGCTAGTGGTGGATCCTCTGCTCAATCTAGGGGTGCTAATTTTAAAACCGTCTGACACCTCTCTTGCCCAGCCGAAACCGCTCAAGCCTGCTCGTGGGGTGAGTGTCTCTCCTGGCGATCCTGTTTATGCAATGGTGGCACCGCAAGGGGAAGCAGTATGGGGCAGTGTTAAAAAGAAAAATCGCGCCACCTTATACGATAAGGGGATGGGCGATCTGTTCATCAATATTGAGATAGAGATGCCCGCTATCGGTTTAGGTGGTCCGCTCTTTACTGAAAGAGGTGAGCTTATTGGTATCAATACGGCGGCAATCCCTGCGGCACTGGCTGAAGTCGTTACTCATGATGAAGAACATGCGTTGCCGATGAGTGTCATCATGAGTTACTACAAAGCGCTGGTGCGTTACCCAACATTTGATATGCCTTGGATTGGTGTCGCCTACCGCAACCTACGCATCAAAGAGCGACAAGAGATGAACCAGCGCCACTCTTCGACCAAAGGGCTCATGGTGGATTTCGTCTGGAAAGACGGACTGGGATCACAGTCAGGCTTTCAAGTTGGCGACATTATCGTGCGCGTAGATGGTGAATCGATCAACAACCAATACCAACTCGATAAATACCTGTTTGATGCAGGCGTTGATAAGTCGCTAAAAATCAAAGTATTGCGTAATGCTAAACTTATAGACATCAACATCCACACCGAAAAACGTCCAAGTTGGGCTGCGTTGTAACTGAGCAGAGGTACGTTATGTTAGATTTTTTAACCCGTTTTGCTGAAACATTCTGGGGAATGTTATGGGAAATGGCCCCATTTCTCGTCATTGGTGTCATCGCAGCCGGTATGGTGCATGAAGGTTTAGGCCGTTTCCAACGCCTGCTCTACTTTGCCCAAAAGCGCAGTGTGCTGAGCTTGAGCTTTTTCAACTTTCTTGGCTTGGTATTACCTATCTGCTCTTGTGGCATGGTGCCTATGGCGGTTGGTATGCGACAAAAAGGTGTGCCTTATGGCAATGTCTTTACCTTTATATTTTCAGCGCCTGCAACCTCAATCACCGCCATCATTTTAGCCTTTGCGTTAATGGGCAGTGAATTTACCCTGTGGTATCTCGGTGGAGCTGTAGTGTGTGCTTACTTGATCGGCATACTGTTTTACTTAATTGAACCCAAAAACAGCGAGATTTTTAGGCAGCACATCCACTATAAGAATGTCGGTGATGAGCTCGAAGTCGAGGTAGGGCAAGGCAATTTCTTTGTGCGTTCCTTTCGTTGGGCCACGACGGTATATGGCAGCAGAATCGCATTCGACCTGATTGTTGGTCTCTGCCTGGTGGCGGTTGTGGTCAGTTCTTTCTCTCTGACAACGCTCTCTGCGTGGATGGAAGATATGCCATTCTTTTGGGGGTGCTTACTGATGATCGTGCTTGCCATCCCTATGTATGTTTGTTCTCTGCCGGGGATCATGCTTGGTGCGACCATGATTCTTGGGGGGATTAAGCCTGAGTTTGTCTGGATCTTCTTGATGGCCGGACCTGTGACCAACCTTGGCGATCTCAATGTGCTTCGCAAGACCATGGGAAGCCGCATTATGCTGTCTTACATTGCTATGGTGATCACCTTGACCATTGGCTGGGCATATCTTATCCATACGCAGGTCGATTGGGTCGATGTTTGGGGTTATGTGCGCCAAGCGTTCGCATCTCAGCCAGAAGCTATGGTTGGGCCGGGGTCTGACTCTTTGTGGCAAGCGAACTCGGTACTGCCCCATTGGCCGCCTCTCTACTGGAGTTCAACCATTGCGGTGATCTTATTGGTGATTAACGGCGCTTGGCAAACCATCAAAGCCTTTACTGCTAATCCATGTCAGCACTGTACCCACTATCAAGCGGATATGGCATTAAATCCTGTCGTGTGTAAGCGTCCATGTTGGAAGAAAGAGGTGGTCAACAGTTATAAGTCGAATCGCCGCCGAAAAGGTCAACGCTAACCATGAAACACGCACCACTGCTGTTGATAGCGATTATCGCCACAATACTCGTACTATTGTGGCAACTGTTTCCACATTTAGGAGAGAGATACCAACCGAAGCTGGCTGAGCACATGAAAGTCGATGCGTGCTTTAGCTGCCATTTTGACGCCCGTGACGTTGCTCGAAACCCGATCGGTCATATCGCTAGCCATTACGCACAAGTGGATATGCCCGATGCATACAACGAGCAAATGCTGTGTGTTGACTGCCATACCTCACTGGCAGACATCAAGCATTATCAATCACATGTCGATAGCCCTAAAACGCCACTACCGGCTATCGAGTGCCAAGATTGTCACGGCAGCTTAACCCAGTACCCTTCGGAGCGAGTCAGTGAGCATACCTCTCGCGAGCATATTCAGTTGACTAAACGTAACGGCAAACTGTACATGCATTCATTTAATGGCGATGTACTTGAAGTGGTGCAGCTTAAGAGCCGCCTTGCCAATCAAGATTGGTCAACTGACATGGCTCGTCAGACCAAAAATGAATCGCACCACTTTGACAAAATGCAGTGCATTGATTGTCATGCCGATTGGGTTCCCCCTTGCATTGGGTGTCACGCCAAACAGCCCGCACCAACGTTCTAATACGAGAAAGCCCACCGAAGTGGGCTTTTTAGTGACTATCTCAGTTTAACTCTTAACAATCAGTATCCTTAAGAGGTGAAGCGATCAAGTACGTTACGAGTCACTTTCTCGATGAATGGTTCACGTTGTTCTAGGCCGCGTACCCAGTCCAGCGTACCAGCGGCAAAGACTTCACCTTTGCCTTTCTTCATGTAAGTGATCGCAGCACTACCACGCAAGAACTTATCGATGTTCTCTTCGTTCACTTCAAGGCCTAGCGTTTCTACGTACTGAATTGCATCACCGCGTGGACCACCCATTAGGTTAAACTCAAGTGAGTGACCATGATCGATCTCTTCACCAGCAACGGCAGGAGCCAGCGCCAAGATCTCAAGATCCATTGGAGCGCCGTCTTCACCAGTTGGGTAAGGTAGACCATAGCGGAAGGTATACTCTACGCCATCAACCTCTGGGCCAACAACAGGCACGTTACCGCCAAGAATATCGCCATAATAAAGGTCAGCACCTTCGAAAACCCAGTGTTTATTGCGGTAAACCGTAAAGCCGCCTGCACCACGAGGCGCTGCACCACCAAAGCCTGCATAAACCCCTTTGTGTCCGTTAACACCCCAAGTCGTCACTGGTGGGTTGTTTGCACCGTTGTACTGGTGCCACCATGTAGACACTAGGTGACGTTTACTTAGGTCTTTCCATACCGGGTCTTCCACGTACTTATGCTTGAAACATACCTGTACGTCATCTTCGTAGCGAACCTGCCAGTTCATGTTACCAGCGAAGCGCGCCATGCGACCGCCGTTTTCAAGGAAGCTGTCGAGTGCGTTTCTGAACTCTGGCGTTACGTACTCATCATGTCCAGTGATCACAACCAGTTTGTAGTTTTTAAGCAGGTCTGGGTTCTCTAAGATGTCATGCTGCTCAGAGTATTCGATGTTATAACCCGCTTGTTCTGCCCAGCGTGCAAAGTGGCTATCGTAGCTCGCCCAACCAGACAAACAGTTGAAGAATGAGTAGCCGTTTGCCATGTAGAAATCTATCGCACGGTTACGTGGCTGCATGCCAATGGGTGCATCATGGTAATCACGTGGCTTGTATGCCCACTTTGGTGTACCCACCGCTTGACGAATAAAGCCACGCGGCCAAGGGCGGTGTGCGTGACAGTAAGGAGTATAGCTTTCATCACGAGATTCACGACCACCACCACCGGCCGCAGGTGGCAAGCGGTAAGAACTACCACCAGAGAAGTCGTTGTAAGCAATCCATGTTGGTGTTGCTAGCAGGTACAGAATATCGGAGTTTTTGCCAGGGTTCGCCGCACGCAATGTGAAGAAAGCTTCATGCTCAACTTCCACACCGTCACGCTCAACCTTCAGCACCACGACGTAGGCACCAGATTTCCAATCTTTCGGGATCTGGATTTGGTGGCCAACAGGCCAGTTACATCCGCGCAGATAAGCGTCGGTCGGGGTTTCATGGTAGCTACCCGGCAGGCCTTTCTGCTCTAGCACAGATTCCCACTTACCGCCATCACGGAAGATCTCTAGATCAAACGTTGTTGCCGTCGTGTTTATGTGCAAATTAACGGTATCACCCGGACCGTAGGCCAGCTTGTCGGTGTATGACCACACTTCAAGCTCATTTTTGTCTTCACAAGGAAACTCGTACCAATTGATGATATTGGTTGCCACGGTACGCTTGGTTTGTGAATAGGGGAAGCTTTCGCTACGTGGTGGGCTTACTTTCTCTTTCAATACTGCGTCAAAATCGCTACCTGCAGATGCTGGTGAGATTTTCATCGCACCTAACGTGGCTGCAGTGGCTGCTGCACCTTTCATGATCTTACGGCGACTTAGATCTTGAGGTTGATCATCAGCCTTAATCTGGCTGGCTTTACCCGTTTTTTTTTCGTTCATCATTATTTTCCTTGTATGTAACACACCAAACCTCTTTCAACTACCTGTAGCTTTTAGCTGAAGGATTTGGCCCGTCGTTTCATAGCTGCCAATGACTGATGCATTAAAACGCAGACATAAAACCCACTAAGTTTAACGTCAAACAATTAACTTTTCAAAACCGTTTAATTAAGAGAAAAACTTACATCACGGTCAAAAAGTGTTTAATACACTAAATTTCTTTCCTTTTTCGCTGGAAAAACCTACTTATACTTAAGTGGTTTCATGTAATACCTTATCAAGTAAGCGACTTTCTACTAACGATATTGAGTATAGATTACTGAGGTGTGAAGCAAGAGCGCAACCGCTCTTGCCACATTTTTATAAACATTCTCGAAAAATGCGACGCTGGATAAATTGGGACATAAAATCAGTACAAAATGAACCTGTGCCGATACTCAAAAGCACAACAGCCCTTCCCCCTAAGCGCAATACTTCTCCCACAGGTTTAATGCTTGATCATAAGCGTCTTGCTTGACATCATACTTAGCAAACAACACCGCCGTCATGGTCATCACGATCGTTTGTGCCATGGTCTCAAAATGCTCTGTAGGCGTGCCTAGAGGGCATGATTGGGGTTGAGGCAACCCAGATAGTGGCTCTTGCTGCCAATAGTGCTCTGTGACTTCTCCGTCGGCGCAGCGCCATACGGATTGGCTCACTTTGGGAATGTACTCACTCTCACCGTTTTGGCCTTTGATTGAGACTACTTTTTGGTGTTTGAAGTAATGCTCTACCTCAGCGTGTAACTGTGGGAAACCTGGGTGGAAGCTGCCACGAATACCGTAAGGAGCTTGTGATGGGTTGAGGCCACGCACAACGGTGTTAATTGGTGTGCGTAGACCATAGCGCTCACGCCAAGCCATCATGTGCTTGGCTTGCGGCGCAAATACATCCAGTGGTAAGTAAGCAATGCCCTGCTCTTCTAGTAATTGCTTGGCGTTGTCTAGGCTGGTGGCGGTTGGAATGCCGAGAGTCTGCACATGATCAGCCACGTAAATACGCTTTGAGCTGGTTTCACTGTCGCCATGCAACAAAATTTTGTATCCGTTCGCAGCGAGGATCTTAGCTGCCACCAATTGCCACAGTGGGCCTTTATCGCCTCGTTTTCCTGCGTAGCAAGGCCAATCGATATCAGCGCCTAATGGCTGGTAAGCTCGTTTAAAGGCTTGGCTAAAACCGGCGATTTCTGCCGGGGTTTCATTGTTAACTCGGATCAGCATCATCAACATGGCCATCTGGTCGTCATCCACTTGACCATCCAGATAATCACTCATCACTCGATATGCTTGATCGTAACTTAGCGGCTTACGGCTGCGCTCCCCTCGCCCAACGGTTCGAATACATTCGACTATCATACTGCTTCCTTTCTTTTTTGAGCCACGGTAATTCGGCGGCTACAAATTGTAATAGATTGAGATTACTCGCGTTTGAAGTTTCGTGCCAGTAGCTTATGAGGGATTCTGTCGCCAAAGAAAAAAGCGCCTTCTTAACCTGGGGAAGAAGGCGCTATAGCCAAATGACGTTGTAGGTATTTGTGTCTGAGCTAACGGTCGACAATGATTTGGGGTTTTTACGACCACTCTTAATACAGCAAAAGCTGAGCCAATAAGCCATTAGTTGAAAATTCATGGACTTAAGCAATAAGTCAGAGCGTTCAAAGAAAAGATTGCGCCAAATTGGAGCAAATATGCACAGGTGTAGATCAAGGATTTACAGTGTAAAACTTAGTCATTTAGCCGATGCAGACGTAAAAAAACCGAGCTAAGTCGCTCGGTTTTTTTTGAAACTAGCAATTACAGCTCAGCGTTGTGGTAAACCTGCTGAACATCATCACAGTCATCTAGAAGGTCTAGGAACTTCTGGAATTTCTCAGCATCTTCGCCAGTCACTGCAGTGTGCATTGACGGTACGAAAGTGATTTCTTCCACATCTAACGTCAGGTCTGGGAAAGTTTCGTTCAGTGCCGTCTTCGTTTTGAAGAACTCTGTCGTTGGAGCAAAAACAGTGATCACACCATCTTCTAGCTCAACGTCAGTCACGTCTACGTCTTCCATCATTAGTGCTTCAAGAATGGCTTCGTCATCGTCGCCTTTGAACTGGAATACTGCTTGGTGAGCGAACATGTGAGATACAGAACCCTCAACACCAATTTTCGCACCAGTTTTCACGAAACACTGACGAACATCTTGGAAAGTACGGTTGCCGTTATCAGTTAGACAGTCAACGATTACGCTGGTGCCGCCTGGGCCAAAACCTTCGTAACGCGCTGGTACGTAGTCTTCACCGCCGCCGCCATTCGCTTTATCCAGCGCTTTGTCGATAACGTGAGCAGGAACCTGATCTTTCTTAGCTTTAGCGATAAGGTGCTTAAGCGAAAGGTTCATATCTGGGTCTGCACCACCGTTCTTAGCACACACGTAAATTTCTTTACCGTACTTGGAATAAACTTTAATTTTTGCGCCTGCAGTTTTTGCCATTGAGGCCTTGCGCACTTCAAAACTTCTTCCCATCGGGATGTTCTCTCTGCTTAATTTATGCGAATCACAATGTGGATGAATGCCTAGTTGGCTTACCCACGAGGCGATCAGGCTACGCCCATCACCTGTTTATATTTTTGCACCGATTGCTCAAACCAAGTCTGGTGCGTTTCGTCTCTTAAGCCCGCCAGATGCTCAGTAAGTGCCTCTGGGCCCGCTTGTGCTTGTTTGATTTTCCATACAAGAAACGACGCTTGCTTATCGATCTCAATACGCAGTTTGTCTTCTGCTGGAAGAAGCGACAAGTTAAATGACATGGTTAGAATCTCAATCGATTAAAATCTGGCGAAAGAATATATCATAGCCGCGACCATAAGGGGAGTGCGTACGAGAAAGAGAGATAAGGGAACTGACACATATTTGCGAGAACGCAAAAAAATAACGGGTGAAGTCAGCCAATCTGATTCACCCATGGGCTGCTGTCCGCAACGTCTAGTCGAGCAAACCGAGCTCTTGGGCCTCCTCAAGGGATAGACCGCTTTCTCGGATTTCTCTAAGCGCCTCAATACGACGACGAGCGGCTGCTGATTTTACTTGAGTACTCGAAGACTTGGTTTCATCCTTTGGATCCCACTTGTCAGTGATTCGAGTCATTTCATCATGGTCAATTGAATTTATGGACATACTTACCTCCGCTTCAACCATGTGGTTTGGACGCCTAATCTGTAGCAAAGCAAGCACTGGCTTGTTAAGCAAAACAGTACGGGAATGTGAGCTAATTAATAGTTCCATTAATGAGTCTAAATAAGCCTGCGATAGTACTAGCATCAGACTTATGAAGCGTTTAAATTTAGCCGAATAACCTCCATCAATTGGGTGTGACAAAGCTCTCATTGACAAAAACGTTATTTGTATCCTTGTTTCAAGTATAGATCGTCAGATTGAAAACTTGCCAAGTTCTGATTTCAGCGTTTGAGAGAAGTGGCTTTATCGACCAAACTTAAGCCATCTTTCATCACTCAGGCCTGCGATATGGATGCCCTCGCCCGTTGGCAACAACAGATCTCCCAATGGTATGACACTCAGTCGCAAAGCGCTGATCACCCAGATTCCCGTATGCATGATCAAGTAGAAGCATTGATCCCCTTGATCATGCATCCGCCCGAAAGTTTGTGGGGGCCAGATGCCACCCCAGAACAAGGCCGTGCCCTCGCCTGCTGGTTAGACGGCTGCTTGAGGATCTACCAATCTTATCTCGATGAAGGCCGTGACATGTCCGCCTATCAGTATCTCAACTTCGGTTATGCCAAGATGCAAGCAATCGCCAGTGATGCGATGACAGACCGAGTGATCAAACTATGGGCGATAGAACGCCTCGATCATTTGATTGTTCTCGTGTTAGAGCTTTGCAGTCGCTGCCACTGGCTAAGTGAATGTGAGACTCAAGTGGAGGGGCATATCCATTTTATGGCAGCGCTACATAGTGTTGAGTTGGAAGAGTTTCGAAACGATGATCAAGGCATCAGTGATTTTTAATCAATAGTTCGGAAACATGATCAAGAGGTGATCGTAGAACTTCTAAGATGTGTAAATCAAAATCATAGACAAAAAAATAGGCGAGTCATAAACCCGCCTAAAACAATTATTGTTCAAACATAAACAATATGAGCCATCTATTAATTGATTGAAATACTTAGGAAACCTCGTACTTCAGTCACCACTTTAGCAAGGCCAATATTCGCTTTTGTCATGCCAAGGTCAACTCGTGACAAGTTCACGTCAAGCGCCGGTGGCCACTTCATCAAGCACTCTCATGACACTTTCATCCAAGTGACCTTCAAATACTTGCTTACATACCTTGCGACGCACCGCTAATCCGCCAATCAGGCGCTCGATAGAGAGGTGTTTAGACTCGCTGCGAGCATTATAGAGTTCGATAGTTTTGCTCAAGGTATCGTAGCTCATTACAGATTCCCCCACACGAAGCCAGTCTAGCTTCTCTATGAGCTCCTGACACTCTTCCATGATTACGTTGTGGGCATGGCCTGTCATTGCCGACAACGCCGTTACGCTGCGCTCTAGCGCCTGCTCAGAGGTGTATTTCGACAAGATGATCGTTAGCTCATCGGCGTTGATCTCAACCAAGTGTTTACGCTGCTTGACTCGTCGTCCAAGTCTACCTTTGCCCTGACTAGGTCGGCGTTGGATTGGCTCAAACTCTCCGTCGATGATCTCGGCTAGCTCTTCTAGCTTCTGCGTCGAGACCATTTCGTTACGCAACGGGTTAGGCAGGGTTGGTGCCATGTTGCGCTTGCCCGCATTGGTTGTACGAGCGCGAGAATAGCGCAGTACTTCTTCAACATCACACTTGATATCAACTTGATAATCGCTGACTTTGCCTTTGTCGATAATGGCGGTCAACGTTAAATGGTAGCCCCAAAGGTTGACCAAGAAACAGCTTTCATCCCCCTGCCCTTCAGACAAGCGACGCAGCTCTCGCACAAGATCCATCGAAAAACGACGCCATTCGATATTTCGCGCCAGTTTCTGGTTGAGTTCGCTAAGCAACATACTGTCGGTAAAGCGACGAGACATGCGGCTTCTGAAGAAAGAATAGAGCTGGAACACCAGAGTGTGCTGGCGCAAGATCTCTGGTGGGAACAGGAAGAAATAATCGCGGGTTAACAGCTCATCATAAAACGAAGGTTCCCAAACTAGGATGTATAGGTTCGGTTTTATGCGTATTTCGCCCCCTGCGGTCTCTGTAGGCGCTTCTTCGGATGCAGTAATGGTTCGGGCTAGGAAACGAAAACGATCGCTCTTAAAGCCTTCTGGCATGTTTTCGCTCATCCAACGGCCAGTCAGTTCGTGAAGCTGAAAATCGGTAAACTCGATCCTATCGATACTTTCGCGGATCGAATCTCGCGCTGGACCACTGTCCTTCTTGCCACGCAGCGCCAAAATATCGGTGATGTAGAGCGGAGTCTTGTTAGGGATCTGTTTGCCGTTAAGTTGATACTCTTCTTGGTGATGTTCATGGTATTGAACCGTCAAAGTGAAGAGTGCAAACAGGGTCATCAGATCATCAACCGTCATAATGTTTTTAGACGATCTTGTCTCGATCACTGCTCGGCTGCCAGAGATCGACACCATAGATTTTTGATAACTTTTTCGAGTTCTCGGTGGCGCAAGTGCCTGATCGATAATGCCTGCCCAGTTAGTCGGTGACACCACAAACTGCTCTGACTCATCTCGCATGGTCGGTGGCGTATTAAGACCATGTTCGTTTAGCAGTCGACGGTTGACTTGGGTTTGTGCTAAGGCTTTGGAACGCTTCTGTTTTTCATTTTGACGGCTCGAGTCCGTTTTTAAACTGGTTGCGCCCAATGCCGTGATCAACAAACTTGGATTGATAAACTCGTGAAGCATGGTTTTACCCGCAAGACCCTCTTCAAACTTCACGCGATGTTGTTTGAATAAGCCGATACTTACCGCCGCTCGCAGCCGTTGCTGTATTGCTGCTCGAGTCAGTTGACGATCTGTCGCTTCGACGATCTCTGTGGTTGATACGTATCCGTCTTTACTGGTTAAGCCACGAAGAGAAATTAAGTTGAGCAGCTCTAGGATACTTCGGGTTACCCCTTTGAAGTGTTGATACTGTTCGATCCAATCCACGATTTGTTCGTTAACCAAGAACAAATGTCCATCTTTTTGACTTCTTGGGGATTTTATTAAGATCTTTTCTTCACTGCTCATGATCATGCTCTGTCAGGACTGGTCCGTAGTACGCTAGCCGTAATTTCGTTATGGTTCCCGAAGATTAAAGAAAAAAGATCAATAAATAAAGAAAAAGTATTGGTTTTTTTAAACCTGATCTTTTTGATTAAATTGATCTATATTGATTAAGTGATCTTATGATCTGGGCGTGGATAAGTTCGTAACTTATTGTATTTGAAGAACTAAAAAATACACGTTTGGAAAGCATGATCATGCAGTTTCCGAAACCATGATCATTGTATTCATGAAAGCATGATCAAAAAATCTAGAAACGATGATCATCATCAGATCGAATCGATGATCAACATCTCTCCAAAAGCATGATCAAATAGCAAACACACCTTATCCACAAACCCTGGTGGCTTCAGGGCTCAATCCGCATGTTTTCTACGAAAGCATGATCAAGTATGCGCCATTTTCCTGTGTAAACTATGCTATTGCGTATCCAACGACGCGTTGAAATGCGATTTTAGTTGTTCATTGTACTGGCTTCTACTGCTCGGATGCATGATCAAGCTAGGTAGAATGTCGTGCCTTTGCAGATGGATATTAGCTTCCTATATCAGTAATTGCGGTCAAAGCCTTAATCTATCTGACATGCACCGTAATTTGGCCGACAATTTACATGCTTCCGAAACAATCAATCATCTTGATCATTGATCCAAAGAAAGATCGCTTATCTGTCCAAGTATATTATTCGATTTAGGTGATTTTTCACCTTGATCATTGTTCCTAACCCATGAAAACGTACCGTAACGATGATCAAGAGTAACCTCCTTGATCATCGTTCTGTTTACACCGTTATTCAATGCTGCTGACTGTGATCAATATCAAAATTACATACGCCGTAAAGTATCTGAGGGTTTCTATCGTTCCGTTATAAAACAATAACTTCTAACCACTATCAGTTGTTTTCTAGCTTCATAATCCATCGATATTGGTTTTTTGTTCAGTATTTGTCCAACGGTTTCTACCTGTAAACTCAATATGTCGTCTTTTGATTAATTAGGTGCAATTGCAGGATCAAAAAATGATCATTTTACACTGTAAATGAGTGACGCTGTCACACTTTAAATCTGAAGTTGATTTACAGCTGTTGAGCGCTAGAAATATGACATTCATTGAGTGTTTTTTCAGCGATTAGAGAAATGTTAGAACTTTTTCTGTGATAGGATTCAAAAATGATTGTTCACCTTTTTGTTGTGATTGATGGATAGTGCTGTACAATTGTTATCAGGCAACTATTCAAACACTTATTGGATATAAGAAGATGAAAAGAGACATTACGATAGATAATCTAGTTCGCCTTGCTGAACAGACTCGACAAGTTCAAGCAGACCGAATTGAGATTGTATTGGAGGAACGCAGTGACGACCACTTCCCTCCAATGTCCAAAGCATTAATGGAAACCCGCAGTGGTTTGACTCGCCGTAAATTGGACGATGCAATCAATAAGATGGAACAAGCGGGCCATCAGTTCACTAAGAACAATGCGAATCATTATTCGATTTCACTTTCTGAAGCGCACATGCTGATGGATGCTGCGGGTGTACCTAAGTTTCACCAACGCAAGCAAAGTGAGAACAACAAACCATGGATCATTAACGTACAGAACCAAAAGGGTGGTACGGGCAAATCCATGAGTGCGGTGCACTTAGCCGCAAGCCTGGCTCTGAATTTAGATAAGCGTTACCGTATTTGCCTTATCGATTTGGACCCACAAGGCTCATTGCGCCTGTTTTTGAACCCTCAAATCAGCACCGCTGACCGTGATGATATCTACTCAGCAGTAGACATCATGTTAGAGAATGTGCCGGAAGGGGTGGAAATTGATCGTGAGTTTTTGCACAAAAATGTGCTGCTACCAACTCAGTATCCAAACCTAAAGACGATTTCTGCATTCCCAGAAGATGCGATGTTTAATGCTGAAGCGTGGCAGTACCTGTCACAGAATCAGTCGTTAGATATCGTGCGTCTGCTTAAAGAGCAGTTAATTGACAAGATTGCTGATGACTTCGACATTATCATGATAGATACCGGTCCACACGTCGATCCGCTAGTATGGAATGCGATGTATGCATCCAATGCGCTGCTGATCCCGTGTGCGGCGAAACGTCTTGATTGGGCATCAACAGTGAACTTCTTCCAACACCTTCCTACCGTGTATGAAATGTTTCCGGATGACTGGAAAGGCTTGGAGTTTGTCCGTCTGATGCCTACTATGTTTGAAGATGACAACAAAAAGCAGGTAGCGGTATTGACTGAGATGAACTACCTGTTGAATGACCAAGTGATGATGGCCACTATCCCAAGAAGCCGAGCTTTTGAAACCTGCGCCGATACCTACAGCACGGTATTTGATTTGACGGTGGCGGATTTTGAAGGTGGTAAGAAGACGCTACTGACAGCACAAGATGCCGTGCAGAAAAGTGCACTTGAGCTTGAACGCGTACTTCACAGTCACTGGGCATCAATGAATCAGGAGTCCTAATTAAATGGCAATCAAAACATCTGACTTAAATGCAAAGCTGTTTGGTAAAACCAATAAGCGTCGAGTGAGTTCTCCTGTTGAAGCTCAAACGGCAGCAAAG